>OZ241996.1:0-1593653 GCA_965204535.1 bacterium | reverse complement strand
ACAGCAATTAGCGGTCACCAGCCCGGGTTCGAGATGGACGCATGCCGCAGGGATTCGCCTCTCGCGGAAAGACTCACCACCGGCCCGGAGCATGAAAGGGTTCAAGTCCGCCGTATTTCAGGCGGCCCGAGATACGAATCACCAGTTTGTGAAGGCCCGAAATAAAAGCTGACGAAAGGAGGTTAATCGGAGAAAGCCGGAAATTCACGGAAAATCCCTTTTTCTACTGTGTATTCAGGAGGACTCACTAAATGATGTTCAAAGAGAAATCGATAAACAAGCTCTACGCTTTCGCGCTGGCGGCCGTGTTCGCGCTGACGCTGGCCGGCTGCGGCGGCGGCGGCGGCAGTGCTGCTGCGCCGGACCCGGAGCCGCCCGCGATGCCGGAACCGACCGCGGAGGAAATGTGCGAGGATGACGGCGGTCGGTATAACGAGGACGGGTCGTGCACCTCCGCCGAGGACCTTGCCGAAGAGATGGCCCTGAGCGGCGCGCAGGAAGCCGCCATGGCGGCGTATACGGCGGCGGCGGCGGCAGTAGCCGGCGCGAAGGACCCCGTGGCGGCCTCGAACGCGCAGGCGCACGCAAACGCGGCCATGACAGCATCCGCCTCGGCGGCGGCGGCCACAGATTCGGCGACGGCCATGGAGCACCAGATGGCGGCCGAAGCGGCCCGCGACAGCGCGATGGAAGCGGCCGGCGAGCGCGGCGTGGGAGTTACCATGCTGGCGAACAAGCAGCTCAACGGCGAAGATATCGCAAATGCCGAGTTGGAGGGAACTAAACCGCCCGCGTATCGCTCAAATGCAAGCAACGTGGGAGCCGCAATGGCGGCTGCCGCAGGGGCTACGCCTACTAATACTACTGGTATGTTGAACTTGGGCGGATCCAGTGATTCAACAGTAGCTACTCCTGCTACCGTAACTGTAACAACAACGGCAGTAGCGGATCATAAGGCGGGCGGCTCAACATTTACGCTCGAACTTGGTACTGGTAATGCGTTTTTAGTGGGTGAAACGCCTTCACGCTTCCAGACCAAAGGAGACTGGGAAGCCCAGGATCTGGTATACCGGGCAGCTGCTGCCACTGACAAAACTCATCTCGTCGTCAACACGGACATTCAGGCGGACACCCAAAACTATGAGGCTACAGCATCTACTAACGATGTTCCCGCTGTTGGCACAAGTGTAATCGTAGCGGGGGACGTCGCAGGGGACGGAAGCAATTTCGCGGCGACGTTGAACGCGAACCCCGGAGACAATCGACCTCCGGTTGCAGGACAATTTCAATGTAATACTCCCGGAACTCCTTGCTCAATCAGTGTCGACGCGAGTGGAAAGATCGTAGCGAATACGGGCTACACATTCCATGAGAGCGACGGAACCACCAAGGCGGACAGCGACTACCTGGCCTGGGGTTTCTGGGTTACTGGTTCCACCGTGGATAGCCTGTCAGGTACTACTCCTCCCAATACGGCCCCTCACGCCCAGGCGGGCGCATTCGCTTACGGCAGCGACGTGTTCATTGTCTCTCCAGAACTCAAGGGCACGGCGACGTACAACGGGGACGCGAGCGGTCTGTATTCGGCGGCAGGCATGGTCGAATACTTCGACGCGGACGTGAGCCTGACGGCCAACTTCGGCGGAACCGTCGGGGCTGATAATTCTCCCGCAAATGCTGCTAATGACGGGCTTCTCATAGGCGCCGTCACCGGAACCGTCTCCAACATCAGGGCCGGCGGCATGGACGTGGCGGGCTCGCTGACGCTCGAGAAGGCAACCGTCACGAGGACTGCCAACGGTGCCGCCGTATTTGATGGGACCACCCTTTTGTTGGACCCTGCATCTGATAATCATAGCGTGGCCGGCTTCAGCGACGAGGTTTCGGGCACCCTGGCGGGCCGGGCCATGGAAGGCAAGTGGCGCGGCCAGTTCTACGGCCCCAACAAGGCGAGGACCGCCAAGGCGGCTGAAACCGAATACCCCACGACCGCGGCAGGTACTTTTGCTGCGGAAGCGCCGGGGCATTCCGGTGACCCGGTCAGAATTCTGGGCTCTTTCGGCTCGAGGAAGGCTGACTAACAGAGCACCACGCCTTTGGCCTCGGGCTCTCTGAGCCCGGGGCCGGGGCTTCTCCAAGCAAGCGATAATCTGGAAGTTGGTTTCAACCCGCCCGACCCCTTCCGTTTCAGGAGGGGGGGCAGCCTTAGGGGGCAAATGATGAAAATGCTCAAGCTTTTGAAATTGGCGGTATTTGTCGTGTGCATTGCGGCATTTGCCTCCGGTTGCGGCGGTGGCGGCGGCTCTGCGATGACGCCGGAGGAACCACCGCCGGTGATGGAATGCCCGCAGGGTCAAGTCGGGACGTACCCGGACTGCACGGATCCGGGGCCGACGGATGAGGAAAGGATAGCCACGGCGAGAGAAACGATAGCGGGCATCGTCAGGGACGCCAACACTTTAGAACAAGCGGCGCGCGCGGCCGTGACGGCGGTGGAAGCCAGCGCCGACGCCACGGCGGAGCAGATAGCGAACGCCCGCGCCGAGGGGAACGCCGCGCTGGACGCCTTGAGGGCGATCGTCCGCGCGAGCGGCGTGGCGAATGCGGCCACAACGCCAGCGGCGGCGGAAGGCGCCGTGACGAGCGCGAGGGCGGCGCTTACTACCCTAAGCAATGCGCGGGCGGGGGCGGCGGCCATCCAGAGTGCCGTGGAAGCGGTTGCGGGCCTGCGCGAACAGCAGGCGGAGGAGGAGCGTCTCGCGACGAACGGCTCTTCGCTCATCCGGCACGTGAGAGACAACAAACTCGTCTATAACGCCGTGATAGCAAATCTGAAAAACACCGCTACCGACCCTCTCACCGTAGGTCCGGCCGCTTCAGGTACCAGCGAAGCTAGATTCCCGGCTACCACGGGTACTGCCCCGAACGTCAGACCGGAGGTGCGGAGGGTTACGGTGAACGGACTCAACTCGCAGGATATCAGGACGTCCCCCCTCAGTGGGACGGGTCGCCTTCCCCATGGCTTCGATATGAAAAACGCCGCTGGCGACAGTTTCGTCAACGCCTACACGGACATCAACAGAGAAAACCCAAGAGCGAGGACAGGCTTGGCAGACAATACGAACACGCCAGACACGAATGAGGCGGTCGCGCCCAAAGCAGACACCGACTACCTGCTCGTCGGGATTTGGCTTGCGAGTGATGCAATAGAGGCTTTCGCGTATGGCGGCCAACCCCTTGATTCGTCTCGACCGCCTGATGGGACTAATTTCGCTGAGTGTAATCGTTATGCGGGCGTGGCCAATACTACGTGTACGCAGCTAGCAAGCGGTTTCGATATGATCGACGATATTGTTCCGACTGCTGGTGAAAGTATAACGGCCACTTATAATGGGGATGCGAACGGCGCTTACCTCGCGGGTGGAGCGATGAGCTATTTCACGGCGAACGTTTCACTCGACGCCGAGTTTGTGAATGATGCTGGAACCGGAAGGGGAACGATCGAGGGTGAAGTAACGAATATCGTCGCTGGTGGAAAATCCATCAGCGGCTCTATTGAATTACGTGAAACTACATTGGCCAACGATATCGGAGGTGCTTTCCCTTCAGCGCCGTCGGCAACATTAGCTGTTGGTGTCGTTGCGGGCCAAAGCTACCGCGGCGGATGGAGAGGTCAGTTTTTCGGCCAGAGAATCAGTGGCCCGAAAAGTGTAAGAGATACGGACGTCGAGCCTGTAACCACAGCAATAACCTTCTCGCCACAAGCTCCCGGTTCGGTCGCGGGAACGTTTAACGTCGTAAAAGAAAGTGGCGAAGGAGACGCCGCTTTCATCGGGGCATTCGCGGCACACAGGTAACGGACAGACGCCTTCGGTCTCGGGGGTTTCTTCCTCAGGAGCCTGAGGCTGAAAAGGAGAGCGAAAAGGGGGTTGCCCGTTGGTTGCTTCCCTCGTGATGGAGCAAACTGTACCGCTCCCGGTTATGAGTTTGAGTCCTCGAGCCGGGAACGGGAACAACGGGCGGCCCCTGTTTTCGTCATGCAGACAGGCCGGCGCCCCGCTCGGCCGGGCCTCGGACCTCAGGGATTGTGTCGCAGCAACTTCCGCTTCCGCCGGCCCTTCGCGGGGCGCCGGCCTTTTTTTACCCCCCTGACAAGGGGGGGTAGGGGGGGGTGGTTTTGTCGGGGCAGGCCTCCGCGCCTGTCCGGCTTTGGATAATGGACTCCCCGTAAACGACCGTATGCTCAGAACTGCGTCCTTATCGTAATTCGCAGAGGTTTCCGTAGGGGCCGTTCGCGAACGGCCCCTACAAACTGCGTCTTCTACGCCGACGCCTACGGGAGCGCCGCGTGAAGGATGTCCGAGTAGGTCGCCGTTTTCCCGTCGAATGTTGCGACGATCCGGCCCAGGCGCATCACATGGAGGACGTCCGAGAAGCCGATGAGATCTTCAAACTCGGAACTCGCGACCAACGCTCCCATTCCTTCGTTGCGAACGAGTTGGCCGATGTGATGACGGATCTCGGACTTGGCGCCGATATCGATGCCCTGCGTGGGTTCTTCGAGCAGAAGAAACTTGGGTTCCCCCTGAAGGGATCGCGCAATCGCCAGTTTCTGCTGGTTGCCGCCGCTCAGGTTTCCGGCCATGGTGTTGAGCCCGGCGCCCCGGATATCGAATACCTCGGCGAATTTCCGGCTCGTCTCCCGCTCGGCCCGCCGAAGCCGGAAACCGTTCCGTCCAAGCGATCCTGTAACGGGCAAGGCGATGTTCTCCCGGACCGTGAGCGACGGGACGATACCCGCTTGCCGCCGGTCGGCCGGGACCAGCGCGATCCCGGACTTGTACGCTTTCGTGGTCGAGCCGGGCGGAATGGAAACCCCGTCCAGCTCGACAGAGCCGGCGTCGTATTTCATGCGGCCCGCAATGGCGGCGAGCAGCGGACCAAACCCCGCGCCTTGCGCGCCGGCGATTCCCACAATTTGTCCCGCCGCTACTTCGAGCGAGACGTCTGAAAAGCTCCGGCCGAGCCCAAGCGCCTGAACCGCCAGCTTGCCTCCTTTCGCCGCGCCCCGGGCGGCGTCTTGAGACGGCGCCCCCTGCTTGCCGGCGCGCGCGGACTTGGTCATCAGCTCGATCATTTGCTGCCGGTCGATCTCGCCGCGCCGGAAAGTGCCGACGCTGCGGCCGTCGCGGAGGATCGTGATGCGGTCGGCTATCTGGAGGACCTCACCGATCCGGTGGCTGACGTATACGATGGCCGTACCCGCCTCGCTCCGGATCCTGGTCAGGGTGGCCAGAAGCGCCTCGGCATCCACTGCGGAAAGCACCGCCGTCGGCTCGTCGCAAAGGACCACGCTCACCGGAGGCAAGAGCGCGTGAGCGATCTGGATGAACCGAGCCTCCGGTGTGCTTAAATCCTCCGCTCTGCCCTGGGGGTCCACGTGAGCGCCGATCAGGCGGAGCACTTCCTTCGTCATCGCCCGCTCGCGGCGCGACAGCCTGTTCCGGTCGACCAGCGCCCCCTCGAGGCCCAGCATGATGTTGCGGCCGGTAATCAGTTGTCCGCACAACTCGACGTCCTGCGGCATCATCTTGATGCCGTACCGCTTCCTGGCCTCACGCGGTGAGCGCAGCCGGACCTCATCCCCATCAATGCGGATCAGCCCGGAGTTCATCGGGAAAGCGCCCACCATCAGCTTCAAAAGTGTGGACTTTCCCGACCCGTTCTCCCCGACCACCGCGTGTATCTCGCCGTGGTCGACATCAAAGCTGACGCGATCCAGGGCCTTTACGCCAGGAAACGTTTTGGTGACGTTCTCCACCCTGACGGCGGGGGCACGGCGTTCTGCGACCGGGGAATTCAGCAATTCCATCCTCTCTGACCACCAGGCTCGCGGGCGAAGCGCTGCTTGCCGGTCATTTTTGAGCCGAGACCTCAAACCCTTTCTGGATAAGCTCCAGCGTCACCGCGGTCTTGTTGGGCGGCATGTCTTTTGCGGTGTAGCGCGTCAGCGGGATGCACACCAGGGCGGGCACGTTTTGATCGCCATTGAGGATCGCCACGGCGTGACCGACCCCCTGATACCCCATCGGAGTCGGCGTGATGCCTATGATCGTCGAGTATTGGCCCTCTTTCAAATCCTGAATGGAGGCGGGGTCCAGACCGTTCGTGACGAAAGCGACGTCCTTGTACCGCGCCGGCAGCGAGTCGGGATCGAGCAGCAGGTTGAAGACCGAATACACCCATTTGATATCCGGATGGGCCTGAACCGCGTTCTCGAATGATTTCAGCCCCTGGGCGGGGTCGACGTTCTGCGTCGCCGAGACGGCGATCTTGACGCCCGGGTACTTTTCTTTCACCCGATCCGCGAAACCGGCCGCCCGTTTGGCCGACCAGGTGGCGTTGGCCGGCCCGGCGATCACGATGCCCTTCCCGGCATTCGGGCCGGTCTCTTTCACCAGGAGGTCAGCCGAATCACGACCCATCTGGTAGTCGTCCTGCATCACCATGTACGCATCCGGCGAACTGGATTCCGTGGCCACGATCACGACCGGAATTTTCTCGCGGAGGAAAAGATTGGTGATTGCGACGCCGCCCTGGATATCGGTCGGGATGACCGCGACCGCATCCACGCCTTTCAGCAGGAGACGCTCGGCCTGTTTGAGCTGCTGCTCGGGCGACGCGTATCCGGTACCGGCAGAAACGAACTCAAGCTTCACGCCCGCCTCTTTGGCAGCCTTGAACGCGCCGCTCGAGCCGGCCTGGTAATAGTGCCCCGCCAGCGTGGGCTCCATGAAGCCGATTGTGTATCTGCGCTTCGCCTTCGGCGCGCGGTACGCCGCGGCTTCATCCGGGGTAGGAGAAACCGTGCAGGGAAGATTCGAATGCAGCTTCTTCGCCGTCGAAAGCGCCTGATACTTCGCATAGGCCGCATCCTTGGGACTGATTTTGATGGCCTGGGCGCTGACCTCGCTCCCTCCCCAGAACATAAGTGCAAACGTGACGAGACTCAGCATGGCAATCATGGATTTCATACGCATGGTGTTCTCCTTTGGCAGTGAAAACGATATGTTGCGTCAAGGACCGCGGGACCGTGCGACGCGGCCGTGAAGCAGTGATTTGGCCAGCTTTACGATCGCCCATTCACCCAGCCGTCCCTGCTGGTTGAGGGCGACCGCTACGACCAGCACGACGCCGGTAACCATCTGGCGCGCGAACTCCGAAACACCGACGATCTCGAGACCGCTGGTGAGTACCGTCAGGATTCCCACCCCCATCGCAGCGCCGAGCAGCCGGCCGACCCCGCCGCCGATCGCGGCGCCCCCGATCACCGCCGCGGCGATGGATTCAAGCTCCAGCCCGGCCCCGAGGCTTGCCTGTCCAAGCGTGACCCTGGATGCGAGCATGACCCCGGCGACGGCCGCGAAAAAGCCGCACATCGCATAAGCGAGAACCTCGTAACGGGCGACCGAAATTCCTGACAGCCGCGCCGTCTCACGCCCCCCCCCGATGGCATAGATATAGAGACCCGCCCTGACGCGGTTGAGAAGCAGGTACGCAATGAATACGACAACCAGCCCGACGCCCATTGTCCCCGGCAGCGGCCCCCACTCGTCCGCGCCGAACGCGCTCACACCCCGGTCGGTGATCGGAACCGAAGCGCCGCTGCTCAGTTCGTTTGACAAACCGGTCAGGAACGTCAGCATCGCCAGGGTAGCCACGAAGGGGTTGACCCCCAGGTACGCGATAACGAAACCGTTGACGGAGCCGACAAGGGCGCCAAGCGCCAAAGCCGCCGTGACGGCCCCGTACAACCCGAAATCGTCAACGAGCAGCGCGAGCGCCGTGGAGGCGAATCCCGCGGTCGCGCCGACCGAGATGTCGAAACCGCCCACGACGAGCACCAGCATCTGCCCGACGCTGGCGACCAGCAGCACCCCCGCCTGTCTGGCGAGATTCTCGATGGTCCTGACGGAAATGAAGATGTCGGGTTCTATGATCGAAAACCCGAGGTAGAGGAAGACGAGGACGAACAGCAACTGCACCTCGAGGCGCAGCAGACCGCGCGTTCGCTCCAAAGCGCCGCCGGTCCAGGCCGTTTCCTGTGGGGAACCGTTCCCGAAATGGTCGCCTGCGACAGGACCGCCTGATGTTTCGCTCTGGTCAGTCACCAGGGTCTCAGCCCCCCGAACCTCGATTAGTTGGTCGTATAGCCGGAGTCTACGAGTAGATGGTGTCCATGAATCATCCGAGCGTCGTCCGAGGCCAGGAAGACGGCTGCTCTCCCGATGTCCAGGGGATCAGGCAGGGCGCCGGCGGGCACCCTCGGCATGTAGGCCGCTTTGAAATCGGGGTCGTCGAACAGCGGCCTCACCATGTCCGTCATCGTGGCGCAGGGGCCGATCAGGTTGACGTTGATTCCGTGTGGCCCCCACTCGATCGCGAGAGCCTTGGAAAGCAGCAGCACGCCGCCTTTTGTTGAACAATAGACCGAAAAATTGGGCATCCCGACGACGGCGAAAATAGAACCGAGGTTGATGATGCGCCCGCCGCTCTTGCGATCGATCCACCGCTTGCCGGCCTCCTGGCAGCAGAAGAAAAGCGCTTTCATATTCGTATCGGCTACCTCGTCATACTGGTCTTCAGTGACGTCGAGCGCAGGCCGGTCTCCCTGTACGCCCGCACTGTTGACGAGGATCGTCGATTCACCGAGCGCTTGCTCGGCTTTGTCAAAGACCCCTGGAATCGAGGCGACATCACGGAGTTCCGCCGCGATCGCGACGGCCTTTCCGCCGCGCTGCTCGATGCCGTCAACCGTTTCGGCGAGGGCGTTTTCGTCTCGCCCGACCACGGCGACGTCGGCGCCCTCATTCGCGAATTCCCACGCAATCGCCTGTCCAAGGCCCCGCGATCCACCGGTCACGATGGCGACGCGGCCCGCCAGCTTTCCGTCACTCATGATCTCTCCCTCTTGTTTCCGGTTTGCGTCATTCCACGACCAGCGACACCATCTCCGGCGGGTCAACCCGCAGCAACCCTTCGTCGGAAAGCCGCAGGTCGCCGATTTCGCCGCAGGCGAAGCTGAACTCAAGCTGCGAGAACGGGCTCGCGAGATCGCACCCGAGTTCGCGTATGGCGTCGAACGCCTTGTCGAACTTCGCCGCGACCGTCTCCGTCGGTTCTTCGGACAGGAGCCCGAGAAGGGGCAACTCCACCAATGCGAGGATCTCACCATCGGCAACGACGATCTTCCCGCCGCCGATCTCGGCGAGCTTGTTCATGGCGAACGCCATATCGGACGTGTTCGCGCCGACCGCAACCAGATTCTCGCAGACGGCGTTGACGGTCGACGCAATCGCGCCGCGCTTCAGGCCGAAGCCGCGCACGAAACCGTTGCCGATGCGCCCCCCTCCCTTGCCGAACCGATCGGCCATCGTCAGCGGCAGGACGTCGTTGGCAAGGTCCGGTTGTATCACGCCGTCATTGACCTCGAGGACCGCCCTTCCGTCATCGGTGACGAGGCTGCCGTCCGTCACGCCGATCACCCGAACGGTCACCGGGCCCTCGGCGTCGGTCCGTGGTTCGAGATAACCGGCGGTGATCTCACGCTCGATCTTCACAGTTCCGCGGAAGCTGTCCGGATACTCGATGGGGGGCAGGTCCGCCAGGAACTCGCCGTCCCGGACGACGGTCTCCCCGCCGACGAGTACGCGGGAGATATCGAATGCGACCAGGTCGTCGACGAGCAGGATGTCGGCGTAGCGGCCCGGAGCAACCGCCCCCATATCCCTCTGCAGATAGAAGGCCTCGGCGACATTGATGGTTGCCATCTGAACCGCGATTACGGGCGGCACGCCGTTTCGAACGGCCACGCGGATATTATCGTCGACCCCGCCCTCGCGCAGCAGTTTCTCCGGCGATGCGAGATCGGCGCACATGGCAAGCGCTCTCGGATCGATCTTGTGCTCGAGATACGCCTTGACGAGTTCGGGCACGTCAATCGCGCCTGACCCGAGCCGCATGAGCAGGCGAAAGCCGGCCCGGGTCTTGTCGACCGCCTCGTCGGTCGCGATGGACTCGTGGTCGGTGCTGGTTCCGACCGCGGCGTATGCCTGCATCTGGCGCCAGCTTGCGCCGGCGGCATGCCCCGTAATCGTTTTGCGCTGCTCCAGGCACCGGTCGAAGAGGTCCAGATAATCGTCCCACTTCTCGCAGACCGGCAGGAACGGCGGCTCCTCCAGCCCCACGCAGTTTTCCCAGTCGAGCATCTCGTTCATCTCTTCGACGCTGACGCCTGGTGTGGGTTCGAGGCCGAGTTCACGGTTCTGCAGGTGCGCGAGAGTGGGGACCAGGAATATGAGCCTGAGCGGGGTGGCCTCTAGCGCATCCTTGAAAAACCGGATCGCGTCCCGACCGCCGACGATCCCCTGGCCGTAGAAGCCGTCCGCATAGGCGGTGACGCCATGGCGCAGCATTCCCTCGACGAACTCGTTTACGCCCAGGTAGGAGTGATACATGTGGAGGTGGCCGTCGACCAGGCCGGGTGTCACATAGCGGTTCTCCGCGTCGATGACTTCCGTGTTCTCACCGATCGCGTAATCGATGTCGCCGACCGCCGCGATCCGGTCGCCCTTGATTGCGACCCCGGCGCTGTAGATTTCTCGGGTATGTACATTGACGAGACGGCCGTTCGTTATGGCGAGATCGGCCGGTTCATTGCCAAGGGCGACGTCGATCAGGGCTCGGCGCGAAGACATTGCTCCAATCTCCTCTGTAGATTGGGCATTCCCGCTGGCGTGAATTGTCGGCCCCCGGCATGAACCGCAAGACCCACAACTTCGTATGAACAGCACAGGATGAGTGAATTATACATGACTTCGAGATCGGGCACAAACTTCTCGACGCGCGTTCCCTTGAGCACATCCGCCGCAATCACTCGCCCCTACTGCGGCACCTCCATGCGCCGGTAGGACTCGGCGCATTCGAGGCCGCCCGCCTCGCCCGAGCGTTTCGCCCAGTCGCGCAGCAGGGGAACCATTTCCTCGAAATCATCGAGTTGGCTCTCGTGGCATTTGAGCGCTTCTAATTTCAGATCGAACGTGTCGGTGATGTCCACCCAGGTGTCGGCGCCGGGAATCGTCTTGAAATACGCCTCTTTGGGCGTGTGCGGCTCCAGACCCTCGGCGAGCAGCTCGGGGAAATAATTCTCGTTCCCGACGGCGGGGTAGAGCGCGTCGAAGACCGCCTCCGCGACGGCGCGGTGGTCGCCGTGGTAGCCGTAAAAACTGTCGAAGGCGTCGTTCGCCGGGTCGTCGGCGATCACGAGGTCCGGCTTGCACTCCCGCATCACGTGCACGAGGTCGCGCCTGAGTTCGGCCGTGTTGCGGACTTCCCCGTCCGTATGGCGCAGGAAGTGGATTTTCTCGACGCCGACGACCGCCGCCGCCGCGCGCTGCTCACGCTCGCGGATCGTCTGTTTCTCCTGGATGGTCATGCGGCGCGACTCGGGGCCGTTCACGCCCTTGTCCCCGCTCGTGGCGAGGCAGTACGCCACGCGCCGGCCCTCGCGGGTCCATTTGGCGACCGAGCCTGCGCAGCGGAACTCGATGTCGTCGGGATGCGCGCAGATGATGAGGATCTTCTGGTGCTCCATCGTGGTTTCCTTTCACGGACGATGCGGCAAGGCGACTTATAGCAGGGGGCGATGCGCACCGCAAAGGGGGGGGATGGGCAGGGGAATGGTGTTAAAGATTGTAGGGGTCGCATATATGCGACCCGTGGTTTGGTTTTCATCGCCTGCGCCTTTACAGGTTTCGATTCGACTCCGCACGGGCCGCATATATGTCGGACATATATGTCCGACCTACAGACCAAACCCGATTGATGGGGGTGATTCAACATCCCCTGCTCGATTGGGCTCGACCCTTGGTGACAACCCCGGAAATCTGCTAAAAATGAGGGAAACACCCGCATGACATTACATTGCGAATTCCGACGCACAAGGAGACCGAGATGTCGAGAATCACGCCGGTACCCGATGACGCCGCAGGCGATCACGAACCGCTCTTTGAACAATCGAGGGAAAGGTGGGGCACGGTGCCCAGCTTCTACCGCGCCCTGGCCCATTCGCCCGAAGCGCTGCGCCACATCATGAGCCTGACGGTGGCCCTGCGGAGCCAGTGGCGGACCGATTCGGCCAGAATGCGCCTGATGCAGCTGGCGATCCTGACGCCCTCGCTCATCAACGACTGCGAGATATGAACGAACCACAACGTCAAGCTTGGTCAAGCTGCCGGATTGAACGACGAACATATCGCTTTGATAGTCGATGGATGGGAGGGGAGCGACCTCTTCGATGAGCGCGAAAAGGCGGTGATCCGCTGGGCGACGGCCCTCACGAGAAACACCGCCGCCGCCGATGACGCCTGTTTCGCGCCGCTTAAACAATTTTTCAGCGAAAAGGATATCGTGGAACTCACGCTGTTCACCTGCCTGTTCAACGCCTGGAACCGCCTGCAGGACGGCCTCCACAACCCCGTGGAGCCGCCCGATGACATCATCGGCTGGAAGGAATGGGAGGAAGTCGCGCAGGTGTCGGGATAGGTGGAATTGGGGATGCGACACGCTCGGTATTGCTATCCCTTGTTTCGATATTTGCATAATAGGTGATTGGAATTCACTCCCCCCTTGAGGGGGAGTCGAAGAGGCCGAGTCCATTGGACGAAGGCCGATTCGGTGGGGGGACATGCCACAGAAAAAATCTCCCCCCACCGGTTCGCTTGCGGGCTGACGCCCTTAGCTCACCGTCTGGCTTTCCCCTTGGGAAGCCAGACCCTCAAGGGGGGAGTGAATCAAACTTCTTTTCGTTGAGAATGAAATATGGACTTAGGCATCCAAGGAAAATCGGCCCTGGTGACGGGCGGCAGCCGTGGCATCGGCAAAGAGACGGCGAGGCGCTTCCTGGAAGAGGGCGTCCGCGTCTTCACCTGCGCGAGAAACGAAGAGGCTCTCGCCGAGACTTGCGCGCAATTGGCCGATGAGACGGGTGGCGAATTCCACTACGCCGTGGCGGACACCTCGAACGAGGGGGAACTCGCGCCCCTGGTAGAGCGCGCGCAGGAAAAGCTGGGAAACATCGACATTCTCGTGAACAACGCGGGCACCATGAGTTCAGGCAGGTTCGAGGTGCTCGATGACGCCGGTCTCCAGAAACAACTCGACACCAAATTGTTCGGCTTCCTGCGCCTCATCCGTCTCGTGGAGCCGGGGATGCGCGCGAAGGGGTGGGGGCGCATCGTGAACATGATCGGAGGGGCGGGCAAGGAGCCCGACCCCTACATGTTCGGAAGCGGCATGACGAACAGCGCGCTCTTGAACATGACGAAATCGCTTTCGACCGAATTCGGCGAGGCGGGTATTCACGTGAATGCGGTGTGCCCCGGCTGGGTGGACACCGCGCTCTGGCGGATGAACGCGCAGGGCCTGGCGGCTGAACTCGCGGCGGAATCAGAAGAAGAGGCCCGCCGACGCGCGGCGCGCAAGAACGCGCTGGGCCGTTTCGGCAGGCCCGAAGAACTCGCCGACGCCATCGTTTTTCTCTGCTCCGAACGCGCGAGCTACATCACCGGGATTTCCCTGAACCTGGACGGGGGACGTTTGAAGTCGTTGTGGTAGGGATGAGGTGTTGCCACTCTCAGGCGACACGGAAGCGCGGGCGGACACGCGAGTCCGCCCCTACGGGCTATCAAACCTTTCCTGTAAGGGGCTTGTTGAAAAACCCCCTGAAAGGGAAATCCCATAAAGGCAACCCCCCCTACCCCCCCTTGTCAGGGGGGCAAGAAAAAGCAAAACCCCCTCAGCCCAGCGGGGGCGCATCGCCTTTTTATACCCCCCTGACAAGGGGGGGTAGGGGGGGTTGCTTTTCAGTCGAGAGGGATGCCCCCTCTACCCCCTGAAAAGGGGAATTTTTCAACAGCCCCTGTAAACTGTAAATTGAAACGAAACCGTAGGGGCGTCGGGCTTTCCTGAGGAAGGGAAGCCCGACTGTGCCCGCCCATTTGCGGACAGGCACGGGGGTCTGTCCCTACACGCTCCCCGTCTCCCGACATCACCCCGTCGTTGAATCGACGGCTTCGAGGAATTTCACGCCCACGGGCTCCGCGAGCAGGTCGGGCAGTTTCTCCCTGAAATTCTTGTAGTGCGGCTCTTCGCGGTGCGCGTCGAGAGCGGCCTGTGATTTCCAGCACTCGATGAAGTGAAACGCGCCCGCCTCGTCCGTCGCCCGGTAGAGGTTGTAGAAGATGCACCCCGCCTCATTGCGCGAGGGCGCGCACATGCCCCCCAGGAGTTCGGCCATCTCGTCTTCTTTGCCGGGCTTGGGCTTCAGCCACGCTATCAGGAATACTCTCTCATCCGCCATTTTCGGCCTCCGGTTTCATGGAATGAATCGTAATCGTGTCCATCGGGACGCATTCTATCCGCTAGAGGAGCCCGTGGCCAGATGATCCGCGCACAACCTCGCCTCCCGGGGGTTTGGGGTGTATAGTCCGCCCCATGGTCGAGTGGATATCATCATGGGGCAGTCCCGAGTTTCTCGCCGTGGCGACCTCGTTCAGCTATTCCATCACGCTCATTTCGGTGCGCCGGGCGATGACGACCGGAAGCCCCCTGATGAGCATCATCGTCCTGAATTCGCTGGTGAGCATCGCGGGGCTGACGACCGCATGGGTGCTCGGCACTCTGGCTTCGACCAATATGCGGGCGCTCGGCTGGTTCGCGCTCACGGGCATGGCCGGCCACGGCACGGGAAGCCTCATCTTCTTCTCGGCCATCGAACGCCTGGGCGTGAGCCGGGCCACGGCGATCCATGCCTCCTCGCCTCTTTGGGGCGTGGCCTTTGCTGTCATCATTCTGAGCGAGCAGCCGGGCGTTTATGTTCTCCTGGGGACGCTGGGCATCGTGGGCGGCGTTTTTCTGCTCTCCTGGCCGGGGAGGGGAGGCGGAAAAAAAGGGCGCGGGGAGCCGGTGCGGAGAGACTACCTCCTGCCGCTTTCCTCATCCGTGTGCTATGCGGCGGTGCCCGTGTTCGCCAAGCTGGGTCTGGCGGAGCACGAGGCGCCCTATCTGGGATTCGGCGTGGCGTTCGGCTCGGGCCTTTTGCTCATGCTGGCGGCGAGGCGCATGATGCCGGGCGGCGGGGTCATCAGGGGGAACATGGCGACGGTGAGAGCCCTTCTGGTGGGTCTTCCGTTCAACATCATCGCCGCGTTTCTGATGTGGACGGCGTTCGTGGCGGGGATGGTGTCGAGCGTATTGCCGCTGAGCCGGATGACGCCCCTGTGGGTGATCCTGTTCAGTTTCCTGTTTCTGGGGAAAATAGAGCGCGTTGTGCCCAAAACGGTGGTCGCCGCGTGCCTCGTCGTGGCCGGCGGGGTGATGATCACCCTGTTCCGCTAGGCGCCCCGGCTGCGGGGCGATGCGCATTATCGAGGAGCAGTCAGTCATAAAATGTCGGGTCTTTTCGCACAGGCAGGCTGGGGGGAATTGCTGGCGATAGGGGCGTCCATATCCTATTCGACGTCACTCATCGCCATCCGCCAGGGGGTGAGGAGCGCGACGCCGATAGCGGGCGTGCTTATCTTGAGTTCGACCGTCTCCGTCCTGGGGCTCATCATCGCCGCTGCTCGTGGCACACTCCAGGAATCCATGCTCACGCCCGTCCTGATCTTCATGCTCGGCGGGTGCCTGGGGCAGGGCGTGGGGCAACTCACGAACGCCATCGGCATCGAGAGGATGGGCGTAAGCCGCTCGGTGCCGATTCAATCCTCAACGCCCATCTTCTCGGTTACCTTCGCGATGATGTTTCTCGGCGAGCGGCCCGGCGTCGGCGTGGCGATGGGGACGGTTCTGATCGTTGCGGGCGTCTGCCTGCTCTCGCTGGGCGAGCGGCGCGCGGACCAGAGTTTCAAGAATTTCTTTCAGGGCGCGCTCGTCTACCCGCTCACCTCCGCGCTCTCCTACGGGCTGCTGCCCGTGCTGGCGAACGTCGCGTTCTCCTACCAGAAAACCCCCATCATGGGCTTTGCGTGCGCCTTCACGGCGGGAACCGTGCTCCTGGCTGTAACGCGCCCCCTCCTGCCCGACGGCGGCAAGCTCGAAGCCGACAGGAGAGCCGTCTATCTGTTTCTCGGCGCGGGCATCACCACAACGCTGGCGGCCATCATGTTCTGGACGGCGATGAGCATCGCCCCCGTCTCGACCGTGCTGCCGCTGAGCCGGCTCGTGCCCCTGTGGGTCGTGCTGTGGACCTATCTCTTCCTGGGCGGGCTCGAGCGCATCACCTCGCGCATCGTCCTGGCGGCGGGGATGGTCGTGGCGGGCGGCGTGCTGATCACCGCCTTTAAGTAAAACGCCCGCTCATCTCGCCTCAAAACCTCGGGCCGTGTATAGTCGCGCCCATGAACGCGCAACCTCCTTTTTTCATGTCGGGCGAAATCCTCGCCCTCGCATCTTCGTTCATCTACTCGGGGGCGCTCATCTCCTTCCGCCGGGGATTGAGGAATGCCTCTCCCATCACGGGCGTGCTCATCACCAACGCCGTGGCGAGTTTTTTGCTCCTGAGCATCGCTTTTTCCCTGGGTACGCTGCAGACCTCATCGCTCAAGCCCGTCTTGTGGTTCATGCTGGCGGGCTGTCTGGGGCAGGGGATGGGCCACCTGGCGTCCTACACCGCCATTCAGCGCATCGGCGCGAGCCGGACGAGCCCCGTGCAGGCCTCGGCCCCGATATGGGCGGTTTTTTTCGCTGCGTTCTTTCTGGGCGAGCAACCGGGCGTCGCGGTGGTTCTCGGGACGCTCTCCATCGTGGGCGGCGTGGCGCTCATCTCGATGGGCGAGGGCAAGGCCGTCGAAAAGGGCGGCATGGGGCCCGAATTCCGCCGCGCGCTCATTTTCCCCGTCTTCGCCTCGTTCATGTACGCCGCCATGCCGGTCATCGCGAAAATCGGCTACGCCGAGCAGAGGACGCCCTTCGCGGCGGTGGGCTTCGCCTTTCTGGCGGGTTTCCTCTTTCTCCTGTGCGCGAAGCCGTTTCTGGGCGCGAGCGGCAAGATACAGGCGGACAGGCGCGACGTAAGCTGGATACTACTCGGCTCGGTATTCTCCGCCACCGCCACCGGGCTTTTGTGGTACACGCTCACGTTTTCGGACGTCACCGTTGTCTTGCCCTTGAGCCGCACCGCCCCGATATGGGTGGTGCTCCTGAGCCTCGTCTTCATGGGCGACATGGAGCGCGTGAACGCGCGCCTTTTCGGCGCGGCGGGCCTGGTGGTGCTGGGGGGATTCCTGATCACGAGTTTTCGGTGAGGGGAGTCGTTTGGAAAATTACAGATATAGGGTTATCATAGAGTTGCACTTAATGTACCAGTTATTACAATCCCGCCCAATTACAGAATCGATCGGATAAAAACCTCTGTTAGTGAGGTAGCTGGTCGCGTTTCGGCCTATGGAATTGGTTAAGTGATGAATCAGTTCGATCCTTACAAAGATTTCACGACACGCCTGAAACTTCTTGTCCAAAAACACCCGGGTTTAATCACAACGACGTTGAGCAATATATTTACTATGCGTCTCATCGGGAATAAGACACATGGGGATCTGGCGGAAATCGCTATAGCCGAGTTCATCAACCAATATATGTATGATTTTCGCTCTGAACATGTGGGTAAAGATTTGTATAGAGCCAAATCGAAAGAAGAGGACATCAAAATAATTAACGAAATAACCAAGATTGAATTTCCAGTTAGCTTGAAAGCTTATGGGGACGGACCGCTTCAACTTTCCACAGATAAAAATTTCAAGATGTTTCCGCGGCTAGAGCAGGAAAACGCGGATATTACAGGAAGAGAAAACGTTCAAAGAGTATTCTCCGATACTGCTTTTTCCGATTTTCGAAACATAAATGTCTTGCCTCTTATTTATGACGAAAAGTCCCAACGTTGTAATATTCTGGTGTTCGATTATCGTCGTGCAGAGGCCGAAACAGTCAGAATTTCAAGAGAGGAGGGAACGAGAGGCAGAATACATCCTGTGTATCGATTTTATAACGCTAATGACGCCTACGTTTGTGAGGTTCGTTATGGAGATGCAACTGCAAATGCACTCCAAAGGGGCCTTTGGACTCATACGAAAAATGGGTTGGGTTACTTTGACAGCATTACAGGAGGCTGGATCGATTACTCTCATAATCTTGTCTTAGTTAAGCTCTTCTCTCATGCACTCGTATCTACCGAGACCGGTCATCATGAGGCTCTTGAAAAAATTAAAGAAGATATTATTCGACTCAAGCGATTTTCAAATATCAGGTGAACATGATGCAAGAGCAGGGTTTGCTTTTCGATAATTTCGTTGAAACACCTACGACCGAGGGCATCAAGTACATCGGCTCCAAGCTCAAATTGATTCCCTATATCCTTGAATTGTCGAAAAAGACCGGCGCGAAAAACGTTTTCGACGGCTTCTCGGGTTCCACTAGAGTAAGCCAAGCTTTCGCCAAAGCGGGCTACCAAGTGGTATCGAATGATATTTCGGAGTGGTCAAGAATTTTTGGCACATGTTATTTGAAGAATCTTGAAAATCTACAGGAATATCAATCACTTATCGATCATTTGAATTCTCTTCCTCCCGAAGATGGTTGGTTCACCGAGAATTACGGTGGAGAAGTTAATGCTAGCGAATGTGACAACGCTATCCAGAGTGATGGTACCAAGAAGCCTTGGCAGAAAAAGAACACTAGAAAACTCGACGCTATAAGAAAAGAAATAGATAGCCTACGTCTCGATGAAATTTCTAAAAGCGTGGCTTTAACGAGCCTGATTCTTGCGTTGGACGAAGTAGATAGCACAATTGGCCATTTTGTTTCATACCTGAAAAGCTGGTCTTTGCGTTCATTCAAGGATTTAAGGCTGAAAGTTCCCCAATTATGGCGAAACGAGATCGAGCATACAGTTTTGTGCGGTGATGTTTTCGAATCTCTTCCCAGTGTTGATGTCGATCTCGCCTATTATGATCCGCCGTATGGTTCGAATAACGAAAAGATGCCTCCTTCGAGGGTGCGATACGCCTCATATTATCATCTGTGGACCACAATTTGCCGAAACGACGAACCCCCGCTTTTTGGAAAAGCGTTACGAAGAGAAGACACATCTGACAAAGTGGCGATCTCGGTATTCGAGGAATTTCGCAGGAATGCTTCTGGGAAATTTGTTGTGGTAGATGCAATCGATCGTTTGCTCAAGCAAACGCCATGTGAGTGGGTTTTGCTTTCTTACAGTTCTGGCGGAAGGGCGACGGCGAATGAGCTAAATGAGGTAATTAGAGACAATGGAGAACTTGTTAAGACTTTAGCAATTGAATATAAGCGAAACGTGATGGCGACGATGAAGTGGACGAATGAATGGTTGCCGGAAGTCGAGAGGCCAAATAGAGAGTTTTTATTTTTATTACAGAAATAGGAAAAGGGCGGATAAAAAAATTGCAAACTTAACCGAGCCCAAAAAGTTCGTCAGAAAAATTACGTTATATGTAGAAGTTTGCAATGGGGAAAGGGAAAATGATGATGTCTGAATTGTTCGATGAGATTCATAAAACCTATGCAGAGCCAGACTATTCCACTGTGGATGATGAACAACGTGCAGAAGGGATTCGATGCTACATTCAAAATATTCTGAAGAGGTATAGTGAAGAAACTCGAAAAGAGTTTAGAGATACAATAGAGCGAGATAAATTTGAAATTAAATTTTGGCATGAAGTCACCTTATTATCTTCAGAGGCAAATGAAATTTTAAGAGAAAGAAAACGCCGGTCATTTTATTTTGAAGATTGGGAAGGAAATATATATGTATACGGAGAAAAGATACCGCATGATGAACTTCAAAAAATTTCTTAGGGACTTTTAGATACAAAGCTACTCAAGAATATCCCTCCTTTCAGATTTCAAATTTAGATAAATTTATATCTAACAATTCGTTGCATGTTATAAGTAAAGTAACACTTTAATTGGAAATGCTGGGAATCCCTGATAGGCTTCTTTCACCGCCGCCGTTTTCTCGGCCTTCTCACCCGCACGGCGCAGAACTTGAACTCGGGGATTTTCCCGTAAGGGTCCAAGTCGTCCACTGTGAGCAGGTTCGCGGCGGCCTCCACGTAGTGGAACGGGATGAACACCTGCCCCGGCCGCACCCGCGCGGAAGCCCGGGCGGGGAGGGTGATCTCCCCGCGCCTCGATTCCACGCGAACGTCCGAATCGGCTCTGATCCTCAGGCGTTTCAGGTCTTCGGGCGCCATTTCGACGTAGGGGCCGGGTTCGGCGGCCTCCAAAGCCTGCGCCCTTCTGGTGATGGCCCCGGTGTGCCAGTGGTAGATGTTGCGCCCCGTGTTGAGCACGAAGGGAAATTCGTCATCGGGCAACTCCCTGGCGGGGGCGTATTGGACGGGAATGAGCTTTCCGCGGCCTGAGGGGAACGATTTATCGAAGAGGACATCCTTGCCCTTGTGATTGGGCCTTGTGCACGGCCAGACGAGGCCGTGATCGCCCAGCCGGTCGTAGGACATTCCCGCCATGAACGGCGTCAAGGAGGCGATTTCATCGAAAATTTCAGATTCGGACTCATATTCCATTGGATATCCGAGGCGTTCCGAGAGTTCGGCCACGATGCGCCAGTCCTCCCTGGCCTCGCCGGGCGGGTCGATGGCGCGCCTGCCGATCTGCACTCTCCGGTCGGTGTTCGTATAGGTGCCCGTTTTTTCAGGGAACGCCGTGGAGGGCAGGACGACATCGGCGAAATAGGCGGTTTCCGTGAGGAAAATATCCTGGACGACGAGGAATTCGAGGTTCGCCAGCGCGCCGCGCGAGTGGTTGAGGTTCGGGTCGCTCATGGCCGGGTTCTCGCCCATGATGTACATGCCCTTTATCTCGCCCCGGTTGGCGGCGTCGGCGATCTCCATGACGGTGAGGCCGGGTTCGGGGTCGAGCTTGCGGCCCCAGGCCTTTTCGAACTTTCGGCGTATCGTGGGCGAGGCGACGTCCTGATAGGCGGAATAGACCATCGGGATGAGGCCCACGTCGGATGCGCCCTGCACGTTGTTCTGGCCCCGCAGGGGGTGCAAGCCCGTTCCCTCCCGGCCTACCTGCCCGCAAATGAGGCAAAGTGCGATGAGCGCGCGGCAGTTGTCCGTGCCGTGGGTGTGCTGGGAGAGTCCCATGCCCCAGAAGGTCATGCTGCGCCCGGAGGTCGCGTACCCCCTGGCCAGTTCCCGAAGCGTTTCGGCCGGGACGCCGGTGAGTTTGGCGACGTTCTCGGGCGTGTAGGGCTTTACGTTTTCTGCGAGTTCCCCGAAACCTTCCGTGCGCGCGGCGATGAAGTCGGCGTCGTAGAGTTTTTCTTCGATCACCACGTTCAGGAGTCCGTTGAAGAGCGCCACGTCCGTGCCGGGGCGGAACTGCACGAACATGTCCGCGTGATCGACCAGGTCGATACGTCTCGGGTCGACCACGGCCAGCGTCGCGCCTGCGCTTGCGGCCTGCTTGATGAAGGTGGCGGCCACGGGGTGGTTTTCGGTGGCGTTCGCCCCGGCCACGAGGATGAAATCCGCCTTCAAGGCGTCGGAGAAGGGGTTGCTCACCGCGCTCGAGCCGATGGTCTGGAACAGGGCGGCCACCGAGCTCGAATGGCAGAGCCGCGTGCAGTGATCCACGTTGTTCGTCCCGAATACGGCGCGGATGAGCTTCTGGAAGAGGTAGTTGTCCTCGTTCGAGCACTTGGCCGAACCGAAGCCGGCCATGCTCGATGGGCCGTGGGTCTCGTGGATTTTCCCCAGCGAGGCCGCCGCCAGGTCCATGGCTTCCTCCCAGCTCGCCTCGCGGAACAGGGAGAGCGGATCTCCAGGAAGTTCCTTCGTCTTGGGTGCGCCTTCCTTGCGGATGAGGGGGGTCGTGAGGCGGTCGGGGTGATGGGCGTAGTCGAACCCGTAGCGCCCCTTCACGCAGAGCCGGCCCCGGTTCACGGGACTCGTCTCGTCCCCCCGGACGCTCAAGAGGGTGTTGCCGGCCACCTGGTAGGTGATGGAGCAACCCACGCCGCAGTAGGGGCAGACCGAATCCACCTCCTTGGGCTTGTCGGGGGCGATTTGCAGCGTGAGGGATTTGTTCGTGAGCGCGTCGGTGGGGCAGGCGGCCATGCACTCCCCGCAGGAGACGCAGGTGGATTCGCCCATGGGCAGGTCCGCGTCGAACACGATCCTCGCGCTCGCGCCCTTGCCGCCCCGCCCGATGACGTTGTTGCCCTGTACGTCCGTGCAGGCGCGGATGCAGCGGTCGCACAGGATGCACGCGCTGTGATCGACGGCGATAACGGAAGACGAGAAATCCTGCGCCCGCCCCGCTTCCTTGGATGGTAAGGCGCTCACGCCGTTTCCGGCTTCGAGTTGCCCGGCAAGCGCGGTGAGTTCGCAGTTCTCAGGCTCGGACGGAACGCCGTGGTCCGCCATGAGCATGGCCACGAGCGTTTTCTGGGCGCGCACGACGCGCTCGCTGCCCGTGCGGATCACCATGCCGGGCTCGACTTTGCGGTGGCACGAGGGAACGAGCGTTCTGGCGCCCTCGACCTCGACGGCGCACACGCGGCACACCCCCACGGGCTCCACCCCGGGCTGATGGCAGAGCCTGGGGACCTCGACCCCCATCGACTGCGCCGCCTCCCAGATGGTCGCGCCGGCCCCGGCCTCTATCTCCCGGCCGTCGATGGTGATCGTAACCGTCTTGTCGTCAGGCATTGTTCAGCCCCGCCGTCATTTCAGTCTCGCCTCGATGTCCGCCTCGAAGTATTCGAAGAGCGAGAGATAGGGAATCGGCGCGGCCTGTCCGAGGCCGCAGATGGAGGTGTCCTTCATGGCCTCGCATATCTCGCGCATGGCGGGAAGCTCCGTTGCCCGCGCCTCGCCGCTTAAGGCCCGCTCCAGAAAGGCGGTGAGTTTTTCCGTCCCCAGGCGGCAGGGTACGCACTTGCCGCAGGACTCGTCCCTGAAAAAGCGCACCACGTTGTGGGCGAGCGCGACCATGTCCACCCCCTCGGGGATGACGACGAGCGCCCCGCTGCCCAGCATGCTGCCCGTCTCCTGGAGGGGCGTGAAGTCATAGGGAATATCGACGAGGCTCACGGGCAGAAATCCGCTGCTGGCCCCGCCGGGCGAGAACGCCTTCAAGCGCGCGCCCGGGGGCAGCCCGCCCGCGGGGCCTTCTATGATCTCCCGGATCGGCGTACCGAACTCCACCTCGTAGACCCCCGGTTTCCTGACCGCACCACTCACGCCCACCACCTTGAAGCCTTTGCTCCCGTTTCGCCCGAAGGAGGTGAACCACGCCGCTCCATACTTCAGCACCGCCGGTATGAGCGCAAAGGTCTCGACGTTGTTGATGAGGGTGGGCTTGCCGAACAGACCCTCGGAGCCTGGGAAGGGGGGTTTGTCGCGTGGCTGGGCGCGCTTGTCCTCCAGGACTTCCAGGAGCGCCGTCTCCTCTCCGCAGATGTACCCGCCGGGGCTGGTGAAGATTTCGAGAGTGGGGGTGGTCTTCGTGCCGACCAGCCGCGCCTTGCGCGCGCGTTCGATGGCTTTTCCGAGCCTTTTCGCCTGCCCGCCGTATTCGTGGCGTATGTAGATGATGGCGCGCACAGCCCCAACGGCCCGGCAGGCGATGAGCATTCCCTCGACGACGAGTTCGGGGTATGTGTCCATGATGGCGCGGTCCTTGAACGTGCCCGGTTCGCTCTCATCGGCGTTGCAGACGACGAATTTCTCATCCCCCGGCGCGCTCAGGACGAAACTCCACTTGAGCCCGACCGGAAAACCGGCGCCTCCCATGCCGCGCAGGCCGCTGTCCTTGAGTACGTCGATGACGCTCTCGGGCTTGTCGTTTCTCATCAACGCTCGCAGGACCCCATAAGCCTCGTTCTTGCGGTAAGGGTTGATGCGCGATGCGTGTTTCAGCTTCTGCGCCCTGGTGGCGGGACTCAGGCGCCCGTTTTTCCAGGACGCGAGGATGTTTTGAAATTTTTCATCCGCGAGGGATGAATAGATGCGGCCCTCGATCTCGGCGGCGGGCCCCTTGTCGCAGCGGCCCAGGCAGGCGCAGCTTTCGGGCCGGAGGTTCCTGACGCCCGCGCGTCGCGCGAGTTTTTTCGCACTTTCTAAGAGCGCATCGCCGCCTGCGAGCAGACAGCTCATGTCCCGGCATATCTGGACTTTGGGTTTCGCGGGTTTTTCCAGGTGAAAGTGCGGGAAAAAGCTGGCGATGCCGTAGGAATCGTAGATGGGAACGCCCAGGTCTTTGGAGACCTCGGTGATCGCCTCTTTCGAGAGGTAGCCTTCTTCTTTCTGGCGGGAGAGCAAAGCCTCGATTTTGGCGGGAGACTTGTAGGCCGTGGAAGCGTTTTCTGTCATGACAATCTCCCCGTGAGCCGCGGTGCCTCGCCAATCATTCTAAGTGTTCGCGCAACGCGGTGTCCAGCATTGCTTTGGGCGATACGCCGGGGAGCGCTGACCGGGGCCGTTGTGAAAAGTCTATCCGACCTTCGAGATTGTTCGCCGTAGGGACAGGCCTCCGTGCCTGTCCTGCCCCTGTGGTTGTCCCTCCTCGGGACAGGGGTGGGGGGAGGGCGGCCACAGGGGGTCGCCCCTACGGTCGTCATCTCCGGTTGTGACGTAGGGGTCGTTCGCGAACGACCCCCCTAAATGAAACGGGCGCTTCACGAAGCGCCCCTACGAGATCATCGCGCCTTGCGCAGGGGCCCGCTCCTTGCGCCTGTGGCTTGTGAGCCGCCGTGCTTGTCGAGTACATTGAAGGTCCGTGCTCAAGTGTGTCTATTCCCGGATCGAGGAGTCTGGCTTGACCGCTCTGGTTCGTTCTTTGCACTTCGCTCTTCTCGTATCCTGGCTCGCCCTCACGCTGGGCGTGTGGTGGGCCGCGACGAATTCCTTCGATACGTTCGACGCGGGGAAAAACCCGGTGGCCTCCAAGCTGTTCGAACCCGCCTCGACGACTGAAATCAAGGGCCGCATGGCCGCGCGAGAGGTGAATGCCCGCATTTTCCGCGCATGGAACCGCCTGCAATTCATGTTCTGCGTTTTGTTGTTCTGCTTTCTCTGGTGGGCGGGACGGATGAGTGGTTTGCCGCTCGTGCTGGCCGGGTGTCTCCTTCTCATCGTGGGTGTGCACGTCTTCTGGTTCTCGCCGAAAATAGAAGCGCTCGGCAGAATCCTCACGAGCACGGAGGCTTCGGGGGGCGCGCCCGCCGTGCAGAGCGAGTTCGGGCGCTACCACGGCGCCTATGTCGTCACGGACGTGCTCAAGGCGTGCATCCTGGCCGCGGCGATATGGATTTCCCCCTGGCGGGGGACCGCTCAGGGCGAGCCGTCGCAGTGGTGAGAATCTCGCTTTTTACCCCACTGGGGCGCGCGACTATCCACAGGATGGATAAATGCGCTAGAATTGCACGTTCACGCCGCCTTGTTGTCGCTGTGATGTCGTAAAATGTCTTGGTGATGTCGTAGCGACGTTGCCATAGGGGACATCATATTGAACCCCGCCTGTGGGAAGCATCGATTTTCGACGCGCATGCGGAATCGCTTTCCGGCGAAAAAAATCGTCTCCCTGGGTTTGTTCGCCTTCTTCGCGTTTATCTTTTCGTCCACTCTCACATGGGCGGCCGAGGGCATCTGCAAGCCGGGAATCGTCCAGCGCGACGGGCGTTTCATCCCCGTCTCGACGAGGGGCGGATGGGAGAGCGCTCGCCTAACGCGCGCGGTTCGGCTCAAGTTTCTGGGACATTCGAGTTTCCTGATCGAAGCCCCGGGCGGCGGGCGGGCCGTCATGGACCCCTACGTGATCCCCGTGCTGGATCCGCCGCCGGATGCCGTCACCGTCAGCAATTTCCACGAAACCCACTCCATGACGGGGCCCTACGTGGGCAAGTCGGAGATTTTCTTCGGCGTGACGCAGGAGGGAAAGCCCAACGCGATCGACGAGAAATTCGGGAAGCTGAGAGTCGCGTCCTTCCCCCAGGTGGACGGGGACGAGAACCATCCCTTCGTCCTCAACACCATCCACGTCTTTCAGGCGGGCGGGATTTGCGTCGCGCACTTCGGGAACGCGCGCTTCGGGCCGTCGCCCGGACAGATTCGGGACCTTGGGAAAATTCACGTGCTCCTGCTTCCGATCGACGGCTCCTTTACGGTGCCGCACGACGTGGCGGCCAAGATCGTCAAGCGCATCGGGCCCAACATCGTGATACCGATGCACTACTTCGGCCCCGAATTGACCGGAGAGTTCGAGAAGGCCCTGAAGGCGGAGGGAATCACGCGAGTCCTCCGCCCGAAGGAAACCGAGCTCGTGCTCACGCGCAAAAGACTGCCGCCGCCCACGACCTACGTGGTGTTGCCCGATGTCAGCGTCCCGTAAATCTCTCTTGAGCCGGCGCGCGTTCATCGCCCGCTCTGCGGTGGCAGCGGCCGCGCTCCTCGGCCTCCCCGGGCGGGCGGAAGCGCAGTCGCCCGCTCCCCTCGGCGACTGGCAGAAGCATCTCTTGCCGCGCTCCTTCGAGGAGGAAAAGACGTTTCTCCCCGATTTCACGCCGGCGCAGTTGCGCTATTCGGGCGGACGCTGGCGGGAATACCCCACGGCGATGGCTTCTTTTCTCGATGAGGTGAGAAGGCGCACGAGCATCGAAACCGCGGGGGATGCGCAGGCGGTGGACATCTCCTCGCCCGAAATTTTCGAATATCCTTTTCTGTATATGTCGGGGCGCTACGAGTTCGAGATGCCCGGCTCGAGGGCGATAGACAATCTGAGGCGCCACCTCACCTACGGGGGGTTTTTGCTCATCGACGACGGGCTCGGGCTCGAAGAGGAAGCCTTCGGCGGCGCCGTCAGGGAACTCATGCGGCTGGTTTTTCCGAGAACTTCCTTCGAGGCGCTCCAGCGCGAGCACGCCGTGTTCAAGAGTTATTACCTGATCCGCTCCATCGGCGGACGGCAGGCCGTCAGCCAGGACTTGCTGGGCATCCAGGTGGGCATGTTCACCCCCGTCATCTTCTGCCGGAACGACCTGGGAGGCGCCTGGGCGAGGGGTCCCGGTGGCGGATGGCTCGAAGAATGCACCCCCGGCGGGGAGCCCCAGCGTCTCGCGGCCTTTCAACTCGCCGTCAACATCTCCCTCTACGCGATGACGGGCAACTACAAGCAAGACCTCATCCACCACCCCTTCATCCAGCGCAGGCTGAACCAGGGCTAGACGATGGACTGGTCCACACTTCATTGGCCGGGCGGCGCCCCCTGGTGGGTGATCCTCCCTGTGGCGGTCGGACTCGGCTGGGCGCTCGTGCGAAGACACCGCGATTTGGCCGAAAAACTCCCGATGAGGCGCGTCTGGCTTCTTCAGGTTCTGCGGGGTTTGTTGTACGCGGCGGTCGTCTTTTTTCTCTCCGGCCCGACGCTGATCGACAAACGCGAGCGCTCCCTGCCGCCCAAGCTGCTCGTTCTCCTCGACAGTTCGGCGAGCATGAGCGTCCAGGACGTGAACAGCAAGAAAACGCGCATCGATTTGGCGAAGGATTTTCTGCTGGTCCCGAAAAAGATCGGGGAGTCGCAAGCCCCCGGAGAGGAGGATCAGGCGGACGTCCCGGCGAGCCTGCTCACGGGCCTCAGGAAACTCTACGACGTTCAACTCGCCCGCTACGATGCGCGCAGAACCCCCATCGGGGTGCGGGAGCTCGAAAACCTGGAAGCCCGGGGCGTGGGCAGCGACCCCCTGGGGGCCATCCGGGGCGCCCTGCGCAGCGCCCGCGAAGCGAGCATGCCGGAGGGCGAGCAAGAGCAGAAAAACCAGGACGGCCCCCTGGGTATCCTGATGCTCACGGACGGGGGGGACACCACCGGAGCGGATCTTCCGCCCGGGGACGTGAAATCCTTCCCGCCCCTCATCGGAGTGGGCTTCGGGGCGCCGGATTCGTTTCGGGACATCGCCATACAGGATATTCAAGCCCCGCGCATCGCCTTTCAGGGAAAGGAGATGAGTCTGGAGGTTTCGCTTTCGGTGAAAGGTTATTCGGGCCGCAAGCTGCCGGTCGCTCTTACGCGCGAGGGCCGCATCATCAGGACCCGGTCGATAGACGTCAGGCGCAGTCCGCTGCGCCGTCTCGTGAAATTCCGCTTCACGCCGAATGAAGTGGGGAGCCAGGTGCTCAGCGTGGTGACGCCCGTTCAGCGCGGCGAAATCGTGGAGTCGAACAATCGCGTCGAGATCCCCCTGGAAGTGCGGCGCGACAAAATTCGGGTGCTGACGATCACGGGTTCTCCCACCTGGAACTATCGCTTCTTGCGCATGGCGCTCAAGCGGGACCCCGCCATCGACCTCGTGTCGTTCGTCTTTCTGAGGACTTCGGAGGATGATCCGGGCGTTCCGACCCGGCACCTGAGCCTCGTTCCGTTTCCGGTGGACAAGCTGTTCCTGGAAGAACTCAAGAATTTCGAGATCGTGGTTTTCGATAATTTCTCCGCGCAGGAGTATTTCAGCAACTACTACCTCCAGCGCGTGGGGGAATACGTCCGCAAGGGCGGGGCCTTGCTCAAGTTCGGCGGCAGGCAATCCTTCAGCGCGGGCGGGTATTACCGCAGCCCCATCGAGGATCTCCTGCCCGTGCGCTTGCAGCAGCAGAGCGACTATCAGGACCAGAGGCGCCTGCTCGTTCAGCTGACTTCCACCGGCGGAAGGCATCCCATCACGCAACTCTCCCCGGATGTCGAGGAGAACAAAAAACTCTGGGCCGCCCTTCCGGCCTTGAGGCGCATCAATTCAACGACGCCGTTCGGAAAGGGGCAGATTCTCGTTTCGACGAAAGAGGGGAAAATTCCCCTGCTCGCCACGAAGCGGATTGGCGAGGGCAGGGTGGTGAGCATTTTCTCCGACGATATCTGGCGGTGGAATTTCGGGATGGTGGCGGCGGAGAAGACGAACCGCCTCTACATCCGCCTGGTGGCGCAGATGATCCGCTGGCTCTCGGGCGACCCCGGAATTTCGCAGGTTCAGATTGTCCCCGAAGCGGAGCAGGCGAAGGACGGGACCTACGTCCTCAGGATGCAGGTGAGGGACGAATCCTACCGGCCCGCCCCGGCGGCGCAGGTGCAGGTGCAGCTTCGCGACCCCTATGGCGTCACCAGCCGGTATCGCGCGGTCTACCGCCCGGATTCCCGGGAGTTCGAGGTTCACTTCCGCCCCCGCGGGAACGGGAGCTATCGGGCGAGAATGACGGCCGTGGAGGGCGGGCAGGTTATCGGCGAGGCGGTGCGCACGATCGGCATCGGTCGCGAAGCGGGCAAGGCGGAGTGGGCCGACGTCAGCCCGCACTGGGAGAATTTGCAGACGCTGGCGAAGCACACGGGCGGGTTGTTTTTCCGGGCCGACGCCGTGGCGGAGGAAGATTTGACCGCCCGCGTCCTCGAGGCCTTGAAGGGCAAGGTGCCGCACAGGGTGATGGAGGTGCGTGACGTGAGGCTCTGGAGCATTCCCTGGATCGGGATGATTCTCATTCTGCTGCCGGGCCTGGAATGGACCATACGGAGACTTTGGGGGCTGGCTTGAACGCAAGGCAGTCGGCGCGCGGTTTTTTAGATGAACGTGCGGTAAATCAAATCATGTATTACAATTTCGTTTGATTCTCCTCGCCGTTCATTCATGTGAGGAAACGGGAAATGGCCGAGCGATCTTTCAGGAAGATAAACGAGTTTCTCGATTCGGTAATTCGCGCTCGCCTCAAGGTCAGGCGCCTCGAAGCGGGGATGGTTCTGCTGCTGGGCGTACTGGCCGTTTTGCTGCTCGCTCCCGCGGCGGTCGTCTCCCAGGTCCGCTTCGGATATTCCGCCGTCATCTACGCCGGGCTGGCCGTTCTGCTGCTCGGCGCGGCGCTCGTCCGGTGCTGGTGGCTGGCGACGCGCCGTCCGAGGCGCGAGAGAATCGCTCTCGACATCGAAGAGACCCACCCGGATCTGGGCAGCAACCTCATCAGTTCGCTGCAGCTTTTCCCGCGCAAAGGCGAACTCGGCGACGACGATCCCACTTCGCCGGGACTCATCGACGCGCTGGTGAACGACACCAGCCGGGAAGTGGAATCGCTCGACCCCGAAGCTTACGTCTCACACGCCGGTTTCCAGAGGCTCGGGCGGCTCGCCGGAATTCTGGCCATCGTCGTGATGCTCATGGCGTTCATCTGGCCGGGGCTCTACCCGCGCGCGGGTTATCTTCTGGCGAACGCGGCGGACCTCATGCCCTCGCGCATCACCCATCTGGAGATTTGGGCGGAGCGCACGACGCTGCTTCCCGGAATGCCCACGACCCTGGAAGTCAGGACCAGGGGGCGTGAGGCGGGTTACGTGGAACTGGAGGTGCAACAAGGCGCCGAAGCCGGGGCGAGCATCGCCATGGAGAAAGTGGCGCCTCACCAGTTTCGCGCCCGTTGGCTGGCTGCGGGAGCCGGTGCGCGCATCACGGCGCGTACGGGCAGGTTCCGCTCCCGGACGGTTGAGGTTCGCGTGGTCGCCCCGCCGAGGGTGGAGTCCATCGAAGTGGTTCAGTTTCCGCCTGAATATACGAAGTTGAAACCCGGTGCGGGGAAAAGCGGAGGCCACATCCGCGCCTACATGGGCTCCGAGGTGCAGTTGGCCGTCAAGACGAACAAGCCGGTTCAGGAGGCGCTCATCGCGTTGGCCGACGGGTGGCGGTTGCCCCTCAATCCCACCGAAAACGGCGACTCGCTGGGCGGCAAGATGATCCTGGGCGGCGCGGGTTCTTATCAGGTGCGCTTGAAGGATGCGCACGGGTTTTCCAATCTGGCGCCCCGGCGCTACCAGATCGACATCATCCCCGACGCCTATCCCGACGTGATGGTGACGCAACCGGGCAAGGACCTCACGGTGGAAGCCGACGAGCGGGTGACCGTGAAGTTCCGGGCGTCCGATGATTTCGGGATCAGGGGCGTGTACCTCGAAGTCAGGCTCGGGAGCGGCCGCCCGAGGAGAATCAAGGTGTGGGGCGGCGAGAAGCCCCAGAAGGACGTGCTCGGCCGCTACGAGTTCGACCTCAGCACCATGGGCATTCGTCCGGGGGGCGTCCTCTCCTATCGCTTCATCGCGCCCGACGTGGATACGGTGAGCGGCCCCAAAGTCGGGACGAGCAAAGTCTACCGCATCAGCATCCGCGACAGGGAAGCCGTGATGGCCGGGCTGGACAGGAATCTGGGCGAGATTTCAAACGAACTCCTCGACCTGCTGGGTGATTACCTGGAGAAGGACCTCCCGCCGGAAGAGAGGGCGAAAGAAGCGAAAGAAACGGGGAAACCAGCGGGGAAGAGCCCCTCCATCGAGGCGAAGGCCACAAAAATTCTGGAGCGTATCAAGCGGACGAGGGCGATGCTCCGGCCCAAGAATCCGCGCGAGACGCTCTCCGACATGGATTTATCCACCCTCGAGCGGCAGCTGCGCGATGCGATTTCGCAATACCTCAAACCCCTCTCGCGATTGTCGAAACTGGGCGAGAACGCGAAAGGAGAAAGGGAGAGGCTGAACCGCGAGATAGCCGCCCGGCAGGAAGAGGCGACGGAGACGCTGGAGCGCCTCGCCACGATGGGCGAGGAAATCCAGCGCAACGTCCGGGTGGACAGGGCGGGCCGCACGACGGAATCGATGATCCAAAGACAAAGGTCCATCGAGCAGGCGCTGGAGAAAATGCGCAGCATGGGTGCTGACGAAGAAGCGCTCCGGCGGGTGGAGAAGGAGTTGAGGAAGCTCAGGGAGCAGTTGGGCGAGCTGATGCAGCAGATGGCTTCGCTGGCCCAGCGCATGCCCAGGGAGTTCATGAATCAGCGCAGCATGCGCGAGATGCCCATGCAGGACATGATGCGCTCCTTCGAGCGGATTCGCGAGATGATGCGCCAGAACAATTTCCAGGGCGCGCTGGAACAACTCAGGCGCCTGATGAGCCAGTTGCAGAGAATGCGCATGGCGCTTCGCGGCATGCAGCGCCAGCAGATGAGGAGCCAGCGCGGCGGTCGGCCCATCCAGCGTCAGCAAGGCGAACTGGCCAAAATCGTGGAGGAGCAGCAGGCCATACTCGGCGAGACGGTGGGGGTGGTGGAGACCGTGGTGGATCGCCTCAAGAAGAAATGGCCCGAAGACGCCGCCGCCGTGTCGCGACTGGCGCGTGCGTATTGGGAAAAAGCAGGTGAATCGGCCGCAAAGCCGCTCCCGGCCGATTGTTTCGGGAAGGCCGAACCGGTGAAACAAGCCGAACCCGAGAAGAAAGCCGAGGCGGCGGAGCCCGAGATTTCGATGCTGGGCCGTCCCGAAGCGGAGAAGAAACTCTCCCCCCGGGCGCAGGCAGAGAAAATCCAGCGCGAGAAGGTGCGTGCGCTCTCCGAGTTCGACACGATGCTCAAGAGAGGAGAGTGGGGGATCATCTTCCAGAGGCTGCCGGAATGGGCGGCCAAACTCGGGAGGTCGCCTTGCGTCCGTCCCGAGCAGATAGCGGAGAAGGAAAAAGATGCGCCGAAGGTGGCGAGGCGCGAAAAGCGGTCGGAGCCCGCGCCGCGGGATGCGCGGGAGGGAATCAGGCCCGAGCCCTGGGCCCGGCGGATGGATGCGGACGCGAAGCCTGCGCCGGAGGCGGCGGAGCGTCTGGAAGAACGCGGCGCCGCGCCCCTGGCGGGAGAGCCGGCGGAGAGCGCGGTTGGGCTTACGCTCGGGTTGATAGGCCCGGTTCCTTCGCCGCAGAGGCCTTCGCTTGAAATTCTGGAGCGCATGGCGTCGCTTGCGCTTAGCGGGATGAGGTTTGGGTTTGCGCGCCCGGAGCCCGTATCCGCGAAAGAATTGGCGAAGAGTGCGGGGCGGCTTCTGGACAAATCCGAAAAAGAGGCGGGCGGCACGGAAATCGCGAAACTCGACGGCCTGCGCGACCGGCAGAAAGACCTGCGCAAGCGGTTGGGGGATTTCGAGCGGCAACTGCGCCGGATGATGCAGGTGTATCCCTTCATCAACCCGAGCATCCTGCGCAGAATCGCCGAGGCGGGCGAGGCGATGGAAGAGGCCGCCGCCGCTTTGGCGAAACGCAGTTCCTCCCGCGCGGTTCCCCCCGAGGAGGAGGCGATCCGCAAGCTCGCCGAGGGGCAGAACTCCATGCAGCAGGCCATGCAGCAGATGGCCCAGCGGGGCAGCGTGGGTCTGGGCACCCCCCGGGGGTTCAGCGCTTTCGGGCCGGGCATGGGAGGGAACAGGCCGTGGTGGTCCAGAAACCCGAATTTCCCCCAGCCGCGCGGCTCCAACGATCGGGGGCGCGAGGAGGACGGGAATCTCGGCACGCAGTTCAGCGAGGTGCTCATCCCCGATCGGGAGCAATACAAGGTGCCGGCCAAGTACAGGGAGGAGATCATGGAGGCGATGAAAGACGGTCTGCCGAGCGGGATGCGCGGTGAAATCGAGGACTATTTCGACAGGCTGACGAAATGATGCTGAAAAGACTCTTCGCAATCTTCGTTTGCGCTTTCGGGGTCGCGGTCTTCACGCCACCCGCGTGGCCGCATACCGTAAACCGCGCGGTGCCTCTCTCCCAGGCCGTGGCGCGGCCCGACGGCTACCGCGCGGTGGTGGACGAGCTTCGGGCGTGGAATCTCGTAGAGGCCAGAAAAAAAATCGCATCGCTCGAGTCCGAATCTCCCGGCTTGGCGGCATGGCCGGCGCTTTCGGGGGCTGCGGACTACCTGGAGGGCCGATACGCCGAGTCGCTCGCCAACCTCAACGCGGCGCTCAAGAAACGCCCGGGAGACAGCGAATGGCTCGAACTGAGGCTCCACGTGCGCCAGACGCAAACGGCGATGAAAGGCTTCAAGGCGTATCAAACGGCGCATTTCGACATCTGGTACGAGCCGGGAGAAGACGCCGTTCTGCTGCCTTATCTGGGCGACGCGCTGGAGAGGGCCTATGCGCGCTACGGCGAGGAGTTGGGCGTGCGGCCCACCCAGCGCATCCGCGTGGAGCTTTTCTCCGATTCCGTCCGCTTCCACCGCTCGTCCACGCTATCGAGGCGCGACATCGAAGAGAAGGGCGCGGTCGGGGTCTGCAAGTTCAACAAGATAATGTTTTTATCCCCCGGCGCGCTCCTGCGGGGCTATCGCTGGCTCGACACGGCGGCGCACGAATACGTCCACTATCTCGTCGTGCTGGCGACGAAAAATCGCGCCCCCATCTGGCTGCACGAGGGGATCGCCAAGTATCTGGAGAAAAAATGGCGCAGCGATGAAACCGGCTTCCTCCACCCGGGCGAGGAGGCCTTGCTGTACAATGCGAGGGAGACGAACGTCTACGTCCCGTTCAAGAAAATGGAGCCGAGCCTCATCTACCTCGACACGCCGCAAGAAGTGCACCTGGCTTACGCGGAGGCGGCCTCGGCCGTGGATTTCATCCAACGCACAATGGGCGAGAACGCGCTCGTCCGCCTGCTGGCGGGCATCAAAAACGCCGCGCCTGCACCGAGAACGCAGGGTGCGCCGGCGTTCGGTGAGGAGAACCCCGGGATGCGTCATCAAAGACGGGCGAGCCTCGTCGAGCTCGAATCCACCGGTCCGCCCCAGAGCGCCGAGCCGGGCCTGCGGCTCCTCGCCGGAGTCGACCTGGGCGGGTTCGAGAAGCTCTGGATAGAAGACCTCAAAAAACTCCCCCTTCGCAAGCACGCGGGTTCGGAGGTCTCCTTGCCGAAGCTGAAGCCCAAAGGGCCGATGAGCGAGCGCACGATCGACCTGGCCGCGCTCAAGAGCGCCGTGGCCAGAAGGCGCATGCGGCTGGGCGACAGGCTCTCGTTCCGGGGGAGGATGCGTGCGGCGCTCATCGAATATCGCCGCGCCCTGCGCGATGAGCCGCACTCCCAGCCCCTCCTCAACCGCGCGGCCCAGATCGAGATACATCTGGGCCTGATCCCCGAGGCCGAGCAACACATTCAAAGGGCGCTGAAGGTGGACCCGGATTACGCGATGACGCACGTGCACAAGGCGCTGGCGAGCGAGATGGGCGGAAGGCCCGGGCGCGCCCTCAGGGCGTGGGAGGAGGTGTTGCATATCAACCCCTTCATTCGAGTGGTACATGAGCGCCTGCTGGCGCATTACGAAAGAACGGGCGAGGCGGAAAAGGCGAAGCGCGAGCGTGAAGCCCTTCGCCTCATGTCGTCCCGCTAAATCGAGAGGCGGTTCGCAATGAACGATGAAACAGGTGTTGTGGGAAACGAAGAGTCGGGCATGAACGAGGTGGACGTGGAGGTGGCGCGCGAGATAGGCGTGAAGCGCGACGCCATCCTCGAGCAGGTGCACAAGATCATCGTCGGACAGGCGGAAGTGATCGACCTGGTCATGATAGCCCTGCTTTCCAAGGGTCATTGCCTTCTGGTCGGCGTGCCGGGTCTGGCGAAAACCCTGCTCATACGCACCCTGGCCCGCGTGCTGCAGCTCGATTTCAACCGCATCCAGTTCACGCCCGATCTGATGCCCTCGGACATCACGGGCACGGACATACTCGACGACACCATGGAGGGGAGGCGCTCTTTCCGCTTCATTCGCGGACCCATCTTCACGCAGATACTGCTGGCGGACGAGATCAACCGCACGTCGCCCAAGACGCAGGCGGCGCTTCTGCAGGCCATGCAGGAGCTGCACGTGACGGCCGGCGGGCAGGCGCACTATCTGAACCCGCCGTTTTTCGTTCTCGCGACCCAGAACCCCGTGGAGCAGGAAGGCACCTATCCGCTGCCCGAAGCGCAGCTGGACAGGTTCATGTTCGAGATCGGGGTGTCGTACCCGAGTCTGGCGGAGGAGAAGGAAATCGTCGCGCAGACGACCTCGAACTACGACCCCAAACTCGAAGAAATCATGAACAACGAGCAGATTCTGGCGTTTCAGGAACTGGTGCGCCGCGTCCCGGCGGCTCCCTACGTGGTGGAATACGCGGTGTCGCTCGCGCGCGCATCCCGCCCCGACGACGAGAGCGCTCCGGAATTCGTCCGCAATTTCGTGGAGTGGGGCGCGGGTCCGAGGGCGAGCCAGTATCTGATTCTGGGCGCGCGGGCGCGGGCGCTGCTCCGGGGCCGCTACGCCGCCACCATCGAGGACGTGCGGGCGCTGGCCGAACCCGTGTTGCGCCACCGGATTCTGGTGAACTTCCGGGGACAGGCGGAAGGCCACGACTCCGTCTCCCTGATACGGCAACTGCTCGAAACCATCGCGCCCCCGGCGGAGGCCACCGAAGCCGCGTAGACGCCTGCTCAGAGGGAATCGGCTTGAACACGGATCTGTATTTCGACCCCCTCGTCATCTCGCGTTTGTCCAACCTCCAGCTGCGCGCCCGCCACGTGGTCGAGGGCCTGATGAGCGGCGTGCACAGGAGCCGCTCGCGCGGTTTCAGCGTCGATTTCGAGGAACACCGGGCGTACAGCCCGGGCGATGAACTCCGGCACATCGACTGGAAGGCCTACGGGAAATTCGACCGCTACCTCGTGAAGCAATACGAGGACGAGACGAACCTCTACGCGCATCTCGTCGTCGACGCGAGCGCCTCGATGGACTTCGGCGACGGGCCCCTGAGCAAGTGGGCGTATGCGGCCACGCTCTCCTCGGCCATGTCGCATCTGCTGCTGGGCCAGTCCGATTCGGTGGGGCTGGTGATTTCCCATGAAACCGAAGACGTGCAGGTTCCGCCCAAATCGATCAGAAAGCACTTGCTGACCCTGCTGGCGGGCCTTCAGGCGGCCACCCCCGCCGGGGGAACCGGAATCGCGCGTTCGATGCTTGACCTGGCGGAACGCCTGAAGCGAAGGGGGCTCGTCGTGGTCGTTTCCGATTTGCTCGATGACCCCGAGGCCGTGGAAAAGGCGCTCAAACTCCTGTGCCTCAAGGGGAGCGACGTCATCGTATTCCACATCCTCGACAGCGTGGAGCTCGAGTTTCCCTTCGAAGGCCTCGCCAGGATGGACGACGTCGAGATCGACAGGAACATCACCGTGGAATGCGAGGTGGTGAAGCGGCCCTATCTTGGGCTTCTGGAGGAATTTCTTGAGCAAACGCGCGAACGGTGTGCGGACTTGGGGGTGGACTATCATCTCGTCTCGACGGCCGAGCCGCTGGACAGGGGCCTCATCCGCTTTCTGGCGTGGCGCAGTCGCTCGAGGATATAGCGGGGCGCTTGGGGAGAAGGGGAGATGAGTTTCCAGTTTTTACACGCAGCGCTTCTCTGGGGGATGGGGCTCGTTTTTCTTCCCATCCTGATTCACCTGCTGAGGAGGCGCCTTGTCCGCAGATACCGCCTCCCCACGTTCGAGTTCCTGCTCAGGACGCAGCGCCGCATCACGAACCGCAGCAGACTCAGAAACTGGATACTCCTGTTTCTGCGGGTGTGCGCCGTGGGGATCATCATCTTCCTGGCGTCGCGCCCCCTTCTCGAAACCGAAGGCGGCGTGGCGGGCGTCGGATGGTTCCCCGAGCATACCGTCGCGGTGATCGACAATTCGGCCAGCATGGCGTTTGAGACGGAAAAGGGCAGTCGTTTCGACGTGGCCAAACGCGCCGTGCGGCGGATGATTGAGGACATGTCGGATGCGGGCCGCATGAGCATCGCGGCGACCGCGGGGGAACCGGCCGCCGCGCCACTCAAGGAGTTGAAGCGCGAGGATGCGCTCGCGGCCCTGGAGCAGGTCCGCCAGACCGACGCCAGGGGAGCGCCCGCCCGCGTCCTCCAGCATGCGCTCGAGAACGCATCGCCCAAAGCGGGGCGGAGGAACATCGTCGTTTTCAGCGATTTCGCCCGGGGCGACTGGGAGTCGTTTCAAATTCGCAATCTCAAGCAATGGAACCCGCACGTGCATCTGCAATTCGTGCGCGTGGCCCCCGAGGCCGGGGTGGAGGATTTGAGCTTCCAGGACGTGAAGATGAAGCCGTGGCCGCCCAAGGCGGGTTTTTCCTTCACCATCGGCGCGCGCGTCTTCAATCGGGGAGAGGAGAAGAAATCAAAAGTCCCCGTACGGTTGTACGTGAGCGAGGAGTTGCAGGAAACGATAGAGGTGGACCTCGAACCGAACGGGGCGGGCCCGGTGAGTTTTCGGGTGAACGCGCCCGAGAAGGGCGTGCTCTACGGCCGCCTCGAGTTGCCGGAGGACAACCTCTCGGCGACGAACCGCTTCTACTTCGCGGCGGGCATCGGAAAGCGCCTGCGCGCGCTGGTCATCGACGGGGACCCGAAGCGCGGGCTCCAGGACAGCGAGACCTTTTTCATCGTCAACGCCCTGAGCGCGGCCCCTTTGGGCGGAGAATCCCCCGTGCTGACGCGCGTCGTGGCGTCTTATGAACTGAATGACGTGCCATGGGACGAGTACGACTACGTCATCGCCTGCAACCTGGGCGGCTGGCCCGACCGGGCGAAGCAGGGGCTGAGGAATTTCGTCGAAAAAGGCGGTGGTCTTTTCTGGGCCACCGGCGAGTTGTCGAGCGCAATGACCGCAGGGCTCGGCTGGCTGCCGGCCACGGCGAAAGGACCCGTCACGCTGCGCCCGTCCCGAAACCTCAAGATCACGCAAGGCGAGGAGGCGCACCCGGCCTTCTCCCTGCTGGGGGTGAACGGCGGACGGTTTTTCTCCGCCCTGCGTCTGGCCCGGATCACGCCGCTGGAGCCTGCGAGAGGCGGACGGGCTCTGCTGGAACTGCCGGACGGCGCCCCCGTGCTCGTCGTCGGCTCGGTGGGTTCGGGCCAGGTGATGGTGTGGGGCTCCACGTGCGATCGGGACTGGACTGACCTCGCCGTGCGCCCCGTTTTCGTTCCCTTCATGAGGGGCGTTTCGGACTTTCTGGGAGGCATCCACAAGGGGGTGTCTTCGTCTGCGGATGCGGGAGAGGCGTTCGAAATCAGGGCGCCCGTCCGGCGGGTCGGGGAGGCGATACAGATACGCGGCCCGGCGCGGGAAGAGCGCGCGATTCAATTCACGGAAAAAGCATCGGGTTCCGAGCCTGCGCCCGCCGAGGGGCTCAGGCTGGGCAAGGCGGGAAGCGGCGGCGCCGTCGCCTATTACCGCGACGCCTACCGCGCGGGCTTTTACCGCGTGCTCACGCCCGATGAAAAACATTTCGTGGCCGTGAATGCGCCCGCATCCGAGGCGAAAATCTCCCCCGTGGAGATGAGCATTTTCAGGGAAACACTCGAGAAACTCGACGTGCGTGATTTGCCTGCGAACGATTCGGACCCGCTGCGCTCTATCTTGAGGCTCATCGACCTGGGCGCGCTTTTGTTTCTCGCACTGGGGGGGATATTCGTGGCCGAGGCGTTCCTGGCGGACAGGACCTGAAGAGGGCCGTAGAATTTCCGCGATTTCACTCAGCCGATTTGAATGATGTCTGTAACCGGTCAGGTGTGGCCCCGTGCCGCTCCACCCGGAAAACAGGGCGGAGCGGCTCGGGCGAACGGGACCACTGGAACTTATCCTTGGAACAATATGATTTTGAAGGCGATAGGTCGCCTGCCTCTTCCATGTCCTATTTTCACACAAAGGCGGGTATGGTTTCAAGTAGAAAATACATCAAAATACATTACCACGCTGTATCATAAACGCTTATGTGGTAACATATTGAGTAACCTCTGGGAAATACCAGCTAACTTATTGATATTTAGAGGATAATTTATATATGGACTTCTCCCGGGATGGAATCGCGGCCCGCCTGCGGGCCGAGAGGGACGCCGGGCGCGCGGTTTATGACGCACTTTGCGGGAGCGGCATCACGGCGAAATTCGCCGCGCGCGGCGGAGCGGACCTCGTCACCACCTTCAACCTAGCCTACTACCGGATGCAGGGTCTGAGTTCGATGGCGGGCTACCTGCCCATCGGAGACGCGAACGCCATCACGCTCGAACTGGGTGAGCGCTCCATCTTGAACGTCGTGCGGGAATGCCCCGTGGTCGCGGGCCTTCTGGGAGCGGACCCCACGAGAGACATGTCCGGGTTCGTGGATAAAATTGCAGCGGCGGGCTTCCACGGGGTGATGAACTGCCCCACCGTCGCCTTAATCGACGGGAATTTCAGGAAAGACCTGGAGGAAACCGGTATGGGTTTTTCGAAAGAAGTCGACGTTCTGGGCTATGCGAGCCGAAAGGGCATGTTCACCAAAGCCTTCACGACGACGCCGGATGAGGCCCTCGCCATGGCGGAAGCGGGCGTGGACAACATTATCATCCATTTCGGGAACAGCTCGGGCGGTTCCATCGGTTCCAAAACGGTGATGCCGCTCGAGCTGGCCGCGCAGCGGGCGGCGGCGATATTCGACGCTTTATTGCCGAAATACGGGGAAAGAATCTTCACCTGTCACGGGGGCGCGATTGAGACGCCCGCCGATTTCGAGAGGCTTCTCGACATGGAGAGCCGCTTCGACGGCTATGTGGGCGGCTCCTCCGCCGAACGCTTTCCGGTGGAGAATGCCGTGCCCAGGGCGGCGCAGGGTTTCAAATCTGTGCGCTTGCGGAAATAGGCATGTGCGCACGCGATTGGCATCATCTTTAGATGACCAATTTATCGGGTAAGGAAAAATGTCGAAACCGGGTGTAGCCATATTGGTGACGATGGACAGCAAGGGGCCGGAGGCGCGCTTCATAGCGGATGCGCTCTCAGAATCGGGCGTAAAACCCCTCCTGGTGGATTTGTCCTGTAAGCCGCACGAGGCCGGTGGTGCAGATGTCACCGGCGCGGAGGTGGCGGCCGCAGCCGGGCGGAGTTGGGATGATCTCGCTGATATGGAGAGAAACGCCGCCTCGGAAATCATGATGGAAGGCGGAAGGCGGGTTGTGGCCGAAAAATATCGGGAAGGCGAAATACACGGCGCGGTCGGCCTCGGCGGTGCGAACGGGACCTCGATGGCCTGCGCCATCATGCGCGCGCTGCCGCCCCTCGCGCCCAAGGTGATGGTGAGCGTCGTCGCCGCCACGGCGGCCGTGCAGTGGTATGTGGCCGAGAGCGACATCATCATGTTTCCCTCCATCGGCGATATCTCCCTGAACCGCATCACGCGCGGGGTGCTGAAGAACGCCGCTCTTGCTCTGGCGGGGATGGTGAAACAGGAGGAGGCGGAGGGAGAGAGCGATAGTTCCGCGCCGCCCCTCATCGGGGTGTCATCTTTCGGCGGGACGGCGGCGTGCGTCGAACAGGTGGAAAGGCGGCTCACCGAGGCGGGCTATGAGGTCATGTTCTTTCACGCCTCGGGACCCGGCGGACGCGCGCTGGAATCCCTGGCCGGGCTGGGTGAGTTGGCCGGCGTGGTGGACGTCACCACGCACGAACTCACGGACCTGCTGGTGGACGGCGTGTACAGCGCGGGCGCGGGGAGGCTCGAGGCGGCGGGTGCAGCAGGTATTCCCCAGGTCGTGGTGCCGGGCGCGCTCGATCACGCGAATTTCTGGACGGGCCAGGTGCCCGGGAAATATCAAAAACGGGCGTTCTTCCAGTACAACGCGCAAAACCTCCTCATGCGCACGAACAGGGAGGAGTTCGAGGCGCTCGGCGTCCTGATGGCGGAAAAGTTGAACCGCGCCAAAGGGCCTCTCTCGGTACTGATACCCACGAAAGGCTACAGCGAGCACACGAAACGAAAAGCCCACGATCTGGAAGGACGCGATGCGGGCGATTGGCGTCAGCCCGAGGCGGACGCCGCCTTTGCCGCCTCGCTGGCGGAGCACCTGAAGACGGGGGAGATCGTCACGCTCGATCTCCACATCAACGACCCGGCTTTCGCCGATGCCTGCGCGGAGAAGATGATCGGGATGCTCGCGCGGGGATGAGGGCTCGGAGGCCGCGTAATCTTCAATCTATCCTTCTCATGCAGCAGTGTCGAAGCCGCGCGTCGAAGAACGTCCCGCTCCGCCGCCTCCAGGAGCACGCGGGCCTGTTTAGGGTCGCTCATAGAGCACTTCGCCTTCGCGCAGGGCGCGCGCCAGGACGTGGTTCAAGGAGTCGCGCCAGTATTCCACTTCATCGCTGCTGAAGAGCAAAATATCCTTGGAAACGTCGAAACCCGCCAGCGCGCGCCAAAGCCGCGTCGTTTCGGAGCGCCTGTCCCGCCCCTCCTTAAAGGGGGCGGCTTCCACCACCACGAAATCCACGTCGGAATCCGCCACCGCGTCGCCGCGTGCGCGTGAGCCGAAGAGGATCACCTGCTCGGGGTCGACCTCATCCACGATGGTCTTTACCATCCGCCGTAGAAGCGCGTCGTCTACTCGCGTCATGGTTCAGGATTCCCTCCGTTTCCGTAAGGCCGCAGCCGGGCGATGCGCCGCCATTATAAGCGCGGGTGAAGTTCGCGTCATCATCCTGGGCGAAGAGGGGAGCCGTCGCCTTCGCCACCTGGAGCAGTGGCGAAGCCGCGCATCGAGGGGCCGCGGCCCGGTTGCCTCGAAAACCCGGCGCGGGCGGTCTTTTCCCCTCAAATGGTTTAAGATGCGCCCGTAATTTTTTTTCTTCATAAATCATTGGCCCGAAAGGACGATTCAGATGGCGGGAAACATCGCGGAAGAACGCCACGAGACCGACGTGTTGATCGTGGGCGGGGGCGCAGCGGGCACGATGGCCGCCTTCGAGTGCGCGCAGGCGGGCGTGCGCGTCATCCAGGCCACCAAGGGCAGGGCAACCAGCGGTACGACGACCGTGGCGCGAGGCGGATTCGCCGCGGCGATGGCGCCCGGCGACAGCCCGGAGCTTCACCTGCAGGAAATCCTGAAATACGGCGGCGAGCTCATCGACCCCGAACTGGCGAGAACCTGGGTGTACGACATCATCGACGTCGTGCACGACATGCGCGAGTGGGGGGCGGAGTTCATCACGGACGATGAGGGAGACCTCGACCTCAAGATGTTCCCGAGCCATACCTATCCCCGCGCCCTGCACCACCACGACACCACGGGCAACATGGTCACCAAGGTGCTCTCGAAAAGGCTTAGGGGCGACGCCCGCATCGGCCAGCATCCCCATGTGGCGGTCGTGGACCTCATCACCGAAGGGGGCCGCGTCATCGGCGCATGGGGGGTGGACTACTCGCGCGGGTGCCTCATGGTCTACGCCGCGCGCGAGGTGATTCTCGCCACCGGGGGCGGGAGCGGCCTTTTCTACGTGAACGACAACCCGCCGCAGGTGACGGGCGACGGCTACGTGCTGGGCTTTCGGGCGGGCGCCGCGCTCCTCGGCATCGAGATGATCGATTTTCAGGCCATGTGCTGCGCGCCCGAGGAGTTGTTTGGCTTCGCGCCGCATCCCACCGGGTTCATCAACGCGGGCGCCATTTTCCTGAACCAGGAGGGCGAGGCGTTCCTGAAGCGCTATTTCCCCGACACGGCGGAAAAAAGCACGCGCAGCGAGGTCATCCTCGCCATGGCGAAGGAGATTCACGCAGGGAGAGCGGGCTTAACGGGCGGCATCTACATGGACGCGACGAAAGTCCCCATGGAGACGATCCAGAAACAGATCCCCCACGTATACAAGACGTGCCTCTCGCGCGGAATCGACATCACGAAAACGCCGCTCGAAGTGGCGCCGGGCAGCCACACATGGCTCGGCGGTCTGGAGATAGACGTTAATGGAAAAACGCGCGTGCCGGGCCTTTGGGCCGCGGGCGAGACGGGGGGCGGCATTCACGGCGGCAACCGCATCGGCGGCTCGGCGCTTTCGGCCTCGCTGGTCTACGGGAGGCGGGCCGGGCGGGCGGTTTCTGAGCAGGTGAAGGCGAGCGGACGGGACGCGCCGGCTGTTTTCGGCGGCATTCCCGAAGCGGAGCGCACCTGGCTGGAAGCGCTCATCGAGCGCGAGGAGGGCCCGCTGCAAAAGGACGTGCGCATGCGCTGCCGGATGCTCGCGCACGAGAAGCTCGGCCCCATACGCGACGCCGGGGGCTGCCGGTATGCGCTGGATGAATATGCGCGCATCGAGAGCGAGGATATCCTCCACATGCGGCTCGATGACGGCGCGCGCGCCTCTGAGAAAACGAAAGGCCAGGAACTCGAAAGCGCGCTCTCGGTCCGGAACCTGGCGCTTCTGGGGAAACTCCTCGCCACCGCCGCGCTCAAAAGGGAAGAGAGCCGGGGGGCGCATTTCCGGCTGGATTATCCCGAGACGGACGAGGCGAACTGCAGTTTCGTCACGCGCCTCGCGCACGGGGCGGACGGCGGGATATTGTTCGATACGGACCCGCTCAAGACGTATACGCCCTTAGCGGCCCGGGAATAGAGAGCGGGCCGCTACGGGAAGGAGAGGAACCAGGATATGGCGCAGGCGAAGGTAGGCGTGGTCGGTTTGGGGAACATGGGGCGCGGCGTCGCAGGGAATCTGCACAAGGCGAAAATCCCCTTGATGGTGTGGGACGTGGCCCCCGAGGCGCGAAAGCCGTGGGAGAGGAAGCGGGGCGTTGAAATTCTCGAGCCGGGCGAGATGGCCGGGCAGGCGAGCGTTATCATCTTCGTGGTGCCCGGTTCGCCCGAAATCGAGGAAGCTCTCAAGGGAAGGGGAGGCGTTCTGGCGAACGCGCGAAAGAATCTCGTGATCTACGACTTCACGAGTTCGGACCCCGCCGTGAGCCGGAAGATCGCCCGGCGCGCGAAGGCGAAGGGGGTGGCGTTTCTCGACGCCGGCATGAGCGGAGGGGCGACGGGCGCCGCCGCAGGAACGCTCACGCTCATGATAGGCGGGGACGAGCGGGCGTATCGCCGCACGAAGCGATTCCTGGCTCCCATCGCGGACAACCTCTTCCATCTGGGCGAGAGCGGCGCGGGCCACGCCATGAAGTTGATTCACAACATGGTCTGCCACTCCATCTTCATGGCGACCTGCGAGGGAGGAAAGCTCGCGGAGCGGGTGGGCCTCAAGGTCGGGGACATGATCGACGTGTTCAACGTCTCGAACGCGCGGAGCTACGCGAGCCAGTTCCGCTTCCCGAATCACATACTGTCCGAAAAGTGGGACGGCAAATCGCGCGTCTACAATATGATAAAAGACGTCGGCATGGCCGTGAAGATGGGCGAGAAGCACAGGGCGCATACCGAACACGGGGAAGCCACGCTCGCGTTTCTGGAAAAGGCCGTCAAACGCGGGATGATCGAAAAAGATTTCACCCTGTTGTATCGTGATTACGAGAAGATCGCGAAGACGCGCTTGTAGGTTTGCTTGAAACAGGAGTTTTCCGATGAAGCTGGTGGTGGGCGTTACGGGCGCTTCCGGTTCGATTTACGGCGTGCGCCTCATGGAAGTCTTGCACGACGCGTATCCCGAAGTGGAGACGCACCTCGTCGTCTCCAAGGCGGGCGTACGCGTACTGGCCTACGAGACGGACGTGGACCTGGCCCGCCTCTCTTCCTGGGCGAGCGTGGTTCACCCCGAAAGCGACATCGGCGCAAGGCCCGCGAGCGGGAGCGCAGGTTTCGACGCGATGGTGATAGCCCCCTGCTCGCTCAAGACGCTCGGGCAGATAGCCACCGGCACGGGGGAGAACCTCATCTGCCGCGCGGCGGACGTGATGCTCAAGGAGCAGAAAAAACTCGTTCTCCTGCCGCGCGAGATGCCGCTCTCGGCGGTTCATCTGGAGAACATGCACAAACTCGCGCTGATGGGCGTATTCATCCTGCCTGCGTCGCCGGGATTCTACTTCAAGCCGCAGACGATGGAGGACTTGATCGATCACGTGGTGGGCAAGACGCTCACGTGCCTGGGGCTGGAGCAAAACCTCTTCGAGAGATGGCGGGGCCAGCACCCGGAGCGAAAGACTTTATCGTCGAGAACTGAGGGAGAAACGAGCGAATGAACGAGAAAGCAGAGGTCGCCGCGCAACTCGTGAGGGTGGGGCGGGAAGTCTTCGGCTTGGAAGATGAAGAACGCATCGCCGGATTCGCCGATGAGGTGGCGGAGATGATGCAGACGCTGTCGTCCGCCTCACTCGAGAAAACGCTGGAGCCTTTCACTCCACCCGCCGAAGAAACGAAATAAATTGCCGCTCGCAAGGGCCGTACTGCCTTCGTTTTATCAGGATTCCGTAAAGCTCATGCGCCTGGCGCGCGAGATTCGCAGGAAACCGGGCGTCTCGGAAGTCGCGGCGCTCATGGGCACGCCCGCGAATCAGGAGATCATGCTTCAGGCGGGACTGGCCGAAGAGAACGAGGTCGAGGCCGGGCCGAACGATCTGGTGCTGGCCGTGGAGGCGGATTCGCAAGCGCTGGCATTCGAGGCGATCGAGGAGGCGAAAGCCTTTCTCAAGCAAGCGCGGGTCGGGGATGGCGGCGCGAGTGATTTTTCGCCGTCGAGTCTGGCGGGCGCGCTCGCCGCAGCGCCCGAATCCAGCCTGGCGATTATCTCCATACCCGGCGCCTATGCCGCAAAAGAAGCCATGGACGCCCTGCGGGCCGGGCTCCACGTGTTCTTGTTCAGCGACAACGTGTCCGTGGATGACGAAGTGGCGCTCAAGCGAGAGGCCATAGAGCGCGATTTGCTCCTGATGGGCCCAGACTGCGGAACGGCTTACATCGCAGGAACCGGACTCGGCTTCGCCAACGCCGTGAAGCCGGGGCGGGTGGGCTGCATCGCCGCATCGGGCACCGGCTTGCAAGCCGTGGCTTCGCAACTCGACGCCTTGGGCGAAGGGATTTCCCACGGAATCGGGGTGGGCGGACGCGATTTATCCGCAGAAGTCGGCGGGCTGATGACGCTCCATGCGCTCGACTTCCTGTCGGACGATCCGGAAACGGAAATCGTGGCGCTCATATCAAAACCGCCTGACCCGGAGGTGCTGCCTGGAATCGAAGAGGCGCTCGAAAATTTCAACAAGCCGCACGTCGTGTGCTTTCTGGGCGCGGAAAAACCGGGCTGGGCGGAGACTCTGGAAGATGCGGGCCACGCCGTGGCGGCGACCCTGAGGGGAGAGAGCTACGAGCCTGAAAATTTCTTCGCGGAAGCGGGGATCAAGGAGAAAATCGACTCATTAAAGCCGCAGGAGGGTGGCATCCTCGGGCTGTTCTCGGGCGGCACGCTCGCCCATGAGAGCCGTCTTATTCTCGAATCCCTGCTCGGCGGCGTGTCCTGGAACGAGGATGCGGGTCGCCACCGGATTCTCGACCTGGGCGATGATCGCTATACGGTCGGCAAGCCTCATCCCATGGTCGACCCGGAATCCCGCGCGGAGGCGATCCTGGAGGCAGAAGGCTTCGGCGTGGTCTTGCTTGATTTGGTGCTGGGCAGAGGGAGCGCACAGGACCCGGCGGGCCCGCTGGCGCGGGCGGTAAAAGAGGCCAGAGGCAAAGACAAGAGTCCGCTGTTCGTCGCCTCCGTGGTGGGGACGGCGGACGACCCGCAATGCCTGGACGAGCAGGTTGGTATTTTAGAGGAAGCGGGCGTAATGGTTCTTCCCTCGAACGCGCAGGCGGCGCGATTTGCCGCCGTGCTGGTGAAACCGGAACTGCTGGGTGTCGGGTGAGCCATGAAAGACTTGCGCCGGAAACCGCTTCGGGTCGTGAATCTGGGCCTTGAGATATTCGCGGAAGAGTTGAGAGACCAGAATGTGGCCGTGACGCACGTGCGCTGGCGGCCGCCGGCGGGGGGAAAGCCCCATCTGCTCGACATACTTGAGAAGCTGGAAGAACTCGATAAATGAATCATGACGGACGATACGAAAGCAGGGGAGTGAAAAATGAATGAACCTTGGTGTTTGAGCCTCTCGGATGGATTGAGGAATATCGCGGAAGGCGGTTTGTCCGCTTCCGAATGGACGCGCTCCTTGCTGGAGCGGATCGACGCGCTGGAGGGTAAAATCCTGGCGTGGGCGCACGTGGAGGGGGAGGGCGCGCTCGCCGAAGCGAAGGCGGTTGATGAGCGCCTCGCGAACGGTGAGGGGAACGGGCCGCTCGGGGGCGTCGCCATCGGCTACAAGGACATCGTCGACGTCGCCGGCCTGCCGCGCGAGGCGAACTCGCCGCTGTTGAAAGGCGAAATAGCGGATGAGGACGCCACCGTCACGACGCGCCTGAAAAATGCGGGCGCAATCTGTCTCGGCAAGACGGTCACCACGCAGTTCGCCACCTCCGACCCCTCGGAAACGCGGAATCCGTGGAACCTGAAGCGTAGTCCGGGAGGTTCGAGCAGCGGCTCCGCGGCGGCGGTGGCCGTCGGGATGGTCCCGGCGGCCCTGGGGAGCCAGACGGGCGGCTCGACCCTGCGGCCTGCCGCGTTTTGCGGCGTGGTGGGCTTGAAACCCACCTACGGTCGTATCCCAAGGAGCGGACTGATTACGGTGTCGTGGAATCTGGACCACGTGGGCGTCATCACCCGGTGTTCCGAGGATGCGGCGCGCGTGCTCACGGCCATTGCGGGAGCGGACGGTATAGACGCGCAGGCGCCCGACGTCAACGTGCCTGATTACGCCGAAGCCTCCTCGCCGGTGAAGCCGGAACGCGCTTGTTTCTGGAAGGAGGATCTCCTCCCCCACGCGAGCGAAGAGGTGGCCGAGCGAATGGAGGAATGCGTCGCTGGCTTGAAAGCCAAGGGTGTGGACGTGGAGGAGGCGAAGCTGCCGGTGGACGTGGACGAGATGCACGCGGCGCACCGCATCATCATGCGCGTGGAGGCGGCCGCCTATCACGAGGCGATGTTCCTGGAGAACCAGGACGCCTATGCTTCCCAGATTCGGAAAAACATCTCGACGGGCCTCATGACGCCTGCGGTTCACTACGTGAACGCCCTGCGCTTTCGCGCGCGCTTCATCCAGCGGATGGCGGATTTCTTCGAGAACTACGACCTCGTCATCCTGCCCTCCCACGTGGAGCGTCCCCCCATCGCCGAGGAATCCACCGGAAACGCCCTGTTCAACGAGCCGTTCACGCAAATCGGGTTTCCGGCCATCAGCCTTCCGGTAGGCCGTGGGGATGAGAATCTGCCCATCGGGATTCAACTGGGCGGACGCCGCTTCGGGGAGGCCGCGCTACTCTCCGCCGCCCGCTGGTGCGAGGCGGAACTGGGCTGGGTCACAGAGTTTCCGGATGTCGAAACGGGAAACTGAGCCGTCCTCGCCGCTATCGCGTGACAGGCTTTGTTTTTCACCGCAAGGCCGTGAGGTTTCTTGCTTTTTGTCCTGCGGTATGGTTTAAGGTTTCGTCATACGGGAATTTTAATTCAAGGGGTGGTTGCGAGGACGAGAAGGCGGGACTATTCCATTCATTTTCCCTCCAACGCCTCTGCCGATGGTGAACCGGTTTTTATGTTCAAGACGACGAAAATAGGGCACGTCGGGTTCTGGACCAAAGACCTGGACCGGATGGAGGATTTCTACACGCGCGTGCTGGGCTTCCAGGTAACGAGCAGGAGCGGGCCGGGCGCGAAGGTGCCGGGCGGGGCTTCCGTATTTTTAAGATGCGACGTCACCCATCATGAGGTCGTATTCTTCCAGGTCCCGGAGGATGCCCCGGGGCTGTATCCCGAATCGGGCAATTCCATGGCGGAGGCCAAACCGGGGTTTCAGCACGTCGCTTTCGAGTTGCCGGACCGGGGAGAGTGGCTCAAGGCGCTTCGGCACGTGAAAGAGTGCGGCGTCAGGATCGAATACGGCCCTCTGGTGCACGGCCCCGAGGGAGACGGGTTCGAGGCGGGCAGCGGAAACCGCGCTTTTTATTTCTGCGACCCGGACGGAAACTACATCGAGCTCTATTGCGATATCGACACGTTTCGCGAAGAAGAGGAGAGTTCCTGATTCTCGTATTTGGGTAAGCATTCCGGGAATCGTTTTTTCGTGGCATCACTATTCACCAAGGAGGAGAAACAGATGAAGTACCTGAAAAACGCTGCGATTGCAGCAGTCGCTTTCACGCTGGCGGTCGGCCTGTCGTTTTCGAGCGCCGAAGCCGCCCGCATCAAGACCTCGGTCGCCAGCGCCGGGCCCGGCGCCGCCGCCTACGTGATCTGGGGCGGTCTCGCGGCTCTGGTGTCCAAGGAATCGAAGACCGTCGAGATGAACAACCTCACCACGCGCGGCGCGGTGGAAGACATCCGTCTGGTCGAAAACGGCAAGGCCGAGTTCGCTCTGGGCGTCGCCACGCTCGTGGATTTGGCGCTCAAGGGCAAGAAGATGTTCAAGAAGCCCTACAAGAACGTGTGCGGCTTCGGACCCGGCACGGTTTCGCAGTTCCACATCGCCGTTCGGAAGGACTCGGGCATCAAGACGGTCGCCGACCTGAACGGCAAACGCGTAAGCTTCGCGCGCCGGGGCAGCAGCACCCACTTCATGACGCGAACCATCGTGGCGCTCGCCGGCATCAAGGTGCGCGAGGAGAACCTGAACTGGAACGTGGCGGCCGATGCCGTCAAAGACGGCCGCCTCGACGCATTCACCATCCCGAACCCGGTTCCCTCTCCGGCCGTCCTGAAGCTGGCGACCTCGCTTCCCATCACCCTCGTACCTGTGGACGGGAAAGTGGGCGACGGCCTCCTCAAGTCGAACAAGGCCTATTTCAATACCACCATCGTCAAGAATGCCTACAACGGCGTCGACAAGCCGGTGCCCACCATCGGCTACGCCGCGTGGACCATCGTGGGCTGCAACGTGCCCAACGACGTGGTGTATGAAGTGGCGCGCATCAACTTCTCGAAGAAGGGCCGCGAGTTCCTGCTCAAGGTGCACAAGGGCTGGGCTTCGGGCTTCGTGACGGCCCCGGACCTGAAAGGGATGGCCGCCATCAACCTGAAAGCGCATCCGGGCGCAGAGCGTTACTGGAAAGAAGTCGGCTACAAACTGCCGAATTAGTAAAAAGAACCAGGCGTCTTCACCGGCCGGGAGGCTTGCTCTCCTCCCGGCCGGTATGTTCAAGCGAAGCATCCGTTCTTGTTGAGGATGCTTCGCCGGAAACGTGGTACTTCCCTCGGGGGAACATAGATTGAGTTTTCGCAGCGTCCTTGAAAAAATCGGCAGCTTCCTCGGGGCAGGCCTCGCCAAGACGAGGACGCTGAGCGGCCACTCTCTCTGGGCGCTGCGCGTGGTGGGCTTCATCTTCGCCGCATATTTTCTCTTCGGCGCGGTGAACGGGAGCTTCACCGTCTTCGGCCCCAGAAGCATGAAACTGGCACTGCTCGAATTTCCCTACATCCCGTATTACGGGGAACAGTTCTCCCTGCCCATATTCATCTGCCTTACGTCCGTTCTCACCTTTATGCTCTATCCATGCAGGGAGAATTCACCGAAAGACAGGCCCTCGGGTTTCGACGTGCTCTGGTGCATACTGAGTTTCGTCGTGATGTGCGAGTTCATGTATTACTACGACGACCGCGGCGCCAGGGCGGGCATCGTGGAGTGGAACGACGTGGTGTTCGGCTTCGCCGCCGCATGCCTCGTCTGGGAGACGTGCCGCCGCGTGCTCGGTCTCGTCTTGCCCATCGTCGCCATCGTATTCCTGTTCTACGACTGGGCGGGGCCGATATTCCCCGGTCTCTTGTCGCACAAGGGCGCGGAGTTCGGCTACGTGATGGGCTATCTCTACAGCCAGTCGGGCATCTACGGGGTCATCACCCGCGTCTACGCGCAGGTGGTTTTCATCTTCCTGATATTCGGGGCGCTGCTCCAGGCCACGCGGGTGGGGGACGTGTTCGTCGATCTCGCCTTCGCGCTCGTGGGCCGCTTCAAGGGCGGTGCGGCGAAGGCGGCTGTCGTGTCGAGCGGCCTCGTCGGCTCCATCGTGGGCAGCGGGGCGGCGAACATCGTCATCACCGGGACCTTCACGATTCCCCTCATGAAGCGCGGGGGTTTCCGGGCCACCTACGCCGCGGCGACCGAGGCGGTGGCCAGCATCGGCGGCCACCTGATGCCGCCCATCATGGCGTCGGCCGCCTTCATCCTCGCGGCGATGACCGAGACGCCCTACTACAAGGTCGCGCTCGTGAGCCTCGTGCCCGCGCTGCTCTATTATCTTTCCGTCTTCATGTCGGTTCACTACTACGCGAGCAAGAACAACCTGCAAGGCCTCTCGAAAGAAGAGCTGCCCGATTTCTGGGGCGTGATGAAAAAAGACGGGATACTGCTCCTCCCCATCGTGCTGCTCATCATGCTCCTCATTCTCCAGTTCTCGCCGTTTTTCGCGGGCTTCTGGGCCATCGTCGCCTCGGTGGTGGTGAGCACGTTCAAGCAGAAGTGCTGGTACCTGCTGGGCGTGCAGGCGGCCGTTTTCGTCGCCAGCATCCTCTACGGCGGCGACGCGGTGTACCTCTACGTGCTGATCGGCTGCTTCCTGTCGTGGCGGCACCAAGAGGCGCGGCGCATCATGTCCGAAATCGGCGACGCGTTCGTCACGGGATCGGTAAATTCACTCGTCATCGGCGCGACGGCGGGCGTCATGGGCCTGGTGCTGACCGGCGTCACGCATCCCGATCTGGCGCAGAAGATGACGGCCATCATTCTTTCCTATTCGAACAACATGCTCTGGCTGGCCGTGGCCCTGGTGGCGCTCGCCAGCTACATCCTGGGCATGGGCATGACGATCACGGCGAGCTACATCCTCATCGCCATCCTCGCAGGCCCCGCGCTCATGGACTTCGGCCTCTCGATGTTCACCGCGCACATGATCATCCTGTGGCTGAGCCAGGACGCGGCCCTCACGCCGCCCTTCGCCCTGGGCGCGTTCGTGGCGGCGGGCGTCGCGCAGTGCGACCCCATGCGCACGGGCTTCATATCGCTCAAGCTGGCGAAGCCGCTCTACGTCGTGCCGCTCCTGATGGCCTACACGCCGATTCTCATCAACGGCCCCTGGGATCAGGTCATCCTGGTCTGGGCGAGCGCGGCCCTGGGCTTCATATGCACCTCGGCGGCCCTGGAAGGCTATTTCCTGCGCATCCTGACGACGTTCGACCGATGCCTGATGGGTGCTGCCGGTTGCGCCCTGTTCTGGAACGGCATGTGGTACAAGACGACGGGGCTTGCCCTGATGATCGTCTCAATCGTCATGCAATTGATGCGGCCGAAGGATTTCGTGACCGCTGCGCCGGTGGAGGCGGAATCTGCCGAGGGGTAGGGCTTGGGGTTGTTGGAAGAGGCCCTCATTGGCCGGTTCGATCTGTAGGGACAACCCCTCCTCGGGGTTGTCCTGCCCTCCGTGGTTGTCCTTTGTCGGGGTATCGGAACAGGCACGGAGGCCTGTCCCTACGGGCAATACGGAAGCCGCACGACGCCGTCATTTCGCAACCGCGGCGTCCGCCCGCCTTTTGGTTTTGATCGTCATTCCGGCCTTGAGCCGGAATCCATTTTCGCCTTTGCCTTTTCGCTTTCTCGGTCGGACGTTTTTACTTCCGGACGGGGAGGATCGGAATCGAACATAAAAATGAAAGGCGAATTCTCTGGATTCCGCATCCAGACGCCGCGCAACGACAAGGTCGTGCCGCCCTGTCCGGTGAAAAGTCAAAATGGATTCCGGCTTTCGCCGGAATGACGGTGAATAATCTCGATTCGGGGGAAGAACCCATTTTCAGAGGTAGCGAAGAAGCCCCTCACGGATGGAAAGGCAACCCCCCCTACCCCCCCTTGTCAGGGGGGTATAAAAAGGCGATGCGCCTTCGCAGGGTTGAGGGGGTTTTGCTTTTTCTTGCCCCCTGACAAGGGGGGGTAGGGGGGGTTGGTTTTAAGGGATTTCCCTTTCAAGGGGTTACTATTACCCTCTCAGTGGTTTTTTCAACAGGCCCTTCTCAGGGGGGCTTATACAACAACCCCCCATGTCGCCTGAGAAAATCTCTGCCAACTAGGCCAGAAAGAATCCCCCGTTCACGTCGATGGTGACGCCGGTGACGTGGCGCGCGTCTTCTGAAGCGAGGAAGGCGACGACGCCCGCGATGTCCTCGGGCGCGCCGATGCGCCCTACGGGCGTGGCGGCTTCGGTCCTTTTTCGCTGCTCATCGCTCATCTGCGCGAGGATGCGCCCGGTTCCGATGACGCCGGGTGCGACGGCGTTCACGTTGATGTTGTCCGGGCCGAACTCCCGCGCCAGGTGTCGCGTAAGGCCGATGACGGCGGCCTTGGAACTCGAATAGTGCGGCCCCTGGAGAACGCTGGCCGAGCGGCCCGCGACGGAGGAGAAATTGACGATCTTGCCGCTTTTTTTCTCCTTCATGTGGGGCAGCACCGCCCAGCAGGCCCGGTAAGTCGTTTTCACGTTCATGTCGAACATCTTGTCGAAGGCTTCTTCGTCGATTTCCAGCGCCCTACGCGGAAGGCCCGCGCCGACGCAGTTAATGAGGCCGTCGATGCGCCCGTGCGCTGAAATCGTATCCCCGAAAACCTTTTTTACGTTCTCCGAGTCGAGTGCGTCGTATGCCACGGTGCTCGCATCGCCGACGTCGTCTTCGCGGATGAGCCTCGCCGTTTCCTCGCGCGATTCGGCGATGTCCATGCAGACGACGTGCGCGCCCTCGCTCGCCAATCTCAGCGCACTCGCCTGGCCGATGCCTGCGCCCGCGCCCGTGACGATGATGGTTTTGTTCTCGAAACGCATGCCTTTCCTCCTTTGGATGATGCCGCATCCTAGCCCAGGTCGGAAAAATTGTCTCGCAAGGCCGGAGCGCTTCTCAGGCCGTGAAGAAGATGGTAATTTGCTGGTTCCATTCAAGGGGGAAACCGCCCGGGAGGGGAGATGGAAGGATGGTTTATGCCCGTGTTTCACAAGAAGACGAAGGATGAGGTGACATGAAATTCTCGATTTTTTACGTGATTTGCCCCGAGGGGGATGAAACCGAAGCCGACGCCTACCAGAAGGTGATGGAGCAATGCCAGGCGGCGGATGAGTTGGGCTACCACTGCGCATGGTTCGCGGAGCACCATTTCTCGAAGGTCGGCATGTGCCCCGATCCCCTGCTGTGGTGCGCGGCGCTGGCGCAGAAGACGAAGAACATCCGACTCGGGACGGCGATATCGATCATGCCCTTCCACAATCCGGTGCGCCTCGCCGAGCAGGCGGCGGTGGTCGATCTTTTGAGCGGCGGGCGGCTCGAACTCGGCGTGGGCCGGGGTTCCCAGCCCAAGGAGTTCAAGACGTTCGGCGCAAGGCCCTCTGAGAGCAGAAAGCGGCTCGTCGAGGGGATGGAGATCGTATCGAGGCTCCTGGAAGGGGAGCAGGTGACCTTCGAGGGCGAGTTTTATCAGTGCAAAGACGTTGAAATCTTCCCCAAGCCCCTCCAGAAGCCGAGGCCGCCCATCTGGCTCGCGGGCACGAGTCCCGAGACATACACCTACGCGGGCGAGAACGGCTTCAAGATCATGGCTTCTGCCGGCTTCAAGGGACCCAAAGTCTACCGCGACAAGATGAAGCTCTACGAAGAAGCCGTGGCGGCGGCCGGGGGCGACCTGTCCGATATCGACTACACCATGACGCACCGCTTCTACGTCTGTGAGGATAATCAGCAGGCCGATTACCTCAAAACCTTCGAGCGCGGGCTTTCCTCTTATCTCGAATACCGCGCCAGGGTGAACGAAGTGGATTTCACCGACGAGGAGGGCAGGCACCTCCAGCGCAACTGGAGCTACAAGCTCGACGTGCGCGAGTTCCTGAAAGGCGGCGGCGTCATCGGCTCCGTGGAGGAGAACATTCAGGAGCTTTACCGCTTGAAGCACGATTTCGGGCTGAACCACGTGATTCTCGGCGTTTACGGCGACGGGATGAAGCACGAGGATTCTCTGAAACTTCTGGAAAGATTCGCCACTGAGGTCGCGCCCGCGATGGCCTGACGCGCCGCTCACCCGGTGCGGCCACCCCTCGCGAGCGCAGGCCGGGGAGGGTATCCGCATGACATACGTGTTCGATTGGGACGACGGCGAAAAGATCGAGATGGTCGATATAGAATTGCCCCGGGGCTGGCGCATCCTCATCGACCCCCGGAACACGAACTCCCGAATGCTCAGCATGGGGAATCAGGACATCCCCGTCGGCGGCGGCATCCCCGTACATCTGCATGAGAAAGAAGAAGAAATCCTCTTCTTCCACGAGGGCGAAGCCGAAGTGGAGGTGGACGGCGAGGTCTATCAGGTCAAGGCGGGCATGACCGCCTTTCTGCCCGTGGGCGTGGAGCACGGCCTGAGGAACACCGGCGACGTTCCCCTCAAACTCCTGTGGATGTTCTCACCACCGGGGTACGAGGAAATCTTCCGCCACATGGCGGATATCGATACGGATCACGGCAAGTACGAAGAGCTGCACCCGAGGGAGATGTGAGGGGGCGAATTCGGGTTTGACATGCGCGGGGAGAGCGCCTTCTCTCCCGTTACCTCTTCAAGTCAATCTTCTCAATCCAGTAATACTGCGAGAGCGTCCTCAGGCCCGACGGCGTGACGGAGACGAGTTCGGCCGTGGAGCCCTTCACGCCGCGTCTTTCCGCTTATGTACGCCCTATTGCGCCTGGACGATGGGCGTGTCGTCTCGGTTGCCCCATTCCTTCCAGGAGCTCATGTAGTTCCTCACCTTGGGGTAATCGAGAAGCCGCAGGGCGAAGTAACCGTGCGCCGCACGGTAGCCCGTCTGTCAGTAGGTGGTCACTTCTTTGTCGGGCGTGACCCCGATGGCCTCGAACTGCGCGCGAAGCTCATCCGCCGGCTTCATCTCGCCCTCAGGCGTCAGGTGCTGGAGCCATTCCTGCCAGACCGCGCCGGGGATGATGCCGCTGCGCTTCGCGCGCATGCTGCGCCCCTCCCACTCCTCAACCGAGCGGGTGTCGAGCAGCATGTGGTTGTCGTCCTCGATGGCCGCCAGCACGTCCTCGCGCGTGGCGAGGCGATCCGGCTCGAACGCCATCTCGAATGCAGCGGCCTTTGGCACCTCGGCGTCGCGCGTCGTCTCGTAGCCCGCCCGCTCCCAGGCGCCGTAGCCGCCGTCGAGCACGTGCACGTCCTTGTGGCCGAAAAGCTCCAGCATCCAGAAGCCGCGCACGCTCGTGTTGCCGACGAAGTCGTCGTAGAAGACGATGGTGTTCTCGAACGACACCCCGCGGTTCCCGAGCAGGAACGCCCACATGGAGAAGAAATTCCTCAAGGGGGCCTCGTCCGAGTCGTCGCTGTTCACGCCGTAGACGTCGAAATGCCGCGCGCCGGGGATGTGGCCCATCGTATAGCGCTCGCCGGGGCGCGTGTCGATGATTCTCAAATTCGGGTCGTCCATGCGCTCTTTGAGAAGTACTGCCGACCAGAGCAGGTCGGGGTTCGCATATCCTTTCGGGTTGTCGTTCGGCATGGTGTTCTCCTCCTAGTCCGTCCAGAAGCCGCCGTTCACGTCCACCGCCTCGCCGTTGATGTGGGCGGCCTCCTCGCTCGATAGGAACAGGACGGTCTGCCACACGTCTTCGGGCGTCGTGAGTCTGCCCATGGGATGGGCCTTCTCGGCGTTCACGAGCATCTCGGGCGGGGACTGGAAGTGAAGGCCCGTATCGGCCGGACCCGGCTGTATGGTGTTGATCGTCACGCCCGTTTTCGCCAATTCGCGCGCGAGGTTGAACGTCATGGCGAGCAGGCCCGCCTTGGCGGCGGAGTAGGTGAGATTGGGGCCGATACCCCCCATTTTCCCCGCGATGGACGCGAAGCTGACGATGCGCCCCGTTCCCGAGGCCTTGAGCGCCTCGATGGTCTCCTGGATGCAGAAATAGGGCGCCAGCAGGTTCACGTTCAGCACGACGTTCCAGTCGTCTTCTTCGAGTTCCATCGGCGGGCGAATCGGCATGTAGCCGGCCACGTTCGCCAGCACGTCGCAGCCGCCCAGCCATTCGAGCGCCGCGCGCATGGTGGTGCGGATGGCGTCCACGTCGGCCAGGTCGCAGGGGAGCTTGAAGAGCTGATCGGACGGGCCTTCGATGGCGTCGAACGCCGGGCCTTCCCTGTCGGTGGCGAAAACTTTGGCGCCGGCCTCGATGTATCCCTGCAGGATGCGGCTTCCCATCGCGCCCGCCGCGCCCGTGAGAATGACCTTTCGGCCCTGAAAATCAAAACGAATGGGCATTACGATACTCCAGTTCTGGTGTTTGCGGGATGTTTCGAAAGTTTATTTTCCGGTTTCAGTACGGCGGATGATACACCACAAACCGAAGGGGAGAAAGCGGGAGGGAGGGGTTCCCCGGAATGGCGCAAGGAGCCTCTCCGCGTCGATTTTTGATGTTTTGTTTTCTCCTTCGTGTTGTTATAATGCGAGAATCGAAAGCAAGCGAAATACCGTCGCGTTCTGCCGAGTCCCGAGGGGATGGCGATGGGGGGATGGTCTATTCATTCGAAAATCAAACAAAGGATAAGAACATAAAAACGCCCTGCGGCATGCGGTTCGGCGCCGCTAACGAGTGGAGGTTGTGATGGCTGAACTCTCATACATCGGGAAAAGCGTACCGCGCGTCGATGGGCCGGAAAAGGTAACGGGCCGGGCCATGTTCACCCTGGACCTGCAGTTGCCCAAAATGCTCCACGGCAGGCTGCTGGGGAGTCCCCTGCCGCACGCGCGGATCAAGAACATCGACACCAGCCGGGCCGAGAAGCTCCCCGGCGTCAAGCGCATATTGACGTACAAGGATATCCCCGAGGGCGTGGAGTGGGGCGTCGTGCCCGTTTGCTACGACCAGCGTCCCCTCGCCTCGGACAAGGTGCGCCACGTGGGCGACTCGGTGGCGGCCGTCGTGGCGACTTCAGAAGACATCGCGGTGGAAGCGCTCGATCTGATCGACGTCGACTACGAGGAGCTTCCCGCCGTCTTCGACCCGAGAGAAGCGATGGAAGAGGGCGCCCCCGTCATCCACGACAGGTACCCGAACAACATCGCCTTCACCAAGCATATGGAATTCGGCGACGTGGACCGCATGTTCGACGAGGCCCACCACGTGAGCGAGTTGGCCACTTCCTCCTCACGCCAGATGCACGGCTCCCTGGAGGCGCACGTCTCCATCGCCGAATGGTCGCGCAAAGGCGACGTGACGGTTTACAACTCCTCGCAGTGCCCGAGTCTTTCGAGCCAGTATTTCGCGAAACTCCTGAAGATTCCCGAGGCCCAGATTCGCGTGATCACGAACTACGTGGGCGGGGGTTTCGGCGGCAAGGCGACGAGCAAGTTCAACATCGATTTCCTCTCCATCATCGCGGCGAAGATGCTGGACCGCCCCGTGAAATTCTACTACACGCGCGAAGAGGAGTTCCTCCTGGGCACCCACCGGACGAAGCAGTTTCACGTGTGGCGCATCGCCACCGACAAGGACGGCATGCTGCTCGCGCGCGACACCAAGATGGTGGTGGAAAACGGCGGCTATTCGGATTACGGCCCGGCGGTCGGCGGCATCACGGCCCACATGGGCGGGAGCATCTACAACTACAAGGCCTATCGCCACCACGCCGACGTGGTCTGCACGAACGTGCCGCCCGGCGGCGCGATGCGCGGAATCGGCAACGCCGGCTATGCGTTCGGCTCCGAACTCGCCATGGAGAAACACGCCGAGGAGATCGGCATGGACCCGGCGGAGTTTCGCATCAAGAACTTCGTGAAAAAGGGCGACACCACCATCATCGGGGCCAAGATCACCAGTTGCGGCGTTTCCGAATGCGTGGAGGAGGCGGTCAAGCGCGTGCCCTGGAGGCAGAAGCAGCCGGGCAGCAACGGGAAAAGGCGCGGCTACGGGCTGGCCGCTGCGGTTCACTTCACCGGCGCGCGCGCGATGGGGCCGGAGACGGCGGGCGCGTTCATCAAGATGAACAAGGACGGCACCGTGCAGTTGCTCTCGGGGACCATCGAGATGGGCAACGGCTCGGACACCACGCTGGCGCAGATTTGCGCCGAGGCGATCGGGGTACGCGTGGAAGACGTGCGGATCATCAACGGCGATACCGCGGTGAACCCCTACGGGTGGGGCGTGCGCGGAAGCCGCACGACGACCATCGACGGCGAGGCCACGCGCCTGGCGTCGGTCCAGGCGAGGAACATGCTCTTCAAGGGCGCGGCGGAATTGCTCGAGTGCGACCCGAACGACCTGGACGCCCGCGAGGGCAGGATTTTCGTCACCAGCTCTCCCGAGCGGCAGGTGACCCACAGCGAAGCCTACATGAAGATATACGAGAAAGAGGGCAGCGAGGCCGTCTACACGGCGTCTTCGTACGACTCGCCGAGCGAGACGCCCGACCCCGTGACGGGCTACGGGAACTGGTCCGCGGCCTACGCATACGGCGCGAAGGTGGCCGAGGTGGAAGTGGACACCGAGACCGGCGCGTTCGAGGTGTTGCGCGTCATCAGCACGAACGACTGCGGAACCATCGTGAATCCCGCCGGCGCGCAGGGTCAGTTGGACGGCGGCGCGGTCATGGGCGTGGGCTACGCCATGATGGAGGATTTCGAGGTCGAAGACGGCCAGCCGGTGAATCCGAACTGGCTCGATTACAAGCTGCCCACCACCCAGGATTTGCCCGAGCTCGAGGCGGTGCTCATCGAGACGGAGAATCCCTCAGGGCCTTTCGGCGCAAAGGGGCTGGGTGAGATGGCGCAGCTGGGAACCTCGGCGGCGATAGGCAACGCGATCTACGACGCCGTCGGCGTGCGGATCACGTCGCTGCCGATAACGCCGGAGAAGGTGCTGACCGCGCTCAACGAGAAAAACGGCGAATAACGAGGAGAGGGGAGAAAAAATGGCTTTTCGGCATCTACCCGCGAACAGCGCGGAGGAAACGCTCGCCGCCCTGAAGGAGCACGGCGAGGACGGGAAAGTGTTCGCCGGCGGCGTGGCCCTCTCGATCCTCATGAAATCGCGGGTATACGAACCCGAGGTGTTGATTGACATCGCGGGCGCGGGGGATCTGGATTTCATCGAAGGAACCGACAACGGCGGCCTCCGCATCGGGGCGAAGACGGTGCACCGCAAGATCGAAACCTCCCCGCTCGTGCAGGAGCGATTCCCGCTGCTTGCGGAAATCTTCCACAACGTGGCGACCATTCGCATCCGAAACCAGGGGACGGTGGGCGGCAACCTGTGCTTTGCGGAGCCGGCCTCCGATCCCCCGGGCGCGTTTCTGGCTCTCGAGGCCCGGATGAACGCCAGGAAGGCGGACGGAACGGAGCGCGTGATTCCCGCGGCGGAGTTCTGGACGGGCTATTACGAATGCGCGCTGGAAGAGGATGAATTGCTGTGCTCGATAGAGGTCGACCCGCTGCCGGACGGCTTCCGGACGGCGTGCACGCGCTTCACCACGCGCTCGAAAGAGGACAAGCCCTGCGTATCCGTCTCCACGGCGGTGCTCACCGAAGAAGACGGCAAGACTGCAAAAGAAGCGAGGATCGGCCTGGGCGGCGTGGAGGCCGTATTCAGGCGTCTCACGGCGGCGGAAGAGGGCCTCCGGGGGGAGGAACTCAACCAGGAGAACATCGACGCCGTACTCGCGGACACGCTCGATGACCTGGAGCCTCTGACCGATATCCGCGCCAGCAGCGATTACAGGCGGCAGGTGACGCCCGTTCTGGTTCGTCGAACCATCCTGAAGGCCCTGGGCGCGTCCTGACCCTGGCGGCCTCGGTCTTTTTTCTCGAATTTTGAGGATTGATGTGGGATACTACTGTTCATAAATATGCTTGATTGCGCCCTCGGGTAGGGATGGGCGAGGCATCCACCCGATTATTCGCTCGACAAGGAATACATATAACCCGAAGAGGTGGTTGTGTGTGCAATCGCCTCATCATGTACAGGACGCCTTTTGCAGAACTTCTCACGGGGGAGAGAGATATGAAGAGAAATCGGGCAAATCGTTTCGGTTTGGCGCTTCTTGGGTGTGTAACGGCCTTGGCGTTGTTCGCCGCGCCGGCCGCCGGAGGCGAGATAGACGATCTCAAGGCGCAGATCAAGGCGCTCATGGAGCGGCTCGAAGCTCTCGAAGCCCGGGAGAAGAAGATGAAGGCCGATATGATGGCCGCCCAGGAAGCCGCCCAGAAAAAGGCCGTGGCCACCGGCGACTTTCCGGGTTCCTGGAAGATGCCGGGATCGAACACTTCCGTCTCGTTCAGCGGCTACGTGAAACTCGACGCCATCTACGATCTCGACCAGGATCTGGGCGATTCCTTTTTCGGCTATGACTGGGGAGGCGGCGCGAGCGGCATTCTCCTGGAGGGCGATGACAGTGGTCAGCGCAAAGCCTCCCTGCACGCCAGGCAGACGCGCCTCCGCTTCGACAGCCTGACGTCGACGAAAATGGGCGGGCTCAAGACACGGATCGAAACCGATTTCTACGGCGGCGGCAACGCACTGCGCCTGCGTCATGCCTACGCCTCTTTGGGCGGGGTGCTGGCGGGCCAGACCTGGACGACGTTGATGGATGAAAACACCTACGCCGATACGATCGATTTCGAAGGCCCGGTGGGCGTGATCGCCACGCGCCGGCCACAAGTCCGCTACTCCCAGGCCATGGGAAAGAACCTCACAATGCAGGTCGCGCTCGAGGATCCAAACGCCCCGACTATTCTGACTAACAATCCAAAAAGGGGGGAGGCCGGTGAACCGGATTTCCTCACGAAGTCCTCACAGGAGCGGTTGCCGAATCTTGTAGCTGCTCTGCGCCTGAAAACGAGTTGGGGCGCCATAAACGTGTCGGGGTTGCTGGGGCAGGTTCTCTACGAAAGTGGCGCGGTGGAAGAAAGCGTCACGATCTCCGCCCTCCACCTCGGCGCGAACATCGGCTTGGGCAAGGACACCCGCCTGTGGGGCACGTTCAACGTCGGCGCAGGCGGATTGGATAAATCCATGCTCGGGGCTTCCGCCGCCGCCATTCTGGGGGCGAACAACGAGCTGGAGGCGCTGGATTCCATGGGCGGTTTCGTCGGCATCACGCACAACTGGAGCGGCTCCGTGAGTTCAGGCCTGTATTACGGCTGGGTGGAGAACGATTTTGAAGATGCCGCCAAGGCGGTGTATCCGGCCCTCAGCCAGTCGCTCCAGACGCTGCACGCCAACGTCTGGTGGTCACCCGCGCCCAAGACGAGGATTGGTGCGGAGATCATTCAGGGCTGGCGCGAGACGAACCGCGGCGAGGAGGGCGACGCGACGCGCCTGCAGTTGGGTTTTGTGTATAGCTTCTAGGATGCTCCGCCGGGGCCGTGGGCGGGAGTCCACGGCCCCGGGCGGGTCTTTCAGCCGATTGGCCCTGTCGGGGCTGTTGGAAAAGCCCTATCCACCTCATCCTGAATAGGCGCGCAAGCGCCGTATCGAAGGATGCACTCTCGGACTGGAAAGGCAACCCCCCTACCCCCCCTTGTCAGGGCTGTTGAAAAGGCCCTCTCAAGCGGTGGGGATACGATGGTTTTGTAGGGGCCGCATATATGCGGCCCTGGTTTTGTGTCCGCGGGGCGGGTCGCATGTATGCGACCCCTACACGGCAATTTCCCGTTTGCCGAGAAGTTTTCGTTCGTCATTCCGGCGGCGGTCAATGTCGACCAGGTATCCGTAGGGACAGGCCCCCGTGCCTGTCCGTGGTTCTCGTGCCCTTCCTATATCGAGGTGAATACGACCGACGGGCGGCCACAGGGTCAGACATATATGTCTGACCCCTACGGCCTCCATTCGAGGGGTGCGCAGGACTTTTTCAACAACCTCCTACCGGTCGGGATCAGCAACAGCCGGATTGCAACAAAACAAAGCCCTCGCACCTGAAATTTCAATCGCCTGCTACGCGCCTCGCCCCGCCTGTTTCTTCCCCTGCCGCGAGGCCAGAAAATCTGCCTCGAGTTTCAGGATCGCGTCGAAGATGCTCTGGGCGAATTCCCGGCGGTACTCCCTGCCGTTCTTCCCGTGCAGCGGCGAGATGGGTTCGCCCACCCGAATGACGAGCCAGGGATTCAGTATCCCCCGCGGGCTGATCAGCGTATTCGACCCTGCGATATAGACCGGGAGAACGGGCGCGCGGCTGATGGCGGAGAGGGTGGCGACGCCTTCTTTCACGCCCATCTCGGCGATCGAATTCACGATGCCGCCCTCGGGGAAAATCACCACCGCTCCGCCCAGACCCAGGAGTGTGCGCGCCATCCGGAAGGTGCTGGCGCGCGCTGTTCCTTCCCGATCCACCGGAAAGGCCCCGAAGTAGGTGATGAGCCTCGCGAACAGTGGATTGCGGAACAACTCGCGCTTGGCCATGTGGTGCACCCGCCTCGGCAGGAAGGAGGCGAGGATCACGGGGTCGAGATAGCTGCGATGGTTCGAGGCGACGATCAGCGGGCCGCCGGGCGGCACGTTGCGCATGCCCTGGACGTCGACGCCGCCGAAAGCGAGCCGGAATCCGGCCTGGAAAATCTTTTTCAGCCAGGTCGGCTGGCCGCTTGAGGGCAGGATGGTCAGATGTTGCGTGCTCATCTTGTCGTTTCCGGCACTCCGATGCCGGGTTCCTCCTTGCCGGAAGTGTGCTCCTCCCGGGTATGGAGCGAAGGGTTTCTCCGGGTTCATCATATTAAAATATTCGCTTCATCTGCAAAGCGTTTGGGAAGCGGCGCTTAGTCGGTGTCGTGCTGGTGGTGTTCCTGCCCGTGCCACACCTTGCCGAAGGCGTGGATCACGTCCTCGGCGGTGATGATTCCCAGAAGTTCGGTCGGGTCCTCGCGGCTCACCACGGGCAGGCGCGAGATGCGCCTGTCGCCGAGTTTCGCCATCACCGAATCGAGCGACTGGTCCGGGTGCGCGTGCATGATGTATTTCTTCTTCGCAATCTCTCTCAGGGGGCTTTGCAGAATGCCGGCGGCCTGCGCCTGGCTGAAGTCATAGTTGCTCGCCATGCCGGAGAGCTTCCCGCTTGCGTTCAGGACGGGATATCCGGTGATGGCGCTCCCTCTCGTTCTCTCGATAGCCTCTTGTATCGTGATGTCCTCGGGCAGGGTGATGACGCCGCTGATCATGGCGTCCGATACGTGAATCTCGTGCAGGAGGTGCTCCGTCTCGTGGTCGGGCAGGGCGACGCCGTCCTGTGAGGAGAGAGCGCTGTAAATCGGCTCGGGGTGCCAGTAGCGCGCCAGAGAGAGCGATATGGCGTTGGCCACCATGAGCGCGAGAATGATGTTGTAGTCCTGCGTGAGTTCGAAGATGATGAGCACCGACGTCATGGGCGCGCGGATGACGGCCGCGAAGGCCGCGCCCATGCCCACGAGCGCGTATCCGCCCGGATGGGCCACGAAGCCGGGAAAGGCGAACTCGGCGAGAGACGCCACGGCGCCGCCCGCCATCGCGCCCATGAACAGCGTCGGCGCGAAGATGCCGCCCAGAGAGCCGGTCCCGTAAGATACCGCGGTGGCGATGAGCTTCAAGACGAGCAGGGACAAGAGAAAAGGCAGCGTGTAGCTGTGCGTGAGCGCCTTGCTCACGGCGGGGTATCCCACCGCGAACACCTCGGGAACCCAGACCCCGACCACGCCCACGAACAGACCGCCGAGACCGGTGGCGATGACGCCGCGGAACCCTCGCAGGCGTTTCCACCCCGAGCGGATGAACAGCAGCCCCTTGATGAACGCCACGCCCACGAGCGCGCATACCACGCCGACGAAGGCGTAGAGGAACAGTTCGAGAGAGCTGTCCAGCGCATAGGCCGGCACGGAGAAAACAGGTTCGTTGCCGAGCATGGCGCGCGAGACGACCGAGGCGGACACCGCCGCGAACACGATGGAGCCGAGTACCCGCGCGTTCAGGTCGCCCACGAGTTCTTCCAGGGTGAAGGTGACGGCCGCTATCGGCGTGTTGAACGCGGCGGCCAGAGCGGCGGCGCAGCCCACGGGGACGAGCGCCTGCACGCGGCGTCTTTTCAGCGAGAACGTCTCGCCTATCCAGCTCGCCGCGCCCGAGCATATCTGCACGGTGGGGCCTTCACGCCCCAGGCTCGAACCGGAGCCGATGTTGAGCACCCCGATGAGGAACTTGCTTATCCACACGCGCTTGTCGATGTGGCCGTTGTGGGCGACGTACGCGATTTTCGTCTGCGGGATGCCGCTGCCCCGGGCTTCGGGCGCGAAATACTGGAGGAAGACTGCGGAGATGAATGCGCCCCCCGCGGGGATGAGCGCCACCAAATACCAGGCCCGGTGAATCTCGGAGAGGTCATGGGAGCCGAAGAGAACGAGGTGCGCCCAGCCCAGCGCGACGTGAAAACAGACGGCGACGAACCCGGCCAACGCCCCCACGATGATGGTCGTGAAGTAGAAGATGCCGTCGTCCGAGAAATCGAAATGGAGCAGCCAGCCGAGAAGCCGTATGCGAAAATTTTTCCAGCTCAAGACGTCTCGCTCATGGAGAAACATTCCCGGGGCGGCGGTTCAGCGTGTGAGAGCCCCTGACGGATGAGGTCCCACGGGCGGATGCGGGGCGGGGTCGATTCCCTCCCGGCGAAGTCGATTGTCATACCATTCCTTCTCGACCCCGTTGGCCTCGTCCATCGGGGCCAAGTCGCAGAATATCTCAATCCGGTGACCGTCGGGGTCGCAGAAATACATGGCCCTGTTCTCCCCCCACGTGCCGTCGCCCTCGGGGTGGGTGGGGCTGTGCACCACGGGGCCGCGCACGATTTTGATTCCGCATTCCTCGAGCCAGTCCCGCCAGGCGAAGAACTCCGTGCGGTCTTTTACCCGAAACGCGAAATGATGCAACCCCAGGTCCTTCACGGGACCCTGATCGTCGACCTTGAGCTCCTCCAGCGCGGGCTGATCGCCGGTGTGGTATACTAGGTTCAAATCGTGATGAAACGCGCCGCAGCGCAGGAAGCAAAGGCCCATGTTGAGGCTCGGGTGTTCGTCGGGGCCGTGACGCTCCGAGAGCGTGAAGCCGAGAATCTCGGTGTAGAATTTCAAAGATTCCTCGATGTCCGACACCTTGACGGCGACGTGCTGGAGTTCTACGAACGAGGTTTCCGGTCGGGGCATCGCGCATTTCTCCTTGGTCTTTGGTCATCCGGGGCGCGCGGCGTCGCGCCGGGAACAATAGTAGCGCAACTTTTCCGCAGGAGAAACGCAGCTTGGGTCGTTTGGACGGTAAAAAGGCGCTCGTGACGGGCGGGTCGCGCGGAATCGGCGAATGCGCCGCGCTTCGCTTCGCGGCGGAGGGGGCGAACCTGTATCTGGCCGCGGACGGAACGCAGGAGGAACTCGAAAACGTCGCGCGTGAGTGCGAGGCCGCCGGAGGCTCGGCTTCTTTCGGCATCTTCGATCTGGCGGAAGAGGGCGCTGCCGAGCGGATGGTGGAGGCGGCCGCGGACGCTCTGGGCGGCGTGGACGTTCTCGTGAACAACGCAGGTATTCGCGCGAGCCAGCCCTTCGGGACTTTCTCGTATGCGGATTTTAGCCGCGTGGTCGCCGTGAACCTGCGCGCTCCTTTTTTCGCGAGCCAGGCGGTGCTGCCGCTCATGCGAGAGGCGGGAGGCGGGCGTATCATCCACATCGCGAGCCAGTTGGGCTCCGTGGCGGCGCGCAATACAGCGCTCTACAGCGCGACCAAGGCGGCGCTTATACAACTCACGCGCTCCATGGCGCTCGAACTCGCCGGCGAGAACATCCTGGTGAACGCCGTCAGCCCCGGGCCCACGGCGACGGAATATTTGAAGAAACACGCCTACAAGACGCCCGAGGAACGGGCCCAGCGCCTGGGAACGGTGCCCATAGGGCGTTTCGGAGAGCCTGCCGAGATAGCGAGCGCGGTGTTGTTTCTCGCTTCCGGGGACGCTTCTTTCGTGCACGGGCACAACCTCGTGGTGGACGGCGGGTATATCATTCATTGACGATGCAGGTGTTGAAGAACTTTTCGTATCCGATATCGGCGGGGGAGGGTCATCCTCCATACGCCGCATTCAAAAGGAGCTTGAGCCGTGAGCATGAAAGTGGGAGTCGTGGGTTTGGGCGTCATGGGGGGCGCGTTTTCGGGCCACATGCTGGACGCCGGCATGGAAGTGGCGGGCTACGACCCGCTCGATGCGATGTACGAGAAATTCGAGGGCAAGAATCTGCGCCGGGCGTCCTCGCCCGCGGACGCAGCCGCCGGTGCCGACCTGGTGATGACCTCGCTCCCGAACTATCAGGTCGTCGGAGAGGCGGTGACGGGCGAGGGAGGGGTCCTGGAGGGGATTTCCGAAGGCGGCATTATCGCCGATATGAGCACGGTTCCGCCCAAATTCTCCAAGGAGATGGCGGAAAAAGCCGCTGAGCAAGGCGTGAACTGGCTCGATTGCCCCGTAAGCGGCGTGGGCAAACAGGCCGCCGTGAAGGACCTGGTGGTGATGGCCGCCGGCCCCAGGGCCGCATATGAGAAGGCGAAGCCCGCCTTCGACGCTATCGGGAAGAAGACGGTTTTCGTGAGCGAGCAGAACGGTCTCGCCGCCCAGCTCAAGCTCGTGGTGAATCTGGTGCTCTTCATCAACATGGCGGGTGCGTGCGAGGGACTCACGCTGGGCCTCAAGGCGGGGATCCCCGAAGACGTCATGCTGGAGACACTCTGTTCGGGTGCCGCGGGTTCGAACGTGCTCGAGGTTCGCGGCAAGGACATGCTGGCCGGCAATTTCCCCGAATCCGGCCCGATATGGATCGTGCTGAAGGACCTCGAATGCGCCATCGACTCCGCCAAGGACCTGGACGTGCCCGTGCCGCTCGGCGGGTTGCTGGAGCACTTCTTCATGGCCCAGCGCAGCAAGGGCAGGCAGCATGAGGACGGCAGCTCGATTTTCCGCATTTACCAGGAGTTGGCGAATATCGCCTGATGCCGGATGGCAGGAAACGCCCTTCGGGGCTCGCGGGAATGGCCCGGTTTCTCGCCGCCCATGGCGTGAGCCTGTGTTTTGAGAAGAGCGCCGGATGGCAAAAAAGAACGATATTTCGCTTTAGTTATTCGTTGTAACTAATTGAAGTATAATTGTGTTTCGATTCAGATCGGAAGCGTTCTTGCGCCTCGCCAACCGACGCATCCTAACCGATGACGGATGAGCGGATGATCTGGCGCAACTCCTCGTCGTTCAGCGTGGCGATTTGCTCGAAGGTGATGAGGGCGGTGGTGTCCGGGTCGCCGCGCTCTCCCCACCAGAGCCTGAAACTCTTCTCCTGGTAGCTGTAGCGGATGTCCGCGTCGACGCCATCGATCTCTCCGGCCAGAATGCCGCTGATGCGCTCGGCCATGATGCGGCTGTATTTTCTCTGCGCTTCGATGTCTTCCACGAAAGCGTCTCCCCATCCATTTCGGTGATTTCCAATGAAGCGATGCGCTGGATGTCTTCTCCTCATCCCTCGCATCGCCGCTTTTCCGCGTCTTGCCATACCCTCCTGCTCTTAGCAGAAGTTGAGGCGTCATGAAAGCCTACAGGTGATACGTCTTCCCCTCTTCGAGCACTTCGATTCTCGCTTCACCCAGCGCATCGATTTCCGCCTTCGTCTCATCGCCGTATTGGGCCTTGATGTGAAAGATGTAGACGGGAACATCAGGCGGTATTTTTTGCATCTCCGCATGGAGCATGGCGGGCGTGAGATGTTTGGTCATGCGCGCGAGCTCCTCCATCCTGTTCGGAAACGACACTTCGGTGATGATGGCGCGCAGATTGGCCACTTCGGCGGCGCCCCGCCAGATGGCCTTGGTCGGCCCCGTGTCGCTGGTATAGAGCAGCGCGCTTTCTCCGTCCTCGAAGATGAAGCCGAAAGTGGTGCCCTTGTGGTCGACCGCGTAGGGAGTAATACGGATTCCGCCCAGGGAGCGGGTTTCCATTTCCTCGATAGCGGAGAAATCGAGTATCGGTTTATCTTCGTGGCAAATCTCGCAAAAATCCGGCCAGACGGCGTTGTTGAAGATGGATTTTTGAATCTGCTCCAGAACGTCGCGCGCGCCGATGACCTTGAGCGAATCCTCCCGCAGGCCGAAGATGTTGTCGGCGAGGTAGGGCAGTTCCGCGATGTGGTCCAGATGCGCGTGGGAGACCACGACGCCGGTGAGCCGGGCCTGCTCCTCGATGGTGAGGCCCGAGGCGGCCGAACCGCCCTCGAGCAGCAACTCTTCGTTGATGAGGAAAGACGTCAGATGACATCCGGGCGCTTTACCGCCCGCGCAGCCCAGCACACGGAATTGGATGGCCTCTCCTCCGCCCTGAACCTCGTGAAGGTAAAAATCTCCTGCTCGCCGCCCGATTATAGGCACAGGCGAATCGTCTTGGGAAGATGTTATTTCCTAAACGGCTTCCCACCTCCCGCTCTTCGAGCGTCTGCGCTTCCCGAAATCATCCATTTGGGCGACGGTAGCGGCGGGGAATATGGGGCCGTCCGTGCAGACGCGCCAGCCCGAACAGGTGCATTGGCCGCAAAGGCCGACGGCGCACTTCATGTATCTTTCAACCGCGAAATAAGTCCGCTCGGCGGGCAGTTTCGGCAGGCACGCGGCCATCATTCGCTCCGGGCCGCAGACGGCGTAGCTCTCCGCCTCGACGGGCAACAGCTCGGTCACCAGCCCCTTGTGTCCCAAGGCGCCGTCTTCGGTGGCGACGTGGACGGGCCCGAGTTCCCTGAATTCCTCGTAGAAGAGAATCTCATCCGCCGTGCGCCCACCGAGGACGAAGGAAGGCTCCTCTGAAGCGAGGGCCAGGAGCCTCAACTCCGCAATCCCCACGCCGCCGCCGATGAGAGCGGGTCTCTTTAGGACAGGGTAGCCCTGGCCCAGGGGGCCGCGCAGCCCGATTTCGTCTCCAGGCTCCACCGCGGCCAGTTGTTCGGTAAACGCGCCCGCTTTTTTCACGGTGACGGCATTGGGGTAGGAGAGGGTGAAGGGCTTTTCTCCCATACGCGGCAGCCAGACCATCATGAACTGCCCGGGCTGTGATTCAATTTCCTCGTCGAAGAAAATCGTGTGCGTCCACTCGCTTTCCCGGCGATTCTCGACGACCGTGTAAACGCTACGCACCGGAATTGCCTCCCTCCGCCGCACGGTGCGCCGCGCCGATGAGGGCGGACATGGGCTCGCCGTCCAGATATTCCTGAATCCCCTCCCAGATATCCCGGGTGAGGGCGGCAGCCTCGTGTGTGCTCTTTCGCATGAAGGCGGTGCCGATTCCCAGGATGCTCGCCCCCGCGAGAATGTATTCCACGGCATCCTCCCAGGTTTCGATGCCCCCGTATGCGACGATGGGGCAGCGAAAGCGCGCGTATGCCTCATACGTCATGCGCAGGTTGACGGGTTTGAGCGCCGGACCGCTGATGCCGCCCGTCGTGCCCGCGAGAATCGCCGCCCGGCTCTGGATGTCCACGGCCAGGCCCGGCCCCAGGGTGTTGCCGCATCCCAGGGCGTCCGCGCCCGCGTTCATGCAGGAATCCGCCACGGCGAGATAATCGCTGTTGGGCGAGAGCTTGGCGATGACGGGCTTGTCCGTCTCACCGCGCACGCGCTCGATCACCTCGGCGGAGAGGGCGGGGTTCTGGCCGATGCTCTCCATGATGGTCTGCTCGCCCGGCTCCTTGTTGGGACAGCCCAGGTTCACCTCGATGGCGTCTGAGAACCGCGACATCCGGCCCGTGACCTCGGCGAACTCCCGCGAGTCTCCCCCGTAGACGGAGACGATGAGCTTCGCGTTTTTGAGCTTTATTTCCTCCAGGTCGCGCTCCCAGTCTTCGGCGCTTTGCGTCGGCAGGGCGAGGGAGTTGAGCACCGCGCCGTCGGGAGGGCATACGACCACGGGATTGTCGTTGCCGGGTTTCTCGCGGGGGCCGACAGATTTCGTGACGTAGCCGCCCAGGCAAGCGCCCGCGCTCTCGAAAGCGGTGAACACTTCCGGGTAGCTCAGGATGCCGCTGGCGTTGATCAGGGGCGGGTCGATCCTGGGGAGCGGTATCACGGTCTGCTGCCCCTCCCGGGATGAAGTTGCGGGCGGACGGGCTCGATGCGTGGAGTATAGTGGGAATGGCGTCTCAAGCCAACATGAAAGGAGCAGAATCCGCATCGCACGACCGGGTGGCGTCCCGGATTATTGCAAAATGTCCGAAATGGTGGTCTAAATGACCGTGTTCGCCCTTTGGTGTGTAGGGAGTTGAAAAGGGCTGCTTTTACAATCGCGAGTCATGGCCTCGCTCTGAGAGGGAAAATCCCTTGGTCGCCATACTGATCGTCTGCTATCTCGCCTCTGCGCTCACGCATCTGTATCTGCTCTGTACGGGCAGGTCTGCGGGGGTCGTCTACGGGGTCGGTGCGCTGCTCATCGGGTTCGCCCTTCACACTCTCATGCTGGGAGTGAGCTTCGCCTCCGGCACGCCGGAGGGCTGGGGGGCATGGCTGAGCGGCATGGCGTGGGTGATCATCCTGATGTACCTGGTCGTCTACGCGCGCTACCGCGACATCGCCCTGGGCGGTTTCGCCGTGCCCGCGGCTTTCATTCTCGAAGGCTACGCCGCCGCATTTCCGGGCGTGTGGGGCGCGGGTTCGGTCGCCGTGCAGGGCTATCTCTTGAAAGGCCACGCCGTGCTCGCGCTGTTGAGCTGGGCCGCGTTTTTTCTGCTCTTCGCATCGGCGCTCATGTATCTCGTGCAGTCCCAGCAACTGAAATCAAGACGTCCCAGCGCCTGGCTGCACCGGCTGCCCTCGCTCGATATTCTGGACGATTTGAACCACAAGATTCTCTATTTCGGCTTCGCGTTTCTGACGGCGAGCCTGCTGCTCGGCTCGATGTGGGCGAAATCGCGCCACGGGGCCTACTGGAGCCTCGACCCGGTGCGCACATGGCCGCTGATACTCATCTGGGGGGCGTACGGCCTCCTGCTCGTCTGCCGGCTCACCAGAAGCTGGAAGGGAAAGCGCTCCGCCGTTTTCTCGATGGTGGCCTTCTTCGCTGCGCTTTTCGCGCTGGTGGCCCACTTCTAGGGGAGCGGGAAAATGTCCATCATTCTCGCCGGCGTGAGCCACCACAACACGCCGCTCAGCATTCGCGAGCGCCTCTATTTCCCCGAAACCCACATGGACGAGTGGCTCGACCGGCTGGCGGGCTACAGCGGGCTGGATGAACGCATCATCCTCTCGACCTGCAACCGGGTGGAAGTCTACAGCGCGGCCGAGGATTTCGAGCAGGGGCTCGACGCGATTCACCGCTTTTTCCTGGAATCGCGCGACATCGGCGCCGATGAACTGAACGCGCACCTCTACGTTCACCGCGAGGCTGAAGCCACCCGGCACCTGTTCACCGTGGCGTCGAGCCTCGATTCCATGGTGGTGGGCGAGCCGCAGATTCTGGGGCAGGTGAAAGAGGCCTACCGGGTCGCCCAGGCCTCGGGCCACGCCGGAAAGGCGCTCACCAACCTCTTCTCCCGCGCGTTTCGCGTGGCGAAGAAGATTCGCGAACAAACCCCCATCGGCGAGTCGCCCGTGTCGGTGAGTTCGGTCGCCGTGGACCTGGCGAAAAGAATTTTCGGCTCCCTGGCGGGCAAGAACGTGCTCCTCTTGGGAGCGGGGGAGATGGGCGAGGCGGCGGCGCGGCATCTCAAGGCGAGCGGGGCCGACAATCTCCACGTGGGGAACAGGACGCTCGCGCGCGCCCAGGAACTGGCCGCAAAACTGAAAGGAAGCACGGTGAGTTTCGACAATCTGGAAGGAGCGCTCATCGACGCCGATATCGTCATCGCATCGACGGCCTCACAGGGTTTCATACTGGACAAGCCGATAGTCGCCTCTGCACTCGAGCAACGCCGCGACGCGCCCGTTTTTCTCATCGACATCGCCGTGCCCAGGAACGTCGCGCCCGAAGTGAACGACCTGGAAGACGCCTATCTCTACGACGTGGACGATCTGCAGTCCGTCGCGGCGGACAACCTGCGGGGCCGCGAGGAAATCGCCCGCGACGCGCGTGAAATTCTCGAAAGCGAGGTGCAGACCTATCTCGCCCGGCAGCAGGCGGAGGAACTCAGGCACACCTTCGCGGCCATACGCTTTTTCGCGGAGTCGATGCGGCAGGAGGAAGTCCAAAAAACTTTTCAAAGATTGCCTGAACTGGGCGAAGAGGGCCGCGATGCGCTCGACGCCATGACGAAGGCGCTCGTCAACAAACTCCTCCACCACCCCTTCGCCGTCCTGCGCCGGATGTCGGAAGAAGACGTGGAGGGCATTTCGGTCGAATCCGTCCAGAAACTCTTCGGCGTGGAGCCAGAGAGCGATGAAGGTCTCCCCGAAGCATCGACGGAAGATGCGGACTGAAAAATGAGCGACACGCTGCGCTTAGGCACGCGGGGCAGTGCGCTGGCGCGCGCGCAGACGGCGGGGGTGGCCGAGCGGTTGAAGGAATTGAATCCGGGTCTCGCGGTCGAGGAAGTCATCGTCCGCACGCGGGGTGACGCCATGCTGGGTTCCCCGATTCATGAGTTGGGCGGCAAGGGCCTTTTCGTGAAAGAGATTGAGGATGCCTTGCTGGGAGGGGAAATCGACGCCGCCGTCCATAGCTTGAAAGACCTGCCGAGCGAAATGCCGGAAGGCCTCATCCTCGCCGCGATACCCGAAAGGGAAGAACCCTGGGACGCCCTGGCATCACGAAACGGGGAGTCGATTCGCGGTCTCGCGCCCGGCAGCAGAATCGGTACGAGCAGCTTGCGGCGAATCGCGCAGATAAGGCGCTACCGCAGCGATCTGGAAATCGTGGAACTGCGCGGCAACGTGGATACGCGCCTCGAAAAAGTGGCGGCGGGAGAAGCCGAAGCCGCGGTTCTCGCCCTGGCGGGCCTCAAGCGTCTGGGGCTGGGGGATAGGGCGACGGAATCGCTCGCGCCCGAACTCATGCTGCCCGCCGCAGGGCAGGGTGCGCTCGCCATCGAGACGAGAGTGGATGATGAGTCCACACGTTCCCTCATGGAAGGGCTGGAGCACCCGGAGACGAAACGGGCCGTGATGGCCGAACGCGTCGTAATGGCGCGCCTCGAAGGTGGGTGCCAGTTGCCCCTCGCCGTTTTCGCCGAGAGGCGAAAAGCCGGTTTCCAGATCAAAGCCCGCCTCGCTAGCGTCGACGGGGAGCGGATGGTGGAGAAGGAACGAACGGGCGCACCCGATGATGCGGCGCGTATGGCCGAAGATTTGGCCGAGGACGTTCTCGCAAGCGGCGGGGCGGAGATACTGAGGGATGCGCGATGAGTGAGGTCGACAACTTGGGTTCTAACGTGCTCCCCCTCGCGGGCAAGACAATCCTCGTCACGCGCCCCGAAGAGGGGGCCTCGCGCATGGGCGGGATGCTCGCGGACCTGGGTGCCTGCGTGCGCGTTGCCCCCATGATACGGATAGCGGATCCTCAAGATTGGGCGCCCGTCGATGTGGCGGTCCGCGCACTGGATGCGTATCAGTGGATAATCTTCACGAGCGCGAACGGGCCGAAATATCTGGCGAAAAGGATGGGAGATATGGGAGTCGTTCCCGAGGTGATTTCCGGAGAAACCTCGATTCTAGCTCTGGGACCCGCCACGGCCGCTGCGGTGGAGAAATATCTGGGAAGGACGCCCCAAAAAGTGGCCGGAAAATATGTGGCCGAGGGCGTCGTCGATCTCTTCAAGGACGAGGACATGACTGGTGAGCGCGTTTTGCTGGCCCGCGCGAAAGAAGGGAGAGACGCCATCCCCAAGGCGCTTCTGAAAATGGGGGCCGTCGTGGATGACGTGGCCGTTTACCGGACGACGCCTTTGGGGCGCGAGGCGCTTGGCGAGGTATGGGGAGAGCTTGAAGCCGGAAAAATTGATATGCTTACCTTCACGAGTTCCTCCGCGTTCGATGGCTTCATGCGAGCGGCGGGAGAAGAAAACGCGAGGCGATGGATACAGCGCGTGCGCGTGGCATCCATCGGGCCTGTGACCACCGCCACGGCGCGCGGGTGGGGCGTCGCGCCGGATATCGAGGCCGCCGAGTCGACGATTCCCGGCATGGCGCGGGCCATCGTCTCTTATTACGGAATACCGGAGCGAGGCGAACACGCCTCATAAATAGGGAGTAGAACCCGATGACGAGCAACGATACCTTCACCCTCTCGGCAACCGGGAGCGACGTAAAAAACCGCACGAGGCGCACGCGGGAGACGGCCGCCATGCGGCGCATGGTGCGCGAGACGAATCTATCCGTAGACAACCTTATCTACCCGATGTTCGTGGTCGAGGGCGAGAATATCAAAGAGGAAATTTCCTCGATGCCCGGTCAATACCAGCTTTCCATCGACCGTCTGGTGGCTGATTGTGAGGAAATCGCCGCTTTGGACATTCCCGGCGTCATCCTGTTCGGCATTCCGGATCACAAAGACGACGTGGCCAGCGAAGCCTACGCGGAAGAGGGCGTCGTGCAGAACGCCGTGCGCGCCTTGAAGGAAGCCTATCCCGACCTGTGCGTCGTCACGGACGTGTGTCTGTGTGAATACATGGACCACGGCCATTGCGGCATCATCGAGGGCGAGAAGGTGCTGAACGACCCCACGCTCGAACTCCTCGACAGGACGGCGGTGAGCCACGCGGAGGCGGGAGCGGACATCATTGCCCCGTCGGACATGATGGATGGGCGCGTCGGCTCGATCCGCGCGACCCTGGATGCGAGCGGCTTCGCCCAGACACCCATCATGGCCTACTCGTCGAAATTCGCGAGCGCCTTCTACGGGCCCTTCCGCGAAGCGGCGGAGAGCGCGCCCGCCTTCGGCGACAGGAGTTCCTACCAGATGGACCCGGCCAACGCGCGCGAGGCGATGCGCGAGATAAGGATCGACATCGAGGAGGGGGCGGACATCGTGATGGTGAAGCCGGCGCTCGTCTATCTCGACGTAATCACCAGGGCGCGCGAGATTACGGACCTGCCCGTCGCGGCCTACAACGTCTCGGGCGAATTCGCCATGCTGGTCGCGGCGTGCCGGAACGGTTGGCTCGACCCCGAGCGCGCGTTCATGGAAACCCTCACCTCCATCCGCCGCGCGGGGGCGGACATCATCCTCACTTATTTCGCCAAAGACGCCGCCAGAAGACTCCGGGGAGACACCGCGATGCCGCTCTCGTGGATGTAGGAGACTTCAGAAAAGTCGAGAATTTGACAAGTCGCGGAAAGGAGTATATCTTCTATATTTGAATGAATGGTTTAATAAAATTATCGAGACTCACGAATGGATGCTGGACGCTTGCTTTCCGCCTTGGCGTATTCATCTCAAAGAAAGAAATGGTGATGGAATGGGAAAGAAAAAGAAAAAGACGGAACAAAAAGTGATTGTAGTCCGCCCAGGGGTATTGAACCACGCCGACGCGGATAGATTCGAGAAAGCGTGTGAGAAATACCTCAAGAAAGTCACGAAAACGAAGGAAACCGCACAAAAAGCCTTGCAAAAGCTGGGGATCTACACGCCAACCGGACGCATCGCCAAACGATACAGGTAGAAATTGCACCGTCTTGCGACGTCTTTCGTGCTCGGATATCACGGGTGCGGAATTGGTCTTTGAGCAGCATTACCAACCGACGAATGAGAATAGAACCATTCCTCCCTTGCGGGGGGTGTTGAAAAAACCGGTATTCGACCCCTACGAAAATCGCTCTCCAACGTCGAGAATTTCAAATCAACTCCCCCCTTGAGGGTCGAGCTTCCCGAGGGGAAAGCTCGACAGTGAGCTAAGGGCGCCAGCCCGCAAGCGAACTGGTGGGGGGAGCTTTTTCCTGTGGCATGTCCCCCCACCGAATCGGCCTTCGCCAAGGCTCGGCCTCTTCGACTCCCCCTCAAGGGGCTATTGAAAAAGTCCCGATGAACGAGGATTGCAGGTTTTGTAGGGACAGGTCGCGACCTGTCCCTACGGACGTGCATGGTTATCCTTTGTCATTCCGGCTTTCTCCGGAATGACGAACAAAACCGCATTCACCCGTAGGGGCGGCCCCCCGTGGCCGCCCGTATCGGATATGTCCATCTGCGTGGCTGTGCTTCGCAGGGAGAAGCATGGGGGCCTTGGACAGGCACAGGGGCCTGTCCCTACAAACCTTCTATTTGCAGGGTCCTGCGAGACTTCTTCAACAACCCCCTCTAGGGGGAGTGTACCTTTCTCTTTTAGCGGTCGGGTCAAGCCCTCCTTATCGGGACTTATTCAACGCCCCATAAAGGAGCCGGTTTCCGCGCGAAAACACACATCCAGATATGCGTCTGCGACACCTCCAGCATCAAGGGCGTTTTCCGGGTGCCGGAAGAGCAACTGGTCTAGCGGAGACAATCCCTCCATCACCTCCCGCATCAACTCCCCTTGCGCATCGCTTCGCCTTGGCGTTATGGTGAGGCTCAATAAAGCAGGGCAAAAACGGAAATTTTCTTTCCTTACACTGAAGCAGGAGGAATCGGGGAATGTCGGATAAAGACGTCGTTTTTCTGGGCGGTGCGCGGACGCCGTTCGGCGGTTTTCTGGGCACCTTGAAGGAGATGTCGGCCACGGAACTGGGCGCGCTGGCGGCGAAAGAGGCGATGACGCGCTCAGGCGTCGCGCCGGAAGATATCGACCACACCGTGGTGGGCAACGTCATCCAGTCGAACTCGGACGGCGTCTACATCGGCAGGCACGTCGCACTGGCGGCGGGCGTTCCGCTGGAGCGGCCCGGCTACTGCGTGAACCGCATGTGCGCCTCGGGTTTTCAGGCGGTGGTGAGCGGTGCGAAGGAGATCATGACCGAAGACGCCGACGTCGTGCTCGCCGTCGGGGCGGAGAACATGAGCCTGACGCCGCACGTCATCAGAAACTCGAGAACCGGCATGAAGCTCTTTCAGGCCCCGATGGAGGACGGCCTCTACACGGCGCTCACCGATACGATGGCCAACGTGCCGATGGGCATCACGGCGGAGAATCTGGCGGATCAATACGACCTGCACCGGGAGGGGGTGGATGAGTTCGCGGCGCTCTCGCAGGCGCGCGCGCACGACGCGTGGGAGAGCGGACGGCTGGCGGAGGAATGTTTCGCCGTCGAGGTGAAAGAGCGCAGAAAGACGATTACCTTCGACCGCGACGAGCACCCCCGGGCGGATTCGAACGAGGAATCGCTCGCCAGGCTCCGGCCCGTGTTCAAGGAAGAGGGCGTGGTGACGGCGGGCAACGCGAGCGGCATCAACGACGGGGCGGCGGCGCTGGTCATATCATCGCGCGCGGCGGCCGAACGCCTGGGCCGGAAACCCGTCGGTCGGCTCGTCTCCTGGGGCGTTTCGGGGTGCGACCCCAAGATCATGGGCATCGGGCCTGCGGAGAGCAGCCGCATCGCCCTCAAAAAGGCGGGCCTCCAGCTCGACGACATGGACCTGATCGAGATCAACGAGGCGTTCTCCGCCCAGTACCTCGCGGTGGAAAAGGAACTCGGCCTCGACCGCGAGAAGACGAACGTGAACGGCGGCGCCATCGCCATCGGCCATCCCGTGGGCGCGAGCGGCGCAAGGCTCACCCTCACGATACTGCACGAGCTCAGGCGCCGGGGCGGCAAGTACGGCCTCGCGGGTGCGTGCATCGGCGGCGGCATGGGGCTGTCCGTCATCGTCGAGGCGTACGGGGGGTAGGGCAGGAAATTTCGGAGCGTCTCGGACGCTCGGCGCGTGAAGAGCAGCCGCCGAACTGGATGTCCGAAAAGCCGCGCGAGCCGTGAATGGGGAATAGAAGCATGAACGCGAACGTTTCGGTTCCGCAGGAAGAAATCGCGGCGTTTTGCGAACGCTGGGGCGTTTCGGAGTTCGCGCTGTTCGGCTCGGTGCTTCGAGACGATTTCACCGAGAAGAGCGACGTCGACGTCATGGTCGAGTTCGCGCCGGGCCGCACACCGGGTCTCGCTTTCGTCACCATGGCCGACGAACTGGAAGAGTTGTTCGGCCGCAAGGTGGACCTGGTGACTCGGGAAGCCGTGGAGCGAAGCCCGAACTATATTCGGCGCAAGGCGGTGCTCGAATCCGCGCAGGTCGTCTATGCGGCGTGACGAAGCGTCATTTCTGCTGGACATGCTGGAAGCGGCGCGAAAAGCAGTGGCGTTCGCTGCCGATATCACTTATCTGCAATTTGAAGAGAGCGATTTGCATCAACATGCAGTTTTCAAAGCGCTGGAGGTCATTGGAGAAGCGGCCGCCCGCCTGGACATCGAAACAAAGGAGGCACATCCCGCAATCCCCTGGCATGAGATCGTGGGAACTCGCAACCGCATCGTTCACGCCTATTTCGACGTCAATCTCGGCATCGTGTGGCGTATCGTGCAGGAGGATTTGCCCGTGCTGATCGCCCAATTGGAGCCGTTGGTTCCTCCCGAGAGCCGCTAATGGCCCGCGCGGCCATCGACCGGCTGATCGTCAATGCGCCTGATGAGGAGCCCGCGCTTCATTGACGCTACCACGGAGAGAGACGCATCTTGCGTGAACCCGGAGGCTGTGCCACCCTGCATCCGGTAAAGCGCCCTGAATCCGTTCTATGCTGCGCGAGTTAAGACGCCGGGGCGGGAAGTACGGCTTGGCCGGAGCCTGCATCGGCGGCGGCATGGGGCTGTCCGTCATCGTCGAGGCGTACGGGGATTAAATCTGAAAAATTCGATAAATTCAGATAAATTGACGGGGTTTTTCGATAAATTTGTTTCAATCACCCCAGACTTCAAGAATAGGATGATAAGTCATTGAGTTATAACAACTTGATATATGAAACCGATGGTCCGGTCGCCACCTGCACGTTCAATCGTCCCAAGGCGCTAAACGCCCTGAATACAGAGACGATGGATGAACTCGCTCACGTGGTATCTGCGTTTAAGAATGATAACGGTCTGAAAGTATTGATATTAACGGGGTCGGGCGATCGCGCTTTCATCGCGGGCGCGGACATCAAGGGCATGGTGGGGCGCGCTCCCTTGAGTGCGCGGTGGCTCTCCGAGCATGGAACGAAAATCCTGAGAGATCTGGAAACCATTGGAAAACCTTCGATTGCGGCTGTGAACGGGTTCGCCCTGGGCGGCGGCTGCGAGGTGGCGATGGCGTGCTCGATCAGGCTGGCGTCCACGAACGCGCTCTTCGGCCAGCCGGAGATCAACCTGGGCATCATCCCCGGCTACGGCGGCACACAGCGCCTCACCCGCCTCGTCGGGGCGGGCCGCGCGCTGGAAATTCTCATGACGGGCGATCCGGTGAACGCCGAGGAAGCCCACCGTATCGGCCTCGTGAACAGGGTCTGCGAGCCGGACGCCCTGATGGATGAGGCGAGGGCGCTGGCGCAGAAGCTGGCGTCCAAGAGCAAGCCCGCTATCGAGTTGATTTTACAGGCCGTACACGGCGGCCTGGAGGGCGGTCTCGATGAGGGTTTGACGCTTGAGACGGAGAAGTTCGGCCTGGTCTACAGCACGGAAGACTCCCAGGAAGGCCTCAACGCGTTCATCGAAAAACGCTCCGCCGATTTCCAGGATCGTTGATCTCATGCCCCAAAAGGCCAATTCCACAAAGCGGATGAAGCCCCGAAAGGGAAAGAAAGACAGACGTATTTGGAAGACGCCCGAGCAGAGGCGCCTCGAACGGGACGCCCCGCAAGTCATCCCGATGTACAAGACGAACAGGGAGCGCCGCCTCGATGAAATCCAGAGGTGGATGGACGAGAACCTGCCACCCACCGGTACGCCCGAGTGGGAGGCGCTTTGCACCGGTTGCGGAAAGTGTTGTTACGACAAGGTTTGGGAGGACGACAGGCTGCTCTTGTTGACGAGCGCCTGCCCGCAACTCGACCTCGAAACGAACCGATGCCGCGTATATGCCGAGCGCTTCGATATAGAGCCGCTGTGCCTGCCGATCGGGCCTGAAATCATCGAAATGGGGGGGCTTCCCGAGGATTGTCCCTACGTCGAGAATTTTCCGGGGTATCGGGGTCCCAAAGTCGTCGACAAGGGCCTGGACGAAATGCAATTCATTCCCGAAAACCAGTTTCAATAAAGGATCACGCGGGTTAGAGGGCGAATCCTCAAATTTCTCCCATCACATAGCAAATCCACCATATTTCGTTGTTTCATGGCTCGTGTGTTTCACAGCGCCTGAAGCTATCCCGGAAGAAGCATTCCGTGCCATAATCAGCCCTTCATATTCTGCCTGTTGGGAAATTCCTTGAACCGAATACTCAAGTCCTTTTCGAGCTCCTGTAAGCCGTTTTTCCCGCTTTCCGTATTCGTTTTGTCCCGAATCAGCGACCTTTACGGCGAAGTAGCGGCGATGCCTGTGCATCCGTGGTCGTATGGCGTACGGATGGGAGATAAGTTGTTCATAAAAGGTCGGCATTTTGCTTGATGCCATTCATCCCAACATTTTAGCGCTCTGCTGCGCCGCGCTCATCGCCTTCGCCCGCGTTTCGCAGCGCTATGCGATTCCGCGCATGAAAATGCACATGGCCAATCTGGTGATGGCGTGCGTGACGACCACGCTCGGGTGGTTTTTCTTCTGGGTGGAGGGGCCGCTCGACCAGATGCCTTATCAGGGCGTTTTCTGGTTCATGGCCATGGGTTTTTTCGGGAGTTTTCTGGGCAGATACATCAACTTCACCGCCATCCGCTATACCGGCCTGGCGCGCGCGTCGGTCATGAGCCAGACCGTCCTGGTGTGGTCGTCGGTTCTCGCCGTTTTCATATTGGGGGAGGACATGTCTCTTCAGAAAGCGGCCGGAATTCTGGGCGTCATGTGCGGGGCGAGCCTGCTCGTCTACAATCCCAAGGGGGACATCGGACGCAGGATACCGCTTCACTACTATGCGCTCCCCATCGCGTCCGCGCTCATGTACGCATTCGCGCATCTGGTGGGAAAATTCGCGTTCGAGTGGATTTCATCCTCCGCCTTCGGGATGGCGGTCGCCAACACGACCTCGCTCGCGCTCCTGCTGGGGATGGCGCCCTTCGCACAGAGCCAGGGAGACCCGCGTACAAGCGGCGACACCAAGGGGTTCTTCGTCCTTCTCCTGGGAGCCGCACTGCAGGGATGCGGTATTTTCTTCTTCTGGTCTTCGGTGAAGCTCGGCGAGATCACCCGCGTCATCCCCTTAACCCGCCTGTCCGTCCTGTTGATCATCTTTCTCTCGTGGCTGTTGTTCCGGCAGCAGGAAAACGTGACGTGGCGCGTCGTCCTGGGCGCATTGGTCGCGCTGATGGGCGCCTTCTTTACCGTGACGGGAAGGTAAGCCTTGGTCGACTTCATCCACCCGAACATCCTGGCGCTCATCGCCGCTTGTTTCATCGCCTCCGCGCGCACGCTGTACCGCGCAGGCGTGGCGCGCCTGAGCCCGATTGTGATGAACGTCTTCATGCTCGCCGTGCAGGTGTGCTTCGGCACGACCTTCTATTTTCTGGAAGGCGGCGTGGCGGATTGGCCGCTCGGGGGACTCCTCTGGTTCGCCGCCATGGGCATATCCGGCTCTTTCGTCGGACGTTACCTCAGCCTCGTCGGCATGAAGCTGGTGGGGCTGGCGCGCTCTTCCATCGTCACTCAAACCAGCCTCGTGTGGGCGTCGCTGTTTGCGGTGGCTTTCGCGGGCGAGCGGATGACGTGGCTCATCGCGCTCGGAACGCTGACCATCTTGGCGGGGTCGATTCTGCTGGTCTATGAAAAGGGCGAGGTTCAAAGGCGCATTCCCTTGTTTTATTACCTGGTCCCTTTGGGAACGGCCGTTTTGTTCGCGATGACGCACATATTCGGCAAATTCGGGCTGCAGATTATCAAATCCGCCTCGCTGGGGATGACGGCCGGCAGCATGACGGCGTTCTGCCTCGCGCTGTTTGTCCTGCCTTTGTCCGTGGAGGGGAGGGCGCCCAAGTCCTGGGACAGAAAAGGGCTCCTGGCCGTTTTGGGCGGCGCTTGCCTGAACGCGATGGCCGCTTTTTTCTTCTGGTCATCCATAAAAACGGGGGAGATCGTTCAGATCATCCCCCTGAATCGCCTCTCGGTGCTGCTCATCATTTTTCTGTCATGGGTGTTTTTCAGAAAACAGGAGGCGGTGAACCTGCGCGTCGTCATGGGTGGTCTCTTGTCCGTCATCGGCGCCGTCGGCGTCGTTTTGGGCAAATAGGGTTTCAACGGTGGAGCGATGCGGATAGGAGCATGCGGGTCTCCCTCGTTTCTCGCTCGCAATACTGATAAGGTGAGAGAGCAAAGCGGTTTTCATGTATTCCCGTGCAAGAAAGGCGCATCATGGTGGAAGTCGGCATCATCGTGGCCCTGACCCTCAAGGGCACGTATATCGGCGACTACGATAAGCTGAGGGAAATCGCCCAGGAGGCGGAGAGGCTCGGCATCGGTTCTCTCTGGCATTGCGACCATTTCGTGACGCTCGATCCCGCCTCCTACGGGAGCCAGACGGGCTTCGGCGCTCAGGATGAGAAAGAGCAATCCGCCGATACCGCAATTCTGGAGCCCTGGACGACTCTCGCCGCCTTGGCGCGTGATACCGAACGCTTGCGTCTGGGCACGCTGGTGTCGTGCGTGGGATACCGGCCGCCAGCCATGCTGGCGAAGACGGCGGCCACTGTCGACGTCATCAGCAAGGGCCGGGTGGATTTCGGGATTGGCGCGGGCTGGATCGAAAACGAATATCATTCTTTCGGATATCCCTATCCGAATGCCGCCGTGCGTATCGGGCAATTGGAAGAGGCCATTCAACTGATTCGCGCGATGTGGACCGAATCGGCCCCCCATTTCGAAGGTGGGTATTTTCAGATCCAAAACGGGGTTTGCGACCCGCCGCCGGTGCAAAAGCCGCACCCGCCGATCTGGACGGGAGGCGAGGGCCCAAAACTGCTGGGCGTTTCAGCGCGCCAGGCGGACGGCTACAACTGCCGCTGGTGGACGCCCGAGCAGTTTCTGGAGAAAAGACCCGAGATGGAGGCGGAATGCAAAAAGGCGGGCAGAGACCCCGACGCGATAAGGGCGTCTCTCATGGTCATGGTGATTCCCGAAAAAGACAGGGCGGCCGCCGTGGCGGCTCGTGAGAAGCTGAGCGTCATCCCGGAATCAGGAAGCGTCTACGGAACACCCGATGACTGTGTTGCGCGCCTCAAGGAATACCCGAAAGCGGGCGTGGACCATATTCTGGTCACTATCCCTGATCTGGATATCAACCCGCACAGGCTGACCCTCCTGGGCGAAGAGATCATCCCGGCGCTCCAGACGGGTGGAGGATAACGAGCTTGTCTATCACCACGCACACGGAATTAACGGAACAAGAAACAGCCCTCCTGGCAAATGCCCGTGAGTTCGCTCAACAAATGCTCGCCCCCGGCGCCCTGGAGCGCGATCTTACGGGTACGTTCTCCTTCGAGTTGTACCAGGAGGCGGCGAAGGCGGGGTTTATCGGCGTGAAATTACCCGAAGGCCTGGGTGGCCGCGGTCTCGGTTTGTTCGATGAATGCCTCGTCTTGGAGGAACTGGCCGGTGGTGACCCGAGTTTCGCGCTCACTATCAGCATCTCGGCGGGCCTGTGCGGGGGTCACTTGCTGCATCATGGATCGGATGCCCAGAAAAATAGCTGCATTCCCCGAATCACGAAAGGAGCCATAGGCGCTTGGGCGATCACCGAGCGGGTCGCGGGCAGCCATGCGGCGGCTCTCGAGTGCGAGGCGAGGCGGCAAGGGGACGCCTACGTCATCAACGGCGGGAAAATGTTCGTCACGCAAGGAATGGCTTTTGAAAGCCTGGTCATCTTTGCGCGCACGGCGGAGGGAAAAGACGGAATCAGCGCGTTTTTGATAGAAAAAGGCGATGAGGGGCGCAGAAGCGTCCCGCTTGAGCAGACTCTCGGGATGCGCTCGGCAGGCACGGCGGAAATCTTTTTTGAGAACTGTGAGGTTCCGGCGGAGCGCCTCATCGGAGAAGAAGGGGCCGGTCTGCGACAGGCGATGCAGGTTCTGAACGACGGGAGGGTCGTGCTGGGTGCGATGTGCGTCGGCATCGCTCAGGCGTCGCTCGATGCGGCGGCATCCCATGCCAAGAAGCGCGAGGCGTTCGGAAGACCTGTCTCCGATTTCGCAGGTTTGAAAGGGCTGATGGCCGAGAGCGCCATCGACATCGCCACCGCGCGCGAGATGGTCGTAGCAGCAGCGAAAATACGCGACGCGGGAGGAGACAACAGGGAAGAGGTGGCCATGGCGAAACTGTTCGCCTCGGAAGCATGTCTTCGCGTATGCGATAGAGGCATACAGATTCATGGCGGGTATGGCTATATCGCGGAAACGCCGGCGGGGATGTTCTGGCGCGACGCCCGGGTGTTCACGCTCGGGGAAGGCACGAGCGAGGTGCACCGCAATCTCGTATGCCGGTATCTCTTCGATTCCTGAAGGCCGCAACATTGATTAGAAATAACTTGATGATCCGCTCACAAACTACTGATAAATAACTAAATATGAGCAATAAAAATAAAATTCAAATTCCTCAGATCCTGGACGGGATGGTTCGACCCGCCGCCAGGCTCATCACGCTGGTGGAAGACAATGACCCGCGTGCGAAACCCATTCTGCAGGAACTGTATCTGAAAGGCGGAAAAAGCCTGGTCATCGGCATTACGGGCCCTCCCGGCGCGGGCAAGAGCACGCTTTCCGATCAGCTGATCGCCCATTATCGCGCTCAGGACAAGAGAATATGTGTTATCGCCGTGGACCCGACGAGCCCGTTCACGGGCGGAGCGATTCTGGGCGACCGCATCCGGATGGGTAGGCACAGCACGGACCCGAAAGTCTTCATCCGCAGCATGGCCACGCGCGGCCACCTGGGCGGACTCGCCCGTGCGACCGGAGACGCGCTTTGCGTCATGGACGCCATGGGTTGGGATGTCGTGATACTCGAGACCGTCGGCGTCGGGCAGGGCGAGGTGAACATCATGCAATGCGCGGACGTGGTCGTTTTGCTCCAGACGCCCGGCGGCGGGGACCATATCCAGGCGGCGAAGGCGGGCATCCTCGAAATCGGCGATGTTTTCGTGGTGAACAAGGCGAAGCGCGACGGTGCGGACCGCACGGTGAAGGAAATCGAGGAAATGCTGGACTTCAAGTTTCATCCCGGCGAGGCGAGTTCCTGGAGGCCTCCTGTGCTGAAAACGGAAGCGCTCACGGGTGAGGGGACGGAAGAGTTGGCCGCACAGATCGAGGCGCGCATGGCCTTTTTACAGGAACATCCCGATGAAGCCGGACGCCTGGGGCGCGAGCGCGCCCGCATCACACTGGCAGAGGTGATGAAGGAACTCGCGGTGGAGCGCATGGGAGACGGCGTGAGGGGCGGACGGGAGTTGGATGAACTCCTGGACGCCGTCGCCGCGCGAAGAATAGACCCCTACAGCGCAGCCGAGAAGATACTGGGCGCATGAGGAGAAGGCAGTGAAGGATGGTCGGGCGTTCCGGATCGTGTTGAGCACGGCGGGTTCTGAGGAGGAGGGCGCTCGGATTGCGAGATCATTGCTCGAGCGCAAGCTGTGCGCCTGTGTGAACCTGGTACCGAAAGTTCGCAGCCTCTATCGATGGGAAGGAGAGGTTCAGGATGATGCGGAAGTCCTGCTCATCATGAAGACCACGCAGGATAAGTTGCAGGCCCTCTCCGATCACCTGGCGCAAATCCACAGTTACGACGTGCCGGAGGTGCTGGCCATACCCGTTGACCAGGGGGGTGCGTCTTACCTCGAATGGCTGGCGGAGAGTTGCGCCGACTAGCGCGTCACGTTCTCTCGTTTCGTTTTTCCTGAGAGGAAAAACGGTATTTAGAGAATCGAGAGATATTTGTTGAGTTCGAAATCCGAGACGTGGGCGCGGTAGGGCGCCCATTCGAGTTTTTTGTTCTCGATGAATTTATCGAACAACTGGTTTCCGAACACGTTCTTCAGGAAATCACTCTGCTCGGCCAGCATCGTGGCCTCCCGCAGGTTCCCCGGCAGGCTTTTGATGCCTTGTTTCTTGCGGCTCTCCTCACTCATTTCGAACACGTTCTCTTCTACTGCAGGGACCGGGGTCAGGCCCTCTTCGATTCCCGCCATTCCGGCCGCCAGCATGCAGGCGAACGCCAGATAGGGATTGCACGCAGAGTCCGGCGAGCGCAATTCGATTCGCGTATCGGATTCCATACCCTTGCGCGTGCTGGGGATGCGGATTAGATCGCTGCGGCTCTTGTGCGCCCAAGTGACGTAGGCGGGCGCCTCGAAACCGGGCACGAGTCGTTTGTAGCTGTTCACCCATTGGTTGAGGACGAGTGTCATCTCGGGCACGTATTTCAAAAGGCCGGCCATGAACGCCTGGCACGTATCCGAGAGTCCGCCGGGCTTTTCCGGGTCGTGGAATGCGTTTTCCGAACCCTGGAACAGGGAGAGGTGGGTGTGCATGCCGTTTCCGTTTTCTTCGGACAAGGGTTTCGGCATGAAAGTGGCGTAGACGCCGTGCCGCATGGCGACTTCCTTGACGACGAGCCGGTAGGTCATCGCGTTGTCCGCCATGGTGAGCGCGTCTCCATAGCGCAAATCGATTTCGTGCTGGCTGGGCCCGACTTCGTGATGGCTGTATTCGACCCCGATCCCCATTTTTTCGAGGTTCAGAACGGTCTCACGCCTCAGGTCGCTTGCGATGTCGAGGGGCGTGAGGTCGAAGTACCCGCCCCGGTCGAGCGTTTCAATCGGCAATTCGGGGGATTTGAAATAGTAGTGCTCATATTCCACGCCTGCATAAAACGTAAATCCCTTTTTTGCCGCACTCTGGAGCGTTCGTCTGAGCACGTATCGCGGGTCGCTCTCGTAGGGGTTGCCGTCAGGGTCCTTGATGTCGCAGAACATTCTTGCGACGGCCCCGCCGTCCTGCGGGCGCCAGGGCAGCACGCAGAACGTCGTCGGATCGGGGTGGGCGAACATGTCGCTCTCCTCGATGCGCGCGAAGCCCTCTATGGCGGCCCCATCGAAAAGATGTCCTTCGTAGAGCGCGTTTTCGAGCTCTTCGATGGTGATGGCGAAACTCTTGAGGAAGCCCAGGATGTCGGTGAACCACATGCGGATGAAACGCACGCCGAGTTCGCGGGCCTGGTTGATTACGAAATCGCGGTCTTTATCATCGAATGCGTCAGGCATTATGAACTCCAGTAAAAGCCGGTGTTCCCGACAAGGACAGTCAGCCTATATCGTGAATGTTTCGCGCCGGTTTCGTGCCGCCGGTATTTCATCGTTCCGAAGAAATGCAAGATATCAGGCGTCACGAAGATTCTCCGATAAACTTGTACCCGACTCCCCGCACCGTCGAAATAAACGAATATCCCCTGACTTCGATTTTCGAGCGAATGCGGCGAACGTGAACGTCGACCGTCCGCGGGCCGCCGAGATAGTCGATTCCCCAGACGAGGTTCAGAAGCTGCTCCCTGTCGAAGACGCGCTCGGGGTTGTTGATGAGATGCTTCAAAAGCTCGAATTCCCGGTATGTCAAATCGATCAACTCGCCGTCGAGCCTGATTTCGTAGCGGCTCTCATCGAGCGTCAATCCCTTGCTCTTGAGGGTGCGCGCACCTTCTGAATCCTGGCCCGGGGAATGGCATAGATTGCGGACGCGATACAAAAGTTCTTCTTCCCGGACGGGTTTTACGAGAATGTCATCGGCTTCGGTGGGCGTGCGAACCACGGCGAGGCGGTCCGGCTCGAGGAGCAGGAGGATTGGCAGCGTGGTCCAGTTCCGCATTTCCTCGACCTTGGGCAGGGCGGGGGCGTCGTCGAGCAGGATGAGGGCCAGGCCCCTGGCGCGCACTTCCTGTAAGGCCGTGGTTTCGTCCTGCACCATCTTGCAGAAATGGCCCTCTCGCCGCAGGGCGCGCCCGAGCGCGTCCGCGAATCCGTTGTCCGCCGTGTAAATCAGTAGATTCGCCAATTTCTTTCCCTGTCCACGATAGGGGGTCAATTAAAAGTGCAATTTATACAGCCAGATGAGGTGAGAAGAAAAGAGGAATTGTTATATGCGCGCGATCTTGTTCGTCATGTCGATCAGGCTGTCGAGGTTGTGGGCCGCCAGAAATTCATCGCAGTAGGGCAGGGCCGTTCGCATGCCTCTGTCTATCGGGCGGTAGCCGGGGCTGCCCAGCAATGGATTGAGCCAGAAGAGCTTGTAGCAGATTTTCTTGAGGCGGTTCATTTCCTCCGCCAGCGTATCCGTGTCGCCCCGGTCCCAGCCGTCCGATATGATGATGACGATGGTGCGGCTGTTCAGGATGGTCCTGCCGTATTCGTAGTTGAATGTTTTGAGGCAGTTGCCGATCTGCGTGCCGCCGCTCCAGTCGTGCACCTCCATGGATAGGCGCTTGAGAGCGGTGTTGACGTCCTTGTGGCGCAGATACGGCGTGGCGTCCGAAAGGCGCGTGCTGAAGACGAACGTGCGCAGCGATTTGATCTCGTTCTGCAGGCTGTAGAGAAACTGAATCAGAAACTGGCTGTAGCTGTCCATCGAGCCCGATACGTCGCAGATGAGCACGATCTGGGTTTTTTGTATCTTTCTCCTGCGGCGGAAGAGCTTCAGCACCTCGCCGCCCGAGCGGACGCTTCTCTTGACGCTGCGCCTCATGTCGATTTCGGGGGAGCGCATGTCGGGCCGTTTGCGGCGGCTGATCTTGGTGGCGAGCTTGGGAACGAGCTTCGCGATGAGGCGTCTCAGTTCGGCGACCTGATCCATGTTCAGCGAAGAGAAATCCTTGTCCGATATGACTTCGGCGGGGCTGTAGGAGGGCACGCCCTCGTCGTCGTCTCCCTGCTCGCCGGGTTCGGCGGCGCTTTCGACGTCGTCTTCCGATGGAAGCCCGGGGTTTTCCTGCCCCTCGCCCTCGGCGTCCGACTCACCTTCTTCTGAAGAGCCGCCCCCTTCGCTGGCCTGGCCTTCGCCCTCTTCCTCGAATTGGGTATCGACCTGCACCGATTCGTCGCCCGAGTAAGGATTGCCTTCCTCATCGAACCAGTATTGCCGGAACACGGCGTCGAAAATCATGCTCTCGTCCTGGCTCGAGATGAGATTCGACTTGCTGGCGACGTAGATGTTGTCGAGATTCGTGGCGTCGAGCGAATCGAAGCAGCGGAAGACGTCGATGATGCGGCCCGAGGTTATCTTGAGACCCGCGCGCCTGAGGATGCGGCAAAAGCCGATCATCTCTCCTTTGAGGCCCCGGCCCTTTACGCGGATCCTGCGCTTGGGCAGGGTGCCCTGAACGATGGGGCGAATGGAAGTTGCCATGAGGTTTGTCCGGATCAGGCGTCGGGCGCCAGTTGCGCCGTCGCCACCATGCTGTCGAGACCGTCACTCTCCACGCGCTTGATGTCGTCCTGGTATTTCAGGATGCAGCCGATGGTCTCACGCACGGCGTCGGCGTCTAATTCATTGCGGTGCAGTGCGAGGAGCGCCTGCGCCCAATCGAGGGATTCGGCCACGCCGGGGCGCTTGTAGAAATCCATTTGCCTCGCCTGGGTCATGAAGCGCGAAATTTGCTCCGCCAGCCGCTCGCTGACCCCGGGCACCTTGGTCGTGATGATCTCCACTTCTTTCTCGAAGGAGGGATAGTCGACCCACAGATACAGGCAGCGGCGCTTGAGGGCGTCGTGGATTTCGCGGGTCCGGTTGCTGGTGAGCACCACCAGGGGTCTGCTGGCCGCCTGGACGGTTCCCATCTCGGGAATCGTGATCTGGTAGTCGGAGAGGATTTCCAGCAGGAACGCCTCGAATTCTTCATCGGAGCGGTCGATTTCGTCGATGAGCAGGACCACCGGCTTTTCTTTCGAGCGCAAAAGCGCGCGAAGAAGGGGACGTTCGATGAGGTATTGCTCGCTGAAGATGTCCCGTTCGATCTGCTTCGCGTCCGAATCCCTGCCTTCCTCCATCTTGATGTGGAGGAGTTGCTTCGCGTAGTTCCACTCATAGAGAGCCGAGTTCGCGTCGAGACCCTCGTAGCATTGCAGGCGGATGAGTTCGGTATCCATCGCGCTGGCGAGCACCTTGGCGAGTTCCGTCTTTCCTACGCCCGCTTCTCCTTCGAGGAAAAGGGGTTTTTCCAGTTTGGTGGCCAGGAAGAGGGTGGTCGCCAGGGTGCGGTCGGAGATGTAGTCGAGATTCCGGAACGATTCCTGAACGTCGTCTACGTCCTTGAATCCCTGCCCGGAACTTTTTTTCTTTTTGGTGGAATTCGATGAGGCAGTCACGTTTATTTCCTTTTTCCTTTCTTCGAGGAAAGTTCTTCAGCCGCGGCCTCGATAGCGTCGATGATCTTCACGTAGCCGGTGCAGCGGCAAAGATTGCCCGCGATGCCGGCCTTGATTTCATGTCGGCTGGGGTTCGGGTTGTCGTCGAGCAATTCCTTGGCGGCGACTATCATTCCGGGCGTGCAGAAGCCGCACTGAATGGCGCCGTGCTCGATGAATTTCACCTGTATCGGATGGAGGTTGTCCACCGTCCCGATGCCTTTGACGGTGGTGATCTCACGCCCTTCCGCCTGGACGCCGAGCGCGCAGCATGCGTTCATCGCCAGACCATCCAGGAGAATCGTGCACGCGCCGCAATCGCCCGCCTCGCAGCCGTTTTTCACCTCGGTGAAGCCCAGGTCGCGCAGCAGATACAGCAAACTGGTGTGCGCGGGCGCTTCGGCGTTGACTTCCTGGCCGTTCACGGTGAAGGAAATGGGCAGCTTCTTGGGAGGCACGTATACGGGTGCGCTCGATTTTCCGGTTCGTTTCGATTTGCTCGCTGTAGCCATCTTCAAGGATTCTCCAATGAAATACGCAAGAGACGATGAAGTCTTTAGTCGTTGTCCTGTGAAATATCCAGCGCCTGGCAGATGAGGCGACGCGGCAGTACTTCGCACATCAGCTTGCGGTATTCAGCCGATGCGCGAATGTCGTCAATGGGCGTCGCCACGGCGGCGCAGGCTTCCGCGGCCTTTTGGGCCAGTTCGAGGTCCACGGCGTTGCCTTCGAGAATCTTCTCGGCCTCGTAGCAGCGGATCGGGGCGGCCGTCACGGAGCCCAGCGAAATGCCCGCCTCCTCCACCTTCTTGCGCCTCACCTTCAGCACGACCGCTACGCCCACTACCGTGATGGCCATGGCGTTTCTGCGGGCGAGTTTGTAATACCCCCATTTGTGGTTCCTGCCGGGGGAGGGGAAGGTCACGGCGGTGATCAGCTCATCGGACCGGATGGCCGTCTGGCGGTATCCGGTGAGGAATTTATCCAGATCGACCGTCCGCCTTCCTTTTTCGCTGGCGAGCCTCACCTTCGCCTTCAGGGCGAGCAGGGGAGGAACGGCGTCCGCCGCCGGGCCGCCGTCGATGATGTTGCCGGCCACCGTGGCGCGGTTGCGAATGATCGGGCCTGCGAATTTCTCCGACATCGCCGCCAGAATCGGCGCTTCCTTGAGAATGATTTTATTCGTCAGAAAATCCGTCATCGTTGCGAGGGCGCCCAGCTTGATCTGGCCCTTCGATGAGGAAATCCCCTGTAGCGCAGAGACTCTCATCAGGTCGATGACGACTTTCGCGGGGCCGTCGTGCTGATGCCTGAGATCGGGCAGGAAATTGGTTCCTCCGGCGATGAACTTTGTATTTCTGCCTTTTGCCGCTTTTAGTGTGGCCGATATGGTCGTCGGCGCCACGAAGTCAAAACCACGCATAAACGGAAACTCTCCTCAAATCGTCTGAAATAGAATCAATCCACGCCTGCAATGAAAACTGAAACGAAGCCGAATCATACCCGACGGAAGGGACCAAGGAAAACGCTTTGGGCGAATTGGCCGTCCGGCGTCTCCGGCGAACCGGACCGGCAAACAACTTTCACTCTCGTACGGGCGAGCCTACCCTACCAACTGCCCCGCTTTCCCGTCAAGCGAAACGGCCCTTGCGGGTGAAATTGCGCAAAGCGTAAGATTCGCTGTAAAAGTAGCATTTTTGAACACTTGAAGGTAGCCCGCATGAACGAGACGAACAAAGCCGATACGAGCGCAAGCGCGAAACCCCTGCGCCTCGCCCTGGCGAATCTGGGGTGCAAGCTCAATCACGCCGAGGGCGAAGCCATGAAGCACCTGTGCGCCGGAGCCGGATATGAGCTCGTTCCTTTCAGCGGGGAGGCGGATGTCTACGTCGTCAACAGTTGCACGGTCACGGCGGAAGCCGACCGGGAGGGCAGACGGCTGGCGCGGCGGGCACGGCGGATGGGCGGCCCGGACGCCCGGGTCGTCATCGCGGGATGCTCCGCCCAGGCGAACGCGGAGAAAATGCTGATCCCGGAAGTCGATCTCCTGCTTGGCAACAGGGAGAAGCTGCATCTTCCCGAGGAGCTGGCGAAGCCCCATGAGAGAGATGAAAAGCCCGAGATGCGGATTTCTCCGATCGAGGAAAGTCTTGATATCGAGAGCGTCGTCCTGCCCCAGTTCGGCAGCCGGACGCGGGCCTATCTCAAGGTGCAGGACGGGTGCAATTTCTCTTGTTCTTTCTGTGCGACGACCATCGCGCGCGGGGCGAGCCGCTCACTGGAAGTGGATTCATGCGTCGAGCACGCCGATACGCTGCTTTCGGGCGGTCACGAGGAACTGGTGCTCACAGGGATTCACCTCGGCGCATACGGCAGGGACATGAAGCCGCGCAGCACCCTGAGCCGTCTGGTGAGCCGGTTGCTCGGGATGGAAAGAACTTTCCGCCTCAGGCTCTCCTCCGTGGAGCCGGGGGAATTCACGCGCGAACTCATCCGCGTCGTGGCGAGCGAGGCATATGGTTCTGGCCGCTCGAACGTGGGAAGTTACGTCTGCCGTCATTTCCACATACCCGTCCAGAGCGGAGATGATGAAACCCTGGGAGCGATGAAACGCAACTACACCGCTGCGCGCTGCGCGAGCAGGTTCGATGAGATCGCGAAGAAAATTGACGGGGCCTGCCTCGGCGGAGATTTCATCGTCGGTTTCCCCGGCGAGAGCAAAGAGGCGTTCGAACGGACCATGGAATGGGTGCGGGAATCGCCGCTGGCCTACCTGCACGTTTTTCCGTATTCACCGCGCGAGGGGACGGCGGCCATCGAGATGCCGGAGCAAATTCAGAAAGCCGAGCAGAAAAAACGCGCGCGCGCGTTGCAGGAGTTGGGGCGCAGGAAATGGGCGGCGTTCGTCTCCTCGCAAACGGGGCGGGAAACGGAGGTGCTGTTCGAGAGCCGCCGCCCGGAAGACGGCCTTCTCACCGGTTTGTCGGACAATTATATCCGCGTGTCGGCCTCCGGCCCCGATGAGTGGATAGGCCGAACGGTTCGGATGCGGCTCGCGCCCTTGCCCGAGAAGAACGGATTTTCCCGCATCGCCGCAAGGTCGGATGCCTTATGGGGAGAGTTTGCGCCATGACGGACGATCAATCGCGCCCGAATCCTTTTCACGAGGGCGCGCCCGATTTCGAAGAGGAAAGCGACGCGCAGCCGATAGTTACGCTCCTCACGGATTTCGGCAGCGATGAGCACTACGTCGGCGTGATGAAGGGCGTCGTGATGGCGGTAAACCCGGTGGCCCGCATCGTCGATATTTCGCATTCCGTCAAGCCGTACGACGTGAAGGCCGCGTCGTTGATCCTGGATTCCTCGGCGCATTATTTTCCGCGCGGGACGATTCACGTGGCGGTCGTGGACCCGGGCGTGGGCAGCAGCCGGAGGGGAGTCATGGCCGCCACGGAAAACTACTATTTCGTGGGGCCGGACAACGGCCTGTTCTCCTGCGTGTATGACGACCCGCTCTACATCTGGACGAGAGAACTCGAAGAAGACGCATTTTTCCTGAACGAGGTGAGCTCCACCTTCCACGGCAGGGACATCTTCGCACCCGTTGCGGGGCATCTCTCCTGCGGGGTTCCGCCCGAGGATTTCGGCTCCATCATCACCGACCCGGTTCGCTTCGATTTTCCCTTGGTGGAATTCGAGGACGCCGACACCATCACCGGCGAGGTGATATACGTCGATCATTACGGGAACCTGGTGACGAACATCGACACCACGACTTTCTGGCGTTTCGAGTATGGAGAGGACGACGCCGCGCATTTGCCGATCATCGAAATCGGCGGCCACGCGATCAACGGGGTCAGCGAATACTACCAGGCGGTGAAGGCGGGCGAACTCGGGGCGCAGTTCAACAGCTGGACGCGGCTCGAGATATTCGTGCCCGAAGGAAATGCCGCGCAGTTCCTGGAAGCGGAGGTCGGCGAGAAAGTAAAAGTGCATATGCGGCACATGAGACTATAGACTGCCGTTCATCAACCGGCTCCGTCGCATCCTCCCGGAGCCAAAGGAGAGAGATAATGGATAACGCCCCTGTGCGATTCACCGTTTACAGCGATTTTTTGTGACCCTGGTGCTTCAACTCGGCCGTGCGCCTGAAGAAGATTAAGGAAGAATACGGCGATAAAGTAGACATCCAGTACAGGGTATTTATGCTTCGGCCCGAGCCCGACCCCACGGCGGTGTTCAACGATTACCGCAGAAACCACTGGAATAATGCGAACTCACAGCCCGATTCCGGCGATTTCACCCCGTGGGAGAGCGAGGAGGCGTTTCCGAACTGCTCGATGCCGTCTGCGGAAGCCGGGCTGGCGGCGAGATTCCAGGGGTCTGAGGAGTGGGAGAAATTCCACGACAACCTTCTGGCCGCCTTCTTCACGGATAACCGCAACATCTCGGACCCGGAAGTGGTGAGCGACGTGGCCGAGGAAAGCGGGCTGGACATGGACAGATACCGCGACGCTCTCGAGAGCGGGGGTTTGAAGGAAAAGGCCGCCAAGGAATACATGGAGGCCACGAATTTGGGGATCACTGGCATTCCCTCCGTCGTCGTGAACGACAAAGCGGTGATGGTCGGCGCGGTGCCTGCGGAACAATACAGATACGTCATCGACAGCATCCTGGAGACCGGCGAATTGCCCGGCCGCCCGTCCGGCGAGCTTCCTGTCGCGGACTAGAGCGGGTAGATGGATGCCCGAAGAAACGAGGAGTCTCCCCTCTGAAACTCTCTGACCTCAAAGGCTGCATAACCGACGTGCCGGGCTTTTATCTCGGCCACGCGCAAGATGAGGCGGCGAGAACGGGCGTCTCCGTGGTGCTTTGCCCCCCCGGAACGGTCGGGGCGTGCGAATTGCGCGGCACGGCGACGGCCACGCGCGGGATGGATGCGCTGCGCGCCGAGCACCTGGTCGGAGGCGTGGACGCCATCGTTCTGACGGGAGGCAGCGCGTTCGGCCTGGCTTCTGCCGAGGGCGTCATGGCTTTTCTGGAGGAGCAGGGCAGGGGGTTCCCTACCGGCCTCTTCAACGTGCCCACGGTCGCCGCCGGCGTGCTGTTCGATCTCCATTTCGGCGACGGCCGCGTCCGCCCGGACGCCGCGATGGGGCGCGCCGCGTGCGAGGCGGCCTCGAACGAGGAAGGTCCCCAGGGGAGCGTGGGCGGAGGAGCGGGCGCCACGGTCGGGAAACTCTTCGGCCAGGAGCGCGCCATGAAGGGCGGCCTCGGCACGGCGAGCGTGAAACTCCCGGGAGGCGGCGTCGTCGGCGCTATCGCCGCGGTGAACGCCTTTGGCGGCGTGTACGAGCCGGGGACGGGAAAACCCGTCGCAGGTCCCAGAGCGATGGCCCCCGAGCAGGGAATCGTGAATACAGAAGAACACCTGAGGATCCACGGGCGGCCTTTCGAGGGATTCTCCAACACCTCCGAGAATACGACGCTGGTCGCCGTGGCGACGAACGCCCGCCTCACAAAAACCGAAACGCACAAACTCGCCCAGTTGGCGGCGAACGGACTCATCCGAACGGTGCGCCCATCCTACACCACTGTGGATGGAGACATGGTCTTCGCCCTCTCTTGCGGGGACCGCGAGGCGGCCCTCGACGTCGTCGGGGCGGCGGCGATTGAGGCCGCCGGCCATGCGATTTGCCGCGCGGTCATGGAAGCCGACGGCGGAGGAATCATTCCCGCCTGGCGAGACCTGCCCGCTTCGTAATGACCTCTCATGTGGAAAAGCCTGCCTGGAGATTCGGTGATTATTTCGATCTGAGCGTCATCGGCTTGACCCACGGGTTGAGCGACGGGTTCTCCAACATGCTCGTTCCCGTTCTTGCGCTCATCGTCATGGATCTCGACCTGTCACCCTTCGAAGTGGGGGTTTTGCTCAGCACTTTCAGTCTGGGGCAGATGATCTTCCAATACCCGCTCTCCATACTGGCGGATAATACAGGCAGAAGAAAGCTGATACTCCTGGCGGGCATGGGCCTCTCCGCCGCGTCTTTCATTGCGATGATGTGGGTGAGCCGCTTCTTGCCGATGTGCGCCCTGGCGTTTCTGGCGGGGGCGGGAAATTCCGTCTACCACCCGTGCGGAACGGCCCTGGCGGCGAATCGCTTCGAGCGCGACCGCGCATTCGCTATTTCTTGGCACAGCCTGGGCGGCAACCTGGGAACCAGCATCCTTCCGCTGGCCCAGGCGGCCGTGGCGGCGATGGCGGGCTGGCGCGCGGCGGTCGGCGCCTGCGCGGCGCCGGCCATTGCGCTCCTCCCCCTGGTGAACGCACGGTTTGTTGAGGGAAAGAGCGGGATCGAACGTGAGGCGGGGAAAGCGGCGGAATTGAAAGTTTTCTCCATCATCAAGCGGGTCGTAGAGAACAGGAACACGGTGTGGCTGGCGGCGACCTACACCTTGCGCAGCATGTGCACCAAGGGGATGATAGGGTTTCTCCCCTTACTCGCGACCTCGAAGCTGGGGATGACCACGGCGCAAATCGGCGTGGCCGTGTCGCTCCATTTCGGTTTCGGCATGTTGGCCAAACCGCTGATGGGCATCCTGTATAACCGCTGGGGCGCGAGAGCGGCCCTGTTCTGGCCGATGACGCTGCTGGGGGTCTTCGTTCTCGCCCTGCCGTTCATGGGATGGCAAACGGGTTTTTATATTCTGTCCGCATTGACCGGCGTCGTCGGGTTCGTAAGCCCGATTATCCTCACCGCGGCGGCGGATTTCTCGGAAAAAGATATTCTGGCTTCATCCGTCGGCTTTATCTATACCTGCCACGGCTTGAGTTTTCTCGCTCCCTTGCTGGGCGGCTGGCTCGCCGGGCAGGTAAATCTGGATGCGAGCTATTTTTGTTTTGCGATCATGAGTTGGCTGGCCGTTTCAACGTCAGCGCAATTAAGAGGCAAAAAGCAGATATCCGATAACCCGAGGAAGGAGACAAAATGACGCGAGAGTATTTCAAGGGCACCTGGCAGCAGGATCGTTCTTTTTCGCCTGCGGTCAAGACGAAAGGCGGCGAGCACGTCTGGCTGGCCGGCGTGGGGATGTGGCGCGATGAGCGGGGGAACGTGCTGGCGGGGGATTTCGACGCGCAGGTGCACGCCACGTTTCGCCAGATAGAGCGCACCCTGGAGCGTGCGGGCGGGAAGCTGCAGGACATCGTGACGATGACGGTGTTCATCCTCGACGGGGCGAACGGGGACAGGTTCGTCGAGCTCAGAAAGCAGTATTTTCCCGATGGATTTCCGGGCAGCGCGTTGATCACGGCGGCGGGTTTCGCAAAGCCCGAGATGATGGTCGAGATACAGGCCATCGCCGTCATCGGTGAGGAGTAGGGCAGGGGGCGGGTGCAAAACCCCATATTTGCCGCTTCATCTAAAGAATGCTAGTCTCGCAAAACTATTGAATCGCTTCCGGATGGTGAGCGGGCGTCGCGTTTTTCATGATACGTCTGACCTGTGGCCCTCATTCGCGCGGTGAATCGTTACGCCATCCGAACGAAGCGCATCGGGCCGCTTTCTCGACAGGAACCCTCGTATCCATGTCCTCATCCGACAACGGCACGAATCCGACGCTGCGCCTCCAGGGAGTGGGGAAATGGTTCGGCTCCCTGCATGTGCTCGATGACATCGACATCGACGTGAAGACGCAGGAGATTCTGACGATCCTGGGCCCCAGCGGATGCGGGAAGACGACGCTTCTTCGCATCGTGAACGGGCTCATTCTCTGCGAGAGGGGCGAGGTTTCCTTCAAGGGCGAGGCGGTGGACGGCCCGAGGCCCGAGATGGCCATGGTGTTCCAGAATTTCGGCCTCTTCCCCTGGAAACGCCTGGATCAGAACATCGGCTACGCGCTCAGGATACAGGGCAGGGAGAAGGGCGAAATCGACCGCCTCGTGAGCCACTACACGGAACTGGTGGGCCTGGGCGGTTTCGAGGCGAACTACCCCTCCCAGCTTTCGGGCGGGATGCAGCAACGAGCGGGCCTGGCGCGGGCGCTCGCCGCCCAGCCCGACGTTTTGCTCATGGATGAGCCCTTCGGCGCTCTCGATGCGCTGACGCGCGAAACCCTGCAGGAGGAGTTGCTGCGCATCAACGAGGCGGAGCCCAAGGCGATGATCTTCATCACCCACAGCATCGATGAGGCGCTCCTCCTCGGCGACCGCGTTCTGGTGATGACGCCGCGCCCGGGGAGAATACGCTTTCAGTTCGAAACCGGCTTCGGCCGCGGCAGGGACTTGGAGGAAATCAGGGGCGGCAAGCGCTTTCAGGCGCTGCGCCATTACCTCTGGGAAGCGATGCGCAACCCCGAGGTGGAACCCGAGCCCGTCCCCGAACTCGCCCTGGAATAGGAGGCATCCATCTTTGGCTACCGACGCCCCGGCGGCAACAGGCATATCGAGGGATGAGAAGGCGTTCTGGGAGCGCATCAAGGAACCCGCCGTATACGTGCGCTTGATATCGCTCGTCGTTGTCATCGGCGGGTGGGAACTGATGGGACAGACCGGGAACATCGACCCGGTCACTTTCAGCTACCCGAGCGCCATATGCGTTGCGTTCTGGGATTTGATCGCCAGCGGCCAGATGACAGCCGCCGCGTATGAGAGTTCTCAAATCCTGGTGGCGGGCCTGCTCATCGCGATTCCCCTCGGCATCGTGCTGGGGATTCTCATGGGGCGCTTCCAGATATTCGAGTACGCCGTGGACACCTATGTGTTCGCCCTCTACGCCACGCCGGTGGTCGCGCTGGCGTTCCCGATAGCCATGGTCCTTGGCGTCGACTTCGTCGGCAAGACGACCATCGTCGTCTTCTTCGCCATCATGCCGATCATCGTGAACGTCTACCACGGCGTGCGGAACGTGGATCTCTCGCTCCTCGAGGTGACGCGCTCGTTCTGCTCCACGGAGGGCCAGCGCTGGCGGGACCTGATTTTCCCGAGCGTGGTCCCCTATCTCGTCGCGGGACTGGGACTCGCGTGCGGGCGCGCCCTGGTGGGCATGGTCGTGGCCGAGTTTCTGATGAGCATCTCGGGCCTGGGCGCACTGAGCCAGGACTACATTGCGGATCTGGAACTGGACAAGGGCCTCGCGCCTGTTGTCTTGTTGATGGTAGTCGGTATAGCTTTAACGAAAGTGGTGAACATCTGTGAAACGAAGTTTTCATCCTGGAGGGTTCGGCAGGAGTCCTGATGGCGGGCGTCTTGCCGGAAAATCTATTTTCCTTTCTTTTTAAGGAGTTCGAAATGAAAAAGACGTGGATGGTATTGGTCGCGGCGTTCGTGCTCGCCGCAGCGGTGTGGAGTGCGCCGGCGCAGTCCGTCGCCGCCGACAAGATAGTGCTCGGCATGCCCGTGCGTCCGCCGGTCATGGTGCACCTGCCGGTGTTCTACGCGCTCGATAACGATATCTTCAAGAAACACGGCCTCGACGTGGAGATCAAATTCTTCCGCGGCGGCGTCGCCACGCACCGGGCGATCACGAGCAAGAAGAGCGGCCTGGACGCCGCCTGGGTGCCGGCGCCGATCGCCATGGTGGGTATCACCAAGGGCAGCGGCATGAAGTTCTTCCACTCCATGGCCTTCCTGAACGAGGCGCAGATGGCCGCGAACGATCAGGTGAAGAAACCCGCCGACCTCAAGGGCAAGACCATCGGCATCGAGGGGCGCGGCGGATACAGCCACCTGGGCGCGCTCGCCGTGCTGGCGACCGCCGGTCTGACCGACAAGGACGTGAAGTACATCAAGACCCCGCCGCCGGCGCGCGTTCCGTTTCTGCTCAAGGGCAAGGCCGACGCCGTGGTCATTCACGTCGAGCAGGTTCTCGTCGTCAAGAAGAGAAAGCCCAGCTTCAACAAGCTGATGGACCTGTGGAAGGCCATGCCGAACTTCTTCTACGGGGCGTTCATCGCGTCGTCTTCGAAGATCAACTCGAACAAGGACGCCTACGTGCGTTTCGCGATGGCGATGATGCAGTCCAACCGCTCCATCTACAAGGACAAGGCGGGCTACCTCAAATCGGCGAATAAATGGGTGCGTCCCGTCTATAAGAAAAACCCCGAGATCATGTCGAAGACGTATGACGTCTTCGTGGCGGAGAAAATCTGGGGCGTGAACAACGGCATCCCCAAGGCATCGGTCGCCTTCACGGCGGACTACATGAAGCGGCTCGGCAAGATCAAGGGCAAGGTTCCCTCCTATGAGGACATCGTCGACACGAGCGTGACGAAAGCGGCGCTCGCCAAGGCCGGCAAGATTTAATAAGGCTTCATCAAGCAAAGGCTCGGGGTCGTCGCGCCAACGGGTGCGGCGGCCCCGTTCTTTTGATACTTGGAAAGGGTAATGACGTGAAGATTGTTCTGTATTCCGACATCCACGCCCAGCTTGCGCCTCTGGACGCCGTGCAGGAGGCCGTGGCGAAGGAAAACGCGGACCGCGAGATCGTCATCGGCGATCTGGTGATGCTCGGCCCCGAACCCGCCGAGGTGGTGGAGCGTTTTATGGGGCGCAAGGACGTGGACGTGCTCGCCGGAAACCTCGACTGGTGGGTATCGAAGCGAAAAGACGAGACCGACCCGCCCAGGAGCGAACACCACGTCTGGCTCTACGAGATGGTGAAGAAGACGCGCGAGCGACTTTCCGCCGGGCAGATCGACTATCTCGACGGCCTCATGTGGTCGATGACGATCACGCCCGAGAAGGGGCACGATTTCCATATCTTCCACGCCACGCCGGACGACATCGAGGACGCGATTCCCCTGAGGTTCACCGACGAGGAGGTGAAAGAGAAGATCAAGGGAACGGACGCGGAGATCATGGCCTTCGGTCACGTGCATGGCCCCTACGTCCGCGAGGTGGACGGCCAGACGCTCGTCTGCACCGCCGCGGTGGGCATGAACTGGGACGGCGACTACCGCCCCGCCTATTCGGTCGTGGAATACGAAGGCGGGGGCGAGTGGCGCGTCGAGACCAAGCGCGTGGCGTACGACTGCGAAGCGCAGGCGAAGAAGAACGAGAACGGCTGGATGCCTCACGGCGAGCGAATCGCCAGGATGGTGCGGACCGGGGAATTCTGGAACCCGGCCCAAATGCCCCACTAGGCCGGCCATGCCCGTCACCGTTCAAGGCGCGAAGCCGAGGGCGTGGGAGCAGCAGGTGAAATCCTTTGTCAGAAAGCGCTACGCCCATCTGGCCGAGGCGCATGCGTTCCCCGAAGGCGGCGCGGGCAGGGCGCGGGGTGCGGGCTATCCCGCCCGATTCATCGACGGACTGCCCGAGCGCGTTTCGTCTTCTTATTGCGGTTGCGGGTATCTGCTCGATGGGGTCGATCTCAAAGGTGTGCGGACGGTCGTGGAGCTCGGATGCGGCGCGGGACTCGACGCGCGCCTCGTGAGCGAGAGGCTGGAGGCCGGCGCCAGTCTGTTCGCGGTGGATTTCGCGCCCCAGATGCTTCACCGCGCGCGCGAGGCGTTTGCGGGAGTTCGCAGCGGGGCGTGCCTGCATCTATTGGCCGGGGACATGGAGAGCCTCCCGCTGGTGGACGGGGTCGCCGATATCGTGCTGGCCAACGCGTCGTTCAACCTCACGGTAGATAAGCAAAAAGCGCTCGCCGAGGTGCACAGGATCCTGAAGCCGGGCGGGCGCCTCGTGGCTCGTGAGTTGATACGCGAGGGCGAACTGCCGGTCGAGATCGCCCAGGACCCCCAGGCGTGGAACGCCTCGCTCGGCGGCGTTTGCGAGGAGGCCGAATGGGAGTCTCTTCTGGCGGGCGCCGGGTTTCGAGAAGTGGAAATTTCCGGCCACGCTCCGTTTCGTCCTGTGGTTTCGGTGCGGATTCATGCCCGAAGGGGGTGTTGAGAAAGTCCGGATTAACGAGGGTTTGACGCGGCTTGGGAAGGGACGGTTTTTGTAGGGGCCGCATATATGCGGCCCTTGTGGTGGTGAAAAAAATCAGGGTCGCATATATGCGACCCCTACACACAAGCTAATTTTCCCTCTCCGGCTTTTCAACAGCCCCTACGCGCCGAACCCGGTTGACGAGGGGCCTTTTCAACAACCCCGCATAACCGGGATGACTCAGGACAAATCGCTGAAGCCCTTGACTCTTGATGCGAGTCGGGTAAACTTTTTGGGGTTGTAAGCGGGAATAGCTCAGTGGTAGAGCACAACGTTGCCAACGTTGGGGTCGCGGGTTCAAATCCCGTTTCCCGCTCCATTTATCCATCACCCGGCGGGGGTCGCGAATGCGGTCCCCGCTATTTCATGGGCGAATACGCCACCGGATACCAGATTTCAGAAGTCTCGCTCCGAAGATAAGGCCTGTAACTTTTTCCCCAGTCGGGAAGTTCCTCGGCCTGCCGTTGGACTTCGGCCCAGTGGTTCATGTCCCGGTAGGGCCAGATGTGCAGAAACTCGTTCAGGATGCCGGATTCGAACTCTCCCGCCGGGTTGGCGAACGCCGCCGCCAGGGGCGAGAGGCGCTCCCGTGCGGGCAGATTCTTCTCCCACGCCGCGCTGATGTCCCGCATCTTGCCCGTGAGCATCACGTCGCTCCTGATCTCGTATACGCTTCCCATCGCTCCCGTCCGCGGCTTGGGACAAAACGGCGCCGCCCGCATGATGCGCGTTTGCTGGTAGAGGATCTTATCCACCTGGAGCGGCGGCCACCACGGCTGGGCGAGGGCTTCGGCGCGCGCTTGTTCCCGGTGGGCGGAGTTCTCGTACTCCCAGATGTGGAGAATCCGGTTCAGCCCCCCGATCGCGGAGATGAAAAACCCGATTAAAGGGGATATCGCGGCTCGTTTCTCGATGATTCTGCCGAAATCCTCCACGCCTTCTTGAGCGAATCCTGAGGGGAACGTGTAAGCGCGAACTTCATATATCATGGGTGAATAAACTCCAGGTTTTGGACGCGGACGGCCCCTGTTCAATGAACGTCGGCAGGAGTCCTCGCGTCATGAAATAGCGAAACGCGGAAAAGTAATATACTTGACGCGCACCATCCCGTGAAGCATGTTGTTTCGTTGTGCGCACAAGCTGGATATACGTCTAGGCTCCACGAACGCTCAAGAGAGAGGAAAGCCCGGTGAACGACGACACCCCGCGCTGGCGATACCGATTCGAGAATTACAAGCGCGCATTTTCCCTGCTGCGCGAGGCCATCGAAATGATGGACGAAAGGGAACCGAGCCAGCTTGAAAAAGAAGGGATCATCCAGCGGTTTGAATATACGACCGAACTTGCCTGGAACCTCATGAAGGACTATCTGGAGAGTGAGAATGTCGCTTTTGAGCAGGTAACGCCCAGAGCCGTCATACGGAAAGCCTTCGAAGCGAATCTGCTGGGGGATGGACAAACGTGGATGGACGCACTCGATGCGCGCAACAAGATGTCGCACAATTATGACCTCAAAAGGTTCGAAGCCGTCATCGAAGAGATCAGAAAAGACTACCTTCGCGCCTTCGACGCATTGCACATCCTGTTTCTTGATAAAAGCGGGGAGCGGCCATGAACCACGGACTCTCGGACCGCCAGCTCGCGGTTTTGAAACAAATTCTGGCGCTCTACGCCGAGGAGATCGCCTCGGTCGAACTGTTCGGTTCACGCGCCACGGGCGACTATCGCCCGAATTCGGACGTCGACCTGGCACTGCGAGGCGGTATCAAAGAAAAGCAGATCGATCGCCTCTGGACCATGTTTCATGAGAGCAATCTGCCGTTCAGTGTGGACGTGAAAAGTTACGAACTGACGACCTATCCGCCGCTCAAGGCGCACATGGACAAGGTCTGCAAGACCCTCTTTACTCAGCAGGACCTGAAGGAAGTGGCTCGAAAACCAGAGGCGTCGGGAGTGTAGGGTGAGGCGAAACCGGTGGCCTTCGCATTATCTTCATCCACAAATCATTTTTTCGTAAACGGAGGCGGGACATGGACAGGGCGGTGTGGGCGATCATCTACGATCTGCCCGAGGAGGGGCGCGATGAGTACATGGAATGGTTCCACGGGGTGCACATCCCCGAAAAGCTCTCGCGTCCCGGCTACGTCTGGGCGGCGCACTACGAGGTGAAACACCCCGGCGAACGCTTCGAGCAAATCGCTGCGCGCCTGAACCGCACCGACGATCCTGCTCTCGCATCGGGCGCGGGATTCATCGCGCTCTTCGGCGGGGAGACCACCCGCGTTTTCTACGATCCGAGTCCGGTGCAGCTGAAAGAGCGCCAGAACCAGGAGACCCGGGCGATGACGGGGATGCGGATTCAGGCGAGGGGACTCATCCTTTGCGAGGAGTGGCGGGTGGAAGGCCCGGACGCGGGCGAGAGGGAGGCCCCCGACGTCATGGCGCCCGCGATCCAGATGGGCCGCTACGATGCGGGGGGCAACGATGAGGACCTCCAGGCCTGGTACGCCCAGGAGCGCATGGCGCGGGTTGCGGACACGCCCGGCTGCATGGGCGCGAGGAAATACCTGGTGGCCACGGCTTCGCCCAAGCATTCCGTTCTGTATGAATACACGTCTTTAGAGGCGCGCGAGGCGAACTACATCGCGCTCGAAGAGACCGAAGGGACGAAGCGCGTGCACGGGTATCTCGTCCATCCCCCCGGCTCGCCACTGGCGGCAAGCCGCATCTGGCCGCCGCAGGATGGGTAGGGGGTTGTTCGCGCGCGGCCCCGTATGTGACTCCTGCACCCTTCCGGCGATGCAGAACCCCGCCGCCGTCATTCCGGCGAAAGCCGGAATCCAAAAAGAGACGGGGCGCGCATATTGCGGCATTCTCTTTTCTCGATGCTCGGGCTGGAAACAACGGTATAAAAACGAAAGGCAAATGGATTCCGGTTTTCGCCGGAATGACGAAACTCATTGGAGGGTCTCGATCTCGTTATGCGAGGGGAACTCTTGCTGGATCCCTGTGCGGTTTTTCCAACCGCTTTCCACTATAATCCCCGGAAATCCACTTTTCGAGGGTTGCGCGCGTGATGAATAAAACGCTCAGCATCTGGGTGCTCGTTTTGATCCTGCTGGCGGCGGCTTTTGTAGAAACGGCTCACGCCGCCGCCCCCAAGATGGGCAAGGGCAGGTACGCAGGGATGGTGCTCATCCCCGCCGGCCCTTTCACGATGGGGCGCAACGACGGCCCCGATGAGGAAAAGCCCGCGCACCGCGTGTTTCTGCCCGCTTATTACATCGACCGGAACCTGGTGACGTGGGCGGATTACCTCCCCTTCATCAAGGAGAAAGGCCCCGCCGGGCCCCAGGGGGAGATGTATCTCGATACCGACGACCCCGACGCCAAGATCGTCTCCCAAGGCGACGGCTGGGTCGTCGAGAAGGGTTTTGAAAAATTCCCGGCGGGCGAGATGGCCTGGGGCGGCGCCCTGGCCTACTGCCGATGGAAGAGGAAGAAGCTGCCCACCGAGGCGCAGTGGGAAAAGGCGGCGCGCGGAACCGACGGCCGCCTCTACCCGTGGGGAGACCGGAAGCCGTCGGGGGAATATCTGTTCCTGGGAGACTACCGGGGGCAGACGGCGGTCGCGGGCAGCTACCCCAGGGGCGCGAGCCCGTACGGCGTGAACGACATGGCGGGGCAGGTATGGGAGTGGACGACTTCTCTGGCGATGGCGTATCCCTACGAGCCAAAGGACGGGCGCGAGAAGCTGAGTGCAGTCGATGGACGCGTCGTGCGGGGCGGCAATTCGGCAAGCCTGCCGGACGGCATGACGGCAACGAACCGGGAAGTCGTGATGCCCGGCAGGCAGGCGACGGGCCACGCCTACATCGGTTTCCGTTGCGCCGCCCAGCCGCCCCATTCGACTTGATGTAACAAAGGGCCGGCTCCTTGCGTCAAAAGTAAGCGAATACACATCGATCTTGCTCCAGAGACGGCATTTCCGAAGTGAATTGCACCATGAAAGCAGGGACATGTCGCGACCTGTCCCTACAGGGTTGCGGATAGTCTGGAGAAGGGGAAAGCATCTCTCACCAGAGCGCGCGGGTGAGGTCGCTCAGGGCGCATCTCTGGCGGCCGGCGGCGTCGAAATTCTCAGGCGCGAGCCAGCGGTCGTGGGCATCGCGCACGCCGGGCCATTCCTCCCCCGTGAGGGAGAACCAGGCGGTGTCGCGGCTGCGTCCCTTGACGATCATGTGGTTCAGGAATATCCCTTCGTAGCGGAAACCCAGGCGCAGGGCCGCCGCGCGTGAAGCGGCGTTTAAGGCGTCGCACTTCCATTCCAGGCGGCGGTAGCCCAGGGTGTCGAGAACGTGGCGCATCTTGAGGGAGAGGACTTCCGTGGCCCGCACGTCTCGCTGCCATGTGCGGCCGAACCAGATGTGGCCGATTTCGGCGACCCCGATATGGGCGCGGATTTCCATAAAACTGCCCATCCCGCCGAGGCGGCCCGTCTCGTTGTCGCGGTAGACGACGAAGGCCGGGTCCTGCGAGGCTTGCCGCTCCACCAGGAGGTCATGCACCTGCGCTTCCGTGGAGAAGGGGCCCACGTTCATGTAATCGAATATCCGATCGGTATCTTCGCCCATGGTCGCCGCGCGGAAGATGCCGGCCGCGTCGCGATCGGCATCGACGGGTTCGAGAGAGGTTCTTGGGCTCGAGAGCGCGACGCCCGAGAAATCCTCCCAGCGGCGAGGCGTGACTTCTGCGCCGCCTGCCGGGCGCCTGTTCGCCGCGCTCGCGAGTTCTCGTTCCGTCGCCATGGGACACCCTCATCATTTCTGAAAAATTCGATAAAATTGGATAAATTCACGGGGTTTTGCGATAAATAAAATCAGCGAAAAATATATGAAGCGTTACTTTAATTACGCATCGCAAATATCTGTCTAAAAACCCTTGTTGAGCGCAAGACCGAAGAAGATGGCGAACAGGGCGAGCACGGCGTTCCCGAGGTTCACGTGTTCGAGCGTCCTCAATAATTTCACCCGCTCATCCGTCGTATCGCCTATGGGACGCCCGTTTCCGGCGGGTCCCGTCCCCCGCGTGAGCCTGAGTCCCACGGCGAAGAACTGGAAGCTGATCCCCATCATCATCAGGAAAACCGTCAGTAGCTTAAGTCCCAATGGAACAAAGAGTTTCCCGAATGCAGGCCCCATCGCCATCTTGAGACCCGTCAGATACCACGCGCCCGTCATGATGAGCACGCCCATGCAGATGAGCACGAAGGGGTGGTAGAAACGCAGGATGGAGATGATCTCGCCCGCATATTCTTCGGGAGATAGCCTGCGCCTCAAGTGCCCCATGAGGAGCCAGAAGAAGACCAGCGCGCCCTCATACAGACATGCCGCCAGTATATGGACGTAAAGAAGCCAGAAATAGGTGTTCGACATTCGTATCTTCTAGCAGGAAATGTTTGCGCATCGACCCCCGGACCTGCGCCCCGGGGGTGGATGCGTCATTAACTGGCCGCGCCTTCTTTTGGGAAGAACTTGTCGTACAACTCGGGCCGTTGCCACTGCTTCAGCACACCGGCCTTGGCCGCGTTTTGCCCCGATGAGGTCACCTCGTCGTTTTGCTCGCGAAGCTCGCGCATTCTCTCCAGATCCACGTCGACCATGAACATGCCGGCCTTCGTGCTCTCGAAAATGACTTCCTCGGGCGTCGCCACCATCGCCAGGCCGCGCTGGCTCTTGTCGAAGAGGTTCTGCGTGGTGATGACGACCGCGAGGTTTTCGATCGCGCGCGACCAGATGAGGTTCCGCCAAGTGCCCCACAGCCTCTTCTTGTCCACGCCCGCGGGCAGGAAGATGATTTCCGCCCCGCGCAGCGAGAGCGCGCGCGTCACCTCGGGCATGTAGACCTCGCTGCACATCGCCATGCCGACCTGGCCGTACTGGGTCTCGAAAACGGGGTACTCGTTCCCTGCGACGTACTGAAACTCCCAGATGCCGCCGCCCGTGTATATCCAGGGGCCGGGCGGATGGGTCCTGCGGTAGCGCCCCGATGCGCCGCCCGTGGGGCGGGCGAGGTTCAGCAGGTTGTGGGCCGTCTTCTTCTCGTTGTCCAGCGGTTCGAGCGTTCCGTATTGGACATAAACGCCGCAGCGCTTGGCCACTTCCTCCATCGCCTCGGTGGGGTCGAACGTCGCCGGCATCCGCCATGGACCCGGATACGATTCGGGGAAGGCGACGAAATCGGCCCCCTGCGCGGCGGCGTCTTCCACGTAGCGGACCGCGTCGGCCACGTTTTTTTCATCGTCCGGCGGGGGATACCCCATCGGTTGCACGAGTGCGAGCCTGAAGTTGTCGGCGCTCATCTCTATCCCTCCTCCATTAAAGGAATACAGCCGCTATCGGTCTTCAAAGAGAGTCCCGCCCGCTGCCCAGGAATCCGTCCCGACGTCCTGGAATATCACCGTGATGACGTCTTTCGGGGCGCCTGAATGCTTGTGGACGGTCTCGGTAATTTCATCCGCCATCGCCTTTTTCTGATCTTTCGATCTTCCTGACAGCAGGCTTACCTGAACAACGGGCATCGGAATACCTCCTTTTGAACGGGGAGTGAATATATCTGGTATAAACGCCTAGATTTTGGGGCCGGCCGCCGCGACGTCCGGCGTCACCCGATCTGCGAACTGCTCGAAATTCTCCCGGAACGCTCCGGCGAGCTCGCGTATTTTCTCGTCGTATTTTTTCTTGCTTCTCCAAAGGTTTCTGGGGATCATGTATTTCTTCGGCACCCCGGGGCAGCTTGTAGGAACATGGAGTTCGAATATCGGCACGTCCTGGGTGGGAACCTTGGCCAGTTCGCCCGTCATGGCGGCCGTCAGGAGCGCGCGCGTATGGTGCAGCGGCATCCTGTCGACCTCGCCGGCTGCCCCGCCGATCCAGCCCGTGTTGACGAGCCAGACCTGCGCGTCGTGTTTTTTGAGTCTCTCCTTGAGCATTTCTCCGTATTCGGCGGGGTGCAAGGCCAGGAAAGGCGCGCCGAAACAACTGCTGAACGTGGCCATCGGCTCATCGACGCCCGCCTCGGTGCCCGCCACTTTCGCCGTATAGCCGGAGAGGAAATGGTAGGCGGCCTGCTCGGGCGTGAGCCTGCTGATGGGGGGCAGGACGCCGAAAGCGTCGCATGTGAGAAAGAAGACGTTCTTCGGATGCCCCCCCATGCCCGATAGCACGCAGTTGTCGATGAAGTGGTTGGGATATGTGGCGCGCGTGTTTTCGGTGATCGACATGTCGTCGTAATCGATCTCCCGCGTCAGCGGGTCGACGATGACGTTCTCAAGGACGGAGCCGAAGCGGATGGCGTCCCAAATCTGGGGTTCTTTCTCCCGCGTCAAGTTGATGGTTTTCGCGTAGCACCCGCCCTCGAAATTGAAGATGCCCGAATCCGACCACCCGTGTTCGTCGTCGCCGATGAGCTTTCGGTTCGTATCTGCGGACAATGTGGTCTTGCCCGTGCCGGAGAGGCCGAAGAAAAGAGCGGTGTCCCCCTTGTGGCCCATGTTCGCCGAACAGTGCATCGGGAAAACGCCTTGTTGCGGGAGCAGGTAGTTCATGATGAAAAAGGCGGATTTCTTCATCTCGCCGGCGTATTCGGAACCGCCGATGAGCGCCATGTTTTTCTCGAAGTTCACCAGCGTGAAGTTCTCCTGCCGGAGTCCTTCCGCCGGGCCCGCTCCGAGAAACCTGCCCATGTCGATGACCGTGAAGGGATTTTTATGGTTGTCGAGTTCGCCTGGCTCGGGGCGGACGAGCAGCGTTTGGCAGAACATCGAATGCCACGCCAGTTCGGAGATGACGCGCACGGGGAGTTTGTATCTCCGGTCGTTGCCCACGAAACCGTCGAAAATGAAAAGGTCGCGCTGTTGGGCGTAGCTGGCGATTTTTTGAAAAATGTTGTCCCAGTTTTCGGTGGATATCTTCTGGTTGATGGGCCCCCACCATATCTTCTTGTTGGAGGGGTCCTGATCCACGGTGAACTTGTCCTTGGGCGAGCGGCCCGAGAATTTCCCCGTGTGGACGACAAGCGCGCCGTTGGGAGCGAGGAATCCTTCGCCTCGCGCGACCGCCATTTCGTTTAGTGTAGGAATGGGGAGATTTCGGTACACCTTGCCGACGTTCTTGAGGCCCATTTTATGGAGGCCGAATGTCTTTGCCGTCCCTATTTTCGCAGGTGAGGAGGCTGCCTTTCCCCCCTCCTTGGTTGACGCCATGTGTTGCTTCCTCCCGGGAATCGACGTTTCCTGAAGATTTTTCGCGGCGGTATATGCGCCTGAAGTCGTTGCAAATCCCGTTAAAATTTGCCCAAAGGAGGCCGCAATATGCCTCGCGTAATGATAGAAGTCAAAAGCAAACCGAGGTCTCTTTCACTTCATCCGCCGCGCGGATTTTCGGGAATTGTCGAATCCTCCTCCTCATCGGACGCCTTCCATTTCTTTCCGATAGAAGGGCAGACTCTCGACCGTCGCCTTCGCGTCGTCGCCCCGGCAAGCGACTCTTACCTCGGTGCCAGGCTCCATCTGGGCGCGCGGGAGATAGGAAAAAGCCAAAACGGCGTCGACCGTCGGGCAATATGCGGAGCGGGTGATGGAACCGATTTTTTTCTCATCGGAATGGACGGCGGCTCCCGCCTCGGGCGTGGTTTCACCGCTGACTTTAAGCCCCACGAGCCCGCGATTCACCTGGCCCAGGTACTTGATCTTGGCGATGACTTCCTGCCCGATGTAGCAACCCTTCTCGAAGTCGATGGCCTTTTCCTCGAGCCCCGCCTGCATGGGGTTGACGGCCGAGGTCATGTCCTTGCCGAACAAGGGCACACCGGCCTCCAAAGTGAGCGATTCGAACGCCGCGACGCCCGCCGGTTTCGCCCCCGCGTCCGACAATGCGCGCCAAGCGGAATCCGCGTTCTCGCGAGGCCCCATGAGGAGGTAGCCGTCTTCCCCCGTCCATAGCTCCCGCGCTATCATCATGTTGCCCGAAGTCGTATGGCCGTGTTCCTCGGGAGAGGGCTCGCCCATGCCCGCTTCAGCGATGATCTCCCGTGATTCGGGACCGAAAAGACCGAAGCAAAACGAGTTTTCCGTCTCGTTCGCCACTTCCACCTGATCCATGATGATAAACCTGTCGATCTCCTCGGCGAGCGTATCCGCCGTTCCGGGAGCCACCGAGGCGACGACAAATGTTTCGGATTTGTACATATACAGATCGGAGATAAACTTTCCCTGTCGCGTCAGGAAGGTGTTGTACGCACCCTCGCCGGGCATCAGTTCTTTCACGCGGTTGGAAAGCATCCGGTGGAGAAATTCTTCGGTGTCGGGGCCGCTGAAGCAGAGGTTGCCCCGGTGGGACAGGTCGATTGCGACGGCGCTTTCTCTGCAAGCGAGATGCTCGGCTACCGCGTCTCCATACGATGCGGGGATTCGCCATCCCGTTTCTTCAATGAACTCGGCGTCTGCCGCCTGATGCAAAGAGAGCAGGGGAATGGCTGACATTGGTTTCCTCTCCAGGCATTGTCTGGTTGAATGCGGAAAATGAATTGGTCCGACTAAAATGCAACGCTTTTCTATTCTACGCCCTATCCGAGGGTGAAAGGAACCGGGTAAAGCATATCAATTTTTTTCTTTCCATATCGGGAGGCGAGACGAAGCATGGGTGAGAAACTGGGATTCATCGGTCTGGGCAAGATGGGAACGCCGTTGACCCAAAATCTCCTGGCCGATGGCCATGAGGTGTCGGGCTTCGACGTCGATCCTGCGCGCATGGAGCAGTTGCGGGAAGCAGGCGGAACCCCTTGCGCGAACGCAAAAGAGGTGGCCGAGCGTTCGGACGTCGTTTTCACCATGCTGCTCAAGCCAGAACACATCGAGATGAACACCATCGGGCCGGAAGGGATCGCCGCTGCGGGCAAGAAAGGCCTCATCCTGATCGAGATGAGCACGATGAACCCGACATGGTCGGCTGATTTGGCGAGTGCGCTCGAAACCAGAAGCGTGGAGATGGTCGATGCTCCCGTCTCGGGAACCGTGCCGCACGTGGAGTCGAGAACGCTGGCTTACATGGTGGGCGGGAAGAAAGAAATTTTCGAGCGCATCAAGCCCATCATCGAACCCCTGGCCAAAAGCGTCCTCCATACCGGGCCCAACGGAACGGGGTGTTCCATGAAGCTGGTGACGAACTTGATCGTGAACGCGGGCGTCGCTTTGCTGACAGAGGGATTGCTCCTGGGCGAGCGCTCGGGCTTGTCGCACGATACGATCATGTCCTGTCTGCGTTCGGGGGCAGCGGCAGGAGTTCTCCTGGACCTCAAGGGAGAAAAAATACTCGCGCGCGATTTCACACCTCACGGCGCCTTGAGCATATATGTGAAAGATCTCGGCCTCTGCGTTGACCTCGCGAGAGAAAAAGGATTTGATGCGACTTTAGCGGAAGCTGGACTGACGATGTTCCGTCGTGCGCAAGAGGCAGGCTGGGCGGAGGATGACTGCGCGCGCGTGGTGGAAGTATATGAGGGGAAGGACCGTTAGGTTGATTGTTGGTTTCACGGCGACTGTACAGGAGACGGACAATGGCGAAAGGCGCACCGGCTGAATCGAAGAATTTCAGACTCGTAGGACACGACCAGGACGCGGCATGGGGCGGGGGCAGCATCGTCGAGGTGAAAAACGGATACGCCTATGTGGGCGCGGTGGGAACGGCGAGCTACGACGGACCGGAGGGCTGGACCGTCCACGACGTATCCGACCCCAGCAACCCGAGACGCATCGCCGAGGTGTTCGCGCCCCCCGGCCTGCACAATCACAAGGTTCGCATCGTGGGGGACGACCTGCTCTATGTGAATCACGAGCGACTCAAGACGCCTGAAGGAGAGGCGGCGCGGTCGGGCCTGTGCATTTTCGATATCTCGAATCCGGCGGAGCCGAAGGAAGTCGGCTTTTTCGATCTGCCCGGCACAGGGCCGCATCGTTTCGGCGTCGACAACGAACGCGGGCTCGCGTTTCTGCCGAACCATGCCGAGGGGTGGCGAAACCGGGTCATGTGGACTCTCGACATCACGAATCCTCTCAAGCCCGAGGTGCTCAACATCGTCGGTCTGCCGCAGCAGGATCTGAGTCTCGATTACGAGTACGAAGAGCCTGAGGATTTCTCGCGTTCGTGGACGTGCCACGGCCCCGCCACCATTCGCGGAGATCGCATGTACTGCGGTTTCTGGGGGGCGGGCATGGGCATTTTCGATTGCGCAGATCTGCGAAACATCGAGTGCGTGGGGCGCCTTTGCTGGTCGCCGCCCTTCGTCGGCTCCACGCATACCGTCTGGCCGCTCGGCGACAGGCCGTACGTGGTGGTGACGGACGAGGCGAACGCGCGGGAGAACTACGAACACAGCCAGTTCATGTGGGTGGTGGACATCCGGGACGAGACGAACCCGATACCCGTCTCCACCTACATCCCCGACAGGGAAGAGAACATGAACCGGGGAGGGCGCTTCGGGGCGCACAACATACTTGAATATCTCCCTGCGGAAGGCCCCTGGAAGGACCTTGTCTTCCTGACGTACTTCAACTCGGGGCTTCGGGCCATCGATGTGTCGGATCCGTTCAAGCCTGAGGAAGTCGGACACTACATCCCCGAAATGAACTTCGGTAAGGACTACGCCCAGTCGAACGACATCGGCATGGACGAGAACGGCCTGCTCTACCTGATCGACCGGAACGGAGCGGGGATGCACATCCTGGAGTACACCGGGTAGGGGCAAAGGATGTCGAAGGTGCGTGATTCAAGGGGTGAATTCGCCGAGCGGGGTCAAGCCCCGTAGATGCCGGATAATTTCTTTTGGCGCATTTCGGCCGAAGGCTGGCTGATGTCGTTTCCCGCTCCGGCGAGTCGCTCCCGCATATTTCTCGACCTCATGGCCTCCAGGCGCTTCGCATCGCCATGGCGTAACAATCGGTGCAGCCGGTTGTCGGAACGGCGTATCCCGCCACGGGATTCCAGGCTGCATCCGTCCACTCTACCCGGGTCTTCGACATCTTGTTCTCTTTGGTGACTCGCGATAACGAACTGAACGCTGAGCACTCGCTGTTTCATCGTGCCGTGTTTCGAAGCGGGTTGAACGTCTCGACGCCGATGAAGTCCTTTTCATTGTCGGTCACGACGATACATTCATTGGCTTCCGCAATCGCCGCGATGATCGTGTCGAGCGCGCTGCGGGAACGGCCTTGCGCCTTGCCTTCCGCCATAAGTCTTGCCCATACGAGAGCGGCCTTCTCGTCGAAGGGGAGGACGCGGCCAACAAAAAGAGCCGGTGGCCCCTCCGGACCTGTGAACCACGCTTCGAGTTGATCACGTTTGCGGCCGGCAGGCTTCTCCAATACGCCGCGTCGGACCTCGGCGATGGTGAGCGCGGATATGAAGAGATTTTCGTCAGCCTGCCCGGCCATCCAGGTCAGCAGAGACTGCGGTGGCGCAGGCTTCGTGACGCTGCTGATGATATTGGTGTCAAGAAGATACCGGCTCACAGATCAATCTTGCGACCGGACTCGAATGGACGGGATGCAATGGCTTCGGCGCCGACGAGCGGCGAGCGGCGCAGCGCTTCAAGGATTCCGCCTTTCCGTGGCGGTTTCCCCGTGACGCCCTGGCTGACGACGCTCCTCAGACGATCGGCTTCCGGACAGTCTTCCGCCAAACGTCTGGCTAACGAGCGGATAAGCTCTTTGTCAGCGTCGCGCCCGAGGACCTCGAAGCGGGCCATGCCGCGTTCAGCCAAACGGCTCCGATATTTTTTTGTCGCACGTCTCCGGGATATATCACTCATGAGTGACCTCCTTGTTATTACCAGTAATATAACCTGTAATAGGCCAAGCGACAAGATGGAGCCAAAGTCTGGGAAGAAGTAGGACACAAAAGACGACTCGTATCCCACCACAACCAAGCCCGACGACAACTACGACCCGTTCATGGTCTCCATTTGTTACTTTTTGCGGATGGAATGGCATGCCGACGGTCAAGTACCGTAGATGCCGGGTAATTTCTTTGGGCGCATATCGGCCGAGGGCTGCCTGATGTCGTTTTCCACTTCAAGGGCTTCTTATACGATGAGCCGCGTGGCCGGTTTTATCTGATCGGTTCGCGCATCGGGACTCGACAGACGGCCTTCGATCAGGTCGGACAGGGCTTGGCGAGTGCGCGCCGATGCCTGTATTCTCTTCTTCATGGGGACGCCTCCCCGCCGGGGATGCGCCCTGCAAGAATTTTTTGGAAAATTCAGGATTCCACCGCCGAGCGAGGAGGGGATTTATGAACCCGGGTGACTTTTTCGTCGTCTGCGCGGCCTCTTTTCTGGCCACCTACGCCCATCTCGTCTTCGCCCTGATCGCGGACAAGATAGGCATGGCGAGGCTGGACTTCGGCAAGGGGGTGTCGATGCTCCTGTTCGGCGAGGCGTACGAGGGGAATCCGCCTTACGCGCTCGGCTTCATCGCCGTGCATCTGAACGGGGTTATCTTCGGCCTGATATACGCCACCTGGGCGGCGGGGTATCTTGCCGGGCCAAACGTCGTGCGCGGCCTGATCTGGGGCGGGGTGCTCCTGATCTTCTCCCAATGCGTCTTCAACCCGCTCATCACGGGGCACGGTTTTTTCAGCCGAAAGTTCCACCCCAGGGCGTGGCAGACCGCCGTGATCGCCCATGCGATCTATGGCGGCCTGCTGGGCTGGCTCTCCCCGATACTCTGAGACTACGCCGCGACTTATCTTCTCGTTCTTCTCACCCTGGGTGCTTTTCTTTGTGACGCCCAGCACTTCGCCACGTCGACAGGTGCGGCGATCCAGGCGTCGCCCTTCGTGAGGATGTGCTGAATCAGCCGCTCAAGCATCCGCATGCGGTGGTGCTGGCCGATGATCTGGGGATGGCACATGATGTTGATGTATCCGCCTTCCTCATACGTGCCCTCGAACTCCTCGACCCATATCGAATAGACCGATTCGGGGTCGCGGATGCCGTGGCCGAGCGGCGGATTCGTGCTGTGGGCGAAGAAGATGAAATCATCCAGGCTCCACTTGGTGGGCAACTCAACGAGGCCGCAGTCGTGATAGTAGGGCCAGTCGTCGTCCATCATGTTCGAGTGGTACAAGAGCCCGTATTTCTTGAGCAGCCCCATCGTGTGGACGCTCGGGTCCGCCGAGGGGGTGCGGGACCCCAGGATTTCCTGCCCCGTGTCGCGCCTTAATATATCGAGGGCGCGCACGAGCAGTTCCTCTTCGCGCTCGGCGTCGCACATCTGGTAGGGCTTTTCGTGAATGTGGCCGTGGTGGCCGATTTCATGGCCCGCCTTCACGATGGATTCGGTCATCTTCGGCCATTTCTCCACCGTCCAGCTCGGGATGTAGAAAGCGCCGGGCAGGCTGTATTTCTTTAGGAGCTTCAGTATCCGCGGGATTCCCACCTTGGGGCCGTAAGCGCCCATGGAGTTGTGGATGGGGCGGCCCCCCAGCGAGGGGTCCCGGCCCATCCAGACCGTCTCGCCGTCCACGTCGAAAGTCAGACATACGGCGCATCGCGCCCCGTTTTCCCATTTCACTCTAGCCATTCGTTTCCCCTCATCCTTGCTGTGTGGAAAGTATTCCGCTCAGGAATCCGCCGTTTTCAGCAACCCGCGTGCCAGGACGTCGCAGCCCCGGTAGGCGTCCTCCCAGTCCAGGTCCTCTTCTTCGGAGTGGCTCTTCCCGGCGACGCAGGGAACGAAGATCATGGCCGTGGGCCCGAGGTCTGCCGCATAGCGGGCGTCGTGCCCGGCGGCGCTCCACATGGAGCGGTGGCTGTAGCCCGACTCCTCGCAAGCGTTCCTGACGGTCTGCGCCACGCTTGCGTTGAACGCGGTGGGGGTAGAGCCGCCGACCTCTTGAATCTCGACCTCGAGATTTTCCTTCTCCGCTTCTCTGTGCGCGGCCTCCTCGATGAGCTTTCGCGCCTCACCGAGCAGTTCCGGGTCGCTGTGCCTGAAATCGACCGAGAACGTCACGTCATCGGGAATGACGTTGATCGCATTGGGGGAGAGGGAGAATTCCCCCACCGTGGCGACGAATTCGGTATGCAGTTTCCCCGGGATTTCACGGATGGCCGCAATCGTCCGCGCCGCGCCCACCAGGGCGTCGCGCCGCATGTGCATCGGCGTGGGGCCGGCGTGGTCGCGCTCTCCTTTCATGGTGACCCGCAGCCAGGTGAGGCCGAAAATCCCCTCCACGACGCCTACCTGAACCCCTTCGCTCACGAGGGCGGGGCCTTGCTCGATGTGGAGTTCGAGGTACGACCCGACAGGCCGGGGGGTGCAGGGCGCATCTCCCCGGTAGCCGATGCGCTCGAGTTCATCGATAAACCTCGCGCCATCAGCGTCTTTCGTCTCATAGGCCGCCTCGATCGGTATCGCGCCCGCGAACACGCCGCTTCCGAGCATCGAAGGCGGGAAGCGGGGGCCCTCCTCGTTCGTCCAGTTGACGATCTCTACCGGGCGCCTCGTCGATATGTTCTTGTCGTTCAGCGTCCTCACGGTTTCCAGGGCGGCCAGTACGCCCAGCGAGCCATCGAAGCGGCCGCCGTTCGGCACGGAGTCCAGGTGGCTGCCCGCCATGGCGGGAGGGGCGTCGTTTTCCCGGCCCGCGCGCCTGGCGAACATGTTTCCCATCTCGTCGATCCGCAAATCGAGGCCGGCCTCGCCCACCCACGCGGCGAACAAATCCCTGGCTTCCTTGTCGGCGTCGGTGAGCGTGAGGCGGTTGACGCCGCCTCCTTTAGTCGCTCCGACCCGGGCCATCTCCTCCATGGACAGGCGAAAACGATCTGGATTGATAAGCAATTCGAGTCCTCTGGCGTTGGTTGTGCGAAAAGGGATGCGCGGGGTTGCCCGGCCGGCGGCTCCCGCCGGGGGTCACTCGTTCGCGGTTACGATTTTCTCATAGACCTGCCTCACGCGGTCCGTATGCATTTCGAACCGGGCCAACAATTTGGCGTTGGCGCTTCCATCCATATCATCCACGAAATTCATTCGCCGCGCCAACATGTTCATGGCGTGTCTCGTTTTCAAAAAGATGTTGATCGATTGCGCATTCCCGATGCGGAGTCGGTTCTCGACGAGGCGCAGGAAGCGGTACCCATCGAGCAACGCCCCGGCATCCTCGCCCGAAAGAAAACCCGCCTTCCTCAAGGCCTGCAGGGCGAGGTAGGTGTTCGGAACCCGGATATCCGGATGCGCTCCTCCATTTCCTATCAACAGATACTGCGTCAAGAACTCGATGTCGATGATCCCCCCGCGACCGAGCTTGATGTCGGCGATTCCCTCATCCTCGGCGGAGAGTTCTTTTTCGATGCGTCCGCGCATGTGACGCACCTGTTCGGCGAGGTCCGCGGGCGCTTCGCGCACATACACGAATTCATTCACCAACTCCATGAACTGTGCGCCGAACCCTTCACATCCCGCGACATGCCTTGATCTCGTAAGTGCTTGCCTTTCCCATGTTTCAGCCCGGTTGTTAAAGTAATCTGCAAACACATCCACCGGCGCGACCAATGCACCCTTCACTCCTTCGGGCCGCAGGCGCAGGTCCATCTCGTATGTCCTCTCACGTGAGCCCGATGCGGCCAGGCTGTCGCGCAGGAACGTGGCGACCTTGATGTAGAATTCGTGGTTCGAGACGGCTCGGTATTCGGCTGGTTTGCCGTCGAATTGGCCGCTCGTCGTCCCGGCGGCGCTGTAGACGAATATCAGGTCGAGGTCCGAGCCGTAGTTCATCTCCCCGCTGCCCAGCTTGCCGAGGCCGATGATGGCGAATCGGGCTTCCGCCCCCGTCTCCTCCTCCATCGGGACGCCGTAGAGCTTCCGCATTCTCTCGTGGGCGATGTCGTAGCCGCTCTTGAGTATTGCTTCGGCGAGGTGGGAGAGGGCGGAGAGCGTTTCGAGGATGTCCGCCGCCCCGAGAATGCTTCTGATGCCTATCGCGAGCTCCTCGCTTTTCTTGAGCAGATGCAGGCGGTTGAATTTTTCTTCCGGCGAGATTTGGGCGCCCGTTATTTTGTTCAGCTCTTCGGCGAGCAGCGCCTCGGAGCGCGGCTCGGTGAGCGTTTCCCTCTGAAAGAGCGTCTCCAGGAGCCCGGGCTGTTCGATCAGCACCTCGGCCAGATAATTGCTCGAAGCGAAGAGCTTGAGAATGATTTCCAGCGATTCTTCCTGCGCGGCCATGAATCCCAGGATGGATTCGCGCCCGCCCCCCCGCTCCACGAATTTATTGAGGTGCGCGATGGCCCTGTCCGGTTCGGGGAGGTCGAGCGTCTGGTGCAGCATGCGGGGGAGGAGTTCGTCGAAAATCCGCTTCGCCTTGGCGCTCACGTGTTCGAGCGATGCGCCGTTGCGCAGGAGTTTGAGGTGCGTGCTCACGCCTTCGGGGTCCACAAAGCTGTAGGAGCCCAGATCCTCGGCGGACAGCGAGTCGCCCAGCGTAAGCGCCGGCGTCGGGGCACCGCTCGGCGACGGCGTTTCCTCTTCCCCGTTTTCACCCCGGAACATGTTTTCAAAAACCCTGGATACGTTGTTCTGGTGATACGCCAGCCGGGTTCTCAGTTCAGCGCTTTCCGCGCAGTCCATCTTGCGCGCCAGCACGTTCAGGCTCTTCTCATCCGCCGGAACCTCGTGCGTCTGAAGCCCGTGCGTGACCTGCACGCGGTGCTCTACGTCTCTTAGGAACACGTAGGCGTTCGAGAGCTGGTCGCATTCATGGGCGGGCAAAAGGCCGAGCGCCTCGATGATGGAAAGGCCCGCCAGCGTGCCCGGGTTCTGGAGAAGCGTTTCGCGGCCGCCGTAGATGAGCTGCAATGCCTGGGTGATGAATTCGATCTCGCGGATGCCGCCTTCGCCGAGCTTCACGTTTCGCGTCGCCGCGTCCACGCCCTTCAGGTTTTCGTTGATGCGGCCCTTGATGCGGCCGATCTCCTCGAGCACGCTGATGTCCATCGTCCGCCGGTACACGAACGGGCGAATCATCTTCATGAAGTCATCGCTCAAGGCGGCGGAACCCGCGCAGTGCCGGGATTTGATGAGAGCCTGCCGCTCCCACGTCTCGCCCCAGGATTCGTAATACACCTCACAGCTTCTGAGTGAATACGCCAGTGCGCCTTGCGACCCCTCGGGCCTGAGGCGCGTGTCTATCCGGAACACGTGGCCCTCTTCGGTGTTTTTCGCCATCAGGGATATGAGGCGCCGGGAGAGATGGGCGAAAAACTCGTGGTTGGAGATGCTCCTTTTCGTCCGGCCCGTGATCGCGTCCGTCACCCCGGTCGTCTCTCCTTCGTCCGATGAATACACGAAGATCAGATCGATGTCCGAACTGAAGTTGAGCTCCAGCCCGCCGAGCTTGCCCATCCCGATCACGCTGAATTCGGTGCTTCGCCATCTCCCGTCCGCCCCTTTGTGGCGGGGTTTCCCGTATTTTTCCACGAGCTCGGCCCTTGCGAGGCGGACCGCCACCTCCAGGCAGGCGTCCGCCAGGTGGGAGAGATTCGTGGTGATTTCCATGAGCGACGCCCGCCGCAACAGATCCAGCACCGCGATTCTCAGGTATTCGCGCTGACGGAACCGGCGCATCGCGTTTTCCGGCCCATTGGCCTCATCCCGGTTCTCCTGCACCCACTTCCATAGCTCGGAGACCATTTTTTCCTTCGTGCGGGCGGTACTCAGTGTGCCGGGCCGCAGGAGCCAGTCGAGAAAACGGGGATGCCGCAGAATCGTTTCGATCAGGAACTGGCTCCCGCCCGCCAGCGCGAAAAATTCCGCCCTGCGCTCATCCGAGCGGGTGAGGGATCTCAACAGCAGGTCCGGATTCTCGCGGGTGCCCAGAATGCGCTCGAAATTGCTCAGGGCGCGTTCGGGGTCGAACGTGTTGCGCAGAGAGGACAACAATTGGAGCAAAAACTCGGAGTTGTTGCGCGGGAACGCGGGGTGCAAGGCCAGGGACTGGAGATTTCTGGTTACGCCTACCGGATCGCTGACCCCGATCAGGGCCAGGAGGTCCTTCGCCGCGGGCGTGGGAGCGCCGCCCGGCAAGAGTTTTTCGATATGGGAAAATCCCGGATGCTCTTCAATCCGAACGCTCATATGACATCCCCCCGCACAAATCATGAAGGACTAGCGCACAAGATCTCCCGGATTCGCCGCTGCCTGCTGAAGGTCCGGATTCTTCTCCGATCGAGGCAACCAGGAGAAAGCGACCAGACTCCCCAGACATGCGATGCCGATGGTCCCGAAAACGAGCTCCAAGCCGTATGCATCCGCCAGTATACCCAGAAAGAACAACCCCAGGCCAACAAAAATCTGGTTCGCCGTAAAAATTACGCCGACGACGCTTCCCGCCAGCCTGGGCGGGCTGACCTCGAAGCCGTATGCGAAAATCGCCGAGCGCATGGAGATGAGAAAAACGCCGACCGACGCGACGCAGACGTAGAGGAAAATTCCCGTGCCCGCGTGGGGGATCAGGAACAGCGCGATTCCGCCGGCGGCGGTCCCGATGAAGAGGATCAATTTCCGGGAAATCCTGTCGGAGAGATAGCCCACGATCGTTTCGGGAAATATGGAGGCCGCCGAATACACGCCGAGCGCAAGGCCCAGGGTGCTCGGCCCCACGCCGTATTTTCTCACCAGCAGGATGGGCAGGAAAATCGCGACGATGTTGTGCGCGAGCGTCCGCACGCCCGAGAAGACGCAAGCCCCCATCATCCCCGGGTTTTTGATGAGCGCATCCACGAAATTGCGGGGGGTGATCGAGGAGCCGGGTTTTTGCTTTCCGCTGATCTGAAACGGCTCCAGAAAAATCCACAAGAGCATCGCCGTGACGAGAAGAGGAATCGTGTTCGCCAGCAGGACGCCCCGCCAGCTCATGAGGAGGAGCAGATAACCCGCGATGATGGGGGCCAGGGTCTGCCCCAGGTTCGCGCCCGTGCCGTGCACGCCCAGGGCGAAACCCTTTCGATCATCGAAGCGCATGCCCAGCAGCCCCATGGAGGGAGGGTGCCAGGTGTGCGTCGCCAGACCGCTCAGCCAGATGATGGGGGCGAGCGTCCAGAATCCCGTCGCGAAGCCCGCCCCGCCGTAGAACAGGGCGGCCGAAGCCATGCACCCGACCAGCAGCCATTTCCCGCCGCCGTAGACGTCGATCACGTAGCCCGTTCCCACGCTGCTCAAGGCGCTCATGACCGCTCTGCCGGTGAAGAGGAGTCCCACCTGGGTGAGCGTGAGGCCCAAGTCGTCGGTCAGGTAGGGGATGACGGGCCCCAGAACGCCCTGGAACCAGTGTTCGCAAGCGTGGCCGATGGTGAGCAGGCCGAGGAGTTGCCATTTCTTCAAGGCGTTCAATCTTTCATTGAGAAGATGATGAGGCGAAATTGAAGACGGGAAATCCTAGCATTTTGATACGGGCGGGGGTAGGTGGGGATGCGCCCCTGCGGGAATCGGGATGATGAACGAAGAGGCTTCGTAGGGGCGGCCCCCCGTGGCCGCCCGTATCGGATTTACCCATCTCCGTGGTTGCGATTCAGGAGGACAGGCACGGGGGCCTGTCCCTACGGCGAACATCTCGGAGGTCGGAGAAGTCCCTACAAATTGAAACCCTGAATTTCGATGGGGAAATGAAAATAAGGCAATATGTCTCGCCGATTTCCGCATATTCGACCCAAAACCCGGTATTTGCCCGTATTTACGGTTGACACTTCTGGGAAACAGACGTAAATTTACTGGTAGGACAATCCCATAAGGTGACGAGTCTTTCTGTGAGGCATATATCCGGGGGCTTGAAGCGTGGTCATCGGCGACAGACTACAGGCGGTGAAGAAGACGCGCGTCTACGAGGCCATCGTCGATCAACTCACGGCTTTGATACTGGAGGGCGAAATCAAGCCCGGCGAGAAGCTGCCCTCCGAGCGTGAGCTTTGCGAGCAATTCGGCGTGGGCCGCAATTCGGTGCGCGAAGCCACGCGTTCGCTGGAATCCGCCAGGCTCGTCGAGACGAAGCAGGGGGAGGGCACGTTCGTCACGGCGCAGCCTGAGGCCCTGCTCCCCATGATTTCCGAAAAAGTCTCCTCCGACGCGGCGAGCGGCATCCACGATCTTTTCGAGGCGCGCATGGTGCTGGAGCCTCAAATCGCCGCCCTGGCCGCAGAGCGCGCGACGGTGGCGGAGTTGGCCATGCTCGAAGATACTATCCAGCGGCAGCATGATGCGATAGAAGGCGGGAGACTCGGTTTGAGGGAGGATACCCGGTTTCATCTCGAACTCGCAGAGGCCGCCAAGAATCAATTCCTCCATCATCTGCTGAGCAGTCTGCTCAATTCCCTGAGCGAAATGCGGGAACGCTCGCTTCGCCGTGACGAGAATGTTCGCTTCCGCTCGTGGGAAGCGCACCAGAAGATTCTGGGCGCCGTTTTGGACAAGGACAAGAACAGGGCGATGGCGGGAATGATCGGCCATCTGGTCGAGATTGAGGGCAGCGAGGCCGAAGCCCATTTGAAACTGGATCATCTGGCGAAACTCGAATCGGAATAACCGACTTTCAGGGAACAAAGCCTTAAAGCAAAAAGTTCTACTTCTTCAACTTCAAGTGGGGGGTATCGAATGTGAGCGTCATATCGTTTGAAGTCATTTACAGAGGAATTTTTCAGAAAAGCCTTGCGGTGAAAATTTCACGGACGTTGATCCTCGCGGCCGTGAAAGAAGGGAAGCCGGGCATCTCCTTCGGGCGCTACAGCGATTCGCCCGAGCGAAACGGAATTCCAGCCAAGCAGTTCGGCTACATCGCGGACAACGAGGAAGAACTCGAGACCGTGGCGGCTCAATACGAGCCCAAGCAGGTGGACATCTCCATCTGTGTGGACGACACCCTGTGCAAAGGCGTGGAATCGTGGGCATGGTACGGCCTTCAGCCGATCAACGCCGTCACGAAGCCCGGCGGCACGCTGATCGTCACGTCCAACCAGAAAGAAGAAGAACTCGTCCAGCACATCCACCGCAGGGACACGCCCTACAAGCTCGCGATCATCCCCGGCGAGGCGAGCTTCGCCGGCCTCTGGGTGTACAAGGACGACGGCACCGACGCGCGCTGTCTGGCGGCGGCTCTCAAGGCCGAACCGAGCATGTGCTCCATCGCGTCGCTTGAATCGGCGATTCGCGAGAACATCGGCTCGGAAACGCACGTCGAAGCCGCGCGGGAGGTGTATGAAGACCTGCGTCCCGTCGAGATCGAACCGGGCCAGGGCAACGATGAGGTTCCCTTCACGTTCGAACTCCTCAAGTGGCACGAAATGCGTCAGGGCGTCGTCATCGACGGCGTGGGCGGCCACGAGGGCTTCCGGGGCGGCGAGGGCGGCTATGAGCCGGGACGCAACCCCTACTTCAAGAAATGGTCGACCCGCACCATGCGTCCGGTCGTCTCGTTCGATAAGTGCACGAAATGCACCCTGTGCTGGGTCGCGTGTCCGGACACCTGTTTCGACGTCACGCCGGACGGCTTCTTCGATGCCAACATGGAAGCCTGCTGCGGCTGCGGCGTGTGCGAAGCCATCTGCCCCGTCAAGGACTGCATCACCATGGTGAACGAGGTCGTCTTCGAGGAGCGCGACAGCCAGTGGCAGATGTGGCAGGAGAACAAGGAAGATTACGACAAATACATGGACGAGAAGATCAGCACCGGCAAGATAGAGGGTCGTCACCCCATCACCGGTCTTGGGCAGGCGTTCTCCGGCATCGGCATCGAGATGGGTCACAACCCCGAAACGGCCCAGGTCAAATCTCTCCAGGACCTCAAATAGGATAATAGGAGCGAACTGATGGCAACAGCTACTGAACAGCAACAAGGTGCGGGAGTTCATCTCCTCACCGGAAGCGAGGTCATGGCGCACGTCTGCCGCCTCGCCGACGTGGATGTCATCACGGCGTATCCGATCCGGCCGTATGACACCGTGATGCAGTATGTTTCCAAATTCATCGCCGAGGGCGATTTCGACGCCGACTACATTCCGGCGGAAAGCGAGCACGGCCAGTTCGAGATCGTCAAGCACGCCTCGGCCTGCGGCGCGCGCGTGTTCACCGGTTCGAGCGGCGTGGGCTGGCTCTACGCGATGGAGCCGCTGGCCGTTACGGCGGGCCTCAGGCTGCCCATGGTGGCCCTGGTGGGCTGCCGCGCTTTGGATGACCCCGGCGCGTTCGGCACCGAGCACAACGACGCCATGCTGGTGCGCGATCTGGGCTGGATGATCAACTTCCCCGACACGGCGCAGGAAGTCGTCGAACTGGGTCTACTTGCCTATCGCGTCGCCGAGGACCCCAGAGTCTACCTGCCGTGCGCCATTGCGATGGACGGCGCGTTCCTGACGCACAGCCAGGCGACGGTGCGGCTGCCCGGCCAGGAGGAAGTCAACGTGTTCCTCCCGCCCTACGACAGGGGCGACCTGCTGCTTCACCCCGACAACCCGATCACCATCGCGCCCCAGGCGAACGAAGACTGGCTGATGGAGGTGAGGCGCCAGAGCAGCGAGGCGGCGAAAAACGCCTACACCGTGCTCAAGGAAGCCCACGCCGATTTCAGCAAGACTTTCGGCGTGGACACGGACCCCTTCCTCGATGAATACATGACCGAGGACGCCGACGTCGTGCTGTGCGGCATGGGGACGCTGAGCCTGCCGGTGAAGGTCGCCATCCGCGAGATGCGCAAGGAAGGCAAGAAGGTCGGCATGGTTCGCCTCAAGTGGTTCCGCCCCTTCCCGACGGAAGAGCTGCGCGCGTCGCTCTCGCGATTCAAGGCGGTGGGCGTCATCGACCGCGACTACTCGTTTGGTTCTCCCTATCATGGTGGTATAGTGTTCAACGAAGTGAAAGCCGCCATGTACGGAGCGGACAAGGTGCCTCACATGAAAGGATTCGTCTGCGGCCTCGGTGGCCGTGAGGTGCTGCTCGAAGACGTCAAACTGATGGCTGACAAGGTCATTTCCATGGGTCAGAACGATGCGGCCGACAACGATGTCGACTGGATCGGAGTGAGGGACTAAATCATGGCCGAAACCTCTGAATACAACATCGGGACACAGGAACTTCCCTTGATGGGGAAGGTGAACGCCATCCCCGAAAAGGCGGTGGAAGAGTATTTCACCAGCGGGCACAGGACGTGCCAGGGTTGTGAGAGCGCGCTCATCATGCGCCTCATGGCCAAGGCGGCCGGCCCCCGCTCCATCATCCTGGGCAGCACGGGCTGCATGTACGTGGCGAACACCACGTACTACAGCACCCCCTGGGTGGTGCCGTGGATGCACACGCAGTTGGGTTCTTCGGGTTCTGCGGCCACGGGAACGGCGGCGGCGCTCCGGGCGCTCATGCGCAAGGGCAAGATGAAGGAAGAGCCCATCAACGTCATCGCCTTCTGCGGCGACGGCGGCGGCATCGACATGGGCGTCTCGTCCATCTCGGCGGCGCTCATGCACGCGAAGTACAATCTGGCGATCATCTGCTACGACAACGAGTCGTACGCGAACACCGACATCCAGATTTCGGGCGCATCTCCGTGGGGCGCCAACACGACGTTCACGCCTCCGGGCAAGAAATTCCGCATCATGCACGATTGCTGGAAAAAGAACATCGCCGCCATGTATGCGGTCGGCCACACGCGCTGCAACTACGTGGCGACGGCGGACGCTTCCTATCCCGCCGATCTGATTGACAAGGTCCGCAAGGCGCTGGCCGTGAAGGGGCCCGCCTTCGTGCACACGCTCGACCCGTGCCCCAAAGGCTGGGACTACGACCCGTTCTACTCCCACAAGCTCGGCGAACTGGCCGTGGAGACGGGGCTCTTCCCGCTCTGGGAGATGACGGACGGGGCGCTCACCTATACGGGCATTTCGGCACGACAGGTGTACGGCAAGCGCCGCCGCAAGCCGGTGCGCGAGTACCTGGAGACGCAGGGCCGCTTCCACCACTTCGTAGAGGAAGACTACGAATACTTCCAGAGCGAAGTGGACAAGATGTGGGACGACTGGATGGTTCCCGGTGTCATCCCCTTCAAGGTGAACGACCCGAGCAAGAAGTAGGGTAGGGAACGAAGAACCGGCAAGTCCAGGGCGGGGCCCTTCGGGGTCCCGCTCTTTTTCGCTATTGCCTGCTCCGAAGAGACGAAGATGAACGAAGCGAGGGAAATGAAAAAAGGGAAAGACGAGGCCGCGATGGTGTGCGTGCCCGAGGGGCCCTTTCTCATGGGTTCCGACGTCGGCAACGCGGACGAGCGTCCGGAGCGCGAGGTTACCCTCGACGCTTTCTGGATCGACAAATACTGCGTGACGAACGCGCAGTACCGCGCTTTCCTGGAGGAGACCGAAGCGTTTCCGCCGCCTCCCTCGTTCGCGAGGGATGATTTCGTGGGGCCGGAACAGCCCATCGTCAGCATCAGTTGGGAGGAGGCGAACGCCTACGCCCGCTGGGTGGGCAAGCGCCTGCCGACCGAGGCGGAATGGGAGAAGGCGGCGCGCGGAACGGACGGGCGCAAGTATCCATGGGGCGAGGAGGAACCCTCTCCCGGGCGGGCCGTCTATGCGAGCACGGAAACGGATATTCACTGCCCCGCCAATGTGAGCGGGTTCGAAGAGAGCGCCTCTCCCTACGGTTGCGTGCAGATGGCCGGGAACGTCTTCGAGTGGGTGTCGGACTGGTTCGACGGGTTTTACTACCAGACGGGCCCGGCGGAGAACCCCCGGGGGCTGGAGAAGCCGACCTTCGAAGTGGCGATGGCGAAGGTGCCCGTATTCGCCGTTCCGGGCGGGGGCAGCCTGAGCCTGGGCGAAGTCAAGCGCGGCGAGCGCTACGAGATACTGCACCGCGACGAGGACAGCTACAGGATCCGTTTCGGGAACACCGAGGGCTGGCTCCCGCGCCGGGCGGGCTACGCCTGGACGGCCAAGGTCGCCCGGGGCTGCGGCTGGGATTACATCGAAGACAGCCTTAGGTGCTCGGCGAGAGAGGGCTTCGAGCCCTGGTACAAGAATTTCAACATCGGCTTCCGGTGCGCGATGGACGCCTGAAGTTTCATCTCTCAAAATCTGCAGGACGCAACACCCTTCGACTGAAGAATGCTTCAGGTGTGACCACGAACCGCCGAAGGGCGTCGTCAACCCGCTTCCTGGCCAACCAAGCGACCGCGCACTGCAAAGCGTTGCAGGCCGGGCATTCAGCCCGAGCGGCGCTTGAGCGGCAGCGCCCGCCGCGCACTTGCGGGAACACGTCCCGAACCGTCGCGCGGCTTCCGGGCGGCAGTTATAGGAAGCACGAGATAACAGGACAATGCGGGGCGGCATGACAGACGCCGGACTCGTTGTCTCGGGCGCGAAGTGCCGGGTAACGTATACATTGGCGCAGAGGGGAAGCGGTCATCAGATCGCACAACAGTCGCCGCACCGCGGGTGACAGTTGCGGGGAAGGAAGTGCCGGGCCATCTGTCGGCGCTCGTGCTCGTCGAGGCGTGTCGCCTTTGGGCGGGCTTCCGACTTGCTGTTGTCGGACGGTCTGCGACCTTGTGGACGGTCCGAGCCATCGTCCACGCGGCTTGATTTGCTGTACGCAGTGGCATGTACCTGGATAATCGCCTGCTTGATGAAACGGAGAAGCCATGGACCTGGATGTCGAACGCCTCCTCGGCGCCGTGGAGCGCGCAGTGTCGTCCCTGGAGCGCGACGGACAGGCCGCTCGCGCGGTCACCTTGGCCCGCAGCTACGCGACGACAGTGGAGGACCTCTGGGACGCCGTGACGAGCGCGGAACGAATCCCATGCTGGTTCCTGCCGGTCAGCGGCCGCCTCGAACTCGGCGGTCGCTACCAACTGGAGGGAAACGCAGGCGGCACGATTCGGCACTGCGAGCGTCCCTCGCATCTCGGGCTGACATGGGAGTTCGGCGATGACGTGAGCTGGGTGGAGGCGCGTCTGTGTAACGATAGTACCGGCCGCTCGCGTCTTGCGATTACGCATACCGCGCTGGTGTCGGACCATTGGCGCAAGTTCGGTCCCGGCGCCGTCGGCGTAGGTTGGGAGATGGGCTTGCTGGGGATGGAACTGCATCTTACGCGGCCGAACGAACCCAAGTTGGACGGGGCAACGTTCCACACGACTCGTGACGGAAAGGCGCTCATCGTCGGAAGCAGTGCGGCGTGGGGCCGGGCGGCCGAGGCAGCGGGAACGGACGCCGACGTTGCGCGCGCAGCGGCGCAGCGTACGGCGGCCTTTTACACGGGCGAGGCGGTCGCGCCGGATTGATGCACGCTTTCGACGTGCTCCGCGACCCGGAGCGCTGCGGTGCTGTTGTCGATGCGTTATCGGTCGTGGGCGTTGACTCGCCATCGCGGTGGCGATGATTGCCCGACCTTTTCCGCCGCATCGACAAGGTGCGCATCGGCAAGGTGGGCGTAGCCTGCCGTGGTGCGATGCCGGTTGTGCCCGAGAAGCCGGCCGACGAGCGGCAGACCTTCGCCCGACATAACCGCCTGACTTGCGGCGGTATGGCGCAGGTCAGGCAGGCGCAGACTGCCGAGCTTCGTGTCCGCGCAGACCGCGCGCCGGGGCGGGACGGGGCGGGCCGTCAGGCTCTGAAACAACGGCATAATCCGCAGGATCACGCGATGGTGGACGCCGGCAGGAAGTGCACCAACGATGCGTGGGGTGTGTGAACCAAACCGCCGAAGGGCGTCCGCATCGCGCTTCCGGGCCGCTCAAACGCTCGGGGGCTGCAAGCCGTTGTGTCAGCGGCGTTTAGCCCGAGCGGCGCTTGAGCGGCAGCGCCCGCCACGACCTGATGGAACGCTTACTCGGAGGTCGCCAGATATCGCCGCCGTTCCGGCTTCCCAAGTGGACACACGGGAGCGCGGAGTGGAAAACATCTGATCCCTGCATGAAGACATCTGGAGAATGAAAAAGATAATCCATTGTTATATAATGATTAACTGAGAAAACCGAGCAAACAAGACAACGGCGGCGACGATCCATCTCATTCCCGAAACATTGCCGGCGATCAGCCCTGCCGCAAGTCACAATCGGGATATCCGGGCCTCGAACTTGCCGCCAAAGGCGGGGCTGGTATTCTGCCCGTGGTTGCGCACCCGTTTGGAGGGGCGAGTTGAGAATTCATCTGAAGAGGTTCCTGAAGGTTCTTCACACGATTGCCGCTTGTGGCCTCATCGGCGGTCTGTTGACCATCGTCAGCACAAAGGCCGCTGCCGAGCAGCATCTGCGCCTCATCGACCGTCTCGACCGGCCGCGGGACGGCTATTGCATCGACATTCCGGGCACCCCCGGCAATCTGCGCACGGATATCCCGCTGTTCGCCCACAATTGTAAGGTCGGGCTGCCGCCGGACGCGGCCGTCGTGTTTACACCGGAAGGCTATATCCGGTTTCCGGCGCCCAACAAGTGCGTGACCATTGCCGGCGTGAATCGGGGCGCCCTGCCGGGCGCCGCCGCGATGCTCGCCGATTGCGGCACCTCGTCCATCTTCTTCAACGCTGCCAATTTTCAGCGTTTCGATCTGAAAGCCGACGGCAAGCTGGTCCTCAAGAATTCCAACCTGTGCCTCGCGGTCGGTGCTGTCTCCGCCGCCACCTACTCAAGCGCCGACCGCTGGCGAACCCTGTTTGTGGACGATTGCGATAGGGCGGATGCCAAGCTTTCCCGCTGGGAGTTCATTACGCCGTAAGGTGGCTTGCCGCCCGAAGCCGTGCGGCAGCCGGAAGTGCATCAGCGATGCGTGGGGTGTAAAACCTCACCCGATCAGGCCGAGGTGCCCGCCCGGGAAACCCTGAACCTGAATATCATCGGAATAAGCGGAAGAACGAACAAGACGACGGAAACCATCATCAAGGCCGCCGCGATGGGGTGGCCTGCGAAGTCGAAGAAGATGCCCGGATTCCCGTGGCTCATAATCATGCTCTGGCGGAAGGTGCGCTCCGTCAGCCCGCCCAGTACCAGGGCCAGCACCATCGGGGCGAGGGGATAGTCGAGTTTGCGGAACACGTAGCCGACCGCGCCGAATATGAACATGAGATACACGTCGAACATGTCCTGCGTCGGCGAGAACCCGCCCACAGCGCAGACGACCAGGATGATCGGCGCCAGAATCGTCATTGGCATCCGGAGCATCCAGATGAAGATGGGGACGGCGAAGATGGCGACGATGACCGCCATCGTGTTCGCGATATAGAGGCTCCCGGTAAGCCCCCAGACGAACTCCGCGTTTTCGACGAACAGCCGGGGACCCGGCACGAGCCCCCATACGAACAGGGCGCCGAGCATCACCGCCGTGGTCGGCGAACCCGGGATTCCCAGCGTCAGCATGGGGAGCATGGAGCCCGTGCTCGCCGCGTTGTTGGCGCACTCGGGCGCGGCCACCCCTTCGAGGGCGCCCTTTCCGAATTCCTCCGGGTTCTTCGCAAACCGCTTCGCGATGCTGTAGCTCATGAAACTCGCGGGCGTGGCGCCCGCGGCGGGCAGCATGCCGACGAAAAACCCGAGCAGAGAGCCTCTCGCGATGGTGGGGGTGCATTTCGTGAGGTTCTTGAGCGTCGAGATGATTTCACTGACGCCGAGTTTCGCCTGGTATCTCTCTTTCGTCTTGAACCCTTCTTCCAGGGTATAGAAAATTTCCCCGACGCCGTAGATGCCGATGGCCAGCACGAGGAAATTGATGCCGTGGTAAAAACCCGTGATGCCCCCGAATATCAGGCGCGGGGAGCCGCTCACGATGTCGGTGCCCACGGTGGACATGAGCAGGCCCAGCATGGTGGCGATGATGGTCTTGAGCGGGCTTTCCCCGCCCAGTCCCGCAAAGGTGGCGTACGCCAGCAGCACGACGGCGAACTCCTCGGGCGGGCCGAAGCGCAAGGCGAACTCGGCCAGGGGCGGGGCGAAAAAGGTAAAGAGGACGATGGATATCGTTCCGCCGATAAAGCTGGCGACCGCGGCCGTCACAAGGGCATCGGCGGCTTTCCCCCTTCTCGCAAGCGGATAGCCGTCGAACGTGGTCGCGACGGCCGTGGACGCGCCCGGAATGTTCAGCGTGATCGAACTGATGGCGCCGCCGTACATGGCCCCGTAGTAGATGGCGGCCAGGAAGATGATGGCGCTCGTGGGCGGAACGGCGAACGTGATGGGCAGGAGAATGGCGACGCCATTCACGGATCCCAAGCCCGGCATCGCGCCGATGGCGACGCCCAGGACGACGCCGAACAACGCCATCAAGAGATTTTGCGGCGAGAGCGCAATGCCCAGCCCGTAGAATAGATTTCCAAGAATCTCCAATTTACCCGGCCCTTAGGACAAACCCTGCCCCCACGATTACGGAGATTTCCTGACGGATGGCAAAGGAAACGGTGAAATCATCAATTCCAGTAAAACAAAAACTCCGCATACCCCTTCGGCAGGGGGATGATCAAGAATTTCTCGAAAATGTAATACACCACGACGGGCACGCCTATCGACACGCCGAGGCTCGTCTTGAGGTTGTGCCCCCCGACCATGAACAGGCAATAAAAAATGAAAAGAGCCGCCGAGAAATAGACCGAGATAACGCCGATCAGGAGGATCATGATCATTCCGGGCAGGCCGACGCGCATCAGGTCGCGCAAGCCTTCCCGGCTCATGAAGACTCCCGCGCTGGCCGTATCGGATTTGTCCCGGCGGGAAGAAAGCAGCGACTGGATCAATACCATCAGCGCCACGGCGGCGATTCCCAAAGAAAGCCAGAAGGGGAGGAAACCCCCTCCTGGCCCTTCTTTGGGAAGAATGCCGACGGGTAGTTCCGTAGCTTTCCAGGCGACGCCGAGGGACACGAAAATCAGCCCGATGGCGACTATCCTATCCGCCCGTTGCATCTGGATTCTTCTCCGCAAACTAATTCTTCAGCAATCCCATGCCCATGAGCAGCTTCTTGTGCTTCACGTCCTCATCGGCGAAGAACTTGCCCAGCGGCGCGCCGCTCAGGCAGGCGCGGTTCAGCGCCTTCTTGGACGTATAGTCCTTCCACTCCTTGGAATTGCACAGCTTGTTGAACAGGTTCGTATACCATGCCAGGGCGTCCTTGGGGATGCCGCCGGGCGCGTTGATGCTGCGCTGCATGAAGTACACGAGCTGCGGCTGGCCCAGTTCCTTGAACGTGGGGACATCCTTGAACGCAGGGATGCGCTCGGGCGTCAGCGCGGCGATCGGCCTCATCTTGCCGGGATAGTGCGGCAGACCCTCGGAGGGGTTGTTCACCGTCGAATCGACGTGGCCGCCGGCGAGGTTTTTCGCCACGGTGCCGCCGCCCCGGAAGGGCACGTAGGTGATCATGCCCTTGAGGCCGTAGGCCTGCATGAGCATGTTCGTGACGAGCTGGTCCTCCTGCATCTTGCCCGTGCCGCCCATCGTCCACTTCCCTTTCTTGGCTTTCACGGCCTTCACGAAATCATCCATGTTCTTGATTCCCGATTTCGTGTTGACCCAGAGCAGGAACGTGTCCATGGCCAGGCGGTAGACGGGCGTGAGCTTCGTGTAGTTCACCGGCAGCTTCCGCAGGGCAGGGGTGGTGAAGAAGCTGTTCAGCGTCACGAGGATGACGTGCGGGTTCCCTTTTTTCGACAGCAGATAGAGCATCGCCTCGGCGCCCGAGCCGCCTTTCTTGTTGATCGGAACCAGGGGTTGGGGCGACCACTTGTTCTGGGTGACGATCTTCTGCATGAGGCGGGCGATGCGGTCCGCGCCGCCGCCCTTGCCCGCCATGATGACGAACTCAATCGGGCGCGTGGGCTTCCATGCAGCAAGAGCCTGTGTGGTCCCCAGCGCAACGACGATAAGCAAACTCAGCGCAAGGGTGAGGAACGGAATAGCGCGTTTCGATGGTTTCAGCGATTTCATCATATTCCCTCCTGTTTATGCTGCAGAATGCTGTGCCTGCTACAGCGAAAATGATCCCACGACTGGTTTATGGTTTGAAGATGACGAATGCCCCCCACTCTCGTCAAAGCCGGAACTTCCCGAAAAGCGATCTTGCAATACAGCGATTATGAACTCCTGAATTTTACCATGAAGCAGAGCGCTTCTCAACGATGCGATTTTCGCCGATGGCCGGAAATTGGCGGTAATTGCATTATCCGGGGCGCATGAAGCATGAAATCGCCTGTGTTTACGTTTCTTCGATGTCTTCTCTCGACTCGAATTCCCTGACGGCGCGGCGGATGTAGGGAGGCACGCGGACGGGTTTTTGCGACTCCCTGTCGATGATCACATAGGCCGTCTGCGACCTGGCGACGAAGCGCTCCGATTCCGCCTCGTAGATCTCATAGTCCATCCTGATGCTCGAGTTCCCGATGTCGTAAATCCGCGCGTAGACGTGGAGCACCTCGTCGAAACGGGCGGGTGCGAGAAACTGGAGGGAGGCGTCGACGATCACGATGTCATACCCGCGCTCGAGCATGTCGAAGTAGGGGACGCCGATGGTGCGCAGGTAGTCCATCTGCGCGGTGTCGACGTAGAGGAGGTAGTTGGCGTTGAACACCACGCCTTGCAAGTCGGTTTCGCCGAAGCGCACGCGCATTTCACTCTTGTAGCTGTACTGGTCCTTTGGCATAGGGCATTTCTAAAGAAAACGCCGGAAATTCGCAAACCCGGGTTCTCTTGCAGAAGCCGTCCTCCGTTTGTTCCCGCCTCGGCGTCGGTTATAATAGCGGCGGCCGGGATGGGGCCGGTCGCTTTTCACAGCATTCGGAGTCGATGATGATCAGCGTGGAAGAGGCTCGCAATTCGATACTGGAGATGATTCACCCGATGGGGCGCGAGCGGGTGGGTCTGCTCGATTGTCCGGGCAGGGTGCTGGCCGAGGATGTGAGGTCCTCACGCCCCGTTCCGCCCTGGAACAACTCGGCGATGGACGGCTACGCCCTGCGCGCGGAGGATGTAGCGGGCGCGAGCCGGGAGACGCCCAGGACGCTGAAAGTGGTCGAGGAGATTCAGGCCGGCGTCGTGGCGACCCGCACCCTCGGCCCGGGCGGGGCCATCAAGATCATGACGGGCGCGCCCATTCCCGACGGGGCGGACGCCGTCGTGCTCGTCGAGGAGACGGAGCGGATCTCTGAGGGTGAGGTAGAGATATTCCTCGCCGTGCCCGAGGGAGAAGCCATCCGTCTGGCAGGGGAAGACGTCCAGCCCGGCGAGACGGTTCTCTCAAGCGGTGCCCGACTGGGACCCGCTTCCGCCGGAATGCTGGCGAACATCGGCCGGGCGAGGGTGTACGTGTACCAGAAACCGAAGGTGGCCATCCTCGCGACGGGAGAGGAACTCGTCGATCTGGGCGACGCCCCAGGCGTGGGGCAGATATTCAACTCCAACTCCTACGCTCTCGCCGCGCAGGTGCTCGAAGCCGGCGGGGAACCGGTTCTCCTGGGCATCGCCCGGGACAACGCCGAAGACCTGACCCGCCACATCAACGACGGCCTGGCCGCGGATCTCCTGATCACCAGCGGCGGCGTGTCGGTGGGTGATTTCGATCTCGTGAAATCCACGCTGGGCGGGCTGGGAAACGACATGCGCTTCTGGCGCGTGCGCATGAAGCCGGGCAAGCCGATGGCGTTCGGCGTGCTGAACGGAAAGCCCGTGTTCGGCCTGCCGGGGAACCCCGTATCCACCATGGTGAGCTTCGAGCTGTTCGTACGGCCGTCGCTGCTCAAGATGCAGGGTTTTGAGAACCTCTTCCGCCCGAGCGTGGAGGCGCGCCTCTTACACCCGCTCACGAAATCCCCCGAGCGGCGGCACTACGTGCGCTCCGTCCTCTACCGCGACGGGGAGGAATGGACCGTTCAGGCCATCGAGGCGCAGGGCTCCAACATCCTGCATTCCATGGTGCGGGCGAACGCCCTGGTCGTGTTCCCCGAGTATGAGACCGAACTCGCCGCCGGAAGCCGCGTGCAGGTGATCCTGCTGGAAGAGATGCCCTCTCAAAAACCCGGGCACGTCGAAGCCGCCACTCCCGAACGGGTGCACTCCTGAATCAATTGTTTCCGGCTCATCGCCTCCTCCCGGAGCGCCCCGCATGAACACAGAATCAACGCCCAGGCTGCCGTTTTCCGCCGCCATCCTGGCGGGCGGCCGAAGCCGCCGGATGGGCCAGGACAAATCCATGATGGAGATTGGCGGAATACCCGTCATCAGGCGCATCGCGGACACTTTGGGCGGGATGTTCGAAGAAGTGTTCGTCGTGGCGAACGAGAAAGAAGGATACGAGCGAATGGGTCTCGCCGTGGTGGGCGACATTCACCCCGGCAACGACTCGCTGGGCGGCCTCCACACGGCTGTCGTGAGAGCAAGGTGCTCGCACGTCTTCGTGGCGGGCTGCGACATGCCGCTCTTGCAACCCGCCCTCATCCGCGGCCTCGCCTCTTTGGTGGAGGACTGGGACGTCGTAATTCCGGTGAAGGACGACTACCCCGAGCCGCTTTGCGCGCTCTACGGAAAGGATTGCGCGCCCCACATCGAGGAGTCGATTTCGAGGGGGCGTCTTAAGATGATAGGGTTTCACGAACACGTGAGCGTGAGGCGTGTGGAAGAGGCGGTCTGGAGAGAGTGGGACGCCGAAGGGGTCTCTTTTCTGAACGCGAACACGCCCGAGGAATTCGAAAAAATCAAAACCATCTCGATGAGGGGAGAGCTGAAATGAGCGTCGCCGAGCGAATGAACGAACTGGGAATCGAACTGCCCGATGCGCCCGCGCCGGTCGGGGCCTATGTGCCATACGTCATCTCCGGGTCCTTGATGTTCATCTCGGGCCAGATCCCGATAAGGGACGGCAAAATGATTCATGAGGGAAAAGTGCCGCTCGACGTCACGGTCGAGCAGGGCCAGGAATGCGCGGCGCTCTGTTTCCTGAACGCCATCGCGCAGGCGAAAGCGGCCCTGGGCGATCTGGAGCGCGTGGAGAGGATCGTGCGCATGAGCGGCTACGTGGCCGTTGCGCCGGATTTCACCGCCCAGCCCCTCGTCGTGAACGGAGCGTCCAATCTGGCCGCCGAGATTTTTGGAGACAAGGGCAAGCACGCCAGAGTGGCGGTGGGCGTGGCGGAACTGCCCCTGGGAGCGCCCGTGGAACTTGAGGTGATACTTGAGGTTAAGTGAGTTATGTGCACGTGAGTTATGAGGATACTACTGTCTGGTGGGGTGTTGATAAAATCCTGATGAACGAGGGTTTGACGCGACTCGGGAGGCGACGGTTTGTGTAGGGGCCGCATATATGCGGCCCATGACGGGCGGCGAAAAAAGCCGGGTCGCATGTATGCGACCCCTACAACAGGAGTGGCAATGACGCCCAGAATGACGGCGGTCGTCAATTCCGACCGAGGAGGGCTTTTTCCAACAGCCAAAAAGGGAAGCATATATCTTCTTGCGCTTACAAAGACCGGGCATCCCTGTATAATCTTGCAGGATAACAAGCCGCTGGTGAAACAAAATGGTGGGGGTTCCATGATTCTTCGCTTCATCCTTTCGATGCTTTTGATTTTGTCCATGAGTTTCGCTGCGTCTGCACAGGCGAACCCGGGCATCGACTACATGCGGAAGATCGAGGCGGCGTTCACCGGTATTGCGGAAAATGTGAAGCCGACCGTCGTGAGCATACAAGGGGAGAGAATCAAGGGAGCGGCGCAACAGGCGCCCCAATCCCCCCACCCGAACATACCGACTTTCTCTTCGGGTTCGGGCGTCATCATCGACCCGGCGGGATATATCCTCACGAACAACCACGTGGTCAGCAATACGCGCAGGCTGCGCGTGCGCCTTTGGGATGAGTCCGCGCATTGGGCGAAAATCGTCGGCACGGATCGCTATACCGATCTCGCGCTCATCAAAATCGAGCCGCACCGCAAGCTGCCGGTGGCGACGTTCGGAGACTCCGACAAGGTGAAGGTGGGGCAGTGGTCGATAGCCGTGGGCGATCCGTTCGGCATCACGAGGACGTTCACGGTGGGCGTGGTGAGCGGCATCGGGCGCAGCGGCGTCGGCGTCGCGCGCTATGAGTATTTCATCCAGACGGACGCCGCCATCAACCGGGGCAACAGCGGCGGGCCCCTGGTGAACATCGACGGCCAGGTCATCGGCATCAACACGGCGATCCCGGCGCCCGGCAGCGGCATCGGGTTCGCAATTCCCGTCAACATGGCGAAAGACGTCATCAAATACCTGAGACGGAGCGGGAACTTCCCGCGTGGCTATCTGGGCGTGACCATCCAGCCGGTCAGCCAGGACATGGCCTACCTGCTGGGGCTCCCGAAAGCCAGGGGCGCGCTCGTGGGCGCTTTGCTCAAGGACGGGCCGGCGGAGGGGGCGGGCATCCGCATGGGGGACGTCATCGTCCGCCTCGGCGGCACGAGCGTCGTGGATACGGCCCACCTCCAACGGCTCGTGGGCTGGACGCCGCCGGGAGACGACGTGTCCGTGGAAGTGGTGCGCGATGCCCAAAGAAAGAAATTCAAGATCAAGCTGGTCCGTCTGCCGGAACCGGAATCGAGGAGCACTCTGGCGGGGAACACCAAGGTCGATGAGCCCGAGACCAGGAAAAACTACGGTGTGGCGCTTGAGAACCTGACCGATGAGCTCAAGGAAAAAAACAATCTGACAACCGACAGCGGCGTTTATATCAGTAGCGTGGATGAGGGCAGCAGGGCCTATTATGACGGCCTGCGCGAGGGCATGGTGATACGCGGACTGACCTACCGCCTGCCCGGAAACGGGAAAACGCCCGTCCGCGTCTCGATCGAAAAACTCGAAGACATCGAGGCGTTGCTCAAAAAAATCCCGGCGGGCGCAAACGTCCTGGGCCAGGTCGTGCGCGGGACGAACCGCGGGGAGCGGACATTTTTCACCGTGCTTCATGGATTCAAACGCTAACGGCTCAGGCCGCCTGAGGAGAGCATTTTCATGCCGCATATGAAAAGCGTTCTATTCGCCCTGGTCATCCTCACATTCCCGGCTCTATCGGGCGCGAGTCCCGAAACCGAGATCCGCACCCTGCTGCCCAAAGACGGCATTCCCGCCATCGATGCGCCCGAATACGCGAGCGTGAAAGATGCCGAGGGCTTCATGCAGCCGAACGAGATGGTCATCGGGATCAACATCAAAGGCGACAAGCGGGCCTATTCCGTCCCCCTGCTCAGTTCGCACGAGATCGTGAACGACGTCGTGGGCGGGAGCGCCGTCTCCGTCACCTGGTGACCGCTTTGCTACACGGCCATCGTGTATGACCGTAACCTGGGGGACAAAAAGCTCAGCTTCGGCGTTTCGGGAAAACTCTGGAAAAACGTGCTCATCATGTACGACCGCCAGACGGACACGCTCTGGAGCCATCTGACGGGGGAGGGCCTCATCGGACCGCTCAAGGGGGAGCGCTTGAAGACGTTCCCTGCCGCCATGATGCGCTATTCGGAATGGAAGCAGCTCTATCCCGACACCCTGGTGCTGAAAAAAAAGCTGAAAGGCATGGGGGGCGCCTTCCGAAGCCCTTCACGCGATCCGTATGAGGGCTATTACTACAGCGCTCAGACCGGCGTGATCCCCGAGAAATACCGCGATAATCGCTTACATCCCAAAACCCTGCTGGTGGCTCTTGCGCTCGATTCCCCGAAAGAAAAGGGCGAGCAGGTCGCCAAGGTCTACCCGTTCGCCGACTTGAACCGCGCGGGCGTCGTGAACGACCGCTTCGCCGGCCGGGACGTTCTCGTCACCTATTGCGAGGGCGCGGGCACGGGCGTCGTTTTCGACCGCGTCCTGAAGGGCGAGGTGCTCGAGTTCGAACTCATCACGGAGAGCGGGGCCAAGGGCGCCGCAGCGTGCAGGTTCATGAAGGACAGGAAAACGGGATCGCGCTGGCAGCGCCTGACCGGCCTGGCCGTGGACGGGCCGCTTGCGGGCGCGAGGTTGAATCAGCTGTCCACGACGCTCGCGTTCTGGTTCGGCTGGAAGGATTATTTTCCCGAGAGCGTGATCTACCGCCACCCGAAATAACTGGATGGATTTGGGCCTATCAATTGGAATCTTGTGGGGTTGTTGGAGAATATCCGATGTGCGAGGCTTTGACTCGATTGGGGAAGGGGCGGTTTTTGTAGGGGCCGCATATATGCGGCCCGTGTAGGGGGTGAGAAAAAACCAGGGTCGCATGTATGCGACCCCTACACACAAACAAATTTTCCCTCTCCGCATTTTTAACAACCCCTTGTTGCGCGGCTCATACGAAACGCGCGCACACCATCCACAGCCGTCTGGTAAGGAAACAGAAATTTGAGCCCCGTCATATTCGAAATCGGCCCCTTCGCGTTGCGCTGGTACGGACTCATGTACGTCGCCGCCGTGCTGGCGGGCGTCTGGCTGGTGAGGAGGGAAGCCGCGCGCAAGGGAATGCCCATCACGCCCGATGAGGTGATGAACTTCGGCCTCCTCGTCATGTTCGCCGGCATCCTGGGCGGGAGAATCTATTACGTCCTCTTCAACTGGGAGTTTTACCGGAGCGCCCTGTGGGAGGTCTTCACCATCTGGAAAGGGGGCCTCGCCATACACGGCGGCCTCCTCGGCGGCGTGCTGGCCGGCTATCTGTATTTGAGAAACCACGCGGTATCCACCTGGGAGTTCGCAGACGCGGTGGCGCCGGCCATCATGCTGGGGCAGGTGTTCGGGCGTTTCGGCAATTTCATGAACGGCGATGCCCACGGCGTGCCGACGGCGATGCCCTGGGGCGTGGAGTTTCCGATGACCTCCATCGCGGGCCGGGAGTTTCCCGGACAGGCGACGCACCCCGTGATGATATACGAGCTTCTCCTGAACCTCCTCTGGTTCTTCGTCTTAAGACGCTTGAGGCTCACGAACCACAAGCCGGGCTTCATCTTCTGCCTCTACTTCGTCCTCTACTCCTTGGGGCGCGCCGCGGTGAGCGGCTTCCGCGCGGACAGCCTCTGGTTCGGCCCGGTGCGCGCCGCATATCTCGCGAGCGCGGTGCTCGTCCTGGTGTTCGGGGCGATCATCGTGCGGTGGCGGATGTGGGAGCGGGAGGGGTAGAGTCGTGAAAATTTTGCGCAGTATCGCCTGCCGCCTGCGTGATATTGACCGATTAGATAAATTTATGGGATATTTCCTTTGCTAATAAGTTAGACCACGAAAGGAGATGCCGAGGATGCAGGTATTTGTAGCCTTCAACATCTCTGACCCGGCGCTGGTAAGAAGGAAACTAGAACAGCGCTATAGCGACAGGTATTATGACGATGACAATACTTTTTTTGTTGCTACAGAGGGGGAAACTACCCGCCAGCTAGCTTCAAAAATTGGCCTCGGAGATGAAGAACCTGCAACTTCGGGAATCGTTATTCCTGTAACAAATTATTGGGGACGCTACAACTCGGAAGTTTGGGAGTGGATTAGCGTGAAGTTGAGCGCCAATGGAAGGTAAGGGTAGTGTCAGCCCGGAAAATATCGGGCCCAGACAGCCGACAACTCCACCTCCGAATGAATCGAATTGGATTATGCAGGGCTTCACTCGACTTGATGAGAGGATCGATAAAATAGACGAACGGTTGCGCGCCGTTGAAAACAAGATCAGCAAGGCCATGGGCTGGGGAACGGCAATGTTTCTCGTGTTGATTGTGATTCAAATTGTATTGAAATTCGCCAACATCTCAATTTCTGTCAATTAAACTGCAATTCTCGCCGAGCATATTCGAGGCATTCCCTGAGAAAGCCGGATTCGCCGGCAAATTGATAAAAATTTTCAGGTCCGAGCAAGATTCCTGCGGATGAAAGATTATCGAACCGTAGGAATAATCCGACGTGGTTGTCCTTTTCAAGATGGATGCAACCAGGACAGGCGCGGGGGCCTGTCCCTGCGAAGTTCGGCAAACCCCGTTTCAAAATGGAAATTTTTCACCTTATGTCGGGAGATTTATCGAACATTTTTGGGTAAGATTGCGCAAATTTCCCTTTTTCGACCCATCACCCGGTTCACGAATGGAGAGCAAAGACATGGCAATTCGCATCGTGGATTTATCGCAGGAGATTTTTGACGGCATGCCCGTATACCCCGGCCACCAGCGGACGGGCATCTTTCCCAACAAGACGCACGAGGAGACGGCGAAGGCCTATGCGAATTCGCCCTCGGGCCACACCTCGACCTCGAACTGCCTCGTGATGAGCGACCACGGCCCCAGCCACGTGGACGCCTTCTACCACATCGACAAGGACGGGGAGACCATCGACGAATTGGGCCTCGAGTGGTTCTACAACGAGGCGATTTGCCTCGATATGTCGAAATTCTGCAACACCGAGGACTGGATGGAGCCGGCCGACCTGGAAGAAGCGTGCGCCAGGGCGGACCTGGAAGTACCCGAGAAGGGAACAGTCCTCATCTGGACGGGCCACTACGAGGCGAACTACGGAGGCGACTACCACGACTGGCTGTATACCTATCCGGGCCTCTCCGAGGCGGCGATGAACTGGCTGGCGGACAGGGGCTGCATCAACGTCGGCATCGATTCGCCGAGCGTGGATTCCTCACAGGCCTTCCGAGACAAGGGCTACTGGGCCCACAAAGTCTGCCGGGAGCGCAAGGTGCTGAACGTGGAGAACCTGGGCAACCTGAAAGAGGTGGTGAACACGAAGTTCATCTTCTCCTGCCTGCCGCTCAAGATTCGAGGGGGAACGGGTTCGCCCGTGCGCGCCGTGGCGATTTATCACGAGTAGGGGTAAATCCGGGCGAGGAGGGGCCGTTGAAAAAGCCGCCTTGCGAGGGGTTGTTGAAAAACCCCTCCTCGCCCGGAATGACGATTAAAATCGCATTCACCCGTAGGGGCGGCCCCCCGTGGCCGCCCGTATCGAGATATACCCATCCCCCTGGTTGCCCTTCACAGGGACAGGCACAGGGGCCTGTCCCTACAAACCCTCTGCTTCTAGGGGACTATGTGGACTTTTTCAACGGCCCTTGGAAGCGATGTTCTTCCGACGAGGTTTTTAGAACAAGCTCTCATCAGTCGGATTTGACCCCGCGAATCGGAGCGAACCGCGCATTTCCCCGCATTTGCGGTAGATTCTTTCTGCCGCCTCTGCGCTAATCTCGGGACGCCCCTCCATGAAGGCGGGGTGCGGAAATCTTCGGGACGCCGGCGATTCGGACGGAGAGCGGAAAGCATGAAACCTCTTGAGATCAGAATGAGCGACGCGGATTTTGCAATACTGAAAAATACGAGAAATATCGATAAATTCCTGAAAAAGTTCGAGGTGAAAACTAACTCAAAATTGGCAACTATAACAGATGATAGTGGCCATAATATAATGTAACGCATTAGGTATTTATCGAAATTTCTCGAATTAAAAAAAGTTTTTCAGACCACGCAATTGCCCGCATTTGCGCGAACGAAACTCCTCCCCCGGCGGCATCCACTCCCCGCATCGCCGGTTTGCTCTTCCCGGCGAATCTCAAGCCCGGTTCCCGATTGCGCCCGCAGGAGCGAGGGGATAATATCAGGCGCACCATACTACCTTGAACGGCGATTTGGCGCGGGCGCGGCGGCGCATGGCGGACGGCCCGGCTCACCAGACAGAGGATGATATATGGATTTCACACTCACTCCCGAACAGGTTGAACTCCAGAAGAGGGCGCACGACTTCGCCGCGCAGGAGATACGCCCCGTGGCGGCAGCGCTCGACAGAGAACCCGACCCGATGAAGCGTTTCCCCTGGGAGGTGCTGGAAAAGGGGAGCAGGCTGGGTCTGAGAACCCTGGCGCTTCCCAAGGCGTTGGGCGGTGCGGGCTGCGATAACCTCACGCTTTGCCTCGTGGGCGAGGAACTCGCCTGGGGCGATATGGGCACGGCCGTCACGTTTGATCAGACCTGGAAGATATCCCACCTGTTCGACAAACTGACGAATGACGACCAGAAAGAGCGGTATCTGAAATCTATTCTGGAAGACCATCGTTTCCACATGGCCGTCGGGATGACGGAGGAAACCGCGGGTTCTGACAACATCGTCCCCTACGACAGCCCCGACGCCGGCGTGCGTACGACCGCCGTGCGCGAGGGGGATGGCTGGATAGCCAACGGCAAGAAGCGCTACATCAGCAACGGCGGAATCGCTAAGCTCTGCATCGTCGCCATGCGGACGGACCCGACGAAAGGCGTGTCCCAGGGAATGACGTATTTCCTCATCACGCCGGACATGGAAGGTTTTCGCTACGGGAAGATTCACGACAAAATGGGGCAGCGTCTCTCCCTGAACGCGGAACTCATCTTTGAGAATTGCCGGATACCGGATGAAAACCGCGTCACGGAAGTGAACCGCGCCATGGAGGCGCGCCGGCTGTTCTTTCCCGGCTCGAACATAGAAGCGGCCGCCACCGTTCTCGGAACCGCCCGGGCGGCCTATGAAGACGCCCTGGCGCACGCGAGGAGCCGAATTCAGGGGGGCAGGCCGATCATCGAGCATCAGGCGATAGGCTTCATGCTGGCGGATTGTTTCGCCGAATACGAAGCGAGCAGGCGGTTGCTCCACTACGCCGCCTGGACGGTGGGCCAGGAAGGCCTCTATGACCCCAAGATGGGTTTCATGACCAAGTGTTTCGTGTCCGAATCCTCATACCGGATCGCCACGCGCGCACTGGAGGTATGGGGCGGCACCGGTTACATGACGGATGCGCCGATGGAGAAATACATGAGAGACGTGACCAGTTTCCTGCATTCCGACGGAACGAACCAAGTGATGCGCATTCGTTCGATGAAGTTCTTATAGCGGAGACGAAATGACAAAATTGGCCATACGCTCACTTGAGGCGATGCCCCTCAAGGTACCCCTCAAAAAAACATTTCAGAGCTCGCTCGGCGCCTATACGCATCTCGACGTCGTCGTGGTGCACCTGCATACCGAAGGCGGGCCGAGCGGCACGGGTTTCACGATGGGTCTGGGAGGTGAGGGCGGCGCCGCCATGCTGCCGTACATCCAAAACGAATTGGTTCCATTGGTGACAGGGCAGGACGCACTGGCCCCCGAGGCGCTTTGGAATCGCATGTGGGCGCCGAACAAGGCGAGGATGCGCGGCGGGTTGGGCTTGTACTCGCTTTCCGCCGTGGACATCGCCTGCTGGGACATCGTGGCGAAAGTCGCCGGCCTGCCCCTGAATCGCCTCTTGGGCGGATTTCGCCAGGAAATGCCGGTCTACGGCAGCGGGGGCTGGCATACGCTCCCGGATTCGGAACTGCTCGAAGAAGCCCAGGAGGCCGCCTCGCTCGGCATGAGCGGCTACAAACTCAAAATCGGCACGCCGCGTGACGCAGAGCGCCTCGAATACCTCCGGGAGAATATGGGAGAGGATTTCATTCTCTTTTGCGATGCGAACCAGAACTACAACGTGCGCGAGGCTGTGGAAGTTTCAGCAATGCTGGCGGAATACGGCGTTGCATGGTTCGAAGAACCCGTGCTGGCCGATTGCGTCGATGACCTCGCGGAGGTGGCGGAGAAGAGCATGGTGCCCACGGCAGCGGGCGAGAACGCCTACATGCGCTGGGGATTCCGGGAGATATGCGAGCGCCGCGCGGTGGGCTTTTTGCAGCCCGATGTTTGCCGCTGCGGCGGGGTGACGGAATTCATCAAAGTTGCGCATCTGGCCGATGCCTTCAACATTTCCCTGAGCAGTCATCTGGCCCATGAATTGTCGGTCAGCCTCGTGGGCGCAACGCCCCGGGGCTATATGGTCGAATACATGGAATTTTTCTCTCCCGATGATTTCACGCAAGATTTCACGGTGCGCGATGGGTGTATCAATGTCCCCGACGCGCCCGGTCACGGCGTGGAATTTACGCCGGATGCGATCGAACGCTACAAAGTTTCCTGAATATCCGAGAATCTTTTCACTAGGAGATGCGAATGAAACTGTTGTCTTACAATTACAGAGGGCTTGAAAGAGTCGGCGTGTATGTGGGGGAGAAAATCGCTCACCTGTCGCGTCTGGCCGGGATTCTGGGAAAGAAAGAACTCGCATTCGGCAGTATGATTGAACTCATAAATTCTTGGGAAACTCATGGACCTGCGCTTCATGAGTTGGTCGCACGGGCGGAGGAAAACGAGAAAGATTTAGCTCCCGTCCTCATGGCGCCCGAAGATGTGCACCACATATCCCCGATTCCCCATCCGCCCAAGCATGTTCTTTGCATGGGGCTCAACTACCAGGACCATGTAAACGAGGGATTACAAGCAAAGGATGTGCAAACGACAAGGGTCGAGCTCGACCACCCCATATTCTTCACCAAGGCCCAGAGCACCCTCATCGGACACAATGAGGGCATACCCGCGCACCGGGTGACGGAAAAGCTCGATTACGAAGCTGAAATCGCCGTCATCATCGGTAAAAAAGGAAAAAATATCCCCAAGGATGAAGTTTATGAGCACGTCTTCGGCTATTGCTGCGCCAACGACATCTCCGCGAGAGATATTCAAAGGCGCCATAAGCAGATTTTCAAGGGCAAGACCCTTGATGGCACATGCCCGCTCGGCCCATACATCGTTCCCAAAGAGGACTATGGCGACCCGATGAACCAGACCGTTAAAAGCTGGGTGAATGGCGAAGCACGCCAGGATTCGAACACGAACATGATGATCCACGATATCCCGTCGATGATCTCGGTACTTTCAGAAGGTTTCACCCTGGAGCCGGGCGATATCTTTTTGACGGGTACGCCTTCGGGTGTGGGATACGCTCGAGAAACACCCTCGTTTCTAACGCCGGGTGATGTGGTGGAAGTGGAAATCGGCGGGCTGGGTCGTTTGCGCAACGAAATTATAAAAGCAGACTAGCGGATTTTGAGCATTACATCTGGGGAGAATGATTGATGACCGAAGAATTTTATCCACCGGCGATTCGGCGCGGGGATACGCAATACGGAGAAGGTTACACGGAAAAACTGTTTGGCAGACTGAACAAACTCGATCCTGATTTCTCCATGTTGTTCCAGCGATTCGTTCACGGGGGGCTGTACGATCGCGATGTTCTTCCGCACAAGACCAGAGAGTTTTGCGCACTCGCTGCTTTATGTGTCACGGGACGATTCAACCAGATGCGCTCCCATTTCACGGCCGCGCGAAGTTACGGCGCAACGGATAAAGAAATCATGGAGGTGATTTTTCAGATGTCGCCATACAGCGGCGTCCCCGCTGTTTTAGAAAGCCTCCAGGTATTTGAGGATTGGTTAGAAGCAGGAGGGGCCATGACAGGGTATGGAAAATAAGCGATGTCTTCCCCAGCGGCAAGAGAACGCGGTCTTAAAGGCAAGGTGGCGCTCATCACCGGCGCCGGAGGTGGAATAGGTCGCGGCATCGCTCGATGCCTGGCAGAAGAGGGTGTCCATTTGGCATTGGCCGACATCGCAAAATCCGGTGCTGAGGCAGCAGCGGAAGAAATAGAAAAATTCGGCGTCAACATCATTCCATATGTTCTTGATGTGACAGATAAGAGTCAATGTGTAGAAATCGTAGATGCGACCACTAAAGAAATGGGCGGCTTGGATATAGTGGTTAACAATGCAGGCGTCATTGGCGGGGCGGATTTCAAGCTAGGTATGCCTCTATCCGACATCAATGAAGATGATTGGGACGACACGTACAACGTCAACGTCAAAGGTGTCTTTTTGCTGTGTCAAGCATCGCTTGAAAAGATGAAGGGGAAAGGTTGGGGGCGTATCATCAATATCTCCTCGCGTGCCGGACGTGATGGCCGCGAAACCATACCTCATTACAGCGCGAGCAAAGCGGCGGTAATTATTTTCACCCAGGCACTTGCGCGGGAAGTAGCTCGCTCAGGCATTACAGTGAACGCAGTTTGTCCAGGTCTAATCTGGAGCGCAATGTGGGAACAGTTGGCCACTCAGTTCAGAAAAAAATTCCCAAATTTCAAAGGAAAAACTGCCAGAGAAGTTTTCGACTATTTTGTGGAACAAACACCTATGGGAATTGAGCAATCGACTGAAGATATTGGACGTGCGGTCGCCTTTTTAGCGAGCGATGATGCGAAAACTATTACCGGTCAAGCTATTCTGGTCGACTCGGGAGCTGTAATGCGTTGAATAGGGATTTCTGTAAATACAACTGCTTATCGTTCCAAATATTAGTTTGACTTGTCTCCGCAGCCTTGATAATTTGTTTTATCTACTACGAGTGAGTGACTGGGGAAACACTTGTTTCCATTTGCACAATAAACATTTTAGCAAGTTCCTGGGAGGTGTACCCCATGGGTAAGAAGTACACCATTATAGTGATACCGAGCAATTCCAGCAGTACCCGACGCGTTAGTATCACCAGGGGAATGCTAATCTTATTGCTCTTTGGTTTTTGTTCTCTCGTTGGAACGGCACTTTACCTTGTACAAGAGAGAATTCACACAGCAAAGCATTTAGCTAAACTCCCCCCTCTAGAAAAGCAAAACCAAACACAAAAGGAGCTTCTCGAAAAATTCAACGTCAAGCTCCAATCCCTAGACGACAACCTGATACAACTCAAGCAACTTGAAGACCAACTTCGAATCATGGCCTCACTGAAACCGGGCAAACAAAAAGACGCCTTGGGTGTAGGAGGTGTCTCAAAAGACGCGCTGCCCGAAGACTTGGAGAAGCTCACCCCGTCTGAACAAAGGTTTATTCGGAGATTAAATCGTCAATTCCAAGACATCGAAAAGCGCGCTACTGAGCAAGAAAGCGCGTTCAATGACTTATTGAGAGCGTTCCGCGACAAAAGTGTATTGCTTGCTCACACACCCTCTATATGGCCTGTTAAGGGTTGGCTCTCGTCTAGCTTCGGTTACAGGCGCTCCCCGTTTACGAATCGGCGAGAATTTCATGCTGGAATTGATGTCGTCGCAAGGGTAGGAACCCCCATATTCGCCCCGGCGGATGGTGTCGTCATCAGCACCAAAAGAATAGGGGGATTTGGGAAAACTGTTCGAATCCAGCACATGCAGGGTATTGTTACAACATTTGCTCATAATAGCGTGAATTTGGTGAAAGTCGGCCAACGTGTAAAAAGAGGTGACATTATTGCCAAAGTTGGTTCCACTGGAAGATCTACCGGGCCACATCTTCACTATGAAGTTAGGATAAACGGAGTCGCAGTCAACCCCAGATTATATATCGTAGAGTAAATAAATAGCCATCATCCCGCCTGATGCACACGCTTTTTCTCCCCAAGACACCATGATAGTCTATGTTTGCACGAAAGGTGCCCGTACGCATGAACCCCACGGAGTGATGAATGATAGGCTCGGTTCTTGAATCAAGTAAATCGATGTTCAAATCTGTTTTCGGGACGGCGAATGACCGTCTGCTCAAGAAGATGCACCCGGTAGTCGCGGAGATCAGTTCTCATGAATCCCGCGTGAAAGAGATGACCGATGCACAGATGCGCGAGGAGACAAAGCGCTTCAAAGAGCGGCTCACGACCGATGAAACATTGGATGACATTTTGCCGGAAGCATTCGCTTTGGTCCGAGAAGCGGGCTGGCGTCATCTCCAAATGCGTCATTTTGACGTTCAACTCATCGGAGGCACTATTCTGCACGGCGGGAAAATTGCCGAGATGAAAACCGGGGAAGGCAAAACCCTCGTCGCTACTCTTGCGGCCTATTTGAATGCTTTAGAGGGCAAGGGTGTGCACATCGTTACCGTGAATGATTATCTTGCGAGTCGTGATTCTGAATGGATGGGCCGTCTCTTCAGGGCGCTGGGTCTTACTGTCGGGTGTATTCAACATGGCATGGATGATGATGCGCGGCGACGTGCATATGCCTGCGACATCACATATGGCACGAATAACGAGTTCGGGTTCGATTATTTGAGAGACAACATGAAATTCGAGCCCGGCAGTCGTGTCATGCGCGAATTAAATTACGCCATCGTAGATGAAGTCGACAGCATATTGATCGATGAAGCCAGGACTCCTCTCATCATCAGTGGGCCGGCGGATGAAGCCACGCGGCTTTATGGTGTTATAAACCGCGTCATACGTCCCCTGCTCAAAGAGCAACAAGGCGTTGTTGAGAAAGACAGCGAGGAAGAAGACGATGGATATGTCGAGGGCGGCAAAGATGTCATTAGTAAGAAAAAATACGAATATCTGATTGTCGATGAAAAAAGCCGGACGGTAAACCTAAAAGAAGCAGGCGGGCATGAAGCCGAAAAACTTCTTCGCCGCTCCGGCATCATGGCAAATGACCAAAGTTTGTATGATATGAACAGCATTACGGTGCTGCATCATGTGGAGCAGGCCTTAAAGGCGCATGTGCTGTTCACCAAAGATATCGATTATGTTGTGAAGGACAACGAGGTTGTCATAGTCGATGAATTCACGGGGCGTATGATGCCAGGCCGACGCTTTAGTGATGGCCTCCACCAGGCACTAGAGGCGAAAGAGGGCGTCAAGATTCAGGAAGAAAATGTGACTTTGGCGACAATCACATTTCAAAATTATTTCCGCCTTTACAACAAACTGGCTGGCATGACCGGGACAGCGGATACCGAAGCGGCGGAATTCAATTCTACTTACAAAATAGATGTGGCTGTTGTGCCGACGAATCGTGAATTGATTCGAACTGAATATCCTGATGTGGTCTATCGCTCAGAGCGAGAAAAGATAGATGCCGTAGTGGATGAGATACTTGAATGCCACAAGAGAGGGCAACCGGTATTAGTAGGTACAATCAATATAGAAAAAAGCGAAAGACTCGCCTCGATTCTTAAAAGAAGACGTATTCCACATCATGTTCTCAACGCAAAAAACCATAGTAAGGAAGCGGAGATTATCGCACAGGCAGGCCGCAAGGGAGCTGTTACGATATCCACCAATATGGCGGGCCGTGGAACGGATATACTTCTTGGCGGGAATCCTGAGTTTCTCGCCTCTGCCAAAACGAATACGAATGAAGGTCCTGAGTATGAACATGCTTTGAAGGATTTCCGAGAGTTGTGCCAAGCGGAGCATGATGAAGTTGTTAAGTTGGGAGGCCTTCATGTGCTGGGAACCGAACGGCATGAAAGCCGTCGCATTGACAACCAACTCCGTGGCCGATCGGGCAGGCAAGGAGACCCAGGGAGTTCGCGATTTTTCCTTTCCCTCGAAGATGATTTGTTGCGTATTTTCGGTTCCGACAGAATCAAGGGCTTGATGGAAAAGTTGGGCATGGAGGAAGGAGTGCCCATAGAAGCAAGGATGGTGACGCGTGCCATCGAGAACGCTCAGAAACGTGTCGAGGCGCATCACTTCGAAATGAGAAAACATCTTCTCGAATATGATGACGTGATGAATAAGCAACGCGAGGTTATCTATTCGATGCGTCGAGAAATTTTAGAAGGTACCGATGTACTCGAGCGAATCAGAGAGTTTGCATCTGGCATTCTTGATTCCATTGTTGATTTGCATTTACCGGAATCAGAACATTTTGAAGATTGGGATTTGGAGGCTTTCGCGGGCGCGGTTGAGAGTCAATATGGTATCCACGCGACAGTGGAGGGACAAAAAGTCATTTTCTCAACCTCCGAACCCATGGTGGTAGATATCGAAGAGGAATTAAGAGATGAACTCGTTCAAAGAGTTGACAATCTCGTGCAAAACGTTTTTGAGGATAAATACCGCAACTTTGCTCCTGAAACTGTCCTGGAACTCTCCAAACTCATCTATATCCAAATCTTGGATACCCAGTGGAAGGATCATCTGACCAACATAGAACAGCTCAAAGAGGGCATCGGATTGAGGGGCTATGCACAGGTAAACCCCTTGAACGAATACAAGAAAGAAGCTTTCGACATGTTCGGAACAATGACAGAAAGAATCGAGGCAGAGACGGTACTCTATATGTATCGCCTTGATATTTCGGATGAGGATGTCGCCTTGGAAGAATCACGCCATGAACAAGAAATGGTGTTTTCCCATGCGGACGCTTCGGGATTTGGAGATGCTCCCACCGACGAGGCGATACAGACATCCACGCCTGTAAGACGAGCTGCCCCTAAGGTTGGCCGTAATGAACCTTGTCCTTGCGGTAGCGGCAAAAAATACAAGTTTTGCTGCGGAAGAACATAACACCGCACATCTTTGAGATGACAGCCTGTAACAATATTCCCATGCTTGTGTTTGTGCGGTATCTTGCCGCCCAATTCGAAATGATACTTTTCTCCTTATCTAAAAGGTATAAAAATGCAATTCGGAATCATGCTTAGAGGTCAATTCACCCTGGAAGACGATATGCAGTCTCGTTTCCGTGAATTGATGGAACAAGCAAGAAGAGCCCAAGACTTAGGGTTCGTATCGGTCACCAAAGGAAATCATTATAGCGCATATCCGCTCCAGGATTTTCAGCAATTGCCTTTTCTCACTCGCATAAACGCAGAAGCCCCGAAACTGCGTCTCAATGCCGGCATTGTACTCCTATCTCTACACAAGCCGATGGATATCGCTGAGCAGTTAGCAACCATTGACGTGATGTCTAACGGGAAGCTCATATTCGGCGCTGGGCTTGGCTACCGCGAAGTGGAATTCAGGGGGTTCGGCACAACGCAAAAGGAGAGGGTAAAGCGTCTTGAGGAAAACCTCGAAGCCATCAAGCGACTTTGGTCAGAAGAAAAAGTGTCGATGAAAGGTTCTCACTTTGAACTCATCGAAGCATCGTGCCCTCTCAAGCCCATTCAGAAACCACACCCTCCCATTTGGATTGGAGCTAACAGCGACGCGGGCATAAGGCGCGCAGCCAGATTGGGCGATTGTTATTACGTGAATCCGCACAATCGCCTTGATACGACAAAACGCCAAATAGAACTTTACCGCCAGACGCTCGATGAACTCGGCAAACCTTTTCCAAATGAATTCCCGATGCGCCGCGAAGTGTTCGTCGCTAAAGATCGCTCAGAAGCCATTCGGCTCAGCAAACCCTATCTAGAGATCAAATATCGTGAATACCACCGTTGGGGTCAAGATAAAGCCATGCCAAAAGGAGATGACGATCTGGGACAGCAGTTCGATGATTTGTTAAAAGACAGATTCATACTAGGTTCACCGGATGAAGTTGCAGAAAGCATATTGGAACTGGCGGCTCTCGGTATCAATCACCTCATTATGAGCATTCAATGGCCGGGGATGCCTCAATCTCTCGTTTTGGAAACGATGCAGATGATGGCCGAGAAGGTTTTTCCGAAAGTTCAGCAAGGAGTGAAATCACGTGTCATCAACACCTAGTGAAATATTGTGCCAATTTTCTCATGCCCTGGAATTTTCTGACATACCTCCCTCGGTAGTTCACCAGACAAAATTATTGATTCTTGATTTTTGGGGGATTGCTCTAGCAGCTTGTTCCATGGAAATTGACAAACCCTTGCGGGTGATGGCGAATGCTATCACCGGAAAAATTCCGGATTCCCAAAATCTCTCATATGACTTTGGGTCTTGCAGCGCAATCGGAGAGAAAAACCGAATGCCTGCACCCAACGCCGCTTTTTTGAATGGCGCGTTGGGTCATTCTCTCGATTTTGACGATACGCACGCTAAATCGATCATCCACACCGCAGCGCCCGTTGTGCCAGCGGCTATCGCGGGCGCGGAAGAATTCCAGAAAACAGGAAAGGATATGATTCGAGCCTGCGTTGCCGGGTTCGAGTCGGAAATCAGAATCGGGTTAGCCGCTCCTGGTAAATTCCACGCCCGAGGTTTCCACATGACCGCCATAGCCGGCACTTTCGGTGCCGCCATAGCCTATGCGCTTCAAAGTGGCTTGAATACCGAAAGAATGAACTGGGCTCTTGGCATTTGCGGGAGCATGGCTGCCGGGCTCTTTGAATATTTAGAAAACGGGAGCCCTGTCAAGGCGCTTCATCCTGGTTGGGCGGCGCATGGCGGTATTTGTTCGACAATGCTTGCAGACAATGATTTCGCTGGTCCACAAACAGTATTTGAGGGCAGATTCGGCTTGCTTAAGAGCCATCTCGGCGATGATGAATTCGAGGTGGAAGCACTCACACGGGGCTTGTGCGAAACTTGGGAAACCTTGGCCATTGGTTTCAAACCCTATCCTTGTGGCCATGTGATTCATGCGTTTTTGGATGCCGGACTTCGCCTTAAAGAGCGCAAGAAGATAGATCACAGTAAAATTAAAAGTATAATTTGTCATGCTGCCAAGGGCGCAATTGACCTAGTCCTTGACCCGATCGAAGTAAAGCGAAAACCTCGTAGTGAATACGATGCAAAATTTTCTTTGCCTTATTGTTTGGCGAGTATTTTCGTAAGGGGCAAGTGTGGGGTGGATGATTTCGGGAAAAATGCTGTTGCAGACCCTGCTGTGTTAGCCCTGGCGGATAAAGTCTCCTTTACCCAGGACGATACACAGGATTTCCCGAGATTCTTCCCTGGTGTCGTTGAAGTTCGGCTTGAAGATGGGAACAGCTATGTCGAGGAGGAAAAACATCAAAGAGGTTGTGCAGAAAATCCATTCACGGATCAAGATGTCTTTGAAAAATTCAAGGATAATGCCCAGCGTAGTCTTTCGCTTGAAAAAGCAGAAGATTTATTGTCAATGGTAATGAGTCTCGAGAATCTGAAGAATGTGAATGGAATAGGTGAATTGTTAAGAAAGGCAACTAATCATCGAGCGGATCTTCAATCACCGTTACAAAATCAGGCATAATACGAAATCTTAACTCTTCTCCGACGTCTACCCTTAAATTGGGATGCACTCGCATTTTCAACCGGTGCCCTTTGCCTATTTCATCGATGATTTCAACTTCCAGCAGGATCGATTGTCCCACATAGCGAATGCTGGAAACCTTCGCCCCAAATGGACCGCTCGGATCGATTTCAAAACTCTCGGGCCTGATGGAGATAAAGGCATCTGTTCCGAATTTAAGGTCGCGCATCGAGAGGCATGGCACTGGTCCAATGCTTGTCATCACCTCATCATACCCAGCCGATAAAACAATGCCTTGCAAAATATTTGTCTGCCCAACAAATCGAGCCGCGAATTCCGTAGCGGGAAATTGGTAAATTTCACGTGGCGAGCCGCTTTGTTCCACTTTCCCATCTCGCATGATCAAGATATGGTCGGCCATATACATCGCTTCCTGCGGGTCGTGCGTGACCATCAACGTGGTAACGCCCATTTGCTTAATCAATCTCAGGGTATCTTCGCGCACTTGGACTCGCAGGTTGATATCAAGCCCGGCAAATGGTTCATCCAAAAGCAGAAGTCGGGGAAGAGGCGCCAATGCCCGAAGCAGGGCAACGCGCTGTTGCTGGCCTCCTGACAGGGTATGGGGATAAGCATCTGTCAATTCCACGATATCCATCTGGATCATGGCTCTTTGTATTTCAGCCAACTTTTCCGGCAAAGGATTGTTGAGTCCGAAAGTAATATTGTGCAAAACATCCAAGTGAGGGAAAAGGGCATAATCCTGGAACATGAACCCCACATTTCTCTTTTCCGGCGGTATCTCGATTCGTCTTGCAGGCTCCGATATCACAATTTCGCCTAGGCGAATTCTTCCAGCTTGTAGCGAAGTGAGCCCAGCCACCAACCGCAATAATGTCGTCTTGCCGCATCCAGACGGCCCCAACAGACATGCAACTTGACCCTCTTCGACATTCAAAGACAAATTCTCGATAACTTCTTTGGTTCCATATGAATGCGATAAATTTTCAATTTCAAGCTTGGCCATTTAGTTCATGGTCCTCATTTTCCTGCTCCGGGACGCGCGCCCCGGATGGTTCGGCTCAAATAAACGACGGGCAACAACCCTGCCGCCACAATACTCAAAGAGCCAAGTGCACTTTCTTCCAAAAGTTCATCCGAGGCCAGTTGGTGAACCTGTGTAGCCAGCGTTTCAAAATTAAATGGGCGCAATATGATTGTCATCGGTAGTTCTTTCATCGTATCAACAAACACCAATATCGCCGCCGCCAGGATACCGCCACGTATCATGGGTAAATGGACGTGCTTGAGAGTTCTGGCAGGTCCCAGACCAAGCGTCCGAGCGGCGCCATCCATGTTGGGCGTAATTCTCATCAGGCTGGCTTCCATGGTGCCATAAGAAAGCGCCAGGAAACGGGTCAAATATCCATAGGTTACAGCCGCGATTGTGCCGCTAAAGAGCAAGCCTGTGGAGATGCCGAAAACATTTTTGAGAAACCCCTGGATGACGACATCCATCTTGCCCATGGGAATCAACACACCGACAGCGAGAACCGCACCGGGAACAGCGTATCCGATACTAGCGAACCGGGCAGCCGATTTGAGCAACACGTTATCTTTCAGACGAACTCCATAAGCCATAAAAATAGCTGCCAAAACAGATAGGGTTGCACTAAGAGATGATAAAATCAGGCTATTTGAAAGAATGGAGTGAAAATCGCGTGAAATACTTTCCTCATAATAGTTCCAGGCGTAATAGCCCAAAATAGATGCCGGCAATACGAAGCCGAATCCGATTGGCAACAAACACGAGATCACCGCGCCGAACATCTTTACCCCTCGTAACTGGTAACTTGGAAGGGCTTGATATTTCGTGGAAGTATTAAAATACCTCTGATTGGTGCGCGATTTTCTCTCCGCCCACAATAGAAGCAAGACAAAACACAGGGCGACAACGGCAAGTTGAGCGGCACCTGACAGATTGTTCATGTTGAGCCACACATCGAAAATTCCAGCCGTGAGCGTTTCCACAGCAAAGAAATCAACCGTTCCTAAATCATTCAGCGCTTCCATCAGAACCAGACTCACACCGATGATCAGCGATGGACGTGCCGAGGGCAGGGCGATGGAAATAAAACTCCGCCACGCGGTTTTACCTAAAGTTCTGCTCACCTCTAAAATGCAAACCGATTGCTGAAGAAATGCGACTCGCGCAAGTAGGTAAACATATGGATAAAGAGTAAGCGTCAAAACGAAAATTGCGCCGCCGAGAGAACGTATCTCCGGAAACCAGTACTCTCGACTTGATTCCCATCCAAAGATATCGCGCAATAACGTCTGTACTGGACCTGCAAATTCAAAAACGTCGGTATACACATAGGCCACGACATATGTAGGCATCGCCAGGGGTAAGAGCAGTGCCCATTCAAAAATTCGTCGTCCCGGGAATCGGCATAGAGTCACCAGCCAGGCGGTGGCGGTACCGATGAGAAGCGTGCCTATGCCTACTCCCAGCATCAGACCGATTGTGGTCATTACATAGCGCGACAATACGGTTGTGAGCAGGTGGTGCCAGATGTCACCGCTAGGTTGAAGGGCGAAAAAACTTACTGACAGCAGAGGAACTGCTATAAAAAATGCGAGCAGAAGAGTTCCGCTCGTCCAGAAATCCAGTTGAAACCTTTTTGCCAAACGCCTAGGGAAGGCTTCTATGTTCAATCCAGCACCTGCACTCATGCCATCCCTACTATGAGATATTCTGTAGATAAATTACCTCTCGGAGTCTTCTTGGATAAACGAAGACCCCAAAAGCCGCTGCATCCGCAAGGAGGATATTAAGGCTTTTGGGGTCTTGATACTAGCGGCTAATTACTGGGGCTGAAGTTGTTGTAATCTACCTGGTCCACCAGCTTGGAGGCAGTTGCCCGCTTATTCGCCACCTCGGCCAGATTGATGGTATCGGCCTTGAATTTACCCCACGAATCGACGAGTGGATGTATCTTCACGCCTTTTTTCAACGGGTATTCATAATTCTGGTCGGCATACAATTTTTGCGCGTATTCGCCGCTCAAAAATTCAATGAGGCGAACCGCGTTTTTCCGATTTTTTGCATGTTTGGTGACGGCAGCACCGCTGATGTTGACGTGCGTGCCTCTATCCTTTTGATTGGGGAAAACGATATAAACTGCTTTTGCCCATTCTCTTTGTTCTTTCTTTTTCTTGTTGGTCGCCATTTTCGCCATGTAATACGTATTGGCCAAAGCGAGATCGCATTCTCCTGCGTGAATGGCTTTCGCTTGCGCGCGGTCGTTGCCGCTGGGTTTACGCGCGAGGTTGGACTTGAGACCTATCAACCATTTCTTGGCTTTCGCTTCGCCTGAATGCGCCACTATGGAAGCGAACAGAGATACGTTGTAAACGTGTTTTCCCGAACGCGTGCAAATTTTGCCCTTCCATTTCGGGTCGGCCAAATCCTCATAGCGGGTAATTGCACCCGGCTTTACGCGCTTTTTGCTGGCGTAAATTACACGCCCACGCGTGGTGAGGCCAAACCAATGGCCCTTGGGATGACGATAGGACGAGGGGATATTCTCCTCTAGTACTTTTGACTTTACAGGTTGCAACAACCCAGCCTCATCCATGTCGTGGAGGCGCCCAATATCCACGGTCAACACTGCATCTGCTGCCCCTGGGGTCGCCTTGATTTTCTCCAGCATGCCTTTTTTCGCAAAAACGACGTTGGTCTTGATGCCAGTTTTTTCAGTGAACGCTTTCAAAATTGGCTTGATAAGAAACGGTTGCCGGTAAGAGTAAAGGTTTACAACCTCTTCGGCGCTTGCCGTAGTCCTACCCAGGGCCAGAGCAGCCAACATGACAAGCATGGTAATACTAATGTACAGCCTTGCACGCTTTGTTCCATTTGGTACCGCAAACATAAGAGCTATCTCCTGTGAAGGGGTGTCGGCCACATGGCCGTGTTGCGAAGAGTTGGCTCCCAGATCGAGCCTGGTGACAACAAAGTCATAAATCGCAGACTGGATTTAGTCTCGTCCTTCAGATTTCCTTTTTTTCGTCAAATCGTCAAAATCAATGACGCTGATATCACAATGGTAAGAACAAGTCGGGCATGTATCCACGCTTTCGCATGAGCGCCGAAATTGATGAAATTTTTCCAAAATTTCTTGATTGTCAGACTCTTCAAAAAAGCGCAGCAAATCGAGAAACCTGTCTATGGAATTGCCGCTCACGTAGTGCTCCATGATGCAAGCGTCGATGAAGGCTTGCTTTTCTTCCACTCCCAAGACTTCTGTTAGGAAATGCATCAAAATAGAGAATTTGCCCGACACGCCCTTGGCGCGTTTGGCGCCTTCTTCCGTCAAGAGAATACTTTCGTAGACGCGATGGGAAACGAGTCCATTAGAGCGGAGTGTTTTCACCGCAGCTGAAACAGCCGGCTTCGCTACACCCAACATGGAGGCGATGTCCGTTACGCGCGCGTAACCCTTGTTTTCCTGAAGATCGAATATGGCGCGAAGATAATGTTCAAGGCTGGGCGAAAGGGAACCGCGCGAGTGGTGTGGCTGTGGAGTCATGGCATGAATCCCTTTTTTGAGATTGAAGGGTTTTTGTTAAAGCTAACCCAATAATGTTAAATACATTTAACAATGTTGCCTATGATTTCATGTTTGTCAAGAGTAAAATTGGAAAATCTTTGAGCCATGCCCGAGCGGGATGATTAGGGAAGCAAACAGGTTGAAAAATTCACTTTCAGGAAAATGCTATACACAGTTGTTTCAAGTAGTTATGACTTTGATCGAATTTGCTAATGAGAAAATCATTCCTCTAAGAAAGGTTGAATAGCGCCCCGAACACCTGCCCATTCAGCTAATTTCCCCAAGAGAACTTCCGAAGAGTTGTGGGCTTGCTCGAAAGAATTCGCCTCCCAAGCCCTCTGAGCACTCGGCAGGAAATGTTCCTTGGCGCTCATCAGACCTCCCACGAGAACGATGCTCGCTGGATTCAGCAAATTCATGATGTTGGCGATTCCAACTCCAAGCGCATGACCGCCGTTTTCCCAAATTGCTCTTGCAGCATGGTCTCCAGAAACAGCGAGTTCCGCCAAGGAAATTGGTGATATTTCATCGATTGACCCGATAGGGGAATCTGGGTGTTGCTCCGCATGAGTTTTGGCATCTCTTGCAAGAGCCCAACTCGAAAAGTACGCTTCCAGACACCCTCTAGAACCACAGGTACACAGCTTGCCGTTTTTTTCGATGACCATATGGCCGATTTCTCCCGCCATCCCGGATGCCCCTTCCCAAATCTCTCCATTCTGAACAAAACCTCCACCGATGCCCGTGCCCAGCGTGAGGATGAACATACTCTCATGTCCTTCGCCCGCGCCGGCGAAATATTCCCCCATTGCAGCGGCATTCGCATCGTTCATCATATGAATCGGAATAGGGGAGAAGAAATCTTTCAGCATCTCTAAGAGGGGAACTCCACAAAGAATGGGCAGGTTGGGAGAGTCGACGACTTTACCGGCATTCAGATCCAGAACGCCTGCGACGGCGACCCCGATCCCCTTAAGGCATTTTGTTGAAGAGAGTAAATTCGCAGCTTCATTGAACAAGTTGAGATAGTCTTCCACTCTTAGACACTTTTGCGTATCAATCGAGCAACGCTCTTGTAATTCTCCATCCAGGCTGAAAGACGATGCCTTGAGGGAAGAGCCCCCGAGATCAAAACCAACATAGGCTTCGCTGCCAGGCAATTGTCAAAACCTCGGTATAGTCGAGTCGTTCCCTTGTTTATTTGCTGAGCAAGAGTGCTCTGCAAGCGGAATGAAACCGAATCCGCTCTTAATCATTCATATGTCCAAGCGATGGAGTCGGCTGCTTTAGCGAAATGAGCATAGTCTTTGGCAACAGACACCCTGGATGCATCGCCTTTGAATTCGACGCTTGCGAAATAGCTCTCTGCATTGGAAAGCGTATCATCCGTATCAATCATCAAAGCAATGCCACCGACTCTTGGCGCTTCGGAACCGAATACCTTTCGATAATCATCCACTACATTGCGTTTTTCCGTAATCCATTTTTCGAGATTGTCAACGCCGCTTCTGACAACGATGTAATGGACCATCGGATTTTTGCGGCTTCTCAAAATCGTGCCCTCAGGCACGCTCGTCTCCCAAACGTAGCCGATGAACTGGCTGTTGATGAAACTGAGGAACCGGGGAAAGATGACGTAAACGCCAGCTGCTTGATCGTCGGACTCAACATTTCTCGCATCCGCGCCTTTTGGAAGTTTCGTCACTTTCCATTTCCATGTAAGCACCGGAAATTTCCTGGGGTCGATTTTCACTTCCCGGTAAATAGAAACGGACGCTTTTTCGCTTCTCATCCGAAGCACTTTCGCATGCCTACTTTCATCCCGGATGAGTTGAACATCAGCCCTTCCATGCCATACCTTAAGCGCCCATCCTTTTGGTAATTGTTTGGAATTTTTCTGGGCAGGATTCAAGGCGAAGTCCGTCACAACTATTTTTTCCGCCCGGGCGGACGCAGAACCAAGTAGCAGGATGGCCACAAAGATCGCCACGACGGCGAAAATGGCCGGAGGGAAATACTTCATGAGCATGTCCTATGGAATTCTCAACGATTGGGCGAACCGCGGGATTACGGATAACCGCTGAGATTTAAGTGCTAACGACAATTCACCAACAAAATCACCAAATCCATTACGTTGGTTCCGCTCGGCCCAGTGTATACACAAGAACTTAGGCTGCGAAGAAAATTGTGGCTATTATTATCGCGCAAATGGGCATCCGGGTCAAGCCCTTGATTTTGCGCCGTTTTTGCTGTTCTTCCATCGACAATCCCACCTGCGGCTTTGGTGGGGCCGTCTTTACCATCGGTACCCGCAGCGAGAAGACAGATGTTCTCGTGGCCGCGAATTTCAATGGCGAAAGACAGGGCAAGTTCCTGGCACCTGCCGCCAACACCATTTCCCAACACTCTTACTGTTGTTTCGCCACCATACAGGAGGCATTGAGGAGAGTGTTTTTTTCGGGAATTTCCTAAAATCCTCTTGGCGTCTTTCGCGATGAATTTACCTGCTTCACTGGCTTCGCCGCTGAGGGAATGGGTTTGTACCTTAATGTTGTAACCCATCGCTTTTGCTTTCTCATACGCGGCTCGAAGAGCGATCTTGTTGTTTGCTACAATATGATGGCTGACGCGTCTGAATATCTTGTCTCCAGGAGCAGGAGTATCCGGAATCTCATCCCTGCAACCGGCTTCAATCCTTTCTTTGATTGCTTTCGGCATTTCCTGGAATACTCCGTAGCGCTCCAAATACGCCTTTGCCTCGAAGAAGGTCGTCGAATCACCCATAGCAGGACCTGAGGCAATCACATCGCGGGGGTCGCCGATCACGTCAGAGACCAGAAGAACGCTCATGCGAGCAGGGAAAACTTTCCGGACCAGATTCCCACCTTTTAGTTCGGAGAGGTGCTTTCGCACACAATTGAGAGCTTCTATGGGGGCGCCTGCTCGCAGGAGTGAATTCGTGGCGGATTGCTTATCCTCAAGAGAAATTCCAGGCGCGGGCGCAGGCATCAGAGCCGAGCCTCCGCCGGAGAGCAGGAGTATCACCAGATCTTCTTTCCGGGCGTCAGCGGCCAATTTTACTATTTTCCGGGAGGCTTCCAGCCCCGAGACGTCGGGAACGGGGTGTGAGGCTTCGAAAATTCCAATGTGCCGGCATTTTTCCGCATAACCGTATTGGGTGACGACGGCGCCGCCATCAATCCGACCTCCAAGACGCCGCTCAACTGCAAGCGCCATCTGAGAGCTCGCTTTGCCTGCTCCTAAAACGAGGATTCTCTCTGTCTCATCGAGAGATATCTTTTGTTGGCCGCAAACGAGAAACTCCCGGCTTTTTTCCTTTTCGATTTTCATATAACGATAAACAGCCTCACCGGCATGAACGGCATTTAGTCCGGCGCGGAAGATGGCGCGCGCATCTCGTTTAAGGGATTTTCGGCGTTTTGATGTCATGTTGCGAGTCACTTCATCGCTCTGGAAATAGAACATGGGTGATGCTTCGCCCTTTGTGCAGATTCGATGTAATCTTGATTCTACAGGAATCCAGAAATTCTTTCTTGGCATAAAGCAAAGGAGAAGAGGTGGCGAGTGTCGGAATTATAGCCAACCCGCAATCGGGTAAGGACATCCGAAGGTTGGTGGCGCTGGCAAGTTCTTTCAGCAACAACGAAAAGGTATTGATGCTTCGCCGCGTGATGGCTGGTCTTGCTGCAATGGGCCTGGATAATATCCTGATGTTCAACGATCTCGGTTCCCTGGGCGCAGTCGCAGTGGATGGCTTTCGTCATGAGAACAAGAACTCGAACGTAAAACTCTTTGAAGTGGATGCCAGGGGAGAGACGGCCGACTCCACCAAAGCGGCCCGCAAACTCGATGAGTTGGGCGTTCGGTGCATCGTTGTTCTCGGAGGCGATGGTACCTGCCGCGCTGTCGCCAAAGGATGTAACCAAATTCCCTTGATCCCCTTGTCGACTGGAACGAACAATGCCTTCCCCTTTTCCTGGGAAGGGACTGTGGCCGGTATGGCGGCGGCTTTATATGCCCTTTATCCAAGAGTTTATAGAAGCGAGAAAAAGGTGTCGAAACAGCTCCATGTAAACCTCGATGGCGATTTCGAAAGCGCCTTGATAGACATCGCCATTATCAAGGAATCGTTCTACGGGGCGCGTGCCATCTGGGATGTAGGGCGTGTGGATTCGCTGGCGCTGACGAGAAGTGAACCTGGGCGTTTGGGGCTTTCTTCATTAGGTGCGAGTTTGCGTCCGATAGATGCAAACGAAGCCGTGGGGCTGTGGTTGAAGTTGGGGGCGAAGAGCAAATCCAATCACCGCGTCATTTCGCCGATCGGGCCCGGGCAGATTGCTTCCGCCCCAGTGATGGAACACAAAATCGTCAAACCAAGAGAAATTGTGAAATATCGAGCACCGAATACTCGTGTGCTGGCTTTTGACGGGGAGCGGGAATACTTGCTCAATAAAGGAGAAGAGATAGAGATATCGCTTCGACTCGATGGGCCGTGGGTACTGAATGTTCCCGCCATTTTGAAGAAAGCCGCTATCCGAGGCGATTTGCAAATGGGGAATTGATGGGGATGGCATCCCCGGAATTCGTGCGAGAGGTAGAAATATATTCGAATATGGTTGACAAAAAGAGTCCAAGTGATTATTTTATCTTAGCACTCAAGGTAGTCGAGTGCCAATGTATTGATAACAAAGAATTTAATTGGTTTTCCTGTTCACCTCAGAAGTTTTCGGGATGTTTTAATCACACAAATGAATCGCTCAAATTGATTAAGAAGAACAGAGCGGCTTGGATGCCGGCGAATAATTTTGCATAGATTCTTTGGGGAGTATTTCGTTGATACGGGTTGAAAACCTCACGAAGTATTACGGCAACCTGCGTGGTGTGGAAGATATATCCTTCCGGGTCGAAGAAGGTGAGGTGCTTGGGTTTCTTGGACCCAATGGGGCCGGAAAATCTACAACTATGCGCATTTTGACGGGGTATATGCCGCCAAACTCCGGTTCCGCCTGGGTGGCGGACATCAATGTCTCGGAATCACCGCTGGAAGCCCAGAAAAACCTCGGATACCTCCCGGAAAACAACCCTTTGTACAGAGAGATGACGGTGAGGGCTTATTTGAATTTTGTGGCCTCTATGAAAGGAATGAGTGGCGCGGAAAAAGACGCCGGCATTCAAAGGGTGGTCGGGAGTTGCGGACTTGAGGATGTCGCCCACCGTCTCATCGGCAATCTCTCCAAAGGATATCGTCAGCGTGTCGGTTTGGCGCAGGCAATGGTGAGCGACCCGCCGGTGTTGATTCTTGACGAGCCCACGTCAGGCCTTGACCCGGCTCAGATTGTGGAGATCCGGAATTTAATTTCGGAACTCAAAGGCAACCGAACCCTTATTCTGAGCACGCATATTCTTCCTGAAGTGAACATGGTGTGTGACCGCGTTGTAATTGTTCATCAGGGCAGAGTGGCAGCCGAAGGAGCTCTCGACGCCTTGGCGGCGAACTTGCAAGCGGATTCCACTATACGTCTTTCGGCAACCGGGGTCGCCGGTCCAATATCCGATAAAATGAAAACAGTATCTGGGGTTGCTGACGTAGAACTACTCGGCGCATCCACAGGGGATGAATCGCATTTCGAAGTGCACGTAAAAGGCGGTGATGACATTCGTTCCGACCTGGTAGCCGCTGTATACGCGGCGGAGGGAAAGCTCACGGAAATTCGTCAGATTAGACTAACACTGGAAGACCTTTTTGTTCGTATCGTCAGCGGGGAGCAGGAACACGATAAGGAAACTGTAAATGCATAACACCTTTTATATATGCCGACGCGAACTCGCCTCGTTTTTCTTCTCGCCTATCGCTTATGTGATCCTCGCTGCTTGGACGGTATTGATGGGATTTTTCTATTCCGGCGCTTTTCTATCCTATGCCAACCTTTCCATGCAGTTGGCCAGAAACCCCCAGGCAGCCGCTCAATACAACATCACGCCGACTTCCGCCGTTCTGGAACCGGTTTTTTCCAGCGTCACCGTGATTCTCTTGTTCGTCGCTCCCTTGCTTTCAATGCGCCTGTTCAGTGAAGAGAAAAAGCAGGGAACCATAGAGTTGATGCTCACCCTCCCGCTGCGTAACGGACAATTGTTCGCCGGGAAATACCTCTCCGTTTTGTTCATTTATTTGATAATGCTGGCGATTACTCTTGTATATCCGATTATTCTGAGTGCTTTCGTCAAGGTGGATTGGACCATCGTGTCCTCGGCCTATCTGGGGACGGTATTGACGGGCATGGCGTTCCTTTCGGTTGGCCTTTTGGCCAGTTCATGGACTTCGAACCAGATCGTCGCAGCCATGATTGCCTTCATGATACTTCTCGCAACTTTCCTGGTGGAAGCTCTCGCGATAGCGGCCAGCGAGCCCTTGTCTTCGATTCTCAGGCATCTTTCGTTGGGTATGCACTTGCGAAATTTCATTCGGGGCATCATTGACACGCGCGACATTATTTATCTCGTCAACATCAACCTCCTATGTGGCTTCCTCGTGCTCAGGTCGCTTGAGTACTACAGGTGGAGAGGCTAGGAACATGGAAAACAGAAACCTTTACTTGTTCATCGCCTCAGCCGCCTTATTGCTGATTGGCATATCCGGCTGGGCCGGGCATGACCAGTTTTCCGATCCTCCCCGATGGGCGTACGCTACCATCGCCCTGGGAATCGTTTGTTTCGCGTATACGGTGTGGATTTCACGCCGCGAGCTCCAAGGCGGCATTCGGCTCCGCTCGACCAGAACGGGCATACAGGTCGCGCTCATGGTCGTTGTGGTGACAGCTATTTTGGTTGTCGTTGAACTAGTGAGCGTGAAACACTTCAAGCGTTGGGACGTCACGCCTGGAAATTTCTACAGCTTGTCCGCGAAAACCATGAACCTGTTGAACAAACTCGATAGAGAAAAAAGGCGGATCGAAATCATCGCCTTCACCCGCAAACTCGAACAACCTGCGATAACGGAAATTTTGGAGCAATATACCCGGACTTCGCAACAAGTCTCTTACCGGTTTCTGGACCTGGACGCCTCCCCGCGAACCGCCAAGAAGTATGACGTAGACGCCTATGGCACATTGGTCGTGGTTCACCATTTCAACAAAGAAGAAGCCGAGAAACAGAACAAATCGAATTCCGCTGGACAGGAGAAGAAATCGACCTTCCGATCGGAAAAGATATTCGAGCTTTCAGAAAACGCGATCGCCAATGCGATACTGAAAACCATCCAATCCGAGCAAAAACGCGTATATTACCTCACAGGCCATGGAGAACGCCTGTTCACAGGGCAGGGACGCGAGGCGATGAGGGCGCTGGCCATCGGCATGCGGGATGACAACTACCAGGTGGAGGAACTCCTGCTGCTCAGAAAAAAGGGCGTGCCCGATAACGCCAGCATGTTGATTATCGCGGCCCCCAAAAAAGAGTTGGAAGAAACCGAGATCAAGTATATCGACGATTACATCAAATCCGGCGGAAGACTCCTCGTTTTGCTGGAGCCCGATATGCAGCCGGGGCGTCTGACTGCGCTCCTGGAGAGATACGGGTTCGAAATTCCCCAGTCTTTCGTCGTCGACCCCGAATCCGTTCGTTTTGAATTGGCGGGTGGAAATATCATCACGCCGTTCGCCGTCAATTACGGACTGCACGAAATCACCAGGCAATTGAAGGGTTTCGCTACTGTATTTCCAACGGTGAGAAAGGTCTCCGCCAAGGGTATGCCCAAGGCGGGGCTTCATTCCGAAGAGTTGGTCAAAACGGGTGCCGGGAGCTTTACTGTCGAGAGCGTCGGCATCCAAAACGGGCAACTTCACTTCGATCCGAAAACCAGGAAAGATGGCCCTGTGCCGATAGGAGCCGCCGTCACCGTCACGCTCGATCTTTACAAGCTTGCGCAGGGGCAGGGCTCTCCCGATGATTCGAAAACACCTGTCTCCAATAAGAAAACCAACGATAAGAACGAAGCCCGGATTGTCGTGTTCGGGGATGCCGATTTTGCGAGCGATGCTTTCATCGGCACCCAGGGCAATGTAAATCTCGTGCTCAACACCGTGAACTGGCTCGGCGGCGAGAAAGACCTGATCAGCATTCGTCCCAAAAGCCGTACGGGCGAACCTCTCGTATTGGCCGGCGGGGAAGGGCGGTTCGTTCACTTGTTCACCGTCTGGGTCATGCCGTTGTTCATCATCCTCATCGGAGCCGCCGTCTACGTCAGGAGAAGGCAACTGCGGTGAACCCCAAGAAAAATCTCATATTACTATTGGTCTTGGTGGTCCTGGGTGGCGCGTACTACGTCTACGACGTGAAATGGGCGGCCGAGGAGCGCGAGGCCGAGGAGCGCAAGGTCAAGCTCCTGAAAGGAATTGACGAGAAGGCGCTGATAAGAATCGACGTAACGAGAGAAGAAGAACCATACCAGATTATCCGGACGGAGAAAGGGTGGCGTTTCGTTAAACCCGTTGACGCTGCCGTCGATTCCGATGCGCTCGAAAGACTCCTGGAAGCGGCGACGAAACTCCGCGAACGTCGGCGCATCGGAGACGTAAAAGACAGAGCGGAGTTTGGAATGGACAAGCCCAAGATGAAAATTACGTTTGGGCTGAAAGACAAGGACGATATTTCCGTCGAGATTGGGGACAGAACCCCCACGCGCGAGTTCCGGTATGCCGCTCTGGCGAAGGTCCCGGAAATCTTTACCCTCCAGCTTTCCGACATCGCCGAATTCGATAAAACGGTATTCAGCATTCGGGACAGATCGATCGTTCCCGTGATGCCCGAAAGCGCGCAAAAGGTGATTGTCGAGCCTCAAGACGGCAGCGGTTTCACCGTCGTCCGCAAGAGCAAAGACAAGTGGGCGCTGGTCAAGCCCATCGAGGACAGGGCCGACGCCATTGATTCGGAGGGCATCGTATCTACTCTCAGATGGGACAAGGTGCAAAGATTCGTTGAGGAAAAGCCGAAGAATCTCGCTCCTTACGGTCTGGATAAACCAGGACTCACTGTGCGTATTTTCACTGAGGACAAGCAAAAACCCGCAGACGGCGTCATCCTGGGCGACAGAAAAGTAGAGGCGCCCGTGCCGAAGAGCGGCCAGAAAAAACCAAAAGCGTATTATTACGCCAGGAGGCTCTCCGGCGGCCCCGTAATGCTCATCAATGAAAAAACGGTCAAGGACTTGCCGAAATCCGTATTTTCCTTACGACACAAAACCGTCATTGATTATGACGTCGACCACGTCAAGCGCATCTTGATTGAATCGGACGCTCAAAAACTAAACATCGTCCGAAAGGCGAAAAAGAAGTGGGACCTCCACGTCATAGGGGCGGATGGGAAGGAGGAAAATCTCATCGGCCGCCACAAGCACGTGGATGACCTCATGTGGGACATCAAGTGGATCAATTCGATTGACTACGTGGATGACCCTGGAGACGACTTGTCGAAATACGGCCTTGCGCGGGCCGACGGGGAGGGCGCGCCGCTTCGCTACACTATCTGGCTGCGGAAGAAAGAAGATGGGCCGCTTGAGGATAAGTACTTGATTATCGGGCGCTTTCTCAAGGAGGAGAAAAGAGCGTACGGCCGAATCCGGGGAGAGAAACGCATATTCGCCCTCAAGAAAGAAGATTATGACAAGATTACGAAGACGCCCTATTTCCTGAGCGAGCGGCGCTTGCTCAGGTACGCGAAAGATACTGAAATTACAGAAGTTACGGCGCGTTTCCCGAACAATACCTCGATGAAGCTCGAGCGCTTCGGCCAAGCCTGGCGATTCGTCTCTCCCGAGGGGATGGAAGCGGAGTCGGGCAACGTGGAAGACCTCATCGGGGCACTCCGGGATTTCGAGCGGGAAGGAGAGGCGAAACCCGGCGAAGCGCCTGATTTCAAAGACTTTATCGTCGAGCTCTCGGGAAAGGACGTCCGCCACGGCGCGTGGGGACCGTATCGCTTCGCGGAGAAGGCGGGCTCCGAGTTCTTCTACCTGCGAGAGGGCGGGAAGGTCTACCGAATCACAAGGAAATGGAATGAAGACAAGCTACCCAAGTCATTGAAAGATTGGGAGAAAGAGAAACAAGCCGAAGAGGGGACCTCATAGGATTCACCCTCTCGCCGCGCGCCCGGGCCTGCGCATTGCCGTCAAACGCATATCCCTCCTGAATATCTCGCATAAGCCTACATATCAACTATTTAGACCATGATGTCCAGAATCGACATTGATAAGACCTCGCAAGTTCCACGGCGCAATTCCCCGCATTTGCCGTCACGCAGGCACCTGCCGGAGCGTGTTATCCTCACGGTGTTTCTGCGGAAGGGAGATTTTCACCCCCGCATTTCCCCGCAGCGCCCCGCATTTCCCCTCGAAAATTTTCAGCAATTTATCGAAAAACACCGTGAATTTATCTGATTTTATCGAATTTTTCGGAAATTCCATATTCCCGGACGAAGCGAGCGGCTTCGCCATCATACCGAAATTCCCTCCTGTGCGCGTCCCTCAAATACGGGCAAATGCGCCCTGGAACTCTCGCTTTTCGGGTTGAAAAAACCCCTCGCGGGGTTGTTGTTCCTTCCCGCAATCGGGAGTGTTTGCCGGAATGACGATCAAAAGCAAAGGGACGCATGTGCGGGGCTGTTGAAAACCCGGTTACGGCAGCTGATTTTGCAACTATGAAAGATGTAAAGGACATGTGCGGGGCTGTTGAAAACCCGGTTACGGCAGCAGGCTTCGCAGAAGTCCTGACACCCTCATCCTGAGTAGGCGCGTAGGTCAAGCGCGACTGATGAAGGAGCGTTTGTATCGAAGGATGGCAGGCGGCTCCCGGCGTGCGAGAGGCATCCTTCGATACGCCGCCTTCGGCGGCTACTCAGGATGAGGAAAGTGGAGGGCGGAGCCCTGTCCCGAGTGAAGTCGAGGGGCCGCTACTCAGGGTGAGGGAAGGGGAACACTGCTCGGGGTGAGGTCGATGCGCGGCTGGGTAGGACGAGGAGAGCGCGCCCACTCCGGGGCGCGAGCAAACCAGCGGTGTACGAATCCAACCGGCCCGGTCCTTGCGCCCCGCCATGACGCATCTAGCGATGCGCTCAAGCCACATCAAAACGACGCGAAATCAGGAGACCTCGACCACCCCCCGCTTTCCTCCTCCAGGGCGTGGGCGATTCTGTAGAGCGCGCCTTCGCTGAAGTGAGGACCGACGAACTGGACTGCGAGCGGCAGTCCGTCTCCCGAAAACCCCCAGGGCAGGGATATGGCGGGCGCACCCAGGGTGTTGACCCAACGCGTGAAGCGCGTGAGGGAGGCGATCAGCCCCTCGGCTTCGGTGCGCGCCTGCGCGTGCGAGGGCGCGGGCACGGGCGTCGTCGGGCCGGCAGAACGTCCACGGCGGAGAACACCTCGCGTGCGTAAGAGCGAATCAACTCCTCGCGCCTCGCGAGCGCGGCGCGGTATTCGGCAGAATGAACCCCGCGCCCGGCTTCCAGGCGCGCCAGAATTTCCGGGGTCACCTTATCCGCGTATTTCTCCAGACGCTCGCCGTGTATCATCAGCGCCTCGTACTTGAAGATCGTGTTGGCGAGTTCTTCGAGCTCTTCCGCATGGGGAGGCGGCATCGGGACGAGGCAAGCACCCAGGCGTTCGAGCGCATTGCACACATCCTCATAAGCTGTCTGCACCTCCCCGGAAACGCCGCCCAACGCCGCGCCTTCGAGAACACCCACGCAAGCACCCTCGATGCTCTCGCCGAGCGCTTCGGTGTAATCGGGCACGGGCCGCGTGCTCGCGCTTCCGTCCTGCGGGTCCGCGCCCGCAATGGCTGTGAGCACCAGCGCGTTGTCCGCCACCGTTCGCGTGAGCGGGCCGAAGGTGTCGAGCGTCCAGGAGAGCGGCATCCCCCCATGTCTGCTCACGCGGCCGTTCGTGGGCTTCAGGCCCACCACGCCGCAAAACGCCGCAGGCAGCCGGATGGAGCCGCCCGTGTCCGTGCCGATCGCGGCCAGCGCCATCCCCCCGGCCACCGCGCACCCCGACCCGCTGCTCGAACCGCCCGTAACGTAACCCTGTTTCCAGGGATTCTGCGGGTCGCCGAAATGCTTGTTGCGTCCCGTCGGCCCCATGGCGAGTTCCGCCATGTTGAGTTTCCCCATGTTGACGGTTCCGGCCTCGTCGAGGCGCTTCCAGACGCTCGATACCGCATCGGCGGGCGGATCGTCTTCGAACATCACGCTTCCGCAAGTCGTGGGCGTTTCCGGGATATGGCAGAGGTCCTTGTAGGCCACGGGAACCCCGTCGAGGGGCCCGAGTTCATCGCCGAAGCGGAACCTTCGCTCGGATTCCCGTGCCGCCCTGCGCATCTCCCTTTCGCTGACGTGCAGATAGGCCCGAAGCTTGAGGTTCCATTTTTTGATGAGGGCGAGGGCGTCGTCGACGACTTCGACGGGAGAAACCTCACCGGCGCGGTAGGCGTCTTGCAGCGACGTAATCGTCCAGTCGCTCATCGACGGATTCCGGGAGATGTTGAGGGTGGTCTTATCATCCGCTTCCCGGGTAGCCCGGCACCTGGAGGACGCGCGTCATCTGGTCCTGATGGAGATAGTCGTGCGTGCCCGAGTAGACGATGCGGTCGTAGATGTTGAGGTCGCCGTAGCGAAAATGCTCATGCATATAGCGGCTCATGTCGGTGCTACGGTGGGGGAGCATCATCCGGTGAACCGCCTCCCTGTTGGGGGTGAGTTTGGTGATCATCTCGCGGAAATCGCCTTCGCCCTTCGGGATTAAAAAATCGGGCGCCGGAACATATCCCTGCTCCCGGCGTCTTAATGCTTCGCGGCTCATCTTCTCGGGGTTGTCGGGAGCCGTATCCCACGAGCCGGACTCCGCCGCTTCGGCGAGCCTCTTCTCGATGAAGCGCGCGTAATACGCGTCCGTCAAAAGGATGTGCTCGAGATTCTGGTGCAGGGACCACTCGCCGTCGGGAGGCCGCCAGTGCACGTGGGCGGTGTCTATTCCCTCCAGAAAGGCGATCAGGTTTTTCCTGTCCTCGAAAGCCGAATCGAAAGCCTCATCGAACATCTCTTCCGGTGTCATTTTCATCGTCCTTCACGTTGCGGCGGGCGAGGGCTTGTGAATCTCACGGGAGGCTTCTGCGGCGAATTTCAGGAATCCCTCCCGGCGCCGGGAGAGCGCACCTCGATGTCCAGCCATTCCTCCCAGAGTTTGATGAGCGAGGCGTATTCTTCGGCCCCGTATCCTCTCTGAATCGCCATTTCATAGACGTGGTGCGTCGCGCTTGCGATGAAGGTGGGAACGCGAAGCTCGCGGGCCAGATCGAGGCACAGGTCGGAGTCTTTCGTCGCGAGGTCGGTCGTCATGCCGGGCGTGAACTCCCCCGGCAGGATGTGCTTTCTGAGCCGGTCCTCCACCTGGCGGCTGCGGCCCGAACTGACGGCGATGACGTCGCAGAGCAAATCGGGGTCGGCCCCCGCCGCGACGCCCAGGGCCATGGCCTCGGTCAGCGCCGCGAGGTTCACGTGCGAGAGCATGTTGTTCACGACCTTGAACAACATGCCCATGCCGGACCCACCGCAGTGAAAGATGTTCTTTCCGAAATGCGCGAGCAGGGGCTTGAGCCTCTCGAAGCCCTCCTCGCCGCCGCCCACCATGAGGGTGAGGGTGCCCGCCTGCGCCCCCTGCACGCCGCCGCTCACGGCGGCATCCATCAACTCGGCCCCTTGCGCTTTCACCACCGGGGCCAGTTCCTGAATGAGGGAAGGGGAGACGGTGCTCGTCTCCGCCAGAAGCGCGCCTTCGCGCGTACCCGCCAGAATTCCCTCCTCACCCAGAATCACCTCGCGCGATATGTTCGGGTGCGGCAAAGACGTGAAAATGATTTCCGAGCGCGAAGCCACGTTCGCCGGGCTGCGTCCCGGGCGCGCGCCTTTGTTCCCGGCTTCCAGCGTGGCTTCCTCCCGGACGTCGTAAGCCGTTACCTCATGACCGGCGCGAATGAGATGGGCGCAAATTTCGCTTCCCATCCTTCCCAAGCCGATGAAACCAAGCTCCACCTCTCGCCTCCTCGCCGGATGCGCCATCCGAACATCGGTGATGGGTAAAAATGGTCGGGGCGAGAGGATTTGAACCTCCGACCCCCTGAACCCCATTCAGGTGCGCTACCAGACTGCGCTACGCCCCGACCGAAAGAAATGTTTTCGCAAAAGGCCCGGTCGCGTCGGGCGAGCAGGCCGAACCGCGCCGGGTTCTCGGCGAAAGAAATATGTCAGGCTATGTAGTAAGGCTTAAGCGTTGCTTTCGTCAAGGGCTTCGCGTCACCGATGCCGGGGAAATGTATTTGTCTCGGAAACGACGTTTCGAATGAGCGGGGGAAATTCCGGGAAGGGGAAGGGGGGAGAAGAGGCTGGGTACCCGGGAGGGACCGCCGTATATCGTAGCGATGCGGTGGCCCCCCGTTCTTGAAACCGTTGTGCGCGTCATCTCGCGCAACGGGACGGCTTGTCCGCCGACCAGCAGGCGCATTCGCCCTTTTTTGAGGGTCACGGTGGTGAAGTGCCTGTAGGCTTTCAGGGCGAACTCTACCCCCTTGCCGCGCACCACTCCCGCGGGCGTCATTACGCTCAAGCTCAGCCCGCAGGACGCTTTACCGCACTTCACCGTGCCCCTGTTCAGTCTCGCGGCATACGCGCCGCCCCGCTTCATGCCCACTAACTCGAAGGAAGTGTTCGGCTCCACCACGAGCTCGCAACCCGGACGCCGCCGAAAATGAACGAGCGCCCGCGAGCTCGCGCTCGTGACGATGTGATCGCCGGGGAGCATTGCGCGTTTGCCTCTCAGGAAAACTTTTCTGCCGCGCGAAAAAACGATGTGGGGCTGACCGGATATTGCCCTCATTTCGACGAGAAATCTTTCTTCTGGGGCGGCGGATGTGACTACGCAGAGGGGAAACAGATGCATCCCGAGAATCAGGATCTTGAGTCTTTTCATGTCATCCCCGTGGAGAAACGGCTAAGCGGCAGACCTCTCAGAATTTTGTAAAGGATTTTTCCGGCTTTTGCAAGTTGGCTAACTGACGGAAATATAACCCCGTTCTGAACTTCAGACTATGGGGGTTGGTGAAAAAGTCATCAAGGAGGAGTGACACCTTCGCCTCCGTCCGGTTTCGGGTTTTGGCCGTCATTCCGGCGAAAGTCGGAATGACAGGTGTTGTGATCTCCCTAAAAGGGTGCCGTATGGGCGCTTCTCGAAGCGCCCGTTTCTCCGGCAAGGGCCGTTCACGAACGTGGGCCGTTCACGAAAACGGCCCACTACGGAACAAATACCTCTTTCATCAGGGCTTTTTCAACAACCCCTACAGAAGCGGGGTCCGGCGGTTGGTGATGACGCCGGTCCTCATGCCGGCCGTATGCAAACCGCCCCTCAGGCGGCCATGTTCGATCTTCATGCATCTGTCCATGACGACGAGAAGGCCCGCGGCCTGCGCGCGGGCGGCTTCGGCCTCGTTCACCACTTCGAATTGAAGCCAGAGCGATTTCGCGCCGACCTCAATCGCCTCGTCGACCACTCCCGATATTTCATCCGGCCTGCGAAACACGTCCACCACGTCGGGAGGGTCGGGTATCGATGCGACGTCGGGGTAGGATTTCCGGCCCAGTATCCGTTCGTACCTCGGGTTCACCGGGATGACTTCGTAACCCATTCTCTGGAGGTAGTACCCCACGAAATAGCTGGGTCTCGATTCGTTCGCCGAAAGCCCCACCATCGCCACGCGGCGGTGATTCCGCAGGATACGGCGAATTGTGCGCGGGTTCTGGTATGCGGGAAATTTCATCACGCGTTCTTCGTCGCCTCATCGAGGGCCTGGTCGAGGTCCCAGATAATGTCGTCGATATGTTCGAGGCCCACCGAAATCCGGATGAGGTCGGGCGTGATGTTTCCCGCCTTCAAGTCCTCCTCGTTCAACTGGGCGTGCGTCGTGGAGGCGGGATGGATGATGAGGCTTTTGGCGTCGCCGACGTTCGCCAGATGGCTGTGTAGCTGAAGGGCGTTGATGAAGCGAACGGCCGGGTCGAATCCGCCCCGGACGCCGAAGGAAAAAACGGCGCCCTGTCCGTTCGGCAGATACTTTTGCGCTCTTTCGTATTCGGGGCTGTCCGGCAATCCGGGATAGCTCACGAAACTGACGCGTGAATCCCCCGCGAGGAACTCGGCCACCTTCTGCGCGTTCTCGCAGTGGCGCTCCATCCGCAGGGGCAGGGTCTCCAGACCCTGGGCGAACAGGAAACCGTTGAGCGGGCCCAGGCACGACCCGATGTCGCGCAGGCTCTCCGCGCGCGCCTTCATGAGGAAACCCAGTTCGCCGAAGGTCTCGAAAAACCGCAGCCCATGATATCCCGGCGAGGGATCGACCATGCCGGGGAACTTCCCGTTCGCCCAGTCGAAGCGCCCCGAATCCACCATGACGCCGCCGATGCTCGTGCCGTGCCCGTCGATGAATTTCGTGGCCGAATGCAAAACGATGTCCGCTCCCCATTCGATGGGACGGCAGAGGTAGGGGGTGGCAAAGGTGTTGTCCACGACGAGAGGAACGCCCGCATCTTCCGCAATTTTCGCGAGGGCTTCCAGATCGGCTATGTTGGTGGCCGGATTGCCTATCGTCTCGCAGTAGATCACGCGCGTCTTCTCCGTCACGGCGGCCCGAAAATCCTCCGGCCGCGTCGGATCGACGAATGTCGTGTGGATGCCGAGTTTTCTGAGCGTGATGTCGAACTGCGTGTAAGTGCCCCCGTAGAGGGCGGCGGAGGAAACGATTTCATCCCCCGGGTTCGTCAGTGTGAACAGCGCGACGAACTGGGCGGCCTGGCCCGAGGCCGTCGCCAGCCCGCCGACGCCTCCTTCCAGCGCGGCGATGCGCTCCTCGAATACGCTCGTGGTGGGGTTTCCGATGCGCGTGTAGACGTATCCGTAATCCTGCAGGGCGAAAAGACCTGCGGCATGTTCGTCGTCGTCGAAAACGAAACCCGTGGATTGGTAGATCGGCACGGCCCTGGCGCCGGTGGCGGGGTCGGGTCGCGCGCCCGCATGGAGGGCGTTGGTGTCAAAATGAAATGCTCTCGGGGCCGTTTCCTCGGGCCGGGATTCCTCGTTCATGTGCGCTCCTCGAAAAATGGCATGGTTCCGGCTTTGTAATCGCTGAGATTCATTAAATCAAGCGACGGCCCCGAAAGAAAGGCCCTCCACAAGGGGGTTGTTGAAAAAATCATGATTTCGCGATTCTGCGTGTGGGGCCAACGAGGAGGGGAGAGACAACTATGGAGCGTCATGACAAACGCCGTCATTCCGGCGAAAGCCGGAATCCATTTTGACTTTTCACCGGGCGGGGCGGCCACGATCTTGTTGTTGCGCGGCGTCCGGATGCGGAATCCAGAGAATTCGCCTTTCGTGTTTGTGTTCGATACCGATCCTCCCCGCCCGGGAGTAAAGACGTCCGAACGAGGAGGCGAAAAGGCAAAGGCGAAAATGGATTCCGGCTTTCGCCGGAATGACGGCCAAAACCCGAAACCGGGGGGAAGCACAGGCGTCACTTCCTCCTCGATGGGATTTTTCAACGCCCCCTCCATAGCCGAAACCTCCGGCGGCGTTGATCTCATGCTCCGGCTGCACCATAATCCTTACTCGTTGCGATGCACCCGCCCCGCACGTTATGTGAAAAGCTCATGGCCCGAATACTTCTCTGCAACGATGACGGCATCGACTCGGAAGGATTGCGCGCCCTCTACGCGGCGCTCGCCCCATTGGGGGAGTTGATCGTCGTGGCCCCGGACAGGGAGCAGAGCGCGGCCGGACATTCCCTGAGCCTGCATCGCCCCCTCCGCATCAACGAGGTGGCGCATAACTGGTTCGCCGTGGACGGCACCCCCACCGACTGCGTGAATCTCGCCCTGAACGGCCTGTTCAAGAACGAGCGCCCCGACATGCTCGTCTCCGGCATCAACAAGGGTGGAAACCTGGGAGAAGACATCACCTATTCGGGAACCGTGGCCGCCGCGATGGAGGCCACGCTGCTCGGGCTCCCGGCGGTGGCAGTCTCCCTCGCCCACGAGGATGGCGAGAAGCTCATCTACGACTTGGCGCAAAAAGTTGCGCGCGCCGGCGCGAGGGAAGTATTATCCAGGGGACTGGCGCCAGGCGTTCTGCTGAACATCAACGTCCCGAACATTCCTCCGCAACAGTGCCGGGGAGAGAGAATCACCCGCCAGGGCAAGCGAATCTACGAAGAGGCCGTCGTCGAGAAAATCGACCCACGAGGGCGTGAATATTACTGGATAGGGGGAGGCAGCCTCAGGTGGGAGGATGAACCCGATACCGACTTCGAGGCGATCTCGAACCACCAAGTTTCCATCACGCCCCTGCGGCTCGATCTCACGGACTACGACGCGATGAAAGGGCTGGAATCTTGGCGTTTTCATTAAACGGCAACCGGGAGGATCGCCGGCGGCGCGCGCGCGAGCAGATGGTAGAGGGGCAAATCATCGCCCGCGGAATCACGGACGCCCGCGTCATCGAGGCCTTGCGCGAGGTGCCGAGGCACCATTTCGCGCCCGATATCTTTCTCGAAACCTCCTACGCCGACAAGGCGCTGCCCATCGGACACGGACAGACGATCTCACAGCCCTATATGGTGGCCGCCACGCTCGAGGCCCTGGCGCTCAGGGGCGGAGAGAAGGTGCTTGAAATCGGAGCGGGCTCGGGTTACCTGACCGCGCTTTTGGGGAGGCTCGCGGGTTCCGTCCGCGCCATCGAGCGGGTGCCCGAACTGGCGGTGAGAGCCCGGGAGCGGCTTGATTCTTTCGGCCTGACGAATTATATGCTCTGGACGGCGGACGGCACCTACGGCTGGCCGGAAGAGGCGCCCTTCGACGTCATCGTGAGCGCGGCGTCGGCGCCGCAGGTGCCGGAGCCCTGGAAGCGGCAGATCGCACCCGGCGGGCGGATCGTCATGCCCCTGGGCGAGGGGGAGAAGCAGACCCTCGTGAGATACCGCGTCTCGGAGTCGGGCCAGATGCTCGCGCCCGAGGAGTTGGTGAACTGCGTTTTTGTGAAACTGGTGGGAAAATACGGCTGGGAGAAACCATAGGCGGACGTCGAATCCGCCGTCTCGCGGCTTGTGTCGGGGCGTAGCGCAGCCTGGTAGCGCGCCTGCTTCGGGAGCAGGAGGTCGGAGGTTCAAATCCTCTCGCCCCGACCATTTCATATTGCGCGGCATGAACAGCTTCCCGGGCTTTGTTGCGCTTTGTCCCCGGTCAAGCCTGCCTCGGGGATGACTAAGTCCCGAAAATACCTCATGAAACACTTTAATCGTTATTTTATCAATTATTTCCAGCGTTTGGATAAAATACCTGATAATTCACTTTACATTGGATTTTCTTTTCCTTCCGATCACTCAACAGAGAATGCACTAGCGGATGGGCCTGTTGAATAACCTGAAATCTGTCCCTTGTGTCTGTCCATTTCTTCGTCTGTCCGCTACGGTTTACCTCCATCATTGCGAGAGACGGCGGTTTTCGATCGTCATTCCGGCGCATGCCGGAATGACGGCGTCGTGCTCCGGTTTCGAATGATGCGAGAGGGTGTAGGGGCCGCATATATGCGGCCCTGCCTTTCACCGACAAACTCGGGTCGCATAATATGCGACCCCTACAATGGACATGCGCCCTTCGATACGCGGCTTCGCCGCTACTCAGGGTGAGGGGAAGAGGATTTTCAACAGCCCCCGCAAGAGGCGAGTGAGAAAAACTCCGGGCAAAAAAGCCGTCACCGGAATATATCTTTCCCCACAAAAAAAGAGGCGCCCCGAGAGGAGCGCCTCCTTTTCGTTTTCCCGTGCGATGCGCTATGCGACGTCCAGGGCCTGTTCGAGATCGGCGATGATGTCGTCGATGTGCTCGATGCCGATCGAAAGCCGCACGTAGCCCGGCGTCACGCCCGTATGCTCCTGCTCCTCGGGGCTGAGCTGGGAGTGCGTGGTGCTCGCCGGGTGAATGGCGAGGCTCTTGGCATCGCCGATGTTCGCCACGTGGTAGAACATCTTGAGCGCGTTGATGAAGTTCTGGCCCGCCTCGTATCCACCGGTGAGGTCGATTCCGACCAAACCGCCGTAGCCGCCCTTGAGATACGTGTCGGCGCGGCGGCGGAATTCTCCGTCCATGAGACCCGGGTAAATCGTGGTATTCACCTTGGGATGCGCATTCAGGTAATCCGCCACGGCGGCGGCGTTTTCGCAATGACGCTCCATCCGCAGGGGCAGGGTTTCGAGGCCTTGCAAGAACAGGAAGGTGTTGAAGGGGCTCATCGCCTGGCCGGAGTCGCGCAGGAGCGTGACGCGCGCCTTGATGATGTAGGCGATGGGGCCGAGCGGCTTGACGGCCTCGGCCCACACGGCGCCGTGGTAGCTCGGGTCGGGCTGGTTGAGGTAGGGCTGCCTTTCGGGGTGCGCCTCCCAGTCGAAGTTTCCGCTATCGATGATGATGCCGCCGATGGAGTTGCCGTGCCCGCCGATGTATTTCGTGCACGAGGAGGCGATGACGTCCGCGCCGTGCTCGAGGGGTTTGCAGAGACCGTGAGCCGCCGTGTTGTCCATGATGAGGGGAATCCCCAATTCGCGACCGAGATCCGAGACTTCCCGGATCGGGAAAACGTGGAGCTTGGGGTTGGGCAGCGTCTCGGCGTAGTAGGCGCGCGTCTTCTCGTCCGTCGCCCGGACGAAATTCTCCGGGTCTTCGGGGTCTACGAAACGGCACTCGATGCCGATGTCGTCCAGCTGGTTGGCGAAGAGGTTCCACGTGCCGCCGTAGAGGTCCGTCGAACTCACGATGTTGTCCCCTGCGCGCGCCACGTTCATCACGGCCATCATCGAGGCCGACTGGCCCGAGGACACGGCGAGGCCGCCGACGCCGCCCTCGAGAGCCGCCAGCCGTTTCTCGAGCACGTCGTTGGTGGGGTTCATGATTCGGGTGTAGATGTTGCCGAGCTCCTTCAGCGCGAAAAGATTGGCCGCGTGCTCCGTGCTGTCGAACTGGTAGGAGGACGTCTGGTAGATCGGTACGGCCACGGCGTTCGTGGCGGAGTCATTGCGGTATCCGGCGTGCAGGACGATTGTTTCGTTGTTGTTGAGTTCCAACTCTGTTTCCACTGTCATTTCCAAAACCCTCTTTCGTAACGAGAAAAAGATGTGCAGTAAAGGCGATGCCTCTCTCCGGGCGTCGATTCCCGGCGCCACTCTGGAAATACAAAGCGCCGAATCTACACAAAATCAATGGATTCGGCAAATACAATCGCGGATAAAAATCACTTTGGCGGGAACCGCCTGAAGCGGTTGACCTGAAACGGCTACTGGCCCGAAGATAGCCCGCTGAATCCGGCGTCATATCTGCTTGAAAACGGCGGGGAAAAACTCGCCCCATCACCTATATGAAAGGAGAAGGTAGCGGCATGAGACGACAGGCATCGCGCGCGAATCAGAACTGGATTTTCGATAATTTCCTCAAGCTCTCCGACAACGAGGACGTTTTTCACCCCGGCATCATGGGCACGCGCTATGAGCGGGGTTTCCGGCATCAGGACCTGGAAGCCGTCTACTCGAAGGTCTCGGGCAGGCGCTCCATCCCGCTCCTGTGGGGTAAGCAGGCCGCTCTGCAGGAGAAAAAGGCGAAAGTGGCCGAGGAGGCGGGCAACCGCGTGACCGCCGCCATGCACTACAACCGCGCGGGCCTTTGCTACGGTCGCGGCCAACACCTCATCCCCGTGGACGGCCATCCGCGCAAGAAGGAATACTACGCGGGCGTTTCGCGCTGTTTCGACAAGATGCGCGAAATCAGGGGCGGTGACATCCAGAAACACCAGGTGGAATTCGAGCCCGGCAAGAACGCGTATTTTTATTACTGGCCCCAGGAGGGTGGCGAGCCCAAGCCCACCGTTCTCCTCATCCCCGGGATGGACATGATCAAGGAAGACGGTCTTCTGCCCTACAACAACTGGTTCCATGCGCGCGGCATGAACTTCGCCATCATGGACGGGCCGGGGCAGGGCGAGTGCAACATCAACGGGGTGTGGGTGGATCACCACAACTACGCGCGAGCGGGGAGCAAGGTCATCGACTGGCTCACCGAACGCGAAGAGGTGGATTCGTCGAAAATCGGCATCATGGGCATGAGCATGGGCAGCCGCTGGACGGTGGAAATCGCCGCCCAGGACGAGCGCGTCAACACCGTGGTCGGGCAGATGGCGAACGTGGGGCCTTCGGACATCATCTTCGACCAGGCCCAGCCCAACTTCAAGCGGATCTACATGTACATGACGAACATCCTCGATGAGGATGCGTTCGACGAGTTCGTCGAGGAGCGCGACAGCATCTGGCTGCCCCTGGTGGGCAGGATGAAGTCGAACTACCTGCTCGTGGCGGGCGACATGGACGAGCTCTGCACGCCGGACGACATCGACGTGTTCTTCGATCACTTAACGTGCCCGCGCGAGCTCTGGCTCTACGAGGGCGTCTTCCATCCCATGGGCGAGGTGGCCGCGGACATGTACCCCGCCATCGCCGACTGGATGCTGCACACTCTGAATAACGGCCTGCCTGCGGAGCACGACAAGAGGGTGATCGTTCCCGAAGGGGGATAAGTTGCAGGTGCTGGAACGGCGGGAGAGCAGGGCGGAACAGCGAGACGATGCTCCCTGAAACAGGAGCTTGGGTGACGACGGCGCGCATTGCCACTTGACGAGGCGCGCTCGCTCGATAAAATCAAGACAATCATCCGCCCCGGGATTATCTGATGCAAACCATCATCGGCGTCATCGGCGATTCCGACCCCGACCCGGAAACGGCAGCTTTGGCCGAAGAGACAGGAGCCGAGATCGCGCGCGCGGGGGCCGTGCTCGTGTGCGGCGGTCTGGGCGGCGTCATGCAGGCCGCCGCGCGCGGGGCGAAAGAAGCGGGCGGCCTCACGGTGGGCGTCCTGCCCTCGTATGACGCCGGGTCCGCCAACCCGTTCATCGACATTCCCGTCGCCACCGGGATGGGCCATGCCCGCAACGTCATCATCGCGGCGACGGCCCACGCGCTCATCGCCATGTCGGGCGCGAACGGCACCCTCTCCGAGATCGCCATCGGACTCAAGCTTGGCAAGCGGGTCGTCTCCCTGGGACGCGACGCAAGCCCTGCGGGAGTCGTCCCGGCATCCGGCGCGCGCGAGGCCGTGCGGATGGCGCTTGAGTCTTCATGAGAGACGAGATGGATCTACCCATATTAAAGGTTTCTCCCGCATCAAGGTTCCGGACATGGCACGCGATGCGGCGCAGGGGCTGTGTCCTGTTTCTCTGTCTGCTCACAGGCTGCGCGCTCGTCGCACCTCCGCTGCCGCCTCCGCCGAAGAGCGGCCTTGGCGTCGGCGGGGTCCGCCACACCGTAAAGCGCGGCGAGAACCTCTGGCGCATCGGGCGCGCTTACGGAGTCGAAGTCGAGCAGATCGCCGTCCTGAACGGCATCGACAATCCCGATCGCCTGGAAATCGGCCAGCGGCTCTTCATCCCGGGCGCCAGAACGGCGCGCCTCATACGGAAGAACGTCAGCGCCAAACCGCCCGAACGCCGCCCGCGCTGGGCGGCTCCTCGGCCCCGCAAGTCGCCCCCGCGCCGAAAGGCGTATGCAAAACCGATTCGGAAGTCATCCGGGAAGTCGAAGAACACGGTTCGAACGCGCCGCCCGAAGAATCGGAGGACGACGCACCGCAAGTCGTACGGCAAGAGGCCCCGGTTCTCCTGGCCTCTTCGGGGACGCCTGATCCGCCGCTTCAAGAGGAGCGGCAGCCACAAGACGGACGGCATCCTCATCGCCGCCCGCGAGCGCGCCCAGGTCCGCGCCGCTGCTCCCGGCCGTGTTATTTATTCCGATATCGGTCCCGGCAATCTGGGGCGCCTCATCATCCTGCGCCACCACGGGGGCGAGTATCACTCCATCTACGCCAACGTCGCCGAGAATCTCGTGCGCAAGGGGCAGCGCGTCTCGCGCGGCGCGCCCATCGCCCGCACGGGCCGCACGCCGCGCTTCAAGACCGCGCGCCTTCATTTCGAGATCCGCCATCGCACGCGGCCGAAGAACCCGCTGTCCTATCTGCCGTAGGGCCGGTTGCGGATCGGTGGCGGCTCGGCGACAGTCCGCTCATCCGCTTGAGAGAAATTTTATGCGCACGACGTGATGACACGCCCGAAAGAGAATGCTATCTAGATTTCTTGTCTTGCCACAGATGAACGCCATACGAGGCCAAAACTTCATCATCCACGAGAGGTAGCTTTCATGTCGGACATCAGCCAGCTTCTGGCGCACATTCGCGACGTGCCCGATTTCCCCAAAGAAGGAATCCTGTTCAAGGACATCACGCCCATGTTCCAGAACGCCGAGGCCTTTCAGGCGGCGGTGGACATGGCGGCGGAGCCTTTGATGGGCGAGGGCATCGACGTCGTCCTGGGCGTCGAGGCGCGCGGCTTCATCATCGGCGCGCCTATCGCCTATAAGCTCGGCGCGGGCTTCGCTCTCGTGAGAAAAGCGGGGAAACTCCCCTGGGAGAAGACCCAGGCGACTTACGACCTCGAATACGGCACGGACACGCTCGAAATCCACAAGGACGCCGTCGCACCCGGCGCAAAGGTGCTCATCGCCGACGACGTGCTCGCCACCGGCGGCACCGCCTCCGCCTGCGTCTCGCTCGTGGAATCCTTGAGCGGGAGCATCCACGGCTTTTCTTTCCTCATCGAACTCGCGTTCCTGAACGGGCGCGAGCGCCTCGCTCCACACGCAGTGCGCTCTTTGATAACATACGACTGAAGCGCCCCCGTAGCTCAGCAGGATAGAGCGCCGGATTCCTAATCCGTAGGCCGCAGGTTCGAATCCTGCCGGGGGTACCAAACCGAAATGCTGTCCGTTTGCCGTGTCATAGGTGGAGTTGATGCCGCTGCAGGACAGGTTTGTTGAAAAACCAGCATCAATCAGGCTCGGCACGTAGGGGCGGACCCATGTGTCCGCCTAATCGCTTGGACGAAAACACAGAAAACGGGAGCACACACAGTCAGACATATATGTCTGACCCCTACGCCGAACTATTCAATCGGGGCTTTTTCAACAGGTCCCTCTAGGAGGGAGTGAATTTTCTCTCTCCTTGGTCTGCAAGAAATCGAAAGGGATATTCGAATAGTTATGATTCAATCCTAAATCTTCCGATACCAGTTTGGAACCCGGAACCCTCAAGTCCACCAGTCGACAACGTAAGAACCGGCGAAGAGGAGGCCGCCGAGGCCCAGCAGGCCGACGGCGGGTTTTGTCGCGCCGATGGAGAGCGCCCCCAGGCCGCCGCAGAGCATCAGCGCACCCGTGCCCCACATGACTTTCACGACGATCGCCTTGGCGTCGATGACGTTCAGGGGCCGCTCGTCTGCGGGCTTTTCCACCAGCGCTTCGCCGCATTCGGGGCAGGGTTCGGCGCCGGACGTTTCAGCCTCGCACTCAGGGCATTTGCTTTCGGTCATGTTCGTTCCTTCTGCTCAAACTGATGAGCGGCAAGGGAGCTTTCTTCCCGGAGACGGGATTCTCTCACACTAGAGGAGGAGGCGAAACGCACCGGATTATTTCCGTGCCTGGAACGGCTCGCGCGCCTGCGTGGCGGCGATAGAGATGCGCATCACCCACCTGGACAAACACATGAAGAACTAAGCTATACTATAGCCTCATTACGCGCCGTGAGCCCCAAGGCGTCACCGGACATCCGCCGCAAAGACGGACCCCGAAACCCATGAAATCCCAGACGAGAATTTTCTCCTGCCTTGTGGATGATTTCCTCAAACCCGAATCGCTCATCGTCCCGGCTTCGGAGAATATCGGGATTGTCATCTCCCGGATGGCGGAGACGGGCGCTACGTGCGTTCTCGTGACGGATGAGAAAAAGGCCCTCTCCGGCATCTTTACGGAAAAAGACGTGACGCGCCGCGTCGCCCTGCGGTGCGACGGGACGGAGACGATAGAGCAGGTGATGACGCCCCGCGTTTATTCCGCAAAACAGGGGGACTACCTCTACCACACCATCGCTCGCATGCGCCGCCTCGGCCACCGTCACATGCCCGTGGTCGATGAGGCGAACCGCCCCCTCGGCCTGCTCGACTTAGAGGACGCCATGGCGGTGGCGGCCGCGCATGTGGTGGAGCACATCGACGCGCTCACGCAGGTCCCCGAACTCTACGGCTTGCAGGAGATCAAAGCCGTGCAGGCTGTCGTGGCGCAGGAACTCCTCGAAGACAACCTCCCCGCGCCCGAAATCCAGGCGCTGCTCACGCACGTGAACAACGACATCTACAGCCGCGTGGCCGAAAAAGTGACGGAGACCATCGAAAAGGCGGGCGGAGGCGCGCCGCCCGTCCGCTTCGCCGTGATCGTCATGGGCTCAAGCGGACGGGGCGAGAACTTCATCAACCCCGATCAGGACAACGGCATTATCCTCGAAGACTACCCCGTGGAACGGCACAACGAAGTCAACGACTACTTCATGCAGTTCTCGGAACTGCTGACCTGGAATCTCGAAGCCATCGGCTTCCCCCTGTGCGACGGCAACGTGATGGCCACGAACCCGCTTTGGCGCAAATCGATTTCTGAGTGGAAGCACCAGACCCTGCGCTGGTTCCAGAAGAGAAGCACGTTCCAGGTTCAGTTGAGCGACGTCTTCTTCGACTTCGACACCGCCTGCGGGGATATCTCCCTGGGGCGGGAATTGCGCGATCACATCACGACCTTCGTGCAAAAAGAGCCCGCCGTGCTCCAGGCGATGTTCCAGACCGAGGAGGACAGGCATGTCGCCCTCGGCCTGTTCGGCATGCTGCGCACCGAGAAAGTCGGGGAGGGCCTTCCCCCCGGCGTGAACCTGAAACACGGGGGCATCCTCCCCCTGGTCGGGGCTGTCCGGCTACTCGCCCTGAAAGAGGGCATGGAGGCGACCTCCACTTACGAGCGCATCCGTCTGCTCCACAAGGCGGGGGTTTTCAACAACGATGAGTTCGATGATTACAACGCCGCCCTGGAGCATCTGACCTATCTGCTCCTGCGCCAGCAACTCCGGGATTTCAGGCGCATCAAAAAAGCGACGCGCTACGTGAGGAAGTCGGCTATCTCGCGAAGGGAGAAACAGGTCCTCAAGATGTCGCTCAAGGCGGTTCGCTCGCTCAAGGAGCGGGTGCGAACGGAGTTCACCGGCGAGATTCTTTGAGCAACTTATCTGGATAATTACGACGCGGGCGTCTTGAATCTGTCGAACACCCGCCCGAAGCGCCAAGCGTAGAATTCCACGCTCTCATACAGGCCAGCGCGGTTGTAGGGCTCCTCCGCCCAGAACGCCCGCGCCGCCTTGATGTCGGGAAAATCGAGCAGTAGCACGCTTCCGTTTCTGGTCTCTCCGTCATCGGTGACCAGGGGGCCGCGCACCATCACCGAATCGCCGTTCTCGGTCAGGTAGGCCACGTGCTCTTCGTGCAGGGTCTTGCGAATCGCGCCCCCGTCCGCCTTGTCCAGCGCATGGACGTAGAACTGGCGGTTCCCTTCTTCTCGCGGGCAGTCGCGCCAGGAGTGGGGCACGGTGGCGCGCCAGCGATGAACCGAGGGCCGCTCCTGAATCCCCTCGATGATGAACGGCTCGTTCGCTACGTGTTCTTCGGCGGCGGCGCGGTCGGGCAAATCCAGAATGCGGAAGCTGCCCAGTTCGAGCTTCCCGTCGTCGGTCAGGAACGGACCGGCGAAGCGGGTGGCGTCGTCGAAACTTTTGAGATAATCGAGATGCGCCTTGCGGTGGACATCCCTCAATGCGGCCGCCTCCGGCCTGTCATAAATCTTGATGACGAATTCCATGAATTTTTCCTTCGCATGAAAAGAAATAAAAGTCTGTTGTGTAATCTCAAGTGGCAGTTGAGACGCCCGGATTCTATGCGCGGATGCACAATGGCGCAATGGATGGAGCGGGTGGCGCGTTTTCGCCGCCATCGTTACATTAAGCGCATCTAGGAATGAGGAAAAGTTTTTTACGTTTCAGAGAAAGGGGAAAGGCATGAGTCGTCAGGAAGGAGATAGCATTCGCGCCGTGAAGGCGGAAGAGGAACGCTACGTCTATGACCTCGCCGATATGGAGCAACTGCCCATCGGCGGGCACTACTCATCCGGGCGCGGCGGCATCGTGGAGGGTGAGCGCGTACAGGTGGCGCTCGTGCGGAAAAAGCCGGGCACGGGATCGAGGCTTCACACCCACCCGAACGAGCAGTTCAACTTCGTTATCAAGGGCGAGCTGCAAGTCAGGGTGGGCGATGTGGAGGGCTTGGCCGGCCCCGGAACCTTGATTCACATTCCGGCGAACGTCGAGCACTACACCTACGCCACCGGCAAGGGGGACGCGGAATACTACGCCGTCAAGGACACCTCGCACGTCATGTACGGGGAACCCGTGGACGGCGAGAACTCGGGTCCTTATCTCAATGCGGATCAAGAACCGGAATAATGAAAATTCAACGCGATTGTATGAAGCGGGAGTGAAGAGATGAACGAAGCAGCGGAAAATGAAAAGAAATACGCGAACATCCACGAGGAAACCAATGAGAAGGTGGTGAAGGTGACGCCGGGAAACTACCTGTTCAACATGCAGGAGATGGACCAGTTCATGATCGGGCCTCACTATTCATCTTCTGTCGGCAGCGCCGTGCGGGGAGAGAAACTTCAGGTTGTGCTAGTGAACAAGCCCAAAGGCACCGGGTCGAGACTCCACACCCACGCGAACGAGCAATTCAACTATGTGATCAAAGGCCGATTGAAATACCGGGTGCGAGACGTGGAGGGAGTCGCCGAGGCAGGGCAGGTGATCCACATTCCGGCCGGTGCGGAGCACTATTGCGTTACCACGGTCGATGAGGATTGCCTGTATTTCGCATCGAAGGACACCACCTACTTCGTGGCCGGCGATGCGGTGGACGGCACGAGAAGCGGGGCGTATTACGAGGAAGATTGACAAGGAGTCTACCGGGGAGGAGCCCGTAGGGACAGGCCTCCGTGCCTGTCCGACACCCCGAAAAAGGACAAGCACGGAGGGTTGTCCCTACAGGTCCCCTGCCGACGCGCCCGACCTGCAAACCTCCTTCACGGGTTTTCTTCAACAAACCCCCATCGGCGTCATCACCCGTCGCAGCGGAACGCTTTCATGGGGAAGGTGTGCAGGGAGCGGAACCCCTCGCTGGTGACGATTCCCATATCGCCCATCTGCACGCCGCGGCCTTCCGAGTCCATGGGGTTGGGCTGAATCACCATCACCATGTTTTCGCGGTATTTGAAGTCGGCGGGCGGTGCGAGATAGTTCGAACCCCGAATGCCGATGGAAGGCTGCAGCAGGTCCGTGCCGAAACCGTGCGCGAGCGAATCGTAGATCTGAAAACCCCTCTCGGGCAGCGGGTCGGTGGCCTCGAAGACGGCCTGGGCGGAATTGCCTGCCTTCATGGTTTTGCCCACGCCCTCGTACACCTCGATAGCGGCGTCGAGCAGCGCCTGATAGGGCGGCGTCGGGTCGTCTCCGATGGTGAAGGTGCGCAGGCTCTGGCCCGCATAGCCGTAATACGCCGCGCTGATCTCCATGATGAGCACGTCGCCCGCTTCGAGTTTTCGCCTCGTCGGGTTCTGCCAGGGGACGGGCGTGCGGGGGTTCGACATCGGCGTGGCCGTCACGAACTGCACCATCTGCTCGCCGCCTTGCTCTCTGAACGCGGCGGCCATCCTGCCCGAGAGTTCGATTTCGGGAATCCCCGGTTTCGCATGGATTCGGGCCGCTTCCATGGCGAGGTCCGTGAGCCGCGCCGCCTCGGTCAGCCACTCGATTTCCTCGTCGCTCTTTATCAGCCGCAAGTCCCTGAATCTGGCGCTCACATCCACCCACCCCGCCTCCGGGAAGCGCTCCGCCAGATAGTCCATGTGCTCGAAGGGCAGCAGGATCTTGAAGCGGGGGTTGATGCCCACCAGTCCGATGCGCGCGTTCCCCAGCCCCAGGGCGTCGAGTTGATCCGCCATGCGTTCGGGGTTGCCGTAGGCTCCGTGGCGCACGTCCTCGAAGATGCACTGCATTTGCGCGTTGTGCAGGTGGTTGTACAAGCCCGTGAATAGGGAAGGGGGGCCATCTTTCGGGAAAATCAGATAGCAGTGGTTAAAATCCCTATAGCACGAAAGCCAGTAGATGTTCGCCTGGGCGTTTCGGTTCGTGCCGCCCATGCCGAAGAACAAGAGCGCATCCAGACCTTCTTCTTCCATCAGGCCCTTCGCCGCCGCATGACGCCTGCTCATTTCTGGTTGCGAGAAACGCGGGTACCATTCTTCGGACATATCGCCTCCTTGCGCAATAATCCCTCGTGGGAGAGAATAAAGTCGTTAACGGAAATTTTCAGTTTGCGTGGCGCATTATAGCGGGCGACTCATAAATATACGACCGGGGAGGAAGCGTATGAGCATCATCGGCCATGGCGTCATTTCAAGAGTAGCGAACGAACGCACGGAAGTGGAGGAAATCGAACTCGCCTCCCCGGGTCCCGGCGAGGTGCTGGTGAAAATTCAGGCCAGCGGTGTCTGCCACACGGACTTGCACTACAAGCAAGGAAAAATCGGGGATGAATTTCCTTACCTCCTCGGCCATGAAGGCTCCGGCATCGTTCAGGAAGTGGGGGAGGGCGTCTCCGACCTGGCCGTGGGCGACTACGTCGTTCTGGCCTGGCGCGCCCCCTGCGGACTCTGCCGCTTCTGCTCCATCGGCCAGCCCAGCCTATGCGCCGCCAGTTTGAACGCGACTTCGAAAATGTACGCGAAAAAAGACGGGCGGGTTTTGAGCCCCTCCATTGGCATCGGCACGTACTGTACGCACACCGTCGTCGCCGCGAAACAGGCGGTGAAAGTGCCCGCTGCATGTAAGCCGGAGCAGGCCTGCCTCATCGGCTGCGGCGTCATGACGGGCGTGGGCGCCTGTCTCTATACGGCGCAGGTGAGACGCGGGAGCACCGTGGCGGTGTACGGATGCGGCGGCGTGGGCTGCAGCGTCATCATGGGTGCGAAAATGTCGCGCGCAGCGAAAATCATCGGCGTCGACATCGCCGATAACAAGCTCGACTGGGCCAGGGACTTCGGCGCGACCGACGTCGTCAACGCGTCTGAAACCGACCCGGTGGAAGCGATCAAGGACCTCACGGGCGGGAACGGCGTCGATTATTCCTTCGAGGCCGTGGGAACGCCGCAGACGCTCCTGCAGGCGATGTGGTCGCGCGACCTGGCGGGCACCTGCACCCTCATCGGCGTGCCGGCCCCCGACATGATGATGGAACTGCCGATGCTCCAGTTCTTCGGCCTGGGCGGCGCGCTGCGCGTATCGTGGTACGGGGACTGCCTGCCGTCGAGGGATTTCCCGCTTCTCGCCGACTGGTATGAAAAAGGAGAGCTCGACCTCGACCGCATGGTCACGAAGGTCATCGGTCTTGAAGACGTGGAGCCCGCTTTCGAGGCGATGGAACGCGGCGAAACCTTGCGCTCCGTCATCCGAAACCCGGATTAAGGGATATAAACAATAACCTGAAGATATTCTTTCATCTTATTGTTTATAATTTGGTTTTATAGCTTAGAATCTATTCATCCAGTGCGTCGGCCAGCACCTCGGCGATGTGGAGCGCCTTCTTGCCGACGCCGGTAGCGATTTGCTGTCGGCAGGAAACGCCGTTGGCAATAGTGGTGGCCTCTTCATCGCCTGCTCTCAGGGCGGGAAAGAGCTTCGTCTCACCGATGGCGAGCGAGATGTCGAAGTGTTCTTTCTCGTAGCCGAACGAACCGGCCATCCCACAGCAGCCTGAAGGTATCTGCGTTACCTCCAAATCGGGGATCATGTCCAGCATCGCCAGGGAAGGCCCTGTGCCCACCAGGGCTTTCTGGTGACAATGGCCGTGGAAGAGGGCATTTTGCCGTTTCGGGGTCTTGAATTTCAGGTCGAGTTCGCCTTTTTCATGCAGGTTTTGCAGGAATTCTTCCAGCATCCAGGAATTCTCCGCCAGGCGCCCCGCCGCATCGCCCGTCACGAGGTCCGGGTATTCATCCCGGAAAGTCAGCAGACAACTCGGCTCGACGCCGATGATCGGAAGCCCCGCCTCTATGGCGGGAGAGAGCCTCGCGATGTTCTCCTCGGCCAGCTTCTGGCCCTCGCGCAAAAGGCCGTGCGAGATCATGGGCCGCCCGCAGCAACCCGTCTCCGCCAGCCCGACCTCGAAGCCAGCCGCCTCCAGCACCTTGACGGCGGCTTTTCCGATTTCGGGGTAATTGAAGTTCGTGAACGTATCGTTTAAGAACAAAACTTTTCCGCGCGCGCCGGCCCCGTTGCGGGAGGCAGGACGGCTCTCGAACCACTCCTCGAAGGTGGGTGTCACCAAGGGAGGGAGCCTTCTTCGCTTGTCGATGCCCAAGAACCTGTCCAGCATGGAGCGCACGAAGCGATTCCCCAGCGTCCAGTTCACGACCGGCGCCACCGGAGCGCTCAGGCGGTTGATACGCGCGATGCGCCCCATCATCCGCACGCGCAGGGGCACGCCGTTCTTGTCGTAGTAGGCCTGGAGCACCTCGGCCTTGATCTTCGCCATGTCCACGCTGGAGGGACACTCCGCCTTGCAGCCCTTGCACGAGATGCAGAGGTCCAGCACCTCATAGAGCCGCTCGCTGCCCAGATCCTCACCGGGGATTCCGTTCGCGATGACTTCTCTGAGCGCGTTCGCCCGCCCGCGCGTGGAGTGTTCTTCTTCCATCGTCGCCTGATAGGAGGGACACATCGTGCCGTCGCGCTTGCGGCACGCGCCCACGCCATTACAAAGCTCGATCGCGCGCACGAAGCCGCCGTCGCCCGAAAAATCCATGATAGTCGGTATCTCGGGCGTCTTGTAGGAGCCGTCGAAACGAAGGTTTTCGGTGAAGGGGAGGGCGTTCACGATCTTGCCGGGGTTCATCCGGTTTTCGGGGTCGAAGAGCCGCTTCACTTCGACGAACGCCCCATAGAGTTTCTCGCCGAAGAATTTGGGTATCCACTGGCTTCTCGCCAGACCGTCGCCGTGCTCTCCGCTCATGGCGCCGCCGTATTCGAGCACGAGGTCCGAGACCTCCTCGGCGATGGCGGCCATTTTTCCGATCTCCTCATCCTCTTTGAGGTTGATGAGGGGGCGCAGGTGCAGAAGGCCCACGCTCGTATGGCCGTAGTAGGAGGTTTCCGTATCGTACTTCTTCATGATGGCTTCGAAATGCCGGTAATAATCCAGGAGGTGTTCGGGGGCCACCGCGCAGTCCTCCACGAAGGCGCAGGGCTTCCAGTCGCCCCGGCGCCCGAGGAGAAAGCCTAGGCCGGCCTTTCGCATGTTCAGGCAATCTTGCTTGTGGGCGGGGTCGTCCAGCGGAACGCGCGCGTAGCCGATGTTCTTCGCTTCGAGTTCATCGTGCAGGCGCATTACTTTCTCTTTGGCCTCATCGTCGTTGTCGGCGAAAAATTCAATCGTCAGGAACGAATCCGGGTCGCCCACCACGAAGCTGTCCATCAGGCGCTGGGCTTCCAGGTTCTGCTTGGCGAGTTCGATGATCACCCGGTCGATGATCTCTATCGCCGCCACGTCGTGGGTCAGAATGGTCGTGCTTGCGGCAAGGGCCTCCTCAATGCTGTGGAAATGCACCACCAGGACGCCGAGCGCCTTGGGCTTGGGGCACACGCGCACCTTGGCTTCCGTGACCACGGCCAGCGTGCCCTCGGCGCCCACCATGAGCTTGGCGAGGTTGAAGGGTTGCGTCTCCCGGGCGAGTTCATCGAGGTTATAGCCGCTCACGCGGCGCATGATGTTGGGATAGCGGTCCTCAATCTCCACCCGCTGCTCGTCCACGATGTCCTTCAGCGCCTTGTGAAGCCTGCCCGCGCGTGAATCCTGGCGCATGAGTTCTTCGAGAGACCCTGCATCCAGGGGCCCGAAGGAGAAGGGCTCGCCATCGGCGAAATAGCCCGAAACTTCGATGACGTGGTCCACCGTCTTCCCGTAGACGATGGAGCGCGAACCCGAGGAGTTGTTCCCCAGCATGCCGCCGATGGTGGCGCGGCTGCTCGTGGAGGTGTTGGGGCCGAAGACGAATCCGTGCGGGCTCAGGTAATCGTTGAAATGATCCTGCACGAGTCCCGGCTGGATGCGCGCCCATTCCTCATCGGCGTTCAGTTCGAGCACCTGGTTCATGTATTTGGAAAAATCGAGGATCAACGCTTCGCCCACGGTCTGGCCGGCGAGGCTGGTTCCGCCGCCACGGGGCAGGATGGCGACGTTGTGTTTTTGGGCGATTCGAAGCGTTTTTTGCACGTCGTCGTTCGTTTTCGGCAATACGAGGCCCACGGGCTCTATCTCGTACATGCTCGCGTCGGTGCTGTATATTTTTCTCGTGTACGCATCAAAGCGTACTTCGCCATCAATGGCTGTGCGCAATTCTTCTTCAAGTGTTGCAATAACTTCCATCAAATACCTCATTGAATCTAAGGGGTATAATGGTAAATTATTATGGATCGCCTTAAGTGTTGAAAACCGGATTCATCATAAGTCACGCGAGCAGCGCAGACAAGGGAACCATCTCCCCTTTGCGCTCTCTTCGCCGCACTCGTTTGCCAAAGAGTGGGGCGGCGCGTAAAGTTTCGGGTCAGACGCCCAAGCAGAAGGAATCGCTCTTTGAACTACCATAAACTGGCGCGGCGCGCCCTAGAAGATGCAAGACCCAGACGAGAAGAGGCGCTCTCCGTCATCAATGCGCCCGACGAAGAGCTTCTTCAGCTTCTCGACGCCGCCTTCACAATCCGCCGCGCCTATTTCGGAAAGAAAGTGCAGATTCACTACCTCATCAACGCCAAGAGCGGCATCTGTCCTGAGGATTGCGGCTATTGCTCTCAATCCGCCGTCTCCAGCACTCAAATCGACAGATACGAGCTGGTGGATGAGGAACAACTCCTGGAGGGCGCCTCACGGGCCGAGGCGGCCGGTTCGAGGCGCTACTGCATCGTCATCAGCGCGCGGGGGCCATCGGACGCGGAAATCGAAAGACTCTGTCGGGCCGTCGCCGAGATAAAATCACGCCACCGCCTTTCCGTGTGCTGTTCTCTCGGTTTGATGGAAGCCTCCCAGGCCGCCAGACTCAGCGAGGCGGGCGTCGATCGTTTCAATCACAACCTCAACACGAGCGAGCGCTATTATCCGCAAATCTGCTCCACCCACACCTATGACGACCGCATGGATACTTTGAGCGCGGCGCGCGGGGCCGGTCTCGAATTATGCTCGGGCGTCATTTTCGGGCAAGGGGAGAGCGCTGAGGACATCATCGACGTGTGTGAGGCGCTGAGCACGCTCGCGCCCGAATCCATACCGGTGAACTTCCTCAATCCGATCGGCGGCACGCCGCTCGAAGGTAGGCCGTTGCTCGGGCCAATCGCCTGCCTCAAGCTGCTCTGCTTGATGCGCTTCTACAACCCCCGCTCCGAAATTCGCGTCGCCGGGGGAAGGGAAGTTCAACTGAGAGAAATGCAGCCCCTGGCTCTATATCCGGCCAACTCGATTTTCGTGGACGGCTACCTCACCACATCCGGCCAGGAGTCAGCCATGGCCCATCTCATGATACATGACGCGGGATTCGAACTCGACGTCGAGGGCCGGACCGACCCGGTTTTTTCGCGGTAATAACAAGGCATTCAACCGGGAAGTGTGTCTTTCGGAATTCGCGTTTGCAGGAACATGATATAAAACATTCAATCAACTTATTTATAGATATTTATGATGTAGAACTTGATAAATTACATTATGGTATAGACGCCAAGCTAGTCCCTGAATTCATCCTGGACATCGGGGCCCGCCATCGCCACTCCGATGGGCCTGAGCACGTGCAAAATGCGAAGTGCGTCGTCGTGCAGTTTCAATACCTTATCAAGCCGTTTGTACGCCTGCGGCGCCTCGTCCGTATCCGCTCCGCGAAGCACGACGCCGATGTCCTCGACCCACTCGTTCATGTCCTGGCGCGTGATCGCGCCGCCCTTGCGGATCAGACGGCCCTTGAGCCACCTTTTCCTTCCGGCCGCCTTGGTTCTGCTCATCACGCGGCCCGCGCCATGAACCGTGGAGTAGAGGAGAGATTTCGCCCCCGGCGTCTCAACGCCTTCGGCGATGACGGAGAGATCTCCCATGCTCCCGCCGATAAAACATTTCTGGCCCGGCCAGGCGGGCGTGGCGCCCTTGCGGACCACGATGCAGCGCTTGCCGTCGTGCTCTTCCTCCCAGGCGAAATTGTGGTGGTTGTGTACTTCCCATACCGAGTCGGCGCCAAGGATGTCGAGCACCCGACCACCCACATAATCCCTTCCGGCATAGGCGTAACGCCCGGCCAGCTTCATGGCGGCGAAATAGTCTTCTCCCAAGGGGGAGAAGAGAGAAAAGACGGTGGCTGGAGAGTGTATTTCCTCACGGGCAGGAGGGGCATCGAATTTGCGGTTTTTCGCCAGATTCAAGAAACCGGTGCATGTTTTGTGGCCAAAGCCTCTTGAGCCGAAGTGAATCCCGACCCAAAGCGCGTCGTTCGCCTCTTCGACGAATAAATCGACATAGTGATTGCCCGCGCCGATGGTGCCCAACTGCGAGCGCGCCAACGGCTTCAAATCCTCGAATTCGGGCGACAACTTCCACGCGGGATCATCGAAAAGCGGGTCGTCGATGGGTTCGGGATTTTTCCGGCCCATGCCGAATTCCAGGTTGCGAAATATCTCGTCCATGATGCCGGATAGTTCAGGACGCACGTCCGAGGCCTTCAGGTCCGTTTTGACGGCCTTGTTCCCGCAAGCGATGTCATAGCCCACACCGCTCGGCGATACGGCATTCTCGTAGGCGATAATGCCCCCGATGGGCATGGAATAGCCCAGGTGGTGGTCGGCGCACAAAGCGCCTGCCCGCGCTTCATCATCGGCGAGACAGCACTCAATCTGGCGAAGAGCGCCTTCATCCACGGGATGTCCACGAACGGCAAGGGGTTTTCCTTGAGCGGGTGGCTTCATGGCCCAGTCTATCACGCAGAGGAGTTCAGACGAAAGAGCAGGCAACGGCCCTGGATATAACTTTACATAACATATCTTATCGGCATTACGTCATGCGATGAATGTTCGGAATGGTTTTTATTTAGCGGGTTTCTCGCCGCCCACTTTCGCACGGATTCGTTCGGTCAGAAACGGACTCTCCGGGTGCTTTTTGCTCAACTCTTCATAAGTCTTGCGCGCATCCTCGAATCGTCCGAGCTTCTCCTGACAATCGGCAATCGAGATATACAGATCTTCGGACGTGAAAAGACTCCCTTTTTCAAGAATCGACTTCCATATCGGGACGGCTTCCGCGCAGGCTCCCTCAAGCATCAATACGGAGGCGATTCCGCGCTTCGCCAATTCCTTGTCGGTCTCTGAGGATACGCTGCTCTTCGCCACAAGCTCATATTGCGCCCGCGCGCCTTGATATTGTTTCCTCTCGCGCAGCAGGGCCGCGAGTCGCAAGCGCGCCAGAAGACCCGGACGCGAGCGCGGGTAATCGTCGGCCACCTTTTGGAAGGCGGTTTCCACCGCTTCGCCGCTCTTGCTATCCAGAGAAGCGATATTGGCCAAGCCATAGGCCAGGAACGCTTTTTCGCGCGCGCGCTCATCCCACATGCGGTAGCCCACAAAAACGACCGCCACCAAAATAACAACGCCAAGCCCCAGGTAGAAATACTTTTGATTCTCTACAAACCAAAGAACTGCTTTTCTTCCATGGGTTTGCAACGCGTCGGGCTGCCGGATTTCTTTTCTGAAAGTTCTGGCCATCTAACCATGATCCTTTAGTGTTGAGCTCCGGACCAGCGCCACGGCTCTATCGGAACATATGGACAATTCTCTTATCGGTTCACTACGTTCATAGCCTCTGGCGCAATTTCCGTGTTTAGAATTGAGCGGGCGGCACAATAAGCAGAACGGGCTGATCCGTCAATAGCTACTGGAAATGCAGACCGGCAGAATCAGCAAGCCAAATCCAGGCGAGTCTCAACAGCCCCTATCAAGTATCCCTAGTATTTCCCTGAGTTCTTTGCGAATCCACGTCAGATCGAGGTTTTCCCGGTCAGAACTTTCAAACGGCAATACAGGAGTAGTGTCCGGCTTGGCTTCAGCAGGTTTTTTCGCCTTGTTTGCTTCAGCTCTCGCTGCTCTTTGTTTTTGAAGCTGTTTCTTGGCTCCGGCAATGGTGAAGTTCTCTTCGTACAACAATTGCTTGATCGAGAAAACGAGTTCCACGTCTTTGCGGCGATATATGCGTTGCCCGGAATCCCCTTTCGCCGGTCGGAGCATTCGGAATTCACTCTCCCAATAACGCAGTACATGGGGCTTTGTACCCGTCAATTCCGCCACTTCACCGATCTTGAAAAACAACTTGTCGGGTATGTGTTGATTCTGGGCGTTCTGGGCCATGGTCAGCTCCCTATCTTCTCGATCTGCGGCGAACTACAATGGCATCGGAAAACCCGGCAAGGCGGATTTTCTTCCTGAACGCCATCGCCTTACGGAGGGTTTCGAATTTTCCGGTTCGTATCCTGTAAAGCTTCCTCGTCTTTCCACTTTGAGGCCGGGAAGTCCTCCCATTTTGAAGCCGGGAGGCGAGCTCACCGCGAAATCCGGCATCTTCCGCGCGGTCCAGAAGAAGGGCCGCATCTTCCAGATTCCTGAACCTTCCTGCCGCCACCCTCCATTGCTTATCGGAGCGGTATACCCTGGCCTCGATCTTGTTCTTCTTCGCCCTGCTCGCCAGGGCCCGGGCCTTAGACAGACTCGAAAACGAACCGAGGCGCACCTCTGTGATCTGCTGACCACTGCGACGCCTCGCACGGCTTGTGCTTGTCGCACGGCTTCTGGTGGTCGCGCGGCTTGTGCTTGCCACCCTGAAGGCGGAAAACCCCTTGCTCTTCAAGCGTTTTGAAAACGAATCCGCGCAACGCTCGGTCCTGCAGGAAGCCACCTGAACGCTATAGTAAAAACCCCGAGTCGACTTGCGGGCGCCTGGTGCACTTTGAATTTTTGCTTTCGGCGCTTCCGGCTTCTTCTCGGCAACCTGTTTTTTGCGGAGAATCGAGCGAGCGGGCCCGGTTTTAGGAACCGAAGCTTTCTTCTCGGGGATTTGAATGACCATCGCCGGCTCGCGCCTCGGCTTTTCTTTCATCTTCGGCGGAGCAGCGGGCTTTTCCATCACCGCTGAAGTGGCGGGCGGCGCCTTTGCAGCCGGGCTTCGGGGAGTGGATTTTCGTGGCATCGCCTTTTTTTCAGCCGACCGCGGAGGTGTGGGGCGGTTAGGCTGTATGTTTCGACCCGTTGCACCCATAGCTCTTTGCGGCGGCGCGGCGCCCGCGGTCTGAGAAACCCGTTCGGGAACTCGTCGCGTGCCTTGCCTGTTCGCCAAAAGCATTCTTCTCTGTTGTTCTTGCTTCATGCGGGCTCTTTTGAGTTGCGCCTCTTTTTTCACTTTGGGAAGCCACCAAAATTGATACCCCGCCCAAGCCACGCCGCCCAACATGACGCACACGAACAGGATGACCATCAAGACGTCGACGAAACCGCCTCTTCGACGCTCGTAACTTCCTCCATCGTCTCCAGAGTCCCCGTCCGAGTCCCCTTCCCTTTCCTCATCATCGCCTTCCAGAAGATTCACCCCTTTTCTCGCCATGATAAGAACCCTCTACCTCTATATATGCGAATTACTCGCTCTCACGGGCAGTCGCCGCTTCAGATATGATTTTCTCGGAAATTTGTCCCGGCACTTCCTCATAGTGAGAAAATTCCATCGAGAAATCACCTCGATCTGCGGTCAGCGATCGCAGCGCGGGCGCATAGTTCAACACCTCCGCCATGGGAACTTGAGATTTGATGACCTGTTTGCCGCCGATGCCCGGGTCCATGCCGAGCACCCTGCCCCTGCGTGAATTCATGTCGCCGATGATGTCGCCCATATATTCTTCCGGCACAACGATTTGCATGTTCATAATCGGCTCGAGAAGAGTCGGCCTGCACTCCTGAACCCCTTTCTTGAATCCAAGAGAACCGGCAATCTTGAAGGCCATTTCCGAACTGTCGACGTTGTGAAAACTGCCGTCATAAAGCGTGATTTTCAGATCCGTAACGGGATAGCCCGCCAGGGTTCCAGCATCCATCGCTTCCACGATTCCCTTTTCCACGGCCGGAATGAACGTCTTGGGAATCGCGCCACCCACGATTTTATCCACGAACTCGAACCCGCCGCCACGCTGTAGCGGCTCGATCTCAAGCCAGGTGTCTCCAAACTGTCCTCGCCCACCGGTTTGTTTCTTGTAGCGGCCCTGTACCTTGGTTCTGCCCTTAATCGTTTCCTTGTAGGGCACGCGCGGAGTCTTCATCTCCACTTCCACGCCATATTTGCGCTTGATGCGCTCGACTATCACCTCAATGTGCAGAACGCCCAGGCCCGAGAGAAGCATCTCTTTCGTTTGAGAATCACGGCTGACGGTGAGCGCCGGGTCTTCATCGCGCAAACGCGCGAGAGCCGTGCTGAGTTTTTCCTCATCACCCTTGCTCTTGGGCTCCACGGCGTAGGAGATGACGGGCGAGGGGAAGCTGATGGGTTCGAACACGACGGCGCCGGCATCGTCGCAGAGCGTATCCCCGGTTCTCGTGGTTTTCAGCTTGGCGAGCGCGGCGATATCTCCCGGCACCAGTTTGTCGGAGACGGGAGACTGGCCTTTGCCCTGAATGAAGAGCAAGGAACCGATTCTCTCTTTCTCCGATTGCGTGGTGTTCAGAACGGCGGTGTCGGAAGAAACCTCGCCCGAGACCACCCGGAAATAATTCAACTTGCCTGCGAAAGCATCCACTACCGTTTTGAACACCAGGGCGCGGAAAGGTTCACCTGAGTCCGCTTTGATGCTCACCTCCTCGCCGTTCGCGTTATTCGCTTTGAATTCACGCGCCGAGGGCGAGGCGCCGAACTCCTCTATTGCCTGGAGTAACAGGTCCGTGCCTATGTTTTTCAATCCGCAACCACACAAAACCGGCATAAAGGAACCTTCATGAATCCCCTGGTGCAATCCCTGGACGATCTCATCCGGTGAAAGCTCCTCTCCTTCCAGATACTTCTCGAGAACCTCTTCATTGGCCTCTGCCGCGAACTCGATGAGTTGCCCGCGATACTCTTCGCAGGTATCGGCCAGTTCTGCGGGAATATCGCTCTCCACACCCTTTCCATTCCCCTCGACTTGATAGGTGAAAGCTTTGCCCGAGATGAGATCGACAACCCCATCGAAACCGGCGCCCGGGTTCATCGGCACCTGCAATACCACAAGACGTTTATCAATCGTCTTTTCCGCAAATTCCATCGCGCGGCTCAAATCGGCTTGTTCATGATCCATTTGGTTCAGAAATATGAATTGACACAAACCTTCTTCCTCGGCCCAACCCAAAACTTTTTCGGTAATCACCTTGGGTTCTGAATGAGAATTCAGCACGACGACGGCGTTGTCACATGCGCAAATGGCTGCGACGGTATCCGATATGAAATTCGAATATCCCGGTGTGTCGAGAAGGTTGATACGATGCCTGTTCCAATCGGCGTAGGCCACCGCACCCAGGATGGAGGAGTTTCTTTTCACTTCTTCGGGTTCCGAGTCAAGTATCGTGTTGCCTGCATCTACCTTCCCCTGCCTGTCCGTACTTCCAGCGGTGAAAAGGCAGGCCTCCACAAGGGAAGTTTTCCCGTTTCCTCCCTCCCCCACGAAAGCTACGTTTCGAATTTTGTCTGTTTCGTGCGCCGCCATTTACCTCAACTCCTCTGATATCAGTCCTTTGGCAACGTGACGTTTAGAAAGAGCCTCGCGCCCGACTCGGTGATGAATACGAAAACAAATATGCCTCAAATCGTGCCATCCAAGGTTCGTTTTGTCAATCAGATTGAATTACTTGCGGGGCATCATTAAAGCTGGGTATGAACTATAAGGTTGTGCGCTTGCGCCAAACTCTCGAAAATTCTTGAAGTTATCGCCTTGCTTTTCCCCTTCGTCTTCGCGGGGCGCTCGCCCCTCTTTGGCGGAAGCTCACCCTGAGCGGCGTACCCTCAAAATCAAACCGCTCTCTCAACCTATTTTCCACGTACCTCCCATATTGCTCCACAGGGATTTGGCTTGCGAGACTTGCAAAGAGAATGACATGAGGCGGAGAAACGCCGCTTTGCGTAGCGTAATACACTTTGGGACGCCGCCCCCCCGAAACTGTGGGCGGGGGGTGCGCATTAACGATTTCCGCGATTGCCCGGTTCAATTGTCCAGTGGGCACACGCCTGAAATGAGACTCGAGGATCTTGTCTATTACGTCGAATACCCGCTCGCACCTCTGGCCCGTCAGAGCGGAGACTGAGAGAACCGGCGCGAATTGGATGTGAACCAGTTTGTCCCTGATTTCGCGTACCGTCCCATCGAACGTCTTGCTTTCCTTCTCGACGAGGTCCCATTTATTCAACAAAATCGCGCAGGCGCGGCCGGATTCTTTGATGTGGCGGGCTATCTGCGCATCCATCGTTTTCGGACCTTCGGTCGCGTCGATGAGCAGCAAAGCGATCTGTGCGCGTTCGATGCTTCGATAGGCCATAATCATGCTCACCGCCTCCACCTGGCGCTTTCCGATCTTTCCTCTTCTCCTGATGCCGGCTGTATCCACGAGACGGTAAGAGTTTCCCTCTCTCAAACATAGGGAATCCACCGGGTCTCGTGTTGTGCCTGGGACTGGACTCACCAGAGAGCGTTCGCTTCCCAGGAGTTGATTCACGAAAGAGGATTTCCCCACATTTGGGCGGCCGACGACGGCGACCCGATGCTCATCCGTATCCCCAGTCTCTTCGCTTCCAAGCTCACCCGAAGCGATGCGAACCGCCTCATCCATCACCTCGGACACGCCTGAACCATGTTCCGCCGAAACGGGCCAAACATCCCCAAGGCCCAGTTGGTAAAAATCCCATTCCGCCTCTCGTGCGCGTTTGGAATCTGATTTATTCAGAATGAGCAACACCGGTTTCTTCGAGACGCGGAGCATTTGCGCGATTTCGTGATCCCCAGGAAGGAGGCCCTCGATTCCATCGACAAGAAATAAAACCACATCACTCTCCGCGATGGCGGCTGCCGTCTGTTCCTGAATTTTCGGCAAAAAAGGATCGCTTTCCAATGCGGCAATGCCGCCCGTATCGACGGCGAGAAATTTACTGCCTTCCCATTCCCCCTCGCCGTAGCGCCTGTCCCGGGTCACTCCCGGTTCCGCACGGACAATGGCGTCCCGTCTGCCGGTGAGACGATTGAAGAACGTAGATTTCCCCACATTCGGTCGCCCTACGATTACGAATACGAGAGAAGGCATGGAAGCGTTTCCAGAAAATGCGGGATTTAGCGTCTCAAGGCGCTTTTATCGGCTCCTCGGGGGCCGGCGCACAAACTGCATGATACCTCTTGCAATTCCTTCCGCAAGCGCCTGACGGTATTTGGAGCTTCTCATCCGCCGCGCTTCCCGTTGATTCGAGATGAAGGCGACCTCGACCAGTATGCTCGGCATCCGGGCGCCGAGCAGCACGTAGAACGGCCCACGCTTGACACCCAGATCGCGGATTCCGCGATAACCGGGCCTCAGACGAGAGAGCATCGCTTGCTGAACCCGCCGGGCCAGTTGTTGAGACTCCGTGACTTTCGACCTCAATCCCAGATCATTCAGGATTTTTTGCAAATCGCTCATGTGTTCCAGGGTCGTCCCGCTTTCTCTGGCTGCCAACCTGAGCGCTCTGGCCGATGACGCCTCGCTCAGCAGATAGGTTTCGATTCCGTGGATGCGCCGCGAATGCGCGCTGTTCGCATGAATCGAGATGAATATGTCCGCATCATGTTCATTGGCGAACGATGTTCTACGAGACAGGGAAATGTATCTGTCAGTCGTTCGAGTGAGATAGACCTTGTTACCGGGCAAGATACGCCTCAACACCCGCCTGGTTCTAAGTGCGATGTCGAGAGCAACTCGTTTTTCTCTCAAACCGGATAAACCGATGGCGCCCGGGTCCTTGCCCCCATGTCCTGGGTCCAGGACGATTCTACCCAGACCGTGGCGAAATCTTTGAACCAGATTCATCTCGCGGCGGGTCAGCTTTTTCCGGCGCGGGGGCGTCTTGAGCGCGCGGGTGGACTTGCCGGGTTTCGGGCGCTTGCGCCCTCCCCTTTGGGGGTGTTTCAGGATGCTCGTGCTTTTGGCCCATACGTCAACCACGATGCGTTGCGGATTCGCGAGGGTGAAAATTCGGTATTTGGCATCATGTTTTTTCGCTATATCAATCACGAGGCGCAGCCTGCCTTTCCTCGGGTTGCCAAACCTGAGGCGCGATACGATGCTGCGTCCTGGAGAAAATTTCGGAATTCGAGCGCTCCGCTCAATGCGCCCGCGAGGGATATCAATAAAAATCCGCGTGGGCTTTTTCAAGATGCCCGATTTGAAATCAAACGTTTTGCGGTTCAAAATGAAGACTATCCGCGCATAATCCGGGGTGGAGAATTCCCGAACTCCGAGAACTCTTGCGTCCAATCCCCGCGCGCCAAAGGCGTTCCCCCCCTCTTGTGCCCAGAAAACGAGGAAAAAACCAAGGATGAGAAATGAATTCCCCAACAGCCGTTTTGTCTTTTTTTTCTGGCGCGACGCGGCGAATAAATTTCCAGCCACAGAAAACTCTCCCGTGGCGGGCGGCATATCGGATGCGGAGAAACTCTATGTGCCCTGCTGCCAACTCTTCAAGTACTTCTCCTGCTCATCGGTCAGCGTATCAATCTCCACCCCCATGCTCTGCAATTTCAGGCGGGCAATGTCGTCGTCCAATTCCTGAGGCACCGGGTACACCTCGTTTCCCAGATTCTTGCCTTCCTTCACGATGTATTCAGCGGCCAGAGCCTGATTGGCGAAACTCATGTCCATCACGCTGCTTGGATGCCCCTCGGCAGTGGCGAGATTCACCAGGCGGCCACCTCCGATGACGACGATCCTTTTTCCGTCCTTAAGGGTATATTCATCAACTAGTGAGCGAATTTCACGCTTCGACCTGGCCACTTCTTCGAGCCCCGCCACATCGATTTCCACGTCGAAATGCCCCGAGTTCGATATGATGGCCCCGTCTTTCATCTTCTTGATGTGTTCAAGGCGAATGACACTTGTATCGCCCGTTACAGTACAGAAGAAATCTCCAATCTCGGCCGCCTCGGCGATTGGCATTACGCGATATCCATCCATCAGCGCTTCCAGTGCGTTGAGAGGCGACACTTCGGTGACGATGACATTCGCCCCCATACCCCGCGCTCTGCTCGCCAGTCCCTTTCCACACCAACCATAACCCGAGACGACAAAACTCGAGCCCGCCAGCAACCTGTTCGTGGCGCGAATGATCCCGTCTATCGTGCTCTGACCCGTTCCATAGCGGTTGTCGAAAAAATGTTTGGTATTCGCATCGTTCACCGCGATGACCGGAAACTCCAGCACGCCGTCTTCCGCCATGGCGCGAAGCCGGATCACTCCGGTCGTCGTCTCTTCGGTGCTTCCGAGGATATCGGGAATCAACTCCCTCCGGTCCGTCAATACCTGCGTCACGAGGTCCGCGCCATCGTCCATCGTGATGTGGGGCTTGCTGTCCAACACGGACGCCATATGGCTGTAGTAGGTATCCCTGTCTTCCCCTTTGATGGCGTAGACGGGAATCCCCTCGTTCGCCACGAGACTGGCGGCGAGATCGTCCTGGGTCGAGAGCGGATTCGACGCGCACAGGCTCACCTCGGCGCCGCCGGCCGCCAAAGTTTTCGCCAAGTATCCGGTCTCCGTCGTCACATGCAAACAGGCACCGATGCGTACCCCTTCAAGCGGTTTTTCTCTTTCGAATCGCTCCAGAATCTGATGCAGAACGGGCATGCTCCTCGAGGCCCATTCCATCCGTAATGCGCCCTGCCCCGCCAGGCTTTTGTCCTTGATGTCGAAATCCATTTGCTCTCCAAAATTTCCCGCGATTAAAACCGGTCGTTCGGCCTCACTGAATTCTACGCCCCGACAGCGGTCTTCAGATCGGATGTCTTGTCCGTTTTCTCCCAGGTGAACTCAGGTTCACTCCGGCCAAAGTGTCCATAAGCCGCCGTGTTCTTGAAGATGGGGCGGCGCAAGTCGAGGTGGTCGATAATTTCTCTGGGCTTGAGGCCGAACACTTCGCGGACGGCCCCCGAGAGGAGATTTGAATCTACATGGCCCGTCCCGAAATCCTCAACCAAAACGGAAACGGGGTCCGCCACGCCGATGGCGTAGGCGAGTTGCACTTCCGCTTTATCCGCGAGCCCCGCAGCAACGATATTTTTGGCGATGTATCTCCCCATATAGGCGGCTGAGCGATCCACCTTCGAGGGGTCTTTGCCGGAAAATGCGCCGCCGCCGTGCCTGCTGTATCCGCCGTATGTGTCCACGATAATCTTTCGACCCGTGAGTCCCGTGTCACACATGGGTCCCCCAATGACGAAAAGCCCGGTCGGATTCACATAAAATTCGGTGTTTTGTGTCGTCATGTTTTCCGGGAGGACGGGACGTATAACTTCACGAATGATGTCTTCACGTATCTGTTCGAGACTGACGTCCTCGGAATGCTGAGCAGAAATGACGACATTGTCGATAGCCACGGGTTCGCCACCTTCATAGCGAACGGATACCTGGCTTTTGCTGTCGGGGCGCAGGTAGTCCAAAACCCCTTTTCGTCTCACGTCCGTGGTCCTGCGAACCAACTTGTGGGCCAACATGATGGGCAGAGGCATCAATTCTTCGGATTCCCGGCACGCGAATCCAAACATCATCCCCTGATCGCCCGCCCCTTGTTCATGGAAAAGACCTTGTCCCTCCGAGACCCCTTGATCGATGTTGGGCGACTGTCTATCAATCGCCGTAACGACCGAACATGTATTGCAATCAAATCCGTATGCCGAATTGTCGTAGCCGATGTGTCGAATCGTCTCGCGCGCAATTTCACGCGCATCGTAATTTGCCGCCGTGGTAATCTCGCCGGCTACGAATACGATTCCCGTCGTGATAAGCGTTTCACAAGCAACGCGGCCGTCGGGGTCTTCACGAAAAATGGCGTCTAAAACGGAATCGCTTATCTGGTCGGCCATTTTATCGGGATGCCCTTCCGAGACGGATTCGGAAGTAAAAATGTAATTCCCTCCATGATTGGAACCCATCTAAAATCTCCTACAGAAATTGGAGGTTGTCATCAAATCCAACAGAACGCCTCGCTGTACTGGATGTGTTTTCCGGCGTCTTTTATCATTTCTTGAATTTAGACGGAAGCGCGCGGGAAAAATGTTGTTTTTTCGTCAAACTGCCTGTGAGAAAGCCTCTGAATGCGGGGCGGACAGGCGAAAACTATCGTTCGGGTTAGTTTTTTAATCATATACCTATCAATAAGTTAAACATCTTTTTGTAGAGTCTGTATGAATACATGGCCTTTCAATCTCCCGCGTGGCAACACGAAACCCTATGCAATTTCTCCAAAGCCGGTTCGAACCATATCCGCTAATTCTGCAACGGCAGCATTTTCATCTGAACCACACGCGCTTATCAGGAGTTCCGAGCCGGGGGTCGCGGCAAGCATCATGACACCCATGATGCTCTTTCCGTCCACTTCCATATCGCGGAACCGAACAAGAATTTCGCTCTCGAATGTACTCGACAGTCTCACGAATTTGGCCGCTGCTCTGGCGTGAAGCCCCATTTGATTGCTGATGCTAACTCTTTGTTCCGCCATGATGGGCGTTTATTCCTCCTTGGCTGGGCGTTGTTTCACGGAATTGATCATTTCGCTCGGCTGGGCCAGATTCCGCCTCCCGTACTCCACCAGAAAACGCGCCGCTTCGGAGACGGTCTTTCCCTTGATAAACGACAATTTCAAGAGCATCGGCAAATTCACTCCCGTCACAACCTCTACCCCGGAATGGTTCAGCATAGCGAGCGCCGCATTCGTAGGAGCGCCTCCCATCATATCCGTCATGATAATCACGCCCTCGCCCGCATCTACCTCCATAACCGCCTTTTCGATTTTTTCCGTGAATCCGGCGGGATCGGCGTCAGGCCGTAGGGAAAGGGCTTTCATTTGGGTTGCTCCGGACAAGACGGACTCAGCCGCACTCAACAGCGCTTCCGGATAGTCTCCATGGCCGACGATCACCAAACCAATCATGCGGCGAAACCTCTTCTCTTCCTCTTCCCGGCTAACTCGTCGTCCCGAGAGCAATTTGAGCGGAAAGTGTGCGACTGAACTCCTCTGCGGAGAAATAACCCATTCTTTGCAGCAACAGGTTCCTGGCCGCCACCTCAATGAGCGTGGGGATATTCCTCCCGGGAGCAACGGGAATTTTCACGTGCGGCAGGCACTTGCCCAGGATATTTTGCGTCTCGATGTCTATTCCCAGACGCTCGAAAGGCAAATCCGGGGTCAAAGGAATCAACTCGACGATCATCTCGACATTTTTTTCGTATCGAATCGCCACGACGCCGAAAAGGTCTTTCAGGTTCAGTATTCCGAGTCCCCTCACCTCTATATGATGCTTGAGCAATTCGGTGCTTTTTCCGACCAACTCATTCCCACGCAACTGGATGTCCACCACGTCATCGGCAACGAGCCGGTGTCCCCGCGTGACCAAATGGAGAGCGCATTCGCTTTTCCCGATACCGCTCTTGCCTTGAATGAGCACCCCCACACCGTACAAATCAACAAGGACGCCGTGTAGCCGCGCATGAAGAGAGAGGTGCTCCTCGAGATATCCCGACAATCTCGACATCAATTCCTTGCCGGGCAATCCCGAGACGATAATCGGCACGTTAGACTTATCAGACGCTTCCCGGATGCTCGGGAAGATATCTTTCCCACCTGTGACCAGCACCGCGCACAAGGGCATGCGAAAATATTTACGCACGGCCTCGATCCGCCTCTCCTCATCGAGGTCCTCAAGAAAACGAACCTCCGTGCTGCCCCATACCTGAACCCTATCGGGATGTACGGCTTTCAGAAAACCGGCGAGTGGCAAACCATTTTTTTGAAAGTGCGTATGATTGATCTGTCGGCTCATGCCGGACTGGCCCGAAACTACGGAGAGCTTTAACTCTTCCCGCAGATCTGCGTACAATTGAGATACTGAGAGCTTGCTCATAATGTTCCTCGATGCTCTACACACCCAGGGGCTTCAATGTCCGTTCCGGGATATCCAGAAAAATCTCCGATACGAGACCATTGAGACGCCATGTTGCGCACCAGAAAATGGAACGTCCACCTATGCGAATAATAACAAATATTTTTCCTTTTTTCAGATAAACCGCGGAACCGGGGATCTTCCTGAGTCGCCCCTGCGAACCATAGGGTGCGCAGGTGAGAATTATGAGCTCATGAGCAAACCGCGCTTAGATGTTATTGACGTATTTTGCGTCTTTTGCTGGTGGGCGAGATGCGGAGCTCCTTGCGGTATTTCGTCACCGTTCGCCTTGCTATCGCCACGTTGTCCTGCTTGAGCCTATCCGCAATTTGCTGGTCGGTGAGCGGCTTCTCAGGGTTTTCCTGCGCGACCATATTCTTGATGATTTCCTTTACGGCCACGGAAGAGGCACTCTCCCCCGCACTTGATTCCAACCCACTGTGAAAAAAATACTTAAAGCTTAAAACACCCTGCGGGGTATCCATATACTTGTCCGTCGTAACACGACTCACGGTCGATTCGTGCATCCCGATATCTTGCGCCACATCCCTCAAGATGAGGGGCTTTATATGACTCACGCCATAATCCAGAAAATCTTTTTGGAAACGCACGATGCTTCGGCAAACTTTCAGAATCGTCTGTTTTCTTTGCTCTATACTTTTCACAAACCAGGCAGCTGCCCTTAACTTTTCCTCCAGATACTTCCGCGTGTCGGGCGAGATTCCCGCTTTGTCGACCGCCATGGCCGCATATTTAGAGTTGACGCGCAGGAGTGGCAGGTCATCGTCATTGAGTGTCACCTCATATTCATCTCCTCTTTTGTCGACGCTCACATCCGGGACCACTATCTCCACTCTGCGATCAGAAAAACGCAACCCTGGACGCGGGTCGAGGCTCCGAATGATGTCGACGGCCTGAACGATGTCTTCCACATCGACGTCGTTGGCCTTGGCGAGTTTCGCATATGGAGGCTCACCTATCTTCTCTATATTCTTTCGCACCAAGACTCTCGCAAGCTCCACGATAGAGCTATTTCCGTTCACAGGCAATTCATTATTTTTCAACTGTATAAGCAGGCATTCTTGAAGTGTCCTCGCAGCAACGCCGGGCGGATTGAACCCCTGCACCAAGGCCAACGCCCTATGAGCTTCTCGAGACCCAAGGCCCGCGTTGGCTGCCAACTCTTCCACGTCGGCCTCAAGATAACCTTCCTCATTTACATTCCAGATAATTTGCCCGGCAATCCATGCTATCGGTTCAGGAACCACCGAAAGACTCAATTGCCACTCCAGGTGTTCATACAACGTATCGGGTCGCGCCAAGGTCTGCTCATAAGAGGGAAAATCATCAACGGGGGCTGAAGGCGAGAAATCATCAAGATTGTCCTGCGCGATGTTTTCCCAATCAATCTCCACCTCACCTCTTTCATCGTTTTGATTCTCGGGAACATCGATTCTCAATTCCGGCATCTCTCCATCAACTACTTCTTTTTCTTCATCCTGAATTTCTTCCAACAAGGGATTATTCAACATTTCCTGCTGAACGGCTTGCTGCATTTCCATGCGGCTCAACGGCAAAAGGCCAATCGCCTGCCGCATCATGGCGGTCATGACGAGACGCTGCTCCGCCCTCATTGCCATCTTATGCTGCAAGGCCACGTGGATTTCCCTCACCTTAAAAACGAAATTTTTCGCCCAGATAAACATTCCGGGCTTTATCGCTTACGGCAATTTCTTCCGGGGTACCGGACTCCAGTATACGCCCCTCATTGATGATGTACGCCCTGTCAGATATCTGAAGGGCCTCGCGCACGTTGTGGTCTGTAATGATGACTCCAATTCCACGAGCCTTTAAACCCATCACTATCTCCTGAATGTCGTGAACCACGATGGGGTCAATGCCGGCGAAAGGCTCATCAAGGAGCATAAAAGCGGGATCAGTGGCCAATGCCCGGGCAATTTCTACACGCCGCCGTTCCCCGCCGGAGAGAGCATATCCCTTCAAAGATTGAATGTGCTGGATATCCAAGTCCTCTAGAATCTCGTTTAATCGCCGCTCGCGCTGGTCTGGAGCACGCAAAACCAATTCAAGCACCGCCATGATGTTTTGCCTTACCGAAAGGCGGCGAAACACAGACGCTTCCTGAGGAAGATAGCTGATTCCCCTCTTGGCGCGCATATGCATGGGCTGGTCGGTGATTTCCCTGCCATTCAAGAAAATTTTTCCCGCATCCGGAGCGATCAGTCCGACAATCATATAAAATATCGTCGTCTTGCCGGCCCCGTTTGGTCCAAGCAAACCGACGATTTCGCCAGGATGCACTTCGAACTCCACGCCGGAGACAACCGTTCGACCGGAATAGCTTTTAGTTAACTCAGTGGCCTGAACGGAAACAGCGCCTTCACCGCGTACAGCAGTGCCATCGGTTCGGGTTGACATGAGTCTAGTTTGATTTTTTGCGGCGGGGTGTCTCGCTGGAAGGAAATAGGGTAACGCTGACTCTTTGGCGCTTCGAACCATGAACTATCGTTTTGTCTTCTTTCAAATTCAACTTTATTTCAGCGCCGACTAAGCGATTTTTGCCTTCCCATACGCGAGGGTTTCCCGTCAAAACGGCGATGCCGGTGGATTCTTGATATTCGAGCCGGGCAGCAGTGGCGAACCTTCGTTTTGCCTGATCCATCTCTACGTTTCCAATGGCCACGATTCTATCGATTTCCCCTGCCCTGTCCTTGGGAGTTGGCCTTCGCTTCGAGCCGAATTGTCTGTTTTCCAGCGTATATATTTCGAGGCGATTCGCCTTTAGTCTCATCTTCCCCTGGTTCGCTTCCACATTGCCGATGAACACAATGAGGTTCTTCCGACTGTTTACTTCCATTTTATCGGAGACAATGTGGATCTGCGCCTTGCGGTTTAAGTGACTTTTCTTGGTTTTTTCCTGGGCGGATAAGTTAGTGTTGCCCCACACCAAAAAGCCTAAGCATATTCCCAGGCCAATGAGGGTAAGACGTTTCAGGCGGTAGTTTTTCGGTTTCAAAACAGCCCTCCAACAGGGGATTGGCCGTATGTGCCCCTTTAGTTGGCGCGAGTTAGCTTATTTCCTCTTTCCTCCTTGAGGGAATACTCGCTCGCACCGTATATCGTAGCGCTCACTTTCTCCTTCAGTTTGTATTTCCCAGTATCGGTTCGCCCCTGTAGACCGGTACCGACCAGACGAAAACGAGCCCCTTCCATCAAAACCCGCGAATCCGAATCAATGCGTTTCTCTTTTGAGCGAAAATACAAAGAATCCGTTTTCATCGAAACGCCATTAGAAGCCAAGATGGTAACATTGCCGCTGATGCGAATGTTCCGACTCTCATTCTGCATGGTTCCCTCTTGAGCAGTCACATGCGCGGGCTCACCTTCTTTCGGATAAAACCGAAGCTTCAGGTTCTTGAGAATGGTGAAGCCTTTTTGGCGGTACACCTTGGCGGAGTCGGCCCACAACTCCCATTCCCTGACACCTTTTGTGTTTTGGACGACATGCATTTTATCTATGCTAAAGTCCGCATCCGAGTCTGTGAGCGAAATACCCCCTAAATTGAGTTGATGATTTGCAGAGCCCAAGATGAAATAGGCAATCGTACCGCCCATCACGAGCAGAAAGCCCAGCAATACCGTTCTCAGCATCTTACGGAAAAGCATCGCAAACCTTCTGAAGCACAGGCGGTATTCAACGACAGCACATGTCATATCTGCGATAAGAAACTCATCCCTCCAGAACCATGAAATTTATTTTCTCGTACCGTTTCCATCTGTTACATCAAGAAGATAAGCAAAAACAATGCCCTGTAAGAGTGCCACCCTTTCGTTTCTTTGTAAAGAAGAAATATCTCACGGCCGGAAAAAGTACAGGTGCCGACTTCCATCTCCCACAACCTCAAACTTCACGTGTGTCGATACAGGGAAACGCCATTTCTCCACATGGTTAGGCCACTCGATCAATACAATATCGCTCTCACCTATATGATCCCACAAACCCATTTCCATGAGGTCTGAACCTTTTGGAAGCCGGTACAAATCGATGTGGTGGGTAGGCGGCAAGGTTGGATAGTGGTGAATATAGACAAACGTGGGGCTTCTGATGATCTGCCCTTCTCCCCCCGGCATCGATGCGATAAAACCCTTTGCGAATGCAGTTTTCCCTGCGCCTAAGTCACCATCGAGCAAAACGACCTCGCCGGGTCTCGATACTTCAGCCAAGCGAGCACCTAGTTCGACCGTTTGCTCTAACGAATCACTTCGCATCTCAAAGGGGAATTCAAGCAGTTTCAGAATCTCCTACTTCCATGAACACTTCCCTTCTCGCCTTGGGAAGGGCTTGCAAAATATCGGTTGCCGTGATTCCGAGCCCGCCCACTTCCAAGGATGCCAATTCACCAGATAAGCCATGCAAATAAACCCCGCATATCAAAGACCATTTTCGGGAAAGCCCCTGGGCGAGCAAAGCGCCAATAACGCCCGCCAATACGTCTCCGCTGCCTGCGGTGGCCATATTGGAATTTCCGGTGGGGTTGTACCAGATTTCCCCGTCCGATGTGGCGACAATTGTTCCCCAGCCCTTTAAGGCGATGTCAAGATGATGCTGTGAGGCAAATGAGCTTGCGTGTGTAATGCGGTCTTCTTGTACTTCTCTCGTCGAGATCCCAAGGAGCCTCGCCATTTCTCCAGGGTGTGGCGTCAGGATCAGTTGAGCGAGTCTGCCGTCCAGGATAGTCAAATCCTGAGCAAGCGCATTCAGGGCATCGGCATCGAGGACGACGGGTGCGCCAATGTGTTGGATGAGTAAATGGACAAGCTCAATCGTTCTCGGGTTCGTCAGAAGCCCGGGTCCTATCACCAAAGCACTCATGTCTTCTGAACGTTCAACGAGAAAATCGAACGCCGAAGCATCAACAGCTCCAGACTCGGTGGCCGGCAAAGACAACGTCATGACTTCCGGGTATCTGCTCTCCACCAGAGGAGAAATACTTTCAGGCACCGCAAGCGTCACCCGGCCTGCGCCCGTGCGAAGGGCCGACATGGCCGTCATCAATGCGGCTCCCGACATACCGGGCGCGCCGGCTATCAACAAAAGATGGCCGGCATCCCCTTTATGCGCATCGGGGCGTCTTTCAGGCAAATTCGCAGCTACGTCTGAAGGTTCCGTGACGTGGAGTAAAATGTTTTCTTCTTTCAGACACTCGTTCGGAATCCCGATATCAAGAGATATCACCTCACCCACATGCTCAGCGGCCGGCATGAGAAGATGCCCCCGCTTGAGACCGCCCAGCGCCAAGGTAGTTTTCGCATGGATATATGGGAGTTCGGCCCCACCTGTAGTGCCGTCGAGCCCGGATGGTATATCGATAGCTATTATCGGGGTCTCGTTAGCGGAAAGGATGCGGATCACTTTCTCCGGAAGGCCACGGGCAGGCGGCTGAAACCCGGTTCCCAGAATGGCATCTACTATCAGGTCCGCATTTTTCACCAAAGCTTCGAAACGTGAGGTATTTTCCTCCTCCACTTCGATGATGGAAATTTTCATCTTTTCAAGAGACTTCAAGAAAACGGCTGGGTCACCTTTGGCTTCATTCCGCGGGAACAAAATCGCGACATCAACATCGGCCCCGGCATTGAACAAATGCCTGGCAATGACGAAGCCATCCCCGCCGTTATTCCCTTTCCCGCAAACAATCAGGACACGGAAATCATTTCTGCCATATGTTTCCCATATATTTTGGGCGGATTTTGCACCTGCCGTCTCCATCAGGCACGTGGAGGGAATTCCATATTCTTGAATCGCCCGATTGTCGATATTCGACATTTCCTGGGCTGTAACGACGGGAATCGGCATGTTCAGGCGGGGCCTGCTCGCTCGATGATATCCGACATCTCACGCACAGCTCTCTCAAATCCGACAAAAACAGAAAGCGAGACAATGCTGTGTCCAATATTCAGTTCCTGCAGGTGGGGCAGAGAGGCCACGGCTTCCACATTGAGATAAGTAAGGCCGTGGCCGGCGTGTACCCCAATGCCGAGTCCGTGGGTCTGTAAAGAAGCATTACGGAGTGATGTCAACTCTTCTTTCTGGGACACCTGCCCTTTGGCTTCAGAATATGCCGCCGTGTTCAATTCCACGAAATCTGCGTTTAACTCCTTGGCGGCTTCAATCTGCTCGGGATGCGGGTCGATAAAAAGACTCAAGAGAAGCCCCGCTTCTCGCAACGGCTTCATCAAGCCGGCTATTTGCTCGATGTTGCCTGCCACGTCCAAGCCGCCCTCGGTCGTTATCTCTTCACGTCGCTCCGGAACCAGGGTGACTTGTTCCGGCTTCACATCAAGTGCGATGCCCTGCATCTCGGGTACAGGCGCCATCTCCAGGTTGAGTTTGCCTCGAACCACTTGGCGCATCAATTTCAAATCCCTGTCCTGGATATGCCTCCTGTCTTCACGCAGGTGAATGGTGATGCCTATCGCGCCCGCACGCTCAGCAATAAGCGCGGCCGCCACCGGGTCGGGTTCGTTCGTCTTCCGCGCTTCACGGATGGTGGCAACGTGGTCCACATTCACACAGAGCTTAGCCATCTTATCCCTCAAAACCACACCTGCAACACGATGCTATTTGGACGTTCGTCTCCCGAATGCCAAAATTCAGCGGCACTCCTATGCTCTATCATAAATTGAAATTTAAGGAGAAACTAGGCTTGGCCGGGCGCCAGGTCCGTCGGTGACCCTTGCGGATCCTCGCGAGGTTTTTCCTCCGGTTCAGAAGAGACAGGGGTCTTTCCCTCACCAACCCCGTCTTTTCGCTTGCGACTCCTGGAAATCTCCCCGGTTTCCATCAAAGACTCGATGTCTTTGAGATCGATGGTTTCATACTCGAGTAGCGCATTGGCGAGCAAATCGAGCTTGTCCCGATTTTCCTCGAGTAACTTATACGCTCTCTCATAACTCGACGAGACCATATCCTTCACTTCGTTATCAATTTCCAAGGCCACCTGGTCGCTATAATCCCTGTGCTGGGAGATTTCACGGCCCAAAAAGATCTGCTCATGCTTTTTCCCATACGCCAAAGGACCGAGTTTTTCGCTCATCCCCCATTCACAAACCATACTTCTCGCCAGGTCGGTCGCCGTCTGGATATCTGCTTTCGCCCCTGTCGTCAATTCTTCAAAGACCAACATCTCTGCCGCACGTCCACCCATCAGGCAGGCAAGCTGGTTCGTTAAAAATGTCTTGTCGTTGCTGTAACGATCTTCAAGAGGAGAGGACCATGTACTTCCCAACGAAAAACCACGCGGGATGATCGTTACCTTCTCTACCGGGTCCGTCCCGGGTATCAGTAATGAAACAAGGGCGTGCCCCGCTTCGTGGTAGGCCGTGTTTTTCTTCTCTTTTTCGCTGAGCGCCATGCTGCGCCGCTCCTTGCCCATCAAGACTTTATCCTTCGCTTCCATCAAGTCTTCGTTTTCAACGGACTGTTTTCCCCGGCGCGCCGCGAGAAGTGCGGATTCGTTCAAAAGATTCGCCAAGTCAGCGCCCGCAAATCGCGGGGTTCCGCGCGCGATGAGACTCAAATCGACGGATTCATCGAGCGGCACCTTTACGGCATGCACCTTCAAAATGGCCAAGCGCCCTTTAATATCTGGCAAGGAAACGACAATCTGGCGGTCAAAGCGGCCTGGCCTGAGCAAAGCCGGATCCAGCACGTCCGGCCGGTTCGTCGCTGCCATCAGGATGACCCCGTCATTCGACTCAAAACCATCCATCTCGACGAGAAGTTGATTGAGCGTTTGCTCGCGCTCATCGTGACCACCTCCCAGGCCGGCGCCCCTGTGTCGCCCGACAGCATCAATCTCATCGATGAAAATGATGCAAGGCGCATTTGCTTTGCCCTGCTCGAACAAATCCCGGACTCTCGACGCCCCGACCCCGACAAACATCTCCACAAAACTCGATCCGCTTATCGAGAAAAACGGCACGTCCGCTTCACCCGCGATGGCCCGCGCCAGCAAGGTTTTGCCCGTGCCCGGAGGCCCAACCATCAGGACACCCTTGGGAATACGCGCGCCCAGGCGCGTGAACTTCTGCGGGTCGCGGAGAAAATCAACGAGTTCTTCAAGTTCTTCCTTGGCTTCCTCGATACCGGCCACATCTGCGAACGTAATCTTTTTCTTCGCAGATTCGGGCATCATTCGCGCTTTGCTTTTTCCGAACGACAGAGCTTTGGAGCCGCCCATTTGCATCTGGCGCATGAAGAAAATCCAAACGCCCAGCATCACCAGCATAGGCAGCCAACTCAACAGCATGTTCATATACCAGGAGTTTTGTTCTACGGGCTGCGCCGTGATGCGAACGCCCTTGGCTCTGAGTGTGTCGATCAGCTTCGGGTCTTTGGGAGCATGGGTATGAAAGGACCTGCCGCTCAGGTAGCGACCTCGAATATTGTCTCCCTGGACGATCACTTCGGTCACCTGTCCATCAGATACCGCTTGCAGGAAATCGCTGTAGACAACCGTTCGGTCGGTTGAGCGCGGGCTATTGAAGGCTTGAAACAAACCAACCATTATCAACCCGATAATCAGCCAAAGCGCCAAATTCTTGTAAAATTGATTCAAAATGCCTTCCTTTTTCTCGCGTAAGCGGCTCTCTAAACCCTGAAAACACGTTATCAGGATTTTTCCCATCCGTCTACGAGCTAAACTCCAAATCAATAACCCAAAGAACTTAAGAGCTTACTGTCTTCATTCTCCAGCAACGCTTTAAGGGTAACCCCCCTCTTCTCATTCCCATCAAGCACGAATTCCGCTGAAACCTGATGACCTATGATCCATGCCACCTTACCTCCTACGGCCAGGAGAGGTATTCGATTCCTTACGGATTTCGGTATTTTCCGCTTTATGAGGTAATCCTTGAGTTTCTTCGCTTTTGTTCGTCCCAATGGATGGAACCGATCTCCATCACGCCGGGTTCGGATACAGGCATCCGCCCCCAGCTTTTCCAGGTCGAGACACACCTCCCATGCGCCGTTTGAACGATGTGTAAAATGACATGATGCTTCTATCGCAAGGCCTAGTGAATGATGAACCGTCTTTCCTGGAACCCGCAGTTTTTTCTCCTCAAGCAACTTCGAATCAACAAGGGAACTCCCGAAGATAAGGCGGTCATATTCCTTTCTCGCTTCCAGGCCGCCCGGCAAACTCAACACACCCGAGGGTTTATCTCCCATTGCCAGGCGATCCAGGCCTTCAATCCATTCCCGGAGAGCGCGTCTGCCGGTTTGGGCGGGCGATTCGCCTCTGAGCATTGCAAGTGCCGCACGCCAAACCTCCGCTCTAAGCGATTGAGCGAGTTCCTTCACTGCCCCTAAAGGAGAAACAACGAGTTTCCCGTTGTCTTTATGGATGAATTTCACCGTCAATTCCTTGGACATTTCATCCATCAGGAAAACAAGCGGGGCCGATATCTCCGCACTCTTGGCGATTCCGCTAATGGCCGCATCCCCCAAGTGCTCCCGAACCATCGGCATAATTTTTTTGCGTATCCGATTTCTGAGGCGACTCTCGTCCAGATTCGTTTCATCCTCGACCCAGGAGATGCCCAGTATCTCCAAGTACTCCAAAATCTCCTCACGCGACAAATCCAGTAAAGGCCGGATGATGTGGAACGCATCTTCTCCTTTCGACGAAAGCGGGGTCCTCCACTTCATACCTCCCATCCCCCTGACGCCTGCCCCTTCAAATAAACGCATGAGCACGGTTTCGGCTTGATCATCCCTGTTGTGGGCCAACGCGATGGTATCAGCGCCCATCTCCTTCGCAATCGTCAGGAAGGCCGAGCGCCTTGATTCGCGGGCAGCTCCTTCAAGACCCAATTGCGCTGTTCGAGACACATGAACGTGCTCACAACGAAAATCGATATCGTGTCGCAAACACACCTGCTCAGCATGCTCAGCATCTTTTTTTGAAAGACCGCCACGGAGTCCATGTTCGATATGAACGGCACACAGGAGTTGTGATTCCGGCAGGATCGACTTCAAGGACAACAAAAGAGCCGTGGAATCTGCGCCACCGGAAAAACCGACCATCAAAGGGGCAGACTCGGCCGCATAAGCCGATTTCTGGAGGCCTTTTCTCACCTTGGCTTCAAATCGTTTTTTTATTTTAAGTGGATTTGTTTGCGAGGTGTCCGAGGTCATCGGGAGTTCCTCCCCTGGTGGCGAGGAATGGTAGCGGCGGAGGGACTTGAACCCCCAACACTACGGATATGAGCCGTATGCTCTAACCGGTTGAGCTACGCCGCCAGAATGCACCCCGTCAGGGAGACTGCTTGGGTCGGAATATGGCGAAAAAAAACATGGCCGAGAGAATATAGCAAAAAACCTGTATGCCAATGTCTTCCATGCGAAAGCCTACCATCAAGCACAGGTACCCCAAAAAGAGCAAAATAAGAATCTCGATTTCACGTCTCATTTGTCATTTGCTCCCCGTTCCAAGCCTTCGGGCGAAGGCGGCATTTCCCTCGATTCGGTTTGTTGTATCTTCAAATCCGGAGAAAATTCCGGACAAAAAATCGCTCCGTTCGGTTCATTGCGATACTTCAGGCGGCAACCCTCTCGCCAAGCGCAAACTGCACACTCGCGAACTCCCTGGTAGGCCACGCTCGACTATCTCCTTCCAAAACTCACCTCGCTACAGGAGCAGAATATAAATGCACAGGCCCGAAAACGTCAAGTTTTCTATTTTTGCTTTTCCCTCGCCCTAAACCCCGGACGCGACCAACATTTGATAAGGAAATCCAAAATCCTTTTCGAAGAAGAATCCGAGAATCTCATAAATTATCCGACGAAATCCATTTCTTCGGAAATCAGATTTTTGAGAAAAGATGCAGCCTCGTTTATCGCCACAAATTGTGTATCCCCTGTTTTCCTCGATTTCAACTCGATTTTTCCTTCCTTGAGCCTCTTTGGTCCGACGACTATCTTATAGGGAAAACCGATAAGGTCGGCATCCTTGAATTTCACACCCGGGCGCTCATCCCTGTCATCAAGCGCAACATCCAGCCCTGCGGACTCGAGCGAATCGTATATGCCATCGCAAACTTTCATGGTTTCATCATCCACTCTCACCGGAATGATGTCCACATGATATGGAGCGATGGGAGTCGGCCAGATAATGCCGTCCTCATCATGGTTCTGCTCTATGGCTGCCGCCACTGTGCGGCCCACGCCAATGCCGTAACAACCCATGACGATGGTGTGCGTCTCGCCACTCTCATCCTGATAGGTAGCATCCAGGGATTCGGAATACTTACAACCCAGTTTGAAGACATGCCCCACTTCGATCCCGCGCCTGATGCTGAGCTCCGCTTTACAACTGGGACAAGCATCTCCTTCCTGGGCAACGGTAAGGTCTGCAAATTCACTTGCCTCAAAATCACGACCCTCGCGCGCGCCCGTGTAGTGATAGTCTGTTTGATTCGCCCCGACAATGAGCCCGCCTCTATTTTCAATGGCGTAATCGGCGACGAGTCGGACATTCGACAAGCCTACAGGGCCTGCGAAACCCACTTCGGAATTGGTGAGCTCCTCTACCGTCTCGGCGTCAGCAAGCTTTATATCCACCGCATCAAGCGCATTCTTCAGTTTGATTTCATTCAAATCCCTGTGGCCTGGAATCATTGCCGCCACCGGCTCACCATCCGCAACATACAAAAGAGTTTTCACCATGCGATATGGAGGCAAAGAAAAAAATTCGGCAACCTCCTCTATCGTATGGGCGCCGGGAGTATGAACTTTTTTAAGCTCGCTTTCTTCGGTCTCGGGTAACTTCAAAGATACCGGCGATTTTTCGACGTTCGCTGCGTACGCGCACGAATCACAAACGGTGATCGCTTCCTCACCTGTATCGGCCATGACCATGAACTCATGCGAAAAACTCCCGCCAATAGCACCTGAATCCGCCTCCACAGCGCTGAACTTCAAACCACAACGCCGAAATATCCGGGTATAGGCTTGCACCATTTCTTCATAGCTTTGCTCCGCACCCGCCTCGTCTCGATCAAAGCTGTAGCCGTCCTTCATCGTAAACTCCCGCCCTCGCATGACGCCGAAGCGGGGCCTTATCTCATCTCTGAATTTCGTTTGAATCTGATACAGGTTGAGAGGCAGTTCCCGATAACTCCTCACTTCGCGCGCCACCAGATCGGTGATTACCTCCTCGTGTGTGGGACCCAGACAAAAATCACGCTCATGGCGATCTTTCAAGCGGAGCAATTCTTTGCCGTACACTTCCCACCGTCCCGTTTTTCGCCAAAGCTCTGCGGGATTCAGCGTTGGCAGGAAAACCTCTTGTGCGCCTGCGCGATTCAACTCCTCGCGCAAAATCTGTTCGACTTTGCGCTGCACGCGCACGCCGAGGGGCAAAAGCGTGTATACCCCGGCCGCCAGGCGGCGAATCATGCCCGACCGTACCATCAGTTTATGGCTGACGACTTCCGCATCAGCGGGCGCTTCTTTTAATGTGGGTATAAACCCGCGTGAGAATCGCATGAATCAGATTTTTCTCAGGAATGAGCTATCTCGAATTGACCTCGTTCATATTGCTCTGCAAGTTGCTCTACACGCTCAACCAGATTTTTCTTGATATCCTCATAGGACACCAAGCCCGATTTTTCACCTTTCATGAAAATCAGAGCTCGTTTGTGGCCGCCGGCCACGCCGATGTCTGCGTCTTTCGCCTCTCCGGGACCGTTCACCTCACAACCCATGACAGCCACCGTGATGGGAGCATTGATGTGGGCCAGCTCTTGTTCTATCTCCATGGTCAGCTTATCCACGTCAATCTGGACACGCCCGCATGATGGACATGCGACAACATTCACGCCCTTTTGGCGCAACTTGAGGCTTTTCAGAATTTCGTAGCCCACGCGCACTTCCTCCACCGGGTCCGCGGCCAAGGAAACGCGAATGGTGTCGCCAATGCCTTCTGAGAGCAGAATGCCCAGGCCGACAGCGCTTTTTATGCTCCCCGTCTGGAGGCTTCCACTCTCCGTGATGCCGAGATGGAGAGGATACTCGACGCGTTTCGCCATCAACCGATAGGCTTTCACCGCCCTCGCGACATCGGAAGCTTTCAGGGAGATTTTCGTGTCATAAAAGTTTCGCTTCTCCAGCATGGCGACATGACGCAAACCACTTTCCACCATAGCTTCGGGGGTTGCGCCGCCAAAACGATCGAGCAGATGCTTTTCCAAAGAACCGGCGTTCACACCCACGCGAATGGGCAGGCCGTGGTCTTTCGCCGCGGCGACCACCTCACTCACCCGTTCCTCTCCATTGATGTTACCGGGATTGATGCGCAAGCAATCTATCCCCGCATCCGCCGCCATCAAGGCGTAGCGATAATCGAAATGGATATCCGCCACCAAGGGCATCTCGGTGCGTTTTCTGATTTTAGAGAGCGCATTGGCCGATTTCTCGTCAGGAACGGCCAAACGCACAATTTCACACCCGGCGGCTTCCAGGCGTTCGATTTGAGCTATGGTTGCCTCCACATCGTGCGTGTAGGTGTTGCACATCGATTGCACCACGATGGGGGCGCCGCCACCGATTTTGACGCCCCGCACTTCGACCTGGGAGCTTTTTCGTCGATTCAGGGGGAACAACGACGGATCCGCACAAGGCAACGCTTCGCCGGTTGAATCCGCTTCAACCATCGGCAGAGTGGTGCCGGCCTGCTCTTTGGGGGGCAGGCCGATTCCCGGTATGGGTTTCGTGTAAAACACGTCGTCCGTAAATGGCTGAAACATGGTCAAAATCCCTATTTGCCGCCTTTCTGGCTTTCAGGAGATAATTTCATTGTATCCCTACTTTTTCCCTTTTGCTCTTCTTTTTTCGTTATCGTTGCCGAGTCCCTCCCAAAAAGATAATACACGCTGTCCTTGTAGGTAGCAAAGATCATCAAACCGATGAGAAGAACGGTGCCGACCTGCATGGCCACCTCTCGGACCCTGAGGCTGATAGGTTTGCCACGCAAGGCTTCGATAAGCAAGAAAAAAATATGCCCGCCATCGAGAACCGGGATTGGCAACAAGTTCAAAATCGCCAGGTTAATGCTGAGTAAAATCGTAAACATGATGAGATAGCGGAACCCGCGTTGCGCCTGCTCCGCGGCCACCACAGAAATACGAATCGGGCCGCCAATGTCCGCCGGAATGGTCTTCGTGAGCATCGAATACAGCGTAATGACCGTTAAGCTGGCGATGCGGTAATTCTGTTCGAATCCCTTCCCCAGGGACTCAAAAAAGCCAAAACGCTCGGTGTAAGTGCCTTGACCGATACTGATACCGATTCGGCCATAACCCAACTCCTTGCCCGTCGCACTCTTCGATGTCGGAATGATCGACGTTTCAAAGGATTTGCGGCCGCGTTCCACCGTCAAAACGAGTTTATTATCGGCGTTTCTTCGTATAATTTCGACAAGCTCGGACCATTTCTGAATCCTCTTCCCATCGATGGCAACGATGTGATCGCCTGCTTGAAGGGTCGCCTTTTGTGCAGGCGTATCGGGCAAAACACCGCCGACCCACGTTCCAGGGACGGGAATACCTCCAAGGTGCAACCCCCAACTGAGGAGTATCGCCAAGGCGACATTAAACAAAGGCCCCGCCGAAATCACAGCCAATCGGTGACTCACAGGCCGCAAGTAGAATGATTTCTCCGGCTCATCCGGTTCTTTGGGAATATCGGGATTATCAGGTTGTGCTTCGGGGTCTTCCCCCACGAGCTTCACATAACCGCCCAAAGGGATCAGGGACACGCGATATTCAGTCTCTCCCCGCTGAAAACCCCAGATGCGGCACCCGAAACCCAAGGAAAACGTGGAAACGCCGATTTTGAGCCATTTCGCGACGAGATGGTGGCCCAGTTCATGGATAAAGATGAGCAATCCGAGAACCAGCACAGCCCAGAAAATCGTCTGCCCAAAACCCATCACCCAGTTTATGACTTGCATCGCCATTTTCAAAAGAATCCTTTATCGCTGGCCACTGTGAGACGGCATTTGCAGAACTTCGACGTTCGGCGGCACGATAAATCGAAATTCCTCTCTTGTGATTCTGACGTTTTCTTTGATATTTGAAAACCGCAGATGGCTCTTGTTGCCGATGTTATCAATATAAACCAGAGTGAGGATCCTGAAATTTTCAGGCTCCACTTCGATCCACATTCGGCGAAACGAAGCGCTCGCAGCCTTCGGCTCCATGCGAATGCGATGGGGCTGACCGGCCCTCCAAATCCCCCCGCTTCGTTCGGCAATTCCAACCTCTTCCACAGTTACATGAAAATTCTTTTTCAAATTCCCCTTTCCTGACAAAAATAACAAAGGAGTGGCGCCAAACCCAAAGCCCCCGGTTTTGGAAACCATCACCTGCTTGAAGCGAGCGGTGTAGAGCCAAAACGTGTGGCCATCGGAAACCAGGAGTTGCTTTTCAGGCGTAACGTACTCCATGCGGAGTCTGCCGGGCTTCTTCCACAACAGGGTTCCGCTCGACGTCGTCGTTCGCCCGAGGGACTTCAATTCATTTTTCTGCTCGAATGAGGCTTGCAGAGATTCAAGTGTGTCATATTTTTTCTGAAGTTCGGTGATTATTTTCTCCGCCTTTGGACGCGATTCTTCCGCCATAGACGCGGCGAGAGCGTACTCTTGCAAAAATGCGAAAAACGAAAAACCGAATACCAGTATGAAAAAACTCAATTTGCGCAAAACTCTTGTAATCCTTTATGAATGACTACTCCGAAACAGGTGAGATGAAACCTCCGCCATCCAGAAAAGCGTCGCCCATGTATTCCGCAACACCATCAACCCAACGAACGCTCCCCTCGGCGATGAGTCGCACCGCCAGTGGGTAGATGCGGTGCTCATAAGCGAGAATCCTCTCCGAAAGGGTTTCTTCATCGTCACGGGGCAGAACCGGTACGGCAGCTTGCAAAATAATCGGTCCCGTATCCACCCCCTCGTCCACAAAGTGGACCGTGCAGCCGGTCACTCTCACACCGGTATCCAAGGCTTTTCTTTGTGCATGCAGACCAGGGAAACTCGGCAGAAGCGAGGGATGAATGTTGATGATTCTTCCTGAGAAACGGTTGACAAACTCCGGCGGTAAAATGCGCATGAAACCAGCGCAACAGACGAGATCGATTCCGTAATTTTCAATCTCATCGCCCATCTTCCGATAAAAACCCTCCTCCTTCGGCGCCAGATGCCTAGCCCGTATGCCGGCCATCGAGGCGCGCTTGAGCGCATACGCATTTTTTTTGTCGCTCAGCACCAATACAACTTCCGCCGGGAAATTCGCGTTCCGCGCGGCATCAATAAGAGCTTGCAAGTTGGACCCACGACCCGAAGCCAAAACACCCACACGTAATCGTGTTCCTGAATGCACTAAAATACGCCCTCAATGACGACGGATTGGCCGCCCTTCGGTTTATTGGCGACTTCGCCAACAACCATGGCTTGTTCTCCCGCATTTTTCAAACATCCAAGCAAAGACTCGGCTCGCTCCGATCTCACGAGAAAGACAAAACCCAAGCCCATGTTGAAAGTATGATACATCTCCGCGCTCTCAACCGGGCCGAATTCTTGGATCAATGAGAATATCTCGGGCGCCACCCATTTTTCAGGATAAAATTTAGCCTGCAATTCATCTGGCATGACACGGTTTACGTTTCCCGGAATTCCACCTCCAGTGATGTGCGCGATGCCGCTAATTCCCTCTTCTCTTCGAACGGAATGGACCCCTTTGGCGTAAATCCGGGTCGGCTCCAATAAAACATCTTCAATGAGAGCACCTAGCTTTTGCGCCGCCGCATCCCGTGTTTCTTTTGAATCAAATATTTTTCGCACCAAAGAATATCCGTTGCTATGAATTCCTGAAGAAGGAAGAGCTACAATAACATCACCTGCTTTTACAGGCGTTCTATTGTCGAGGTTTCCACGCTCAACCACTCCCACGGCGAATCCGGCGAGATCATACACGCCCGACTTATACATATCAGGCATCTCGGCGGTCTCACCCCCGAGGAGGGCGCATCCTGCTTCCCGGCATCCTCGCGCAATCCCGGATACGACTGTCTTCAATACGCTCTGATCAATCTTGCCCGTCGCAATGTAGTCAAGAAAAAAAAGCGGTTCTGCGCCCATGGCTAGGATATCGTTGACGCACATGGCCACCAAGTCGACCCCTATGGAATCATGACGCTCGAACTCTTGGGCCAAGAGCAATTTCGTGCCGACACCGTCGGTCCCTGAAACAAGTACAGGATCTTCATATTCCCCGCCCAGACGGAACAAACCTGCAAAATCCGTCGTCCCCTTCAGAATACGGCCACTTTGGCTAGAATGGGTGGATTTTACAATTTGGGCGATAGCCTGAACGAAACCCTCGCCCAACTCGATATCGACGCCCGCGTCGCGGTATGTCAGACAATCCTCATTCAAAAGTGATGTTCCATGATTTAGCAGGCGGAATCGTTCGGGATGTACCCAAAATCAGCCATGGACTTCCATCAATTTCTTGACCAAAGCTACATTATGTCGGTGTCCACTTCTCTCAGCGGTTACTTTTCCTCGGACGGGACGACCGGTTAAATACAGATCTCCGATCACGTCAAGAATTTTATGGCGAACGAACTCATTGGGAAATCGCAATCGGGTATTCACAACGCGTGCTTTGTCCACGAGAATCACGTTATCCCAACGACCTCCCTCGGCCAAGCCCATTTTTTCGAGCGACTCCAACTCATTGACAAAACCAAAAGTACGGGCCGGTGCGATTTCTTCCTGAAAACCCAATGCATTCTTGTGCTCATACACGTAGGTTTGCTTCCCAATCGGTTTAGGATAATCAATAAGGTATGAAACCGAAAAAGAATCCGCCGGCTCGATACGAACGTAGCCCTTTCCGTCATTCGGTTCACCTACCTCATATACCTTATCAATCCACAAGTCCTCGCGTTTTTCTTCCTGATCTTCAATGCCTGCTTCTTCAAGCAAGAGACAAAACTCCACTGCCGACCCATCCATGACGGGCACTTCCTCACTCATTTTGATGAGTATATTGCTTATCTTATATGCGTGCAGCGCGCTCATGAGATGCTCAATTGTTCGAGCAGTCACAGTCCCATTGCGCAAGTTTGTCGCATGGTTGGTGCCATCCACGAAATCGACACTCGCCCTCACAGTATCGGGGCTTGTCAGGTTGCCGAATTGTATCCCGCTCCCCGGTGGCAGAGGCTCGATGATCAATCCGGTTTTCAGCCCTGAGTGAAGCCCCCGGCCATACAATACGACACTTTTCGAAATGCTCCTCTGATTTGATTCCCTTAGCGTCGTCGACGCCGGCAATATGGGTTCTATATTGTATGTTTTAATTTTTCGCATTAAAGCAGGTTTCGTCATGCCCACCGCCTTGGCGGTCTTATTGATGTCCCAACCGTGCTCCTCCAAATGGAAGGCAAGGTACTGTCTCTCCCACTGCGTTCTGGCCACATTAAAATTGGACGGGGTATCGTTTTTTGATGTGCTCACCTCGAAATCAGAAGCCTCGCGTATCGTGTCCGGCAAGTGGTCGATGTGAATCTCCGATCCTTGCGATGTGGATGCCGCTTTGGTCACTGCACCTTTTAATTCAGCAATATTGCCCGGCCAGTCATAGTCCTCCAGAACCGCAATGACATCCTCAGGAAATTCCTTTTCATGCCCGCCAACTTCAACGCATTCACTCAAGAATCTGTTTGCTAACGGCAAAATATCCCCTTTGCGTTCGCGCAAAGGGGGCAAGTGTATTACATCCGCGCCAATTTTATCAGATAAGGCTTCCACGTAAGCCTTATCCTTTGGAGTTCCTATGTAATCAACGGATACGATTAAACGCTTTGAATCCTCTATGCGCTCAAGAAATTGAACAAGAAATTTTCCACGCTCCGCTATGGGCAACTGTTCCAGACCATCCAGATATATAGTCCCTTGAAAGGTATCGGGCACCAGCCGCTCCAGGGCATCTTCCCATTCGCATATCTCCGCCATTGGAAACAGCGAACGGCAATGAACAGGCCGAAAGCCTTCTTCTTTTCCGGCGCCGTTCTCGTGGATCGCCCTTGCGATAAAACGCTTGCCGGTTCCCCTTTCACCTGCGATCAGCAAGGGCCCAATATCTTTCGCCGCTCTCCTGATTGCTCTTCGAACCCTCTGAACATGCTTGCTGGCACCGTCAAGTATCACGTCGCCAACATTATTCGCCTTAATATCCTTGGCCCTTCGCGCTTGAACGGCGGAATCGACTATGCGCAAAACCGTATCAATGGATAGAGGTTTTTCAATGAAATTAAAAGCTCCTGACTTTGTTGCGGCCACTGCGGTCTCAATATTGCCGTGGCCCGACATCAGGACGACTTCGATATCTGCGTTGGACTCTTTCACTGCTTGTAAAGTTTTGATTCCATCAATGCCGGGCATCCACACATCAACCAGAACCACATCGGGAGCTTCGGTCCGGACCAACTGAAGAGCAGTTTCTCCGGACTCGGCCCGTTCTACGCGATACCCTTCATCCAGCAAGACATCTTCCAGGCTCACGAGTATTTCACGCTCATCATCGACGATAAGCACATGTCCCTTATCCAATGGAAGCCGTCCTTTGCTTTTCGGGCGTGATGTCCACAGCAGGCGCCAGTGGCAATGTTACGCGAAAAATGGAACCAGACGGATGGTTATCTCGCACGCCTATTGTTCCATTGTGATCCGCCACAATGCGCTGACATATAGCCAAACCCAACCCGGTGCCTCTATCCTTTGTCGAAAAGTAAGGCGAGAATATATGGCCTTTCACATCTTCCGATATACCTTGCCCCTGGTCGGCCACTTCAACAACTATCATATTTCTGTCTTTATCACTCCACGCTTGCAAATCAATCTCGCCCTCGACATCGTGGGATTCAAAGGCATTTTCCAACAAATTGATAAACACGCGCTGCAACTGCTCGGGATCCGCCATGACAGCAGTATTCCCAACATCGATATGAATCGAAAATTTCACATCCCCCTTCCTGCCACGATATAAATTTGCAACATCCTCAATGAGGGGGACAAACCCGCAGAGCCTCAATCTCGGCTCCGGCATGCGAGCGAATCGGCTGAATTCATCCACCATATCAATCAGGCTTGTTACCTGATTGATAATAGTATCCGTGCAAGATTCAAATACTTCGGTAAAATCATAGGCCTCATTATCAAATTTTCGTCTCATTCTCTGAGCAGAAAGTTGAATCGGCGTAAGTGGATTTTTGATCTCGTGCGCGATGCCACGGGCCACTTCCTGCCATGCGGCCACTTTTTGAGCCCGTATCAAAGCCGTCATGTCATCAAACACAATGACGGCACCAAGTCTGCCGCCATCTGCGCTCTTCAGCAGAGTCAAGCTCGCGCGTAGTGTCAGCACACGGCCATCAATCATGACCTCCACTTGCTCCGAAGCGCTTTGGTGTTCTCGGGCTCGCATAGAGCGCATCAACTGACGAACAGGCTCAAGATGTGTGCTTTCGAAAACCTCGCTGAACATTTGCCCTACGGCATTCTGCGGTTCAATCCTCAGCAACTCCCCGGCTGCTTTGTTGAGGATAGTAACGCGCCCTCGGCGATTGATTGATATTACACCCGCTCCGATATTTTCAAGCATCGCTTCCATATACCTGCGTCTTCTGTCGATTTCCAGGTTGGAACGGCTCAAGATTTCAGAAGATTCTTCGATTTTTTCCTTGTTGGCCAACAATTCTTCCGTCATGCTGTTAAATGCGTTGACCAAAATCCCCACTTCGCCATCTGCCTGCGCATCCACGCGATGTTCGAGGTTGCCATCCGACACCGCCCTTGTAGCTTCCGCCAATTTCTCGATGGGAACCGTAATCCCTCGAGCGAGGTAGAAGCCGAACCAGATGGCCGCAAAGAGAATGAGCAAAGTAACCACCAAGAAAGTAATGATGTAGTTTGCTTTGATTGGATTCTTGGACAGTTCCAACTCTTTATAGTTCACAAAGGAGTCCGATATGCCTCTGATCTTCGCCACAAGTCGATCAGGCACGTATTTGGATACGACGATAAACCCCACCACTTTTTTTTGACTCTTCAAAGGCGCCACGCCATAGATGACATCTCCTTTTTCCCAATTCTCTATACTTGAGCGCGACTCCCCATCAATCACTTGATCTACGTATCCCACCAGTGGCGAAAACGTTGTGGCTTGCGCCAACCCCGGGCGCCTGACCGATACGATCTCCTTCCGCTCCCTATCGTAGAGTTGGATGAAATCCACCCCCAAGTTCTTTCTCTCGGCCTCCAATGTTTTTTCAGCCGCCTTGGAGTTCGTTATTATATTAGGTCGTGTCTTCTCCAACGTCAGCGCAAGGCGACTCGCGCTGAACAGCGTGTTTCGCTCCACCTCGCGATAATACGTTTGAGCCACTTCGAAAGAGCCTTTGAGCGCTCTCTCCACGTTCATGTTGAACAAAGCATTAAAACTTTGGTTAATCAAACCGCTGGCCACCACGAAAAGAGCCACTACAGGGATGAGCGTAAATCCGACAAACGCCAATACGAGTTTTAATTGCAAGCGTGAACGACCGGCACCCGTTCTCCCCTCGTAGTAAAGACGCACCAAGTGCTTTGCTACCAGGAGAATAACCACCATGAGCAAAATGATGCTCAGATTCACTAGCGCAAATACGACAACATTGTTTAACAGTGGGACTTCCGGCTCAAGCTCTTTGAAGTAAATCCAAGCCGTAAACGAAAGAGTCGCAATGATGATCAAAGCGATGAAGGATCGCAGAAGTGTTCTTCGTCGGCGCGAAGAGATCTCCTGATTCAGTCGCGTTGGATGCACAGTTCACATTCCTTCAGAACTAAATGTCTGGGAATAGCTCCAATCAGACTGCTTCCCCCAAAAAGCAAGCAAGTAATTAAAGGGAAAAACAAAATCCACATGATTCATCCGCGCTCTGATTTTGACATAGTATCGACTATTTGGGGGCAAGACCTTGCCAGGGGCAATGGGCGCGCCATTCAGCTCGCGCATCCAGTCCGTCATTTCGCCTTGGCTTTTCGTCACTTTTCTCTCGATCTCTTTTTCCCCTTCTTTGAGATGAAAAGTGTATGTTTTTTTCAAGGCGCTATATTTCACTTGGTGATGTAATTGCCGCGAGGTGACTTCCAAATCATAAATCAGCTTGCGAGAGCGAAAGAGACTTACGTCAAAAATAAACTTCGTAGTCACACCGCTATGAATAGCTTCCAACAATTTCGTCGAAAATGCACCCAAAAGAGAACCAAAAACAAGCAACTGCCCATTCTTCTTGATAACAATAATATCTTTTATCCGAATTCCATCTTGGCTATCTGTTGCGGAAATCGCCGGCCCCGCCAAAGCGAAAATCATACAGATGGCTATGGCAAGTTTCCTAAGAACAAATGTTTTCCGGGCGTTAGATAACATATGCTCCCCTTGGCCTTGAAATTCAATGCTATCGCATATAAAAAAAGCTCTCAATACCTTGTTTGACTTCCGTGGCTTCATGTCCGTGGAGCACTTCCGGATTATGCGCTGTGACCTGGCCCTGCTGTTATCGCTGCTCAACATTTGCCATGATTTCCCTGAGTTCATACAGGGTTTCGAGAGCTTGACGAGGTGTCATGGAATCCGGATCGATGCTTTTCAACAAATTTTCGATTTTCGATTCTGTTCCTGAAAACAAAGGCAATTGCCCATTGCCCCAGCGATTTTCCAAATTAGATTTTTCGTCGCTGGAACGAGAGGTCGTCTCCGTACTCTCAAACCGAGAGAGCAACGTCTTTGCTCGGTCGATAACCTCTTCCGGAAGTCCCGCCAGCCTGCCTACCTGAATGCCGTAGCTTCTATCGCAACTGCCATCGGTTACTTTTCGCAAGAAAACGATTTCATCACCCCACTCCCGGACCTCGACCGTCAAGTTTTTCACGCAAGCGAGCTCTTTTGAGAGTTCGGCCAACTCATGATAATGAGTCGCAAACAAAGTCCTCGCCCTGTGCTGGACCTTGTTATGAAGATACTCAACAATTGACCATGCAATGCTGACGCCATCATAGGTACTCGTACCTCGCCCGACCTCGTCCAGGACGATGAAACTCCTCTGGGTCGACTCTCTTAATATGGTGGCCGTTTCCACCATCTCCACCATGAAGGTGCTTTGCCCCTCCAAAAGTCGGTCATGCGCACCAACGCGAGTGAACACCCTGTCAACCAAACCGATTTTCGCGCTCTTGGCTGGTACGAAACTGCCAATCTGCGCCATTAGAATGATGAGTGCCGTTTGACGCAGGTAAGTGGATTTACCGGCCATATTCGGCCCTGTGATAATGAGTATTCGGCGGTCGTCACGGATCGACAAATCGTTCGGCACGAAAGAGAGGCCAGGATTCTCCGCCTCTATGACGGGATGCCTCCCCTCCATGATTTCCAGATCGGTAGAATCCATAATTCGGGGTCTGACATATCCGAATTTGCGCGCAACGAGCGCAAGGGACAAAACGGCATCCAGAATCGCTATCCTCTCGGCGGCGGCAAGTATTCGCTTGGCGTGTTGAGATATTTGCGTTCTTAAGCGCCCGAAAAGCATGAACTCGAGGTGATGGGCTTTTTCCTCCGCGCCGAGTAGGTCTTCTTCCATCTTTTTCAACTCGGAAGTAATGTATCGCTCGGCAGAAACGAGGGTTTGCTTGCGCGTATATTCCATCGGTGCCTGCTCACTGAAGCGTTTGGGAATCTCCAGATAATATCCAAAAACGCGGTTGAACCCGATTTTCAGAGACAGCCCCGTTCGTTCTTTTTCCCTGCTTTCATAATTCTTGAGCCACGAATCACCCTCCTGCTGCGCCTTTCTCAGGCGGGCAAGTACCGGGTCATAATCAGTTCGAAATATTCCACCTTCTCGAATGGAAACAGGCGGATCATCTACAATCGCGTTCTTCAGTTCCAACGCTACGTCCTCGAGTGAATCCCAGCCCGACCGGACGGAACAAAACAATTCAGAAGCCATCCCTTCGAGCGCCTCACAAACTTCCGGCAACATGGCCAAAGATCCGCCTAGTCCAGCTATATCTCGGGCATTCGCAGTCTGAGAACCCACGCGTCCCAGAAGCCGCTCGATATCTTGAATAGGTTCAAGGGCTTTTTTGAGTCTATTCAGGATTTCGGAATTGTTCACGAGTTCTTCTACTGATTCGGCGCGATATTCGATGGCTTTTTTTTGAATCAAGGGTGAAAGCACCCATTTTTTCAGCAGCCGTCCCCCCATACCCGTTGACGTTTCATCCAGCAAACCGAACAGAGTGCCCCGTTTCCCCCGATCCACTGCCGGACGGGTAATTTCTAAATTTCGCAACGTGGCTGTATCGAGAATCATGGAGTCTGAGAGTCTAGAGAAAAAGACAGGCTTGAGATGGGGAAAATCTCCAGGCTGGTTTTCTTTGAGATACGTTAAAACACCTACGGCGGAATCTGCTGCTACCGGATACGCCAGAACATTCGCTTCATCCGCAAATGTGGAACCCAGGCTTTTGGCATCAAGTGACTCGCAAAAAGTGGCGTCCGGTCTTTTTTCAATATGAATGCTTAGCTCATCAATTTTGTTTTTCAACCCATCTGGAGGGGAAAATGCATCTGGGAAAATAAGTTCACGAGGAGAGAGCCTCTCCAATTGATTGCAAATCAGCGTCTCGGCAGAATCGCCTTCCACCTGCGTTGCACAAAACTCACCGGTCGAACTATCGAGCCATGCCATTCCCCAAAGCGTCTCTCCTTCTCTGGCCGATACGGTGATCCCCGCCAAGTATTGAGATTCCTTGCTATCAAGTAACTCTAGGTCGGCAATCGAAGTGCCTGGGGTCAGGACGCGAGTTACCTCACGTTTTACAACTCCCTTACTTTCTCTTGCGTCTTCCACCTGCTCACATATGGCGACTTTATAGCCCGCTTCCAGCAATCGCCCACAGTATGAAGAGGCCGAATGGCAAGGCACACCACACATCGGGATAGGTCCCTTGTCATCACTCTGGCGCGACGTTAACGCGAGTTCCAACACTTTCGCCCCGAGTTTCGCGTCTTCATAGAACATTTCGAAAAAATCACCCAACTGGAAAAACAGTATCGCGTCCGGATAGCGTCTTTTCATTTCCAGATATTGGCGCATCGCAGGAGAAGGGCCAGGGCTACTTTTGCCGGATGTATTTTTTTCTTTCTTGGCTTGCAGGGCGCCTTTAGGAGAGGACATACCTATTCCGCCTTCGATTCGCGGGGGGATAGACTGATCTGAGACTTCGAATCCGTTTTTGACGTGGGTTCATCACGTGCGGCAACGGATTCATCGATTTGCGTATTTCCCATGGTAAGAAGCTTGCCGCTTTGCTCACGCACCTCATCCAGATTATTCTCTAACGTCTTGACTTCCCGCTTTAATTTTCCTATCTGACTCCTGAACTTCAATCTGTCCAATGCCCCGCCAAACCATGCCACCATGAAACCGCATACAAACACAGCCAACAGAACATAAAAAAGAGGCAAGTTGACGCTGCCCTGATAATAGGCAACGGTCACCGGCTTCATGTTGATGACACCGAAGCTCGATATCGCCAATGCCAAAATCAAGCCGATGATGAGTCGAAGGCTACCCATATCACTACCAAGTCCATCAGGTTTCAGATTTCAAAATCGGGGCGGATTTGATTGCAGGCCGTTTCTAAATTCCCAGAAATCACCCTCACGCCAATGAGAATGGGCAAGAGATTAAGTTCTCTCCAACGAGAAACAATGTGCAATTGACTCAAAATTCCTGTGTCATGGCACCCACAATTATCTATTCGAAATTTTCACGCCTTTCTCGATAGAGCCACTCTCCGTCAAGCAAAAAAGCTATTCTTTTTTCTTCCTCACCCATGCGCGCAGATTCAGACTCCGTGTAATGGTCATACCCCTTGAGGTGTAGAAGGCCATGTACGAGCAGACGCTCCGCCAAGACTCCGTAATCCACTGCCTCGGCCTCCGCCTGGCGAAGCACCTCATCCACGCAGATGACCACTTCTCCTAAAAATGTTTCTTCCCCTTTTTGTTCACCCACGAACGGAAAGAAATCAGCTGGCGGAAAAGCCAAGACATCCGTTGTTTTATCTTCCCGCCGATATCGCGAATTTAACGCTCGCATCTCCTCGTCTCGAATAAATATGACGCTGAACCCGTCATCTCCGGACCGGAGAGCTTTCCGTATGACTTCCAAACGTTGCTTCAGCGCTTTGTGATCCAGCGCGAACAGCTTTTGCTGGTTTTTGATGAGGACTTCCATTCGCAGCTCCTTTCTTAGGAGCGTCTTCCTGCCCTGGATAATGAATCCGGTGATGATGAATACCAACCAAAACGCGCATGAAGGCGTCCTGAATGTTGCTCAAATCCCTGAGCGTGAGACTGCAATTGTCCAATTGTCCCTCCGCAAAAGCACTCTGGACAATTCTATCTACCAAAGCGGTGAGGCGCCCATGAGAATGATCCGAAAGCGAGTGCGACGATGCTTCCACCATATCAGCCAACATCAGGATGCCCGCTTCTCTCGTCTGAGGTCTTGGCCCCGGATAGCGGAAAAACTCTTCTGTCGCGCCATCCCCATTTTGCTTCTTCGCTTTCTCGTAAAAAAATCGAATCAAGGATGTGCCATGGTGTTGCTGAATCAAATCGATAATCTCTTTGGGCAGTTGATGGCTTTTGGCAAGTTCTACCCCCTCTTTTACATGGCTGATCAGGATGAGCGCGCTCATGTTGGGCTTCAGTCTATCGTGACGGTTTTCCCGACCCTGATTTTCGATGAAATATTCCGGTTTCATCATCTTGCCGATATCGTGGAAATACGCTCCTACACGGGTCAGAAGCGGATTCGCGCCGATCGCCTCGGACGCCTCCTCCGCCAGGTTGCCGACGAGAAGGCTGTGGTGATAGGTGCCCGGCGCGCCGACGACCATCTTTCTCAATAGTGGGTGATTCTGGTCGGCCAACTCCAGAAGACGCATATCGGTCGTGAGTTTGAAAATCGACTCGAGCAGGGGCATGGCCCCCGCGACGATGATGACGTTCGAAAGACCGCCGAGCAAGGCGATGGGAATATCCGTCCACTGTATGATTGCGGCGCTGAAACCCTCTTGCATATTGAAACCCAGGGCGAGCGCAGCGCCCAACAAACCCAGGATGAACGCCACGATAAGCACAGAAGTCCTGCGTCGATATTCTTTCCATCGGATGGCCGCCAGCACGCCGCCGCCGAGAGCGACGATGCTGAAATTGATGTGATTCGGCAAAATCAGTCCAGTCAGAACGGCGGAGAAAACCGCCATCAACACCGCCGATGAGCGTCCCAGCAAAACGGCTGCAAGAAGAGAAGCGGAGCAAAATGGAATGACATAGTAAAACGAGTGGAGTGGGATTCCCCGGAAAGTTTCATGCAACACTTCGGAAAAAAGAATGCCCAATTTCAGCAAAACGGCTTGACTCAGAAGCAGTATTACAAAAAGTGTGACGTTTTTTTGCGATGACAAAAAACTCACATCGTATTTCTGCACACAAATCCATGCCAGAATGAGCAGAATGAAAACCACCAAAGCAGTGCCGGTGAAATTGCCTATCACATGACTTTGTCGGTGGATATTCTCCAAACTCTTGAGTTTTACAATTTGTCCTTCGCTCAAACGTTCTCCCTCGCGAACGATCATTTCCCCTTGCTTGAGAACTTCAGAGATAGGTGGAACCGTGGCCGCGGCCTTTTCTCTGCTCTCAAGTGTCGCCCTGTTGTTGAATGTCAGCGTCGGTCGAATCATTTTCAAGGTTTGAGCAATTAGCAAAGCCCCGACTTTCTGAGGCATTTGGTGGGGAAGTATTTTTCGAGCTTCTTGTTTGAGTAATGTATCTACCTGCCTTAGCTCCAGAGGATTCATAGACCGGCTGACGGAAACGCGATTCCCTGTCCTAATGTCACGCGCCGTAATCCCTTTCGCCGCATGGGTGGCGTACAATTGCTTGTCACTCACGATTTGATGCGCATACGCCGCCTTTAACAATTTGGCGATATCTTCCCGAATCCAGTTCGCGAACCTCTCGTTTCTCAACCAAACGGCCAATTCCTTCGGAACCTTATCTCCCACGAGCTTGTGAAAGGCGCTCTCGGCCTTGACGAATGTGGGAGTAGCGTACATTTCCTGATATGCTTCCGACTCGGAGAAAATAGTCCGGCTCTTCTGCTTGGCCCGTTTCTTCAATTGCTCCGCTTTTACTTTCTCAAGTTCTTTGTCTACCGACCGTTGAATGGATTCAAATGCGCCATTCAACCTGGTAAGGACAACTTGTGAAAGTTGGGTATCAATATCGTAACGAGGCAGGACTTTTTCTCTGGCTGCCTGGCGCTTCGCATTCGTGGCGATGGGATCGACCACGCGCATATCTTGCGGAGCTTTAATGTCCCTGGGAACGACGTCGCCCACCTCGAAAGACACACGTGGCGCCGAAAGATCGGTTGTGAGCAGAAACGAGAGCACAACGGCGAGCGTCCCGCCCAGAATCCATGGATATGTCCTTGTGTTGGCAAACGCCAGGGCGCAATCCACGAGCGACCGTCTCGCCGACGCCAGTAGACGCAAAAAGATGTTTTTGGGTTTTCCGGCAGTTTTCCCGACGCCGGCTCGATGGATCACGCGATCAATCTCCAGAATCCTTCAGTTATGAAGGGATCGTGGACGTATCGGCTATATGTGAACGCCCCCGGCATTGCAAGCACTCTTCGGAGAACTCGCCTATAAACTGTGGGCCTCGTATGCAGAAACGATTTTTCTCACCAATTGCGTGCGAACCACATCTCGTTCGCTGAAATAGACGAAACAAACTTCTTCTAAATCTCCCAAAACGTCTTGAGCGTGAATCAGCCCGCAACCGGAAGTTTCGGGCAAATCGATTTGCGTAATGTCCCCCGTTACGACCGCTTTGCTTCGGGTGCCGAGGCGGGTGAGGAACATTTTCATCTGCTCGGGCGTCGTGTTCTGCGCTTCATCCAATATGATGAAAGAATCATTCAGCGAACGGCCCCTCATATATGCGAGCGGCGCTATCTCTATCTCACCCCTTTGAATGAAACGCTCCACCCGTTCGAATTCCACCATATCGTTCAGCGCGTCAAACAGCGGCCTGAGATATGGGTTCACCTTCTCCTGCAAATCACCAGGCAAAAACCCGAGCTTCTCGCCTGCCTCCACAACCGGCCTCGTCAACACAATGCGAGCGTATGCCTTCTCCAGCAACCCGGAAACCGCCAAAGCCATGGCCAGATAGGTTTTCCCCGTTCCGGCCGGCCCGATTCCGAATGTCACTCCCTTTTCGCGAATCGCCCTTATGTATTCACTCTGGACCGGGCCCTTGGGAACGACGTATCGTTTCTTCGATGAAACCGATATCCGATTCGTCACCAGGGAACGAAGCGTAACGTCTTGCTCAACCGCAACGGCCTGCGCCAGCGTCTTGACGTTCAACGGATCGAACCGAAATCCCTCCTCCACGCATTCCGTCAACTCATCCAGGAACAGTCGGGCCTTCTCGGCGGCATCGGGCGGGCCTTCAACTACGAACCCCTCTGACGCAAGTCTGACTTTTACGTTAAACGCCCTCTCTACGGCCTTGAGAGATTCATCCCGATTCCCAATGATATGAACCAGCCTATCCGGCCCGGCCAGCGGGCTTGCAGACATCCTTGTCGCCAAAAGATTCAGGCTCCCCGTATTTGCATGTGTCATCTTTCGAAAAGAAAATCCAAGCTCCATGCGCCATTTGATCGTACGCCCCAGAATTTCAGGCGTCAACAAAAGAACTTTATTTTTATTTCCTACCCCCTCGGGTGGCTCTTGTCCAAGAGTCCCCGCAGTTTTTCTCTATCAACATGCGTGTAGACCTCGGTGGTGGAAATATCCGAATGCCCGAGCATCGCCTGAACGGCCCGCAGATCGGCCCCGTGATTGAGCAAATGAGTTGCAAAGCTGTGTCGAAACACATGGGGACTCACGCTTTTGCCCACACCTGCTTCTTTGGCCCATCTCTTGACCCGCGCCCAAAAAGCTTGACGGGTCATGGGTCCTCCCCGGCCCGTGAGAAACACATAATCCGATTTCCGGGCGCGTAGCAGACTTTGTCGAGCGGCGCCAAGATAATCCGCAAGCATATCTTTCGCTGCATCTCCTATGGGAACAAGCCGGGACTTATCTCCCTTTCCGTGAACAATGCAAAAACCCGATTCAAGTTCAATTTGGTTGAGTTTGAGTCGAATGATCTCACTGACGCGCATGCCGGTGGCGTACAAAAGCTCGAACATCGCCTTATCCCGCACCGCCTGCGGTGTTTTGCCGTCAGGCGCCAGCAAAATCTTTGACATCTCTTCTTGCGAAAGGGTCTTGGGCAAACGTTTCCATTTTGCAGGTTGCGCAATGTCCGCCGTAAAATCCTCCTTTGCGTACCCGTCGCGAACCAACAATCTGGCGAGCGCGCGAATGGACGCCAAGTGCCGCCGCAGCGTGGTGTCCGATTTCCCCTTCTCCCGCTTATCCTTGAGATAATCAATGACGATGCTCTTCGACCAATTCGCCGGTGAAACGTCCTCGTTTTCCTGGAGCCAATAGAAAAACGATTCGACGTCGCGCCCGTAACTCTCGACGGTATTCACCGCACGGCGGCGCTCGATAAGAAGGAAATCCCTGAAAGTTCTTAAAATATCGACCAGGCTCGTATCCAGCGAAACCTGATTATTTTTTTCGTGCTCTTCAGTCGAAAACTTTTCCTTTGTCACCGCTTGATCCCCATTGCTCAAGATTTTCTCCATGTGAGGCGAGTGAAACGGCACCAGGTTTCATATGAAGAAGCATCGATTTTTTTCGCCATGAAAATATAGAAGCAGGCGGCCAGGGATACCTCGAGCATCATCATCGCCAATTTAAGGGCCGACGAGTGCTGCGCATCCCACAATTGCAGATGAACGAGTTGCAGATGGATGAAATATGCGAGAACCCCCGTCAAGATTCCAAGCACCAGAAGCCTGCTCAGGGAATGAGCCAACTCCTTTTTCGGAAAATCGCTCCACTCGCGCATGACGCCCCGCAGCAACAGCACCGCGTTTAAGGCGCTTGAGCACGACGTGGCGAGCGCGAGGCCGATAAACCCGAGAGGGAACATCAGGGCGACGCTGAGTACCACGTTGGCGAGGACAGTGATATTGGCGCACTTCACCGGAAAACTCGTGTTCAATCGAGCGTGAAACACCCCGGCCAAAAGTCTCGTGATCCCGAAAAACATCAACCCTGCCGCATACGCCCGCAAAGCGGCTGCGCTCGCAGCGGTATGGCTTTGCGTAAAGGCGCCCCGCTCGAAAATAACCTCCATGATCGGGTGGGCTAAAACCATCAGGCCGAATGAAGAGGGAATGGTGATGAACAGCGTCAGCCTCCCCGCCTCGAGCATGGCGCCCCGCTCGGAATCTCCCGATACAGAATTTTCCCTGTTTTGCGCCGCATAATCAGACAAAACCGGCAAAACGGCGGACACCACCGCGAGACTCAATATGCCATGAGGGAGCTGAACCAATCGGTTCGCATAGTAGAGATAAGAAATGGAGCCTTCCGCCAGGAACGAAGCCAGCCACCTGTCAACGAGAACATTGACCTGAAAAACAACACCGCCAAGAGCCGCCGGCCCCATCAGCGCCAGGCATCTACCGACACCCTCCACCCTCCAGGGAATAGAGGGAAGCGGTAAAATTCGCAATTTCCCCATGAAGGGGAGTTGGAAGAAAAACTGCGTCGCCCCGCCAATGACGACGGCCCAGGCGAGCCAACGGATGGCTTCCGCCCTGTTTGCCCAAAAATCCGCCAGCAAAAGAGCAAAGATGATAACCACGTTCTGGAGCGCGGGTGCGAAAGCAGGCACGAAAAAGCGGCGCGCCGCGTTCAACATACCGGCTGCGACCGCCCACAGCCCGATAAAAACAATGAACGGAAACATAATTCTGGTGAGTTGCGCCGCGAGATCCAGTTTTTCCGGGTTGCTCGAAAAACCAGGCGCCAGCACTCTCATCAAAGGGTCAGCGAACCAAATCCCTATCGCGCAGCCCGCACTCCCTGCGAAGATGAGAAACACCAACATGCCGCCGGCGAATTTTTTTGCTTCTTTGATCCCGGATTGCTCTCGCACATCGGAGTAAACAGGAAGAAACGAGGAACTCAGAGCCCCTTCCATGAACATGCGCCTGAAAAGATTGGGAATCGCAAATGCGACAAAAAAGGCATCGGCCATCATCGCGGCGCCAAAAAATTTGGCGATGAGCAAATCCCGGAAAAAACCCGCAACGCGACTGAGGAGAGTGGCCAAGCTAACGGGACCCGCAAACCTGGAAATACTCTCCTCCGGCGAGGAATCGCCATTCCCTGCCGGCGCAGCGGCAAAAGTATTTTCTTCTCGTCCCGGATTAGAGGATTCAGGTGGCGTGGTCACAGGGTTCCTGACACCAGGGCGGTGAGCTTGACAACCCTTTGTTCCGTGGTATTTTACCGGGGCTGTGAAACAGCCTCAAGAGAGACATTTCAACCATCTTTACGGAGAATGAAACAAATTGCCACATATTCGTTCGGCCAAGAAGCGCAATCGCCAGAATATCGTTCGCCGCGCCAGAAACCGCGCTATTCGGACTCAATTTCGCAATACCATCAAACAAGTCCTGGCGAATAGCGAAGAAAACCCCGAAGAGTTGCTGAGAAAAGCCCAGTCGCAATTGGATCGCGCAGCCACCAAAGGAATTATCCACAAAAAAACAGCGTCGAGACACGCGGGAAGATTGGCCAAGCGGGTTCATGCGGCCTCTTCGAAATAACTAAACAACCTTGTGCGGCCCGCTTCTGGAGGATCGCACATCCACCAAAAACAATTCCAGCGTCTGACGGGCGACCTTCATGTCGCTCGTCCGCTTGAGCTTGCGGTCCACCTGAAGCAGCTTCCCGTATAACTCGCGCAAGTAAGCGGAACGCAATCCCCTGACCTGACTCTCGAGCCTCCTCGCCACAAAGGGCTGCAGACCCAGCGTCTGAGAGATTCCCTGGGCGCCCCGGCCACTTCTAATCAAGGACTTTGAAATCGTCCAACGCCGAATCAAATTACGCAACAACCCGATGAAAACGACGGGATGTTCGGTTTCCATCATCCGGCGCAAGAGAACGAGGGTTCCACCCAAACTCCCCTGGCTGAGTGAATCGCCCAGCTTATAGAGCAATTCTTCTCTGGAGTGGCCGACGATTTCGCGAATCTCCTCCGCACCGGCCACCGTTCCCGGCATCAAATAGGAAGCGATTTTCTCGAGTTCGGTGCTGAGCCTCATCATTGAGGGTTTGACCATGGCGACCAACATATCGGCGGCCTCCGGTCGCAACTCGAACCCCAACTCCACGGCGCGCCCGTGAAGCCATTTCTTTAATTCCTCCCCCTCCAGGATATCTACCCGACAATGCACGCTCGCCTTCACCAGGCGTTGGAAGAAAGTGGTGCGCATGTCGACGTTTTCGACGCAAAAGACCAGAACCGTGGACGCGGATGGGTGCTCGAGATAAGAGAGAAAGATGGACTCATCCCTCTCGCCCGGCCTGGTGAAATTGAGGATTTCGATGAGGCGCTTCTCTGCCATAAACGGCATCGTCTGGGCGATGGTGATGATGGCGGGCGCATCGGCCTCGGCCCAGTCGAAACGGTCATGGGTGAAATCATCCGGCCCGTCCCCAAGAACCTTGCGTCGAATGACGCGCAGGTATTCATCCCGCAAAAAAGAGTCTTTGCCTTCCAAAAGGTATACGGGTTGCGTCGGCGCGTTTTGGACATCGGAGAGCGCTGCCAGAGAACTTTTTGGCTTTTTTCGGCCCGAGGCCAATCTAAAAACCCTCTAACACAAGGCTGACGACGTCTTTCGACAAAGAGTCGGCCACTTGTTGATGGGCGTTCGAGCGGCTCATGTCACTTTGCGCAATAGAAGATGAGACAGCGAATTCGGCATAAGACTCCAAATCCTGATTGATGAGCAATTTCTTCCGCCCTTTGTCGTGCAGACGTATTCGCGTGCGCACCACGACGCGGTATCGCTGAACCCTGTCAGCCTGGGTGAAGCCGATTGGAGAGAGACGATATTCGCGCACAACACCTTCGAGAGCGACGTCCGCATCGGGAGAGTCGGAAACCCGGAGGCGGCCGTCCCGCAGGAACCTTCCTCTCATCGCTTTCGTAACGGCGCGTCCAAGGCCCGGCTCGTCCGTATGGTTCAGGAATGGTGATATCGAAATGGTCTGCACTGTTTCGAGTTTCTTGGGCCGTAAGGTTCCTTCGAGTTCGTAGCCGCAGCCCGCTGACAGAAAAATGCATAGCAGCAGAGCGAAACGGATATCGTGAACTATCCTCAAAGGCGCCCCGCTCAAATCAAAACCTCCAAGGAGAGTTCACGATTCTTCACACTGCTGAAAGCAATTTGCTCACTCAGCATAATCAATTCGTCATATTTCTCATCATCTGGTTCGCAAACAAGAATATCGACATCCCAGGGATTTCCGATGACGCCTCGTATCGCACCGTTCATAATCTCCGTGGCCACGGGAGTGAAGTCATCGGGAAGCTGTGCGAAACCGGAAACCTGCATCGATAAATTCTTCGCCGACGCCCTCATCATCCTTCCAAAAATATCCTTCGCATGCCGGTAGAGCTTTGTGAGGGTCAAGTCCTCCATAGAGCCGACACCTGCGAACAACACATACTCAGGCGCGAGCCGCCCCTTCGAGGCAAACATGGCTTGCGACTCCCAAGCGCCGCTCAATTTGCCCTGCTCGATGAGACCGCTCACCTCGCTCTCCAGCAAGCGGTCGATTTGCAGCAATCGCCCTTGAAACGGAAAATGCTCCACCGCGAACATGCAAACGGCGGCAAAACTTTTCACCTCATGCAGTCCCTGGGGAAACAAGCGAAGTCGTATCACCTCTTATACCGCCGTTTTCTCTTGATAGAGGCGATCCAGAATACCGTTCACGAAGCCGGGCGCATTTTCCGGCCCGTATCGTTTGGCCAGGCGAATCGCTTCATCCATCGTGACCGCGGGCGGGATATCCAACACAAAGTACATTTCACAAACGCCCAAACGCAATATGCTCCTCGATACGGCATCCATGCGCTCCAGCGACCAACTCTCGCTCGCTTCGTTGAGCAAATCGTTAATCTGCCGGTCTTTCTCCAGAATGAGCGCCATCAACCTGTTGGCGAACATTTTTGAACTCTCATCCGCCGGATGCAACCGCCAATAGCGCTCCACTTCCTCCGGCGTAAGACTTGCGGTGCGGTCGGTGTGATACAGGATTTGAAACGCAAGCTCTCGTCCCGCCTTTCTGTTCTCCACCATCACTTTCCCTCTTCGGGAGCGTCGTTCCCATCCTCATCCATTTTCGAAAACAAGTTCGCCATCTCCACGGCCGCCAGCCCGCCCTCGTATCCCTTGTTTCCCATCTTCGTTCCTGAGCGCTCGATGGCTTGCTCAATCGTGTCCGTCGTGACGACGGCGAAAATGGTCGGCACTCCCGTCTGAGCACCCACCTGGGCGATGCCCTTCGTCGCCTCGGCGCACACCAGATCGTAGTGAGATGTTGCGCCCCGTATCACGCAGCCCAGGCATACGATGGCGTCATATTTCTGCGATTTCGCCATCCTCATCGCGGCCGCCGGAAGCTCGAACGAACCCGGCACCTGCACGAGCGCAATATCGGCCCCGGATACGCCGCATTGCCGCAAAGCCGTCTCGGCCCCCCGGACGAGGTGCGTCACGATGAAATCGTTGAAGCGCGACGAGACGAGGCCGATCCGCAGTCCCCGCCCGTTCAGATCGCCCGTCACCGGATTATCCATTTCCTCTCCACACCCCTATGTTACGGACGCTGCAAGTAGGATTCCCTGCCGTCCTTCCTCTTCTTTTGCAAAGACGGCAAGGGCGGCTCCATGTCCACCGCCACTCTGTCTTCGAGTTCGAGGCCATAGCCTTCGAGCGCCACAATCCTGCGCTCATCGTTCGTCATGATCCGAATCCGCCGCAAGCCCAAATCGACGAGTATTTGGGCCCCGATGCCGTAATCGCGCAACCCTTCGAGCGGCGCGCTCTTGATCCCGATTTTCTGCTCCACCTCACGCGGGCCGGGGGAAACCTTCTCTTTTCTGGAAAATTCCTCTCCCATCGAATCGGGCTGCAAGAAGACCAACACCCCCTTGCCCGCCTCCTGAATCTTGGCCAGCGCGTTTCTGATCCTGTCCGGGCAATCAGAGCGCAAAAGCGCCAACAAGTCCCAGATGGCGTTCACCGGCTGCACTCGAATATGGGTGGGTTCGTCGGGGTTCAACTCGCCCATCACCAAAGCGGCGTGAATCCTGCCGCTGCTTTGATTGTGGTACGCATATACCTTGAAAGTGCCGAACGCCGTCGGCATCTCAGCCTCCTCCACACGCTCCACGAGACGATCATGCCGCATGCGGTAAGCGATAAGATCCTTGATGGTCACGAGGGAGAGATTATTTTTTTTCGCTATCTTCCGCAGGTTGGGCAGACGCGCCATCGAGCCGTCTTCATTCAAGACCTCGCAGAGAACACCCGCGGGCTGCAGGCCGGCCAGGCGGGCCAGATCCACCGTGCCCTCTGTGTGGCCCGCTCGCCGGAGTACGCCCCCCGGCTGTGCCCGCAGCGGGAAAACGTGGCCGGGCGTCACCAGGTCCGACGGCCTGGCGTCTTCCTGGATTGCGGTTTGTATGGTGTGGGCCCTGTCGAAAGCGCTGATGCCCGTCGTAACGCCTTCGCGAGCCTCGATGGAAACCGTAAAAGCCGTGCCGAAGGCGGAGCCGTTCTCGCCGCTGGGCACCATCATGGGAAGCCCCAGAGATTCCACTTTCTCGGGCGTGAGCGCGAGGCAAACCAAACCGCGCGCGTGTTTCGTCATGAAGTTGATTACTTCCGGAGTCACCTTCTCGGCCGCGAGGATGAAATCGCCCTCGTTTTCACGATCCTCATCATCCACGAGGACGACGATGCGCCCCTCGCTAATATCGCCGATTGCCTCTTCAATCGTCGAGAAAGGATTTTCGTCGAAGTTTCTTTCCTCCCCCGGCTCAGGCATAGCCTTGCTCCTTTAACTTTTCCATCGTGATGCCGTCTCGAGACCTCGAATCCGCGTGGGGCGCGAGCAGCTTCTCCACGTATTTCCCGATCAAATCCGCCTCCAGGTTCACAGCGGCGCCATCTTCCTTCTCCGTGAGCGTCGTTTGCTCGCTCGTATGCGGGATGATCGACACCGAAAAAGTCTCACCATCACACGCCGCCACCGTCAAACTGATTCCATCGACCGCAACAGAACCTTTATAGACGACATAGCGCATCACCTCCACCGGAGCCTCGAATGTGAGCCAAATCGAGTCGCCCTCATTTTTTCTGCTCTTTATCCTTCCCACGCCGTCCACATGACCGCTCACAAGATGCCCGCCGAGGCGTTCTCCCAGCGCCATGGCGCGCTCGAGGTTGCATCGGTCGCCGACGACCAGTTCTCCCAGATTCGTACGCCTCAGCGTCTCGACGGACAAATCGGCTTCAAACTTCCTGTCGTCAAAATCAACAACCGTTATGCAGGCACCATTGAGCGCAATCGAATCGCCGAGCCGCACGCCGCCCAAAACGCCCGGCGCCTCGATGGTGATCCGCGCGCCTTTGGCGTCTTTTTTCAATGCACGAATCGCGCCGATGGCCTCAACAATTCCGCTAAACACCTGTCCACTCCTCAACATCTTTCCAAATCGGTCTTTTGAAATATCCTTGAATCAACAAATCACTCCCCATAACTTCATGTGTTACATTAAATAACCCGGGCAGAGATTGCAATTTCTCTTCATCAAGGCCTGAAACCGCGCCCGGCGCCTCATGGTCCCCCACTACGAGGGGCGCCAGAAAATACAGGAGCCGATCCGCCAGGCCTTCCCGAAGGAAGGAACCGTGCATCCGCCCGCCGCCTTCCACAAGGATATGGCGAACGCCGCGGCTTCCCAACAACTCCAAAAGCGGAGCGAGCGACACCCGGCCTTCGGGGTCCGCTTCCCCTCGAATGATTTCCGCACCCGCTTCGCGCAGCGCCTCTTCCTTCGCCGGGGGCGCCGCGTCGGTGGCCACAAGGATGGTGGAACTTCCCGACCGGGGCACCAGTATGCGGGCATGGGCGGGCGTCCTGAGTTTCGAGTCCAGCACGACTCTCATGAGCGGCTTGCCCTCGGCGCCACTTGGCCGCGCGGTGAGCAACGGGTCGTCCTTCAGTACTGTCTCCACGCCTACCAGGATGGCATCCACCTTGTTCCTGAATTGATGGCCCGCGTCTCTCGCCGCCTCACCCGTTATCCACCTGCTCTCCCCGCTCCGGGTGGCGATTTTGCCGTCCAGACTCGCCGCGGCCTTAAGCGTCAGAAAAGGCCGGCCACGCCGCCACCAGTGAAAATATACTTCATTCAGGCGTACCGCCTCCTCTGCCATTATACCGGTCTCTACCCCGACCCCATGTGCGCGCAGGTGCGCAAATCCCTTTCCCTGCACTTGCGGATTCGGGTCCAGAACAGCGGCGATGACGCGAGCGACGCCCGCCTCCACCACAGCAGGCGCGCAAGGGGGCGTTCTGCCCTGGTGAGAACACGGCTCCAGCGTGACGAACAAGACACCGCCTCGCGCACGCACACCCGCTTCCTGAAGAGCCAGCACTTCTGCGTGCGGCTCCCCGGCCTTTTGGTGCCAGCCCCGGCCCGCTATTTCTCCGTCGGCGTCAAGAACAATGGCCCCGACTAGCGGGTTCGGGCTCGTCATTCCCTCCGCGCGCCCCGCGAGAGAGAGTGCCTGGCCCATCAACTCGTTTTTCCGCTCGGCGGAGAGGTGAACCATCAAAGGGAAATCCCGCTCAATGGATTTCGACAGTCTGGTATGAGCCGTGGGTGATGGCCGCCTGGGCAGCGGCGAGCCTCGCGATCGGGGCCCGGTACGGCGCGCAAGAGACGTAATCCATTTTCATCATGTGGCAAAACTCGACCGAGGTGGGTTCCCCGCCGTGCTCCCCGCAGATGCCCACCTCGAGATTCTCCCGTCTCGCGCGGCCGCGCTCGATGCCGATTTGCACCATCTCACCCACTCCCTCGCGATCGACGGCCACGAACGGATCTCTGGGAATCAGCTCTTTTTCGATGTATTTGGGCAGGAACCAGCCCGCGTCATCACGGCTCAAACCATAGGTCAGCTGCGTTAGATCGTTCGTGCCGAAACTGAAGAATTCCGCGCTGTCGGCAATCTCTCCCGCCAGGAGGCAAGCCCTGGGAATTTCGATCATCGTGCCCGTGAGATATCGGGGCGTGACGCCTTTTTCCTGGATCACCTGTCCGGCGATATCGTGCACGATGTCGCGATTGAACTCCCATTCCCCGATGCCCGAGGTAAGAGGAATCATGATTTCAGGCAACACGTCCACGCCTCGCGATTTCATTTCACAAGCCGCCTCGATGATGGCGCGCACCTGCATTTCGGCGATTTCAGGATAGGTGACCACCAGACGACAACCCCGGTGGCCCAGCATGGGATTCTGCTCTTCTGTTGCCTCGGTGGCATGGCGCACCGCGTCGAGGTCCACATCCAGCAGCCTGGCGACCTGCTCCATGTCTTCTTTCGTTTTGGGCAAGAACTCGTGAAGCGGCGGATCCAGCAGCCTGATCGTCACAGGCCTTTCTTTCATCACCTCGAAGATGCCGACGAAATCCTCGCGCTGCATGGGCAGGAGGTGATCAAGCGCATCCCGCCTCCCCTCCTCGGTAGACGCCAGAATCATCGCGCGCACGTAGTCGATGCGCTCTCCCTCGAAGAACATGTGCTCCGTGCGGCACAGGCCGATTCCCTCGCAGCCGAATTGGATGGCCGCCTCGCTGTCCATCACCGTATCGGCGTTGGCGCGCACTCCCAAAGTTCGGAGCTCGTCCGCCCATTCCATCAAGGTGGCGAAATCCCCCGAAAGCTCGGGCTGCTTGAGCTTCGCCTCACCCAGAATCACCTCTCCGGTAGTACCGTTCAAGGAAATATGATCACCTTCCGACACCGTCTCGCCGTTCACGAGGACCACCTTCTCGTCGGCCTTCACGTTCAGGGCGCTGCACCCTGTGACGCAGCATTTCCCCATCTGTCTCGCAACGACGGCCGCGTGCGAGGTGAGTCCGCCCCGCGCCGTGAGAATGCCCTGAGATACGTTCATCCCGTTGATGTCTTCGGGGCTCGTCTCCTGGCGCACCAGAATCACGGGGTCCCCCGCTTCGGCCCGCTCGACCGCATCCGCCGCGGTGAAGACCACTCGACCTACCGCGGCTCCGGGCGACGCGGCCAGACCCGTGGCCACTACTTTCAATTCCCCCTCGGCGTCGATCATCGGATGCAGCAACTGATCCAGGCTGTCGGGGTCCACCATTTTCAAAGCGGTTCGCCTGTCTATCACGCCTTCCCTCACCAACTGGATGGCGATTCGCACGGCCGCCGCCGCCGTACGCTTTCCGTTTCTCGTCTGGAGCATGAAAAGACGCCCGTTCTGAATCGTGAACTCCATGTCCTGCATATCTTTGTAATGCGCTTCGAGCTTCTCGGTGATGCTTTCAAACTCGGCGTAACATTCGGGCATCTTCGCCTTGAGGCTTTCGATGGGTTCGGGCGTCCTGATGCCGGCCACCACGTCTTCGCCCTGCGCGTTGAAGAGAATCTCGCCATAGAGGGCATCCTCGCCCGTCGCGGGGTTCCGCGAGAAAGCGACCCCGGTGCCGCAATCCTCCCCCATATTGCCGTACACCATGCACTGCACGTTCACCGCGGTGCCCCAGTCATGGGGAATGTGATACAGCCTGCGGTAGGTGAAGGCGCGATCGTTGTTCCAGGATTTGAACACCGCCTCGATGGCCAGCCGGAGTTGCTCGTAAGGATCCTGGGGGAAACTCGCACCCGTTTTTTCTTCGACAAGGACGGCGTATTCAGTCACCAGTTCGACCAGGTCGTCCGCCGTCAACTCCAGGTCGGATTCCGCGCCCTTGCGCTGTTTCATGGCCTCGATCTTCGATTCGAAGTCGTGGTGCTCCATTTCGAGAACCACGTTGCCGAACATGTTGATGAACCTGCGATAGCTGTCGTATGCGAAGCGCCGGTTGCCCGATTTTTTCTCGAGGGCGGCGACCGTCTTGTCGTTCATCCCGAGATTCAGGACGGTATCCATCATGCCCGGCATCGAATCGCGCGCGCCCGAGCGCACGCTCACCAAAAGCGGATTCTCATCGCCGCCGAATTGCGCCCCCATCGCCTCTTCGAGACGCGCCATCTGCTCCTTCACGCCCTCCCAGAGGCCCCCGGGTAACGCCTTTTCTTTCAGGTAATCGACGCAAACCTGCGTGGTGATGGTAAAGCCCGGCGGCACAGGTATGTCCAGACTCGCCATCTCCGCCAGATTCGCGCCCTTGCCACCCAGCAGATTACGCATATCGGCGCTGCCGTCGGTTCGCCCGGCCCCAAAGGAATAAATCATCTTCTCCGTCATCACCTGCGTCCTCCCGCGCCCCTCGCGCGTCTGTGCAATACATATGGGTGGCTGAAAACAACTCCGATTATTTCGTCGCCCTCAATTGAATTTTTGTGAAATCCGCATTCGCTGAAAACAGCGCGCCGACGTCGGCCATCAGCGCAAGGCGGTTTTTCCGCAAGGCGGCGTCCTCGGCCATCACCATCACCTCGTCGAAAAAATCATCCACCACCGGACGAATTTCCGCAATGGAGGTATTCGCCGAAACATAGGCTTCCTCCAAAGAGGCGGCGTCTCCCGCCTGCACGTTCCCCAGCGCTTTCTCTACTGTTTCTGAAACCGCGCACAAAGATGCGTTCAGCTTCTTCTCGGCGTCATCCACGAGAAGACGCTCATCCAGGCTGGTCGCCTCATCATGCTCACCACCCTCTTTCGCCTGTCGGATGATGTTGCTCACCCGCTTGAAAGTCGTCGTGAGCGGCTCGAAGGTCTCTTCGCTCGAGGCCAACCGCTCCAGTGCGCGAAGCCGCGCCCGCGCGTCCAACACGTCGCGCCAGCCGGAATCCTCTCCCGCAGCGAGCACCGCCTCCACCAGATCGCCTCGCGCGCCGCCACGCGAAAGATAGGCGGACACCCGGTTGCGCAGAAAACCCAGAATTCTTTCAGCCGCCTCGGCGGAATCTCCCTTGAACTTATCCGCCAGAGGCTCGCTCGCGACTTCCACCCATTCGGGCAGTGAGATTCTGAAACCCCGGTCCTCCAGAATGAGCAAAATCGCATTCGCCGCACGCCTCAGCGCATAAGGGTCTTCCGAACCGCTGGGCAGGTAGCCCAACCCCAACATGCCGACGATGGTGTCCATGCGGTCTGCGAGCCCCACGATGGCGCCCGCGCGCTCTTTGGGGAGATCGTCGCCCTCGCCTCTGGGGAGGTAATGCTCATATATGGCGCGGGATACCGCCTCGCTCCTGCTTTCGCGTTCGGCATAGCGCCGGCCCATGACGCCCTGAAGTTCCGGGAATTCATACACCATGCCGCTGGTTAAATCCGCCTTGCAGAGATATGCCGCCTCGTCCACGGTTTTCGCCAACGCGCCGTCTCCCGGCGCGAGCTTCTCGCAAAGCCATGCGCCCAGGCGTCTGAACCGCTCCACCTTGTCCCAGCTCGTGCCCAGCCTCGGGTGATAAACCACGCCCTTGAGCTCCTCCGCCATGTCGGCGAGGGGTGTCGCCAGGTCCTGGCGCCAGTAAAATTCCGCATCCTCCAACCTCGCGCGCACGACGCGTTCATATCCTTTCCGAACGACGCTCATGTCCTTCGCATGCGTATTGCTCACGCCGATGAAGGAGGGAATGAGTCTCTCTCCCCCCTTCTCCTTGAGCGCAAAACATCTTTGGTGCACCTCCAGGGTGGAGATAATGACTTCACTCGGGAGATCGAGAAATTTTTCATCGAACCCGCACGCCACAGGAAACGGCCACTCCACCAGATGCGCCACCTTCTCCACCAAGCGCTCCACGGCCTCCGGGTCCGCTGCCGGCTCGGCGTCCAGGGACCCGGCTACTTCCAGGACGTCCGCTCGCACCATGGGAATGCGCCCGCCGCCCTTTCCGTCATCGACGACAGGCTCCACATTGCTCTCATGTAATACATGGATATATTCCTGATAGTTATTGATATTTAATTGTTTATTCTGATGAAACCTATGTCCGTACGTGAGTGAAGAAAAAAGCGGGAGCGATGTATCCTCATCCGCTACAGGACCATCGATGCGTTCTTGCCCATAAAGGGCCAGAATCCATTGCACAGGCCGAACAAAGGAAAACTTGCCCGCTCCCCAACGCATGGATTTGGGAGACGGCAACTCCTGAACCAGTTTCGACAGCAAAGACCCCAGTACGGTCCTGGCCTCATCCCCTAAGTCTTCTCTGAAATACATCAGGCGCGCGCCCTTGGGCGTATCCACCTGCTTGAGTTCGGACACCTCCGCCCCATTTGTCCGGGCGAAGCCGAGAGCCGCTTTCGTCGGATTCCCGTCTTCATCGAACGCGTTTTTCACTGGCGGCCCCAGTATCTCCTCTTGAAGCGGTTTCTGGCGCTCCGCCAAATCGGCTACATGCAAGACGAGCCTTCTGGGCGTCCCGAACGTCTTCAGACCTTCGTAATCAAGGCGCGCCTCGCCAAACGCCGCCTCCGCCCGGTCTTTGAGCGCAGCTATCATCCCCGGCATGTAGGTCGAGGGGATCTCCTCGGTACCGATTTCAAAAAGCAGTTCTTTGCCCAAACTGAAACCCTCTATTCCTCGCCCACGTGCGACTTCGCTTCTTCCGCATCGAATTGAGCGGCGTATTGGGTGACATGGTCGTTTCGCTGCGCTTCGTCCCTGATGAGAGGGAAACCGGCCTCATAGCGGGATTTCAGATAGCTCTCGGCGCACGCACGCGCCATTTTTCTGATTCTGCCGATATAGCGCGCCCGCTCACTCACGCTGATGGCCCCTCGCGCATCCAGAAGATTAAAGGTGTGCGAACACTTGAGGGCGTGATCATAGGCGGGAAACGTGAGGCCCTTCTCCACAAGACGCAACCCTTCGGCCTCGTATTTGTCAAATATATCAAAATGGATTTTTACGTCCGCTTCCTCGAAATTGTAATGGCTGAACTCCACTTCCGTCTGATGATGCACATCGGCATATTTGATGACTCCGCCATCGGTATCCCGCGCCCAGATGAGGTCATACACGCTTTCCACTTCTTGTAAGTACATGGCGATGCGCTCGAGCCCGTAAGTCAATTCAGCGGACACCATTTCCAAGTCCAGCCCGCCCGCCTGTTGAAAATACGTGAACTGCGTGACCTCCATGCCGTCGAGCCACACCTCCCAGCCCAGACCCCATGCACCCAGGTTGGGTGATTCCCAGTCGTCCTCGACGAAGCGGATATCGTGCTCGAGCGGGTCGATTCCCAAACTCTCCAGACTTTTGAGATACTGTTCCTGCACGTCGATGGGCGAGGGCTTCAGAATCACCTGATATTGATAATAATGCTGCAGCCTGTTCGGGTTTTCCCCGTAGCGGCCGTCCGTGGGTCTCCTGCTGGGCTCGACGTAGGCCACCTTCCAGGGCTCGGGGCCGAGGGCGCGCAGAAAAGTGGCCGGGTTCATGGTGCCCGCGCCCACCTCAATGTCGTATGGCTGCTGGATGACGCATCCCTTTCGAGACCAGAACTTCTCCAGCCCCATGATCACTTCCTGAAACGTCAACGCATTGCTCAACCGATAAACTCCTTATGCAGTACGCGCACCGAATTCTCGGAGTCCGCCTGGCCCACCACAACGGATATGGAAATCTCGGAAGTCGAGATCATCATGATGTTGATGCGGCTTCTCGCCAATGCGGAAAAAACGCGCGCCGCCACGCCAGCCTGGCTCTTCATGCCCACGCCCACGACGGAGACTTTCGCGATGTCGTCATCGCGGGAGATGGTGGCCCCGCCGAAGGATTCATTCGATTCCACCATGATTTGTTCGGCTTGCTGCGCCATGTCGCTGTTCACCGTGATGGAGATGTCCGTCAGGCCGTTTTCGCTCACGTTCTGGACGATCATGTCCACCATGATGGATTTCTCGGCCAACTGACCGAAGAGAGCAGCGGCGATTCCGGGCCTGTCGGGCACGGCGCTAATCGTGAGTTTCGATTGCTTCGAATCGCAGCTCACGCCGCGAACGGCGGGGGACTCGATTCCCGTCGACTCTGGAATGATCAACGTTCCCTCTCCTTCATCAAACGCGGATCGGACGACGAGCGGCAGGTCATACTTCGCCGCCAGATCCACAGAGCGCGCCTGCAGCACTTTCGCGCCCAGGGACGCGAGTTCCATCATCTCCTCGAACGATATCTGCTCCATGCGCTTCGCGTCGGGTACAAGGCGCGGGTCAGCCGTGTACACCCCGTCCACATCGGTATAAATCTCACAGCGGTCCGCTTCAAGCGCCGCAGCCAACGCCACGGCGGTGAGGTCGGAGCCCCCGCGTCCCAGCGTCGTCTCCTCATCGAACGCATCGACGCCCTGAAAGCCCGCGGCGACGACCACCTTCCCCTCGTCGAGCTCCTTTACAATCCTCGCCGGGCGGATGGAGCGCACGCGGGCGCGGGTATGGGCGCCTTCCGTCAGAATGCCCGCCTGCCCGCCCGTCAGGGATATGGCCGGTATCCCGACCGCATCGAGGGCGATGGCCAAAAGCGAACTCGCAATGCGCTCCCCCGAGGTGAGCAGCAAATCCATCTCCCGTCCCACCGGTTGAGGCGAAAGCGCATGCGCGAACCGGATGAGCTTGTCGGTTTCCCCCGCCATCGCGCTCACCACGACGATGATGCGCTCCCAGGAACTTCTCGCTCCCGAGACTCGCTTGACCACGCCGCGAATCTTTTCCAGGTTCGCGACCGAGGTACCACCGAATTTTTTTACGACCAGACTCATTTTATCCCCATCATCCAGCGAACAACCGCTTTTTCACTGCATTCAGCGAATAGACGCGCCTTGCTCCCCCGAGTTCCTCGGAAAAACCGACGGCCGAATTTTTTTGTTTTCCTTCTCCGCCACGCATCAACTCCCAAAGAGCGGCCAACCCTCCCGGACGCTTCGGCGGCGTCAAATTCTCTCCATCGAAATCCGCGATGGCGAACGGGACGGCATCGGCAGTCCATTCCTGAGATTCCACGCTGAATCCATGATCCACCGCCACGAGTATGCGGCAAGGCTCGCTCAGCCTTCCCAACAGGGGCGAGAAGAGCCCGGCGTCGAACTTCTCGATGGCCTCGATTTTCTCCTCCGGTTCGCGCCAGGGGGACACGTCGTCCGCATCCTCTATCAAGCAGACGAAATCATGGCTCGAAAGCACCTGGCTCACCGTGACGGGCACCTTCTCCCCCGGCTCATATACATCCGCGCCGCCTAGTTTGGCAAAACCCTTAGCGAGTTGCGAGTCTGTTATCAGGGCCGAACTCCTGCCTCCCGTTTTTTCCGACATCCGCCCGACCTCTTCGGTGAGGCCGCCTCCCCAAAGCCACACGGAGTTTGCAGCGAACATGCGGGTTTGCGCCTTTTCCCTCAAACCCGAGTGGGTGGAGAGCACCATCTGGGAATCGTTGACGAAATGAACGAAGCGCCGGGCCGCCTCCGCTACCGGCATATGATCCCCGATGGGGTTTCCGGTAATCGCATATGGGGGCGAGAAGTCGCGAAAAGATTCTTGCAGAAGCGGCGCACCCGCACGCTTGTAAAAGAGAAGCGCCTCACAGCCGCCCAGGGATTCGAAGCGGAAAGATTCCCCCTCATCCGGCGGCATCTGCCGCTCCAGGTAAGCGATGAGTTCGCGGTTCTCCTCGTCCGTGACGCCGAAGCCCGTCGGGTCGAGCATGACGACGCTCGTAGCGCCGGGCTTCAAACACACGAAATTGAGCCGGAAGACAGCTTCTCCCGCTTCCGGAAGATGGCCGGTGGCGGCGGCCATCATCAAGCCGGAAGACAGGGCGACGGAGGAGCCGTAAAATTTCTTGAGAAATCCATCCAGAGAGGGATACGCGTCTTCAGGCGTTGGCGACCACAGGCCGGAAAACCCCATATCGGCCAGGCGATCCAGCCCGGGCGTGCGCGCCCTCTGTAAAGGCGTTTCACCACCAAAGTCCGCCACCGGCCTGTCGGCCAGGCCGCGTGCGAGAACCATCAAGATTTTCCGCATCAGGGATGAACCCTTGTCTGCTTGATCACATGAACGCCATGCCGTCCGATTCCACACGCACGAGCGCGTAAGAAGGCTGCACCACGTCGAGGCGGGAAATTACCCCGAGTGCGTTTTGCATGTTTTCCTCCGTCGCCTTGTGGGTGAGCAACACCAGACGGGCATAGCCGTCTTCGTCGGCGCGGCCCTTCTGGACGACGGTTTCGAGGCTGATGTCGTGATCGCCGAAAACGCCGGAGATACGGCTCAATACCCCCGGCTTGTCCAAAGCCGCAAAGCGAACGTAGAAGCGTGTTGAAATTTCCCGGGGCGTCAGGATGTCGAGGCGCGCGCGCTGATCCGGCAAAAAAGCGGCGGCGGGAATCCGCGAGTCGCCACCGTTTTTCAGCCACCTCGCCACTTCGATGATATCGCCCACGACGGCGGAAGCCGTCGCCTCCGAACCTGCGCCTTTGCCGATGAAAACCTGCGGCCCGGCATTCACCCCCGCGACCGCCACCGCGTTGTAGACACCGCCCACCTGCGAGAGGGGATGGCTTTCGGGAAGCATCATCGGATGAACGCGGATATCCAGTTTCCCGTCTTTCTCCTGAGCCGTGGCGATGAGCTTGATTCGGAAGCCGAGTTCCTTGGCGATGTCGATGTCGACGGAAGTGATGTGGCGTATCCCTTCGGTGTGATATTCCTCGACATCCACGGGCGTGCCATAGGCCAGGTTCGCCAGGATTGCTATCTTGTGCGAGGCATCGACGCCGTCGATATCAAATGCCGGATCGGCCTCCGCATAGCCGAGTTCCTGAGCGCTCTTGAGCGTTTCGCCGAAATCCGCGCCTACCTCCGTCATACGGCTCAGGATATAGTTGCACGTGCCGTTCAGGATGCCGGCGAGCCTCTCGATTCTATCTGCCGCGAAAGCTTCACGCAGGTTTCTGACAATCGGAATGCCGCCTGCGACGGACGCCTCGAAACCCAGCGGGCAACCCGCCTTCTCCGCCTCGGCGAATATCTCTTCCCCGTGAACCGCGAGCACCGCCTTGTTTGCGGTCACCACCGGCTTTTTCTTGCCGATCGCCCGCAGGATATGGCGTCTGGCATCATCCGTACCGCCAATCAGTTCCGCGATCACGTGCACCTCGGGGGCGTCGATCACGGCTTCGAAGTCCGTCCCGATGTTCTCGGGAGCCACCCCGCGCGCCGTCTTCTTCTTGGTGAAAACGCTGCGATCCGCAATTCTGGAGACGCACACTTCCACGCCGAGGCGCCTTTTGATCAACTCCCGCTGCTCATCAAGCAAGTTCACCACACCGCTTCCGACCGTGCCCAAGCCCAATATACCGACGCAAATTTTCTTCATGTCTTCTTGACCCCGGGGACGGTGAACTAGTTCGCCGCTCGCCTGGGCGCTTTCTCCTGAAACAGGGAACGGAGGTTTTTGAGCGCCTGACGTGTCCGGTGCTCATTCTCCACGAGAGCGAAGCGAACGTGCCCGTCGCCCAGTTCGCCGAAACCAATGCCGGGCGAGACGGCCACCTCGGTTTCCCTCAACAAGAATTTGGAAAACTCCAGAGAACCCATCTCCCTGTACTGTTGAGGAATCTCGGCCCACACGAACATCGTGCCTTTGGGTTTCTGAACGGGCCAGCCGATTCTCTCCAGCCCGTTGCACAGCGCATCCCGGCGATTCTCATAAATCTGGCGAATCTCCTCGACGCACTCCTGAGAGCCGTTGAGCGCGATGATGGAAGCAATCTGGATGGGCTGGAACGCGCCGTAATCGAGATAGCTCTTGATGCGCCTGAGCGCGCCGATGATCTCCCGGTTCCCCACGGCGAAGCCTATCCGCCACCCCGGCATGGAGTAGCTCTTGGAGAGCGAGAAAAATTCCACGCTCACATCCTTCGCACCTTTCACCTGCAGAATGCTGGGCGGCTCGTAGCCGTCGAAGCCTAAGTCGGCATAGGCGAAATCATGGACCACGATGAGGTTGTATTCTTTCGCGAAGGCGACGACTTTTTCGAAAAAATCGAGGTCCACGCATACCGTGGTGGGGTTGTGCGGAAAACTCAAAACGAGGATTTTCGGCCGCGGCCATATCGGGCGGATGATGTCGGTCATGTTTTCGAAGAAATCATCCCCCTGGGAGAGCGGCACATGGACCACGTTGCCGTTCGCCAGCACCATGGCGTAGGTATGGATGGGGTATGTCGGGCTCGGCACCATGACCAAATCACCCGGGTTCGTGATGGCCAATGCCAGATGCGAGAGCCCCTCCTTCACGCCGATGGTGACGATGGACTCCTCTTCGGGGTCGATATTCACGTCATAGCGGCGGCCATACCAATCGGCGATGGCCGCTCTCAGCCGGGTGATGCCGCGCGAAGCGCTATAGCGATGATTCCTGGGGTTCGTCGCCGCTTCCACGAGTTTTTCCACGATGTGCGGCGGGGTGGCGAGGTCGGGGTTCCCCATACCGAAATCGATGATGTCGTCGCCCCGGCGGCGGGCCTCGATCTTCAACTCGTCAACGCCGGCGAAGACATAGGGAGGCAGGCGGGTAATGCGCTGGAACTCATGCATGTTCAAAAATCCTCAACTGACCGGCAAGGATATCAGGTGACGGGAGGGCGCCGGGACGTTCCGGCCCGAGCCGTCGCTCGTCATAAAAGCGCGGCCCTCGGGGTCTCCTTGCAATTTCCCTTCCCGCAATCCCTGGGAGGCGTGCAGGGCCTCCTCCGCATTGTAGGAGCTTCTCACGAAAGGGCCGGCGAACACGTGCGCAAAACCCCTCGCCTCGCCCGCCAGACGGTAGCGCGCATAGACATCCGGGTGAATGTATTCGCGAACGGGAATCGCCTTCTTCTTGGGCGAGAGATACTGCCCGATCGTCATTATCTGACAGTCGACTTTTTCATCCCTCAAATCATCCATCAAGGAGAGCACGTCCTCTTCGGTTTCGCCCATGCCGACCATGACGCCGCTTTTCGTCACCATCTCCGGGGCGATTTCCCTCGCCATGCCGATAACGCGCAGCGAGCGTTCGTAATCGCCGTTCGGGCGCGTGCTCTTGAACAGCCTCCTGACCGTCTCGATGTTATGGTTGAAAACATCGGGGGCTGCGCGAACCACCCGTTCGACCGCGTCGAAATCACCCATGAAATCACTCACCAGCACTTCCACCGTGGTCTCGGGCAGCAATTCGCGAATCGCCTCAATCGTCGCCACGACATGGCCGGCTGCGCCATCGGGCAAATCGTCGCGATTCACCATCGTGACGACTACGTGCTTCAATCCTAAGCCTTTCGCGGCCTCCGCCACGTGCAGCGGTTCGTTTACGTCCAAAGGCTCGGGCGCGCCCTTCGTGACGGCGCAATAACCGCAAGTTCTCGTACAGACGTCCCCGCCAACCATGAAGGTGGCCGTATTGCGGGAAAAACACTCGAACAGGTTCGGACAACGGGCTTCCTCGCACACGGTGTGCAGATGCTTGTTCCGCATCAGCGCCTTGACTTCGTGCGATCGGCTCGGATTCGGCAACCGCTTTACGAGCCAGGGCGGAAAGCGTCGAGAAGCCATCGAATTGCCTCCAGTCCCGGGAATCGGGAGGCTCATCTTAGGAATGCGAAGCGCAGGTGTCAAGCTTAAAGTCGTTTATAGCAAACAAACCACAAAACATTGTATTCAAATATACTTTACATTGCCATAATTCTAGCCGATTGGAGCTTTATCCTCGCCCGCATCCGGGAGAGCGTCTTTTGGGCCTCCGCCTTGTCTCGGTAGTGCCCCACCCGGACACGGTACCACTTGCCCCTGGCGCCGAGATCGACATTCTTGATAAAAGGCTGAAAGCCCGCGTCCCGCAGCTTTCGGACGACTCGAAGCGCCTCGTCGAATTTTTTGACGGAAACCACCTGAATCGTATATCCGCTCGCCTTCGTCCAGGGTTTCGAAGCACGTGCATCCACCTCTGCCTGCCTCGGGGTTTGGTTGCCGACGCCGTTCGTATTTTCTTTCTTCTCGTCAACTTTCTCCTCGAGAGGCTTTTCCTTCTCGGAGGGTTCCTCCACCGCCGCTGCGAGCGGGGGCGTCGGCTTCTGGGGTATTTCTTTTTTCACCTCCGGCAGCTTGATCGGTTCGATGGGCTGTTCGTCTTCCTGGTTCTCCTTGAGCAAGTCCTGGTAAAATTTCGGCTGGATGACATCTGCGGGCTTCTTCGCCATCACTGTTTGCGCTTCGCGTTCGGGCATTTTTTTCAGCGCGGTGACCTCTTCGCGTTCCGCCTCTTTTCTCTCGCCCTTTTTCCCGGCCTCCGGTTCAGGCTTGACCCCAGCCATAACCTTTTTGCTCGACGCGCCGCTGGTGCCCCAGAGGTAGCCGAAGCCGAAGGACGCCCCCATTCCCGTGAGGAGAACGAGCGCAAAAACGCCCGCCTGCACTTTACCGAAAACGATCCTATAGGGTTTCGCGGATGCGCGCTGCCGGGACTTCATGGACTTCTCGTTTCCTGGGCGGATGCTGACTACATCTTCTCGGGAGCGGAAACTCCCAGCAAATTCAAACCGTTCCTCAAGACGACCTGAACACACCTGGCCAAGCACAGACGAGCGCGGGTGAGTTCCTCGTCCTGTCCCAATATACGGTTGCGATTATAGTAGGCATGGAATTGTTTGGCGAGAGCGACGAGGCCGAACGGGACGTGGTGAGGTTCGAGTCTCTCCGCCGCGGTCCGCACCACGTCGGGCCATTCGAGGAGATTCTTCATAAGCCCGCGCTCTTCGGCCAGCATGAGCACGCCGGGCGGCGGAGCATCGCGACTATCGAGCGGCACGCCCTCCTCCTCCGCCTGCCTGAATATACTGCATACGCGCGCGTGTGCGTATTGCACGTAATAGACCGGGTTCTCGCTGCTTTGCTCTTTCGCCAGGTCCAGGTCGAACTCGAGCGCCGTGTCCGCGCTCCGCATCAAGAAGAAAAAACGCGCCGCGTCCACGCCCACCTCATCCACCACCGTGGATAATTCCTCGAACTCGCCCGAACGCGTGCTCATCTGCACCGCCTCGCCGCCGCGGCGCAGGCTCACGAACTGAACGAAGAGGACGTCGAGCTTCTCGGGGTCATGGCCGAGCATCTCCATCGACGCGCGCACCCGGGGCAAGTACCCGTGATGGTCCGCCCCCCAGATGTTGATGTAGCGATCGAAGCCGCGCTCATACTTGAGATGATGATAGGCGATGTCCGACGCCAGATAGGTCGGGCGGCCGTCGTCCCGCACGACGACGCGGTCCTTCTCATCGCCATATTCACTCGATGCGAGCCACTTGGCCCCGTCTTTCTCGTAGAGTTTCTCGTTCGCCTCAAGCGCGGCGATCGCCTCCTCGACCTTGTTCCCGTTTCCCGTGAACAAGGAAGACTCGCTGAACCATTCATCGAAGCGAACCCGGAACTCGGCGAGGGATTTTTCGATGTCCTCCAGTATCAAGTCCTTGGCGATGGCGCCCGCTTGCGAGAGGAGCGCTTCCTCATCCTCCGGCGTCTCGAGGCCCTCACAGAACCTCGCGGATTTCACGATCTCGCGAATGTATTCCCCCTGGTAGGCGTCTTCGGGAAAGGGAACATCTTCCCCCTTCACGTCCTGGAGATAACGCGCGTAGGCCGATTTCGCCAGCGTCTCTATCTGGTTGCCTGCGTCATTGATGTAATACTCCCGGTGAACGCGAAAGCCCGATGCCTCCAGCACGCGTCCCAGAACGTCGCCCAGCGCGGCGCCCCGGCCGTGGCCGACGTGAAGCGGCCCCGTGGGGTTCGCGCTCACGAACTCTAAGTGAACCGATTTTCCCGCGCCCGATTCGTTTTTTCCAAAATCATCCGGTGCGGACAATATGTCGGTGAGCTTCGCGCACAGAAGTTCTCCATCGAGATACAGGTTGATGAAGCCGGGCTTTTCGATTCGGACATCAGTGAAAAACCCTTCGGGCGCATCGAAGTGCTTGACGATTTGCTCCGCAATCAACAGGGGCGCTTTGCGCTCGGCCTTCGCCAACGTCATCGCGATGTTGCAGGAGAAATCGCCGAACGCCTCGTTCGGCGGCGTCTCGATGACGACCTCGGGCTTCCCCTCCGAAGTCAGGTCGCCCGCCGCGCGCGCGCTTTCGAACGCGTTCTCGAATATGGGAACCATCAATTGTTTCAGCACATCGACCTCATCGAAAAATCACCTCCGAAACGAGGGAACAAATACTCCTCCGGCGGGATTCCGTCAACGCGAAACGGAGGTTTGGCCGGAGCGTCTCGGCAAGCTCTTGCCACCGTGATATTGCAGAAACGCCTCCGCACACCCGATGATCTCACGCTCCAGGGGTGCGGCGAACCGGATGGAAAAACACTTCTCAGGCGTCAGGCGAAAAACCTCTCTCATCGCGGCGACGGCGCCGGCGCGCAGGCGCGCCTCCCGGCCAGCGGGCTCCGGACACCTCGCGCAGCGAAGCTCGCCCGTGGCGATATCGAAACGCGCCGTCTCGCTCCCTGGTCTTTTTTCGCACGCCGCGCAATAATCAAGGCTCGGGTCGAGACCCATCGTCTTGAGCAGCATGAGGAGGAAGACCCCCTCCATGCTCGCCGCGCCCGCGCCCGCCTCCAGCGCTTCGAGCGAGGACTTGAGCAACAGGTAGTGCGCGGGCTCACCCTCGTCCACGCCCAACACCGCATCGAGTATCTTCAATAAACGCGACGACATCCGCATGGCCTCATAGTTCTTCCAGAGTCTTTGATAAACCCGTGTCGTCTCGCATTTTCGCATCGTCCCCAAACCGGAACCCGTGCGCCGGCTCCACTCGACATGATTCACGCTCGCCGGTTCGAGTCCCACGCCCATCCTCGACTTCGCCGATCGCGCGCCCTTGGCCACCAGGCGCACTTTTCCCTGCTCGTTGGTCAGAAACGTCACGATCAGGCTCGTGTTCGAGAACGGGCGCGCGCCCAGGACGATGGCTTCGTCGTTCAGAATGGCCAAGAAAACGCCTCCCGACAGGTCTTCTTTTGGGGGTCTTGACGAAACCGGGCGGATGCGAGATAGTTTGCGACCGGAACGATTCTATTTTCTAACGCCAGTTACCGCAAACAGGAGGAACGAAACCAATATGCCGGGAGTAAAAGTACACGAGGGTGAATCCATCGACAAGGCTTTGAAACAATTCAAGAAACAATGCGAAAAATCAGGCATTCTCACGGAAATCAAAAAGCGCGAGTACTATGAGAAGCCCAGCGTAAAGCGCAAGAGAAAGATACTCGCCGCGCACAAAAAGCGCATGCGCGCCCAGAACCGCTAAGCCTAGACATTCTCATACCCAAGTTCGGAAAGCGCGGCATCCTTTTGCCGCCAGTTCGGCTTGATGCCCACCTTGAGGCCGAGATATATCTGCTCGCCCAGTCGCCGTTCGATCTCCTTTCTCGATAATTCTCCGATCTTCTTGATCAGCGCGCCTCCCTTGCCCACCAGAATGCCCCGCTGGCTCTTCCGCTCCACGTAGATTTCCGCCTCGACGTGCAACAGGCCGGAACGCCCGGCGCGCTCCATCTCGCGCACCTTCACCGCCACGGCGTAGGGAATCTCCTTGTGCAGCAGGCGGTACACCTGCTCGCGAACGAATTCCTCTATCAGGAGCGCTTCGCTCACGTCCGTCGTCATGTCGGGAGAGAAATATCTGGGGCCTTCCGGAAGCGCCTGGATGATCTCTTCCACCAGCGGCTCCACGTTGTCCCCCTTGAGCGCCGAGATGGGATAGGCGCTCTCGAACCCCTCGTCTTCGGCGTATTTCGCCAGAACGGGCAGGAGTTTCGTCTTGTCCTTCAACCGGTCCACCTTGTTGATGACGAGAAACGCGGGCACACCCGCATCCTCGATCAAAGCGAGCGCGTTTTCGTCCACCTCCCCCTCGGCGTCGTCCGTCATGAACAGGGCGAGGTCCGCCCCCGCGCAGGCAGCCTTCACCTCTTCAAGCAGAAAGCGCCCGAGTTTTGAGGCGGGGCGCTCAAGACCCGGTGTATCGAAAAAAGCCGCCTGCGCGTTTTCGGCGTTCAGCACGCCGAGAAGCCTGCGCCTCGTGGTTCCGGGCTTTCGGGTGACGATGGCGAGTTTTTCGCCCAGGATGCGGTTGAGCAGGGTGGATTTGCCCACGTTCGGGCGGCCGATGATGGCGATGAAGCCGGAGCGAAACCCCTCCGGCGTCTCGTGGCGCGCATCGCCGCTTCTCAAGATTTTCTCGAGATCGAGCGTGCGCGCGTCGTCCCGTCTTCGAGAGGTCCTCTTCTTCGCCGACACCCTGACGCCCTACCGAAACGCCCCGTCGATGCCCAGCTCCCGGAGCTGGAGGCGTTCGACAGAGGCCGGCGCGCCGGTCATTAGGCAGGTGGCTTTCTGTGTCTTGGGGAACGCGATGACGTCGCGGATGGAGGGAGCGCCCGTCAACAGCATCATGATGCGGTCCAGGCCGAACGCGATCCCCCCGTGAGGCGGCGTGCCGAATTCGAGCGCTTCCATGAAGAAGCCGAAGCGCCGCTGCGCCTCATCTTCATCCATGTCCAGGGCGGCGAACATCTTCTGCTGCACCTCGCGCTGGTGGATCCTCTGGCTGCCGCCGCCGATCTCGTTCCCGTTCACCACCATGTCGTAGGCCTGGGAGCGGATGGCGCCGGGGTCGGAATCGAAAAGTGCTACGTCCTCGGGCACGGGCGCGGTGAAGGGGTGGTGAAGCGCATGAAACCGCTTCTCTGCCTCGTCGTATTCGAGAAGCGGGAAATCCACGACCCAGCAAAAATCGAATTCCCCATCGTCGCGGGAAACGAGGCCCAGACGCGCGCCGATTTCTTCGCGGAGTTGGCCCAGCACCGAGGCGCTCACCGCCGGCGCATCGGCCACCATCATCAACAGATCGCCGACTTCCACGCCCGCCCGCGCGCCGACCTCCTCCAACTGGCCGTCCAGAAAGAACTTGGTGATGTTCGACTCATACCCGTTTTCGGTGCGCTTCGCCCAGGCGAGACCGCCTGCGCCCAACTCCTGTGCGCGCGCGATGATATCGTCAATCTCCTTTCTTGAGGCCGACGCCATGCCCGGCCCCGCCATGGCGCGCGCCACGCCCCCTTTTTCCACCGCCCCCTTGAACACCTTGAACTCGCTCGCCTGCGCCACGTCGGTGAAGGTGGCCAGCTTCATGCCGAAGCGCCTGTCCGGCCTGTCGGTCCCGTACTGCGCTATCGCCTCCGCGTAGGGTACCCGCTCGAAGGGCGTCTCGATTTCGACCCCGCCCACCTCTTTCCATATCCGGGCCACCAGACCTTCCATGAGGCCGAAAAAGGTATCGCGGTTCAGGAAAGAGCATTCGACGTCGATTTGCGTGAACTCGGGCTGCCTATCGGCACGCAAGTCCTCGTCCCGGAAGCATCTGACGATCTGGTAGTAGCGATCAAAGCCCGCGACCATCAAAATCTGCTTGAACATCTGGGGACTCTGGGGGAGTGCAAAGAAGCTACCGCGCGCGAGCCGGCTCGGCACCAGGTAATCCCTCGCCCCCTCGGGCGTGCTCCTGGTGAGCACCGGGGTCTCCACGTCGACGAAGTGGTTTTCCGTCAGGAAATTGCGAATCACCTGGGTCGCCTGATGACGCTTGATGAAATTCTCGCGCAATGCGGAGCGCCTGAGGTCCAGGTAGCGGTACTGGAGGCGCAGCGCTTCGCCGGCGTCGGAGTCGTCCTCTATCTCGAAAGGCGGCGTTCTCGCCTCGCTCAGGACTTCGAGTTTCGTTATCCGGACCTCGATTTCGCCGGTATCGAGATTCGGGTTCGCCATCCCCTCGGGGCGTTCGATGACGACCCCCTGAACGGCGAGCACCCATTCGCCGCGCACCCGCTCGGCGAGGGCATGGGACGCCTCGTCATAGGAGGGGTCGGCCACCACCTGGGTGACGCCGTAGCGGTCGCGCAAATCGATGAAAATCAGCCCGCCGTGGTCGCGGTTCGACCCCGCCCAGCCCATCAGGACGACTTCGCTGCCTACATCTGTGGCGCGAAGCGTTCCGCAGTCGTGGGTTCTTCCTTTCTCCAAAAGCTCGCTCAAGATTTCTTATCCTTCATTCATGTCCGCGCCTGAATTCACGAATCTCCTCACTGGCGCGGGAGCGTATAAGCTTCGCAACCGGAATTCAAGCATCCTGCGCCCGCCTCTTCATTATACGGGAAAGCCAGACGATTCCGCCCAGGCCAATCCAGACGGCCACGCCCACCGACGCCCAGGCCGCCGTCCATTCCGTGGGCAGAACCTCGCCCCGAGAGCCGGGATTCGTGACGTCCAGAATGTAGCCCACCTCGATAGAGGAGAGCGCGCCGAACAGAAAGCCGAACCCGGCCAGGCAGCCCAGCGCCGTGCCCAGGTGGCGCTTTGGCGCGATTTCGCTCATCACGACCAGGAATACCGTCGCATCCACGGCCATCGTCACCGCCCAGACAAGCGCCACGATCAGCAGAACCGGTATCGGCGCGTGAAAGAGATATCCTATCCCGTACGTCATTGCGCCGCTCAAGAACATACTGCCCCCGATGCTCGGGAGCCTTCCGAACCTGTCGGCCGACCATGCGCCGATGAAGTTCGAAAAAGCGGAAATCGCGATCATGAACGCCAAGGCCGTGGCCGCGTTGTCCACGGCGTCACCTCTCGGCAGGCCATGCGCCACGAACGCCGAGGCCAGGAACGTGACGCCCCACCCCCTGAAGGCGAACAACTCCCAGCGGTGCATGACGTAGGAGCCGATGAGCACCCAGCACCTGAGCGGCAGGCGGGGGAAGGTGAATTTCTCACCGCTTCCCGCCTCCTCCCTGCCGGGGTCGGGCACCCGGAGCAGCACCATCAAGATGCCGACAACCGGGCCGAGTGAGCCCACGGCGAAGGTAAAGCGCCAGCCGAAATCGGGAAGCAGGTAGCCTGTCAGGAACATCGAAACCGAAACGCTGAAACTGAAGAAGAAAGCGTAACCGGACACAGTCTTCGCACGCATTCCCGGCGAGGCGTTCTCGGCCACGAGGCGCAATCCCGGGCCGAACACGCCCGCAAGCCCCACGCCGCACGCGCACCGGAGAAGAGCGGCCGTCCAAAGACCCTCGGCAAAAAAAGGAAACATGAGGTTCGTGAGGCCGAGCCAGGCGGCCGAGAAGAGATATATCGTTCTCGCACTGAAATAGTCGGTCGCCCCGGTGAGCACGGCGGAGGCGACGACGTAGCCCACGTAAAAGGCAAAATAAATAACGCCGGCGTCCGCATTGGTGAGGGACCATTCCGCCTTCAGGATCGGGATGGCGGTCGGGTAGTTGGCGTAGACGAACATGATGGGAAGCAGGGAGAAGCTCAGCACCCACAGGGACGCCTGGCTCATGCGCGCTTTTTGGGGAGTGTCCATGAATTCAGCGATCGGTTAGCTCTGCGCCTAGGCGAAATCGTTTTGCCAGATTTTTTCAAGTCTCTGCATTTCATCTCTTGTCAGAGGACCGGCGTCTGCACCGGTGAGCGCTTCTGCGAGTTGCTCCTCGCCCGAGAAACCCACCAGCGCGCAAGAGACCTCATCGTGGCTCAAGACAAATCGAAGCGCGGCCTGCGCCAGCGTGCAATCCTCGCGAACGAGGAACGCGAGCTTCTCCGCGCGCTCTACGTCTTTATCGTATTCCGAGTCGAGCGAGAGAACCGGCGGGCGCTCGTCCAGAAACCCTAGCAGGTTCGGCTCGGCGGTCAGCGCACCCAATGCCAGGGCGCGAATCGCCAGCACCCCCATCCCGATGGACGCGGCACGCTCGATGAGCAGGTCGTAATCCACCGCGCTGAAACTTTCGGGGACGGGATACGCCGCGCTCGGGTTGAGCAGATTGAAATACACCTGCACCGTGTGAAATTCGCCGCTGTCGACCATCTCGTTCAGCAAGGCGGGATGCCCGATGCCGGTGAACCCGAAAAAACGCACGAGCCCGCGATCGCGCAATTCCTTGAAACCATCGAGCACGCCGCCTGCGCGATAGATATCAGAGAGATCGAAGGCCACCTCCCCCACCGGCCAGTTCCGCTCGGGGGCCACGTAGTTATGGATCTGGATCAGGTCGACGTGGGGTCGGCCCAAACGCTCCAGACTCTTCTCCACCGAGGCGACCACCGCCGCTTCGGGCGCTTCGCGCTCTTGGGCGGTGAGGCGGATCTTCGTCGTGAGGACGACTTCTGCTCCCAATCTCTTGAGCGCGGCGCCCAGGTTGGCTTCCGATTTGCCGCTCCCGTAGCCCATCGCCGTATCGAAGAAATTCACGCCGCCGTCCAGTGCGCCGCGTACCGCGCGAAGCTGCGCCTCGTGGTCGTCGCCCACCATCAGACGGCTGATGCCGCCCGTGCCGAAACCTATCTCGGACACCGATATACCCGTATTCCCCAGGGTGCGCTCGCGCATCGTCATCCTCTGAAAAGAACCCTTCCATTCGTCCGGGGCGAAGCCTACCACGAGCAGGCGGGAAGTCGAAGGAGAACGGGGATATTGAAAAACATGATTTCGTGATTCGGCGTATGGAGCCGACTGAGGAGGCAGGAGACTCACTCCCCCCCTTGAGGGGCCTGTTGAATAACCCCTCTCCGCTTCATCCTGACTAGCGGCCCCTCGACTTCGCTCGGGACAGGCTCCGCCGTTCTCCGACACCCCTCATCCTGAGTAGGCGCGTAAGCGCCGTATCGAAGGATGCCCTCTCGCTCGGCGCGAGGCGTTCTGCTCCCCTCGCCCTTCGATACGCCGCCTCCGGCGGCGACTCAGGGTGAGGAAAGAGACGTTGACGGTTTGCGGGAGTCGCAGGCGGGCTTTTTCAACAACCCCGGAATGCGCCCGCGGCGCATTTTGATGTAGGATAGGCGTATTCCTTACATGGAGAGAACGTGCACCCCCTGCATCTGCTGGCTGTCGGCTACATCGCGGGTTTGTTGACGGGCGGACTTTCCTTCGATTTCGAGCGGGAAGACGTCGCCTCCACCCTCACCGCTGCGCTCGTGCTGGCCTTCTCGGTCCTGCTCGCCTTGAGCAGACGTATCCGGGGGAAGCGGCAGCGCGTCCACGCGGTGCTCCTCCTGCTCCTGGGATTCGCCGCCTCTATTGCCGCCCCCGCGCTCCATCGCGGCGCCACGCCCGCGCATCACCTGCTGCGGCACATCCCCTACGAGCGCATGAACGTCACGGGCCATCTCTCCCGGCCCGTGGAGCGTAACACCAGCGCGTCGCGCAGACCGCGCATCTACCTCGACGCCGAGCGCGCCCTCATTCGCGGCGTCGAGGTTCCCATGACCGGCGTCGTGCGGATCACGCTGGCCTCGCGGCTCGAAAAAACACCCGAAGTCGGCGACAGGCTGCTCATCCGGCGCGTGCGCCTGAGACCTCCCGAGCGCTTCAAGAACCCCGGCGCGTTCGACTACCGCGAATTCCTGCGCCTAAGAGGCGTCCACGCCGTCGGATACAGTTCCGTGCGCAACCTCCACGTTTTGGAACCAAGGGAGAAATGGGGCTGGCGGCGGCTTTTGTTTCAGTTCCGCGAGCGCATGAGCGCCCACATGAACGCCGTCTACCCCGAACGCGCCGCCGGTCTCATCGAAGCGATGACCATCGGGTTGCGCGAGGGGATCGACCCGGAACTCAAGGACGCATTCAGAAAATCGGGCGCGGCGCATCTGCTCGCCATCAGCGGCCTGCATGTGGGCTTCATCGCCGCATTTTTCTTCTTCGCCCTGCAAGGCGTTCTACGCAGGTTCCCGCCCCGGGTTTTTCCCCTGCGCCCGTTCGTGCTCACGCCGTCCAAACTCGCATCGCTCGGCGTTATCCCTCTCGTGATTCTCTTTGCGCTTTTGAGCGGCGCCCGTATATCCACCGTGCGCGCCACGATCATGATCGTCACCTACCTCCTCACCCGGCTCCTAGAGCGGCCAGGAAGCGCGATCCACTCCGTCCTGCTCGCCGCCCTGCTCATCCTGCTGGTCGAGCCTGGCTTCATCTGGGACGTGGGCTTCCAACTCTCCTTCGTGGCGGTAAGCGCCATCATCCTGGCGGCGGACAGGCTACCGCGGCCGGAGGCGCGCCTGAAAATCTGGGAGAAAGAGTGGTGGTTCGCGCGAGCGCATCAACTCGCCGTCATCCAACTCGTCGTCACCGCCGCGGTCACGCCGCTCACGGCGCTCCATTTCCATCAGGCGCATCCCATCGGCCTGCTCGTGAACTTCCTGCTCATCCCCGTCGCCTCGCTCCTCGTGCCGCTGTCTTTCGTGGCGAGCGCCCTCGCTGCGGTCCTGCCGGCGGGCGCGTCCGCCCTCCTGCTCCCCGCCACGTGGCTCACCGGCACCCTCGCGCAATTCATGATTCTCGTATCGACTTATTCCTCTGAAATGCCCTGGTCCTCCATCGTCGCGCCGAGTCCCCAGGTCTGGCTCGTCGCCTCGATCTACGCCCTCATGGCCTTGGGCTTACGCTCAAGACGCGCGCAGAGGCGGCGGATCGCCTGGGCGGGCGTGTGCGGCCTCACGTTTTTCCTGCTCCTCCCCGACGCCGGCGCGCGGCCCGTGACTCCGAAGCACACCACGCTGTTTCTGCCCGACGCCGGAGGCACGGACGCCTTTTTCCTTCGCCTCCCCGATGGAAAGGGTTTGGTGGTGGATGGTTCCGGAAGCCGGGCCGGCGGCTTCAACGCCTGGGGGAACGTGCTCGCTCCCCTGATGCGCCGGGAGAATCAATTGACCTGGCGCGCGATGCTCAGCCTCTCCAGGTATCCCAAAGACCGGCTCGCCGCGAATGCGTTCGCCACGGGTATCCGGGTCGAAAACGTGTTTCGCATCAACGACCTCGGCGCTTCCGCGCCGTATAACTCCCGCTTCAGGAGGCGGCATTCCCCACGCACCATCTGGCGGATGAGCGGAGCCGGAGCGCGGGTTTCCTTGCGTTCCTGGGGAGGAGGCGTGAGGGGATTCGAGGTCGAAACCACCGGCTCGCGCTGGCTGCTCATGCTGCGATCGAGATACCCGGCTTTCAACGCAAAGTGGTTTCGGGGCAAGAGATACGACCTCGTGCGCCTGCCCGAGAGTTTGATGAGAAAACGGGAAGTCCTCGACTGGCTCGAAGCGCGTCCGCCCCGCGCCCTCGTGGCTGCTCCCCAAAGGGTGAAATGGATGAAAGCCGACTTGTGGCGGGAGACGAGTAGAAGACAGCGAAGGCTGGGGGTGTATCGCCCCTGGCGCGGCGGGATGCTCCGCGTTCAGGCGGGCGGCGACCCCGATGGGAGACACCTTTCCGTCGAGCGGTTCCGCGCGTCCGAAGCCTGGCCCGGCAGCGGCGCCGCCGGGTGGCGCGCGTTTCGCAGGAGCCTTGCGCCCGGATTTTCTGGCCGAGAGAAGAGGGGGCGAAGGGCCGCCTACGCCCGGTGAGACGAACCGGGAGCGGGAAAGGGGTTGTTGAAAAAGGCATCCTCGGTCGGACTTCACCCCTCCCTCATCCCGAGTAGGCGCGCTTGCGCGCCGTATAGAGGGAGCGCCCTTCGATACGCCGCCTTCGGCGGCTACTCAGGGTGAGGGATAAAAATAGGGTTGCTGAAAAAACCCCGATTAACGAGGATTCGACGCGACCGTGGAGGGGGCGGTTTTTGTAGGTCGGACATATATGTCCGACATAGTATGCGTCCCTGTTTTTTCACCGTCGGCACTCGGGCCGCATATATGCGGCCCCTACAATCCCTTCGGCAAGGCGGTGTCCCATTGACCGCATTGCAGGCTTTTTCAACAGCCCCGCTTAAGGCGCAGACTCAAGAGCCCGCGTCGGGCGGCGGCGCGGTGGCGGCCCCGCCCCGGAAGGATTTCACCGTCCGCGTCCATCTCGATGAGAGCACATCCCGGTCGATCGGACAGTCGATGACGTGAACGCCGCCCCCCGACTGCGCATCCCGGATGGCGCTCCCCAACGCCTCCGCCGATTCCACGCGATGCCCATTCGCGCCGAACGCGCGCGCGAGATCCGGGAAGTCGGGGTTGTTGAGAGAAGTGGCGATGTAGCGCTCGCCGAACACGTGCTTTTGCGAGTGTCTGAGCGCGTTGTATTCCCCGTCGTTGAAGATGAGGTAGGTGATCGACAAACCGAGCGCCGCCGCCGTGGCGAGTTCGCCGCAGGTCATCGTGAAGCTGCCGTCCCCTACGACCGCGCACACCGGCCTCTCAGGCGCGCCGAGCTTCGCACCGACCGCCGCGCCCACCGCGTAGCCCATCGACTGGTAGGCTTCTGATAGCAGGATGCTCCTGGGGCGGTGAATCACGAACACCTGCTCCATGAGCCAGCTCTGGGTGGCGGAGGAATCGGAGACGAAAATGGTATCCGGCGAGGTGTTCTCGCGCAGCGTCTTCATCACGAAAAGACCGTGGAAGGGCGGCTCGGCCGGTTCTGCCAAAAACGAGCGCAGCCTCTCCTCATAGCGCCTTTTCCCCTCGCGCACGCGGACGTGTCCTTCTGTGAGGGCAGCGTCATCCGCGTCTGCGATTCCCTTGAGCAGGCCATCGAGTGCAGGCTTCAAGTCGCTCACCAGGCCCACTGATGCCGGGTAATTCCGCCCGATGCGCTCGGGGTCGATGTCGATCTGAACGAGATTCTTCGGCATCGGTGCCTTGAAGTAGAACGTGGCGAACTGCCCGAAACCCGTCCCTAGGGCCAGACACGAATCCGCCTCTTCGAGCATCTCCTCACAGCCCAGGAAATGCACCAGGCCGAAGGAGAGCGGATCGGCTTCGGACAGAATCCCCCGCCCCTTCACGGAGGTGACGACGGGCGCGCCCAGCCTGGAAGCGAGAAGCTGCACCTCCCTCTCACAGCGGGCAGCCACAACACCATTGCCTGCGTAAATCACCGGGCGCCTGGCGGCCAGGAGCGATTTCGCGATCTCATCGAGCGCGCGCTCATCGACGGGCGGCGGGGGCGGCGGCCCCTTGAATTCGGGTTTTATGATCACCCGCTCCTCTTCGGCCTGGAACAGGTCCGCCTTCATCACCACCTGCACAGGTCCCGGCCTTCCCGCCTCCGCCCAGCGGAACGCGGCCTCCACGGCGGGCTCTATGCCCGCGACCGAATCGGGCGTGAACGCCTTTTTGACGCAGCCCGCGAGCGCCTTTTCCATGTCCACGTCATGGATGGCGCTTCTGTTCCGCATGTTGTCGGCGAGGGTGGCCGTCACCGCGACGACGGGAACCGCGTCCTCATAAGCGGAGCGAAGCGCGGTGGCGAGGTTCGTGCCGCCCGGCCCCGGCACGGTGAAGACCACACCCGTCTTACCGGACACCTTGGCGTAGCCGTCCGCCGCGAAACCCGCCCCCTGCTCGTGGCGCGTGACGACCGGCGTCGCGCCCGCGCCGTCGATCATCGCGTCGTAGACCGGCAGCGTGAGCGTGCCCGGAATGCCAAAGATGTATTCCGCGCCGTTTTCCTTAAGCGCATCCAGCAGGACCTGCGATCCGTTTCGCGCCACCTGAAACTCCTCCGGTTCCCCCATAGAAACAAAGCCCGCCAAAGCTAGGCGGCATCCGCGCGCGTGTCAACTTCCATACCCGTTTGCGCACGCGGGGCCGATGGACTACCTTCTCCGAAGTTTCATACGGGCGTACATGGCGGGAGGCGGCGGTAGAGATTGCCGGGGTTCGTTGCGAACAAACCCGACTGTGCGGGGTTTGTTGAAAAGCCCTCTTGGGGGGGTCGAGTTTCTCCGCCTCGAAAAACCCGGCGGCAAGACGAGCAAAAGCGAGATTCACTCCCCCCTTGAGGGGGAGTCGAAGAGGCCGAGTCCTTTGGACGAAGGCCGATTCGGTGGGGGGAGATTTATTCTGTGGCATGTCCCCCCACCAACTCGCCTGCGGGCTTCGCCCTTGCCTCGTTGACTCCCCCTCAAGGGGGGAGTGAAATTCAACGCGCGCGCTCTCAAAAGGAGCTTTTCAACAAGCCCTCATTCTTCAATCGGGCTTGCCCCCCACCGATCGGGTCCGCCCCCTCATCCCGAGTAGGCGGCGGACGCATGATGGAATGGAGAAAACGATGTTCAGCCAACGCGCGATTGACACTCTCAAAGACGCGGAATCGGTGGTCGTCCTGACCGGGGCGGGCGTGAGTGCGGAGAGCGGCGTGCCTACCTTCCGGGGAGCGGGCGGCCTGTGGCGCGAGTACAGCGCCACCTCGCTGGCGACGCCCGAGGCCTTTCGCGCCGACCCGAAACTCGTCTGGGAGTTTTACAACTACCGCCGCGAGGTGCTCGAACCCCTGGCGCCCAACCCGGGCCATTACGCCATCGCCTCGCTTGAGGAGCACTTCGCGCGCTTCGCACTCATCACGCAGAACATCGACAACTTACACCGCGTCGCCGGGACGCGCGAAATCGTGGAACTGCACGGCAACATCTGGCGCGTCCGCTGCACGAACATAGGCTGTGAGCGCTACACGCTCGCATGGGAGAACCGCGACGTACCGATCGACCCCCTGCCCCCGAAGTGTGAGGCGTGCGAGAGCCTGCTGCGCCCCCACGTGGTGTGGTTCGGCGAGATGCTCGACCCCGAGCAGTTGCGTCGGGCGCTCGTTGCGGTGGATGATTGCGATTACCTGATCGTGGCGGGCACGTCCGCCGCGGTGCAGCCGGCCGCCTCGATGCCCATGACGGCCTCGCGAGGCGGCGCGTTCGTGCTCGAGGTGAACCCCGAGCCGACGGATATCAGCCCGTACATGAGCGAGGCGGTGCAGGAGCCCTCGGGCGTCGCCCTGCCCCGCCTGCTCGAAGCGGCTCTTGGAGGATAGCGATGGCGCGGCCCAGACTCACGGCGGTGCGCGGCGTGAAAGACATCCTGCCCGAAGAATCCTTGCGGTGGCATGGCGCCGAGCGTCTGGCGCGCGAGATTTTCGCGCGTTACGGCTACGGAGAGATAAGAGTGCCCGTGTTCGAGCGCACCGAACTCTTCGCGCGCGGCATCGGCGAGGAAACCGACATCGTCTCCAAGGAGATGTACACCTTTGAAGACAAGGGGGGCGACTCCATCACCCTCCGCCCCGAGGCGACCGCCTCGATCTGCCGCGCCTACGTGCAAAACGGCCTCCACAACCGACCCGGCGTATCGAAGCTCTTCTGCATTGGCCCTATGTTTCGCTACGAGCGTCCCCAGGCCGGCCGCCTGCGGCAGTTCCACCAGATAGACGCCGAGGTCTTCGGCTCGGTGGACCCGGCGGTCGACGCCGAACTCATCGTGATGCTCATGGAATTTCTCGACAAAATGGGAGTCAAGAGCCTGGCGCTCCAGATCAACAACCTGGGCGATGCGGAATGCCGTCCGGCCTACGCCGCCGCCCTCCAGGAATATCTCAGAGCAGAAACGAAGCACCTGGGCGCCGAAATCGCCGAGCGGGTCGAGCGCAACCCGCTTCGCTTTCTGGACAGCAAGAACCCGGACCACCAGGAGATCATCGCGCGCGCGCCAAGGATAGACGCGTTCTGGAGCGAGGCCTGCCGGGAGCATCTGGAGAGCGTATGCCGGCTCATCAAGAGCGCGGGCGTCGCGTATGAAATCAACCCGAGGCTCGTTCGCGGCCTCGACTACTACTGCCTCACCGTCTTCGAGATAACAAGCGAGAGCCTGGGGGCGCAGAACGCGGTATGCGGCGGTGGGCGGTACGACGGTCTCATGGAGGAGCTGGGCGGCCCGCCCACGCCGGGTATCGGCTTCGCGGTCGGTGTGGAGCGTCTCTTGCAGTTAGCGGGAAAAAAGGCCCCGGCGCAGAATGAGGAACCGCAAGTCTACATCGTCGCACTCGGCGACGCCGCAGAGCCCCAAGTCTTCGGACTCGCCGCAGAACTTCGCGCGGGGGGGATTCGCACCGACCGCTCCTTCGGCGGGGGCAGCATGAAAAGCCAGATGAGACGCGCTGATCGCTCGGGTGCGGCGTTCGTGCTTCTCCTAGGCGACGACGAGGCGGCCAAGGGGGTGGTGAGCGTTCGCCACATGAATGAGAGCCGCCAGACCGAGGTGAGACGCGAGGAAGTATCGAGCTACATAAAAAGTAATTTATGACTCAATAACAATATGTTGAAAATATTTATTCAAGTAGATTCTAAGTCACTGCAGAGCCACTCATAGACGCTGATGACCCCCACCTCGTTGAATCCCAGACCCTGGTAGAACGCGCGCACGTCTTCGTCTTCTGCGGAAACGATGAGTTCGAGCGCCTCCGCACCGCACGCCTGCGCTCTTTGGGCGGAAGCCTGGATCAGCAAGCGGCCCAGCCCGCGTCTCCGGTGGCCGCGCATAACGCCGAGGTCGGGGATGTAGACGGCTTTATCGCCCGTGGCCAACCGGCTCGGGTCGACGGCCAATATCGCCATCCCCGCGCCCTGGGGGCTTCCCGATTCGCCGTTATGAAATTCGAGAATGAACGAGTTTTCCGGGTCCGTATCCGGCGCGTCGTACCAGGCGGTGATCGTCTCGGGCGTATGAGGCATGAAGTTCCACATGTCCGGGAAAATCTCGTTGAACAGATCGGCGAGGTATTGCCCGTCCTCCGGAAGAGCCGCCGCGCGAAGCCGGTAGCCCGCCGGCAGACGCGGTTCTCCCAACTCCGTGAGCGCGTCATGCTTCAGGAAGCGGAGGTCGCGCACTTTTCGCCCGCCGCTCAGATATATGAAACGCCCCGGAAGCGATACGGGCAGATACGCCCAGATGCCGTCCAGGCCGTTTTCCCGCGCTTCGGCGAGGGCCGCCTCCAGCAGATTCCGGGCGTAACCCGCCTTGCGGGCTTCGGGCCGCACGTAGAGAGCGTCGATGCAGGCCCTGTTCCTCGCTCTCGCCTCCCTGTTCACCACCATGCGGCAGTAGCCCGCCGGGGTCTCGTCTTCGCCCTCCCCCGGCCAGGCGAGCCAGACCTTCGTTCCCGGCGCGCCGAAACCGGCATCCATTTCCTCGCGCGAAAGCCCGAAAGCCTCCGCCGCCAGGGCGGTCAGGGAATGGCGGTGCTCCGGTCCGATGCGCTCCACCCTAGCCCCGGTAGACATGCACCTTGCCTTCTTCGATCATCTTTTCGAATTTTCGCATCAGCCAGCCCCGCACCACGGCCCGAACGGCGGGGATCATCAAGGCGAAACCGGCGGCGTCCGTCAGGAGTCCGGGCGTCAGGAGCAGCACGCCGCCCACGAGCACCATCGCACCCTCGACCATCTCGGCCCCGGGAAGCTTCCCCTCCGCCATTTCCGCCTGGATGCGCGAGACCACGTAAAACCCCTGGGTTCTCGCCGCCCATGCGCCGAGCGCGCCGGTGAGGATGACCACCCCCAGCGTCGGGGCCAGGCCGATGGAGGTTCCCAGATCGATGAGAATCATCAGTTCGATGATGGGAATGAGCGTGAACAGCAAAAACAGTTTGAAGATCAAGTGGCCTCTCCTTGGCGGTGCATTTCGCGGATTTTAGCATGAGTACAGGCGGAATGGGTATATGGGGATTCTCGTGAAGAATGAGGAGAATAAACCGGACCGGCGTGAGAAATCTCGGCGCGCCCAACAACCCCTCGCCTCTTTTCAGGCCGCGTGAAAAGCCTTAAAGTCGTATGACGCGTTCCGACACATCCACCCGTTGCGGCCGGCGCGCCCGATACGACCTGAGGAGGCGAAGAGATGGCATCCACGATGAAAGCAATGCGGCTTCATGAGTTGGGCGGATCGTTTCAGCTCGAAGAAGTTCCGGTGCCCCAGCCGGGTCCGAACGACGCGCTGGTGCAGTTGAAGGCCACGGGCGTGGGCCTTACGCTGGTCATCATGCGCAGCACGCCGGGGCTGGTGGATGAATATCCCCGAATCCTGGGACACGAGATTGCGGGCGAGGTCGTCGAGACAGGCTCCCATGTCACGAACGTGGGCGTCGGCGATCACGTGACGTGCCACTTCTACCTCACCTGCCACAACTGCCGCTATTGCCGCAGCGGGCGCGAGACGCTTTGCGAGAATTTCCGGGGATATGTCGGCCTCGTCATGGACGGAGGCTACGCCGAATACACGGCCGTCCCCGCCGTGAACCTGTGCAAGATTCCGGACGGCGTCTCCTCGCTCGATGCCTGCGTGGCGGCGGACGCCATCTGCACGCCCTACCACAACTGCGTGGCCGAGGCGCAGATAAAACCCGGCGACGTGGTGGCTATCGTGGGCGCGGGCGGCGGCGTGGCGATTCACGCGGTGCAGATGGCCCAGGTGTGCGGCGGCCACGTGATCGGGATCGACGTGTCGGAGAAAAAACTCGAGACGGTATCCCAGCTCGGCGCCTTCGCCACCCTGAACCCTGCGCAGACCGACACGGTGGAGGAAATCCTCTCGCTCACCGACGGGCGAGGCGTGGACGCCTACATCGACTACGTGGCCTCGCGCGAGACGCTCGAAGCCGGCGTGGCCAGCATCGGACGCGGGGGCAAGCTCGTGATCGTGGGCTACCGCCCGGCGCCGGCGTACAACAACGTATCGCCCAACTTCACCGTCGACCCGCTCCAGCTTCTCACCTACGCGCAGGAGATTCACGGCTCGCGCTACTGCTCGATGGAAGAACTCGGACAATCGCTTGCGCTGATTCAGCAGGGAAAAATCAAACCCATCGTCACCGAGACGTTTCGGCTCGAGGAGACCGAAACCGCCTTCCAGGCGCTTATGGAAAACCGGGTGACCGGAAGGGCGGCGGTGGTGTTCGACTAGGTTTTATTCGCCAAGACGCATTCGTTTTCATATTTCCGAGGAGAAATACCGATGGTGGAATCCGTAGACAAGGAAGTGATGGCCAAACAGGAGCGCCGGGTTCGGGCCACGCGCGCGGAGGGCTGCCGGGTGGAGTTGAAAGCGCGCAAGCACGCCTTCGTCGCCGATGAACCGGCGCAGGGCGGGGGAACCGACACGGGCCCCACGCCGCGCGAACTGGCCCTCGGCGCGCTTTCCGCCTGCATCACGGTCATCACGAACAAGGTGGCCGAGGGGCTCGACTTCAACGTCATCGCCCAGGAGGTGGAGGTTCGCGGCACGGCCGACCCCCGGGGCGCCAAGGACCCGGACAACGGCATCAGCCCGAATTTCGATTACGTGGAGGCGAAAATCCACCTCACCACGGACGAGCCTGAGGAGCGGGTGGCCGAACTCAAGCACCAGCACCACGGGCGCTGCCCCATTTCCGCGCTCTACCGCGAGAGCGGCTGCGAACTGGTGGAGGAGTGGATCATCAAGCGGCCGTGAGGGGGTTGGGAAAAGCCTCACTTCGTAATTCTGCGTATTGAGCCGACCGGGAGTGAATCACTGTTCTCCTCAGTCGGGGCTGGCACCGGAATGACGAACCCAGCCAAACGGTGGTGCGGCAAACTGCGGCGGCGCGCCGCGCGGCGGGAGGCTTCCGCCCCTACTCCACTTTCGCCTTCACGTTCTTTGCAAACTCGGCGAATATCTTGTTCGCCTGGTTCTTGATGACGGTGAAGCCGAGCGAGCCGAGTTTGCCGAACACGTCGACGCTCGAGTCGATGCGCACCCTGGTTTCATTCTCTGAGACGGCCTCTAGCGTCACCTCATTTTTCTGCTTGAGGCTCGCCGCGATTTTCGAGTCCTTCCCCTCGCCCACCGTGCGGATGTACTCGGGCGCGCGGACTTCCTCGATGTTGACCTGAAGTTGAAAGCTCGCCTTCAGGAAACTGACCTTCTGCTCGACACGCACGCCGTAGGTCGCGTCGTCTATCTTCTCCACGTCCTTCACGCCGGGCACGCAGGCGGCGAACTCCTCGACCTGCCAGATGAAATCCCACACCTTCTCCCGGGGGGCGGCGACGGTGATCTCCTGGTTGAATTCCATGTTGGGTGTCCTTTTTGCTCGGTGTGACGCGAAATGATAATCAAACGAGGGTATGATTCTAACAAGACGCTGCGTTTTACTCCACAGACTCTTCCACATCAGGGATACCGATGGCGGCTGAATCTCTCATCCTGTTCGCCAAACCGCCCCTCGCCGGCCGGGTGAAGACGCGCCTCGCGGCGAGTCTCGGGCGCGAGGGGGCCGCGCATCTGTATGCGTGTTTCTTAAGAGACGCCGCCGAGACGGCGCGCGCGCTCTGCGATGCGAGGCCGGGCGTCTCCCTCGTCTGCGAGTGGGCGCTGGAGGAGGCCGAGTCGCCCGATGACTTTCCGCTCACGGACTGGCTGCCCGGCGCCTTTCTCCACCGGGCGCAAGCGGGCGCGGACTTAGGGATGCGCATGGCGGCGGCGCTGGGGCGATGCCTGGCGGCCGGGAGGAATGCTGTGCTCATCGGCACGGATTTCCCGGATCTGCCGCATGAAGTTCTGATAGATGCGTTCGAGAAGCTGGAGTGCGGGGATGAACCGACCGTCGCGCTCGGCCCCGCGGCGGACGGGGGCTACTATCTCATTGGGATGAACCGGTTCCTGCCTGAAATTTTCACCGGCATACCCTGGAGCACGAGCGAGGTGCTTTCCCGAACGATTGCAAGAGCGGACACGCTCCATATCGAGGTTTCCCTCCTCCCCGAGTGGCGCGACGTGGACGATGCGGACGATCTGGAGGCCTTGAAGGGCCGCCTCTCCGAGGATTCTTCGCGCGCCCGGCATACGCGGGACTTTCTTAGCTGAGCTACATTCTGTATTGCGCTGAATCCTTGGAGGTGAAAGGATTGGTCCTTAAGTCCGCCGAACGATGGGGAGCGCGCATTGCCGAACGAATCCGTCGTAGAAGCCACCTATACCTATTGCGTCCACTGAGCCTGGTGCCTCATCGCGACCGGGCGGTTGCGAACATTGAGCGAGCAGGCGGGCGGGCGCCTCGCCATCCGATACCGCGCCTTTCTGCTCTCGCCCGAACCGGACTATCGTCCGGCCCGCAAGGAGGCCATCATGGGCCACTGGGCGATGGCGAAAAGCCACCCCGGCGGCGAGGCGATCAATCCCGAACTCATGGCGCGCCGCGACTTTCCCTACCCCCACTCCACCCCCGGCGCGATTGCGATAAAGGCCTTCGCCGCCCAACTTCCCGAACGCGAGGGTGAATATCTCGAAGCCGTGGAGAGAACGCACTTGGTCGTATGCCTGAACATCGACGACTTTGAGGTGCTCGTGACCGCCGCCGAGCGGCTGGGAGCGGAGCCCGCGATCATGCGCGAGGTCATGGCCAACCCGGATATGGAAAAGCGCGTCCGGGCGGATCACGTCGAGGCGGTGAATGCAGGCATACAGTCCACGCCTACGGTCGATTTCGCCGGCAAATACAGGATCACCGGCGCGCAGCCCATGGAAATTTTCCGGCAAGCCTTCGAGCGCGCCCTGGCCGACGGGGAAGCCTAGCACCACCATGCGCGAACGCAGGCTGCCCGGAAAAGTTATTGCCGCCCTTGCGGTTCTCCTGATGCTTGCGGGCTGCGCTAACATCCGCGCCCTCTTCCTTCCCAAGGAGCAGAAGAAACCGGCGCCCGAAGCAAAACGACCACAGGTGAAAAAAACCGAAGAGCCGCATTTTTTCCGCGTGCTGACGCTTCCCGACTATGACACGGCGAAAGAAGCGTACGACAAGACCGCCATCCTCGGAATTCCCTTCCGCAAGGTGGCCCGGGAGTTCAGGGATAAAGCGGTCGCGGTCCGCAAGGCCGAGCCTTCTGAGTTCAGCGTCGGCGTCCGGGCCGAGGTGCAGGATTTGAAACTCGGCGCCACGTCGAGAATCATCGAGTCGGACGAGGGATTTTCCATTCTCCAGAAAACCACGAGCGCGCATTACGAACGCGCCCTGGCGCTCATGGAGAAGAAAAAAGACGAGGCCGCGCTTGCGCTCATCCGCCGCGATCTCGAGATCAATCCCGGAAACGTGGACGCCTGGCTCGCCCTGGCGAAGGTGATGGACGAGGCGGGTGATCTCGAAGAAACGCTCGCCGCATATGACAAGGCCCGCGAACTCGCCCCCGAGAACCCGGTCGTCTCCAACAGGTACGCCAGATACCTGGTCTCCCAGTACCGCTACGAAGAGGCGGAGAAGGTGCTCAAGGCGGCGGAGGAATTATCGCCCGAAGACGCGGGCGTGCTCCTGAACCTCGCCTCCCTGCTCGTTTATCTGAACAAGGAGCCGGCCTTCGCCTCGCGCCTCATCGAGCGCGGCTCCAGAATCGACCCCGGCCGCGCGGAATGGTACCGCCTCTCGGGCGTGATCCGGAAAAGAAGGGAGCTCGGCATCAAGCCTAAAGCGGAGGGAAAAAATTAGAAACTGTAGGGACAGGTCGCGACCTGTCCCTATCTCCCCCAGCGAACCCTCACTCATCACTCGGGAAACCCTCTTGACTCAGTCGGGTCGAATACTCGCTCCTCACTCGCGTTCGACCCCTTGGCCCCCAACGCTCTTATGCGTCATAATGCGCCGTTCTCGATTCACACGCAGATTCACGGAAAAACGCCAAAATCATGAGAGGGCAACCGCATGAGCGCTGAGCTTTTGATCAAGAACGCGAAAATCGTGACGCCCACGGACACCTACGAGGGCTGCGTCTACGTGGAGGGGGGGCGCATCGCCGCCATCACCCATAAGGCCGAGACGAATGCGGCGCGCGAAATCGACGCCGCGGGCCGTTATCTCCTGCCGGGCATGGTGGATGAGCACGTCCACATGATGGACCCGGGCTTCACGGACCGGGAAGACTGGACGACGGGCACCGAGGCGGCGGCCAGGGGCGGCATCACCACCGTGATCGACCACCACCGGAGCGACCCGCTCGTCTACACGCGGGAGATTCTCGAAGACAAGACGGCCTACATCGACTCGCGCTCGGTGGTGGATTTCGGGCAGCTGGGAGGTCTCGACGTCGACAACCTCGCGCACCTGCGCCCCATGTGGGAGGGCGGCGCGCTGGGCTTCAAGGGATTCATGTGCGAGCTGCACGGCGTGCCCGACCTGTCCGAGGGGGTGCTCTTGAACATCATGCGCGAGGTCAATTCCTTCGGCGGCACGGTGATGCTGCACTGCGAGAGCGACTCCATTCTCCAGAAGTCGAAAGAAAAGATCGACGCCGATAACCGGACGGACTACATGTGCATCAGCGACTGGCGAAACCCCGAGAGCGAATACGTGGCGACGCTCGACGCCGTGGCGCTCGCCGAACTCACGGGCTGCAAGGTGCTGGTCGCGCACGTGAGCCAACCCGTACTGCTCGATGCCATCCAGGCGGCGCGCGGGCGCGGCGCGAGAATTTTTGCCGAAAGCTGCCCCCAGTATTTCTATCTCGACCACTCGCATCTGGAAGAACTGGGGCCGTTCGTGAAATTCACGCCGGTCATCCGCTCGGCGGAGACGCGCGACGGAATGCGCACGGCGCTGGGGCGCGGCATGGTGGACACCATCGGCACCGACCACTGCCCCTTTCCCCGTCAGCGGAAGGTGGACGGGCTCGAGAACATTCACGAGGCGCCTTTCGGGATACCGGGCGTGGAGACGACGGTGCGCCTGATGCTGAACGCCGTGAGCGAGGGCGTGCTGACCCTGAACCAGATGGTGCGGGTCTGCTGTGAGCAGCCCGCGCGCGTCTTCAACATCCATCCACGCAAGGGGTGCATCCAGGTGGGCGCGGATGCGGACTTCATCGTCGTGGACATGGACGCCGAAGAAACGCTGCGCGATGAGGATATCGTCTCGAAATGCAAGTGGACGCCGTTCAACGGCTGGACGATGAAGGGCGCGCCCGTGATGACGCTCGTGCGCGGCGAAGTGGTGATGGAAAACGGCGAGGTGACCGGAAGGGCGGGATACGGCGAGACCGTCGAGCGTCCGGGCGGTTGAGAGGACGCCTCACTCGGCTTGAAAACCACCCCCCCCTGCCCCCCTTAACAGGGAGGTAAAAAAGGCGACACCCACCGCCGGTAGAAGGGGTTTTGTTTTTTCTTGCCCCCCTGACAAGGGGGATAGGGGGGTGCCTTTGTCCCCTCACAAGGATGACTTTCTCAACAGCCCCGCATATATGTCCGACCCCGCAAAAACCGTTCTCTCATTCCCCTCAATATGCAAAATGACTCCTGCTTCATTCGTAATGGACTCCGCAATTCCCCGCATTTGCGCTTGCTGGAAGCCAGTCGTGAGCGGTATGGCGATGGCGCAATTTCGCCGCTCGGAGCCGTTTGAATTTCCGTAAAATACGATAAATTCACGGTGTATTTCGATAAATTACTAAAAATTTTCGAGGGGAAATGCGGGAAGCTGCGGGGAATTGCGCGAATGAAAATCTCCCTCCCGCTGAAACTTCGTGAGGATACCACGCTGCGGGAGGCTTGCGCGCGACGGCAATTGCGGGGAATTGCGCGCTCGATCGTGGCGCCGCCCGATACGCTGGCGTCCATTCATGCGCCTGATGCGTTTTACCCGGTAACATATTGAAATTACTTCTGTTTTTTCTCCATCTCCAAGAGTTTTCTCTTGCGTTCCACGCCCCAGCGATAGCCTGCGAGACTGCCATCTCCCCGAACCGCCCTGTGGCAGGGCACCAGCAGGGCTACCGGGTTCTTTGCGCATGCGCTTCCCACCGCCCGCGCGCCTTTCGGGAGACCCAGGTCCTCGGCAATCTCTTTGTATGTCATTGTTTTTCCGAGAGGAATGGCCTTGAGCCGCTCCCATACGCGGCACTGGAAAGCGCTGGCTTGAACGTCGAGCGGCAATGATTCTGAAGGCGCCTTTCCCTGCGTGAGGTGCGCGACGATGCTCAAGTATTCCTTTAACTGATCATCACTACGACTCAGGTTCGCATCGGGGTATTCGCTTTCAATATCGTGAACGAGTTTGCCGACAGTATCCGCAATGCTGACGCGGCACACGCCCTTCTCCGTAGCCGCCACCAGCAATCTACCCAACGCGCATTTGGTGATTCCGTAGCGTATCGAGACGCCCGCCCCGCCCTTTTTGTAGGTCGCCGGCGTCATGCCCAGATAGCGCGATGCGCCCTCATACACCCCCCTGCTGGAGCCGTAGCCAGCCTCGTAGCCGGCGCCCGCCAGGTCGCGCCCGTTTTTCAGCAAATCCTTGTATTTCTGCGCTTTAAGAGATTCGAGATACTGGCGGGGACTCACGCCCAAAGCCCTCTTGAAACTTCGCTGCAGGTGATGGGGGCTCAGGCGCACCATCCGCCCCAACTCCGCAAGGGTCGGGCTTTCATCCAGATGCTCTTCGAGATAGCGAACCGTTTTTCTCACCTTCTCGAGACGGGGGTCGTAGCCGGATTCCCTTGGAGCGCACCGCCGGCAGGGCCTGAAGCCGCGCGCTTCCGCCATTTCCGGGAATTTGAATATCAACACGTTGTTTTTCTTGGGCTTTCGGCTTGCACAGGAAGGGCGGCAGTAAATCCCGGTGGAGCGAACGGCGTATACGAAATGCCCATCCGCCCTGGCGTCGCGCTTGAGGATCGCTTCCCAACGAGCATTCATGTTCACTTTATCGTCTCCCGAAAGATATGAGCGATTGCATATTCATTCATAATGTAACCGCAACGCCGGGAAGCTTCTATCCGATTCTTGCTGTCAAATCCGATTTCTTGTTTTGAGAGACAAAAGTTTAATTGCATAAAATTCAAATAGATATAATGCTGATCTTAATCTCATATTCCTGATCGGAACACCACCCTTCCCCCGACCATCGTGAGGAGAGGCTTGATGTCCTTGATTTGCTCCGCAGGTATCGTCATGTAATCGCGGTCGAGCACGACGAGGTCGGCCAGCTTGCCCTTCTCGATGGAGCCCAACTCATTTTCCTTGAAAAGCAGGTATGCGTTCGACCGCGTGTGGGCGATTAACGCTTGTTTTCTCGAAACGGTTTCAGATTCCGAAAGCGCCCTCTCCCCGCCCAAATCCATGCCCGTCACGGCCCACCAAAGCGAAAACATGGGCGGATATGGGGCCACGGCTCCGGCGTCCGTACCGAGCCCCCAGATGACCCCGCTGTTTTGAATTGTCCTGAGTGGCGGCAGTGAGAGGGCCCGCTCCCCATATCGTCGCCTCAGGGCGGAACCCAGAATCGTCATCTTGCTGTGCAGGGCGAAAGTCATCCCGAGCACTTTTGCGCGCTCGATATTTCTCTTCGAGATGAAATCCGCATGGTGGATCGACCATCGCAGCCCCGTGATATCTTTTCTTGGATTGATTTTCTCGAAAATATCCAGATACCGCGTGATCGTCGTATCGCGAAAAGCATGTTCGTGAATCGTCCATCCCCCGTCTGCCGCCGCCTCGGAAACTTTCCTGAATTCATCATAATCCTCATCCGGGAACCTGGAGGGCCTGAACGCCGAATCGTGGAGAGGCGCATACATATGCTCACCGAGTGCGATATGACCCATCATCTTCGCAGATTTATCCGGGCGGGAATTTCGAATTCTCTCAATCACTCTTTTGTTTGCCTCAGGCGTTCGAACCCGGAAGCGAGGCGTGTGAAATATCCTCAGCGTAAGGCCATCGTTATCAGCCAGTCTTCTCCTGATCAGCTCGTATGTCGAATCCCGGACCCCGCCGCCGCCCAATTCGAGCAAACTCGTCACGCCGGCACGGTTGAAATCCGCCATCAGCTTCTTGAGACCGGATATGGTTTTGTCGTCCGTAATTTTCGGCAATACACGCCGCCAGAACCGGAAAATGGCCCGGCGTCCATGAATGATGCCCGTGGGAGCACCGGACTCGCTTCTGGCTATCCGCCACCCTCTCGGCGCTTCGAAATTCTCATCGATTCCCGCCTTCTGGAGGGCCAGGCTGTTCAGAATCATGAATCGATAGGATTGCTGAATGAACACGGGGTTGTTGGGGGCGGCCAGATCCAACTCCGCCTTCGTAAACAAACCCGGCGTATCCCGGAATTGCCCCGGGTTCCATCCACCAATGATGAGCACCCATTCGCCGCGTTTCATGGATTTCGCTTTGGCGGAAATGAGGGACAGCGCTGTTTTACGGGAGGTGACCCCGTCGATTCTCGCTTCGTGCTCCCAGCGCAGCGCGTGGCGGATGAAATGCACATGGTTGTCTATCAGGCCTGGAACAAGCATTTTACCTTTTAGATCAATCACTTTCGTATCAGAATCGATAAATTGCTTTATCTGAGAATTATCCCCCACAGACAAGATGCGCTCGCCCCGGGCAGCCACTGCCTGCCGGGTGGAAAAACTCGCATCGACGGTTAATATCTTGCCGTTCACCAGGGCGATATCTGCGGACTGAGCAAATGCGGAAAGCGGGAGGATTCCCAGTACCAGAAAAATAATTGCGAATACCTTATTTCTCAGAACCACATGAGTACCCTCTGAATCTAAAATCCACTCTTTACGATCCACCCTCAAGCCAAGGATAGCAATACTCCCAGGGTGGTGATACCATATTCACCTTGAACACCATTTACAGCAAATGCGAGCAAATGCGGGGTTGGAGCAATGGTAATTCTCACAGTCGAGGAGAACCAAGAATGAATACTTCCAATAATTCAAACCAGCAAACCCTCAAGCCCAAAACTACGGTGGCGCCCGTTACGGTCATTCGCTTCGGCGAAATGATGCCTGACTGGGGTGAATATCACGAATCGCATGGCGAGGGGAATCACCGCGCGATTTACCGGTACATCGGCGGCATTTCCGGTCAATATCTGCGTTCCCCCCTCCCGGGATGGGAATTTACCTGCGGGATCGCCATGACTCCCCCCCAGAACGGCGCACCGCTTCATGACCATCCGGATGAAGAGATTTTCATGGTCTGGGAAGGTGAATTCGAGATTTACTGGGAAGAGTTTGGAACCAAAGCCCTGAAAAACGTCATACTGGGCAAATATGACCTCATCCGCGTACCATCGGGCATCATGCGCGGGTTCAGAAATGTCGGCAAGGATGACGGGTTTATTCATTTCATCCATGGCCAGGGCGACTACCAATATCCCGTCTACCATGAATCCTTACAGGAAGGGTTGCCCCATGACGCCAGGACGGAAGCTTACGTCAAACAACCCGCCTATGATCCGGCCACCCAGTTAGTCCGTCATGAGGAATGTCCTCGAAACTGGAATGTTTACTACGAAGCCTCGCTCCCTGAAGGAGTTCGTTCGCTCAGACGCTATATCGGCGGCGTTTCCGGGGACAGAGAGGACGGACCACCGCCTTCTCTCTCCGAAGGCGAGATAGGGTACGCCATGGTGGAATGCGGCAATGGCCGCGGCGCCCCGCTTCATGACCACCCATGTGAGGAACTTTTTATCGCGCTGGAAGGCAGATGGGTCGTCTACTGGGCCGACGAGCGCGGAGAGATCCATCAGGCCGTTCTCGACCCATGGGATGCCTGCTGGGTGCCCACCGGTGTGCAGCGCGGATTCCGAAACGCCGATAAAACCGAGGGGAAAATTCACATTATCCAGGGACAAGGGGCAACCCCGGCTCCTAACTACACGAAGGATTATACTGCGCTAAAAGAAAATGCGTAGATGAAACAGCGTATGTCGTTGATTTATTGGTGTTTGCAAGTCCAAATCCGGGTCGTGCGAAACGCACCCAACGGAACGACACCATAGGGGACAAATCTATCCGACCGTGCTTCTTAATGCCCCTCCCCCAAGGGCAATTGCACGGCCTCGCCCGTTTGAGAAGACAGTTCCATCGCTATCGTCACTTCCAGGGTTTGGCGCGCATCCTCAGCCGTGGCGTGAGTAGTCGGCCTCCCGTTGATGACATGATCCAGCCAACTCCTTGTTTCATCACCCAGAGGACCCCAATAATCACCCGCCGCCCAGTCCCCGGGAGTCGTACTGCTTAAGAATGCCGTGTTGATGCGATGATCCGGAATATATGTGTGAGGAATTCCCTTGTCGGTGTACAGCATCTCATCCTTATGGTCTTCATCCAGCATCAAAACGCCATCCGTACCGTAAATCTCCATCCTCACACTTTGGCCCAGTGCCGGATATTTCGCAGGCAGAGCATAAAAAACGCCCAAATTCATCACAGCCCCGTTATCGAAGGTGACAATAGACCAAGTGACATCGTTCGCCGAATAACCGTGTTCTTTATATATTTTCCCGTTACCTCGGGCGACCACTTCCACCGGTCGATGACCCTCCAAGAACCAGCAGGTCATATCCACCCAATACGTGAGCACGTCGAGAACCGGCGTTGCATGCGGGGAGCGCTTGAGGATTTGGAGTCCCTGGGCGCGAGTGTTACAGGTTCGGCCCGTGCCTGCGAGAATTTCCCCCAGCCTTCCTTGCGCTATCTGTTCTTTCGCCAACTGGTAACGACGTTTGAATCGCTGGGCATAACCTACTCTGAGTTCGGTGCCCGTTCTCTCAGCAACCGAGAGTATACGGTCGGAATCCTCCAAAGTCAGGGAAATGGGTTTTTCCACCAGCACGGGCTTGCCTAATTCCAGGGCATGGATGATGGAATCGGCATGGTCATGCTCGGGCGTGGACACGATGACAGTCGTGACATCAGGGTGTTCGATTACTTCTTCATTTTTGCCGGTTGCGAGTTGGGCGCCTACCTGTTCTCCTAATTCTTTCGCGCGGTCTTGATCGATATCAGATACCGCCAAAAACTCAAGAGACGGGTGATGTGAGACTAGATTCGCCCGCAAAGTCCCGATTCTACCCGAACCTATCACACCCACACCCAATGACGTTTTGCTCATTTTACCCTCTGGATTTTCATAAAAAGTTATCTCGTGACACAAGCAAGCCAAGAAGCACACTGCATCTCATTTTGCCAGGAAGAAACCAAAAAACCGGCCTCCTGGGAGACCGGCACATACATCATACTTTGGAAACATCAAGTCACGGGTGCATAGAATTGCTTCCATTCTTCGGGCAACTCTTCTTCGGTAACATCTTTCATTGAGAGGCGAATTCTCCCATTACCTTCCACTTCGATGCACTTCACCAAGACCTTCTGGCCTTCTTTCAAGACATCACTCACTGAGCCGATTCTCTTCTTCGCGATCATGCTGATATGGCAAAGACCATCCGTTCCCGGGAAAATTTCGACGAATGCTCCGAAATCCATAATTTTTCTGACTGTTCCGTAGTAAATCGTTCCCTTCTCTGCTTCCTGGGTGAGTTCACGAATGATTTCAATCGCCCTCAGGGCAGCCGCCTCATCCGTTGATGAGATGAAGATGGTTCCGTCGTCCTCAATATCTACATCTGCTCCAGTCTCTTCGACAATGCCTCGAATCACCTTTCCACCAGGCCCAATGACATCCCTCACACGGTCCTTGGAAACCTGCATCGTCATGATTCTGGGCGCGTAAGGAGAAATCTCTTCGCTTGGCTGGGAAATAACTTTGTCCATTTGATCAAGGACATGCATCCTCGCATCATTGGCCTGCGCCAAAGCCTCTCTTACGAGACTCAATTGCAACCCTTTGATCTTGATATCCATCTGCAGGGCGGTAATGCCATGGCGCGTGCCGCCGACTTTGAAGTCCATATCTCCCAAATGATCTTCAAGACCGAGGATGTCGGTTAGTATCGCCGTTCTCCCGGTCGATTCTTCACTAATCAAACCCATGGCAATGCCGGCCACCGGAGAGGTTATCGGTACGCCCGCATTCATCAAGGCCAAGCTGGCGCCGCAGATGCTCGCCATGGATGAACTGCCATTACTTTCCGTGATGTCTGAAACCACGCGAATCGTGTAAGGAAAATTTTCCTGCTCAGGCAATATCGCCTGCACAGCGCGAGAAGCCAGCGCACCATGCCCAATCTCACGGCGGCCAGGACCGCGGTTCGGTTTCGCTTCACCAACGCTGAATCCAGGGAAATTATAGTGCAGCAGAAAAGTCCTGTCGGCTTTCCCGTCCAAGCTGTCTATCAATTGCGCTTCGGAGGCAGTTCCGAGTGTTACAGTCACCAGCGCTTGGGTCTCGCCTCGCGTGAACAGTGCACTACCATGAGGTCTGGCAAGGGGCGATATCCTGATGGTGATCGGCCTGACATCGCGGAGCCCCCGCCCATCCGAACGTTTGCCATCATCCAGAATCAAGCCACGGAAAACTTCTTTTTCGATTTTGCCAAAATATTCAGAGACGACTCTCCCATCGGGAGCTCCCTCTTCGTCTCCACAAAGAGAATCAATTGCAGCAGCTTTCGCCTCATCAATTGCGCCGTATTGTCCCATTTTGTCGTGAATCTCGGCAGCCGTCTTTAATTTTGGAACAACAATTTCACGAACCTTCTCCATGAGTTCCGCATTTTCTTCTTCAGGCTCGACGACGCGTTTCGTCTTCCCACATTCTGCTCTTAGTTCATCCTGCAATGCGCATAACTCTTTAATCACAGAATGGCCTTGCTCAAACGCTTCCATGTAGACGTCTTCTGAAACTTCAAAACTGCCTGCTTCCACCATGACTATCGCGTCCGAAGTTCCAGCCATCACACAATTCAGATCGCTGTCAATTTGTTGTTCGACCGTCGGATTGACGATAATCTCGCCATCAATTCGCCCAACGCGAACAGCACCGATAGGACCGGCGAAAGGGATATCCGAAATGTGGAGGGCGGCAGAGGTCCCGTTGATTGCCAAAATGTCGGAATCATTCAACTTATCGTAAGACATGACCATAACCTGAATCATCGTCTCACAACGAAATTCTTTGGGAAATAGAGGACGAATCGGCCTATCAATCAAACGACAAGTTAATGTTTCCCTCTCGCCAGGTTTTGCTTCGCGCCGGAAAAAGTTGCCGGGAATAATTCCTGCGGCATAGAAAAATTCTCGGTAGTCAACGGTAAGCGGGAAAAAATCTATTCCCTCACGCGGAGAGTGCGAAGCACAAGCCGTACACAGCACACTGGTTTCACCATAATGCATCATTACAGCACCACCGGCTTGCTTGGCTATCTCACCCGTTTCGAAAGCAAGTGTATAACCGTTGATAGAAATGTCTTTACGATACGGTGGCATTAGATTGCTTCCCTCTGAGGCAAGACCCACATCTAACGACGCAGGCCAAGATCCTGAATTATCGTGCGGTAGCGGTTGATGTCCTTCTCTTTCAGATAATCAAGGAGGCGACGCCGCTGACCCACGAGTTTCAATAGACCTCTTCGGGAATGATGATCTTTCTTGTGGGTCTTGAAATGGTCTGTGAGGTAGGTAATACGCTCGGTTAGAATAGCTACCTGCACTTCTGGTGAACCAGTATCGGTGTCATGTGTGCGAAATTTTCCGATAACTTCCGATTTTCGCTCCTTTGCTAGGGGCATTTCTGTCACTTCCTCCACTGCTTATATTGCCGCTCTCGAACCTGCTAAATTATATTGGCAGAACTTCACGAAAACGGGCGGATTCTATACGACTTTTCCATCAATGTAAATACGGAGCAGATATTCTCTTGAATCTAGGTGACAAACACTTTTTCAGGGGCGACAAACCCCTGGCTTCGTTTTCGTTTGTTTTCATGGACCAACTTTCCGACTGCCAATAACTCACCCGGTTCATTCAGCATGCGGACACGAGTATCTACCGGCAAGTCAACGACTTCCCGAACATCTTCGAACCTGATCATAGCACCATTCAATACCCGCACCTCCGCTCTCGGGCGAACATAAATGGCAGGTAAATGTGCGAGAGCCTGTGCCGGACTCATGAGAATATCTTTAAGGCGCCTTTCTTTCGAATGTTGCCGAGCATCTTCGAGAGAAACCGAATCCGCGAGTTCAAACGGGCCCAAAGCAGTTCGCGTGAGTGCTTGCAAACACCCGCCGGCTCCATGATTGGCACCGACATCATGACAAATAGAGCGAATATACGTTCCCCGAGAACATGTAACATCAAAAGTAAGTTGGGGGCCATCTATACCGATTGCCTTAATTCTAAACACCTCGATAGGTCGTTTTTCTCTTTCAATTTCCTTGCCAGAGCGCGCTAATTCATGCAGACGCTTTCCATTCGCTTTCAAAGCAGAATACATCGGAGGCAACTGCTTTGTCTTGCCCAACATTGCATTCAGAAGCTCTTGGGCTCGAGATAGTGTAATATCCCCAGGCTCTGATTCGAACAGCAGTTTTCCCGTTATGTCTTGGGTGTCCGTGACTCGCCCAAACAACATGACAGCCCGATACGTTTTCCTGCACTCCAAAAAATATGAGAACAATTTCGTTGAAGGGCCGATACAAATTGGCAACACTCCTTCGGCCATAGGGTCAAGTGTGCCTGCATGCCCCGCTTTTGTTTTTCCAGGGAGCAGCTTTCTCACTTCATCAACCATATCGTGTGAAGTAGGACCATGCTGTTTCTTCAGATTCAAAACACCCGATATTTCCAACATCTCATCCTTTCTCGAACTTATCTCTTTACATCGGATAATAACCGTTCAATCTCGGCGCTGTACACCAAACTGTGATCGAAAAAGAATTTTAGCCTGGGCGTACTTTTCAATTGCAAACGTTCGGCAAGTTTCCGCTGCAAGAATCCACTGGCGCGTTCGAGTCCCTTGAATCCCTCTTCAGTCTCTTGAACATTTCCTTGATTTTCACCGTATCGGCTAAAGTACACCTTCGCTACTCTTAAATCCGGAGACATTTCTACTCGAGTAATTACAACATGTTGCACACGCGGATCCTTCACGTCCCTCATCACCATATTCGCGATTTCGGATTGTATAAGTTCCGCTACCCGCAGCATGCGAGAATTATTCATGCTTTCAATTGTTCTCCATAGATTTCAAAATATCTCGATATCAAAATCCAATACAATTGCTAACCCCATTCCTTCAAGGCAATTCAGCACTTTTCGAAGCTGGCTATCTACAAACCGACTGTCATTGCTTACGACACTCACGCCGATACGACACCGCTGCCACTTGTCTTGGAAATCGACCTCAGCGACAGATACATTATATCTTTGACGCAGGCGTGAGGTGATCGACTGAACTATCTTACGCTTTGCTTTGAGCGAACGGCATTCAGGTATTTGAACATCGATTTTCAAAAGACCAACGACAGGCATGGAGTGAAGATTTCAAAAAAATCCAAATAAATCAACCTAAAGCGTCCGAGATACTTCTTCCATAACATATGGTTCTATGATATCGCCTTGCTTGATGTCATTATAATTTTCAATTCCGATTCCACACTCATAACCGGATTGGACCTCATTCACATCATCTTTGAAGCGCCTCAAAGATGAAATCTTGCCCGTATATATGACTACATTATCCCGGATGAGACGCACATCCGAATTTCTGTTGATATTTCCGTCAGTGACATAACAACCCGCTATGGTTCCCACATTAGGGACATGGAATAGTTCCCGGATTTCTGCGTGCCCACGTACTACTTCTCGCTGAGCGGGTTCGAGTATTCCTTCAAGAGCCGACTTGATTTCATCAATAGCATCATAGATGACAGAATATAATCGAATGTCTACTTTTTCATGTTTTGCGACTTCTCTAGCTCCCGGCGTCGGACGAACGTTAAAACCTACGATTACAGCTGCCGAAGCAGCTGCAAGCATCACGTCGGTTTCTGTGATGCCACCTACCGCACTATGCAGCACCTTAACTCCCACTTCCTCATTTCCTAGCTTGCTCAAAGATTCTTTCAATGCTTCTATGCTTCCCTGCACATCCGCCTTCAAGATTAAGCTCAGTTCTTTCACCTGTCCTTCTTGTACGCTTTCCATGAAACTTTCCAAAGAAACACGCGCAGAAGCCATAAGCGCCGCCATACGTTCACGTTGTTGACGCCTTGCGCTTATCTCTCTCGCCATCTTGTCATCTTCTAAAACCGTAAATGTATCACCAGCCTCTGGAACACCGGCGAATCCCAAAATTTCTACTGGCGTAGAAGGTCCTGCGCACTTCAACTTTCGCCCCTGATCATCTAATAGTGCGCGCACTTTGCCATTCCATTTACCAGCCACAAAGTTATCACTCACATTCAAAGTACCTCGTTGAACCAAAACAGTAGCTACTGGCCCACGGCCCCTATCCAGCTTCGCTTCCACAACAATACCGCTGGCAAGTCTGCCCGGGTTCGCTTTCAACTCCATGAGTTCAGCCTGCAGAATGGCGAGGTCCAAAAGATCATCAATTCCAATGTTCTCTTTTGCGGAAATTTCAGAATAAACCGTATCTCCACCCCAGTCTTCCGGGATTAAATCCAATGTCGAGAGTTGCTGTTTTACTCTGTCGGGATTAGCGTCTGCCAAGTCCATTTTATTCATCGCCACCATAATCGGAACTCCGGCGGCTTTCGCATGATCGATTGCCTCTCGAGTTTGAGGCATAACGCCTTCATTCGCAGCCACAACGATGATTACCAAATCTGTTACTTGTGCCCCGCGCGCCCTCATCGCTGTAAAAGCTTCGTGTCCCGGGGTATCTAAAAATACAGCCGTCCCCTTGTCCGTAGTAACTCGATAGGCGCCAATATGCTGAGTGATCCCGCCTGCTTCGCCTTCCATTACGTTGGCTTTGCGGATGGCGTCGAGAAGTCTTGTTTTGCCGTGATCAACATGACCCATAATTGTTATAACGGGGGATCTGGGCAAAAGATCTTCTTCTCTATCCTCTTCCTGAATCAGCAGATCTTCAATATTGTCTTTGGATATTTCAACTTCATAGCCGAAGGTTTCAGATATATCGGTAGCTGTGTTGTGATCAATCATTTGATTGATAGTCGTCATCTGGCCTTTTTTCATTAACTCCTTGATAACTTCCGTCGCCTTCACGTTAATTTTCTCAGCAAGTTCTTTCACCGTAATTGTCTCTGCAATACGTACACGCCCTCCATGCCGGCGAGAAGGTTTCTCCGTGCTGACATCCCGAGCAACTTTGGAACTTGGGGATGGTGTGAGGACGTTATCTTCAGGCAACGGTGTTGCGTGATCTGAAACTGTTTGTTCGTCTGTGCCAGCCTTGTCTTTTCCCGTACTTGGCTTTTCGTCAACAGCGGCATCTTCCGGTGCGACTTTCGTTTGAACTGCTGTTTCTGGAGTGGCAGGAGAGACTGTTGACACTTCATGGGATTCTGCATCTTCCGGGGTAGGCTCACTTGCTTTTTTCGGCGTTTCAGCTTTCGTTTTTACGGAAACCTTTTTTTCCGTCTTGCTTGCCGTAGCTTCTTTTTCCTCCTGGAGTGCTTCCTGAGAAAAAAGCGCCATGACAAGCTCTGCTGTTTCATCATCCACGGTGCTCATATGGCTTTTAACTACGATTCCTTCCCTGGCCAACTCCTCAACAAACGTTCTGCTGTCATACCCGAGATTTTTAGCCAGTTGGTATACTCGTACGCTTGCCATGAAACCTCCACTGCAGATGATTCACATCCATTGTCCAATCAAAACAAACCCAAGATGAACCCCACTGCATTTCTTGCTTCAACCATTACTAATGGCTCTTTCCTGTCCCAAGCGCAAGCAGATGCTGTTTACAAGAAGAGCGTCATCTATAAATAACACGCCAACCGGTTTTCGATCAAAAAACTCCCCGAGTTCATTCATAGCAAAAGGGAGCACATAAAATTCTTCAGAAATCCGCTTCAAGTTCATCAAGTTTTTGGAAGATGTATCTTTGGAAACAAACGGTTTTCCCACTTTCGAGAGTTTTACCTTCTTAAATACCGCGTCTTTCCCAAAGGTAAGTACACCCTTTCTCTTAGAAGCAATCAACATGCCTTCGAGGTTTCTCCTAAGAAGCATTCTCACATTCTGAAGCAATTCGCCTGAATCAATCTTGAAATGCCTTTTTTTCAACGCAATTTCCAAGCGATTCGAAGAAACAAACTTTGAAATGCAATTCATGTCAAAACAACAGTGTGCCCCTCTTCCCGGCAATTTTCTTCCTAGCTCGCAAACGATACTCCCAACGGGGCTTATTACCATCCTAAAAAAAATATCCGCATTTCCTTTATTCCGGCAAGCTATACATGTTCTGTCTGGCAAACCGTCATTCCTTCATCATGACTCAGGAGGCTCCGATCCAGTTGCTTTTTCATGAGCTCGGGCAGCTTCAATCAGCAGTTCGGCTCTCTTCGGCCCAATTCCTGGAACCTCACACAATTCATCCGTCGAAGCGGCGCTAATCGCCGAAATTGTAGAAAAACCGTTGTCTGCTAAAAGCCGCGCCATTTTCTCGCCGACAAGCTCCAGTTCTACTAATTCACCGGAAGAGCCTCCATCGACCTTAGCAGGCTGAATGCTCTCGTCTTGCTCCTCCACACCAGCACCATTCTCTTCTCGCTCATCGCTGGAAAATGCCTGTTCGGCGATAATGCGTCGATACTCCCCCTCGCCTTTCAGATCGATTTTCCAGCCCAGGAGTTTTGCCGCCAAGCGAACATTCTGGCCACCTTTCCCAATCGCCAGGGAAAGCTGGTCGTCAGGTACCAACACCTCCATTCTGCCTTCTTCTTCAAATAAAGTAATGTGCTGAATCTTCGCGGGGCTGAGCGCATTTGCCGCATAGGTGCGTATATCGTCACTCCACGAGATGATATCAATCTTCTCTCCTCTTAGCTCTTGAACAATCGATTGCACGCGGCTGCCCCGTGTCCCTACGCATGCGCCTACGGGATCAATATCTCGCTCATGACTTACGACGGATACTTTGGAACGTCCGCTAGGCTCTCGGACGCAACCTTTTATAGCCACTATCCCGTCATAAATTTCGGGCACTTCCATTTCAAATAGACGAATCAGCAATCCAGGATGTGTTCTGCTGAGAACGATTTGAGGACCCTTTGTTATTTCGCGCACTTCCATTATATAGGCGCGGATACGATCTCCACGTTTATATACCTCTCTGAATATTTGCTCCCGCCGAGGGAGGATCGCCTCAGTTCGGCCAATATCTACATAGATATTCCCGCGTTCCACTTGGGAGACGGACCCTGTAATCAAATCACCTTCACGTTCCTTGAATTCTTGATAAATATTCGCACGCTCTGCCTCTCTTACTCGCTGCAATATCACCTGTTTCGCGATTTGAGCGGCAATCCTGCCCAACCCCTCTGTTTCGACACCCTGTGAAAGAAAATCTCCAACTTGGATGTCAGGGTTTGCCTTGCGCGCTTCATCCAAAAGGATTTCACTCTGGGGGTTCTGAATGATCCTGACGACTTCTTTCGCTGCTTTGACGTCAATTTCACCGGTTTGCTCATCAAAAGATACGTCTACATTTTTACCCAAACCGTATTGCTTCTTCGCAGCCGATGCCATCGCGACTTTTAGTGTGTCGAGTAACACGTCTTTGGATACACCCCGTTCTCGTTCCAATTGTGTCAGGACAGCAATTAATTCTTGACTCACTAAACTACTCCTCTATGATGGATTGAGTTGAAACTATTTTGTGCCCCTCGGGCCCTGAAATTCCTTATCCCAATCCACATCCAAGTTCGCTTTTGCGATATCGGCCAGAGAAAATGAAACCTTCTCTCCATGCTGTGAAATTATACGGACAATATTATCCTCAACCTCGTCCAACTTACCTGCAATTTTCCTTTTTCCCTTCAGCCTGCCCTTAAGGCGTATCCGCACTTGGTGTCCGACATAACGTTCATAATCCTGGATTTTTCGTAGAGGCCTCTCGATGCCAGGACTTGATATTTCAAGACGATAAGAATTTTCAATGACGTCCTCCTCATCGAGACGTTCTCCAAGTTTTCGGCTGACAGCTACACAATCAGCGAGAAGGATACCTTCTGGCTTTTCAATATATACCCGAATCACTTGCCGGCTACGATTACCGGTCAGCTCAATGTCAACCAATTCATACCCAAGGTCAGAAACTACCTCTTGGGTAAGGGTCCATATTTGACCATCAACATCTGTTGTCGCCATAAACTCTATTCTGAGATTGAATAAAAAAATGGGCCATCAATTGACCCACTTACGCAACAGTCAAAATCACCGATACTTTAATCGCCATTAAGGCAAAGCGCAAGTGTATTAGCTTCCTTCCAAGACATGAGGTCTTTCTTGCTCGAAAATATGGGGGCATGTTAAATTCTGCCGAATTGAGCGGATGTAATGTCTTGGAATAAAGCGAACGGTGAATCGGCTATACGGTTTTCTCGAATAGCGACCGCAGGCATCCTTGCCCAATAATTGAGTCGCATCCTGATTGTGGCGTAATCATCAACAAAGAGGTAAATCCGTGATTCGATTGACAAAAGCCAAAGCCCTGTGGATTTACGAAACGATGGTCCGCATTCGGCGGTTCGAGGAGCGTTCTATTGAACTATTCCAGGCAGGGGAATTGCCGGGTTTTCTCCACGCTTATATTGGCGAAGAAGCCGTCGCCGCCGGGGTATGTGCCCACTTGAGCCCGAAAGATCAAATCACATCCACACACCGTGGCCATGGACACATGATCGCCAAGGGTCTCCACTACAAGGGCATGTTCGCCGAGTTATACGCTCGCGCGACTGGTTATTGCAAAGGAAAAGGAGGCTCCATGCATATCGCCGATCAGGACCTTGGGGCTTTAGGGGCGAATGGCATCGTGGGCGGGGGCATTCCAATCGCCGCCGGCGCCGCCTTGGGGCTCAAGCTAAAGGGAGAAAAACACATCGTCGTGAGTTTTTTCGGCGACGGGGCCAGCAATGAAGGCGCATTCCATGAGGGCATTAACATCGCCGCCACCTGGAAGCTTCCTGTGGTATTCGTCTGCGAGAACAACGGATATGCCGAAAGCACGCCTCGCGCTACACATCAGGCGGTACAGGACATTGCCGATCGGTCCAAGGCTTATGGAATCCCTGGAATCGTCGTCGATGGCATGGACCCCCAAGCCGTTTTCGAAGTGGCCGGCGAAGCGATTGAGCACGCCCGCAAAGGACGAGGACCTACGCTGATCGAAGCGAAAACAATGCGCTTTCTAGGCCATTACGTGGGTGATCCCGGCACCGCTTACGGCCACGACAAAGAGGTGGGCAAATGGCTCAAGCGCGACCCGCTCATTACTTTCGCCGAAACACTCGAGAAGAAAAAATGGTTGAGCAAAAAAAGTATCGACGCCATCCATGAGAAAGTGAACAAAGAAATGGAAGAAGCCATCGAATTCGCCCGGAAAAGCCCGGAACCCGAGCTTGACGACGCCATGACGGATATCTACGCGACCGTATAAGGGAAAGGGAAATGCGCGAGATTTTATACCGAGAAGCAATTATCGAGGCCCTGGATGAGGAAATGGCGAGGGATGACTCGGTTTTTCTCCTGGGAGAGGACATCGCGGAGTTCGGCGGGTCATACAAGACGACCGTGGGGCTACTGGATAAATACGGCGCTGAGCGGGTCAGGAACACGCCTATATCCGAGCAGGGCATCATAGGCGCTACCCTGGGGGCGGCACTCGTTGGCATGCGGCCCGTGGCGGAGTTAATGTATATCGATTTTTCCGCCGTCGCTATGGATCAAATCGTCAACCAGGTCGCCAAGGTCCGCTACATGTTTGGAGGCAAGGCGAATACCTCGCTCGTCATCAGAACCCAGGGCGGTGCGGGACGCAGTTCCGCCGCCCAGCATGCGCAAAGCCTGGAAGCATGGTTCGTTCACGTGCCGGGCCTCAAGGTAGTCATGCCCTCCAGCGCGCGTGACGCCAAAGGCCTCTTGAAAGCGTCCATACGGGATGATGATCCTGTATTTTTTATCGAGCACAAACTTCTATATCTGGAAAAAGGCGCCGTCCCCGAGGAGGAAGAAGTCATTCCCATCGGTGTCGCTGAAGTGAAAAGAGAGGGAAGCGACCTCACCATTGTCGCCACTTCCTCGATGGTCGGAAAATCGCTCGACGCGGCGGAGGAACTTGAAAAAGAGGGCGTAAGTTGCGAGATCATCGACCCCAGAACGCTTTTCCCACTGGACACGGAGACGATTCTCGCTTCTGTACGCAAGACGGGCCGGCTCCTCATCACCCATGAGGCGGTGCAGCGTTGCGGTTGGGGAGCGGAAATTGCCGCCCTGGCCGCAAAAGACGCTTTTGATTACCTGGATGCGCCCATTGAACGCGTCTGCGCCAAGGAAACACCTGTTCCTTTTTCACCCAAACTCGAATCCTATGTCATTCCCGACAAAGATGACGTAATCGCCGGTGTTCGTGGTATGTTAGAGACGGTATAAATTCAACGCTTATTCAATCGTAGGAGCACAGATTCATGGCCACCCCTCTCCCGATGCCCAAACTCGGCCTTACCATGGAAGAAGGAACAATCCTCAAGTGGCGCAAGGGTGAGGGTGAAGCGGTCGAAAAGGGCGAGATCATCCTCGACATCCAGACCGACAAGGTCGAATACGAGGTCGAATCGCCGGATGGTGGTCTCCTGCTCAAAACGCTGGCGGGAGAGGGAGACGTCATCCCCTGCGGCACGGATATCGCCGTCATCGGCGAGGCGGGAGAGGACATCAGCAGTTTTGGAAGCGCGCCGGCCAAGGCTCCCGTGGCAGCGACCGAACCTGCTGCGGCAGATGCGTCCACGCCCCCGGCGCCAACACCTACTCCGGTTGCCCCTGACCCTGCTCAGCCGGCGCCTGAAGGCCGAGTTTTCGCCAGTCCGGCCGCCAGACGCGTGGCCCGCGAACTCGGAATTGATTATCGCACTCTCAAGGGCTCGGGTCCGGGCGGGAGAATCGTTCAGGCCGACGTGAGAGCAGCGGCGGCTTCGGGCACTCCTGTCGCCGTAACGGCCGCCGCGAGCGGCCCCGCGGCCGTGGCGGGTTCCACGCCCCTGGCCGGAATGCGGAAAATTATCGCCGAGCGCATGCTCTCCAGCTGGTCCCAGGTGCCGCGCATCACCATGCAGGCCGAGGTGGACCTCACGAATCTCCTCGCCGTGCGGGAGGCCAGCCGCCAGGCGTGGGAAAACGACCTCGGCGTCAAGGTATCCATCAACGATCTCATCCTGTTCTACACCGCCCGCGCCGTGCGCCGCTGCCCGGCCGTGAACGTTCGCCTCACCGAAGACGCCCTGGAGCAGATGCAGGACGTGAACATCGGGGTAGCCGTAGCGGTTGAACAGGGCCTGATGGTGCCCGTCATCCGGGGCGCCGACCAGAAATCCATCGACGCCATATCGCGCGAGTCGCGAGCGCTGGCCGAAGCGGCCCGCGCGGGTGCGCTGGGACTCGATGCGCTTGAGGGCGGCACCTTCACGGTCTCGAATCTGGGCGCTTACGGGGTCGATCATTTCAGCGCCATCATCAACCACCCCGAATCCGCCATTCTCTCGGTGGGGGCGGCGCGAGAGCGCGCCGTGGTGCGAAACGGGGAGGTCGTGGCCAGAACGACGGCCTTCATCGGCATCAACGCCGACCACCGCGTGGTGGACGGCGCGCCGGCGGCCGAGTTCCTTTCTACCCTCAAGGAGATGCTCGAGCACCCGAAAGTAATGCCCGCCTGAGCTAAATTAAATTATATATCAGCAGGTTATGGCGATTTGTTAAATCAATTTATATTTTCAGTTATTTATCGAAAAACCCCGTGAATTTATCGGATTTTATCGAATTTTTCAGGAATTCCCTGAGGGCCACTATCCGGGTTCGATAGCGGTTCACCGGGCCGCGGAGAAGAAATTCGCCGTGGCTCAAAAAGTAGCTGCGGTTCCGATCCGATGCCCAATCGCCCTTCCATTTTATCCCCCTGCCCTCGTCCATGAGAACACGCGCTGTCGCGTGAGGGATTCTCGCCCATCCCGACGGAATACCGTCGACGGCAAATGCGGGGAAATGCGTGTGTGATTGGGGGTCCGTGGACGAGTGGATTTACGATCTTTCGAAGCGCGCGGACGGCGCGTGAGATTCGCTTCGACCGATGAGCGAGAGTCCTCGTTTTCCAGGAAATAGCGAATCGATGTTTTCTGGCTTATCGGTCGGGTCAATCCCTCTTCTGCCGCCCGGCGCAATCCCTCCTCCGTCAATCGGAAATCACCCCGTTTCCCTCGCATCGCCTCGTGTTGTATGATTATTTACGTTCAGGCGCGCGCTTCGGTGCGCCGCTATGACAGACTTACTTCGCCCCCCGGAGACGCCGGGTCAATCAGGAGAGAAGCAATGGCAGAGACGGTTCGGGAAGTAAACTACTATTACCTCAACGCTTCCAACAAGCCGGGCCAGGGCGCCGCCCTCGCCAAAATCTTCAAGGACGCAGGGGTGGGCATGTTGGCTGTGCACGCCTTCCCCGAGCGCAGGCGAGTGCAGGTCGACCTCGTGCCCGAGGACGCGCGCGCTTTCACCGCCGCCGCGCGCAAGGCGAAGCTCAAGCTGAGCCCCCGGAAAAAGGCCTTCCTCGTCGAGGGCACGGACCGCACCGGCGCGCTCATACCGGTTCTCACCAAGCTCGCTGACGCGGGCGTGAACATCACCGCCATCACGGCCATCGCCGCGGGCAGAAAGCGCTACGGCGCCATCTTCTGGGTGAATCCCAAGGATCACCGCAAGGCCAAAAGAGCGCTGGGGGTGTAGCCGGCCTCGCTTGAAAAGGCAAGGCTTGTTGCTCTCGTAGGGGCGGACCCCCGTGTCCGCCCGCCATTGCGCCTTTGATCGTCATTCCGGCGTCAAGCCCAACCGGAGATGTGGGGGAACGTAGGGACAACCCCTGTGGTTGTCCTCCGTCAGGACAGGCACGGGGGCCTGTCCCTACGTTATTTCCACGGCTAGAACCCTATCCCAACCCCAACTCCATGAAGAGCGCGCCCTGGACGGGGTTCTCGGTATACGGGTCTATCTCCGCGAAACCCATCGAACGGTAAAGCGCGATGGCCGCGCGCATGGAGGGCAGCGTATCGAGCCGCATCCTGGCGTAGCCCATCTCCCGCGCCTCCTGGACGACCCGCTCCGCACACCTTCTCCCCAGGCCGCGCCCCCTGAAACCGGGCCTGAGATAAAGCCGCTTCATCTCGCAGATTCCGCCGCCCGAATCCCGAAGCGCGACGCCGCCCGCTGTGGCGTCTCCTGCGCGCACCAGGAGAAACCTCCCCCCCGGCGGGCCGTACATCCGCTCCAGAGTCTCGACTTCCTCCTCAAAACCCTGAAAGCAAAGGTCCACCTCGCTCGCGGCCTCGTACTCGCGCAGCAAGGTTCGAGCCTCTCGGTAGTCTTCTTCCGTCCGCGCGATGATGAATTCGGGCATTTTATGACTTCACTCCTCTGCTCCCATCCTACAGCGATCAGGGGCGAACCGTGAACCGCCCGGATGAGCGCCGCATAAGAGCTCCAAGATTGTAGGGACAGGTCGCGACCTGTCCCTACGGCAGGCAATTTCCTTCTTGCTCATGGTTCTTGTTTCTCTCTGACAATCCCCTCCCCCATTGATCCCACCCCCAGCATTACGCCAGAATGGCCTCTCGCTCTTAACCGTTCACGCATCACCAGAAAAGGATTTCGCCATGCCGATAAACGAAGCCACGGGCCTCTCTCAGGATATGGGCGTCACCGAGGAAATGATGGCCTGCCCCCTCCCCCGCGTGCCGCTCATCGATCCGGACAACATTCCCGAACACCTGGCCGACGAACTGGCGCCCCTCTATGAGCGCGGCGTGAAGCGCTGGGGCAAGGTGTCTCGCTTCCTGCGCCTGCTCGGCTGGGCGCCCGGCTTCGTCGAGGGTTGGCAGATCATGGACGGAAAGCTGAGAGTCCAGCACCGGGACACCGACCCCGAATACATCCACATGGCCCAGCTCGTCATCATCAAGACGGCCATCCTGACCGAATGCAACAACTGACTGGGACACAACGTCGAGCTCGGTCGGGCTCATGGCATCTCGCAGGAGAAAATCAACCTATTGGAAGGGGACGGCTGGCGCGAGAGCGACCTCTTTAATGAGAAGGAAAAAGCCGCCGTCCGCTGGGCGGAGGAAGTCACGAACCTGACGGCGAAGAATAACGACGCGGCGTTCGAGGCCATGCAGAAACATTTCTCCACCGAACAACTCGTCTCCCTGACTCTCATCTGCGGTCTGTGGAACCTGACGGGCCGTGTGGCCGAGGCGCTCCACCTCGTCGTGGAGCCCCCCGGCGAGCGCATCGCCTTTCAGGAAAGGGGTGAGTAGAGGGACGTTTGTTGGGTTATGGCGCGACGCCCACGAGCACCAGAGGAACGGCGGGAACCCCGCGTCCTTGCCGCAAGACGTTCAGCAAATCCCGCTCATAGTAGGCGACACCGGAAGACATCTCCCGCTCCAGTTCCTTCATGGGGAGTATCTCCACGCCCACGTCGATGATATCGGAAACATAGAAACTGAGATGCTTCACGAACAGGTCATGCGCGACGAAGGCGTATTTGCCGAACTGAACCTCCACCGCGACGCGCTCTTTCACAAAATCCGTCTGGTTGTAGGACATGATGGGTTCGTATCCCGCCTTCTCGATGGCGCGTTTCTGCTCACTTTCCGACATGCCGTATATGCCGCGCATGAGCTTCTCATCCGCCGTGAGCCAGAAAGTGCTCCTGCGCTCACTCCAGCCGCGCGCCTTGAGGCCATCCTTGAACGCGCGGTTCATGTCGGCGGGCGAGAACAAAACCTTTCCGGGCATGGTCTTTTCTCTGGAAACCTTTGTCCGGCAAGCCGCCGCATCGACTTCCGCGATGACTTCCTTCACCTCATCCCATAGTTGTTTGCGGTGGACGAGCAGGTATTCCTCGCCGTTCAGATGCGAATACTTGGCCTGGATGCGCACTAATGCCCGCCGTTTGGTTTGGCGGGGTCGTAGATGGGCTTTCCCATCGGGCGCGTTTTGAGGGTTCCCTCATAAAAGCGGCGCACCCTGTCCAGCGCGATATCCACGTATTCGGAAACGACATCGCAGCCATACGCCGTTCTCCCGTGCATGAGCGCGGCGATGACGGAGGAGCCGACGCCCATGTAGGGGTCGAACATCGCATCGCCCGCATCCGTCATGGAGAGAACGAGGCGCTCCACGAGTTCAACGGGGAACTGGCAGGGATGAACCGTTTTTTCCGGGTGGTTGCTCTTCACGTTCGGGAAGGTCCACACGTCGCTCGGGTTCTTGCCCTTGGGATTCCCCGAGAGTTTACCGATGTTCGGCCCCTTGAAATGTTTCTTGCCAGGGTATTTCGCCGGAACCCGTATCGGGTCGAGATTCCAGGTGTAATCATCGCCCTTCGTCCACCAGTTGATCGTCTCGTATCGGCCCGAGAGCCTCTTGGTGCAGTGAAGCCCGTGGCCGAAACTCCAGACGATTCGGTTACGCAGCTTGAGGCCCTGCTCGTGAAAGACGGGATAGAGAACCGCGTCGAGCGGGATGATCTCTCCGTTTTCCACGTAATTACCGACCTGCCAGCAGATAGAGCCTTTGGGATGCAAGAGCCGCACGCACTCGCGAATCACACGCTCCTGCTCCTCGACGTAAGCGTCGAGCGGTGTTCTCGATTCATATTCTTTTCCGAGGTTGTAAGGGGGCGAGGTGACGATGAGCTTCATCCTCTCGTCGGGAAGCTCGCTCATGAATACGAGGTTGTCCGCGCACGCGAGGACGGGTTGGCTCTTGGGTTTTTCCCCCTCCAATCGAGGGAGCATATCCTGCACCGGCTGCCGCGCCGTGCTTTCAACACTCGAAGCGGCGTTGGTCATCCGATTTCCTCACGGGCGGCAATATCTGATTCTGATCGTGCGCCATCATACAACCCGCTAAAGCGGTTCTCAAGCCTGAGGTAGTTCAAACTCCCCCTCACGCGGCACACCCTATTCCACGTTTGTTCTCAACCCCCCGCACAGCCAAAACCTCTCGCGCAGGAGATCGGTCGCCCGTGCAGCTGATGCGGCGGGGGCCTTCGAGGAACGAGAGGGCGAATCCGTTTTTTTCGTACAGTTCCACGATTCTATCCGTCGCCTGGTTCGAGAGGACGACGGGGCCTTCGTGCGCGGCGAGAAATTCCGCGAGACGCACCTGACCCGCCCAGGAGAAATCCTCCTTGGCGTATTTGGTGAACTCGACGTCATAGGGAGGGTCCGCGTAGATGAAATCACCGGGCTCGACGGGCAGCGACTCGAAATCCCGGCGAAGAAATTCCCAGCCTTCGAAAGCCTCCCGGTAGGCCGAGAAATCCCTCACGTAATTGATGCGCTTGTAGCGCCCGAAAGGCACGTTGAACTCGCCCTTGCCGTTGAAGCGGCATAGTCCGTTATAGGCCGTACGGTTGAGATAGTAGAAAAGCTCTGCCGCCTCCTTGTTGCGGCCCTTTCCGCTCATGAGGAGATGGTTGAACCGCTCCCTGTGGGCGTAGTAAGTCTCCGCGTCGTTTTGCATGTCGAGTCGAAGGTTCGAGAGACCCTTCTTGAGCCAGGCGTAGAAGTTCATGAGCGGGGCGTTGATGTCGTTCAGGAGCGCCCGTTCGGGGCCGAGGCCGAGCGCGACCGCCAACCCGCCGCAGAAAGGCTCCACGAGTCTGCGCTCGCTGTGCGCCTCCCAATAGGCCTGAATGTGCGGGACGAGCCACCTCTTGCCGCCGGCCCATTTGAGAGGGGGCGTCAGCTTTTCATTATGGGTTGTGAGGTTCGGTTTGCGCACTTGCGCTTTCGTACTTGTTGCCATGTGGGTATCCGAAACGCTTCGGTGGGCGAATGCAAGACACCATATCACAACCGGAAGCCTGAGCCATCACTCACTGACGCAGTATAGCGATTGCGCTTTTCTTAAATTGTTATTACAATCAGACATGCAATACGAATGGGATGAGAACAAACGGGAGGCTAATCTTGACAAGCATGATGTCGATTTCCTCATTGCCCTGGATTTTGAGTGGCAAACGGCTTTGGTCTATGAGGATTTGCGCTCCGGATATGACGAACGGCGCTTTTGGGCTTTGGGACTGATTCAGGAACGGTACATGTTCTGGTATTCACCCGCCGTGAGCAGTTCGTGCGAATCATCAGCCTGCGTAAGGCGAATCAAAGAGAGATGAGGCAATATACGGAACAGCGCGCATGACGAAGGAGTGAAAATGACGAGAAAACAAAAGAACAACGTACCGATGGAACCGGAGGATCGTCCTTTGACCAAGGAGATGCTGAAAAAGATGCGTCCGGCCTCGGAAGTCGTACCCGAGATCGTCGCGGCCCACGCACGGGGAGAACTGGCGAGCAACCCTCCCCGCCAGTTTCGCGGGCCGCAGAAAAAGCCCACCAAAGTGCAGACTACCATTCGCCTCGATGCGGACGTTGTCGCGTATTTCAAAAAAGGCGGCAAGGGGTGGCAGTCCCGCATCAACACCACCTTGCGCAATACTGCCTTCGGCGGAAAATCCAATTAACTAGATTCAACCCCCCTACCCCCCGATCTCCTCGCGCACGATGGCCGCGCCCTCGGCCATGGACTTGAGCTTGCCAAAGGCGACGTCGCGGTCCATGTACTTCATGCCGCAATCGGGCGCTATAATGAGCCGCTCGGGCGTAATATGGTTGAGCGCCGCCCGGATGCGCGCGGCGACGGTTTCGGGCGTTTCGATCGCGGGGTCGTCGTTGTCGATGACGCCCAGGATGATGGTCTTGTCCGGCAGCTTCTCCAGCACGGCGAGATCGAGACGCGGCTGGGCCGCCTCGATGGATATCTGGTCGATGTCGCTCTCGTTGAGTTCGGGCAGGAAGGAATAGGCGTCGGGCTTTTCCAGCCCCTGCCAGGCGTGGATGGCCGCGTAGCCGAAGCACATGTGAAGCGCGGTGGTGCCCTCGACACCCTTCAAGGCCTCGCCGATCACCTCCACGGCGAACTCCCTGGCTATCTCCGCGCGCGCCTGCATGTAGGGCTCGTCGATCTGCACCACGTCGGCGCCCGCTGCGAACATGTCCTTCACCTCCTCGTTCACCGCGCGGGCGTAGTCGAGCGCCATCGCGCGCTGATCGCCGCCGTAGTAATCATCCTGCGCCTGCTGCGTCATGGTGAACGGCCCCGGCAGAGTGATCTTGATCTCGCGATCCGTGTTGGCGCGCAGAAACTCCACGTCGCTCACCTCGATGGGCCGGGGGCGGTGGATTTTGCCCATCACACGGGGCACGGGATTGTCCCGGCCCGAGCGGTCCTTCGCATACCCGTGGTTTTCCGTGTCGATGCCGCCCAGGGCCGTGGCAACGCGGTTCGAATAGCTCTCGCGGCGCACCTCGCCGTCCGAGATGATGTCGATTCCCGCGCGCTCCATGTCGCGGATGGCGAGGAGGGTGGCGTCGTCCTGCGCGGCTTCCAGGTGTTCGGGCGGGATGCGCCATATCTCCTGCACGCGCACGCGCGGAGGGAGGCGCGTGGTGAGATTCTCGCGGTCGATGAGCCATTCCGGCTGGGTGTAGCTGCCAACGACGGTGGTGGGCAGGAGTTTCTGGGGCATGGAATATCCTCCTTATGTCTCTCAAATCAGGCCCGGCGGACCGGTTCGTTCGTTTTGAATGCGCTGCGCTGTGACGCAGCCTAGGGCGTCAGCATCACGCGCATCACACCGTCTTCCCGCGCCTTGAACATGCGCATCGCTTCGCCAAAGTCATCGAGCGCGAAAGAGTGCGTGAGCATCTTGTCGATGGCGATGTGGCCGTCTGCGATGATCTGGATCGCCCTCGGGTAGCAGTTGGGCGATCCGCGTCCGCCGAATATGGCGATTTCATCGAGCACGATGCGGTCGGTGTTGAAAGGCGTCTCCTGGCCGCCGTTGATGCCCTCGAGCACCACGCGCCCGCCGCGCCGCGCCATGTCCACCGCCTGGCGCATCACCTCGGGCGGGCCGGCGCACTCGATGACGAGGTCCACCCCGCGGCCGTCCGTCTCGCTCATTACGACCTCGACGGGGTCCTCCTTCGTGATGTCGATGGTGCGGTCGGCGCCGAGTTCCTCCGCGATTCCCAGCCGGTAGCCCCGTCCGGTGATGAAGGTCTTTGACGCGCCCATCATTTTGACGAGCTGGAGGACGGCGAGCCCCAGCAGGCCGGGGCCGAGAATCGCCACGGTGTCGGCGGGCTCGATGCCCCCGCGCTCTAGCGCGTGCAGCGCGATGACGACCTGGTTCACAATCACCGCGTCTTCCCATTTCATGGAGTCGGGCATCTTGTGGAGGTTGTTCGGGGGCGCCAAGCCGTATTCGCTGAACGCGCCGTTCGCCGTATGGCCGAGGAGCTTGTAGCCGCCGCCTGGCTTCGCGGCGTTCTCGCAGATGTGGTAGTCGCCCCGGATGCAGGTGGCGCAGCCGCCGCAGCCAACCGTCGGCTCCATGATGACGCGGTCGCCCACTTCGAGAGAGGTTTTCGCGCCGCTTCCGATGGCGGCCACCTCCCCCGCCCACTCGTGCCCCTGGACGAAGGGATAAAAAGGCGGCCACATGGGGCGCATGTGCCCCTCGTAGATATGGATGTCCGTGCCGCAGATGCCGCAGGCGGCGACCTTCACCAGCACCTGGTCGGGTTCGTAGTCGGGCACGGCAATCTGCTCGATGCGCACCTCGTGCGCGCCGTGCGTGACGGCGGCCTTCATGGTTTCCGGTATGTCGCTCATCTCATTCCCCTCCTTCGCCTAAGAGGATTTTGATAATGACGATCAGCCCTTGGGGCTGAACTGCGTCGCCTTCCTGTCGGGCCGCTGCATATCGAACACGTCGTGCGAGCGGCAGTACCCGTTGCCCGCCAGCCTGCCCACGGGCCGGAGCAGCACGGGGTCGATGTATTTCCCCTCCTCGATCATCACGTCCTCGCGAACGTGCCAGCGCACCACCTCGCCGATGATGACGTTCGTCAGGTGCTCGCGCCCGTTCGTGATGAGGTGGCGGAACTGGCACTCCATAGCCACGGGGGCTTCTGCGATGCGCGGGGCCTTCACGAGATCGGAATCTATCGGCGTCAAGCCCGCTTCCTCGAACTCGCTCACCTCGAAGGGATAGTCGTCCGCGCAGATGTTCATCTGCTCTTCCAGGCCGTCCACCACCGTGTGGATGACGTAGCCCTGCGTCTCCATGATGTTGCGCGCCGTGTCCTTGTAGGAACTTTCGCGCACGCCCACCGATATCGAGAGCAGGGGCGGGTCGTGGCCCACGCAGGTGAAGAAGCTGAAGGGGGCGAGGTTCGCGTAGCCGTCAGCACTGATGGTGCTCACCCAGGCGATGGGCCTCGGCACGACGGAGCCGACGAGCAGGCGGTAGTTCTGCCGCCAGTGGTTACCGGCGGGGTCGATGGTTTTATAGTTCATGCGTTTTCACACTCCTGTCGAAATAAGCCGTTTGGCGCGCCCTTGCGCTGTCGATGGCGGGCGTTTCACGGCCATGAAAAATCAATCACCACTACTCGCAGACGCCATCGCTGATTCCATCGCCGTGAAGCGCGCCCCCTGCGGGTCCATGATCCCGCCGATTCTGCCCACGTCGGGAATATCCATCGGGGGAAACGTGCCCTGCCCGCCCAGGCCGATTGCCTTCTCGAGCACTGCGTCGAAATTCTCCACGCCGAAATACACCCCCCAGTGCGGGGGCATCCCGCCCATCTCGGGCGTAAGTTCGAGCATCCCCGCGCGCGGCTCCTCCCCGCTCATGAACACCGTGTAGTCCCCGCCAGAGGGGTTGGGCGTCACCGTGCTCGTCCAGCCGAACAGGTCGGCATAGAAAGCGCCCGTACGCCCAACGTCTTTCGTGAGCAGTTCGTTCCAGTTGAGCGCGCCCGGCTCGCCCATGACGTCGGCGCCCTTGTGCGCCTTGGGCTGCCAGAGACACAGGAAAGCCTCGCCGGGGTCGCGGATCATCGCCATGCGCCCTGCGTCGAGCACGTCGCACGGCTCCTGGGCGGCTTGGCCGCCGAGCTCGGTCGCTCTTTTTACGGTTTCATCCACGCTCTCGACCGACACGTAGCTCTGCCAGAAAGAGGGATGGCCGCTTTCGAGCATTCCCGGAAACATCTCGAACATGGCGCATACCTGTTTTCCCTCTTTCGAGAAGATGGTGTAGACGGCTTCCTCCATCACGGGCCTATCCTCGAACGTCCAGCCGAACAGGGACATATAGAAATCCTTGGCGACGTCCACCTCCTTCACCACCAGATCGGCCCAGCAAAAACTCCCCGGCGCGTATTCCTTCAGTTCCGACACGAATCTCATTCCTCCATTGATGACGGCGAATGATATGAATTTCTATCCTATATATGACGGTTAATCATGACTGGGATTCGGGGAAAAATCATAGCGCGAAGCGGCGGCGGCGAACAAGCGCTCAAGCATCCGCATCGTATTCATACCGCAGGCCGTCCGGCTCATCGGGATCGGCGGGACGCGAGGCGGGCTCTGAAGCGTCTTCCTCCTGCGGCGCCCCTATCGCCTCTTCTTCGAGCAGCCAGCGTTCATAGAGTTGCTCAGGCAATTCCTCCACGTATCTCGAAAGACGTGAGAACGCGCCCATGTTCCACTTCTCGCTCTCGAGCATGGGCTGGCACATGTAGAGTTCATCCTTCGCGCGCGTGAGGGCGACGTAGAAAAGCCGCCTCTCCTCCTCCTCACCCTCAGGGTCCGTCAGGGAGCGCGTCGAGGGGAAACGCGTGTCGGTGAGCCAGATGAGGAACACCACTTTCCACTCCAGTCCCTTCGCCTGGTGAACCGAGGTCAGGACCATCGACTCGTCCGGCTCGTCTTCCTCGCCAGACGTCGCAGGACTGGCTGCGGCAGCCGTTCCCATGAGCGCCAGTTCCGAGAGAAACGCCGTCGCCCCGTCGTACTGCACAGCGTATTCCGCGAGCTGGCGCACGTCCTCGATGCGCGCCTCTGCATCTTCGAAGGTGTTCTCGACGTATTCCTGATAGAAGCGATCCAGCACGAGGTTGATCATCTCCGTCGGCGGCAGGGCGGACGGCTTCTCTCCCGCGGCGGCGCGGGGCGCGCCCGTCAGATCGACGACCAGTTTTCTGAAAATCTCGAAACTCACGCGCGCGTTCCCGGGGAGGGAACCCACGCTGCCGCTTTCGAGAAATGAGAAAGGTTCCTCCCATATCCTCACCTGCTCCCAGACCCTGTGCGCCGTCACGTCTCCCACGCCGGGAAGGAGCTTGAGCGCGCGCTTCCAGGCCAACTCGTCCGCCGGGGAACTCACGAGCCTCAAGAAGGCCGTCACGTCCTTGATGTGGCGTTGCTCGAAAAAGCGAAGCCCGCTCCTGATCTCGAAGGGAATGCCCCGGCGGGTAAGCTCCATTTGAAGCTCCATCGAGTGGTAGTGCGCCCGGTAGAGCACCGCGATCTGGGAGAGCGGAACGTCATCCTCATCGCGCAGCGCCAGCGTGCGGTCGACCACGAAATCCGCCTGCTGCATGGCGTCGCGCGCGGCCACGAGGGCGGGCTTCATCCCCTCGCCGCGCGTGGTCTTCAGGCTTTTTTCGAACTGGCGCCTGTTGTGGGCGATGGAGGCGTTGGCGAGCGACAGGATGTTGGCCGTGCTCCGGTAGTTCTCTTCCAGGCGGAAGAGTCTGGCGTCGGGGTATCGCTCCGGAAAGGTGATGATGTTCTCGAAATGCGCACCCCGGAAGCTGTAGATACTCTGCGCGTCATCGCCTACCACGGTGACGTTTTTCTGCGCTCCGGCGAGGAGGTCCACTAGGTCGGCCTGCACCTTGTTCGTGTCCTGGTATTCATCCACGAGGATGTAGCGAAAACGGGTCTGGAGTTCCCGTCTGACTTCTTCGTTTTCCGCGAGCAAATCCCGCGTGAGGGAGAGGAGTCCAGAGAAATCCACCGCCTGAAGCTCTTTTTTGCGCTCCTCGTAGTGGGCGGCGATTTGCTCTATCTCGCCCACGCGGTCCACCAGATACGAATAACGACTGAGCACCGTCTCCGCAACGCCGCGGTCGGTATCGGCGGCCAAGGCGAAAATCGACTCCAGTACGCGGCCTCTCGGGAAATACTTCTCCTTCGGGTCGAACCCGGCGAGGCGGATGCACTCGGTCACGAGGTCGGCAGCGTCCTCGCGGTCCAGGATGGTGAAACTCGGCCCGTAGCCGATGAGATTACCGTATCGCCTGAGTATCAGATTCCCCACGTGGTGGAACGTGCCGCCCCAGACGCGCCGCGCGTCGGTCTGGATTAAGGAGGCGGCCCGGTGCAGCATCTCGCGCGCGGCCTTGTTCGTGAAGGTGACGAGGAGGATCGATTCGGGCGCGACGCCGTCTTCCACGAGGCGCGCGAGGCGGTAGGTGATGGTGTGCGTCTTCCCGCTGCCTGCGCCCGCGATGACGAGAAGCGGCCCCCCGCCCGCCATTACGACCTCTAATTGCTGGGGGTTGAGCTTATCCTCATACGCCTTACGCCGCGCGGGCGAAGTCGCGGGACGCTTGATCGTGTATGTCCTGTGCTCGCGCGCGCTCATTGCAATACTCTTTCATGGATTTCAAGTCTGCAGCCATCCGGCGATGCACGGACTGCTCTTCCGTCATTCATCCTTGCACTTTAACGCTTCCCGGCGAAACGGCCTAACCCTCCATTCAGTTGACAGGCAAACGCCCCCGAAGCTAAGGTGAGTCCATACACGACATTATGGGCGGAGCGTTCCGATGGGCGGATACCAGACATTCCTCGACGGCGCGGCTCTGGGCTTTTTCCTGGGGTTCATCGCTTTTTATCTGCTGCACCGCTATCTGGCGCCCAAGCGGAAAAAACCGGAAACCGAGGTCGACCGCCTCGTCGACGACATTCAGGACTACTACCGGAACGTCTCCGACCCCGAGGGCAAGGACTACGACTGAGCCGCGCAGTTCCCCCGCGGCACATCCTCAGATATAGGGCTGATATGGATTCCGCTCCGAGACGGGCGCGTCCTGAAGGTGCGCCAGGGAGTTCATCGTCACGACGCTCCAGCCCCGCTCGGGCGAATGCTCGATGATGTTCATGGCGGCGTTGTGCTGACGTATCCGCCGGAATCCGTCGAGCTCCACGCCCAGAATCCTGCACAGGATCATGATGATCGCCAGATTGTGGCTCACCGCCGCGATGACTTCATCTTCATGCGCTGCGAGGAAGCGCTCCATCGTGGCCCAGGCCCTCTCCTGCAACTCCGGGAGCGTCTCGCCGCCCGGCATGCGCGCGCGGGCGGGATGGTCCCGCCATACGCGCATGAAATCGGGGTGCGTCTCGGGGAGTCTGCGAAAAGGCTCTCCCTCGAGTTCACCCTGGTTCAACTCGGCGATTCCCGCCTCCTCGAGCAGGGGCGCGTCGAGAGCTCGCGCGACGATTTCGGCGGTGCGCCTCGCGCGCCTGAGCGGACTCGCGTAGACGCAAGCGATCGGGCGGCCGCGCAGCGCGCAGGCGAGCGCTTCGGCCTGCGCTACGCCTACGTCGTTGAGCGCCGTATCGGAGACGCCCTGGATGCGCTGTTCGACGTTCCAGTCCGTCTCGCCGTGCCGCAAGAGATAGAGAAGCAATGCGAAAAACTCCGGTGGGGGCGACGCCCGGGCGAGCCTCGCCTTAGTTGTTGTCCTCTTTCAGGAAATCATCGGGCTTGAGGTCCTTGAGCCACTCCTTGATGTCCTCGGGCTCTTCCTCCAATGGCTTTTCCGACTCGGGGGGCGCGTCTTCTCCGCTGCCCGCCTCCATCCCGGAGACGCCCTCTTTCACTTCCTCTTCGTTGAACTGGATGCTCTTCGCCTCCTCGAGCACCTTCTCCTCCACGAAAATGGGGCTGCCCATGCGAAGGGCTACCGCGATGGCGTCGGAAGGTCTCGAATCGACGACGATTTCCGATCCGTTTACGGCAAGATGAATCTCGGCGAAAAATGTGTTGTCCCGCAGATCGTTGATGAGGATTTTATCCACCCGGCCCTTCAAGTCGTTGATCATGTTCTTGATCAGATCGTGGGTCATCGGACGCGGCGTCTCGAAGCTCTCAATCTCGCGCGCGATGGCGTGCGCCTCGAAAATACCCACCCAGATGGGCAGCGCTCGATCGCCTTCGGTCTCGCGCAGCACCACAATCGGCACGTTGGTGTGCGGATCGAGCGTGAGGCCCTTGACTTTCATCTCGATCATCATTCCCCTTCCTCCATCGCCGCGGCGCTTGGCGGCGAGACGCCCGCCAGAGAGTGAATGCCGCCCCTCATGATTTTCACCTCGACCACGTCTCCAGGCTCGGGCGTAAAACCCTCCGCATATAATTGTACCCTGTGATTGCCTCGACTGCGACCCGCAAACCAGTTCGAGTCCCGCTCATCCGCAAAATCAGGGCAGCCCGCGCATCCGGCGGGTGCGCTCTTGGGCTTCACCGCGCTCTCGACCATCACCTGCTGGCTGCTCCCGACGAGCTCCGCATGCAGATTCTCCGTCACCTCGCGCTGCACCCGGCTGGCCTCCTCGAAGCGCTCCGACAGTACTTCCTCGGGCAGGGTATCTTCCATGTCGAACGCGGGCGTTCCGGGCCGGGGGGAGTATTTGAACATATAGATGTTGTCGTAACGCGCCTCGCGCAAGACGCGGAGCGTATCCTCGAAATCGGCATCCCGCTCGCCGGGGAAGCCGATGATGACGTCGGAAGTCAACACGCCGTCCTTCACGCGCTCCCGGAAGAGAGAGACTTTTTCGAGATATTCCTCCGCCGTATAGCCGCGCTCCATGCGCGCGAGCACCGCGTCCGCCCCCGATTGAACCGGAAGATGAAGGTGCTCGCACACTTTTGGGGATTCCCCCATCGCGTCGACCATGTCCTCATCGCAATCCTTGGGATGCGACGTCATGAAGCGGATGCGCTCGAGGTCGTCCACCTCGTTCAGACGCCTCAGCAGACCGCCGAAGGTAAGCTCATCCGGGGACTTGCGGCCGTAGGAGTTCACGTTCTGGCCGAGGAGGGTGACCTCGCGAAAGCCCTCCCCCACCGCGCGCTCGACTTCGTCCACGATGAGTTCGCTCGGCTTGCTCCACTCGGGTCCGCGCGTGTAGGGCACGACGCAGAAGGTGCAGAAATTATCGCAGCCGCGCGCGATGCTCACGAAGGCGTTCAGGCCGCCGCCGCGCACCATCGGAGCGAGTTCGGTAAAATCGGGCGGTATCGGCTCGGTATCGACCACCCGGCGCTCTTCCATCTCCTCAAGCAGCATCGGGAGCTTGGCGATGTTCTGGGTGCCGAAGACGAGGTCGACCGCCTTGCCGCGCTTCGCAATCGCCTCCCCGTCACGCGTGGCGAAACAGCCGCACACGCCGACTTTGAGAGCGGGATTCAATTTTTTGAGCTTGTCGAGACGCCCGAGCTGGCTATAGACCTTCTGCTCCGCCTTGTCGCGAATCGAGCAGGTGTTCAGCAGGATGAGGTCGGCCGCTTCGTTCGATTCGGTCTCCTCATACCCTTCGGCCTCCAGATACCCGGTAATCGTCTCGGTATCGTAGCGGTTCATCTGGCAGCCGTATGTGAATATCTTGAACTTCTTGCTCAAACCGCACTCTCCATTTTTTGCTCCACTGCCCACGCGAGGAGAAACTTCGGAAACGCAGGTATTGGGGAAATTCCCTGGGGCCATATTGCGAGCGCGCGTTTTCGATGTCAACTTGAAACATGGAAAAGAAACTTCGTATTTGATATGGCAGTTGAAGGGTTTGTGTTTTTTCTCCTTGAGAACGGGAATACAACATGCGCGTGGTTTGTTTTCATGGAAGACGCGAAATCGGCGGGGAGGCTCTTTTCCTGAGCACGGCGCGCATCTTCGCCGGCGCAGCCAACCAGGCCGAGTTCTCCGCCCAGGTGCGCACGCCCGGCTTTCCCTCTCCCCCGGGTTCTCCCGACCGAGCCGTGGTGAAAATTTCACGCGAACAACTGTCCGACCTCGCCATCCCGGCGGAATACGATCTGGAAATCGTCTGCGACCCCCTCCTCGCCGTCGTGCCTCCGATGGGCAATGCGCTCAAACCGGGCGGCGTCCTCGTTCTCAACATGCAAAGCACCATCCATGGCCGCGATATCCGCATCGCCTCGGTGGATATCGACGCCATCGCCTCGAAGCACGCCGCAGCGCCCGAAGCGGCTCACCTGGGCGCGGCGCTGGCCGGCTGGGACGCGCTCGAGGGAGGGATATCGACCCAAAACGCTATCGAGGCATACCGTGAAATTCAGGGCGAGGCCATGCCCGAGGCGGAACAAGAAGCGCTGGCCGAAGCAGCCTCGGCGACAAAACGAGCGCTGAACGCCGAGTAGCGGGAATGGAGACCGCGCGAAGGCGCTCGTTCGCGCGGCATTCATTCCCGAATGAGAAAGGAAGAAGAATCCATGCGTTCACAAGTTACGTTTACGAAGGCGTGTATCTTTCAAGGCTCCAAGAGAAAAGAAATATACGTCCACATCAATGGTGAGCGCGTCGGCTATCTCTATCGAGATGAGTCAATGAAAGGATGGGCGGTAAGTACCAATATCGAGAAAACTCTCGGTATAAGTTCTACAGACAGACAACAGATCAACAATCTGAAGTGGGAAATCAGGGAAACCGTTTTAATGCATGACATAATCAAAGAAATGGAAAATGCACTACCTCCGACGGCAACGAATTTCGAGCGGAAGATGCAGGACCAGGCGATTACCGGTGTCGTGCTGACGATGCGGGAAAGAATGCGGGAGAGAAGAGGATATCCTACGGAGGTGGATATTCTCTTAGAGCAGATTCTGGGGCGCTGAAAAAGAGAAAAACCGGATGGCATATAAAGGGACGATGGAGAAAATCGACGACACTTTTTTCTCGAATCCTTGGGTTTTCCGTTGACCTCCCCCCGGCGCAAAGTGTAGTTTGTGCGCATCTGTTCCCGCCCGCGGAAAATCCCGCATGAATCGATTCCCCCGCACAGGCGCGCCCTGTCTCTTGCTCATCGCGCTCCTGGTTTCTGGATGTTCTTCGTTTCACGAGAATTTTCTCGTGCGCCACTTCGCGCCCAAATCTTTCGAAGTCGGCCTTTGGGTGCAGGCGGAAGGCGCGAACAGAACCTTGGACAGCGCAGATAAAATCAAGGCACTGGTAAAGCGCGCGCGCGCCGCCGGCGTTACGGACATCTACGCGCAGGTCTACCGCTCGGGCCGCGCGTGGTTCGCAACGTCGTTGGCCGATGACTCTCCCGCTAAACGCGCCGGGCAAGACCCGCTGGCCTTGTTGCTCGATCTGGCCTCCCGAGGCGAGGAATCCGAGCGCCCGCTCAGGGTCCATGCATGGATAAACGCATTCGCGCTCGCGAGAAACAAAAAAGCGCCCATCATTCGTGAACTCGGGAAAGAAGCCGTGCTGAAGGATCAATACGGGCGCTCGCTACTTGAATATCCACCTTCGGGAAAACCCGCTTGGGCACAAGGCTTTGGTCTCGGAACACCGGGAATTTTTCTCGATCCAGGTAACTTGGGGGTACGAAAACGCATCATAGACGTCGCGGCGCACCTCGTGCGGAACTACCCGCGCCTTGCGGGGGTCCACCTCGATTTCATCCGCTACCCCTATGCGCTTCCCATATCGCCGGGGTCGCGTTTTTCCCCGCGTCTCGATTTCGGCTACAACGAGGCCTCGGCCGCCCGTTTCGCGCAAGAAACCCGGAAAACCGCGCCGCGCGCCGGCGCAAGCGTGAAGCGCGCCGACACGACGGCATGGGATGCCTGGCGCCGCGCGCAAGTCACGGCGGCGGTTCGCGGTGTTTATGAAACCACCATAGGTTTAAGGAGACAAGTGATTGTTTCTGCTGCAGTTCTTCCCTGGTCGGAACGCGCCTATCTATCCTCGTTTCAGGACTGGCGGGGCTGGCTCGAAAAAGGGTTTCTCCATAAGGCCGTGGTCATGAACTATACCGGGGATGTACATCTGGCCGCTCAAATCAGCCGAAGCGCACTCGCCGCCAGGAGAGTGAAAACCCCGACTCCGCATGCACCCGGGGTCGTTATCGGACTGGGCGCATACCTGTTCACCAAAAACCCGGCGGGCCTGTGGCGCGAATGGCGCGCCGCCCGAACGGCCGGCTCCGACGGCGTCGCGCTTTTCTCCTACGATCAGATGGTCGGCAACGATGCCATGTGGAAATTCCCCGCCCGGTGACTTCAGCGCGATCCCTTGACAGACAAGCGTTTTGCGCTTGCAAGCAATGGCATAGATAGCTATAATTCGCTCGTCATTAAGGAATTGCCCGCCCTGTATTTCATTTCCGCCTAAAACATTTTTGGATTTCTGTTGTTGGATATCGTTTCAGCAAACAGAGAAGGCGTGAGCGCGCACGCACCGCCCGCGCGCCGCTCAGGGCGAAAGAGGAGAAGAAGAAATGAACAAAGGTGAACTCGCAGACGCCATCGCCGCACAGGCGAACCTGAGCAAGTCGAGCGCCCAGGGCGTAGTCGACGCATTCGTGGGCGCCGTAACCTCGGCGCTCAAGAGCGGAGATAAGGTGACGCTCACGGGCTTCGGCACATTCAGCGTCTCCCAGCGGGCGGCCCGCAAGGCGCGCAACCCGAGAACGGGCGAGGAGATTATGGTGGCGGCGGCCACCGTGCCGAAGTTCAAGGCGGGAGCGGGCCTGAAGGCCTCCGTGAACTAGAACTCGCAACTCCGACGGCCGGAAAAATCCGGCTCGTCGCAGAAGCAGAAATAAACCTGAAACTACAGGATTTTCCTGCGCAAAAACTGGAAAAATAGCGCGGAAGGGCGTCGTATTTTGCGGTGTTTTTCGCTTGGCCAGCGGCGTTGAAACAACCTCCCTGAACGGGAGGATTGATGTGCTTGAACATATGTGCCAGGACTTAATTGTATCTGGGGACCCAGCTACCTTTCTTTTCTTTATAAGGATAGAATACAATGAACTGGGTCACATTGCTGGATCAATCCAACTTCCCGATGATCATCCTGTTCGGACTGGGCTGGTTTTCCCTGTGGCGAAAAATAAGCGGACTCGAAGCGCGGATATCACACATCGAAGGCGTGATGGAAGGCTGGCTGTCGCCACGCCCGCCAGCCCAGGATTGACCACCCGTCGCCCCGCTTCCCTCGGAAAAAATACTCACTCGAACGCAGGGGCGGTCTACCTCGCCCGGATGCCCCTTTTCTAATGCCCGGCTAATGCCCGGCAAAGTCCTCATGCAGACGGACGGATAATTTCCATAATGTTTCACCGGCGATGTGCGCGAAGTCAAAAACCCGCGCCCTCTATGGCGACCTCTCCTTCCCAGGCCGCCCAATCCGAGAGCGCATCCACGGACTCATCAATGAAATCCATGTAATCGCTCGTCAACCGCGCCCCCTCTTCGATGAGGCGGCACGTCCGCTCCGTGTTCTCCTCGCTGAAGGGCAACCCGAGCTTCCTCAGAACGATTTTCGTCCGTCCATTCACGAAGAGATGCTCCACGTCGTGCCAATCTCCATAGAACTTACGGGGAGCGCCGCGCGCCCGCGCGACTTTCTCAGGCTTACAGCCATACAAGGCGCCGAGACCCTCGGCGTAGTCGCGTTTTTGCGCTTCCGTCATCGCGTCCTGCGCATCGCGAAGCTGCTCTCCCACGGTCCCGTCGTCGAGATGGATGGCGTAGTCGACCGCGATTTCCACCAGAATGTGCGCAAGATAGTGGAGGCTCGCCTCATCGGGCGCAACGCCCAATTCTTGCGTGAATTCGCGCATCAATGGGATGAGTTCAACCCCCTTGCGGTAGGTGTAACCCTGTTTTTGAGAGGGAGACAATCCGCTCTTTTTCTTGGCGACGCTCCCGTAGTGACACAGGTTGTCGACCACCAGATGGCATTTCACCCACAAGAGTTTCGGGAATCGCTCCATCACGCCCTCAGGCGGGGCGAAGCGGTGGGTGTCCCGGGGCTTGAATTCCCCTGAGAGGGGCAGGGAGTCGGGCGCCACGTTGTAGACGTAGGCGTCATCCCCGGGATGAGGCATCTCGGGGTGGCGCTCCAGCAGCGCCCGCAGAACCAGCGTGTGACAGTTGGTGAGCAAAAGCCCTCTCCCTTAAAGCGAACCCGTCAATGAATAGCGCCCGTCGGCGCAAGCGACTTCTCCTGATTTCACGAACCGTTCCAGATGCAGTTCTATCACGCTGGCGCCCAGCTCTCTCTGGCGTTCCGGCAAATCCTGATATATCAGTTCCGCTATCTTGGCCGGCGTGTCGTGGCCCTCTTCCAGGGCCTCGAGATACTGCGCATCGCGCATCTTGCGATGCTCGATGAGTTCGTCGATGCGGCCAATCGGGTCTTCGATCACCGGGCCGTGGCCGGGATAGATGAGGCGAGGCGCGAGTTTCTTCACCTTCTCCAGAGATTCGAGGTAGTCCCCCAGATTCCCCTTGGGAGCGGTCACCGCCGTCGTGGAGGGGAGGAGAATGTTGTCGCCTCCCAGCAATATCCTCTCCTCCGCCCACCAGAAAGAAAGATGCCCGGGGGAATGACCCGGCGTAAGGATAGCCTCGAACCGCATATTCCCCAACTCGACGAATTCCCCTTCCCTGATCGGAGAAACCGATAGACCCGGCTGTTCCTCTTCGAGCAATCGCATCTCCAGGGGATGGCCGTAGGCCGGAACATTGAATCGCTCGCAGACCGCTTCGGCGCCGCCCGAGTGGTCGAAGTGGTGGTGGGTCAGAATCAGTTTTTCCAGCACATCCCCGGCGCGCGCTTCCACCCAGGAGAGCATCTCGGGAATGCACTCGCGGTAGCCCGCATCGAAAAGAATATAAGGTCCATCCCCGATGAGGATCACCTCCACATGTTCCATGAACGAACCCCGGGGGGCTTCCAGTCTGTGGCTTTGGACGAGGGATGAAGCGGTCGATTTCACGTTCAAAAAATCCTCTCTCGAAATTCCATCCTGCATGGGAAAACCACACAGAGCCGCGGCTCGATGAAGCGTCGAAATTCTCTTGCCCGCGCGAACTGCGAGTAAGGCGCTTCCCTTCCCTCGCCTCTTGACCAAGGTGTGCGAATAATCGGCACGAATTATCGCCTGCCGGAAAAAAACGGCATTTGACAGACACCGTGAATCTGCTATCTTCCCTACCACAAAAATTCGCAGACAGTAAACAAATCAACCTATTATTGCATCGTTTTCTTACTGTCTGAGAGTTATTCTGGTGAATGCGAAATAAGCGATTTTTTTCAATTAACCGGGGGCTTGGCCCTCTCTCTATTCCTGCATGAGGAGATTCCCGATGAAATCCCGTATCCGTTTCTTCGTCGCCGCCCTCGCTGCGGTGGCCGTCTTCGCATCGGGCGCGCTCGTATCCGAAGCGATGATGAAAAACCAGAAAGAGCTCGTGCGCGCAGCGAAAAAAGAGGGCGCCGTCACTATCATCAACCCTCTGTTCAGCGACCGCACGGCCAAGCGCATGGGACCGGCCTTCGCCAAACACTACGGCCTCGGCGACGGCTTCAAGTTCCGTAACCTGCGCAAGGGCACAGGCGCCACCGTCTCCCAGGTTCGCCAGGAGATGCGGGCCAAGAAGTTCACCGTCGACGTCCACGTGGTGAGCGCACCCGGCTTCTTCGCCGCGGCCCAGAAGCGCGGCGCGTACCACAAGCTCGACAGCGCCGAGTGGAACAAGCACTTCGCGGCTGTGATCAAGAAGGCCGGCCAGTACGCGAACTACCCCTACGTCGTGACGCCTCTGGCCTATACCTTCCAGCCGGTATGGAACACCGCCTGCAAGGGCATGAAAGATCTCAGTGTAACGCAATATTCTGACACCATCTCCAAAAAAGTGATGAGCCAGACCATCGCCGGCGACATCACCAAGAGCTTCACCTACACCAACACCGTCATCTCGCTCATCGAGAACGGCATGGACATGAACAAGTACTGGGACGCTCTCAAGGCCACGAAGCCCGTCGTCATGTTCCGCACCGAGCCCAAGATGCAGGTGCTCATCAACTGCGAACGCGGCCTCGACCCCTGGAACCTCTCGGGCCGTGTGTATCAGAACGTCCTCAAGAAGCCCGAGCTCGCCAAAGTCCTCAGGATCGGCTACTACAAAGAAGGCCAGGTTATGCTGGGCAACCAGGCGGCCGTCCTGAACGGCGCGCCGAACCCCAACGCCGGCAAACTGTTGGTTGAATTCCTCCTCACCAAGGAAGGCACCGACGTATACGTGGAAGGCGAAGCCATTTACAGCTTCCGCGCCGGCTACAAGCCGCCCAAGGTTGTGCAGCCCTACCTCCTCGACCTGAGCAAGCACAAGCTTCTGGGTCTCAAGGACTGGGTCGCCGCACAGAAGAAGTTCAAGGCGACGCGCGCCGAATTCATCAAGCGCTTCAAATAGGACGCTTTACTGGTCATTGATCGGAATGGGGTGGGAGTCCACGATGGGCTCCCACCCTTCCTGTATTAAAAGGAGAAATACCGCGGCGCGCCATGCCGCGAAGGTTCCGCCGGGGTGGGCATTCAAACACCAACGGAGCGGAGACTTCGTGATCTAGCGCGCAGTGAGCATTTTCCAGAAGACGAACTCCCCTGCGAATCTAAGCGATGATCCGCGGGCATGTTGCTTTTGGAAACGGCGTTCTTTATAGTCGATTGTTCATATTCCCGAAAAGACTTGCGTTTCCAGGATTCGTAGGAAAGGTTGCATCCACAAGACTATGGCTACCAACACGACAGCACCGCGAATCGACATCGCTCCCCAAAATGAAAATTCGTTCAACCGGAGGCTTGGCCTCCACTCTATTCCTGCATGAGGAGATTTTCGATGAAATCCCGTATCCGTTTCTTCGTCGCCGCCCTCGCGGCGGTGGCCGTCTTCGCATCGGGCGCGCTCGTATCCGAAGCGATGATGAAAAACCAGAAAGAGCTCGTGCGCGCAGCGAAAAAAGAGGGCGCCGTCACCATCATCAACCCTCTGTTCAGCGACCGCACGGCCAAGCGCATGGGACCGGCCTTCGCCAAGCACTACGGCCTCGGCGACGGCTTCAAGTTCCGTAACCTGCGCAAGGGCACAGGCGCCACCGTCTCCCAGGTTCGCCAGGAGATGCGGGCCAAGAAGTTCACCGTCGACGTACACGTGGTGAGCGCACCCGGCTTCTTCGCCGCGGCCCAGAAGCGCGGCGCGTACCACAAGCTCGACAGCGCCGAGTGGAACAAGCATTTCGCGGCGGTGATCAAGAAGGCCGGCCAGTACGCGAACTACCCCTACGTCGTGACGCCACTGGCCTACACCTTCCAGCCGGTGTGGAACAGCGCCTGCAAGGGCATGGAAAAAATCAACGTGACGTCCTATGCCGACACCATCGCGAAGAACGTGATGGGCCAGACCATCGCCGGTGACATCACCAAGAGCTTCACCTACACCAACACCGTCATCTCGCTCATCGAGAACGGCATGGACATGAACAAGTACTGGGACGCTCTCAAGGCCACGAAGCCCGTCGTCATGTTCCGCACCGAGCCGAAGATGCAGGCTCTCATCAACTGCGAGCGCGGCCTCGACCCCTGGAACATTACGGGCCGCGTATGGCAGAACGTCCTCAAGAAGCCTGACCTCGCGAAGATCATCAAGACCGGCTACTATAAAGAAGGCCAGGTCATGCTGGGCAACCAGGCGGCCGTCATGAACGGCGCGCCGAACCCCAACGCCGGCAAACTGCTGGTTGAATTCCTCCTCACCAAGGAAGGCACCGACGTATACGTGGAAGGCGAGGCCGTCTACAGCTTCCGCGCAGGCTACACACCGCCTAAGGCCGTGGCCCCCTATCTTCTCGACCTCAGCAAGCATAAGCTGCTGGGTCTCAAGGACTGGGTGGGCGCGCAGAAGAAGTTCAAGGCGACGCGCGCCGAATTCATCAAGCGCTTCAAGTAGGACGCTTTATTGATTGTTGCTTGAAAGGGTGGGAGTCCACAAAGGACTCCCACCCTTTTTGCATGAAGCAACAAACAAGAACATCGGCGGCGCGCCACGCCGCGAGAGCTTGGCCGGAATCGCTATGCAGTCGACGGCACGGCGCGGCGGAGCCTTCGCGATGTAGCGCGCAGTGAACATTTTCCAGAAGACGAACTCCCCTGCGAATCTACGTGACGTTCCGCGGGCATGTTGCTTTTGGAAACGACCTTCTTTATATTCTTTTGTTCGTATTCCCGAAAAGACTTGCGTTCGCAGGAAAGGTTGCATCAATAACATTATGGCTACGGATACCGCAGCACCCCAAATCGACGTCGCTCCTCCGCGCGGCTGGCGCACCTGGTTCACGCAGGAGAACATCATCACGACCATCGTCGGCCTCATCGTGGCGGTGGCGGTCATCGTGCCGCTGGTCGCGCTCGTCATCAACAGCTTTCTGGTGCTCGACGACCTGGGGTTCGACACCGAATGGGGGCTTCAGAACTACAGGGATATATTCCAGGGCCGCGTCATCAAAAAAGCCCTCATCAATACCGCCATCATCAGCACGGGCTGCACCATCCTGGCCACGCTCCTGGGCGTATCGCTCGCGTGGATCAACGCGAGAACCAACTGCCCGTTCCGGGAGCAACTCGAACCCTTCAACCTCATCCCCTTCTTCCTGAGTCCTTTCGTGGGCGCCATCGCCTGGCACAATCTGGCCTCCCCGAAAATCGGCCTGCTGAACAACATGGCGAAAAGTTTCTTTGGCATTGATTTTCCGCTGTTCAACGTCAACAACCTGTGGGGCGTCATCTGGGTGACGGGAATTTTCTTCGCCCCCCTCGTCTACCTGTTCGTGGTGGGCTCGCTCAGGCGCATGGACCCATCGCTGGAAGACAGCGCGCGCACGACGGGAGCGGGCCTCTTGCGAACCACATTTACCATCACACTGCCCCTGGTGACGCCCGCGATTCTATCGGGCGCCATCATCGTGTTCGTGACGACGGCAGGGGAGTTCGGCGTTCCCTTCAAACTCTCCGCCCCCTTCGGCTGGGAGACGCTGACCACGCAGATATTCACGAAAGCGGTGGGTGACGACGCGAACCACTACCTCGGCGCCGCCATGAGCATGGTGGTGGGCGTGGTGACGGCGTTTTTCATCTGGATTCAGCACAGAATCATCGCGCCGCGTTCCTATACGACGGTGACAGGCAAGGGCTTCCGGCCGAATCTCATCGACCTGGGCGGGTGGAAATGGCTCGCTTTCGGATACAATGTGTTCTACGTGTGCGTCGCCGTGGTTTTCCCGACCATCTGCCTTTTCTTCGTGAGCCTGCACAAGATATGGTCGGGCAGAATCATCTGGTCGGAACTCACGTTCTGGAACTACCAGAAGGTGCTCTTCTTCTGGTGGCCCGAGAGCATCCAGGCGGCGACCAACGGCATCATCAACAGCTTCATCCTCGCGTTCGGCGGCGCCTCCATCGCCATGGTGGTGGCCATCATCGTGAGCTACATGATCCACCGCACCAAGGGCTACGGCGCGCGGGTGCTCGATTTCCTGAGCGTCATTCCCATCGGCTTCCCGGGCATCGTGCTGGCGATGGGCGTTCTCGTCACCTACATCAAGACGCCCATCTACGCCACGCTCTGGATACTGCTGCTCGGCTACATCACGCGGTTTTTCCCGTACGGGCAGAGGAACATTTCCTCCATCATGATGGCCGTATCCGAGGAACTCGACCAGAGCTCGCGCATGGCGGGGGCATCATGGCTCACGACGCTCAGGAGAATCACCATCCCGCTTCTCAAACCGGGCATCTTCGCCGGGTGGATTCTGCTGTTCGTTATTTTCCTAAGAGAACTCTCCATCTCCATCATACTCTATTCCGCCGGCACGGAGACGCTCTCCGTCGGCGTGTACTATCTCTCAAACTTCGAGAACGAACCCATGACGTCGGCCCTTTCCATCGCGCAGACGGTCGCGCTGCTGATCTGCGTCGTCATCTTCAGGAAAGTCGCCGGCAAAGAGGCGCTGACGGCGTAAAACGATGAGCGAAAACAACTATCTCCAGGTCGACCATCTCGTAAAATACTTCGGCGACGACCGCGCCGTGGACGGTATTTCCTTCGGCATTCCGGAGGGGAAATTTCTGACCCTGCTCGGCCCCTCGGGCTGCGGGAAGACCACGACGCTCATGTGCATCGCAGGCCTCCACAAACCGGATGCAGGCGAGATCCGCATCGGAACGGAGCCGGTCACCTCGATAGAAAAACGCGTCAACACCGCGCCGGAGAAGCGCAACATCGGCATGGTGTTCCAAAGCTACGCCATCTGGCCGCACATGGACGTGACCCAGAACGTGGCCTACCCGCTCGAGATACGCAAGATGGCGCAATCCGAGATCGACGACCGCGTCGCCGAGGCGCTCAAGATCGTCGGCCTCACCGACATGGCGGACAAAAACGCCACGCAGCTCTCGGGCGGCCAGCAGCAAAGGGCGGCCCTCGCGCGCGCGATGGTCTTCCGGCCGCGCCTTCTGCTCTTCGACGAGCCGCTCAGCAACCTGGACCTGAAACTCAGGGAGCAGATGCGCGTCGAGCTCAAGCGTATCCAGCACGAAATCGGCATCACCTCGATCTACGTGACGCACGACCAGGCGGAAGCCCTCGTGATGAGCGATGAGATTATCGTGATGAGCAAGGGACACATCGAACAAACCGGCGGTCCCCATAACATCTACGCGCGGCCCGTCAACAAGTTCGTGAGCAATTTCATCGGCGTGGCGAACCTGACCGAGGGCCGCATCGTCGGAAACGGCGGCGGGGGCGCCGGGACCATCGAAATCTCCCAGGGCGATGACAACGTGCAACTCCCCTGCCTGCTCGCCGACGGCCTCTCGGAGGGCGACGAGGCCTATCTCTCCGTTCGCCCCGAGAACGTGGACGCATCGCGCGAGCCCATGGACGGCCCCAAAATTGAGGGCGAGGTGATTCAGTCCGTCTTTCTGGGCAACTGCCTCGACTGCCGGGTGAAGTGGGGAGAATTCGAGTGGAAGGTGCTGGCGCATTCGAGAGAGCGCCTGCGCGTGGGCGAAAAGGTGTACGTGCGCCTCGACCCCGACCATACGCTGGCCGTCAGACCCTAGAGGATAAACAGAGTGTCATTCGTCGAAATCTCGAAACTGGTGAAATCATTCGGGCCCGAAGTGGCCGTGGCGGGAGTCGACCTCTCCGTCGAACAGGGTGAGTTCGTCACCCTGCTGGGGCCTTCGGGCTGCGGTAAAACCACGACGCTCAGGTGCATCGCCGGCCTCGAGCATCCCGACAGCGGCGACATCCAAATCGAGGGAGACTACGTCACCTCCGTGGCGAACGAGGTTTTCCTGACGCCCGAAGAGAGAAACCTGGGCATGGTGTTCCAGAGCTACGCCGTCTGGCCGCACATGACGGTCTTCGACAACGTGGCCTACGGCCTGAGGATCCGGCGCGAAACCAGGGCCGCCATCAAGGAGAAAACGTCTAAGGCGCTCGACCTCGTGGGTCTGGGCCATCTCGCCGAGCGATACGCCACCAAGCTCTCCGGCGGGCAGCGCCAGCGCGTCGCCCTCGCCCGCGCCATCGTCTACAACCCCAAGGTCGTGCTGTTCGACGAGCCCCTGAGCAACCTCGACGCCAAGCTGCGCGAGCAGATGCGCATCGAACTCACCCGCCTGCAGCACGACGTGGGCATCACCTCGATCTACGTCACGCACGATCAGACCGAAGCGCTCGTGATGAGCGACAGGGTCGTGGTGATGGACAAGGGCGTGATCCAGCAAATCGGCGACCCCGAAAGCATCTACGCCGAACCGACGAACGCATTCGTGGCGAATTTCATCGGCGTGGCCAACCTCATGGAAGGCAAGCTGCTCGGTCACGACGGGGAACTGACGGACCTGGAAATTCCCCTGGGCGACGGAAGCGCCCCCATCCGCCTCAGGGCCACCGGCGCGGAGGGAGCGCCCGTAGGAGCGAAAATCATCCTGAGCATTCGCCCCGAAGACATCCTGCTCCACCTCGAGAAACCGGCCGAGACGATGAACCTCATCGAAGGCGAAGTGATCGACACCGTGTATCTGGGCAACTTCCTCGACTGCCAGGTCCAGGTCGGTCCGCACGAGGTGGGCGTTCAGATCGACCACTTCGAGGAACTGGACACCGGCCAGAAGGTGTATCTCTCCTTCACGCCCGACCACGGTCTTTGTCTCACCGAATAGCCCCATGCCTCCCCGCGCTAAAGATGGCCCCAGACTACTGGCGGGAGGAGACATCGCCATCAACCGCTCGGAGGCGAAAGGCGCTTTCGGAAGACTGATTCCCCTGCTCAGAGAAGCGGACGTCTCGTTCGCCAATCTGGAACTGCCCCTTTCTCACGACGGGAAACCCGCGCCCGAGAAAATTCTTCTGCGCGGCGCGCCGGAAATGGCAGGCGCCCTCACCGAGGCGGGCTTCGACGTCATGGCCTTTGCGAACAACCACGTACTCGACTACGGGGAAGACGCCTTTGCGGAAACCATGTCGCTCATGGATTCTCTGGGCGTTGCGCTCGTGGGCGGCGGCATGAATCTCGCGCAGGCCAGAAAGCCGGCCCTCATCGAGCGCGGGAATCTGACGATAGGCTTTCTGGCGTATTGCTCCGTCATCCCGAGGGGTTTCGAGGCCACAGCGGGCGATCCGGGGGTGAACCCGATACGCGCCCACACGGCCTATCGCCCCTGGCGCGACCTCTCCGAATACCCGGGCACCCCGCCCCGGATCGATACCTGGGCGGAACCCGCCCATCTCGCGCGCATGAAGCGCGACATCAGGAATTTAAGGAAAAAAGCGGATATCGTCGTAGTGAATCACCACTGGGGCACGAGCATGACGCACGAGGTGATGGACTTTGAGCGCGAAATCGCCCACGCGAGCGTCGACGCGGGCGCCGATCTCGTCTTGGGCGGCCACCCGCACGTCCTGCAGGCGATAGAATTTTACAAGGGTGCGCCCATCGTCTACAGCATGGGGAACCTGATATTCGACTTCGATATCCCCTTCTTCACCGACGAAACGCACGACACCTTCCTGTTCGGCTGCACCTTGAGCAAAAAGGGAGTGAGAGAACCCTACCTGATTCCCGTAACGGCCGGCGTATTCTCCAAGCCCAGACTCCATTCCCCAAATCGGGGCAAGGGCCGCCGAATCGTCGACGTGATGAACGCGCTGAACGAGCCCTTCGGAACGAAACTGGAAGTCCAGGGGGATCGGGCGCTGATTTCCGCACCGTAAGAACCAATCCCCCGCGAATATCGGCAGCACCACCGGGCGAGCTCTGCCTTCCAGGATATATCTAACTCAACACCCCGTCCGCGTCGCGAACCGGCCCCTTGATGATGATGGCCTGCATCTTCTCGCCGACCGCCGCCGTCTTGTGCTCCATCCCCGCAGGGATGAACGCCACCGCCCCTGGGTAGAGGTCGATTTTCTCGCCGTGTGTCTCCGTATACCCCCGCCCGCTCAGCACCCAGATGACTTCTTCCTGTCCGGGGTGCGCGTGCGGTTCGTGCGGGGTGGCGGGGTCGTACTCGGTGAGCCCCACGCGCACGTGCTCGGAGCCGTTCGCAGTCGGGCTGACTAAAATTTTCGTCTGCCCCCAATCCACGGGTTTGAAGGCTGCTTTCTGAACGTCCACCACTGATTTTTCCGGCATTTCAATCTCCTATATTCTACTTGAATAATATCATGTAAGTGATTCTATTTCAGTCTATTTCTTACAGCGTCACCGCATTCTTTCGTAGTCAATTTTCCCCCGATATCCGCCGTACGCTCCCCGTTGGCGATGGCTTCTTCCACGGCGCACCGGATAGAGGCTCCACCCGCCCCGTAGCCCAGATGATCCAGCAATAAAGCGCCCGTCAAAATGGCCGCCATCGGGTTGGCGATGCCCTGTCCATAAATGTCGGGCGCCGTGCCGTGTACCGGCTCGAACATCGAGACGCCCTCGAGATTCACGTTCGCGGAAGGCGCCAAGCCCAGCCCGCCCACGAGACCCGAGGTGATATCGCTCATAATGTCGCCGAACATGTTGTTGGTGACGATGACGTCGAATTCCGCCGGGTGCTGAATCACCTCCATCGCCACCGCGTCGATGTGCTTGGCTTCGGACTCGATATCCCCGAAATCCGCGCGCACCTCATCGAACACGCGCCGCCAGATTCCGCCTGCGTAGCGAAGCCCGCTCGCCTTGTCCGCCATGGTGACTTTTCTGCGCTTGTGGCGCCTCGCGAACTCGAACGACGCCCGGATGACGCGCTCCACCCCCTTGTAGGTATGCACTTCTTCCTGCAAGGCGACCTCGTCTTTTGTCCCCGGCTTGAAAAATCCGCCCACGTTCACGAACAGGCCCTCGGTGTTCTCGCGCACGACGACATGGTCGATGTCGCCCGCCCCTTTATTCTTGAGAGGCGTCAAATCCTCATGGTAGAGCCTGCAGGGGCGGATGTTGGCGTATAAGTCCAGCCCGAAGCGCACCCCCAGAATCACCTCCTCCTGCACGATAGAGCCGGGAACCCTCGGATCGCCGATAGCCCCTTGAAAAACGGCGTCGAAACCCGCCCGAAGGGTATCGCAGCCGTCTTCGGGCATCCCCCTGCCCTGTTCCAGATACCGATCGCTCCCCCAGTCGAAGTATTCGAACTCCACCGGAAACGAGGCCGCCTCGGCCGCAGCCCGCAGCGTCTCCTCCGCCTCGGGCATGACCTCGTTCGCTATCCCGTCTCCGCGCACCACCGCTATGCGAGCCACGTTCATCTCTCCCCTGTTCCAGACAGCATTCCCGAAAAGAAGCGCATTTTGACAAAACAAAAGCGCACCCCGCAAGGCGAACCGCAGCCCGGCGCGACTTCCCGAAAAGCGCAAAGACGGGCTAATATGGCGCAACTTTCTCGCAGCGCCAAATCAACATTTTCTTAGGAGATTTTCATGGTCGAGTCCGGTCCCCTGCCCGAAGGCACGGTGCGCTTTCCCGCAGAAGTCATCGAAGAGTTCGTCTACACCATATTCCGCAGCAAGGACGTGCCGGAGGACGACGCCCGCCTCGTGGCGAAAGTATTGGTCAGCGCCGATTTGAGAGGCATCCGCAGTCACGGGGCCGCGCGCCTGACGTTTTTCATGGTCCGCCTTGAAAACGGCGTGCTCAACAACCGGCCCGACATGAAGTTCCACAAGGGGAGCGACACCACCGGCCTTCTCGACGCGAACGACGCCATCGGTATCGTCGCCTCGAACCGCGCGATGGACGAGGCCCTCGCCATGGCGGAAAAGCACGGTTCCGGCTTCGTGACCGTGCGCAACAGCAGCCACTTCGGCTACGCGGGCTACTGGGCCCAAAAGGCGATGGAGGCGGGCTTCATCGGCATCAGCATGACGAACGGCGGACGCCGCACCGCCCCCACCTTCGGGGGGGAGGCGCTTTTCGGCACCAACCCGATGAGCGTGGCGATACCCGGCGGACCGGGCGGCACCGACTTTCACCTCGACATGGCCACCGCCGTGACGGCCGTGGGCAAAATCGAGACGGCCCTGCGCGAAGGCCGTGAAGTCCCCAAAGGCTGGGTGCTCTCCTCAATGGGAACGCCGACGCTCAACGAGAAGAGCATCCTGAACTACGAAGTGCCGCTCGCGCCCCTGGGCGGCGAGGGAGACGAGAACGGCGGCCACAAGGGCTATGGCCTCCAGCTCATGATCGAGCTTCTGTGCGGCGTACTCTCGGGCGCGGGCCTGGAGAGCCGCATGGCGGGTGCTGCGGGTACGGCGAAATCCGCCACGGGCCACTTCATGGGCGCGATCAAGATGTCGGGATTCAGGGACCTATCCGCCATGTTCAGCGACATGGGAAGACTCTTCGAGACCATCCGGGGCGCGAAGAAGGCGCCGGGACACGACCGTATCTACATTCACGGCGAACCGGAGGCGATCGCCGAAGAGGAGAACAGGCGCATCGGCGTGCCCATCACCCCTGCCGTTCTGGAGCAGATGCAAAGGCTGAACGAGGAACTGGAACTCGGTTTCGAGCTTTGAAGCACTTCATGGAAGCGAATGCGGGAGAACACACAGGTTCTCCCCTACGAAACCATTCGCGTACCCCGTAGGGGCGGACCCGTGTGTCCGCCCGTAGTTCGTTGTTGATCGTCATATTGCCATTCTTGAATGCGAAATCCAGATGCCGAAGATTGGACGCTTCAGGATATTCACCTAGGAGCCAGCGGCCCGCTTGAGGTATTCGACAATCGCAGGCGCATCCCATTTGCGGGCGCCGATGATCTTCTGCAGTAGACGGCCCTGGCGGTCCACGATGAACGTCTCCGGCACGCCGGTCGTGCGGTAGAGCTTCTTGATGCTCCCGCGCGGGTCGAGCAGAATCGGGAACGTGAGGCCGAAGCGGTCGACGAATTTCCGGACCGCGTCCGCTCCCAGGGCGTCGATGCTCACCGCCAGTATCTCGAACGGCGCGCCGTCTTTTTTCATCCGGGCGTAGAGGCGCTGCAAATCCGGCATCTCATCCAGGCACGGAACGCACCATGTAGCCCACACGTTGATGAGCACCACCTTGTCCTTCCGGCTTACAAGAGAGGCGCTTCCACCGCCCAGCAGCGGGTATTCAAAAGGGGGAACCTGAGCACCGATTTCCAGACTGGTCACGGGCGCTTCTTCGACACGTTCGGTCGTCAGGCGCTCGCCCACCGCCCAGAGCAGCGTCAGCAGCACCGGGGCCAGGATGAACGAAAGGGCCAGCCGCTTGGCCTTTCGCTGATCGGGATTCGATCTTTTTGACGCTTCCATACCTTCAACTTTTCTCATCAAGCAAGTGCCCTACGAGAGCGAAGGCGGCCTCGCTGTCCCATTCGCGGGGGCCAACACCGTAGCCCGCTACTTGGCCTTGCCTGTCCAGGAGATATGTCGTCGGCAGGCCCCGCACCTTGTAGAGCGCCTTCGCCTTGTGCTCAGGGTCGAGGACGATGGGGAAAGTCAGTTTCAGCTTCGCGACGAATTCGCGCACATCATCTTCATTACCCTGATCCAGCGATATCGCCACGATCTCGAGACCACTCGGCTTGTATTTCGCATAAAGCCGCTCCATCGAGGGCATTTCCCGGATGCACGGCTGGCACCACGTCGCCCAGAAATTCACCAGGACGAGCTTTCCCGCATGCTGTGTGAGAGAGTGATTCTGCCCGTCCAGGGTTTTGAGCAATACACCCGGGGCATCGGCGCGCTTGACCTGTTTGAGAAAAATCATGTCGTGGTACAAGCCGGCGTCATCCCCTTCGCTCTCCTTCGGCGCCAGTTGTGCCTGCTTTCTCTCCGCCTCCTGTGTCGGCTGCTCTGCTTGATTGCCGAAATACACGATCATCCAGACAACCAGGATCAGGCTGATGACCATCCCAATCAGCCGCCACTTGATGCTCCGGCGGTGTGGGGAGAAGCCATCGAGATTTCTGCCGAGTTCACTTTTGGGATTATAGTTCATTGAAAACTCTCGACTTGCGGAGTATGGCGGCTCAACCCTCGAAATCACCAAGTTCGCGTTTCAGGCGGTTGCCCAAGGGATCATCCGAGGCGGCGTCTTGTGGGACTTCTTCCATTTCCTCGCTTTGCCCGGCGTCGTCGGGGCGTTTCGTCCACGACCTCACCAGAACGAAGACCACGCCGAAACCCGCCAGCACCCCCCCGAAGGGAAGAAGCCAGGCGGTGAGATAAAAACCCTCCGCCGGGGGTTTCGGCAAAACATCCCGGCCGTATACCTCGACGAAATACCGGACAATCTGCTCTTTCGACTCCCCGGCGAATATCTTGCGGCGCACGAGTTCGCGGAGTTGCGCTCCCTCGCTGCTGGGGCAGTCGTGCAGCAGTTTCCCGGGACACACCGGACTCATGAGGGCGCCCGCCACTTCTGAGAATGTGGTCTTGGCGCCCGGCGAGGCGGCCTGAGCTACTGAATAGAGACACAAGACGACCAGCAGGCACAAGGCGAGCCCAAAACGCATCATGGAGAATCTCTCCTGGGGTTCAGTTTTTTCTCCTCCTCCACCAAAATATCCATCCGCGCCTTGAGAGTCCACCAATAAAGCGCAAATCCACCCAGAACGACGATGTACGCCGCCGCCACGTAACCCATCACCCTCCCTCCCGTGCGGCGCGCGCCTCTTCCACCCGCGCGTTCAGACGCTCGATTTGCGCGCGTTTACGGGCAAAACACACGAACAGGAGCATAAAGGCCAGCAGGGAACTCCACAACGCGACGTGCATGGAATCGGGCAGATCCCTCAATCCGCCCGAGCGCATCACCACGGGTTTGGGATGGAGCGTACGCCACCATTCCACCGACATATGCACGATGGGTACGTTCAGAAAGCCGATGATCCCCATCACGGCGGCGAATCGCGCCCTTTGCTCGGGTTCCGTCATGTAGGCGCGCAGCATGAGATAGCCCACGTAAATCATCCACAGGATGAGCGTGGTGGTGAGGCGCGCGTCCCAAGTCCACCATACGCCCCAGACCGGGCGCGCCCAGATAGGCCCGGTGATGAGCACCAGCGTGCAGAAAACGACTCCCGCCTCCGCGCAGGCGTGCGCGCGGATGTCGTCGTCCGGATTCCTTTTCGCCAGATATTTAATCGAAAAAATGAACACCAGGAAAAAGGCGAAAAACGCCACCCAGGCCGATGGCACGTGGATATAGAAAATCCGCTGCGGCGGCCCCTGGAGCCTGTCGGTTCCCGCGATGAAGAAATTCGCAAAAATGGCGAAGACAAGGACGCACAAGGCCAAAACCGGCAACCACCCGAACGCTCTCCGCCCATCATGGCCCATCAGGCAACCTCCCTGGCGACTCGGAGCAGTGGCAGAACATAAAGTATTTTCATAAATACATGAATGCAATACATTGATATTATTCTTCTAATATATATTCAAACAGCAAAGAGGCGGCCACCAAGAATATCACATCATACACCAACATCAAGCGAATCCAATCCTTCGAATCCGCCCATCCTCCGCCGCCGAGATGGGCTTCGGTCGCCTTGACGGCGGCGATCAGGACGGGCACGAGAACGGGAAACATCAATACGGGCAGCAAAACCTCTCGCGTTCGCGTACGAGCGCTCATAGCGGCGAACATGGCGCCGGCGGCCGCGATTCCAAGCGTGGCGGAGATGGCGATGAGCGCCAGCGCACCGGCCGATTTCCACACATCCACTCGATAGAGAACCGCCAGAACGGCGAAGCCCACCAACTCCATGATTCCCATCAAAACAGCCGCGGACACCACTTTGCCCAGATACAGAGCGGAAGGATCCGCCGGACTCGCGTACATGGCAGTAAAACCCGCGCTCTCACGCTCCACGCCCATGGTGCGGGACAGCCCGATGACACAGGCGAATAAAAACGATATCCACAAGATGCCCGCCTTCACGGCGCGGGCGTTCTCCCCGCTCCCGCCTCCGGGGCCGAAGGCGAAGCTGAACAGCGTGAGCACAAGCAGCGCGAAAACCACCATGACGAGGAGGCTTTCCTTCGTCCGCCATTCGAGGCGCAAATCTTTTTCGACCACCGCTGAGAGCACGGAGAAAAAGCGCCTCATGCCGCGCCTCCGGGGGATTCATCGAACGCAGCTAGCACTTCTTCTGCGCTTGAATTATCAGCACTCCCCTCATAGACCAGCCCGCCCCCGGCCAGAACGACGATTTTGCCCGCCATATCGAAGGCTTTTGGCAGGTCGTGCGTCGTGAACACCACGATTCGTTCTCGACCCTCGCAAAGCGCACGCACGACATTTTCCAGGCGTTCGCCGGCATCCGGGTCGAGACCGGAGAAAGGTTCATCGAGCAATACGACCTCGGGGTCGTGTATAAGCGCGCGCGCAAGTGCTGCGCGCTGCCTGAGACCCTGGCTCAAGACGCGCACGGGTTCGTCGAGACGCTCCGTAATCCCGAGCGTCTCCGCCAGAAGCCTAATTCGCGCCGGTATTTCTCCGCTTCCCATGCCAAAGAGCTTGGCGAAGTAGCCGAGGTTGTCACGTATCGTCAAGCCCGCGTAAAGCATGGGCTCGTGCGAGAGCAAGCCGATTCTATTCTTCGCCTCGCGGGAGAGCGGCTCGCCGCTTAGTTGAACCACCCCTTCGGTCGGCCTGAGCAAACCTGAAAAAGATTTGAGAAGCGTAGTCTTGCCCGATCCGTTCTTGCCGAGAAGAGCGAGCGTTTCGCCGGGGGAGACAGCAATGGACAAATTCCTGAGCGCCCATCTCCATCCGTAGCGTCTGGATACCCCAAGAGCCTCCAGCATGGCATCCGCCCTCTTAGTCCGAGAGTTCTTTCAGGCGCTCGAAGCGCGGGGTGCGCTCGCGGGCGTGCTCATCGGCGGAAATTTCTCCCGCCGCGAGCCTGTCATCGAGTATAGCGATGGCGCGCAATATCTCCTCGCGCTCCACCTGAGCGGAGTAAGCCGTGTTCCTTCTTTTGCGGATGTAAAGCCCAAGCCCCAGACTCAAGACGACCACCACGCCTCCCACGACGTAGAATACCCCGAGGCCACCCATCGAATCGGGTGCCTGCACGTCGATGCGCACCAGCGTACCTGCTCTGGCCGTTCCCACGAAACGGTTGTATTCCCTGTTCTGAAACTTGACGGCGGGCTGTGCGGAAAGGCCAAGAGCCTGCGCCTGCACGCGGTCTTTCTCGGGCAGAACGGCCAAACTCGGGGTGTCGTAAATGATGGGCTTCTCCACCCTGATCCCGCCGAACTCATCCTCCAGGCGATAGAGCAGGACGACGAACTTCCGCCCCGGCGGGAAAGGCTCGGTCGTCCGGATCTCATCCCCCACCGTAGTGAGGAACTTGGGGTCGAGTCCTGCGGGCGCTGCGCCCCAGCGCGCGCGGGGGTTTCTGATGTTGCTGCTCTTCGGCAGAACGAAGCGCAGCGTGGGAGCGCCGTCTTTCGAGACGATGGTGGCGCTGCCCTCGTTCTCGAAATCCATCATCTCCACGAATTCGAAAAAACCCTTCTCCAGCCGGATGGTGAGGATGTTGCGCTTGAGCCTGAGTCGGGAGAGGTCCGTCGTCGTGGGGCCGGAGGTTTGAACCTTCGCCTTGGGCGGCGCAGCCTGGAGCTTCGCCAGCCCTGCGTATGAAAGGACGGGTGAGGAGCAGACAAGAAACAGGCATAGAAATACAAGGGGTCGAGCGGGCCTGATGCGTTTCAAGTTAGCCGGCGCCCACAGGCGGCGCAGAAATTGTCCGCTTCATCCACGGCGTTTCCGCAAGAAGCGCAAAACCGGGGTTTCATACTTTTCTCTTGTTCACCCGATGACGAATCGGCAGATTCATCTTGCGATTCGCTCGCACTTTTCCTGTAGCGCAGGATTTCCGCTTCCAGACGCTCATCCAGCGAGGGCGGTTTCTGAGCCGCGACTATCTCGGAAGGCGGGCGTTTTGTTTCGAGCCGGGCCGCCGTCTGCGCCGCCTCGCGCTCGTTCATCTGCAGGGGCGCCATCCCCTCCTTCACTCCCCGGGCGTCTAAACGCCTGAGAACATCTACCGCATGGGCGCGGGCGGGCGTCATCATCTGGGCGTAGTCTTCATCCGAGAGCTTGCCCATTTCCTTGTCGAACTCGATATCCATGATGTTCTTGTAGGCCTGCTCGCGTTCCATCAACAGCCGCGCCAACTCGCGGTTCGAAAGCGGCTGCGCACTTTCTTCATCCGGCAAGACGCCCTCGGCCGTCTGAGGGCGCATGATGGGCCAAAGGGTGTAGAAAAAAGCCGCGCCGACCGCCCCGCAAGCGATGATAACGCCGAGAATCTCCATGCTTTAAGCCTGCTTTTTTCTTCGCCTGCCCCAGCGCTCAGGCAAGAAGCAGACGATGGAACCGAGCGTAAAGACGACGCCTCCCGCCCATACCCAGTTCACCAGCGGGTTCACCATGAACTTGAACGTGGCGGTACCGTCCGGGTCCGCCTCGGCGAAAACGGCGTAAATATCCGAACGCGCCCCCCGGCGGATACCGGGTTCCGTCGTCGGCTGCGGCGGCGTGAAATAGAGCCTTTTTTCCGGTTCCACCTCTCCGATGCGATATCCCGCCCGGTAGACCCCCAGGCGCGCGAAGGCGGAGCGGTATTGCGGCGTCGCGCTCTCGCGAATCCCTTCATAGCGCATCCGCACGCCGTTTAACGCGAAACTCTCGCCCAGGCGAAGGCGCACCTCGCCCACTTCCTGATAGGCCGAGGACGCCGCCACGCCCACGAACAATATCGCCATCCCCAGGTGAACGATATAGCCCCCGAAGCGCCTCTTGTTGCGCATGGTGAGCTCCCACGCGGCCCGGGCGATGCGCTCTCCCTGGTGACGCACGCGCGAAGAGGTCCCCCGCCAATACTCCAAAACGATAGTTCCCACTACGAACGCACTCAGACCGAACGCGAGCGCCGCGTAGACGTGATGCACGCCGAAGAGCACCAGGACGAGAAGAGCGCCCAACGCCACCACGGAGGGATAGACGAAACTCCTGTTCATCTGTTTTCGCGATGTCCTCCGCCAAGCGAAAAGAGGCCCTGCGCCGCAAAGCAAGATCAGCAAAAGACCTATCGGCACGTTCACCTGATTGAAGAACGGCGGCCCCACGGTGACCTTGACCCCTTTCACGGCTTCCGAGACGACCGGGAAAATCGTCCCCCAGAAGACGGCGAACGTGATGCCGACGAGCACGACGTTGTTGAGCAGAAAGCTCGCTTCACGCGAAAAGAAGCTCTCCATCTCGTGCTCGCTTTGAAGCTGGGGCAGACGCCAGATCATCAGGCTGAAGGATATGACGAGCGCCACCAGCAGATAGACCAGAAACGCCCAGCCGAACGATGAGTTCGCAAAGGCGTGCACGCTCGAGATGATGCCGCTTCTCGTGAGGAAAGTGCCAAAAATCGTGAGGGCGTATGTGATGATGATGAGCGAGACGTTCCAGACCTTGAGCATCCCGCGTTTTTCCTGAATCATCACCGAGTGAAGAAAAGCGGTTCCCACGAGCCAGGGCATGAGGCTCGCGTTCTCCACCGGGTCCCACGCCCAGTATCCGCCCCAGCCCAGTTCCTTGTAGGCCCATGCGCCGCCCAGCAGAATGCCGACCCCGTTGAAGAACCATGCGAACAGCGTCCAGCGGCGCGTCGAGGTGATCCAGTCGGTGTCGAGCTTTCCGCTCGCCAGAGCGCCGATGCAAAAGGCGAATGGAACGGCGAAACCCACGTAGCCCAGGTACAGGTTGGGCGGGTGGATCACCATCCCCCAGTCCTGAAGGAGCGGGTTCAGGCCGCGTCCGTCCGCAGGCGGGGTGGGGAGCGTGTCGAAGGGCGGGGTGACGAAATTGAGAATTATGAGAAAGAACAGCGCCGTGGCCATCAGCGTGGCCGTCACGTAGGGCATCAGCTCCAGGTTCCTGTCGCGGTTTTGCAGGATGACGACGAACGCATACACGCACAAGAGCAGGAGCCACATCAGCAGGCTCCCCTCCTGCCCCCCCCAGAACGCGCTGAAGCGGTAAAACCCGTTCAGCGTGTTGTTGACGTGCCCGGCCACGTACTCCACGCGGTAGTCGCGCACCATGAGCAGGTAAATGAGACACGCGCTCGCGCCGCTCACCAGCCAGAAAACACCGACGGCGGCGTTTCTACCTGCCGCGATGAGGTCGGCCCTGCGCTTTATCGCGCCGAGGATGCAGGCCCCTATTCCGAACACCGACAGGACGAGAGATGCCAGCAAGCTGTAGTGTCCGAACTGAATGGCGATCAACTGAGAACTCCCGGGATGGAGCGGATTTTCAAGACGACATGAGGGACATGGTCCGTTTTCGCGGGCTCTTGAGTTATCTGGCCTCTGACATCTGTTTGCGCTTCGCGGCTTCTTTCATCAAGGCCTCGTGATCCGTCGGCATGCTTTCGCCCGCTTCTTTCATCTCTTCGAACTTCGAGGGGCATGCGACCATCAAGTTCTTCGCCACCAAGACTCCCTTGGCGTCGAGTTTTCCCTCGGCGATGACCGGAAACCCGTTTTCGAGCAAATCGGGGGGAACCCCCTTGTAGCTGACGGGCAAAGTCCCCTTCTCGCCCTGAATATGGAAGGCGAGCAACATGGCGTCGGGATTTTTCTGAAGCGTCCGAGGCACGATCTTGCCCTGTACCCTGATGCCCCGGCCGCCCAGAGTCGGCGCCTTTTGGGAAACCTCATCCACGGTCAGGAAATACACCAGGTTCTCGCTCTGGAACCCTGAAATGGCCAGATAGGCGAAAGCGCTCACGATGATCATGCCCGCGATGAGAAATTTTATTTTCTGAACGCTCATCACTACCTCTCGGCGGCCGAAAACAGCGTCTTTCAAGAATACGACGCTCTCTCTTTTCTTTCAAGCGGGGAGTGCATGACCCCCAAATAATTCAACATTTTTCAAAGAAAAACCGGCGGAGCCGCACGAACTCCGCCGGTTGGGATGTCTCCCAAATTCCCTGTTATTTCACCTCGCGCTCCTCAATCCAGGGCATCATCGCACGCAGACGCCGGCCGACCACCTCGATGTCGTGCTCTTTCTCCTTGCGCACCACGGTGTTGAACGTCGGCCGGTTCACCATGTTCTCATTGATCCACTCGCTGGCGAATTTGCCGGTCTGGATGTCGCGCAGGATTCCGCGCATCCGCTCGCGCGTCGCATCGTCGATCACGACCTTGCCCCGCGTGATGTCTCCGTATTCGGCCGTATCGGAAACCGAATAGCGCATCATGGTGATGCCGCCCTGGTAAATCAGGTCGGTAATCAGCTTCACCTCATGCAAACACTCGAAATACGCCAGTGCGGGCTGGTAGCCGGCCTCCACGAGCGTCTCGAACGCGACGCGAATCAACTCGGTGATGCCGCCGCACAGCACCGCCTGCTCGCCGAAGAGGTCCGTCTCGGTCTCCTCCTCGATGGTCGTCTCGATGATGCCGGCGCGGGCACAGCCCACCGCCTTGCCGTAAGCCAGGGCGTACTCCTTCGCCTTGCCCGTGGCGTTCTGGAAAACGGCCACCAGACCCGGCACGCCGCGTCCATCCTCGTATTGGAACCGCATTGTATGACCCGGGCTTTTGGGCGCGATCATCACGACGTCGATGTTCTCGGGGGGAATGATTTGCCCATAATTCAGGTTGAAGCCATGCGCAACCACCAGAGCGTCGCCGTCTTTCATGTTGGGTTCGATATCCGCATTCCAGATGGCGGGCTGAAGATGATCCTGCGTCAGGATGACCACCATGTCGCCCGCCTGGGCCGCCTCGGCCGTCTCCATCACCTCGAGGCCGTCGTCTTCCGCCTGTTTCCAGCGCGGGGAGGATTTCCTGAGACCCACGACGACGTCCGCGCCGCTGTCCTGCGCATTCAGCGCATGAGCGCGCCCCTGGCTTCCGTAGCCGATGACGGCGATTTTTCTGTTCTGCAGCAGATTCAGGTCCGCATCGGCGTCATAGTAAATTTTCAGGTCTTTTAATAATTGTTCTTCATTCACTTCACTCATGGCCATTGGCCCTCCAGGATTCGCAGCCCTCGCCGCGCCACCCAAAAAACGATTCACATGGGTCGAAAAAACCCACCTATTGAAAAAATTCGGCTACTCGAAGGAAACCCCGCCGAAAAAGAAACCATAATCTAGGAGCCGGGAGCGGGAGCGTCAAGGCGCTCCGGGCATCGGGCCGCAAATTCCAAGGGCACCCGATTCCTCTCTCGCCCAACCCCTCGAAAATCCCGCGAGAACAGCACCCGAACTCCGGCGGGAGCATTTTGCTCCTCACCAAAGGCCCGAAAGACGCAAAACAGCCGGAGCAATGCGCCCCGGCTTTGTTAGAATTCGTTTTTAGATCGCGGAAGTGATGACCGGCCTGTCGATTCCCTTGAACGCGGCTGCAATTTCATCGGCGGCTTTCGAAGCCGCATCGCTTGCTTCCTGTGCGAGCGACTTCGCTCTTTCAGCCGCCTGATGGGCGGATTCCGTAGCCTTGTCTTTCGCATCCGCCAGAAAAGCGCTCGCCTGTGCGGAGAACTCCGCGGCTTCCGCCGCGGCGTACTTGGCCTGCTCGATGGCCGCCATCGCCGTATCCTTGCCCTTTTCCAGCACCTGGCGAACGGCCTGGTCGGCATTATCCTCTTTGTGTCGAAGCGCGTGAGAGGCGTGCGCGAGCGCCGTGTTGACCGACTCCATGGCCTTTCGGGCCGATTTCATCGCCGCCTCGCTTGCTTCGGTCAGCGAGGGCATACGGGGGACTTCCAGCGGCATCGTGGGGTCGGTCATCGTGTGGAGTACTTCGGCGCGGGCGTCCTCTGTATCCAACCTTCTCGCCTCGGAGGCGCGCAAGCCCTCTTCATCCACCATGATGTCGAGTCTTTTCGCCACGATGCGCTGACTCGGCTCTCTCACCCCCCAGACAAGGCCAAAGAGTTCCATGATCTTGATAAGCCGGTAGGTGATGTCCACCTCGAACCATCGCTGGCCGTGAGCGGCCGAGCGCTGGTCCGCATGGTGGTTGTTGTGCCAGCCCTCGCCGAAAGAGAAAATTGCGACGAGCCAGTTGTTGGTGCTCTCCTCATCCGTATTGTAGTTGCGGTAGCCGAAGGTGTGCGTCACCGAATTCACCGCCCAGGTGCAGTGCCACAAAACGACCGTTCGCACGAATACGCCCCAGACGAGCCAGGACATGCCCAGGCCGCCGTACACCTCCCCGGCGAAGTAAATGGCCACCGCGGTCAAGACATAGATGGGGAAAAAGAACATGTCGAAAAATCGCTGCCACTTGTCGCGGTGTAAATCCTTGGCGAAGCGCGAATACTCATTGTAGGTGTGCGCGTCCGGCAGGCTGACGAAAAGCCATCCGGCGTGCGCCCACAGGAAATTCACGAGCGGGGAATGCGGATCCGGCTCCTCGTCCGATTCCTTGTGGTGAATGCGGTGCATCGCCACCCACTCGATTGGGCCGCTCTGAAGCGCCTGACAGGCGCAGAAAGTCAGGAAATACTCCACCGGCTTATACGTCTGGAAACTCCTGTGCGTCAGGAGTCTGTGGTAGGACATCGTTACGCCCACCATACCGGCGACGAAATACATCACGATTCCCACGACGAGACCGGAAACGCTGAAATAATCCAGGTCGAAAGCCATCAGGGCGAGCAGGTGAATCATCCCGATGACGAAGATTGTCTCCCACTGCAACTTCCTTTCAGATTTTCTGTGAATCGCGAGCCTTGGCTTCTCCGGCGCCGTAGACAAGTTCTTTCTCCCATTCTTGAACAATCTTTCAGGGAATCCCGAAGTTTCAATTTTGATGTGATTGGGCGATGTGCCAAGTCAATTTTTTGTCAAACTCGAACACTGTGGTGAATCGTGGTTATCATGGGCCAGACCGACGCAGAAATCAAGCCCTCCAAAAAGAAATCAACCTCACTGACGACGAACCTTTACCAAATCTTCAACAACGCCCTCCATAAGGACGCGACGCCTGAAAATGAGTGAGAATTCGCCCTTCCGCGTTGTCATTTCGCCGATTCTCCCGTAAGAAACGAATTTCATAACCACACGTCATCCTGCGAGGAGAACACCATGCCCGAAGTGAGAACAAACGGCGTCAGTCTGTATTACGAAACCAGCGGCGAGGGCGCGCCCATCGTCTTCGTTCATGAATTCGCGGGCGACTGCCGCAGTTGGGAGGATCAGGTTCGCTATTTCAACCGCAGATACAGGGTCATCACCTACAACGCGAGAGGATTCCCGCCCTCCGAGGTGCCCGAAGACGCATCACAATACAGCCAGGACATCGCCGTAAACGATCTGGCCGGCCTCATCAGGGATATGGGCCTCGCACCCGCCCACGTCGTGGGACTTTCGATGGGCGGCTATGCAACCCTTCACCTGGGCCTCCGCCATCCGGAACTTACCCGCTCCATCGTTGTGGCAGGCTGCGGTTACGGCTCCGACATGGACCAGCGCGAACGATTCCAAAAAGACGCTGAAGCCGTGGCCGACCGGTTCCTGAACGAGAGCATGGAAAAGTTCGGCCCGGTCTACACCGCCGGTCCCACAAGAATGCAACTCAAACGAAAAGACGCCATCGGCTATCAGAAATTCATCGACCATTTCATGAGCCATTCCCCTCTGGGCTGCGCCAACACGATGCGCGGGGTGCAAAGCGTAAGACCCTCAGTCTACGAACTCGGAGAGCAGATGAAGAACTGCTCCGTTCCCACGCTCGTTCTCACGGGAGATGAAGACTTCCCATGTCTGGAACCCGGGCTGTTCATCAAGCGCAACCTCCAGACGGCTGCCCTCGTCACCTTCCCCAACGCCGGCCATCTCATCAACCTCGAAGAACCCGCCATGTTTAACCGGGTCGTTCTCGAGTTCATCACCGAGGTGGATGCCGGGCGCTGGCCGGCGCGCGACCCGCTTTCGATGGGAGAATCCGCGCTTCTGCCGGATGAAGAATAGTTTTTTCACGTCAAGGAGCGAGATATGCCGGGCAAGCTGGAAGGAAAAAGAGTCATCGTCACGGGCGCCTCATCGGGCATCGGCGCGGCCATCACACGCAGATTCAGCGCGGAGGGCGCATCCATCTGGGCGGCGGGCGGTTTCAACCAGGCGCGCCTCGACGGAATCATCGCCGATTGCAGCGCGGGAGGCGTTAAAATCGATGGACGATGCTACGACCTGAGGGATGCGCGCAAAGCGAACGACGTGATGAGTGACGGCGCGCAGTTCCTCGGCGGTCTCGACATCATGGTGAACTGCGCCGCCATGCGGGCGCACAAGAGTTTTTTGGAGTTCACAGACGAGCAGATCGACGAGTTGTATGAGGTGAATGCGAAATCCGTGTTCATCGCCACGCGCGAGGCGGCCAGGCTCATGGCGCCCCAGGGCAAGGGAAAGATACTGATGATCGGCTCCATCGACGGCGAACGCGGAGTCCCCGGCAACGCCCTCTATTGCGCCACGAAGACCTCCATGCACAACCTGACGCGCGCCCTGGCCGTGGAACTCGGCCCTCTGGGGCTGCGCGTCAACTGCCTCATGCCGGGCACCACCGAGAGCGAACGCGTGAAAGAGATTCACGTCAACGACCCGGAGCGCGCCAGAGCGAAACTGCCCCGGATACCCGTGAACCGCTTTGCGACTCCCGAGGAGATGGCGGAGGTCTCGCTCTTCATGGCCTCGGACGAGAATGATTTCATGAACGGCGCCTTCATATCGTGTGACGGCGGCACTTTGGCGATGTAGCCGATTCAAATCACCGGGCAATGGAGAAATCCTTGCCTCGAACCATGGCGGCACGATTTGCCGACCCACGGAGGTTTATCGAGCGATGAAGAAGACTCCTATCGTTTGTGAGGATGTCAGCCCCGCTTTCCCGCCCTACCCGGTGGCGGTCAAGGCCGGCGAACTTTTGTTCGTCTCAGGCTTAAGGCCCGACGGTCCGGCGGGGTTCGCGGACCTGCCCGAGGCGGGACGCGCGCAAATGCAGGGCTATCCGCTCGCAGACCTCACCGAGGGCAGGGTTGTCGCCGACTCCTGGGCGGTACACGACAGCCTCGAAAAAGTTCTCCATGCGGCGGGAACGCCCTCCGATCAGGTGCTGCGCCAGCACATCTGGCAGCGCGACAAGCGTTATTTCCCCAGCTACGAACACGTCCGGGTGCATTGGCAGCCGACGCCCGCTCCCAGCAGCGGACTGGGGGTTACGGACGTGATCGGACGCGGCAGACACTGGATCGGGGTCGACGCCATCGCCGCCTGCACGGAAGCCGGCGGCGTGTTCGGCGAGCGCCAGGTGATGACCGACGTCTACGACGCCGACCTGCCTGCGGCCTCACATTACTGCCAGGCAATACGCTCGGGCCCGTTCGCCTTCTTCGCCGGGCACATCCCGATCAAGACGGCAGAACCCGGAAAGCCGCTGGTCAACTCTTATGACGACGTGCCGGAGGAAGGTCGTTTCCTCTCGACGGGGCGCAGCCATCCCGATAGCCGCCACGGTCCGATCGCATCCCAGACCTGGTACGTTTACAACGAATTGCGCCGTACGCTGACAGGCAACGGCATGGATATGGAAGATGTCGTGAACGTGTCAATTTTCCTGAGCGACCTGCGCGATTTCTCCACGTTCCATCGGGTGCACAACCATTTCTTTCCGGAGGTACAGCCATCGCTTTGCGTCGTGGGATTTGACGAGGTGGGTCACCGCGGCACGCGCATCGAGATCGAAATTACCGCCCTGGACCGGCGCAGCGGACTCGTCCGCCAATCGTTCCCCTGGCCGGGGACAGCGCCCTTCGCGGCACCCGCCGTCACGCAGGCGGGGCCGGTTGTTTACTTCTCGGGCATGGTGGGCGTCAACGAGGCAGGAGCGATCGTCCGGAGCACGGACGCCCTTCCCGAGGCGGGTCGGCGCGCCGTGTTGCCTATGGAAGAAACAGAGCGGCGGCCGGAGCTCGCCGCGCAATGCTGGATGGCGTGGGAGCAGTTGCGCGCAAGCGCTTCAGGTGCGGGCATGGAACTGGCGGACATCGCCATGACAAGGGTGTATCTCTCCGACCCGGCGGACCTGGCGGTCTACGAGGCGGTTCGCGAAACTTTCATCGACGAGGATCTGCCCGCGTTCGAATGCGTGATCGTGCATGGCCCCGGCCCGGTCGCGGAAGCGCTGGTCCAGATTGACGCCATCGGGGTAAAATAAAAAAGCAATCGCACCGACGATTTACGGAGTCAGAACCAGGCCCACAAATCTTCCTTTGCGCGCAACTCTTCGCTCGCGCCGTCAAACACCACGCGCCCGCCCTTGAGCACGATGGCGCGCTCGACGACATCCAGGGCGGCAAGCACGTTCTGCTCGACGAGGATCAGCCCGGTACCGAGTTCCGTGTTGATGCGCGAGAGCGAGCCCAGCACGTTCTTCACGATTGCCGGAGCGAGGCCTGCCGTCGGCTCGTCGAGCAGAAGGACTTGCGGCCGCGTCATCAAGGCCAGCGAGACCGCGAGCATCTGCTGCTCTCCACCACTCATGTCGCCTGCGAGCTGGTCCTGGCGTTCCCGCAGCAGCGGGAAAAGGGCATAGGCCTCCTCGAGAAACGAGGAGGCTGATTTCGAACCCGCAATGTGGAGATTCTGCTCGACCGTGAGGTTCGGAAAAACGTTCTGTACCTGCGGCACGAAGCCGATTCCCAGCATGACGTTGCGGTGAACCTGATCGGCGACAATCGGCGAACCATCAAAAGCCACGGCGCCGGAAACATCCCTGACGCCGCCGACCAGGCATTTGAGAAGCGTCGACTTGCCTGAACCGTTATGGCCGAAAATTCCCATCCGCACACCGGTCTCGAAAGACAGCGACACGTCGTTCACGGCGACAAGCGGCCCGTAGCGGGCCGTGAGGTTTTGGATTTCGAACATCGTTCTCTCTCGATTACTGCGGGTGTTCGCCGCCAAAATACAGATCCGTGAGTTGCGAATCGCGCGTCAGTTCGTCGACGGAGCCGCTGGCCAGAACACATCCGTTGAACATGAAAACCGTGCGATCGCTGATGTCGCGTATGAACGAGATGTTGTGCTCCACCACGCAGACCGCGCGACCGGCCTGGGCCTCTTCGCGGATGACGCGGATGATCGTTTCATACGCCTGCCCTTCGACACCCGCCATGGGCTCGTCCAGCAACAGGCACGCCGCGTCGCTCATCAGCGCCCGGGCCAGGCCGATCCGCTTCTGCTGGCCGTAGGAGAGTTCAATCGCCATTTCGTGCATCTTGTCCGCGAGCCCTACCCGCTCGAGAAGCACCATGGCTTTTTCCGTCGCCTCCTGGCGGAAGGCGTCGACCGAGCGGCGACGAAACAGAATGCGCGCCAGCGATTCTCCGGGGTAGCGCCGCGTTGCTATCAGCAGGTTGTCTATCACCGACATGGAGTGAAACATGCGCGTGTTCTGCCAGGTTCGGGCCAGGCCGATCCGCGCGCGGTGGTGCATGGGCAGTTGATCCACGCGATGGCTTTCCACGAATATCGATCCCGCATCGGGTGGAATGACGCCCGAGATCAGGTTGAACAAAGACGTCTTGCCCGCGCCGTTGGGACCGATGAGGCCGACGATCTCGCCCGCTTCGAAGCTCAGGTTGACGTCGTCCGCCACCACGATTCCGCCGAAACTCTTGTGCAGATCCTCGACCCTGACGATTGCGCTCACTCCGCATCCCTCCTCGCCCTGAAGGCCGCGCTCGCGCTCCAGGCCTCGAGCCCTCCGCCGCCCCTGGTGCCTCCCGTCAGGCCCTGGGGCCGCGCGAATAGGAAGGAAATAACGAGCGTCGTGTAGATGACGCCCTGAAGCGGCGCCATGATGGAGACGGGCAGACCGAGAAACGTGATGGCCTGCGGAAGGGTCGTTAGCAGCACCGCGCCCACCAGGGGGCCCCACGTCGTGGCGGCGCCGCCCACGACCACCATCGTCAGCAGGGCCGCTGAAGTGAATATGCCAAACTGCTCGGGCGTGACGTAGGCGAAGTAATGCGCATACAGCGCGCCCGCGAGGCCGGCCATGCCCGAGCCGATGGCGAACAGGACGATCTTGATGTTCATCGCGTTGCGACCCAGGGCGCTGAAGGCCTCCTCGTCGTTGCGCATGGCAGTGATGGCCCGCCCGTAATCCCCTTCGACGATCCAGCCCACAAGCAGGACCGCGCAGGCGGCGACGACCGCGATAAGCAACACGAAGACGAGGCTTCTCGACGGGCCTTCGTTCAGCACCGGAATGTTGGTCAGCCCGCCGGCCGCGCCTGTGAATTCGAGGTTGTTGATGACGTGCAGGATACCCAACTGAAACCCGATGCTGGCGATGACGAGGTAATCGCCCGACACGCGAAGCGAGGGCAACGAGACGCCGAACGACAGCACCATCGCGATTGCTGCTCCCATCAGGATAGAGAGCGGAACCGGAATCTGCAGGTGAATCGCCAGAAGTCCTGAGCAATAGGCTCCGATGGCGTAGAAGATGGGATGGGCGACGCTCATCAGCCCGCCGTATCCCAGAATGAGGTTGAAGCTCGTAGCGAGGATCACGTTGATCCCGATGAGCACCATGACGGTGAGGAGATATTCCATTTCCGGTTCAGTCTCCCGCAGGGTCGGCTACCGCCACCGCGGCGGAACGTCCCGATGGCCTTACCAGCCCGCTCAGCTTGCGCGGCAAGGCGAATCCGCGCGGGAAGAAGATGATGACGACGAATATCAGAATATAGGCCAGCAGCGCCTGCCATTTGGAGGCGATGACGAGAATGCTGAAAGCCTGTATGAGGCTCAGCGCGACCGCCGCGATTCCGGCGCGAAAGATGTTGCCGATCCCGGCCAGAATCGTCGCGATGACGGCGAAGATCAACAGATGCTGGAGCGGCGTGGAGGGAAACAGCGCCGCCTTGGTCCCGAAGAGATACATGCCGGCGGTGATGAGCACCGCAGCAATGGAGATCGAAACGCCGTAGGCGCGTTTTCGACTGATACCGTATATTTCGGCCAGATTCTCGTTATCGGCGACGGCGATCAGATACCGGCCGTAGCGCGTGCGGTGGATGAACAGGTAGAGGAGCAGCAGCAGCACCGCCGTCACCGCAATCGCCATCAAGTCCCAGTGGCTGATCGCAATGCCGGCGTATAAGTCGACGGGCCACAATAGGCTCGGGTAAAGCGTCTGCGGTTCGGTTCCGAAGACCAGTTCCATGAGATAGACCGAGAACTCCGAAAACACGATCGTGAAGATGAACAGGGTCAGGATCGAGGAGTTGCGGTCACGGAAAACCATGAAGGCATAGCGCTCGAGGGCGAGCGATACGCCAAGCGTTATCAGGAGCCCGAAAACCAGGGCGGGAACCAGCGGCAAACCCCAGTGCCGGAACGCCACGAGCAGGGAGTAGTAGGCGAACACCATCACCCCGGCCTGGGCGAAGTTCCATATCTTGTTGACTTTGAGGACGAGTGAGAAGGCGACCGCAAACAGGCAGTAATAGGTCGCGGCGGCGAAGCCCGTCCACAAGAGTTGCCCCAAAATCCCCCAGGTCAGCATGGCTTGGCGTCACACACGATAATATCCCGGTGGGCGCGCCGGCAGGCGCGCCCACGCAGAGGAAGCATTCGGGATCAGTCCTTCTGGGAACCGATTAACGTGAATTTACCACCCTTCACCTGCCAGAAATAAACCGGTTTCTTGACCGTGTGGTCGTCGTTGATCGTGACCGTATTGGTCAAGGGCTGCTCGAACGTCTTTATCGCGACCAGCGCCTTGCGCATGTTCTCGCCTGTGATTGGCAGCTTCTTGTCCAGCACCCATTTGTAGAGCGCCGCAACGATATAGGGCGCATCGTAGAAATACTGCGTATAGGGCAGCCCGATGGGCATGCGCTTGTACGCCTTTTTCCAGCGCTCGATATAGGCGGGCAGGTTCTTGTTGTCCTCCACGCTGGGGGCCAGCGCGGTCACGATGATGCCCTCGGCCCCCTTGCCCAACTGCTGGATCATCTTTGGGTTGAAGGCTGTCTGGTAGCTGGTGATCTGGGTTTTGACGCCGAGTTGGCGCATCTGCGCGACGACGGCCGTGAAATCGCGGATCACGCTGTGGATGTGGATGATGTCGGGATTCGCCGCTTTCACCTTGAGCACCAGGCCGGTGAAATCCGAGCGTTCCTGCTCGTAGGACTCATAAACGACGATTTTGCCGCCGGCCTTCTTGAAGCTGTTACTGAAGACCTTGGCGCCGTCCCGGCCCGTCTCGTGGTTCACGTGCAAGACGGCGGCGCGGCGTTTGCCCATCTTCTGATAAGCGTATTTGCCCAAGGCGTTCATATCCACGTCGGCCAGCGGGAAAGTCGTATAGACGTAATCGCCCAGCCGTGCGATGGCCGGCGCGTTTGCGCCCACGCTGAGCATCAACACCTTCTCGCGGTTCGCGATGGGCGCGACCGCCTTGACCACGTTGCTGAACGCGGTGATGTACACGGGGACCTTCTCCACGTGGACGAAGCGGTTGACCACCGCGATGCCGACCTCGGGTTTCGCCTGATGATCCAGAATGATGGCTTCGAGCGGATGGCCGTTGACGCCGCCCTTGGCGTTGATGTCCTCGACCGCCCAGCGGACCGCCTGCATCTGATCCTTGCCGAAAATCGCGGCAGGCCCCGTCAGGGGATCGGCGACCCCGAAGCGAAGCGGTTTCTTCTTGGCCGCCGGCGCGTCACCGGCGAGCGGGCCGCCCAACAAACCAATCGCCACGACGAACGCAACCCAGAAAGTGGCGCGTTTCAAAACGCGCGAAAAAATGTGGTTCATCGACTTTTCTCCCGTGTGGAAAAGGACTCAGAAATTCAACTGTTTGAGAGTGCGGAAATTACAACACGGCCCTTGAACCCTGTCAATGTTTGCGCGTTAGCCGACCACAGGGTGCGGCAGAAATCCAGATGAGCGACGATTCGAGCTTCACCTCCCGTGTGCGCGGTGGTACTGGTCGGCGACGTAGGCCTCATCCATCACGCCGAGCGCGGCGGCCGCCTTTTGCGGCCAATAAGGCTCGCGCAACATCTCGCGCGCCATGAAAACGAGGTCGGCCTCACCGTTTCGGACAATCTGATCCGCCTGCCAGGCCTGCGTGATCATCCCCACGGTGCCGGTGGGTATGTCGGCTCCCTCCCGCACGGCTTGTGAGAGCGGCGTCTGGTATCCGGGACCCACGGGAATCTTCGCCAGCGGCGTTCCCCCGCCCCCGCTGCAATCGATGAGGTCGACTCCTTCGGTTTTGAGGGTTTTCGCGAGTTCTATCGTTTCATCGAGCGTCCAGCCGCCCTCGTAATAATCGGTGCACGAGAGGCGGATAGCGAGCGGTTTATCCTCCGGCCATTGCTCCCTCACGATTCGGACCGTCTCCAGCGTGAAACGGATGCGGTTCTCGAAGCTCCCACCGTAGTTGTCTTCTCTTTGATTCGAAACCGGAGAATGGAAGCTGTGGAACAGATACCCGTGCGCGCCGTGAATCTCGAGCCACCCGAAACCCGCCTCGTCTGCTCGTCTCGCGCCCTGGCGAAACGCTTCCTGAATCACGGCGATTTCCTCAATGCTCAACGCCCTGGGTACGCGCGCCTTCTCGTGAAACGGAATCGCGCTCGGCGCCACGATTTCCCATCCGCCCTCCTCATCCGAAAGATAGCCCCCACCCTCCCAGGTGGGCGCGCAGCTGCCCTTGCGGCCTGCGTGGCCTATCTGAATCCCGGCGACGGCTCCCTGGCCGGAGACGAAGCGCGCGACCCGAGACAGCGGCTCGACATGCGCATCCGACCAGATGCCCGAGCACCCGTGCGTAATGCGCCCCCGCGCCTCCACGTTCGTCATCTCGACCATTACCAGTCCCGCGCCGCCTGCCGCGCGGGCGCCCAGGTGCACGAGATGCCAGTCGGTGAGCCTGCCGTCCTCCGCGCTGTACTGGCACATGGGGGACACGCAAATCCGGTTCCTGAGCGTCACGCCCCGCAAAGAAAATTCATCGAAAAGTTTCGCCATCTCAGTCTCATCCCTCAAAATATCAAGAAAAATCCTCCGGGCGGCGCTTGAGAATCCCGCCCGGAGGAGAAAAACGAGTTCGCTGTTACCTACGGCGTCGCCCGGCGGCCGCCGCCGTCCATGTAGAGGGAACTGCCGTTCACATAAGAACACGCGGCGGAGGCCAGGAACGTGGCGACGTTCGCCACCTCCTCGGGCTCGGCGATTCTGCCGGCCGGCGTCCTCGCGCCGACTTCTTTCAAGAACTCCTCCACGTCCTTGCCCGCCTTGTCCGCGGGTCCCTGCATGAGGTCGCGCGCGCGCTGCGTGTTCGTCATGCCCGGACACACGGTGTTCACCTGAATCCCATCTCCCGCCACGGCGTCCGAGAGCGCCCTCGTGTTGTTGAGCACCGTGATGTTCGCCGCACTCGTGGGGATGTTCCCCCGCGCCGGGCTCGTGCCCGCGCCACCCGCGATGTTCACGATGCGTCCCCAGGCGTTTTTCTTCATGTGGGGGATCACCAATTGGGACATGCGCAGATACCCGTACGTCTTGAGCGTGAGCGCCTCGGTAATGAACTCCGCGTCGAGTTCAAGAATGTCTCCGCCCCGCGCCGCGCCCGCGCTGTTGATGAGGATGTCCACGCCGCCGAAATTCGCGACGCACGCATCGACCACCTTCTTGCAGCCATCGAGAGAGTTCAGATCGGAGGAGACGGACATTCCCTCGCCCCCTGCGGCGTTCACATCTTCCACTGCCGTAGCCAAAAGCGCTTCATCGCGCGCCGTAACGCATACGCGGGCGCCCTCTTTCGCCAGCGCGATAGCGCATTCGCGGCCGATGCCCCGGCTCGCGCCCGTCACGATGGCGATCTTTCCCTTCAACCCAAGGTCCATTTTTTTCTCCTTAGAAAATCATGAAAACTGATGATGAAATACTGCTGCTTAAGCCAGAACGAGTTGGCAAGGGTTCGTGGCCCGGTATTCGGCCTTCTTGTCGGTGATCTCCATCACGCGGGGCAGGTTTTCGATGCCGTGCTCCTCGTGCGTGATGAGAGAGTTCACATCGATCCTTCCGCTGGCCACCCATTTTCCGCCCAGAGCCACGGTGTCCGCGCCATGGCCTTCCGGGTAAATCCACTGAATCCCCTGGGCGCGCATGAAGACCGGGTCGAATTTCACGTCTCCGATGAGGCCCGCGATCTGGATGACGCGCCCGCCGATGCGCACCATGCGCGTCGCCTGGCGCAGGGTGGTGTGGCCTGAAAGCCCCTGATCCGCGTTCCCGCCCGCGCACTCGAAGACGAGGTCGACGCCCCTGCCCTCCGTAATCTCCATCACCCTCTCGACGGGATCATCAACCCGCGCGTCGATGACTTCGTCCGCACCGAACTTGCGGCTCAAGGCAAGGGCTTCGTCTTTCACGTCGCTCACGTAGACGGCGCCCGCCCCGCAGGTGCGCGCAGCCTGTAAGGCATAGAGGCCCATGACCCCCTGACCGGTGATGGCCACCGTCTCGCCCGGCTGGACCTTCGCATCGCGCATGGCGGCGACCGTGGAGGAAAGCGGCTGCAGACAGGCGATGGAAGAATCGTCCAGCGTCTGCGGCGGCCTGACGAGCCCGTGCGCCGGAAGCGAGATGTATTCGGCGAACGCGCCCGGCGTGTTGATGCCCACGTGGAGCTTGTCGATGCAGTACATCTCCCGGCCCTCGCGGCAGAAACTGCAATTGAGGCACGGCACGTGGCCCGAGGTGCACACCCTGTCACCCGGCTCGAGATGCTCGACGCCTTCACCCACCTCGACGACTTCCGCGCTCATCTCGTGCCCCAGCAACTGCACGGGCGCATATTTTTCGAGCATTTCCCTCAAAAGCGCCGAATTGATGGTTCCGATTCCCAAAGACCTCTGCACGTCCGTGATGCTCGGCTGCACACGCCGCACCTTGCACACGGCCCAGCCCGGCTTCGCCTCGGGGTCCGGCACCTCATCCAACCGCATATCGCCAAAGGCGTAGAAACGCCACGCTTTCATGCTTGCGAACCCTCCATGTGTAAAGGCAAACTCACCGCAATAGCTCTTAGCACTCTTTTCCCCATCCGCCAAGACAAGGCGGTGGGTTTGTTTGCGCGCGGCCATCAAGCCCGCGCCGGGAGAAAACATGCCGGACATCAAAGTTCACGCGAAAGACCTTCACGCCTATCTCGCGCGCGTCTACCAGGCACTGGGCCTGCCCGAGGCGGACGCCAATGCCTGCGCGGCCCAGATTGTGGACGCCGAACTGAGGGGCGTGAGTTCGCACGGGTGCGTTCGCTTCGGGGTCTTCGTGGAGCGCCTGAGAAACGGGACGGCGAACCCGAAGCCCAGTGTGCGAACCATCACCGATCTGCCCGCTTTTACTCTCCTGGATGGGGACTACGGCATGAGCGCCGTCGTCGCGCGGCGCGCCATGGAGGCCGCCATCGAGAAGGCGAAGGCCGGCGGCATCGGAGCGTCCGCTATCCGCAAATCCTCCCACACGGGCCACATCGGCTATTTCGCCGCGATGGCGCTCGAACATGGCATGATCGGAATGGTTATCAGCGGCGCGGTGGGAAACCTCGCCCCGTGGGGCGGTTACGAGCGAATGATCGGGAACAACCCGGTCGCTTTCGCGGTTCCCTCGAACCAGGAATATCCCATCCTCTTCGACATCGCCACCTCCAAGGTGGCGAGAGGCTACGTGCTGCTGGCCGCCCGGACGGGCGAGCCGATCCCCGAGGGCTGGGCGCTCGACCCCTCGGGCAACCCGACCACGGACGCCACGCTCGCCGCCAGGGGAACGATGCTGCCACTTGGCGATTACAAGGGATACGGCCTGGCGCTCATGTTCACCTTCCTGACGGGAGCGCTTACGGGCAACGGCTTCGACGCCGACCAGCCCGACTGGCTGGAGACGGACAAACCCTTCGGCCTGCCGATGTTCGCCATGGCGATAGACCCGGAGAGATGCCTGGGCGGCGACTATGAGGCGGCGGTGGATGAAGCCGTGACGCGCATCAAGGGGTCGGGCCTGGCGCCCGGCTTCGATGAAATCCGCATCCCCGGCGAAGGAGCGCACCGCAGGTATCAGGCCGCCCTGACCGAGGGCATCACAATCAAAGAAGCGCTCGCCCAGGATCTGGACCGGATAGCCGAAGAAGTGGGCGTGGCGCCGTTGCACGGAAGTTGAGAAAAGCCTCTCCTTGTTGAAGTGTCGGCCCCCATGCGCTAGGTTTATGGCTCGTTGATTGAACGTCCCTCAATTATCCGTCACTTGATTGGGTGCGAGGTGTATTCGCGCCCTGAATTTTTGAAGGAGAAAAGAAGACATGCCGGTAACAGCCATGATCATCGAAAAAGGAGACAACGTCGCCACCTGTCTCGAAAAGGTGGCGAAGGGAGGCTCCGTTCGCCTCATGCTCAACGGAAAGATGGGCAAGACGCTCAAGGCGAATCAGGCGATCCCCTACATCCACAAAATCTGCATCAAGCCCCTGAAAAAGGGCGAGCACTGCATGAAATACGGCCTGTCCATCGGTGTGGCGAGCAAGGACATCAAGGTGGGCGACTATATTCACGTGCATAACATAGAGAGCGCCCGCGGCCGCGGCGACCTCGCTTAAGACAGGAGGTCAATCATGGCCAGAAGAAACGGAAGCGGCGCAAGTTCATCGAAACGTCTGAGAAAAACCTGGTGGGGATATCCACGGGAAAACGGCGACGTGGGCGCGAGAAACTACCTGCTCTTGTTGAGCGGCACGCTTTATGCGAACTCCACATGCGAGCGTGTAGCCAGAACCCTTCGGCATAGCGTCGCCCTCACCCACCCGCTGGGACGCTGCCAGATCGGCCCCGACATTCAGCGCACGTTCGAGACCCTCGTCGGACACGGGCAGAACGCCAACGCGGGCGCCGTCATTGTCATCGACCACCACCGCGAGGAAGGCTGCACGGCGGACGAGATCGCCCATGAAATCGCCAAAACAGGGAAACGCGTGGAGGCGATCAACATCCGCGAGGACGGGGGCGCGATAGACGCCACCGCCAAGGCCACGCGCATCGGCATGGAGATGCTGAGAGAACTCACGAACGAACGCCGCCAGGAAGTTTCCGTGAGCAAGCTCCTGTTGGGGGTCAACTGCGGAACGTCGGACACTACCTCGGGCCTCTCGCACAACAAGGCCACCGGCTGGGTGACGGACCAGGTCGTCAATCAGGGCGGACGCGTGCTTTTGGCCGAGACCACGGAGATGATGGGCGGCGAGGACGTACTGGCCGCCAAATGCGTGAGGCCGGCCCTGGGCAAGCGCATCTGGAGGATGGTGGAGGAGATGGAAGAGCGCATCCTCGCCTGCGGCGTGGATCTCCGGGGCAGCCAGCCCACGGGCGACAACATGGAGGGCGGCCTGACCACGATCGAAGAGAAATCCCTGGGCGCCATCCAGAAGGCGGGTTCCGCCCCCATTGTGGACGTGATTCCGTGGGCGAAGCGCGCGAACCGAAGAAGCGGGCTCCACGTGATGGACACCCCGGGCCACGGGGGAGAGTCCATCACCGGCATCGCGGCGGGCGGCTCTCAGGTGCTCATCTTCTCCACGGGCGGCGGCCATACCATCAACCACCCCCTGATGAGCACCATCCGCATCACGGGCAACCCGCTTTCAGCGAGGCTTCAGGCCGACACCACCGACGTGGACGTGACGGACATCTTCGAGGGCGCGCCCATCGAGGTGGCGGGAAGGCGCGTCTACGACGAGGTGCTCGAAGTCGCGAGCGGGAAGATGACGAAAGCCGAAATCCTGTATGAGGACAACGCCTTCGCCATCAACAGGAATGGCCCCAGCGTCTAGGAGATTCATCACCAGCCCCCGGAAGATGATTTCCGGGGGTTTGTTTCTTACAGGGTTGCAGGTGAATTCTTGCTTGCAGGCGACCCGGTTTCTCGCCCGGGATTTTCGGCGGTGAAACCCCTCCCCTACGCCGAGGCCATCGCAAAGTTCGCCGAAGAAGAACTGGGGGATGGCTGGCTCGTATTCTGCGAGAGGAAAAACCTCTACCAGCTTCCCGTGGTCGAATGGCTGGACGCGCTGGCAGAGGAAATCCTGGCCCTTGCTCCCGAAACGCCTTTGGAAGTGGGCGCCGGGGACGCCACGATCGGAAAAGCACTTCAGGCGCGCGGCGTGAACCTGAGACTCACCGACCCGGCCGGAGGCGACAGAGTTGAAGCCCTGGACGCGCAGGAGGCGCTCCTCGCCCATGCGCCTGATTTCGTGTTCTCCTGCTGGCTGCCGTTCGATTCGGGCGCTGAACGACAGATATTGGGGGCGATGAGCATCCGCTGGTATCTGGCGGTGGTGCAGCAGGGACCGGGCTATGCCGGTAGCGAAGCGTTGTGGGACGCTCCCGGCTGGAGCGTGCGGGAAATGAGTGAAGTAAACCGCTGGTCGGTTTCGCGGGCCGATTTTCTGAGCGAGCTCGACTCGGGCGAGCACGTCCGGCACGGGATGGCCTATCTGTTCACGCGTGAGGGTTGAATGAGCGGACATACGACGAGCGAGAAGCTCCACACTTTTTTAGAGCGTATTTTCAGTAAGCTGGGTATGCCGGCTGAGGACGCCGCATGGACGGCGGATACCCTCGTGACGGCCGAGTTGCGCGGCGTCACCAGCCACGGCGTGATCCGCATGCCGCACTACGCCAGGCGCCTGGAAATCAATCTGGCGAACCCGGCGCCTGATTTCCGCATCGTCAAGGATGCAGGCGCACTCGCGCTCGCAGACGGCGACAACGGCATGGGCCAGGTGGTTTCCAGACTCGCGATGGAAGAGGCCATCGACCGCGCGCGGCTCCATAACGTGGGCGTCGTCTTGCTCAAGGAGAGCAACCATTTCGGCGCCGCCGCAACGTACGCGGCCATGGCTCCCGAAGCCGGCATGGTGGGCCTCGTTACGACGAACACGCTGCGCGTTCTGCCTCCTGCAGGAGGCAAGGAACCCAGGATCGGCAACAATCCCGTCTCTATCGCCTTACCGAGCGACCCGCCCATGGTGCTCGACATGGCGCTCTCCGTTGTGGCGCGAGGCTACATCATCGAGGCGGCGCGCGCGGGCGAACTCATCCCCGAGGGGTGGGGACTGGACAAGGAGGGAAGACCCACCACCGACCCCCACGAGGTTCTCGAAAGCTCCCTCCTCTCACCGATTGCGGGATATAAGGGCAGCGGGCTTTCCATCGCAATCGACGCCATTCTGGGTTCCCTCGCGGGCGGAGGCCACAGCCACGAGATCGTGGGCATCAACGAATTTCACGGGAAAAGCCGCGTCACCAGCATTTTCGTCGCCATCAACGTCGAAGCGCTGCTCCCAATATCGCAATTCCAGGCCGCCGCTGGCGCCTTCATCTCCATCATCAAAGCCACACCGAAAGCGGCGGGTGTGGAGACGATTTTCATGCCCGGAGAGATCGAGCATCAAAACGAGGTGGAACGCCGGGAAAGCGGGTTCGAGTTGTCGAGCGAGCGGCTCGCGGAACTCGATGAGATCGCCCAAAGGCTCGACCTCCCTCCGCTGGAGCGTGGAAAATGAGCGACCCTACTCCTCACGAATTGGCCGAAGCCGCTTCCAGATTCGCCCGCGAGGCGGGAGAGATCCTGATGGGGCTTTTCGGCAAGCAGGTGGAGGTCGACTACAAGAACAAGGCTGAAACCGACCCGGTGAGCGAAGCCGACCGCGCGAGCCAGGAGTTTCTGACGAAAGCGATAAACGAAAACTTCCCAGCGCACGGCGTCCTGGGCGAGGAGAAACCCGAAGACGAAGAAGAGGCCAAACGCCAAGGCGCGCGCGAGGTGCCCGAGTACCTGTGGGTCCTGGACCCTCTGGACGGCACGAAAAATTTCCTGAACGGACTGCACGTCTGGGGCTGTTCGGTGGGGGTATTGAGACGCGGGCGCTCAATTGCGGGCGCCATATTCACGCCGGAGGACAAAGGCACCATCTACCACGCTTACGAGGGGGGCGGCGCGTATCGCAACGATCACCGAATCGAGGTGGCGGGAGAGGAGAAACCCACGGGAAAGCGCATCGTCGCGCTTCCCGGTTCCTACTGGACGCAATTCCGCCCCACGGGGCCGCTCAAGAAAAACCTGGGTGAAGTGCGCGCCACGGGTTCCATGTGTTACGAACAGGCCCTCGTGGCGCGCGGAGGCCTGCACTATACGCTTTTCGGCGTTCCCAGCATCTGGGACGTGGCGGCGGGCATCGTCATCGTGAAAGAAGCGGGGGGGATTACACTCGCCCGGCGCGACCGCACGAATAGGTGGCGTGAGCTGGATACCTTCTTCTCCGGGGAGAACACACCCAAAGACCTGGACGCCGCGCGCAAATGGCGGCAATCACTGCTTATCGGCAACCCCGGCCTCGTGCAATACATCGCGAAACACATCAAGAAAGTGAATCGGCGCAGACTCGGGCGCAAGAATCACTAGCGTCCTCTGGGAACAGAGACAATTATCTCTATTTTACTTTAAGATAGACTCATAAAATTCTGATATATAATAAAATTCTAATTCAGATCGGGAACCCGAATGGGCGCGAAGCGATCGCTTTGGGGACCCTTGCCCCTCCCACCCAAACCCTCGATTTCCATAATCCGCTCCTCTTGCGGATTGCGATACGCGGAGCCTGATATCACTACAAGCTCATACTCGGGGGCAGGGCTGCCTCTTTTGGGAGATTCTCCGCGTATCGGGAATGAAAACGGACGGCTCTCCCCGGGTCTCAAACCCCTGAGCCAGCGCCTGGTGCGGCAGCATTTTTTTCCGTTCCGGATGAGTTCTACCTGCAGCCCCACATCGAAGGAAAAATCGGGGTCTGTGTTGAGCAACACGCCGTGGGCGCGCAGATAGGACCTGCAGGGTTTGCATCTGGGCTTCCTGAACACTTCGACTTCGGCGCTCTCGACGCGCACCCACCGGTCGACTTGTTGATTCCTCTCCTGCGCCATCTTGTTGATGGAGGAGAGGATTCGCTCTTTGTGAACCGAATCGGGATAGCGCACGATAAATTGCTCGAGCGCAGCGACGCGGTCCGAGCGCTCGGCCCCTTCGAGCGCCCGCGTCTCCATGTGCTGCCGCATGAGAGCGGCCTCTTTCGAGCCTTCGAATCTGCGAACAAAGGCTTTCCAGTCCGCCTCCTTCCCGGACCGGGTCGCCCTCTCGAACCTCACCGCGCGCAAAGCGCCCTTCGCCTCTTCGAGATGCGGGCTGGTGGGATTGTCGAAGGCGAACCTTTCGAGGCCGAGAACACTTCCTGAAGCTTTCGCCGTGTCGAGCAGGAGTCTTTCGAGGCGCTGGGTCGCCGCTTCGGTCCACTCACTCCGCGCCTTTTCGTATTTTTCAATAAACGCCCTGTAGGATGCGACCTCGTCTTTTTCTCTCAGTTCTTCATACTCACTCTTTTGGATATCTGCGCCGGAGGGTGTATCGAACCAGCCTTCGGGAAAGCGCTTCAGGAGCTCTTCGAGGACGCCGGGTTCTTTCGATTCGAGCGCTTCCTGATACAGCAACCGCTCCCGCCAATAGCGCGCCCGGCGAAAGTATTTGCCGGTAAAATGATATTCGAGATACTCCTTATACGCGCGGGCCGTGTGCCTTCGTGTAGCCCGTTCAAAATCAAACTCATCGAGTTCCGCCAGAAATACCTTCGATTGTGGATGATCGGGGTTGTCGTGAACGAACCAGCGTTTTTCGTTCATCACATCGCGAGGCACTTTCCTGCGGACGCGCGTAGTCTCCAGACACCCGACGAGCGTCGAGCTGAGAATGAAGCAGAGAAGAAAGAAAAACAGCCGATTCCCGGTCAGGCTCGAATGGGTCCTCATCGCCAACACCTCAGCGTCTCACCATTTCCCCGGGCGTTTTCAAAACTATTCGAAATGCCAGTGCAGACGTCGGTACTCTTCGGGCGTCGGCAGGCACGGATTTTTTCTGAAGCAAATCACCCTTTCCAGAAAAATTTCCACTTCCTCGGGCTCCAGGAGTTCGTCCATCTCACGCCTTAAAGAGCTATCGCTATCGCGCAGGCTGTCCTCCAGCCTTTTTACGTCGTTCAACTGCGCCTCGGGCAGGGAAACGCCCGCATAGTCCCAGATGACGGTTCGCAGCTTGGGTTCCGCATGAAACGTGAGGCCGTGATCGATTCCCCAAACGCGGCCGTCTTCGGATTTGAAGCAATGGCCGCCCTTGCGATCCGTATTGTTCACCATAATGTCGAAGGCCGCGATCAGCACCAGTTCCGGACGCTCCTCTGCGCGGAGCGTGAAATAGTTCGATTTTCCGTCATAGGGCACGCACAATTGCATGGAACCCTCCCCGTGCGGGCCTTCACGGATCACCGTCGGAGGAACGAGGTGCCATCCCAGATGATGACTCACCAGAAAAGAGCACCTCTCACGAAAATGGAGCGTTCCGTAAGGAAAATCCCATAATGGCCTCTCCCCGCTCGCAGGCTTGTATATCCCCCAGAACTGGAAATCCTCCGCACTCATCCTCACGGCGAACGTGTAGTTCGAGCCTTGCGGCACCAACTCACCGCCCAGAATTTCCGAGTTGAGCAAAAGATTCTCGATTTCCGCCGGTTCGAAGCGATAGGCTTGCGATTCGGCCGCATCCACCGTTTCGGGGCCTTCAAGAGGAGAGAATTTCCGGGCCACGAGATATTCCTGCCGAATAGAAAAAGGGCGATTTAATGACGAAAATGCCCGTTCGTATTGGGGTCGACCTTGCCGGTAGCCACCATGGCGTGATGAGAGAGTGCATCCGTCCCCCGCCCGGAGGAGCATTCATTGAGGCTTTGGTTGATGAATTCATCCAACTGCGCATGCGCGAGACTCACCTGCAAAGCGGCGGGGCCGACGGCTTCTTCTTCGTATTCCTCTTCTTCGGAAGATTCCCCCTTGGAGGCGACCTCATCTCGTTCATCGTAAAAAAAGACCGTCACGCGGCTCTTGCCCGGACCATACGCCAGCCCCAATCGGCTCACTTTGAATTCGAGCAACCCTCCGGAGCTCACGGGAGCAGAGCCGACCTCGGCGATATCGGGAAAATCCGGCTCCTCGCTCGAACGTTCCTCCTGCCCTTTCGCCTCCACCATCTTCTTCATCGCCATCGAAAGACCATAGACCTGTTCCTTCTCCAGCCAAAGCGTGGCGGCCGACTTCGTCGGGCAATCGATCAGAATGCGGAAAATCCTCTTGCCTGCGACACCTATCGCTTCGGTTCTTATTTTTTCGACTTCGCCGAAATTATGTCTGGCAGAATCCATGTGAGATGTAAAACTCCGCAATGCGATGATGAGACGGCTCGTGATGGGTATACCATAAACGGATGTCCCACCCTTGTCTATTCAAACTTCCATCGCGTTCATTTCGGCTTTCACCAGCGGGGAATTGCGTTTATAATTCAGCAACAAACCCGCCCCTTATTCCATCCAGGCGCCGAGAAACCAACGTATGGCGAAAAGAAATCCCAGAAAACCCGCCGCCGTCAAACACGGGCTTCTCGAATATCTGCTCCTGAGCGTTCTCGTGCTCGTCGTCGTGGTAACGGCGTGGACGCTCTATGACAACGGCATCATCGACACCTTCATCGAACTCATCAAGGGGGGCCGCTGAGACGCCATGCGCCCGAGAGTCGTGCTTCCTATCTTCTGAAGTCCGCATCTCCCTTAAATCTTCGACGTATCAAATATAATCGAGCAAATCTCCATATCACGGATTCGGAACAAACAACATCCGCCAGCCAAAAACCCCGAACCGGCTACACACCTTTGTCTAAAAAGTGATAGCCTCCCCAAAATCGTCACACGGCAAAGGACGCTCAGTGGCTCGTCTCATATCCAAAGCAATGCAAACTCCCGACGGCCCGCTCGCCTATATCGAGGCGGGGGACGGCGATAAAGAACCCCTGCTCCTCGTGCACGGCGGCTTCGGGGCGGCGAACCACTGGGCGAAAAATCAAGCCTTCTTCGCCAAGCACTACCGCACCCTGGCGATCGATCTCCCCGCCTTCGGAGAAAGCTACCGGCCGCCCAAGCCGCACACGGCCTCCTCCGTAACGCAGGGCATCGGGCGCCTGCTCGACGGGCTGGGAATCGAAGAGTGCCCCTGTGTGGCATTTTCGTTCGGCGCGACCATGAGCGTGACGTATTGCCGGGAAAACGCCTCCAGGTTCAAAAAACTCGTTTTGCTGGGGCCCGGAGGGCTAGGGATAACGGGCGCCGTCAGGCTCGGCGACGAGCGCCGTGCCACCAGGGAGATGAGCCCCGAGGAGAAGTACGCGGTGTTCGTCCACAACCAAAAAGCGCTGATGTTCAAAAATCCGGCCTGTGCGGATGAGGCGTACCTCTCCCAGGCATGGACGAACCTCAAGAATTCGAGGATGAACATCTACGCCATGAACCGGGAACCCTACCTGCCCGACCTGCTTCCGGCGTGTTCCATGCCGTTGCTCATCTTGTGGGGAGACGCCGACGTAATCGCCTACCCCACGCCGGAGGAACGACAGCGCGCTTGCCAAAAAGCCGCCCCCCATGCAGAACTAGGGATTATTCCGGACGCCGGGCACATGGCCCAGTGGGAGCAACCCGGTATTTTCAACGAGCGTGTACTGAAATTCCTGAGAGCGTAAAGGTTTATTATCGTTAAGGAGAGTGTTTCATGGGCAAAACGAACTTTGATTTTTCCGGACAGGTCGCCGTCGTCACGGGCGCGTCGCGCGGTATCGGCAAGGGGTCGGCGGAGCGGTTCGCCGAGGCGGGCGCCAAGGCCTATCTCGTCGACATCGACGTCGAACTCGGCGAGGCGGCCGCCGCCGGCATCCGCGAGAACGGGGGCGACGCCACCTTCATCGACTGCGACCTCACGGACTCGGTGGCCGTGAAACAGATGATAGGGCGCATCGTGAATGAGGCGGGCGCTATCGATATTTTCGTCAATTCTGCCGGCGGCTTTCACCAGCAGTTATCCACGGGCGATACGTCGGAAGACGAGTGGGACGCCGTGGTGGACAGGAACCTGAAGAGCGTGTTTCTGACCTCTAAATACCTCACGCCCGTTTTCGAGAAGCAAAAGGGCGGCTGCGTGATCAACCTGGGCTCCATGTCGGGAATCACCACGCTCCAGCCGTCTTCCCCGCCCTACGCGGCGGCCAAGGCGGGCGTCCACGCCTTAACCCGCGTCCTCGCCTACGAGCTTGGGCAATACAACGTGCGCGTGAACGCCATCGCACCGGGAACGACGGCGACAGAGCGCGTCATCGCGGTGCGCTCGGAAGAACAGCGCGAGATGATCGGCAAGGGCACGCTCCTGGGCCGCATCGCCGACGTGGACGACATGGTGGGCTGGGTGCTCATGCTGGCCTCGCCCGAATCCGCCTACCTCACGGGCCAGACCATCGCCGTGAACGCGGGACGCTACATGTCGTAAATGACGTGATTCTTGCGCGCTTCAAGCCATTTTGAGGAATGTGATGAGCGAATACCTGGAATTCGACCCCGACGAGATAGAGAGGCGCGAGATTTACCGCCTGCTCACGGGCTCCATCGTCCCGCGCCCCATCGGCTGGGCGTCGTCCATCAGCCAGGAGGGGGTCCACAACATCGCGCCCTTCAGCTTCTTCACCTGCGTGTGCGTGGCGCCGCCGATGATATCGCTCACCGTGGCGAGAAACCCCGACGGCACCAAGAAGCACACCCTCATCAACGCGCAGGAAACCGGGGAATTCTGCTTCAACGTCGTCACTCACCGCCATTGGGAGCAGATGGTGGACACGGCGAACGGAATCCCGGCGGAGGAAAGCGAATTCGACGCCACCGGCCTTGAGCCGATACCCGCAAGGAAGGTGAAGGCGCCGCGCATCAAGGACGCGCCCATTCACTTCGAGTGCAAGACCCACAACGTCTTCGAACTCGGACCGAACAAGCACCCCCTCCTGATCGGAGAAGTCGTTTATTTCCACGTCAACCCGGACATCATGACGGGCGGGTACATCGACATGAAAAAACTAGGTCCCATCGGCCGCTTAAACGGCTTTTGGCAGTGCACGCTCGGGGAATTTCTGGAGAGAAGTTTTCAGGACGGACAGCCAAGATAGGGCCGAGAGCGAAGCACGGGAACCGAGAATCTACTTTATATACAACACATAAATATCTGTTAATTTGCGCCTTACCCTGCATCAAATCCGGCGTCTTCAACGGCGGCGCGCAATGCGTCGAGGTTTGTCTTCCCCTCATCGAAAACGACAGTCGCCCTGCCCCCTTCCAGATCGACGGCGGCTTCGGCCACACCTTCCACACCGCTTAGCGCCTCCTGGACTGCGGATTGGCACATCCCGCAACTCATCCCGCCTACGATTATCTCCATTTTGGCCATTTCATGTTTCTCCAAGAAAAATCGAGTCTCCAGCACCCAAGCCCACATTCGGATCTGGTCCACACCTTATGAACGAACCGGTCTCCAGTTTCTGAGCAACAAGGTGTTCGACACGACGGATACGGAGCTGAACGCCATGGCCGCCCCCGCGACGATGGGGCTCAAAAACCCGAACGCCGCCAGGGGAATGCCCAGAATGTTGTAGAAAAACGCCCAGAAAAGGTTCTGGCGGATTTTTCGCATCACGGTCTTTGAGAGGTGAACTCCCGCCACGACGCCCATCAGATCGCCCTGCATCAAGGTGATGTCCGACGCCTCCATCGCGATGTCCGTGCCCGAGCCGATGGCGAAGCCCACGTCCGCGGCGGCCAACGCCGGGGCGTCGTTGATGCCGTCACCCACCATGCCCACCTTTTTGCCTTCTCGTTTAAGCCGTTGCACCATCGCCGCCTTTTCGTCCGGCATCACGTCCGCCATCACGTGAGAAATGCCCGCTTCGGCCGCTATGGTTTGCGCCGTGCGCTCGTTGTCGCCCGTCAACATGTAGACCTCGACTCCCATGCCCTGGAGAGCAGCAACAGCTTCCGCCGAGTTTTCCCTCAAGGAATCGGCGACGCCGATGACGCCCAGCAGGCCCCCGTCATCGGCGACGAGAACGACTGTTTTCCCCTCCGATTCGAAGCGGCGAATCTCATCGACAGACCCGGGCGCGTCCACACCATGCTCCGCCATGAACTTCTCGTTGCCCAGATAAATTTTCCGCCCTCCCACCTCCGCTTCCAGGCCATGCCCCGGAAAGGCGCGAAAATCCCGCATCTCGAGCAATTCAACGCCTCGCGCCCCCGCCTCATCGACTATCGATTTGCCCAGCGGATGCTCAGAACCCCGCTCCGCGCTCGCCGCGAGCCTGAGCAACTCCTCTTGGGAGAGTCCGCCAAGCGGCAAAATATCCGTCACCACGGGCGACCCCTTGGTCAGCGTGCCCGTTTTATCCAAAATGACGGCGTCGAGCCTGTGCGCCGTCTCCAGGGATTCGCCGCCCTTGATCAAAACCCCGGCCTCAGCCCCTTTCCCGGTGCCCACCATGATGGCCGTAGGCGTCGCTAATCCCAGGGCGCACGGACAGGCGATGACCAAAACGGCGACGGCGTTGATGAGCGCGGGCGTGAACGGCCCCATAAAGTCCCAAAGAATGTATGTGACGAGAGCGATTCCCAGCACGATGGGCACGAATATGCCCGAAACCCTGTCCGCAGTGCGCTGAATCGGCGCCTTGGAGCCCTGCGCCTGCTCCACCATGCGGATGATCTGGGCCAGCACCGTATCTTTTCCCACCTTGGTGGCCCGGAACATCACCGCCCCGTCGATGTTGAGCGTGGCCCCGGTGACCGCGTCGTCCACACCTTTCGCCACGGGCACGCTCTCGCCCGTCAGCATGGATTCATCGGCGGAAGTCATGCCCTCAAGGATGATGCCGTCCACGGGGTATTTCTCACCCGGGCGCACCATCACGACCTCGTTCACGCGGACCTCGCCCACGGGAACCTCGCGCTCTTCTCCGTCGCGGAGCACCCGCGCCGTCTTCGCCTGAAGGCCCATGAGTTTCTTGATAGCCTCAGAAGTTCTGCCCATGGCGCGCTCTTCGAGCACCTTTCCGAGCACGATGAGCGTGATCAGGACAGCGGACGCCTCGAAATACACATGATGCCCGCTCAAACCCATTAGCGTCACCACGCTGCTGTGCAGCCAGGCAGCGCTCGTACCCAGAGCAACGAGCACGTCCATGTTCGCGCCGCCGCCCATGAGCGTATGATACGCGCCCCGGTAGAACCGCCAGCCCACGATAAACTGCACGGGCGTAGCGAGCGCGAACTGCCACCATCTGGGCAACTCCCAGCCCCCCGCGCCCGGAAACATGCCAACCATCTGTATGAGAAGCGGTGCGGACAAAACCGCTGAGAGCATGAGCAGACGCACGCTTTTCCTGAATTCGCGCTCTCGTTTCAGTTTCTCCGTATCCTGTTCCTCATCCATCACCGGGCGGGTCGAATATCCCGCCCTGGCCACATGATTCAAAATCTCATCGGCGTTAACGATGGCCGGCTGGAACTCGACACGGCCTTGGGCCTTCGAGAGGTCCACGCTGGCGGAGACGACGCCATCGAGCACGCTCAATTGCTCCTCCAGGGCAGCGGCGTCCGCCTCGTCCTCCACCCCTTCTATCGTGAACTCGACGTGAGAATGCGGAACGCGGAACCCGGTCTTCTCCACTCTTTTGGTGATGTCGGCGGGCGTGACCTGGGCGGGAACGAACTCGACCTGCGCGCGCGCGAGCGCCAGATTCACGTTCGCGCGCAATACGCCGTCGAGCGCGCCGAGCCGTTTTTCAAGCCTCGCGGAACATGCCGCGCACGACATGCCCTCGACCGGAATTTCCAATGTTTCAGGAATGGAATTTATCGACATGCCACACTCCTAGCCCAGGGCCTGAAGTTTTACGCTTACGTTCATCTCGCTACCCTCGCGCATCAGGCGCACTTCCACGACGTCGCCCACTTTGTGGGTATCGAGAGCGTCCAACAAGTCATTGAGCGAGGTGATGGAGCGCTCTCCCACGCCGACAATCACGTCGCCGAGCACGAGGCGGCCTTCCCGGTTCCTGCCGGTGCCTCGCAACCCCGCGCCTTCCGCCGCGCTGCCCTTCTGCACACGGATGATCAGAACGCCCCGTATTCCGAAGCGCTCCGCCGTACTCCTGTCGGCCACGTGGATGCCGAGACCCGGCCGGATGACGCGCCCATGACGGAGCAACTGGGGAACGACCCTGTTCACCGTATCCACGGGAACCGCGAAACCGATGCCTGCGTTGGAGCCTGAGGGGCTGAAAATGGCGGTGTTGACGCCTATCAGACGACCTGCGCTGTCCAGCAGAGGCCCCCCGGAATTGCCCGGATTGATCGCGGCGTCGGTCTGGATGACGCCGCTGATCTTGCGGCCCGACACGGCGTTGATCTCCCTCCCCAGGGCGCTGATGATTCCCGTCGTGAGCGTCTGGTCCAGCCCGAAAGGATTGCCGATGGCGAACACCCGCTGGCCCACTTGTAAATTGGCGGACTGCCCGACGGCGATTGGCTTCAAGCGATCCCTCGGCGCGTTGATGAAGAGAACCGCCAAATCCTGATCCGGCGCCATGCCCACCACGCGCGCATCCCACTCGGAATTATCCGCCAGGGTGACGCGCAGGGCGCTCGCCCCCTGAATGACGTGAAAATTCGTGATGACGTGGCCCTGATCGTTCCAGACGAAGCCCGAACCCGTGCCTTGGGGAATCTCGAACAAATTGAGACTGAACCTGTCGCGCCTCATCGTCAGCCGCGTAATGTAGACGACCGACGGGGAGGAGAGGCGGAAAAGCTCTATGTTGGATTTTTCCTCGGCGGCGAGGTCCCCTCGCGGGGTGACGACGCGGGGCACGGCGTCCGGATCGTGGAGGTTGTCAAAATAGCCCCTTGCGAACAGCCATGCAAGGACGACGCCCAGCAAGAAAACACACCAGACGAGCCATCCCCATCCGCTGGAATAGACGGGACCACCGCGCCTGAATTCACGACCTCCCCCGTTCATTCCGACTCCCCTTTCCGCGTCCAGGGCAGGCTCATGAAGGCGCGCTCGCAGTCTCCGCGCAAAGACGCCTCATCCTGTGAACACCGCGCGATGATATGCGCGCCCTGCATCTGCGAGAAAAAAGAACGGGCATACGCGAGCGGCTCAATATGCCCCGGAAGGTCGCCTTCCTCTTTGGACTGCGCCAATACGTGGGCGATCCTCTCGAAAACCCCCTCCCACACCCCTTTCAGCCGCACGCGCAACTCCTCATCTATGGCGCTGAGTTCGAGCGAAAGGTTCCCGATAGGGCATCCGCAGCACGGGGAATCCTGAATCGGCATGCGGGCGTAGGATTCCGCCAGCCGCCTTATTTTCTCGTTTCCCTTCGCCCTGGTGTCAAATGAGGGGGAAAGATAGTTTTGATGAAGAAGCGATTCGTAGTGATCGATGACGGCGAGTCCCAGGTTCTTCTTGGAGCGGAAAAAATAGTACAGACTCCCCCGGTTCACCCCGGCGGCCTGCGCCACCATATCGAGCGACGTGGCGTGAAACCCTCTGTGATAGACGAGCCGCGCGGCCGCTTCGATGATTTTCTGTTTCGTAGCGGACGCCTTGGGGCCTTTGGGCGTCGCCGTCGCCACTGCCATACCCTCTCCCCCGGTAAGTTGAAAACCCAACTCGTCGAACCAATACGCCGAAGTCCGTCCCACAAGCTACATGGAATATAAATCTTTTTAGTTAGTTAGTCAACTAAATTTTGGGGCTGTTTGTGAAACCCGGTGTGCAAATCGTTACCCCGAGAGTTCTCGCAAGTGCGCGACGACAGAGCGCTCCAAGGCGTCGAGGTTGTACCCGCCTTCGAGCAGGCAGACGAGACGCCCCTCGCAATGGCTTTCGGCAAGCGTCTTCACCCACCCGGTCAGACGGGCGAACCCGGCTTCGGTGATCACCAGCCCCCCGAGGGGGTCGTCCCGGTGCGCGTCGAAACCCGCCGATACGACGACCGCTTCGGGCCCGTGCGCCTCGATGGCGGGGATGACGTTTTTCTGAAACCTCGCCAGGTATTCCTCCTCGGGCGTTCCCGCCGCGACGGGAATGTTGAGCGTCGCACCCTCGCCCGCTCCTTCTCCCGTCTCGCCCGCAAGCCCCGTGCCCGGATAGTGGGGATGCTGGTGCAAGGAGACAAAGAACACGTCCGGGTCGCTCCAGAAGATATGCTGGGTACCGTTTCCGTGATGCACGTCCCAATCCACCACGGCGATTCTCTGGAGGCCGTGTTTTTCCTGCAGATACCGAACCAGGATGGAGACGGTGGCGAACAGGCAAAAACCCATGGATTGATGGGGCAAGGCGTGGTGTCCCGGCGGCCTCGCGGCGCAAAAGGCGTTATCGGCCTCCCCACCCACGACGGCATCCGCCGCGCTCAGGGCCGCATCGACAGCGGCGAGGGCGGCCTCATAGCTACCGGGGCCTGCCAGCGTATCTCCGCCATCGAGAATACACCTGCCGCCGTCACACGCCTCGCGCACGAAGCGGTGGTGCGATTCCTCATGCACCCTCAGAACCCACTCCTTAGCGTCGTGAGGCTTAATCTCCATGTGTCTGAGCGACGAGACTTGGGGGAGTATTCTCTCAGGCGTCAGGCGTTTGGCGCGCTCGACGTTCTCCACATGCCGGCCGTTGTCGTGCATGAGAGATTCGGGCGTCCAGAAATACGCGGTCCGGCTCAATGGAGTCTCACCCTTGGGTCGAGGACGGAATACATCAAATCAACAACGAGATTCAATGACACGAAAATCAGAGCGGTGATGGTCACCGAAGCCTGCACCAGAGGGAAATCCTTGGCGTAGACGGCCTGAATCAGGAGCCTCCCCACCCCCGGCCAGGAGAATATCGTCTCGACGATCACCGCTCCCCCCAGCAGATGCCCGAATTCCAGGCCGATGATGGTGATCACAGGAATCATGGAATTCCTGAGCACGTGCAGGTTGACGACGACCCACTCGGAGAGTCCCTTCGCGCGGGCGGTCTTCACGTACTCATGGCGCAAAACCTCCAGCATGGAGCTTCGAACCACCCGCGCGTTTCTCGCAATCGAGTAGGTGGAAAGCGCGATGGCGGGCAGCACCAGATGCTCCCAGCCGCTTCTTCCGCTGACGGGCAGCCACCTCAGGCCCACCCCGAAGATGAGGATCAGCATCAGGCCGAGCCAGAAAACGGGCATGGACTGCCCCAGGAGCGCGAACAGCATCCCCCCGTGATCATACGGAGAGCCGCGTTTCGTCGCGCTGATGACTCCTACCGGAAACGCCAGGATGATCGAGAGAACCAGCGCCACGAGAGCGAGTTCCAGCGTCGCCGGCAGACGCTCCATGATGAGTTCGAACGCGGGCTGGCGGTAGCGCAGGCTTTCTCCGAAATCACCCTGCACCGCCCTGCCCACGTAGAGCGTGTATTGAACGAACCAGGGCTTGTCCAGACCCAAGTCTTTTTTGAGTTTCTGTACCTCCTGAACCGTCCAGTCCTCGCCGACCATGGTGTCGGTCGGGTCGCCCGATAGGAACAAGACGGCGAACGAGATGAAGCTCACGCCGACTACGACCACGACGGCCCGAAGAAATCTTCTGAAAAGATAGGCGCTCATCGTCTATTCGTTCGCCTCTTTCAAGCGAATCGTGGGCAGGTAGATTCTCTCATCCGGCCTCGGTGTCCACTGCGTCCTCGCGCTCAAGCCGAAAAAATCATACTGGTTCCACAAAAACACCCACGGGCTTTCCTCGTGAACGATGCGCTGCATTCGGTAGCTGATCCGCTTGCGCTCGGCGGGATCGAACGTCTGGCCCAACTTCTTATAATTTTGAATAAACTTCCGGTTCCTCCAGGCGGTGAGGTTCGCAAAAAGGTTCGGCCTCAATACACCCAAGTCGAGTTCTTCGTTGAAGGCGGAACTGAACCCGTGAAAATACAAGGGCGCCAGCGTCTTTTTTCTCCTTCTGGAGAGGAAAACGGACCACTCCAGGGGGATCACCTCCACATAGACGCCCACGTCGCGGAAATAGGCTGCTATAAATTCCGCCACCTCCTTTCCTTTCAAATATCTGGAAGCAGGCACTTCAAGTTTCACCTCAAGCGGTTTTCCATTCGCTTCCAGGACGCCGTCCCCATTCGTATCCTTGAGACCGGCTTCGGTGAGGAGCGCTTTCGCCTTTGGGGGATCGTAGGCGTACGCCTTGATGTTCGGGTCGGCGTTCGGAGGGTTCACGATACTCCTCATCCGCGAGCCATGGCCCAGAAAAACGTTCCTGACGATGGCTTCGAAATCAATCGCGTGGTTCAGCGCCCGGCGAACGCGAACATCGCCGAGCACCCCGTGATCCGTGCGAATCCCCAGATAAATCCTGCGTCCCCCCCGAGCACCTTTAAGCTGGAGACCCTCTTCTCTCGCCAGAATGGTTTTCGACTGATCGGGCGAGATGTTCATGATGACGTCGGCCCCGCCCGTCTCAAGCTCCCCTATGCGGGCCGAAGCCTCGGCCACGGGTCGCCAGACCGCTTTTTTTATCGCAGGCTCACCCCGCCACCAGCCCTCGTTGGCCTTCATCTCGATGTGGTCGTCCTTGACCCATTTCACCAGCTTGTAGGGCCCGGTACCCACGGGTTTCTTCAACAGTTCCTTGGGCGGGGTCGACGAATAGTACTTCGGCGGCAACATGAACGCGTTCACCATCCACACCGGCAGGGTGGCGACCGGGCGCTTCGTATGAATCTTCACGGTGTGGGAGTCCACTTTTTCCACCCTGTCCAGGAAAATCCTCCGGTAAACCGTGATGCGGGGCTTGAGCTTCCTGTCCCGCATCCGCTCGAAGGTGTAGCGCACGGATTCCGCATCGAAAGGCTCGCCGTTATGAAATTTGACTCCTTTGCGAAGATGAAACGTCCAGACCTTTTTCGTCTCGTCCACCTCCCAGCGTTCGGCCAGGGCGGGGCCCAGCGTCATATCGCCGCGCCGCTCAATGAGCGGGTCGAACATGTTCATCAATATGCTCCACTCGATGGTGGCCGTCGCGAAATGGGGATCGAGCGTATTGGCCTCCACCGAGAGGAGAACCGTGAAGGGACCCTCTTTCGCTTCGCGGCCGCAGGCGGCGAGCGCTACGAGCAGTAAACAACATCCGCACAACAAGGCCCTTTTCATGCACGAATTCCCTTCAGAAACCTACATATCATCGCCGAGGCGGGGGTCCATGTAGTCCCGCAGCCAGTCGCCGATGAGGTTGATGCTCAATACCGTCGCCATGATGGCGAGACCCGGAAAAGTCGCCATCCACCACGCGCCTCTCAGATATTCACGGCCCTCGGACAACATGCCCCCCCAGGTGACGACAGAAGGCGGCACGCCGAGCCCGAGGAAACTCAGCGAGGATTCGGAAATGATGTTTCCCGCCACGGCGAAGGTGGCGATGACGATCAGAGGCGAGAGGGTGTTGGGCAGAATTTGCATGAACAGTATGCGGTACAAGGGGTAGCCCAGGGCGCGGGTGGCTTCCACGAATTCGCGCTCCCTTATCGAGATGACCTGCCCTCTGACGACGCGGCCGTAGGCCACCCACCGGCTGATCCCCAGCACCACGATGATGTTGAGCAGCCCAGGCCCGACGACCGCCATGATCGTGAGGGCCAGCAGAATGAAGGGAAACGCCAGTTGGATTTCGGAAAACCCGCTGATGAGATCGTCGATTTTCCCGCCGAAAAAACCCGAGACGAGGCCCAGGACGATGCCGATCACCCCCGAAATCACCACCGAACTCAAGCCCACCAGAATGGAGACGCGGCCCCCGTACATGAGCCGGCTCAGAATGTCCCGGCCCAGCGCGTCGGTTCCCAGGGGGTAGCTCACGCTCCCGCCCTCCTCCCACACGGGAGGCTTCAGGCGCAGGTTGACGTCCACCAGGCTCGGGTCTTGCGGCGCGATGAGGGGGGCGGAAAGAGAGACGACCACCAGCAGGATGAGAAAAACGCCCCCGAGCATCGCCGGTTTGGCGCGCACCAAACTCCGGCGGAATTTCTCCCACCTGAGCTCCGATTCCGACATCATCGGGGATTCATCGGTATCCAACGCCGATTCGGGCATGTTTCTCTCTTCGGACATTCACCTGTTCTCGCGCCTAGGTGTCGATATTGGGGAGTTGGGACGCCCCGTATCCTAGCATAGCGCACTGCACGTTGCAGAAGCTCCGAGGAGTGAAATCACCGTTCCTCGAATCGTCGAATTGCCTTGATATTCGTGAGGCTAACGAATTAAAATCGCCTGTTTTTCGATTTCGGAGCCGCATGTACACTTGTGATGATTCTCGGTGAAGGAACACCCTCCTTGCCTTCTCACACGAAAAATGATTTTAACGACATCTTGACCTCCGCCGTTCCGGACGGATCGACGTTCGGCTTTCAGGGGCTGCGCGCGGTCGATTCGATCACGGTGGAAAACATCGTCCCCCTCGATTTCCTCATCGCCTGCGACTACGGGCTCGACGGGCCCGAATGGGACAGGCGCCTGCGCTATTTCGCCGTGGAGCGCGGGCGGAACAGACGGATCGTATGGACGCATTCATCACTCGTAGAGGCCTACGAAGGAGCTTTGGGCTCTCAAATTCGGGAATTTCTCTCGCAAGGGGATGCTCCCCGATACGTCATCCCCTACCGCTCCACGGAATTCCTCGGCAAACTCGCAGAAGAAGCCGAGGGCAGGCTCCGCATCCTGGCGAACCCGGTGGAAGTCAAGACGAGATTCGACGACAAGATAGCGTTTCGGCGCCAGGCGGTCGAAGCGGGGTTCGCCGTTCCCCCGGGCGACGTGGCGGTCCTCGGCGAACTCGGACCCAAACAACTTGATCAATTCGGGCCGGTCATGATCATTTCGGAGCGAATCGGCTCCTCGGGCAATCAGACACACCTCATCGACTCATCCGAGGCGCTCGCGAACAAACGGGATGAACTCATCGAAAAACTGGGCCCCGATGCGCCGGTGATCGTGAGCGCGTTTCTGAGCGGCCCCGCCCTGGGAACGGCGGGGTTGATTTATGACAGCAAACCCTGGATGTCCCACCCTTCGGTGATGTTCACGGGAATTCCCGGCTGCTCCATGCACCGCTTCGACTATGCCGGAAGCGACTATGCGGCGTATCGGCTGGTTTCCGAGAGGAGCCGGCGAAAAATCGAGGAATTCACCCTGAAAATCGGAGAGTGGATAGCCTGTGCGGGCTACCGGGGAATATACGGCGTCGATTTCATCGTCCATCGGGACGAACCCTATGCCCTCGAACTCAACCCGCGCGTGCTGGGAACCACGCAACTGATGACCGAACTCGAGGAAATACACGGCGACGCACCCACCACCACCTACTGGCATATGGCCGAATTCCTGAGGCCGGGCGCCGCTCTCGAGGCGCACCGGGATTCGCTCGCCGAACTCGGACGAGCGGATTTATCCGGTTTTCAGCTTTTGATTCGAAACACGAGCCCTTCGAGAGTGCGAATCGGTTATTCGCTGGAACCCGGAATCTACACCGTCCAAAACGGGAGGCCCGAATTCATTAGGCGGGGTTATCGCCTGAGCGACGTTCAAGACCAGGATGAGGTGCTTGTCACTTGCTCTCCCCCGGCGAAAAGCACCATAGTAGAGCCGAGGGGAGCGTTCTGTAAGCTCGAGGGCGTCTCATCCATCTATTATGAAGAGGGAGAAGAGCAGATATCCCCCGCCGCCCGGGAAATGATAGATACATTCACGCGCCGTCTCGCTCTTTCTCCCGCTTAGGACATGGTGCAAATTGAAACTGGACTTTTTCGCATCCACCGCCCGAGGATTGTTCCTGTCGCCTGAAATCCCGTATGCGTTCGATGCGGATTTCACGCCCGACCCCAGGCCCGTTCCCTCGAACGGAATCGCACTGGGTGAAGTCGTCGCAGCGCCCGGAAACGCTCCCGTCGATCGCCTGGAATCGCTCGAAGTCCTCCAGGGGACGCAAGACGCCTGGATGACGAGCGAAGCAAAATTGCGCGAAAAGATGAACGTGGTCGTTGCGATCGGCGGGCGATATGCGAATCGCAGCGTTTCGGGCCATGAGCCGGACTCTCCCGCAGCACCCGGAACTGTGCTCGACCTGTTGAATGTCGGCGGCGTCTGCGGGATCCGCACGAACCCCGAAACGCCGTGCGTGAGAATAGTGGTGAAAGGAGGTGTCGCGCATCGAGGCGAACCCGCTCTGCTTTCTCATCTCCCCGTCATTCCCGATACCCGCTGCCCCGTGGATGAAGAGGGAGTTCCCTGCGCTCCCATCATCCTGGTCACCGGCTCCGATATGGACGTGGGCAAAACGACCTGTGCGTCTTCGCTCGCCTCCGCCCTGCACTCCTCGGGCATTCACGTTTCATACGTGAAACTCACGGGAACCGGCCGGATGCGGGACCTCATGCAGGTGAACTACGGAAGACCGCTCGGGTTTTTCGACTCCGCGAGACTCGGCTGGGATTTCGTCGACGCGGGCCTCGCCTCCACGTGCGGCGTCTCCAGGCACAAGGTCAGGCGATGCGCCCAAAACCTGCTTCGCCACGCATGCGCGAAGGCGGAAATCGTCATCGCGGAACTGGCGGATTCTCCCTCCTCGGACGCCAGCCTTCACGTGGCGAGCGACCCCTGGGTCAAAGACTGGCTCTCGCGCAGAGGGTTGATCGTCTGCGCATGTGATACGCTGGAATCAACGCTCATCGTCCACTGGATCCGAAGCCACCTGGGGGTGGAGGAGGAAAACATGCTCATTTCCGGAAGGCTCGCCAACGAAGCGCACGCGCGCGAGGAGGCGTATCGGATGACGGGGATACGCGCCCTGAGTTGCATCGCCCCGAACCCCTCTTCCCTTGCGACCGACAATGCCGTGGGCGGCGCCATTGCGGACTGGGTGATCAAACACTTCATGCGTCAGCGCAAGTGGGTGTTTTAGGCATCGAGAACGAAACCTTGACCTCGCGCAAACCATCAAACCATCCCCGCATCGCGCGGGAACCCGCTCTCTACAATCTCACGCCCGATGCGAGCGGCGGTGTCTGGGATCTTTACCGCGTGAGCCGGGAGTTCGACTCGCCTGACGGCGATCTGAACGAAACGCTGATCGAAAGCCTCAACCACTGGGCGTCGCGCGAACCCCGTTTCGCAGACTTACGCATTCTGGAAGACGCGCCGCCCATTCGGCGTCCGGGAGAAATCCTTTTGCTGGACGGCTCCCCGAGCCGACTCCCCCTCACCATGGAAACGGCGCGGGTGATGCGCGCGCACCTGAAGCAACTCGGGTTGTCCATCCCCGTCAGGGTCCTGAACCGGCGGGAGGAACTTCTGGCCCGCGCCGCCAGAGCGCCGAAAGAGTTGCTCGTCATCAGCCAGACCGCCCAGAGAAGCCTCTACGACGCCACCCTCGCCAGGGTCCTGGAAGCCCGGGGAATCGTCGTCGCGCCGGGGGCTCTCACTGCACCCGGCGGACCGCTCTCCAACAAGAAAACCACGTACGAACTCCTGAACGGAAACGGGACGGATACGGAAAACCCCGAAGCGGGCGGTCCCGAGCGTCGCCTGACGGCCGACTATGAAGTGGTGGAACTGAACGGGGGAAGACCTGCGGAAACCGCCGCCGCCATTCTGGACAGGGCCTCCACCTTATCGCGGAAACGGGGGACGGGGACTTTCTTCGTCAAACCGCAGGAAGGCGGCGGGGGACGCGGATGCTTTCGGCTGGACGTCTACCCCAACGGGTTCGGGCTTCCGGATTTGAGCAGGCTCGGCGTCGCGGCGGACCACGCGATTCCCCTCCCCTTGTCTCTCGACGCGGAAAACCACGATCACCTCCAGGCGATGGACTGGCTCGTTCACCGCTTCCAGGAAAGCCCGGCGACCGCGAAAGCCTACGTCAAGACCAGAAGGGCGGAAGGCGGCGCTTCCCCGGACGTTTTGGGGCAGATGCTCAAAAACTGCGCGCCCAGACTCGAATCCGAACTGCGCGAAGCGTCCCGCACGCGTGAGGATTCGATTCGCCTCCTGGCGAGCGCCATCGAGAACTACGAGCAGGTGTTCGACGCGCGCTACCTGCCGCTGATATGCGACTGGATCGATTTCGGCCTGTTCAGCGTCCGCGTTCATCTGAGGCTCAGCCGTGAGGGAATGATCGTGGAAACGCTCTACGGCAGACTCTTTCCGGTGGAATTCTCGGAGGATTCGGTCGGGGTCGTCGGCGTGGACAGCATCACGAACCGCACGGAGGGAGGCATGGAACTGAACCGCTACGCCCCTTTGGTGCCGCCCCTGGTCGCATATGCGGGAGGCGCGGAGCACCTGTGCGAGAAGATTCGAGGCGCATTCGACGCGTTCGCGCGCTTTTTGTCTCTCCTCGGCCCCGATGAGCGCGGCAGAGTGCCCGTTCGAGCCGAATTCGACCTCTCGCCCCTCAACGGCCTCATTGCCGAGGGCAACGCCGACCCCGTCCGCGCCCAATGCGCCAACAGCCGATGGGATAGATTCAGCCGAAACTGCGCGCAGTGGACGGAGGACGCCTTGTCGTTCTACTCATGGAAATCTCAAAAAGCCTAGGCTAGAATCAACAGCGCAAGTTCGCTTCCACTCCGGAGCTTCCGGGAGGCGATAATCTCACGAAGTATCCTCTCCACCGCTTGATAAGTGACCCACATGAAGAAACTCCTCAAAAAAGTCTTCAACATCCAGGAAGAGGAGTTGCTCGTCTTCTCGGTGTTCTTTTTCTTCTATTTCCTGATCGGGATTCAGTTCTCCATCGGGCTCACCGTATCCGAAGCCCTGTTCCTCTCGGAAGTCGGCCCGGGTTTTCTCCCCTATATGTACATATTCAACGCCCTGATGATCATCTTCATCAGCACCTTCTACTCCTCGCTGACCGAAAAACTCTCGATTCCGGCGATGTTCAAGACCGTCCTGATCTTTTTCATCGTGCTCGTTTTCGGCATCAAGCTGCTCATCTTCGCGGATTTCCGCGCCTACGCAATGCCGATCGCATTCCCGCTTCTCCACACGCTGTTCGTCATGTTCACGAATATGCTGCCGAACAATTTCCGCGCCCTGTACGGGCAGTATCTCGACGTCCTGCAATCCAAACGGCTGGTTCCGATCATCCTGACCGGGGGACGCTACGGCGGCATTGTCGGCGGCCTCGCCATTCCACTGCTCATCCCCGTCCTGGGGAGCGTCTCGAATCTGCTCTATGTATGGATCGGCGCCATTGTCGTCAGCGTCGGTGTGGTGCAATACACCGAACGGCGGCTGAGAGACCACCTGATCGACGATGCGGGCCCCAAAAAGCGCAAAACAACCAAGACGGCCACAAAAGGCGGCAATCTCGCGCTCATGCGGACGAACAGATACGTCTGCGCGTTCGCCCTGTTCAGCTTCATCGTGGTGATTCTCAGGAGTTTTCAGGATTTCCAATACAGCCTCGTATTCCGCGAAGTCTTTCCCGACCGCGCGCAACTCGCCTCGTTCTTAGGGTATTTCACCGCCATCGGGAGCGCATTCTCCCTGCTCGTCCAGACGTTCATCACCCCGCGCATCATCAAGCGGCTCGGCCTGGGAACGGCGAACCTCCTCTACCCGCTCACGACCATCGTCGGCCTCGCGGGCATGGCGATTTCGCCCGGCTTCTATTCCGCCGTCTTCTTGCGCTTCAACAACAAGAACCTCCAGGAATCGATTCGAAATGCCATCAACGCCCTGCTCTATAACGCCGTCTCCCCCTCGATCCGCGCGAGAGTCGGCGCGTTCGTCGCAGGCCAGGTGGTCGCCGTGGCCAGCATCGTCAGCGGCGTCGCCCTGCTCATCATCAAGCCCACCGGTCTCGCCCTCTTCCCCTTGAGCGCAGGCCAATTGGCGCTCATCTCCTTGTTCATCGCCTTCGCCTATCTGGCCGTCGGCTTCTTCGTGCGCCATGAATACGGCGCCGCCCTGCGCCGGATGCTCGAGGAGAGAAACTTAGGCCTGTTCCGCTACGCCCAGGAAGGGTTCGGCCCGGTTGACGATGAGAGCATGGCGATACTCAGGAAAAACATCCGCGAGGGGGACGATGATCTTTGCGTCTTCACGGCGCAGATGATGGCGGAAAGCGGCAGAAGCGAAATTTTCGGGATCATCCTCGAAGAAATCCCCCGGCGAAAAGGAGGGGCAGCGGCCGAGTTGCTGAAAATTCTCGCCAAGGCTCCCGGAGCCGATGAGGGCGAGAAAATGCGGCCCCTGCTGGAGGGGTACCTCACTTGCGAGGAACCGCTCCTCCAGTGCGCCGCCATGGATGCGGCGGAAAGCATCGGACTGACGGAGGAGACGGCGGAACTGGTCCACGAGAATCTGGAGAGCGACTCCCCCGAAGTCCGGGCCCGTGCCGTCGAGCTGCTCGTCCGCTCGGACGATCTGTTCTGGCTCGCCAACGGCCTGCAAACCCTGCACCGGATGCTGAACGAAGAAGACGCGGCGGCCAGGGTCTGCGCCCTCAGGTGCATGGGAGAGCTTCAGAACCCGCGCTTCATCAGACGATTGATTCCCTATCTCTATCAGGACGAGGAGAAAGTCCGCGAAGCCGCCTTGGAGGCGATAGAAGTTCTGGCCATGAACCAGGGAGTCGATGAGGAGAGCATGGAAGAAGTCATCCGGGTGACCACTTCGGATGAGAGCGCGGCCATCAGGCGCAGAGGCGTCCGGCAACTGGGCAACAAAGGCTCGCGGGAGAGTTTCGAACGCGCCCTGACCGCTCTCTCGGACGTCGATTTTCTGGTGAGACGAGAGGCCGTCGAATCGCTCAAGAACATGAAGCGAAAAGGAACCCTCTCCCTCGAAGGCTCCGGGATGCTTTCGTTTCTCGCTCCGCTTTTGTCCAGAAGCGCCCAAAACGGCTTTCGCGAAATGAGCGCGCAGGAAATCGTGGACTCCCTCTCCGGGTTCGCCGTGGAGCACCTGCGGGAAGTCTACGGCGTCATCAATCACCTCCACGTCATCGAACGCCGGGAAAACGCACCCGCCTTCACGATGCTGAGAAAAGCGCTTGAAGACGTCGTCGCGGAAAGACAACTGGTTTTGCTGGAACTATTGGGGGTGATTGGAGACGAGAAGACGGTGGATACCGTGTCGGAATCCCTCGCACGGGGCGGCTCCTCGTCGAGAGCCATCGCCATCGAAACGCTCTCGAACTTCTCTTCGGCCGGCAATACGAGAGTCCTGATTCTGGCTCTCGAACCTTTGCTGCTCGGCAGGTCGACCGCCGACAAGGTCTCCGAGGGCAGGAAACTGTGGGAGATACCCGAAGGATCGATTGACGAGGTGCTGACGACTTATATGGATTCCGAAAACGCGTGGCTCCAGGCCATCGCCGTCGACGCGGCGGGCAAACACCTCGAAAGCGAACCGGATGAGGCGACCGCCGAATGGCGCGCGCAATTCAAGGCGCGGGCCTCCGAGGGCGACCCCTACGTCCGCGAGGCGGCGGTCGTCGCAACGAGAATCATCGGGAAAGACGAAGACGAACTTGAGGCGTTCTTGAGAACCATGGAGAATGACGAAAGCCGACTGGTGCGCATCCAGACGCGCCGGGATCGCCCCCGAGACGGCGCGGTCGGCGAAATTCTACACGGACAGGAGAAATTCATGCTCTCGACCATCGAAAAAGCCCTGTTCTTGAAAGGCGTCAACATGTTCGAGACGTTGAGCGCGGACGAGTTGAAAATACTGAGCCACATTTCCAGGGAAATCCAGATACCGGAGGGAACGGTTCTCTTCGAACAGGGAGACCCTTGCGATTATCTCTACGTCATCGTGGACGGGGAGATAGAAATCATCCTCAACCAAGCGAACGGGGCGCCGAGGATTCTGGCCACGCTCGGTCCCCCGACCTCGTTCGGGGAAATCGCGCTTTTCGGCGATGAGGGCAGAAGCGCAGGCGCGCGAGCCAGCCGGGACACCTCATTGCTGGGTATCGAGAAAGAGCCCCTTCTCGAACTGATTCACGAGCACCCGACCATCTCCATCGCCATCATCGGCCAACTCGCCGGCATCATCAGAAGCCAAAACGAATAACTTCAGGCGAGGCGAATGCGGGGCATGAACACCCGCCGTCTTTTTCGGGAGGCGCTTCGCGTTTTCAGCATATTCTCCCCGTATGCAGGCGGAATTATCTTAAGTCAAAACTACCCGCTCTGCGGTTGACGCCCGTCATGCCCGTACCTATAATCAGCCGGATTTTAGCCAAGAAACCCGGAATTTCCGCTCAAAATGCCGGTGGGGGAGCGTTTTTTCAAGATGCAAGGCCGAGACTTCAAACCTCCGGAAGAAAAAACCAGTCCGATTCCGTTTTTCATCCTGGGCCTCTTCATGGTCGCGGTGACTTTCTGGACCGTCTGGGACGAGGCGTTCACGCGCAGACCCTGGAAACAATACCAGAAACAGTTCAACGCCTATGAAAAAGCCCAGGTAGAGAAGGAACTCGCCAGACTCAAGAAAACCACCGGCTCCGCGGTCGCCGACCTCGACAAGAAAATCGCCGCGCAAGAACAAAAACTCGCGGGCGACGAAGAACTCAAGCAACTGAAAGCAGAACTCACGAAGAGCGAACTCGACGCTTTCGAGAAAGTGCAGGAGCTTGGCTTCAGAAAAGCGCTCTTCGATCAGTCCTACTTCTATCTCCAGGAAGCCATCCGGCAAGGGCATGACAAAGAAGCCGAGCAAACCGAAGTCGACGAGGCCAAGGCCCTCCTCGATGAGATAACGCCCGTCGCGGAGAAGGCCGAAGCCGACAGAGACGCGATAAAGGCAAAGATTGAGGCCAAGGAAAAAGAACTGAAAACGCTCCAGGCGACGCGGCGAAAAGTAGCCGGCGATATTTCCTCCCAGGAGCGGCGGCTGAAAGGCATCTCCGCCCGTCCCTATGAGATCAGCCAGCTCGTCCTGCGCGAATATGAGCGCAACAACTTCAACGAACCCGTGATGAAGGTGGAACGGTGCCAGACCTGTCACCTGGGCATCAACAGGGCGGGCTTCGAGGATGCGCCCCAACCGTTCCGCACGCACCCCAACAGGCGTCTTTATCTCTCGAAGCACGAATTCAACAAGGTCGGTTGCACGCTTTGCCACGGCGGTCAGGGAACGGCCGTCACCAGCCTCAATACGGCCCACGGCCACGTGCAATTCTGGGAAGACCCTCTTCTGCATGGCAGCGAAACGCAAACCAAGTGCAGAAGCTGCCACACCGAGACATTCAACATCCCCGAGGCGCCACAAATCTCGCGCGGCATCTCCCTCACCAGAGAACTCGGCTGCAACGGCTGCCACACCCTTCCGGGCACGGAAGGCCTGCGCAAGGTGGGGCCGGACCTCTCGAGAATCCAGGAGAAGGTGGCGCCCGCCTGGCTCGTCTCCTGGGTCAAGAGGCCGAAAGACTACAACCCGCGCACCCGCATGCCCTATTTCAGCCTGTCGGACCAGGAAGCGCTGGACATCGCCACATACGTCTGGCGGCAGGGGCCGCGCAAGGTGGAATCCGCCGCGTTCCCGAATCTCGATGACGCCGCGCAGATCAAGCAAGGGAAATCCATCTTCGAAGAGGTCGGTTGCCTGGGTTGCCACATCCGAAACGAAAAAGACCTGGAGCTCGGGCCCCCGCTCGAAGGCGTGAACGGCAGGCCCATCGTCTACCGCAACCGCGATTTCGCACCGGCGCTCCAGAACATCGGCGCCAAGATCCAGCCCGACTGGCTGTTCCGCTGGCTCAAGAACCCGAAAGCCTATTGGCACGACACCAAGATGCCGAGCCTTCGTCTCACGGATGAGGAAGCGAGTGCGGTCACCGCCTACCTTGTCAGCCTCACGCCTGAGTCAAAACGGCCCAAGCCCCGGAAACTCGGCGATGAGGCCTCGTTCGAGCGCGGCAAGAAACTCGTGGCAACGCGCGGCTGCTTCGGCTGCCACGTCATCCCCGGCACCGAGAAGCTCTCCAAGATCGGGCCGGACCTGACGCGCTTCGCGGCCAAAAAACCCTTCGAGCTCTCCTTCGGCAACGTGGTCGACATGCCCCACACCTGGGAGGCGTGGACGTTCGGCAAGCTCAAGAACCCGCAACTCTACCAGACCGAGCGCGAAACGCTGCTCATGCCGAACTTCGAATTCTCCGATCCGGAGGTCTCCGCCATACGCACCCTGCTGCGCTCCATGACGCCGCACGGCGCGCCCCACAGCGTCCACCAGGTGCTCGACACCCGCGCCCGGCGAATCGAAAACGGCCGCCGGATGATCGAGAAATACAACTGCAACGGCTGCCACGTCATCGAGAACTGGGGCGGCGACCTGCTCAGGCGCTATGAGGACAAGACGAACGGTCCGCCCCTGCTGAACGGCGAGGGAAGAAAGGTGCAGCCCGATTGGTTCTTCGGCTTCCTGCGCAACGTCGTGACGCTGCGGCCATGGCTCAAGGTGCGGATGCCCAGCTTCCAGATGCCCGAGAAAGACGCTGCGGCGCTCGTGGATTACTTCGCCGCGCTGGACTCGAAACTGAATCCCTATATCCATTTCGACGCCAAGAGCGTGAGCGCGGAAAACCTCCAGGCCGGCAAAAAGCTCTTTGCAATGGCCGAATGCCTGGCCTGTCATGGAGAATGGCCGCCCCCGCCGGGACAGGAGCCGCCTACGGCGCCGAACCTGCTTTTCTCCAAGAATCGACTGCGTCCTGACTGGATAGTCGATTGGCTGATATACCCGGGCAAAATCCAGCCGGGAACCAAGATGCCCAACTTCTTCGAGGGCGCGGGCTCCCAGTCTGAAATCATCAAGGGCATCCGGGGCGAGAAGGAAGACGACCTGTTCATCTACGAACTCGAAGCCACGGAAGAAGTCGAGTTGCCGGAAGAGCAATTCGCCACCCTGCGCGTCGGCGGCGCCACGCACCTCGTGAAGGTGGCGGAAATAGATGAGAAGAAGATGACCATCTCCTCGCCTACCGATCTCGGAAAAACCATCGGAAAGGCGACGATAGAGAGCCACGGCGAGCCCATCGACGAAGAACTCCTCGGGGGAGACGCGTACCGGCAAATCCGCGCGATGCGCGATTACCTGATGATCGAGACGAATTTCCTCAAGCCCGCTGAGTCCAGCGCGAAGAACGAAGCGCCTCGAACCGAGAAGCCCGAAAAAGAGGCTGAGGCCGAACAGGCCGAAAGCGACGCTTCGCCCGGCTAGACCTCGACTTCCAAACAAAAGAAGCGCCTCGCAAGGGGCGCTTTTTTATCGCATCTTCCGCCTCACGCGCTCCTCGCCCACGCGCCTGTGGGCCGCGCGAATCACCTCGGGCAGACGGAACCGGGAAGTGGCCGCCAGCACCCAGCGCACCGAGTCCTCGATGTCGATGAGGTGGCCGGGAGATATATAGACGGGCTTCACCCCCCGCCTCGTCCTGAGGACGGCGCCTATCTTCCGCCCATCAGGTGAGAGCAGGTATCGCCAATCCCCTTTTTCCTCTCCCAACGGCTCGGCGGCGTCGCCGAACAGGCGGCTCTTGGCGCATCCGATGGAAGGCGCGCCCAGGCGAAGTCCCAAATGCGAGGCGATACCGAGTCCTCTGGGATGGGCCGTGCCCTGCCCGTCGAAGATGATGAGGTCCGGCTTTACCCTCAAGCCCAGATAGGCTTTTTCGAGCAAGAACCCCTCCCGGAAAGAGAGCAGCCCCGGCACGTAGGGGAACCGCAAATCTCCACCATGGAACGATTCGTCGACGGGCCGCATGTCCGGCCAGGAGAAAACGACCATTCCCCCTACTCCGAACCGCCCGCGCCACTCGCATGAGATATCGGCGCCCGCGATCGTTTTCGGCGCGGCGGACAGCGGATGCAGGGCCAGGCGTTTTTCAAGCGCCTTTTGGAGGCGAACCGCTTCGGGGGGCGCGATCTCCCAGGGGTGGTGGAGCAAGTCGGTCATCGATCCGTCATCGATTCCTGAAGGGGCGATAGGTTTCAGCGTCATTCGCCCTGGTCATGAGACAATCGGGGTGCGCGTCATTACGCCGAAACGGCGGGAAAGCGTCCTACTCCGTGGGAATCTGCGGAACCTTCCCCTGGACCGGGGCCACCTCGGGCGCGATGCGGTTGACTGAGAAGATATATTTTTCGCCGCGAACCTTCTTGAGGACTTCGTTGAGTTGGGCCAGATCATGCACCTGCACGTCCAGGCGTATCTTCGCCTTGTTCCCGAAGGTCTCGGCCTCGACGCGCGAGATGTTCGCATCACAAGTCGCGATGTCGGCGCTCAGGCTCGCCAGCACGCCCGGCCTGTCGCGCGCCTCGACGACGAGCGTCACCAGGTGCATCTGATCCTTGTCGACTTCGCCCCAGGCGACTTCCACCAGACGCTCCTGATCGTCCATCAACGCCTTGATGTTGGGACAACCCTCGTTGTGCACCGTCACGCCGCGTCCGCGCGTGATGAAACCCACGATCCCGTCGCCCGGAATCGGCTGGCAGCATTTCCCGTAACGAATCAAAACGTCGTCCTGGCCCTTGACGAGGATGCCCGATTTGTTCTTGTGGCGGCTCACGCGGTTCACGAGACGCCTGAGACGGGAGTTCTCCCGCTTCTCCCGCTCGCGCACGAGTTGCTCGGGCAACAGCTTGTGCACCACCTGCCGCGCGGATACGCGCCCGAAACCTATGGAAATCAACAAATCTTCATCGCTTTGCGCCCCGAAGGACCGCGCCACCCCTTTCAATTCCTTCGGCTTCATGTACCCCGCGACTTCCTTCTTCTCCACGCACCGCTCCAGCTCATTTTCGAGCAACTCCTGGCCGAGCGTGAGGGAGCGCTCTTTTTGCTCCTGTCTTATCCAGTTTCTGATTTTCTGCTTCGCCCGGGCGGTGACGACGAACTTCAGCCAGTCCGCACTTGGCCTGCGGTGCGGATTCGTGATGATCTCAACGATGTCGCCGTTCTCGAGCAGCGTACTCAGCGGCGTAATTTTTCCGTTGACCTTGGCGCCTACGCAACGGCTCCCCACCTCGGTGTGGATGGAAAAAGCGAAATCCACCGGCGTCGCCCCGCGCGGCAGGCTCTTCACCTCGCCCCGGGGCGTAAAAACGAACACCTCGTCCTGGAACAGGTTGACCTTGACGGAGTCGACCAGGTTCCTGGGGTCGGACTCCTCGTTCAGGCTTTCCACGATTCTCCGGATCCACTCGAACTTGTCGGCCATGCCGTCGTCGGTCTCATCGCCCTCCTTGTATTTCCAGTGCGCGGCGATGCCCTCCTCCGCCACCCGGTGCATCTCCTTCGTGCGGATCTGGAACTCCACCCGCTGGCCCTCCGGCCCCACGATGGTGGTGTGGAGGGATTGATACAGATTCGCTTTGGGAAGGGCGATGTAGTCCTTGAAGCGTCCGGGAATGGGCGTCCACGTGGAATGCAGGATTCCCAATACGGCATAACAATCCTTCATGGAATCCACGATGATTCTCACGCCGCAAATGTCGTACACCTGGTGGAAATCGAGGTTTTGCGTCTGCATCTTCTCGTAGATGCTGGAGTGGAGCTTGAATCTGGCGGAGGCATCGCCTTCGATGCCCTCCATCTCTAGAATCTCCCTCAATCGCTCCATGACGACACTCATGTACGCTTCGCGGTCTTCGAGGCCGTCGCGGAGCATCTCGTCGATCTCCAGGAATTCCTTGGGATGCAGGTGCTTGAACGCCACGTCCTCGAGCGCTCCCTTGAGCCACCCGATGCCGATGCGGTTGGCGAGCGGGGCGTATATTTCCGCCGTCTCGCGCGCAATGCGCTCTCTGCTTTTCTGGGGAAGATGGTGGAGCGTCAGCGCGTTGTGGAGCCTGTCGGCGAGTTTGATGATGATGACGCGAATATCCTTCGCCATGGCGATCAGCATCTTGCGGTAGCTTTCCGCCTGGCGGACCTGCGTGTTCGAAACGTCGATCTTCGCGAGCTTCGTGACGCCGTCCACGAGTTCGGCGACGTCCTTTCCGAAATGCTCGTCAATTTCCCCGAGCGTGGTGGCGGTGTCCTCCACGGTGTCGTGCAAAAGCCCCGCGCATACGGTTTCGGGGTCCTGGCGCAACTCCGCCAGAAGCCGGGCCACCTCCAACGGATGGGATATGTAGGGCTCGCCGGAAATGCGCGATTGCCCCTTATGGACCTTCGCCGTGTAGATATAGGCCTTGGTGAGCAAGTCCGAGCAGTCCGGCGAGTATTCCTCGACCAGATCGACGATGTCCATGATCCGGGCGGGCGGGCGTGACGTCAAAACTGGAGGCAACGAATTTCCTCCTCTTTCGACTTGCTCGGCTCGATGCGAAAAAGAGCAAAATCAGGCTCTTTCGATGAATATAAAGCCTTTATCCAGGAAAACGCTACCTGAGCACCCACACAGCGTCAAGGAGTTCGCTCAATAAAAAAGCTCCCCCGATTCCGGGGGAGCCCTGGTGTGATACGCCTCGTCTTAATACGCGCGAAGCGGCGAGGTGACGAACTCGTGCATAAACGGCGTCATGTATTCGGATTCGTCTTCGTGCTTGGGCACGATGATCGCTCCCTTGTTGCAAATCTCCTCGCACAGACGGCAGCCGACGCATGTGGACTGATCCACCACGGCCACCGCGCTGTGGTCGCGCTCCACGGAGGAGGGCGCCATGCGGATGCAGTCGAACGGGCACACGTCCACGCACCAGATGCAGCCCGTACAGTTCTCCTCGATCACGAACGCCTTGGGCATTTCCTTGTGCTTGATGTTCTTGATGATGTCGCCCGTATCGTCCTGTATGGCGAAGGCCGGGCAATACTTGCCGCACACACCGCAGTCGATGCAGAGCGTGGGGTCGATCTTGTATATCTCGCGCGGCTCGCCCGTGATGGCCTTCGTGGGGCAGACGGGTTCGCACACGGAACACCCGATACAAGCGTCGAAGATAAAATGCGGCATATCAGCGCCTCTTGAATGACTTGAATCACAAAGGGCGACGCGCCGGCTCCACGCAATAACTCCGGCGACATACTCTCGATATCAAAGATATATCCATTCCGCGCGCCGGTTGTCAAGGCGTATCGCTGGTGAAACAACTGATATGCGGGAGCGAAACCCCTGATTCTCTTGCCCTCGGCCCGGATTTGCGTCAGAATACCGGCGTTGCTCATTTACCGCCAATTCGACCGAAAAGGATTCGAGATGGAAAATTTCCTGCTCATTCTGACGAAACCCGACAACATCCCCATCGCATTCATGATTCCCCTGGTGGCGTTCTTCGTCTGGCTGGCCATCTCTCAAGGCTTGAGGCACGACAGGCTCATCAAAAAGGGGAAAAAAGACGACGTCTACGACGAGATGATTCGATAAGCGCTTTGCTCATCCACTCGAACTCATCGCCCAGCTTCAACAACCACCGTGTACGGACCCTTGAATTCCGGATGTTTACTTCTGTCGCGACGCCCTCCCTCTTAGCTGTCTTCCGGATACCGACATGCTAGAACTCATTTTCGTCGCGCTCTTCCTGGGGTTTATTACCATACTGTTCGTCAAGCGAACGACATCGAACATCGCACTCGAAGCGGATGCCGAACAGACCAGAAACGATTCTGAAATCGAATCCCTGCGTCAGATGTCTCCCCAGGCGTTCGAGCGCATGCTCGTGGACCTGCTCGAGAGCATGAACATGCGCATCGTCGAGATTCACTGGGTCAACGAGGAGGAAATCGACATCCTCGCGCACAACCCCGCGCCCATTCTCGGGGGCGACTACATCATCCACGGCATTCTCGTGCCCGAAGGCGACTTCGTGAACTCGATACGGGTCATCGGCCTCTCCGACACCGTGCGCGCCGAAAGGGCCTTGAAGGGAATCCTGATCTCGACGGGATATTTCACCGAAGAGGTGCAGAAATACTCCGAAGGCGCTCCCATGGAGCTCATCAACGTCGCGAAGCTCCGCGAGATACTCCACGCCCACGACATGGCCTGGCCTGGCGCGGAGTGATTCTGCTGTTCCAGTAAAAGAATGCGTCAAAAGAGAAAACGCGCGATAAACACGTAGGGACAGGCCCCCGTGCCTGTCCAGCCGTTGCGCCATCCGATAAAGGACAACCACCGGGGGTTGTCCCTACAAAAAAGAGACATTCGAACAAAAAAAGCCGTCTCCATGAGGAAGCGGCTCAACAATTATTCTTTGAAGTTTCAGGCGATTTCTGCGGCTTCAAGTATCCCCTACGCCAAAAAATAAATTACACCCGAGACGACGATCAGAACGACGATGGCCACCTTCACGCCACAGGCGTCCCACCAGAGATGTTTGCGCTGTCTGTCCTGAACCATCTTCTCCGCTCGGGTTGAGGAAAACCTAAATGTTGAACCAGGGCGTGACGAGCACGTATTTGACGTTGAGCCCGATACGCAGCACCATTTTCGCCACGATACCCATCATCGTCATGTTCAAAGACGCCTTGATGAGATAGCGCACCAGGCCTACGTTCTTCATGCGCTCGCGCCGCCAGATGTAGTAAGCCGGTATGGTGGCGTACCAGAGCAGGATTAGCACCGTGCCGCACGCCGCCTGGCCCCAGTAGCTCCTGAATCCGAGCATGTAGGGCAGGTCCACGTTCGTCAGGGCAACGACCTTGTGCGGGTCCCAGTACTCCCAGGGCATGAAGAAGTTCCACCCCGGCCCGCGCAGGAAGGTTCCCTGCACCACCATCCACACCCACAGGACCAGAAAACCGAACAGGAAGGTGAAGATGGCGAATCTGCGTTCGTGGAAAGTGTAGTAGCCGTTCCCCTTGGGGTTCACGTCGATGAAGGGGATGGCCATCAGGCCCACGATGATGAGGGTGGGCAGCACGACGCCCGCCATCCACGGGTCGAAATAGACGAGCAACTCCTGAAGGCCCAGGAAATACCACGGCGCCTTCGAAGGGTTCGGCGTGACGGAAGGGTTCGCGGGCTCTTCGAGGGGCGCGTCGATAACGATGGACCACACCACCAAGAATATGGTGATGATGATCGCGCACATGAACTCCAGGCGCGTGAGGTAGGGCCACACGTGAACCTTGTCGTTCACCCGCTCCCAACTCGTCTTGGCCATCTCATCGGCAGAGCCGACAACCCTGTCTTCCTTCGCCAATGTCCTCGCCCTTCTTTTTTATGCCCCCAAGACTACAAAGGACCCGAGATGCCGCCGTCTTTTCGGATTCTCCAGAAATGCACCATCATCAGAATCGCCGCTATCAGCGGGACGACGATGCAGTGCAGCACGTAGAAGCGCAACAGCGTGGGCGGACCGACGATGGTTCCGCCCAGGAGTGCGGAGCGCGCGTCGAAGCGCGGCGTCACGCCCACCATTTCGGCGAACGGGCCCTCGGACCCCAGCAGAGGCGTGGCCCGCGCCATGTTGGTTCCGACCGTCACCGCCCAGATGGCGAGCTGATCCCAGGGGAGCAGATAGCCGGTAAAGCTGAGCAGCAGCGTGAGCGTGAGCAGCAGCACTCCGATGACCCAGTTGAACTCGCGCGGCGGCTTGTAGGAGCCCGTCATGAAGACGCGCAGCATGTGGAGCCACACGGCGATGACCATGGCGTGCGCCGCCCAGCGGTGCATGTTGCGCATGAACATGCCGAAGGGGGCGTCGAATTCGAGGTATTTGATGTCCGCGTAGGCGTACTCGCCCACGGGCCGGTAGTAAAACATCAAGACCACGCCGGTGACGACGAGGTAGAGGAACAACAGGAACGTCACCCCGCCCATGCACCACGTGAAGCGGATGCGGATGGCGTGACGCCTGATTTTCGTGGGATGCAGGTGCAGCCAGAGGTTGTCCACGACCATGAGAACGCGGTTTCTCGGCGTGTCCTCATACCCGTGGCGGAACATCGACCTCCACACCTGGGAGTCGAGCACACTACGTTTCACCTGATCCAGGTTCAAGCGTTCTTTCAAACTCGGCATCTAAAAACCCCCACGAACTCGCACCGAACGAATAAATAAGCCCTTATACTAAATAAAGAGAAAAGCGCCCGGGTCGTCCCATTGCCCTTTCTCGTGGAGAAACAGCTTGCCCTTGTCAATCAACAGTTGCCCATCCTCGGCCAGGCCGATTTTGAGCCTCTCGAGCGGCCTCGGGGCCGGTCCCTCGAAGTTGATGCCGCTTCGGCGGAACCCGCTCCCGTGGCACGGGCATTTGAACTTGTCCTCGGAACCCAGGTACTTCGGCGTGCATCCCAGATGGGTGCAAATCGCGCTCAGGGCGTAGAAGCCATTCTGCTCGCGGATGATCCAGACGCGCTCGCTGTTCACGTAGCGGGTGTCCACCACGCCCACGGCGTAATCCGCCGGGTCCCCCGCCTTGAACTCGGTGGGCGGTTCGAACAGAACGCGCGGGAACATGAATCGCAGGAAACCGATCAGCGCGACGTTGATGGCGCCCAGGACGCCGAGCCACCCCGTGTAGTTCATGAACCGCCTGCGGTCGATGAACGGCCTTTTCTCTTTCGCCTCCTCCTCGTAATCGGCGGGCAGCTTCACCGGAGGGGCTTTCAAGCGAGTGTTCATGCGGACTCTGCACTCCCGTTTCGAGACTCGAACCACCTTTCGACTTCGCGCATCCCAAAGCCTGTCGACTACCAAGCGTCGCGCGGATACATTATCCCCGATACCGACGGATAATGAAACCGATTCGCTTGGTTTCGCCACGGGCGGCGCATGGCCTCGCCGGACGCCGAGACCATCAGGATTTGAGCAAACGCAAGGTTCTTATTACGGGCGAAACCGCCTCGTGTCAAGAGCGGATGCGCGTTTCTCGACGGATGGCGGGAGTTTTGCGAACTTGTGGACGGCTTTCATCTGGAATACGATAAAATATGAGAAGAAACAGGAGAAATTACACTGTTTCATGAATTAACGGGAGCAGCGATGAAGCGGGATGAAGTCCTGAAAATTCTCCGGGCGCACAAGGGGATCCTCGCGGAGCGCTTCGGCGTCGCCGAACTCGCCATTTTCGGCTCCTTCGCGCGCGACGAAGCCGGGGAGGACAGCGACGTGGATATTCTCGTTCATTTCGATGGTCCGGCGCACTGGAAACGATTTTTTGACGCGCAGTTCTACATCGAGGATCTGCTTGGCCGCGAGGTCGATCTGGCGACGGAAAAGATGGTGCGCGCCGAGATACGCCCCTATGTCGAACGGGAGATCGTTCATGTCTGAGGCCGGTCAGGGCGAGCGCGAATGGCGCTTTTATGTTCAGGACATGATCGAATTCTGCGGCAGGGTCCTGGATTATACCGCGGGATTAGACCAGGCGGCATTCGTCGCCAGCAAGATCACGTACGACGCCACACTACGCAACCTCGAACTCATCGGCGAAGCGGCAACCCGCATCCCTGACGAGGTGCGCGACCGATATCCTGATATCCCCTGGGGCAGCATCATCGGCGCGCGAAACCAGTTGGCTCACGGCTATATGAGAATGGACGATACCCTCGTCTGGACCATGATCGAGGAAGGCATTCCCAGCCTATTGCCGCAATTGCAAAATCTTCTTCGCACGACAGAAGAAAACCCAAGCTAGACGGCGGTTCGCTTCGGCAAGAACGCCGGGCGGGCACAGAGGCCCGCCCCTACGAGAATCTGCGCCAATCGAATCAAGGCACGATCGAGAATCACTCTCCCCTACAACCCCGCCCTGTTGTTCTCCTTGACGGCGCGGTTCACGACGTTCACGGGCCATTCACCGGAAAGCACGCGCCTGACTTCTCCCGGCGCGCCCTGTTGCAGGCCCACCATGGACTCCTCGCTGTACCAAGCCGCGTGCGGGTTGATGATGACGTTCTCGCGCCCCCGCAAGGGATGTGGGTCGGGCAGGGGCTCGGGGTCGGTCGTATCGAGGGCGCAGCCTGCGATTTCGCCGGAATCGAGCGCGCGCACGAGAGCGTCGGTATCGATAATCGGGCCGCGCGAGCAGTTGATGATGACGGCGGTGTTCTTCATTTGCGCAAAGGCCGCATCGTTCATCATCCCGCGCGTCTGGGGGATGAGCGGCGGATGGATGGAGACGAAATCAGCCTCGGCGTACATATCGGCCAACTCATCCACCTTCTCGCCGGGCGCATCGAACTGGCCCTGCGCCACGAAGGGGTCGTTGAACAGCACCCGCATCCCGAACGATGCGGCGCGGGCGGCCACCATGCGGGCGATGTTCCCGAAGCCCACGAGACCCAGCGTCGCGCCCACAAGGCGGAACATGGGCTTGCCCGGCGGCACCGCCCACTCGCCCGCGCGCACCCGGCGATCGTAAAACGCCACCTTCCTCGCCGATGCGAGCAGGAGCGCCATCGTGTGCTCGGCGACCTCCTCGATGCAGTAGGTGGGATTGTTCGTGACGATGATGCCCGCCTCCGTGGCGGCGTCTAAGTCAATCGTGTCCACGCCGATGCCGTAGCGCGCGATGATCTTGCAATCCGGCATCCCCGCCATGTCCTCTTTGGTGATGGGGCCGGCGTAGGTGTTCAGGATCGCGTCGCAATCGGCGGCTTCCGCCAGAAATTCCGCGGGCGCCTTCGTCTGCATGGCGACGATATCGGCCAGCTCTCCCAAAATCTCGTTCTCGACGTCCAGGGACTCCCAGACGTAATCGGTCAGGACGACTTTCGCCTTGTCCGGCATGTTGTTCCCCTTTTGTTGGTATCCATGATGGCCTGAAAATTTACTGCGCGATGCTATCCCACGGACATAAGGGAATCAAGGCTTTGGGTCATTCCTTGACCGCGCGAAAACCCTGTAATAGCCTTTTTCATCATTTCCCGCTTGAGGAGAGCAAATGGCCGACATCGACTCGTTCCGGCTTAAACCCGAAGACTGCCTCCTGCTCATCGTCGACGCGCAGGAGAGGCTCATGTCCGCCATGAGAGAAGACGTGCGCGCGCAGGTCGTCGAACGCATCCTCACTCTGGCGGAGGCGGCGGCGCGACTCGATTTCCCGGTCCTCGTCACCGAGCAATACCCAAAGGGACTCGGCCCCACCCTCTCCGAGGTGGCGGAGAAGGTGCCGGGGTTCACCCCCATCGAGAAGATCGCGTTCAGCTGCTGCGCCGAGGAGACGTTCCTGCCGCGCCTGCACGAGACGGGCAGGACAAAGATATTGCTCACGGGTGCGGAGACGCACGTGTGCTGCTACCAGACGGCGCTCGACCTGCTCGATAACGGCTTCATCGTCCACGCGGTGGCCGACGCCACCTGCTCGCGCTCGAAGCTGAACTGGCGGACGGGCCTCTCGGCGCTCGAGCGCGCGGGCGCCATTCCCGCCACGACCGAACAGGCGCTCTTCGAGCTTCTCCGCGTCGCAGGCACCGAGGATTTCAAATTCCTCTCGAAACTGATACGCTGAACCCCACGCCCACCTGAAACATTTCGCGCGCCCCGAGGAAGGATTCGCCGCAAATGGCGTCTACACCCCGAAAGACAAGCGTCGGCGTCGTGTTCGGCGGCAGATCGACCGAGCACGAGGTGAGTTGCAACTCGGGCCGGGCCATCATGGCGGAGCTCGATTCTGAGAAATACGACGTTCATCCCATCCTCATCACGAGATCGGGGGCATGGATCGCCCTCCCCGCCCCCGATGCGCCGGAAGATGCGGGCGAGGAAGTTCTCTTTTCGGGCACGCCGGGTGAAGTGCCGCTCCGGTACGCCGGGAGCGGTGAGCACTTCGCTATCGACGTATACTTTCCCATCATCCACGGCACTTTCGGGGAAGACGGCACGCTGCAGGGCCTATTCGAGCTGGCTGAAGTCCCCTTCGTGGGCTCGGGGTGCGCGTCTTCGGCCATCACGATGGACAAGACCGTCGCCAAGGCGGTGCTGCGCGCGGCGGGACTGCCTGTTCTTCCCGCGCTCACGCTGTTTCCAGAAACTTGGGGTGCAGACCGCGACGCCCTCTGCGAGGAGGCGGCTTCGAAGATCGGCTATCCCCTCTTCGTCAAACCTTCCTCTTCGGGCAGCAGCGTCGGCGTCCATCTGGTGGAGAGCGCAGGTGAACTCGGCGACGCGATTGCCGACGCCTTCCGTTTCGACAGCAAGGTCTTGATTGAGGAACACGCACAGGGCCGCGAGCTCGAGTGCTCCGTGCTCGAAGGCCCCGCTTTGGGCGAATTCCTCGCGAGTCCGATCATGGAGATCACGACGCGTTCGGGCTGGTACGACTACGAGGCGAAGTACGAAGAGGGGCGCGCGGAGTTGATCATCCCCGCACCCGTCGAGGAATCCTTGGCCGACCACACCCGCCTCTACGCGCGGGGCGCTTTCAGCTCGCTGGGCTGTTCGGGACTCGCCCGCGTGGATTTTTTCTACCGCGAGAGAACGGGCGAGCTCTACATCAACGAGGTGAACACCCTGCCCGGCTTCACGCAGTTGAGCGGGTACCCCCGCATGATCCGCGCGGCGGGCGTCTCCTACCCCGAAATGCTGGACCGGCTCATCAGTTGCGCGACGGCGCGCCACGAGAAACTACAATCCCGGGAATACGACAGAAACGCCTGAAGCGCGGGTGGGCGTGATGGTTTTGTAGGGACAGGTCGCGACCTCGGACAGGCGCAGAGGCCTGTCCGCTACGGTGGGATCCCGACCGACCTTCAAGAGGGCTATTGAAAAAACCCCGACGAATGAGTTTGCCGCTCCACCTCGGTTTGTAAAATCACTCCCCCCTTGACGGGGCTGTTGAAAAACCCCGTTTTGAAGCGGGATGTATGGCGGCTCACGCGGCCTGGGAGAGGAAGCCCAATCGGCGCGTGAGGCCGCGATATGCGCTCATTCGGCGTCTCCGGGCGGCGCAGGCCCTCCACAGAGCGAATATACCCGCCGCAAAAGCGGCGGCCAGCCGCTTGAGGTTCACCGCAGTCGCCGTCAGGTAGGCCTGGATCCTCATGTTCGCAAGGCCCCGGCGCACCGCCCGCCCCAGTCCGTGCCGACTCTTCGCCTCGCCGTGGTAACCCTCCGAACGCGACATGTGGCGGCGCCACAGCCGGCCCTCCTCCTCCCCCCGGCGCGCGTGGCGGCGGCGCGCGCGCAACAGCGCCGGATATTCATGCGGAATCAGCACCGTCCTGCTCGTGTGCGACTTGGGAAGACAATCCGACCTCAGCGCGCAGCCCGCGCAATCGCGCGTCCTCGAACCATAGTAGCGCCCCCGCTCCGTCTCCTTCCGGGGACGCAGCGTCTTGCCGCCCGGACACTTCACCACCTTGCGCCGCTCGTCGTAGCGGAACAACTGCAGCGGAACACGGCTCTGGGAAGGCTCCTTCTTCGCCGGAATCACCGCGTCCACCCCCCGACGCTCCAATCCCGCATACACCTTCGAATACGCATAACCACTATCCGCCGTCACCACCGCGGGCGCGCGACCCGTGAGCTCGCAAACCGCATCCAGCTGCGGCTCCATCATCTCCCGCTCGTTCAACGTCCCCTCCGTCACCTCTACGTCGAGGACAACGCCCCGCTCGTCGTCCACCACCGCGTGGTGCTTGTAGCTCGGCTCGAACCCCGCCCGAGCGCTCTTGCGCGCCAGGCGAGCGTCGGGGTCCGTTCGGCTCACCGGACCCGAACCGCCGCCGCCCTTCTTCCCCGTCTCATCCGCCGAGTCGTTCTCCCGCACCACCTTCTCCGCGTGGCGCGCCGCCAGACTCTCCCAGCTCACGTCCGCACGTATCAAAGACGCGTCCATGTGAACCACTTCCCCCTTCGCCACCTGCGCCTCCAGGCACGCCTGAACCGTGCGGCGCAATATCTCCTTGAACCGCGCCTCCCCCCAGCGCTGGCGAATCCGCGTCAGGCTTGAATGATCCGGCAACTCCTCGTGCAGCTCGTAACCGATGAACCACCGGATCGCCAGGTTCACCTGCGCCTCGCGAAGCAGATGCCGGTCGTGCACGTGGCCCAGCAGCAGGCCCGCCAGCATCAACCGCACCACCACTTCCGGGTCGATCCCCGGTCGACCGTTGTCCGCGCAATAGCACCCCGCCACTTCCTCGCGCAGCCAGCTCAAATCCAGTACGCGGTTCACCCGGAACAATATGTAATCTTCGGGAATCAACTGCTCCAGCGAACCGGCCACGAACAATTCCATCTGCCCGCGCCTCTTGCGGTCCAACATCGGGGAATCTCCCATCTCGGGCGAGGGGGGATAACTCCATACGATCACAAAACCAGGGGTTTTTCAACAGGCCCGACAAGGGGGCTGTTGAGAAAGTTATCCTCACGGGATAAAGGCACCCCCCCCTACCCCCCTTGTCAGGGGGGTATGAAAAGGCGACGCCCGCCGCCGGTAGAGGGGCTTTTGTTTTTTCTTGCCTTCGGCAAGGGGGGCTTTCTTTTTTTACCCCCTGACAAGGGGGAGGGGGGGGTCAAGGCGAGAGCCTGCGGCTCCTCCCCGGTCAACTCCATGCACCGAATCACGGCATCAGAGCTCCCCCCCGCGTCAGCTTTTGAGACAATCATCGAGAAACTCGAACGCCCGCTCCTCGGCCCAGTAGACCGGCGCGCGGGGGTTGCCGCCCGACACGAAGCCCACGTGCCCGCCGCTTTTCAGCAAGACGCCGCTCAGCCACTCGGATTCCCCGATTTCTCGACGGGGAAACACGTGGGGCGGCACGATGGGGTCGTTCTCGGCGGAGAGAATGAGCGTCTTCACTTGGATTCGGGGCAGATAGGGTGAGGCGTCCGCCTGCTCGTAATAATCCAGCTCGTCCCGGAACCCATAGAGCGGCGCGATGACGAGGCGGTCGAAGCGGTGGAACGTCCGCGCACGCCTCACCCCCTCGATGTCGATGAGGCCGGGGTGCATTTTCGAGAAACGCTCCGCTTTTTCCTTCACGCTGCTCAGCAGATGCCATTTGTAGAAATAACCCGTCAAGGAATCGAGCACTTTCGCGCACGCGGCGGGCCCCAAGCTTGGGGAAATACTGGCGGCCCCACGTATGCGGGGCGAGACCGCATCACCGCATTCTCCCAACCACTTGAGCAGGACGTTCCCTCCCAGAGAGAAGCCCGCCAGAACGAGTGGCCCGGTGAATCTCTCCAGAATCCGCGCCACTACGAATCCCGGGTCCCCCGTCTCCCCGCAGTGGTAGAATTTGGGATTCCTGTTCGGCTCGCCGCTGCAGGAGCGATAGTTCATCGCCAGCGCCCGCCAGCCGAGCGATTGCGCCCTCCCCGCAGCACCTCGCACGTAATGGGAATCGGCGGAACCTTCCAGGCCGTGCAGCACGAGCAGCGTCGGGGCGTCCGGTTGATCCGAATCGAGAAAATCGACGTCCAGGAAATCGCCGTCGGGCGTATCCCAGCGCTCCCGCCGCCAGGAGACGCGCGGGTGTTTTCTCAAACAATATCCCCATGTGCTCTGGAGATGGCGCCCCCGACAGAACCACGCCGGGCGGAAAGGCGGGGTGGGCGCGGAACCGTTCAGTCTCATGCCGCGCGTGAGGGAGATGTTGCATAAGTCGGATGAACAGGGGTTTGGCAAGAACGACGAAAGAGCAAGATAGACACGCCTTTGTGGGGGTTGTTGAAATATCCGGAGAGAGAAAATCTGCTTTTGTGTAGGGGTCGCATATATGCGACCCAGATTTTTAGCCCATTACAAGGGCCGCATATATGCGGCCCCTACAAAGTCACTCAAATCCTCGTTCATCAACGCTTTTTCAACAACCCCTCTCCCCGGAGGCGCGGATCAGGCGTCCTGCTTGAGGAACGCTCGATAGATATCCTCGCGGTGCGTCGGCGGGTCGAAGCGGTATTCTTTCTCGTATTTCTGCGCCAGTACCTGGTAGAGACCCAGCGAATTGCAGAAGAACGCGTTCGACGAACATACCAGCCAGACGCGGTAGATCCGGTAGGTGCGTTCGCCGACCAGCTCCTTGATGCGCTCGGCGTTCTCCTCGAATTTCTCGTACCAGTGCTTGCACGTCCGCGCGTAGTGGAGCCTCAGATTCTCCACGTCCAGAATCTCCCAGCGCGCGAGCTCCATCACGTCCTGGATGTGGGAGATGTTGTCCATCTCCCCGTTGGGAAAGACGTTTCTCAGCAGGAATTCGTTCTGGCTCGTGGGTTTCCAGAACTTGTTCGTCGTGATCCCGTGGTTCAGGAACAAGCCCCCGTCGCGCAGGCGGTTTCTCACGGAAGAGAAGTAGCTCAGGTAGTTCGCGATGCCGACGTGCTCGATGATGCCGATGGCGGATATCTTGTTGAACGTCCGGGATTCCGGGAAATCGCGGTAATCCATGTGGTGGATCTCGCACTTCTCCTCGACCCCCTCGCGGCGCGCCCACTCCTGGCCCCATTTCGCCTGCTCGCGCGAGAGCGTGACGGCGGTGGCGTTCACGCCGTAGTGCTTCGCCGCCCATATCGCCAGCGAACCCCACCCGCAGCCGATGTCGAGGTAATCCTCGCCGGGCGAGAGCCTGAGCTTCCGGCAGACGAGGTCCATCTTGTCGCGCTGCGCCTGGGCGAGATCGCCGTCCGGTTCGCGGTAATAGGCGCACGTGTAGAGCATGTTCTCGCACAGGAACTGCTCGTAAAACTCGTTGGAGAGGTCGTAGTGGTGCGATATCGCCTCGGCGTCGAATTCTTTTGTCCGCTCTTTTACCATGGCCGCCTCAATGTTTTGTTCATCCGATCCCGAATGCGCCTTCCAGAACCAGCCGGCGTCTGAGCCATGCGTTACCGCAGATGAACTTCGCCACGCCGAAAAGAACCTTATCGGGAAGACGATCGATCAATTTATCGAACAACCCTTCCCCGCCGCCTCCGTACTTCTCATAAAGCGCCTCGCCGTATTCCGCGAGGCCCTTCCCGGTCTCCAGATACTGAACCGCGGCCTCGGCCGCCATCCTGGCGCTATGGACGGCGGGGCCGATACCCTCTCCGCTGAAATCCTTGGCGAGCCCTGCGGCGTCGCCGATGAGCGCGAAGCCATCGCCCGCGGGCCGCCGGACATACGTGCGGTGGACCGAATAGGCGTGGCCCCGGAATTTCGTGAGCTCCATCCCGGCGGGCAGCCTGCCCGTCTCGCGGAATTTCTCGAGCAGGATTTCGAGGCGTTCGTGGACGCTCGGCTTCTTGCCGATGCAGCCCACGCCGATGTTCAAAAAGTCCCCCTTTGTGAAATACCACGCATAGCCCTTGAAGTCGGGCTCGGCGAACAGTTCGGGCAGACCGTAATTCGGCGCCAGGGCGCGGAGCTTCTCGGCGCCCACGTTCGTCTCGCTCTCCTGTGTGAGGACGACCGATTCTTCCGAAGAAACGTCGCCGAACGCCCTCGCGACCGGGCAGGTGTGTCCGCCCGCGCCGATGACGACGGGAACATTTATTTTTTCATTACCTGTATCCACCCTCATTCCGTCCGCCATTTTCTCCACGCCGCGGACGCGGGCGCCCTCGCGCACCTCTGCGCCCTCTTCCTGCGCGCGCCTCAGGAGCCAGGTGTCGAACTGGCTCCTGATGATCCCGTAGCTCGCGGGCTCGCTCCACCTCGTCTCGAGCAGCTTGTCGTCATAGCCCACAAACACGCTCTGGAACGGCTGTATGGTGTGGGGATATTCATCCGGGTCGAGCTTAAGGTCGGCCATCACCTGCTTCGTCACCCAGCCGGCGCAGAGTTTCACGCGCGGGAAGGTGGCCGCATCGAGCACGAGGACGCGGCGGCCGCGCTTCGCGAGTTCCCAAGCGGCCGTGCTGCCCCCCGGGCCCCCTCCGACGACGATGACTTCGGGCGCGCTCATTCTGCGAGTTTCCAGATGCGCAGGGCGATCTTGAATTTCTGAATCGTGCCCAATTCGACCGCCTCCATGCTGTCGGCCACCTTCATGACTTCGAACAGATCGCCCTCGACGTCGATGACCGAATCGCAATAGGCTTCCGCGAAGGCGTCCGCGCTGGGGTTCAGCATGACGCGCTTGAAGGCGTCGAGCGAGGGGAACGTCACCTCGATGGCCAGCGCCTCGCGGCCCACCGAGAGCGTCGTCCCGTCCCACAGGCGGAAGCTGAGCCCGTAGTCCAGACCGCCGAAAACGTCGCGGAGAATCCCGGCGGCGCCCGAAGCGGCGGAACTGTTTTGCGCGGTAGATGTATCCATGACCTCATCCTCCGATGCGGTATCCAAAGGGGATGATCGTTCGACGGGCGTTCTTGCTTGCGACTCGTTCATGGCCTCGTGCAGCGGGCGAATACCGAACTCGAAATACAACATTTCATATATTTTGAATAAACGCCAAACGGCCTTTCTGTCAACCTCTTTTTTTGTGGTCGAACACGATTGATGAATGAGTGTTTGACGTGATTGGGGAGGGAGCGCTTGCCGACCGGGGAGGAAGGGGTTGGCGGCTGAGGAGAGAACTGGCGACCATGGCAGAGCAATTCTAATCCACGCAGAGACACCACCGTCATTCCGGCGCATGCCGGAATGACGAGCAAAAACGCAATGCGGGTGGACACGCGGTTCCGCCCCAACGGAATTCTGCGAACCAAACGAATCCGTAGGACAGGTCGCGACCTGTCCCTGCAAAAGGCGCGATCCCTCGTCCGCATCCCCCCTCACCGGTCAGGTTCGGCTCTGGGTGAACGGATTTGAAGAAACGGGAGAGCTCTTTTGAGGATTTATAAACTCAACGCCGCAAACATTTACCCTGGCGGATAATAGGCTAAATCATCTCCCTTTTGGGATATTCTTTCCTGAGTCTCTTGACTATATCATTCCACGATGTTTCATCCCTTCGGAGTTCTCTGCCTTTATTCAAACAACTTATCGGTTTATCGTTTTCCTCCAAACGCGGCTGTAAGGTCCGAACGCTCGACCGTGCCACCAACATAGCCGTAATCGTCGCCGTAAAACGACCCCGATACCACGCCAGCATCACCGCCGGTCGAATACAGGTAATTGCTCCCAACGCGGATATCGTAATCAAGTGTGCCGTCGCCCCACATCGTTCCCCCTTCAGGTGTTGGTACGACTAAGGCAGAAAACAATTTCAGATTTGTAAAGCTGGCGGTGCCATTCATGGTATTCAGGTCCACTCCAATTGCACTGTCTCCCGCCACAGTCCGCAGTTCCGGCGTCAATCCGAGCAACTTCCCGTGCCAAGTTACTGTTCCGGACAAGCCGCCCTCCGCAAGCGGCGTTGATGGTTCAGGTCCGGCGGTAAACGGTACGCTGACGTCGTTCGCATGGCGCACGCCGAAGGAAACAGGGCCAAGGACGCCCGTGATATCGGTGCTTTCATCATCCCATGCGCCGAGCATCGTTGGTGACAGGTTCTCGGGAGGCGTAAACGCCCCCAGCCGAAGATAGAGCACTTGCAGAGCAGCTGCATCGATGTCGGGCAGGGACCCGTCGAGGCGGAACCATGCGTCGAACATGCTTGAGTCCGGGTAGGTGTCACCGGGCACGTGCGCTTCCAAGCCGAGCGCGTGCAGGAGTTCGTGCACGACGACGGACACGGCCTGCCAGTCCGGCCGATTGCGGAACTCTTCGGCTTTCAGCCCGACCTGGGCGGCGGTTCGGCTCTGCGCGGTGCCGTCCAAGTTGGCGAACCCCGGTGCCCCGTCGGTGTTCTGCAGGCCTTCCGTCAACTCTATGAACAGTTCGCCGCTCGGCGCGGCTCGGAAGAACGTGCCGGGTTCATGGGCATAGTCGTCAGGAAAATCCGGGCCAAGCCGTAGATGATGATCGTAGGGCAGTGCGCGGTTGATCAGGGCGACGGCGTAATGAGCGATTGCGGTCTCACGATCGGACATGCCGGCCCGCATCCGCACGGTCGGCGGGGACGCGAAGCGCCGGAGGCCTGGCGGTACTTGGTACGTACCGTCAAATCCTTCAAACGGCTCGCCGCTCCCGTGAATGTAGAGGTAGTCATAGACACGAGTTGCACTGGGAAGGTTAGAGTTTCCCAGCATGGCTGCGGGAGGCTGCTGAGGCAGCATGGCTGCAGGAGGCTGCTGAGGGTTTTTCCCGCTTCCCCCTCCACCGCAAGCGAAAAGAAGAGTAGTTGCCAATAAAATTGACAGAATGTTTTTGAGCATATCCGTGTTTCTCCCATGACAAAAAGAGTGAACAAATGACTCTCGGTCGTCCCGACGCTTGCTCGGGCCGTTTGCCACACTACTCAAGGATTGATGGCAGGTTGCCGCATCTTCCCGCGAGGAAGCGGTGTTGTATTCCGCGGGCGACCAAGCCAGCAGGTCAATCCATAGGTTATGTGGCGAAGAATATCCTGATTGCGATACCGGAATCTGTCAAGTGGCAGGGACAGGTCGCGCTGCAATAGAACCCCGACCGACCCTCAAGCGGCGAATGGTTCCCGATCTTCGAAATTCTTCACCGACGAGCAAAGGCGGGCTTATTGAGCATCTCCGACATTTTCAGGGTTTTGGGGCCGAAAGGTGAGCGCCCAAAAGCTGACTTATCCTTAGGCTTATTTTGTTCCCAGCAATGATTTCAGCAACTTTGCTCCAACACTCGGTTTGCCTTTGGGGCTGTTCAGAACGCCTGGAATCTTTATATCTTTGATATATCTTGTGTTCTTTGTGTTCACTAGATTAGGATTCGCCGAAAGGGCCTGGCTAATCAGCAGTTGTTCGACGAAATCCGCTTCTTTCGGTGGAAGGGTTTTTGATAGTTTTGTTTTATTTTCAGATGTATGACGTGCGACGAGAATCATAACAGGAGTGCCTCTCGCAGTATCATTGATCACGTTATTGTAGTGAGCTTTTTTCTGGGGTTGGAAACATTCATCTCTGAAAGTTTTCTTAGTTTGGCCGACATACCAGGGTTTGATGCCCTTCCCCGCCTTGATGGCGAAAATATAACAGCCGCGAGCTGTTGAAAGACCTCGGATTTTTTGGTCTACCATATCCCAAAAATCATTTAGCACTTTTGTTGAGTCATTGAATACTTTTCCTTTCGTACTTTGCTTTCGTGGCACTTCGAACTCACCATAGGTTTCATAAAACATTCAACATTCCCCCGTGATGTGGTTGAAAAATGGGTCTTTACCGCTTGTTATTGTGCTTTCGCACCATGTGGAGCACCCCGAAAAAGCAATAGTGCTCAGCCCTGGTGAGAAGAGCGAATTATTTCCAAAGACAAACTCGTTTCTCAGTCAGGAGTTAAACCAATTTTAGAAGATATTTCTAAAATCTCGGGAGGAAATTTTCTCCGCTCAAGATTTGAAATAAAAATAGCCTTTCCTCTAAAAATAAACTCTGAGGGGAGTTTCACTGTCCTTCTGTCATTTGAAGATTCCCTTATTTTTTCATCGACTATCTCGTTATATTTTTCCTTATCCTCTTGCGTCATCAAGAAAACATCGCGAGTTCTGGCTGAATCCCATCTAACGATACACTTGTCATAATTTGAGCGCAGAAGACCATCATCATAATCATCCAAGGCGTATTTCAACATCCAAACAGCCTTGCGATTGTTCCAGATTGAGTCGGTTTCCTTAAAAACCAAAATATCTCCCTTTCAGTGCTGGAACAGAATTTGATAAAGCATGAAAGGCGTGACTCTGCCCTCTATCACAAACCAGTCTTTGTCCTGAACAAGACCTTCTTCTCTTAAAGTTTCAGCAACTGTGCGGGTTTTTCCAGTTCCAGGACCTCCATGAGCAATTAGTGATTTTTCTGTCGTTCTTGCCATGACTTGTACCAGCCGCCTCAAAATATGGATTGAGCTATTTTGATCTATTGCCTCTGGATGGTCCTTTATTGGGTTTTTATCCATTCTGGCTCCAAGAACGGGCTTAGATTCTATGGTGTTTCCCCGGGTCTTCCTCCCCTGGGGATACGCTTATCTATAAGACGAATCGAGCAATGTCGGCAAAAAATCCATTCAAGAATCCAGACAAGAACCAAAACCCTTAAACGCTACCAAACGCCAGGCAAATGCCCACCAAATGGGTATTGCTTTCGGGAAGTCGATCTTGATGTAATCCAGACAAGTTCTCCTGGCGGAGGAAACACGTTTCGACCCTTACAATCGGGCCGATTGCCACATAACCTATAGACTCTTGGGTAGGTTCCCGCGTATTCCCGCAAGGAAGCGGTGTTGTATTCCGCGGGCGACCCGACCAGCAGATCAAGCCCTAGGTTATGTGGCGAGAAATATCTTGATTGTGATGTTGAAATTTGTCAAGCGAAACCAATTCGTTAAAACGGGGAGAGATGATGTCTTGACTCGAACGGACACGCCGGAGAGCAAAGCGGGAGCTCCAACACCCCCTCACCACCTCAGCCCCTAAATATCCCATAAAAGAGATATTTCGTCTCCAAAATTCCATATATACGCCATTATTAAATAGATATTTATTATAATTTCTATTTAATATCTCATATAATAAGTGTATTATGGCTCCAGGATACGGAGACAACAAACTTTTCCGCATGAGGTTCATACGATGAAGATACACCCCGAAACACTGAAAAGACTGCGCAAGGCGCAGGGATGGAGCCAGCAGGAACTGGCCGATAAGGCGAAGATCGAAAAGAAGACCATCGGCCGTCTCGAGAGCGCAAACGGAGGCGAAGCGCGAGAATCCACCGCCCGGTTGCTCGCTGGTGCCCTGAAGCTGGGGAATCCCCGGATTCTGGCGCTTGGCCCCGAATCAGAAGCGGTGCGGGACGAAATATCCCGGATCAACTTCGATTCCGGCGGCTCAGGCCCCAGGGTTCACTTGGACAGCGAAACCGCCCTCGCCTACGACATGGTGGAGGAACACTACGGGGTGGAGGTGCACAGGCTCATCGAGGAGGCCCCCATGCTATTCACCCTCCTCGCCGAAGCGAGCCTCGCCGAACGCCGCCGCCGGGTCGAGGAAGCCAGAGCCGTCCTCGAAGAATTCAACCGCGCCCTGCCCGAGCATCTCGCAGACTCCGGGTGGGCATACGAGGAGGAGGAGGAATCCATCGGGAGGCGCGACCTGTTCCGCCACCCCGGAAACCTCGAGTGGGACGACCCACGCTGGGAGGATTATCGGGAAAACGGGAACCCCTTCTCCAATTTCCTGAAGCGACTGGCCGAAAATCTGGAAGCCGACAACGGCGCGCTCGACCCCGAAGACGTCGAGTTCGACCCCGACATAAGCTGCAGGGGCTATCTTTTCCCTGTACTCCGCGAGCGCATCACCGGCGGCTCACGGCGCGCCGAGTGGGTCCTCTCCCACGGGCACGCGCGCCTCAGCCAAATCCCCAAGCGCCTGCGCGGCGAAGGCGAAGAAATCGCCCGAGAGCGCATGAATTGGCTTGAGGCGCAGATCACAGACGATGAATGGGCCGCCTGTGAGGAGATGATGGCCGCCGCCATCAAACTCGGAAAAATGTTGAGCGGCGAAACCGACCCTGGCGATGAGGCGGACGAGCAGGAGAATCGCTCATGATGAATGAAGTGACAAAGCACAACATTCACGAAAAAGCGATGGAATGGGTTCGTTTTATCGAAAAGGATTGGATTTCCGCAGGGCTTGATCTTGAGGAGATGTTTAACCTGGCATGGTTACGTTATGGACTCCTCATAGCATATCGAGTAGAAGGTTATCTCCCCAAAGATGATACAGACCTTTCACACTTGTATTGGGATAAAAATGATCCCGACTATGACCCTGAATTAGACCCTAGGACTTACGATGAAGAAGAAACTGTCGCAAAAGTAATCCATTTGCGCCGTCTTGATGATCCTCCCGGTTACAACTTTTGGGAAAGGTTGAAATGATGGAACGGGAAACAATCAGACGAGATTGTGAGCATAGCTAAATCGTCAACATCCAATAAGTAATTTAGGCACCATCGTATATAAGTCCCATAAATGAAGGGAAAAACATGAACGCCGAATGCCTGATGCAGTGGAACCGCCTGAAAAAAGAAGCAGGCGAGGATTTTCCCCTCGAAAAACTCAAGAACGGGATTGACGCCTACCTGCAAGAGAAGGGAGAGACCGGCGAGCGAACCGTGCGCACCGCACTCAGGTCCATCCGGCAAGCTCTCAAGTGCTCCGGGCATGAGGACGAGGCCGTGAGGCGCAGGGCCGGGAAACTCCTCAAGAGCTGCCGCCATTCCTTCGATGAGGCCTGCAAGAATGGAAACCTCTTCAGAAAGGAGTTGACCGACGCCCGCGAGAGGCGCGCCGAAGCAGAAGCCGCCCCCGGAACCATCCCCCTCAGCGGGGAATTCCGGCTCGAAGAGGTGCTCTCCCTCAAGAAGCTCATGGCCATCGGAAAAACTCTCGAAATCTGCGTCGGAAAGCGCGAGGACGCAGAAAGATACTGGGAACAAACCGAAGCCGGCGAATTCAAGTTCTGGTTGTTTCTCAAGAGAGAGAAGCCATACGCCCTGCTGAAGATCGACCTGGGCGAGAAAGATGTGGTGGGACAATTTTCCACCCACAACAACGACGACCCCGAGATTTCATTCGAACTGGGGATGGAGATTCTCCATAAGCTCGGCGTTACCGGCGACGACGTTCCCTCATTCGCCCGCGTGGGCGCATTCGGCAGGTTCAAGGGCGGGCGGCCCGAAGTCGAACCCGTCCGCATCGGCGATTTGGAAATGTGGATATGGTTCTACGGAGACGAACTCATCGTGGGGATGGAAGAGGACCCCGACGGGAAACTCTCCTGGTCCCGCTTCCGGTTGACAAGGGAGAACTGCGAGAACCGGTTGGAATGGGACGATGATTTCTGCAACCACCTCAGCCTCGGAATGCTGTTCGAGATCGTCCGGCGGAATCCTCACGTTCTGGAAAAACTCCGCTCCCCCGTCCCGGGGGAATCGCCCTATCTCGAAATCGCCGCCTGAGCGCCTCTCCCCGAAAATCCGCCTCGCCGTTTTCGAGAACGCCGCTGCATCTCCACCCCCCCCCCCGGCTTCGGCCAATCTCCCGGTCTCCACCGTCATTCGCCGGAACGACGGTGAAAACAAAACGCGGGCGCGGACGCGCGGGTCCGCCCCTGCTCTCCAGTCTCACCCATCATTCCCCGCCCGTCGGGGAAGCCCCGCCCGCGCCGGCGCGCATTTCCCCGCATTTGCCGTCATGCGCGCTCCCGGGTATCGGCTATGGTCGCGGGGTGAGTCGCCGCCTCCGGCGGCGGGGGAATTCCTGAAAATATCGATAAATTAGCGGGGTTTTTCGGTAAATTCCTGAAAATTTATATATTTGAAAGATAAGGTGTTACGTCGAAATCGAGCCGGATCGCGCCTAGCGCAGCGAAGTCACCAGAATCACCCCCGCCACCGTGATCAGCACGCCCAGGACGATACGCGGGGTGATCCTCTCGCGCTCCCCGAGTATCAGGGGTGCGAGCACGAGCATGAAAAGCGGCACCGTCGCCACCATGGGCGTCACGCGCGACACCTCCCCTATGCTCAGTGCGGCCATGAGACACAACTGGGCGGCCGCCATCGCGAGACCCGCCAGGATGAAGTTGCCGAGCGAGGGCCTGTTGAACACGAACGGCCTCCACCCGGTGCCCGCCTTCAGGATCAAAGGACCCAGGGCGCATGCCGAGACGGATTGCAGAAACCCCCCGAAAACAAGGGATTCCACGCCTCCCAGCCCCATTTTCCTGAACGTGTGGGCGAGCCCCATGAAAGCCGCCGCGGTGACCGGCAACAGCAGCACGCGGCCTCTGGCGAGCGGACCTCCTCCACTCGTCATGCAGAAAACACCCGCCACGACAACGAGGATACCCAGCCACAAGACGGCGGGCGGGCGTTCCCCCAGCACCAGAAACGCCCAGAACGCCCCGAATATGGGGTGGGTGTTGGAGACCGGGCTTGTCGAGGCGACGCCGATCCTCTGGATCGAACGAAACAGGAACACCAACGACAGCGCGGGCGAGGAAATCCCCGCCGCCAGAAAAGCGATCCAGTGGACCGAAACCGATATCCGGGAGAAATCCACCGCCACCAGGCAGGAGGAGAAGAAGACAAGCTGCATGATCAGGACGACCAGGCTGCCCGTGTGCGGCGTGCTGCCGTCCAACCCTCTTTTGGTCATGATGCTCGAGAGGGCGAAGAAGACGGCCGGGCTCAGGGCAACCAATTCAAACGGCATTCACACTCCGACCCGGCCGGCCTGCGTCGGCCTGTCCGGCTTGGGGAATCGCTTACATGACCCCTGGATTCACGATGTTTACGGGTCTTTGGCCGCCTAAGGCCAGACGCATGTTCTCCGCCGTGCGATCCATCGCGGCGACCTGCGTCTCGGGCGTCCGGGAAGCGTGGTGCGGGCTGATGATGACGTTCTCGATCCCCCACAAGCCATGGTCTTTCGGCAGGGGCTCGGGATCGGTGACGTCGAGCCCCGCGCCCGCGAGATGGCCGCCGCGCATCACCTCCAGAAGATCGTCGCTCACCACGGCGGGGCCTCTCGAAACGTTGATGAGGATGGCGTCCGGCTTCATTTTCAAGAGATTCGCCCTGTTCATGATGCCCCGCATCTCGGGCGCCAGGGGCATGCACAAGATCAGGAAATCGGCACGCGGCAAAAGCGCATCGAAAGAGGTGAACTCGAGCTTCGCCTCAGGCACGTAGGAGGGATCCTCCGTCCGCGTGTTGATGAGCAACTCCATGCCGAAACCATGGCCGATGCGCGCTGCTCTCCTGCCGATATCCCCGAGCCCCACGATGCCGAGCGATTTGCCGCCCAGTTGCACCGCAGGCACGTGCTCCCAGGTTTCCTGCTCATCGCGCATCCAGGCGTGACGCGCGAGATACAGCGCCATGAAAAAGGCGTGTTCCGCCACGGAGCGCCCCCGGACGCCCTCGACGTTGCAGACCATGACGCCGCGCTCGTTCGCCGCATCGACGTCGATGTTGTCCACGCCAGCACCCGGTTTGGCCACCACCTTGAGGTTTGGCGCCATGTCCATCATCTCGGGCGAAACGGGCCGGAACACGGTGAGAATGCCTTCCGAATCCGGCAGCAGCGGCTCGATGGCCTCCGGCGTGTATTCGGCCGGAGCGACGACCTCGTGCTCCGCTCCCAGCCAGTCGGAAGCCACGTTCCACGCCGGCGTCGAATAAAGCGGATCGATCAAAACTACTTTCGCCATGACGTTAATCCTCTTATGAGCTTATGAAAAATCGCGTGCTCGGCTCGCCGGAGAAAAGCTACACAAACGAACGAAACGACCGGTGGACTTAAAGATAATCTGTTGATCCAAGTCAGATTTGCGAACCTAACCTTTCAGCATGAAGACGCACACTTTCGCGGACTCTTCTATCCGATGATCTTGAGTTCCGGCACCGATATGGGTCCCGAGGCGTTGGCGATGGCCACCTGCTCGGCCACTTTTCTGGCCGCCTCGCGGAATGCCTTGGCCGTCGGATGATCCGGCTCTCCCGCTACGACGGGCACGCCGAAGTCTCCCCCCAGCCTCACCTTGATGTCGAGTGGAATGGCGCCCAGGAACGGGACTTCGTAGCGCTGGGAGGCCTTCTCCCCGCCGCCGGTGTCGAAGATGTTCTCGCGATACCCGCATTCGGGGCACACGTAGTAGCTCATGTTTTCGATGATCCCGAGAATGGGCACGTCGGTTTTCCGGAACATCTGCAGACCCTTGCGCGCATCGAGAAGAGCGATGTCCTGCGGCGTGCTGACGATGACGGCGCCCGCCAGAGAAACCTGCTGGACGATGGTCAGTTGCGCGTCGCCGGTGCCGGGGGGCAGGTCCAGGACGAGATAGTCGAGTTCTCCCCATATCGTCTCGCTCAAAAACTGCACGAGTGCCCGCATGACCATGGGACCGCGCCAGATGACGGGGCTGTCCTCATCGACCAGAAACCCCATCGACATGACCCTTAGCCCATGAGCTTCCAGAGGCCGTATCTTGTTCCCCTCCTCGGCGATGGGCCGCGCTGCGGGGATTCCGAGCATCAGGGGCTGGCTCGGCCCGTAAATGTCCGCGTCGAGCACCCCCACCTTCGCGCCTTCCCGGCTCAGGGCGAGCGCAACGTTCACCGCCACGGTCGATTTACCCACGCCGCCCTTCCCGCTCGCTATGGCGATGATGTTCTTCACACCAACGACGTCCATTTTGCCAGCCATCGATGGCCGCGCGGTGACGTGGCTCGTCACCCGGACGTTCACCGAATTCACGTTCTCCAAAGAGCCGACCGCCAGCTTGCACTCCTGCTCGAACTCTTCCTTGCGCGGATGCGCAGGTGTGGTCAACTGCAGTGTAAAGGCGACCGCATCTCCACAAATCTGGACATCCTTGATCATGTTGAGACTCACCAAGTCTTTTCCGACCTCTGGGTCTCGCACTTTCTTCAGAGCCTCTAGAACCTGGGCTTCGCTTGCTTCTGACATGGAAGGGATCCTCTAATCCAAAACCCGAAACGCGCTGAAAAATCGTCTGTCGGAATGTTTCGCCCTCATACCGGAGCGTTTTCATCTTATCGCGCGGATTTTTTTGCCTGTCAAACATGAAAGGACGAACCGCTTTGGGAGCGCGTGCCGGGGAGGCGGGCAAAATCGGGAAAAACGCCTTTCTCGGTTGACGCATCGACTCCATCTCATTATTTTTAGGCGTCTCGTTTTGTTGATTCACAACACATCCGAGCACCTCAAACAACCATGACGGATTCGAACCGGCATCAACAAGGAGAATCAACCCTTTGGATATCATCGCCTGCATCAAGCAAGTTCAAGACCCCGACATTCCTCCCCGCGATTTCAAGGTCGATGAGGAGAAGATGGACGTCATCCCGCCCGCAAACGTATCGCCCGTCATCAACGGCTTTTGTGAAAACGCCGTCGAAGCGGCCATCAACCTCAAGGAAGAGCATGGCGGAAAAGTCACCGTCATGACGATGGGCGACGAAAAAGCCAGAGACGGTCTGAAAAAATGCCTGGCCATGGGATGCGATGAAGCCATTTTGCTCCAAGACGATGCTTTCGAGGGTTCCGACGCCTTCGCCATCGCGCGGATTCTGGCGGGCGCGATTCAAAAGATCGACGGTTTTGACGTCATCTTTTGCGGCAGGTTGAGCAGCGACTGGAGCTATGGAACCACTGCCCTCGCCCTCGCTGAAGCGCTCGAACTTCCCAGCGTGAGCCAGCTCCAGAAAGTGGAGAAAACGGACTCAGGGATCCGGTGCGAACGCGCCCTGGAGGACGGCGTGGAGGTCGTGGAAGTATCGACTCCGTGCCTGCTCACCGCCAGCAACGAGATCAACACGCCCCGCCTGCCCTCGGTCAAAGGCATTCTCATGGCGTCGCGCAAGCAGATCCCCGTCTGGGGCGCGACGGACATCGGAATCGACCCCGCCTCTGTCGGAAAAGGGGCGGCCACTTTTGAAGTCACCAAATTCTACAAGCCCGTTTTTGACGGGAACTGCGAATTCATCGAAGGCGAATCACTCGAAGAAGCAGCCGGCGCTCTGGCCCTACGCCTTCGTGAAGATAAAATCATTTAGGGGAGAAAGAACAACATCATGTCGAACAACGTTCTCGTTTTAGCCGAGCGCGCAGGGGACAAGTTGGCGCTCGTAAGCAGTGAGCTTTGCGGTATCGGCCGAAAACTCGCCGATGAAAAAGGAGGCTCCCTGGTCGCCCTCCTTCTCGGCGGAGCGGGCACGTATGAACTGGCGAAAGGAATCATCGCCCTTGGGGCCGACAAGGTGCTGGCGGCCGAATCGGATATTCTCGAAGGCTACACCAATGCGGCGTATCTCAAAGTAATCGACGCCGTCATCGGAGAAGAGAGCCCGAATATCTTGCTGGTCGCCAATACCTCCATGGGGCGGGATGTGGCACCCCGGCTCGCCTTCCGGCACGGGGCCAGCTACGCGCACGACTGCACGGACCTCTCGATTGAGGAGGGGAAGCTCGCCGCCATCCGTCCGGTGCACGGGGGCAGCGCCATCAGCCACGTACGTTCGAAAACGGATTCCCTCTCTATCGCGTCCACGCGCGCGAAAGCCCTGCCGCTGGCCGACATCGAAGAGGGCCGCGAGGGCGAGTTCATGGAAATCGGCGTTTCCGTGGATGCAGATGAGATTCGAATGAATTTCGTGGAGGCGAAAAAGGTGGAAGCAGAGGGCGTCCGCCTGGAAGATGCGGAAATCGTCGTGAGCGGCGGACGCGGTTTGGGCGGGCCAGAGAATTTCGAATACCTCCAGGATCTCGCCCAGGTTCTCAAAGCGGCCGTGGGCGCGAGCCGCGCCGCCGTCGACGCCGGCTGGGTGCCGACGCCCATGCAGGTGGGCCAGACGGGCAAGATCGTGAGCCCCAATCTCTATATCGCCGTCGGCATATCAGGCGCCATGCAGCACATGGTCGGGGCAGGGCCGAGCAAGAACATCGTGGCCATCAACACGGACGCCGAAGCGCCCATCTTCCAGCGCGCGCGCTACGGCATCGTGGGCGACTACAAAAAAGTCATCCCCGCTCTCACGGAAAAATGCAGGGAGTTGATGGACTCCTAGTTTAGGGGTTTTTGAAAAAGCCCTCTCAGGCGAGCGGCTGGTAGGCCCAGACGACGCGGCCCACGATTCTATCGGCGGGCTCTTCCCCGTCCAAATCAATATGCGTGACGACGTCTTCACGATTCTCGGGCACCAGCCATAGACGTGGTGGGGTCCACTGCAACCGCTTGAGCGTACACCCGCCGGATTCATCCCGAACGGCGTAAATGCCATTGGGAGCGATCGCCTTGTCACGGCGATCGATGACGACCACCGCACCCGGCTGTATCGTGGGAATCATACTGCGGCCCATTTGGCGGTCTACTCGGACGGATACCAAATCCCCACGCCCTGCAATTTGAGAAACGTGGATAAGAGCGTATTCCTCGATTTGCTCATCCACGATTCTGGCGCTTCCCGCAGCGATGGAACCCGACACCAAAGGCACGGCGCGAAACTCCGCATCGCTCACCTTGCCCGGCGTCCGCAAGTTATCACTCATACTCAAGGAGACATCCAAAGGCCCGACGCCTGGAATTTCCGGCGCGCCGGTTCGGCCCAGCAACCAATCGCCGGACACATCGAGCACTTTTGCGATTTCAAACAGTTTGCTTGCGCTCGGTTCGTTCTGGCCCTGTTCATATCGTGTGAGATTCGCCCACGTGACGCCCGCGGCGCGCGCCAACTGGTTGCGGTTCAGCCCCCTGCGCTCACGCGCGCGCGCGATACGTCGTCCCAGTTCGAGCGCATACTCCGATCGGGGCTTGGGAGACTCTGGCATAGGCTCTGTGGAGGGCTTGAAAACTCCCCTCCCCGGGGCGGATGTCGAAGATAGACGCCTAGCCTATCATATTTTGGCCATTCATCGAAAAGACGGGGTCCTCGCCCCCATACGGCGAGGACCCCGAATCAAGAACTAATCGTCGAGAACCGCCACCGCGCGAACGGGGCTTCCCGTTCCCTCGCGGAACTTGAGCGGAAGGGAGATGAACTGGAACTCGCCCTTGCCCAGCAGCGCTTCGAGGTTGCATAGGCTTTCGAGGTGGGTAATCCCCCTCTCCCAGCAGGTTTTGTGGACCAAAGCATTGACGTCGCCCTCGGGGCCGGGACGCATGGAATCAATCCCGAAATGGACGATCCCCTGATCCGCCAGCCATTCGGTGGCCTCCACGTTGACGCCAGGATTATCCAACCCATACGCCTTCGTCGGGAAAGTGCGGGCATGATGGCCTGTGCACAGGAGGATGGTACCGCCCTGGGGAACCGAGAGACCCGTTTTTTTCACCGCTGCGTCGATATCCGCCGAACTGATTTCCGCCCTGGGTTCAATATGCTGCAGATCGATGCAGATGCCGCGAACGATGCAGTTCTCGAGCGGGTATTCGTTCATCGGCTGCGCGTCCTGGTGGAAATGGCGCGGCGCGTCGAGATGCGTGGTGCCGTGCTCGGGCATGGTGACGAAGTTCAGGGCGTTCCCCCAGACGTTTCCCGAGTCCTTGAAGGCCTCTTCGTGGTTTTTCCACTCGGCATACAGGATGGGCGGCTGGCCCGGATACGCGGGTGTGCGGTGGTAGATCTCTCGTGAAAGGTCAACGATGGTAGGCATAGAATTTTTCTCCTTTTCGCCTAAACGGTGCAGCGCAATATATGAAGTCCATGGTTCTTGTCCGTCACATAAATGATTCCGCGCCTGTCGACAATTACATCCTCGCTCTGGGTGACGAGCGTTCTGGGCAGCATGCCAAGACGTTTCGTCGGGTCGGCGGGGATGTAGTGCGCGATCTCGCGCGGGTGGATGGGCTCGGAGATGTCATAAACCCTGAGGCCTGCGTTGAAATACGTCAGATAAATGCGGTCTTCTCTTTGCTCTAAACAATCGATCCCCTGGGGGTGGTGCTGGTTGTGCGGGCCGAAGCGTCCGCCGCGCTCACAAAAACTCTTGTGTGAATAACCGGGCGGCGGCTCGGGCACCGGGAAGAGCGACATGAGCCTCGGGTTCGCCTCGTCTTCGATGTCGATGATCGCCGTATAGTTGAGCGGCTCGTCGCAATTCTCCTTGAGGGCTTCGCTGTTGATGATGGCGAATCCCCGGTTGAGATAGGGATACGCCGTGTGCACGGCGATCGCGCTGCCCAGCGGCGGGTAGACGTTGAAACGGCTGATGAGTTTGGGGCTGGATACATCCTCGATATTCGCGATGACGAACCCGCCGCGGGCATAAGGCAGATACGCCCGTCCGTTTTCCGCATGGGCCGGCCCGTGCTGGAACACGCGCATCCCCTCGCTCCAGTCGTCCGACATATCGGTCTCAGCACTCTCCTGCTCGGGGAGCCAGAAGCGGCCCGCTTCTTTCGGGTTCCGGGGATCGGCCAGATCCAGAATGCGGTAGATATTCCCGTCATAGCCGGGCGCGTAGGCGGAGAGGTGGGCGTAGCGACCGCCGTTATAAAAATTCCGGTGCGTGCCGTCCGCTCCCGTTTGCCAATGCGAAATGAGTTGCGGATTGGCCGGATCTTTTTTCACGTCCCAGATGTAGACGCCCTCGACTTCGGGCGGATCCTCGGGCCGCGGCCCCCAGCCGGGAGGGATTCTCTCCAGGGAGGTGATGAGCAAACCATCCGCCACCTGGACCTGGAGCGTCCAAGTGTTGTCGGGACCCTCAATAAACTTGAGGAGTTCGGGGTTTTCGGGATCAGTTACGTCGAGAATGCTCCAGCCGCTCACCCAGAATTGCGAGAGGTAGAGGTAAAACCGACCGTCCACTTCCTGAATCGCCGTTTTGAAGGCGGGCCTGTCTTCCAAGTCGTGATAACCGACCAACTCTATGTTTTCGCTGCTGATTGCCGCAGGCGCCTGCGCGAGACTCATCGCATCCTCACTTAAGATGTTCACTTTGACTCTTCGCCAAAATGTGGAAGAGAATGTCCGTCGAAATGATTGCGGAACCAAGGTTTATGTACCCCACTACCGCACGGCGGTAAAGCCCCGCAGTGACTTTGCGCGCGCAATCGCGGCGCGGGGCCTTTCGCCGGGCGGACTGAAAAGCGGAGCAGATATGACCTCACCCGGCGTAGATTTAAGTGGCAAGGTAGCCTGCATCACGGGCGGCGGCCAGGGGCTCGGCGCAACGATGGCCATCGCACTGGCGGAGGCTGGTGCGGACCTCGTCCTCATCGGCAGACGGCCTGAGCCGATGGCTGATACTGCGAAAGAATGCGAGAAATTCGGCATCAGAGCCAGACCCGCCGTCTGCGACGTCACGGATCCGGCGCGGGTGAACGCCCTGTTCGAGCAGGTCAACAAAGAACTCGGAGGCCCGCACATTCTCATCAACAATGCGGGGGTGTCGCTCCCCAGCCCGATTCTCGAGATGACGAACGAAATCTGGCACGAGACCATCGATTTGAACCTGAGCGGCATGTTCTATTGCTGCCGCGCGGCGGTGCGCTTCATGCTCGAGGTGGGAGAAGGAAAAATCGTCAACCTCGGCTCGGGCGCAGGCAGTCGGGGTCGCCCAAATCAGGTGGCCTATGCGGCGTCGAAATCTGGCGTCCGGGGATTCACCGAGGCGCTCGCCGTCGAGCTTGCGGAGAAGAACATTCAGGTGAACAACATCGCGCCGGGCCGCTTCCCCACCCCGATGACGGTCGATCGAATCGCCGATCCCGCGCAAAGCGAGGAATTCCTGCGCTACGTTCCCATGAAGCGCTACGGCGAAATCGAAGAAATACGGCCCCTCGTCGTCTACCTTTGCGGCCCCCAGAGCGACTACATGACCGGGCAGACAATATATCTCGACGGCGGCAGCAACGCCCTCTAGGGCCGCACAACGTCGCACCGACCGCCGTCCACGTTGATGGACTCGCCCGTGATGTTCGAGGCCAGGTCGGAAACCAGAAACAAGGTCGCGCCTGCGCAATCCTCGGCCCGCGTGAGACGGCCCATGGGCAGTTCGGCGCGCCTTTCGGCATCCACTTCCTCATAAGTTCGATTCGTGAGTTCCGCGATTTTCGTCGTCTGCCGGACGTACCTCGGGGTGTCCGTCGTGCCCGGATTGATGAGGTTCACCCGGATGTTCTCGGGTGCGAGCCTCCGGGCGAGTTGATGCTTGTAGGCGGCGAGACCCGCGTTCGGGATGCAGCCCGAGCCGTGGTACACGGAGGTATGGACGTGACTCAGCCCCGAGAAATAGACGATCACGCCCCCGCCCCGCTTCCTCATCTGCGGAATCGCGGCTTTCGTCAAGCGGATGGCGGCGCGGAGTTTGAGGTCGATGGCGAGGTCGATGTCCTCATCCGTCGTTACGATGGGGTCTGTCCGCCTGCTGACGCCTGCGGCGCTGATGAGAAAATCGATTCCCCCGAACCGGGCGCAAGTCTCTTCCACCACCTGCTCCGTCTGGCCGGCAGCGGTGAGGTCGCCCGCCATCACCTCCGCGCGTCCTCCGGCAGAGGTAATGTCGGAAGCGGTCTGCTTCAAATTCTCCTCGTTCCGGGCCGCGAGGGCGACCGATGCCCCCGCGCGCGCCAAAACCATGGCGCACGCCTGCCCGATGCCCTGGCTCGAACCCGTCACCAGGGCGATTTTTCCGCTTAAATCTATGGTGATCATCTCTTCCCCTTTCCTTGCAACCCGTTCATACTCGTATCTGCGTTAGCGCCGAGCGAAACTGAAACGCAAACCTCGAAGACCTTCGGCCGGGCGCTGGATTTTCATGACGATTTTTCTTATACACGACTTGTCCTTCGGCGGCATTCCAGGCGGCGTTCACTTTCACAAAGGCGGCAAGCCATGACGAAGAAAAGCATCTCGGACATCGACGTGCGTGGTAAGCGCGTGCTGATGCGTGTGGACTTCAACGTCCCCCAGGACGTGAACGGCCGCATCGCCGATGATCGCAGGATCCGCATGGCGCTCCCCACGATAAACCACATATTGGCTGGCGGTGGCCGCCTCGTCCTCATGAGCCATCTTGGGCGCCCGACGGGAGAAGGCCCCAAGGCCAACGCCAGGTGGACCCTTGCGCCCATCGCCGAGCGTCTCGGGGAATTACTCGGCAAGAGCGTCGTCTTCGCGAAAGACTGCGTGGGACACGCTGCCGAGAGCGCCGTCGAAGCGCTAAAAGACGGGGAATGCTGCCTTCTCGAAAACCTCCGCTTCCACAAGGCCGAGCAGATCAAGGATAAGGGGGCCTCTGAAGATACGGCCCTAAGACGGGAAAAAGACGCCTTCGCACAGGGGCTGGCTTCATTGGCCGACGTTTATGTAAACGACGCCTTCGGCACCTGCCACCGCGATAATGCGAGTATGCTCACCGTGCCGCAGATGATGGCCGGAAAGCCCCGCGTTGCGGGATTCCTGCTGGAAAAGGAGCTTCAGTACCTGGGGGAGGCGCTGAATGCGCCGGAAAAACCCTTCCTCGCCATCATCGGAGGAAAGAAAGTCTCCGACAAGATGATGGTCATCGAAACTTTATTGGGCAAATGCGACCGGGTGCTCATCGGCGGGGCCATGGTCTATACGTTCATGCGGGCGAACGGGCAGGAGACGGGCGCGAGCCTCGTGGAGGAAGACAGGATCGAGGTTGCCGGGCAACTCCAATCCCTAGGGGGCGAGAAACTCGTTTTGCCCACGGACGTCGTCGCCGCGCGCGCCATCGAAGAGGGAGCATCCTTCGAAGTATTCCAAGGCGTGATTCCAGAGGGGCTCATGGGCCTCGACATCGGCCCGGAAACCGCGCAGCGATTCTCGGAGATGATTTCAGGGGCGAAAACCATCGTCTGGAACGGCCCGATGGGCGTCTTCGAGGTCAAGCCGTTCGATAAGGGCACTTTCACCGTCGCGCATGCCCTCGCGGAGGCGACGAAAAACGGCGCCACGACCGTCATCGGCGGCGGCGACAGCGCGGCGGCCATTGAGATGGCCGGGCTGAGCGAGCGAGTGAGCCACGTAAGCACGGGCGGTGGGGCGAGCCTCGAGTTCATGGAGGGAAAATTGTTTCAGGCCGTCGAGATTCTCGATGATTTGTAGACGCCGCGCGGATGCCGCATAATCGTCTCGCAGTATGATGCTTTCAAATTTTCAAGCCGTTTTCGAGGGCATAAGCAAGTGAAGAACAACATTCTGGAGGCCATCGGCGACACGCCGATCGTAAGACTCAATTCGGTCAGCTCAGAACTGGAATCCGAACTTTTCGTCAAGGTCGAATACATGAATCCCGGTCTCTCGGTGAAAGATCGCATCGCACCGTTGATCGTCGAAGACGCGGAAAAAAAGGGCGAACTCAAGCCGGGTGGAATGATTGTCGAGGCCACTTCCGGGAACACCGGCGCGGGACTCGCCATCGTGGCCGCAATCAAGGGCTACAATTGTGTTTTCGTGATGCCCGACAAGATGAGCCAGGAGAAAGTCGACCGGCTCCGCGCATACGGGGCGAAAGTCATCGTCACGCCTACGGTCGCGCTCGACGACCCCGAGAGCCACTACAGCGTTGCGCGCAGGATCGTGGAGGAGACACCCAACTGCATACTGGCGAACCAGTACAACAACCCGAATAACCCCGAATCCCACTACCGCATGACGGGGCCCGAGATATGGCGTCAGACGGGAGGCGATTTCGACGCGTTCGTCACGGGTCTGGGCACCGGCGGCACCATCTCGGGCACGGGCAGATTCCTGAAAGAAAAAAACCCCGACATCAAAATCGTCGGCGTGGACCCCATCGGCTCGATTCTCTACGGCCTTTTCTACGGGGAAACGGACCCCGAGGCGGGCTCCTACAAGACCGAAGGAATCGGAGAGAGCTTCAAGCCCGCGACGCTCAGTTTCGATAACATCGACGAAGTCGTCCGCGTCACCGACGCTGAGTGCCTCCTGATGGCGAGGAGGCTGGCGAGGGAAGAAGGCATCCTGGTGGGCGGCTCGGCCGGCGGCGCGGTCGCAGGCGCCGTGCGGTACGCGGAATCCCTCGAAAAACCCGAAAGAATCGTCACCCTCATGCCGGATTCGGGCATGTTCTATCTCAGCAAGATATTCTCCGACGAATGGATGGTCGCCAACGCATTCCTGGATGAAGCGGAAATTGAGCAGGCGGCGGCACCAAAGAGCGCGTCATAGAGGTCGATACGGAAACAGTAACCAACCCCCGCTTTCTTGGAGCAACATGAAAATATCCACCAGAGCAATTCACCACGGAAAAGAACCCAACGAACTCACCGGCGCCGTGAAGCCCGACATCTGCCTGAGCAGCACGTTCAAGCAGCATACGCCCGGCGACCCCGTCGGCGATTTTGAATACTCGCGCTCGGGCAACCCGACGCGAGAGGCCTTGGAGATGAACATTGCAGGCCTCGAACGCCCCGATAACGCGGATGCCGAGTGCCACGGGCTGGCGTTCTCCTCGGGTCTGGGCGCCACCACCACGGTACTTTTCGCCCTGCTCTCCCACGGCGATCACATGCTTTGCTCGGACGACGTGTATGGCGGAACCTTCCGCCTTATCACGGGCAAGGATTTCCGGGGGTTCGAGAAATTCGGCATCGCGTGCGACTACGTGGATATGGCGGATGAGGAGTCCCTGGCCGGTAAAATCCGGGAGAACACGCGGCTCATCTGGATAGAGAGCCCCACGAACCCGCTCTTAAAGATGGCCGACATCCGGAGCATCGCCTCCACGTACGGGAAAGACGGGGCCATCGTCGCCGTGGACAACACCTTCATGAGCCCCTACTTCCAGAGACCGCTCGCCCTGGGCGCGGACATCGCCGTTCACAGCACGACGAAATACATCGGCGGGCACAGCGACGTGGTCGGCGGCGCGCTGGTGACGAAAAGCCAGGCGCTCCATGAGCGCATCAGGCATTACCAGAACGCGCTCGGAGCGACTCCCGCTCCATTCGACTGTTACATGACCATGCGGGGCATCGACACCCTCCCCGTGCGGATGGAAAAACACCAGCAAAACGCCATGAAAATCGCCAGGCATTTTGAGGGGCACCCCGGAGTGGAGAAAGTCATATATCCGGGGCTGGAATCTCACCCCCAGCACGATCTGGCAAAAAGGCAGATGAGCGGCTTCGGGGGCATGCTGGCGTTCTACTTAAGAGGCGGCCTGCCAGAGGCGCGCAGATTCCTGGAAAACGTGAGGCTGTTCACCCTGGCGGAGAGCCTAGGGGGGACGGAATCCCTGGTGGAGCATCCCGCCATCATGACGCACGCTTCTCTCACCGAGGAGAGCAGAGAAGCACTTGGCATCAGCGACACCCTGATCCGGCTTTCCGTGGGGATCGAGGACGCGGACGATTTGATCGAGGATCTGGATCAGGCCTTGAAAGCGTAACCTTCTATCGCACAAAAAGACCATCCCCCGGCAACTTATAAGGCCGGAAGATGGTTTTTCTCTGAAATCTGCGCCTACATGAAATATTTCCGGTCGTTCATGTCCGGGTACATGTCCCCCACCCATTTCGCATAGCCGTTGAAGAGAAGCGTCGGCCTTCTCTCGTTCGTTCCCAGCATGCGCTCCGACGCCTGCGACCACCTAGGATGGTTGAACTTCGGGTTGATATTGGCCCAGAAGCCGTATTCACTGGGCCCCGCCTTCTCCCAGAACGTGCGGGGCCTCTTTTCCGTAAATTCAATGGAAACGATGGACTTGATGCTCTTGAATCCATATTTCCACGGAACCACCAGGCGCAGGGGCGCGCCATGCTGCTGCGGCATGGGATGACCGTAAATGCCCGTGCCCATAATAGCCAGTTCGTTCATGGCCTCCTTCATGGTGAGGCCTTCCACGTAAGGCCAAGGGTACCAGACCTGGAGCTGCCCCAACGCCACCTTGCGGTTCAGGAAGGTGGTGAATTTGACGTATTTCGCCTTGCTCGTGGGCTCTACTTTCTTGATGAGTTCGGAAATCCTGAAACCCGTCCACGGAACGGCCATCGCCCACGCTTCCACGCAGCGGAAACGATACAGCCGCTCCTCGAGCGTCATGCCCTTGATCAACTCGTCGATATCGTAGGTTTTGGGCTTTTTGACGTGGCCTTTCACCTCCACCTGCCACGGGCGCGTCTCCATGCGCTTGGCCAACCAGGAGATCGCCTTGTTGCCGCCGAATTCGTAGAAATTGTTGTACTCGGCCGCCACTTTTTCTTCCGTGAGCGGCCGGTCCAGCGTGAACTTAGGATTCCGGCGCGCCGGGTACAGGCCCACTGTCTGATCCTTAGGATGTGCGACCCCCTTCTTCGCCTGGGCCAGGGTGAGCGGCCCGTCCCGTTCGGGCCAGTAGGGAGGGGTCACCATCTGGCTCAGCATCAGACCCGCGCCGCCCGCCAAAAACTTGCGGCGGTTCAAAAAAACGGATTCGGGCGTCGCCTCGCGTTCGGACATCGACCATTCGGGCTTTTTGATGTAATTCATCTCGTCCCCTTTCGGGTGGCGGCTGGAGTCGGGTGTGTTCTCCAGAACAGGCGAATCGTTTTGAACTGTGCCATGGATGCGAATTCGCCTTCCATGACGGCTCTTGGGAATATATCATAGAAATCTCACCAAAGTGAGAAAACCCGATTTTTAAGGAATCTTTACAGTTGGAACTGTGCGCATACGCCGCGCAGGCGCGCCCCGTGAGTACGGAAACCGCCATTCGAACAAGGAGACCCGATGTCCGAACTACGCTACCCCGTAGAACGCCTGGAGAATTTCATTCACGCCGTCCTGGTGGCGTACGACGTCTTGGACGATCATGCCCGTATCTGCGCCGTCCGCATGATCGAAGCCGACCTGCACGGGATGCACGGACACGGCATCTTCCGGCTCCCTCCCTATTGCCGGAGAATCCGAGAAGGCGGCTACAACCTAAGGCCCGACATCCGCGCCGAGCGCGAAACCCCCGTAAGCGCTCTCATCGACGGGGATAACGGTTTCGGCCAGGTGGTCGTGACGTTCGCCGCCGAACTCGCCATCGAGAAGGCGCGAGAAAACGGGCTTGCGTGGATCGGCATACAGCACGGGAACCACGCGGGTGCCGCGGGCGTCTACGCCGCCTTGCCCCTCGCGCACGACATGATCGGCATGTACATGGCCGTCGCCAACGCCAACCACATGCCCCCCTGGGGCGGCGTCGACATGCTCCTGAGCACCAACCCCATCGCCTACGCCATCCCGGCGGGTGAGGAACCCCCCTTCGTCCTCGACATGGCCACCACCGAGACATCTTACGGGAAGGTGAAGGTCTACGCCCAGGAGGGAAAGCCGATGCCCGAGGGCTGGATGATGAGCAAAGACGGAAAACCCCTCACCGACGCCTCGCGCGCCGAGGAGGGTTTTCTGCTGCCCATCGGGGGCCACAAGGGATATGGTCTGAACATGATGATCGGCGCGCTCGCAGGCGTTCTGAACGGAGCGGCCTTTGGATCTGACGTTATCGATTTCAACAAGGACTTCAAGACACCCACGAACACCGGCCAGGTGTTTTTCGCCATGCGGCCAGACATCTTCCGCGATCTGGATGATTTCAAGGCGGAGATGGACATGAGAATCCGCGAGATCAGAAATTCCACCCCCATGGAGGGCAAGAGCCCCATCCGGATTCCGGGCGAGAATCTCGCGCGAAGAAAAGAACAGATGCGCCGAGACGGCGTGCCCATCGCAGCGCCCGTGCTCGCCCAGCTCAGGGAGTTGGCCGGAGATCTCGACCTGAACGACAGACTCGCCGACTGATCACGCCAGGCTGATCAGCGCGCCTCCCGCGACGATAAATGCCGCGCCCAGCACCATGAGCGGCGTCAGCGGCTCCATGCCTTGCGGTAAGAAGCGCGAGAAGAGCAGCACGAACAAAGGTTGCGCCGAGGTGATCGGCGTCACAACGACGATACGTCCCTCCTCGAGGGCGAAGAAAAGCGATGTCAGAGCCGAGAAACTGGCGAGTCCCACGAGGACGAAATAAAAGAGGCCCTTTCCGGTGAAGTCCTCGCGCCCGCTTTTGGAATTCGCAAGAACCAACGCCATGACGATGCTCGACGTCCCCGCCATCACGAAAATCGCCAGCGTCTTGTAGGGCACATCCGGCGAGGAGTAGCGGATGATGAGGTCGCGCATGACCCATATGAGCGTGGCGCCGATGGCGTAGGCGATTCCGGTGAGCGCCCAAGAGCGCATCTCGTCTTTCCTGATCGACAAGACGACGATGCCGCAGACGATGAGGGCGGTTCCCAGGGCGAGGATCGGCGTGAGTTGCTCGCCCAGCAGCAAGACGGCCAGTGTGCTCGAGAAAAGAGGACCCAGGCCGCGCAGGATGCCCGAAGGCGCCGCCCCGATGCGCTGGACGCCCGCGAACTGAAACGTCCTCGATATGCTGGGCGTGATGACGCCGAGCCCCACGAACCAGAGCAGGTGCGGGTTGGCGAAAGCGCTCAGCGGTACGCTCGCCGCTATCCAGGGCAGATAAAGGAGCGTCACCGTGGCCGAAGCCACGAACCCGCCGAACACGGGCGTCGCCTCCCGCGTCGCCAGGCGCGAGAAGATGAAGGTCAGCGCAAAAAAAGCCGACGCCGCGATGGCCAGGGGAATCTCTGTCAACACATGCCTCGCCTCACAACCAACAAAATGAAAAAGCGCCCCCGGACCTCAGGCCAGGGGCGCCGATTCAAGTCAACGCCTGCTCAATCCTGAATGATCAATTCCTCGCAATAGGGAGCGCGCGTCATGTAGACGGGTTCATCCTCGGTGATGAGGATATGATCTTCAATCCGCACGCCGGCCCCGCCGGGAATACCCGGCACGAAAATGAGCGGCTCGATGGCGAACGTCATCCCCGGCACGAACTCCACGCTCTCGGCCCCGGGCATCACCTCGCCCACGTATGGCGGTTCGTTGGGCGAAATGCCGCAGCCGTGTCCGATGAACAGCTTGATAAAGTTGTCCTCCAAGCCTGCCGAGCGCGCGACTTCCAGGAATTCCGCCGCCGAGTCGTCGTTCGTGTAGCCTGGGCGCATCTTTTCGATCCCCGCCTTGAGCGACTTGTAGACGGTTGTATACACCTTCTTCTGCATGGGATGGGGCGGGCCGCCGGCCACCTTCGCGCGCCCGCAGTCGCCGAAATACCCGTTCCAGCAGGCTCCGATATCGATGAAGACGATGTCCGCGTTCCTGATGATTTTATCGGTGGGAAAGCGCGTCGGCGGCGCCATGTGCTCGCCAGAAGCGACGAACGGAGACGCCAGATGCCCGAACTCCCCGCCGTGGGTGAAGAGCGTCTTCATGGCCTCGGCCGCCACGTCGAACTCACGCACGCCCGGCTCAGCGTGGTTCAAGGCCGTGATGGTAACGGCGTCGGCGATGGCGCAAGCCTGATGGAGGCAGGCTATCTCGTCCGGCGTCTTCTGCACCCGGCTCATGTACATGAACTGCTCGCCGTCCACGAACGTGGCTTCCGGGAAATACTTTTCGATCATCGCCCGCTGTGTGAACGTGTGCCCGTCGAGACCGATGGTTCCGTTCGAAACTCCCCAGTCGTCGAAGCGCTTCTTGATGTCGGTGCCCACCGTGTGCTCCACAAGGCCCGGCTCTTCCAGGATGCCGATGGGCACGTAATCGTCTATCCAGGGCATGCACTCCTCGATGCGGTGCGCCTCGCCGCTCGAGGCGAGCAGCGTCGGGTTTCCCTCCTGTCTGAGCAGCACCCCGTAGGTGGTGGAGGAGCGGTACTGAATCATGATGACGCGCGCGCTCGTTAGATAGCGCACGTTCTCGTCCTTCCAGAGGATGAGGGCGTCGATGCCCTTTTCCTTCATCGCCGCCTGGGTTTTCTCGACGCGCTCTCGGCGCATGCGGTCCATGTCAATCCGGTGCTCCCAGTCGACCATCATCGACCCGCGCGCCCACGTGGGGTAGTCCGTCATTGCGTCTTCCTCCTCGAAAAACAAAGATTTCGGTCTGAAAATATCGAGCCCGCAAAAGATGATTCTGAATATGAAATTCGCGGCGACGCTAGCACCCGCGCCCTGACCTGTCAAGAAAACGCAGACTCGGAGGTATGTCGAAAGAGCAGGATTCCACTCCGACGTTGACTTAACCCCGTCGCCTCGCTACTTTCGGCCCAAAGGACACGCAACGAGCGGATTCGTCAAACCAATATGGAGAAGTCCTATGAGCCGCATCAATTATGAAGTGGAAGGCAGAACCGCCATCATCACCCTGAACCGGCCCGAGAAACTCAACTCTTACACCGAAGAAATGGTGGACGATTTGTACGACGTCAGTCAGAAATTCATGAAAGACAACAACGTATGGACGGCCATCATCACCGGCGCAGGGGACCGCGCGTTCTGTGCCGGCCATGACCTCACTTCGGTCGTCGAGAGCGAGGGCCAGTACAATGAGCACGACTCGCCCACAATGTGGTACGGCGAATACGAGATTTACAAGCCCATCATCGCCGCGGTGAACGGCTACGCCTATGGCGGGGGATGCTCGATGGCGCTCTCGTGTGACATCCGGATTGCTTCCGAAAACGCGGTTTTCGGCTACCCGCAGCCCAAATACGGCGCGATGAGCCTCGGCGGCCACCAGCGCCTGCCCAAGACCATCCCGCCCGGCATCGCCATGGAATTCATGCTGACCGGCAGGAATATTACCGCGGATGAAGCCGAACGCTGGGGCATGGTGAACAAGGTTGTGCCCCAGGACAAGCTGATGGACGAGGCCCGCGCCATGGCCACCCTCATCAACGAGAATGCGCCGCTGGCTGTGCAGCACACGAAAGAAGCGGTGCTCAAGGGGCTCAGAACGCCCGACGTGCGCGAGGGCATCGCTAATGCCAAACTCATCAGCTACCGCCTCCAGACCTCCCGCGACACACAGGAGGGCCTCGCGGCCTTCATGGAGAAGAGAAAACCCGAATGGCAGGGCCGCTAGAAGAAATCAGCTACCCGCTCTCCATTCGCTTGGGTGTAACGCGCATTTTTCTTTATACGAGGAAACCATAGATGAATGATTCTCCAAAAATCGGCATGGCCTTCATCGGGCTCGGCTGGTGGGGTGCCGTGCTCGCAGACGCCGCCCTCGCTTCCGGCAAGGTGGAAGTCACAGGCGGCTTCGCCCGCACGCCCTCTTCCCGCGAGGAGTTTGTGGGCAAATACGGCGGAAAGAATTTTACTTCTATTGACGAGGTGATGGCCGACTCTGAGACTGAAGCCGTCGTCATCGCCACCGCGAACTCCGTGCACAAGGAAATCGCCATGGCCGCCGCCCGAGCGGGCAAGCACATTCATCTGGAAAAGCCCATGGCGCTCAGCGTTTCCGACGCGAAATCCATCGAACAGGCTTGCAGGGACTTCGGCGTCAAACTCCACATGGGGCAGAACTTCCGGCGCTGGCCGATGTTCCGCAAGGCAAAGGAAATCGTGGAGAGCGGGGATTTGGGGCTGGTGAACTACACGGTCGCCACTTTTTCGAACAACCACGGCTTCACCGCCGGTCCCAAGAGCATGCGGTGGGACGCCACGGAGAACCCGGGAGGACCGCTCTACAGCTATACCATCCATCTTGCGGACATGATGGAATACCTCTTCGGCGACGTGGACGAGGTGAGCGGCTCATGCGCCAAGGTGGGCGGCCCCAACCCCCAGGAAGACGCCGCCGCGGCCATCCTGCGCTTCAAGAGCGGGCTGATGGGCGTTATTTCCAGCAGCTATCTGGCCCCGTTCCACTTCGCCTACGACATTCAGGGCACCGAAGCGAACCTGAGTCTTTCCACGACGGAAAACCCGAACCTCAAGCGCCCCATCGACCCGATGGGCGGGCTCGAAACCACAATCGTGGAACTCGACCACGACCTCGTGGAGGGAAGGCTCCTCGCCAACCGCGAGCAGTTCGACGACCTCGTCGACGCCATTCGAGAGGACAGGGACCCCGAAGTCACAGGGCGCCACGGTGTTCGCGCGCTCGCCATCATGCGGGCAATTCTCAAGAGCAACGCCGAGAGGCGGATTGTGACGATCGAGGAGATTCTGGAGAACGACTAGGCCCGAATCAGCCCTCTCGCCACGGGGGTCTGATTCGCGTATAATCCTGACTCGTTGGCTTATCGCATATCTGCGACTTGTTCCGCCCGGACTCGTCTCGGAAACCATCTCTCATGGGCAGGCGCCGCAATACACCGGATTTCACGCGCTCCAACAAATTCCCGGCGCTCGAATACCGACCGGCAGACGAGGAGCGTGAACTCACCAGAAAGCTCATCGAATCCACGAGCGCGAGCGAGCGCGAAGCGCTGGGCCAGAAACTGCTCGACAACATCTGCCGAAGCCTCAAAATCCCGCGGGCGCGCCTGCGCGTGATCAACGAGCGGCAGCCCCACGAAATGTATGAAGGAAAACTCGCCTACAAGCTCTACGGCGTCTACCACTGCCGAAACGCGATGATCGAAATCGCAAATCTCACGTCTATCCGCAAACAGATCGTCGCGGGCAAGACGTTTCTGGATACACTCATTCACGAACTCATGCACCACATCGACCGGAAATTTCTCAGAATCCCCTCCACGCCCCACAGCCCCGGCTTTTACGCGCGCATCGAGGATTTGAAAGCCAAACTCATGCGCATGAAGGGCGGGGGCCGGGCATCCTCGCAAGAAGCCGTCTGGCAAAAACCTGAAAATTTGACGAGGGCATTTGAAATGGCGGCCGCAGACCTCAAGTCGAGAAACGACTCTCAGGAGCCGGGGAGGCCGAACGCTGCGTCCCGGCCTGAAACGAGAAAGCCGAGATGGCCCCCGCCGGGGGAATCTGAACTCCCCACCCATGCGAGGCCTGAAGAAGCGAAGTCACCCCAAAAACCGCCGCGCACCCGAGGAGAAGAAGACATTTCTTCGAATCATCCCCAAAAAGGCGCTTCCGGCGAGAAAGAACCGCAACTGTCGTTCGATTTTAAGTAGCAATTAGAAAGTTTCTATTCGGGGAGCATGATGTCAACAACCTGCCCTATTGTATGAGCAGGAAGAGAATTGGAAGGAACAGACGTGTGCTTGGTCTCAGAGAGGCGAACTTTGACGGGACGTTTCCTTTTGAGCCCCACTATGTGGAACTGGACTCCTTTCAAATGCACTATGTGGATGTGGGTGAAGGAGACCCACTGGTCCTGTTGCACGGCGACCCGACTTGGGGTTATCTCTATCGGCGCTTTCTCCCATCCCTCTCCAAATACGCCCGGTGCATTGTTCCCGACCACATGGGCATGGGCAAGTCCGGCGTGCCTGAAATCCCATATCCGTATCGGCTCCGGCATCATATTGACAATCTCGAAACGCTCATCTTGAGGTTGGAACTACGCGACATCACCTTGGTCGTCCATGATTGGGGAGGGCCGGTCGGTCTGGGCTTCGCTATCCGACATCCCAGCCGCTTGAAACGGCTAATCCTGATGAATACGTGGGCGTTCGCGCGGTGGCCGGGGGGACCGTTGCCACGGCTGATAGAACTCATCCGCTCACCCCGTGGGGAAGCCTTTATTATGGGCAAGAATGGCTATGTGAAACCCGCGTTGATGGGAACGACCGCCCATTCGAACCACCTCACGGAGACCGTCCTGAATGCCTACCTAGCCCCGTTCCGCACACCAGAATCCAGGCGTGCGCTTCTGTGCTGGTCACGCGATATTCCCGTCACGGCAAGTGACGAATCCTACGCGGAGATGCAACAAATCGAGAACGGCTTGACACAGTTCCAGCATATCCCGGTGCTCTTGGTTTGGGGTATGCAGGACCCGGTGCTTCCCCCTGCGGTGTTGCGCATGTGGCAACAGCTTTATCCCCATGCAACGACGCATGAGTTGGAGGAGGCGAGTCATTTCCTTCAAGAGGACGCACCGGAACGTATCATACAAGCTATAAAGCGGTTTCTGGAGGTATCCACGTAATTGGCTGCAACAGGACCATGATGAAACGGCCAAGGCGCACTCTGAGCGACCAAGAGTTCTGTCTCCTGGCCTGTTCAAAGTCGGTCTACTGTGCACCTTGCAGCGTCGGCCTCACGAATAACCAGTCCGTATGGCTCCCACACATCTATTCTGCGTACCCTGCGCGACACCGCCGAGAGATGCCAGCGCAAAGAAACCCCGACAAAACCGCCGCGCACCCAAAGCAAAGAGAAAGATTCTTCGAAACATCCCCCAAAAGGCGCTTCGGGGGAAAAAGAGCCGCAGCTGTCGTTCGATTTTTAATCCCTACAATTTACTTTAGATAAATGACAAAATATTTTGAAAAACAATGTGAAAAAAATTCGCAAAATTCACCCCCCAGGAACCTTTTTCCGTTCCCACTTCTTGGCGGTTGTGTTTCACTCTGCGATTGGGTAAACAAATAGCGGGCTTACACACCATCATACAATCAAGCGTACATCGCAGAGGAGTCATTTCATATGAGGCCGGCTAACGATTCCGTCCCCAAACCCTGGGGGCCGCTGGCGGGTTTTTGGTCCTGGCAGTATCTGAACCTGTGGAAGACCATCAAACTCGTCACGAGCAAACGGGTCAAAAGTTTTTATGAGAAATTCCCGGACGTTCTTCCTCCCGGCGCCCCCTTCCCCGACTTCGAACTCAAGGACATTCACGGGAACGTCCATCGCATGGCGGATTATCTGGGCAAGAAATACGTGGTGATCACCACGGGCGCCATCACGTGACCGCCGTACAGGCGGCAGGTGCCGTTTTACGAAGAGTTGCAGGAGAAATATGCGGATCGCGACGTGGCCGTCTTCAATCTCTACGTGAGGGAACCCCACGCGGGCGAGCGCGGATTCCCCGAGATCAGAAACCACGAATCCTACGAGCACAAGCGAAGCTACGCCCAGAAGCTGGCCGAAATAAAGAACATGGAAACCAACATCCTCGTCGACGAAATGGACCAGAAGGTGCACGCCATGCTCGGGGACCTGCCGAACACCATCTGGCTCATCGGCAAAGATGGGAAAGTGGCCTACAAATGCACGTGGTCGAATGCGGAGCACGTGGATGAATATCTGGCCGGGATGGTGAACGAGGATCCCAAGTTCGAGGGGATGCCCAGGATGGAGCACACCATCTTCACCGCTCGCGCCGACACGGCTATCTAGCGAAATTCGTCTTTGAAATGCGCCCCCGTTTTCGAGGGGCGTTTTGGGAATTATATACAATAGTGCCTAAAAATATTCTTCAATTTCTTTCCTAATCTTCCAGAGTCCTATATTTATTTATACGCATTTTCACTTCTCCCCGTTTGATAGCATCTTGACTTTAACATTCGACCTCACATACCATCTTTTCCAGCTACCATCATAGAGGGATTCCGACCGCACGTCGGGTCACTCGCTGAATACAAAAGCCTTCGTACCTAGTTTGGGGTAGCTCCCCGAACAAAAGGTAAATAGGCGAGACTTCACTTTCTCTCTGTGATGGTAGCCAAGGCCCGGCCTTGTTGGAAAGCCGGGAATGTTATTGTCATAGAGGCAATCATGTCCAAAAAACCAGAAGAACAAGAACCTTGGTGGAAACGTCAAGAACGGGAAGCGCGAGAACGCAATCGAAAATTAAAAGATGGATGGAAGGAAGAAAAACAACAAAAACAAATATTGAAAGAAGAACAAGAAAGATTGGAAGAAGAACAGGATAAAAGACCTCAGTCAATCAAAAATTTCGAGGCCGCGTATCTACTTTCACTATTCATAGAATTGCAAATATATGTTCGTTATCCCGAAATGCGTCCTGAAGTAGAAATATCCATTTTTCTTCAATTAGGAATTTTGCTTTTTGTGTATGGAAGCATAGCAATATTGTGTCTGCTCGCTTCACGGAAGAGAAGCAATATCGCTAAATGGATCATCGTCATTATTTCTGGATTTTCCATTCTTTCTTTTACACTTCAAATATCAGAAATTACATCAGGACTTGTTTCCTTGAACTTTTTGGAAATATCTCAAACTGCTCGATTGTTTCTTGAATGCATCGCCATAGTATTTGCTTTCACCAGAGAAAGCCGGATTTGGTTTAGAAAAGAATCTCCCGTAAAGGAAACATCATCATGAATCGTCCCCAAAATCTAATAGCCATGAAAAAGGAACTTGATGATAGGGAATTTCATATTTTGCAAAGTGAAGTCGAACGAAGGAAAAAATCCGTTGGCCTGACCTATGTTCTATGGTTCTTTTTAAGTTTCCTTGGAATTCACAAGTTCTATCTCGGTAGAATTTGGGCAGGAATTTTATACGTAATTGCGCCATCCATTGCCGTTTGGTTTCTTTTCATAGGTCTTATCATGAGCATTGATCCGGCTTCCCAGGTTTCATATGGCGAAGAATTGTCCGAGGGAATGTTTCTAGCGGCAATTGGTTTTTTAGGATTGTTTGTTTACGCCATCTGGTGGTTCATCGACTTGTTCACTATTCCGAATCAAGTAGACAAATATAACGAAGGTATTGAGATTGAAACTATTGAATCACTTTTCAGGAGCGAAAAATGATGAATAATGAAGAGACAAACAAGAACCAATTTAGTCAAGAAGCAGTAGAAAAATTCATTGGAGCACTTGCCGCCACTATTGTTTCCCTTCCTCGGTTTGAACCAACCATAAATGATTTTCTTATTACTTTAGATCATCAAGCTGGCCTTCGAACTCCCTCTGGCACATTTCCTTATATTCATCAGTCAGACCATGATAATCAAGTTCGCCAAGTGCAACTAATCCTCGGCGAAACTTTGCGTAAGATTCTTCATCAGGAAAACAATCTCTAGGAATCACTTCTCCGGTTCTTTCCATCAATTCTGTTAATTCTTTTTTGTTTCTTGGTAGAGTGTGTGTATTCATATACCTATTTATACGAGAAATGAGTTTATTTCGGCTTGTCCGTATGACGTATTTGCACTGGACGCAACAATCGTTCCGCCGCTTCATCTAGCGTCATTTTCGGCAAGTCAAATTCTTTTTCTTGTTCGGCCTTGGAAGGCTGATACGTCGATTTCACGATTTCAACTACCGGCAATTTTTGTTTCGTCTTTTTCTTCGACATTTTAAGCCACCAAATCCTTATACTTGAGTCGCTTCCCGTCCATGCCATTTACCATAGCCTCCATCTGCTTGATTGTATCAAGACTACGGATATTGTGCCTTCCAGAGAATTCATCGACATATCGTTGTAAATGCTTATGGCTCATTTTGTGATAGGTCCCATGAAAGCCTCGCTTGAACATTGACCAGAAGGATTCAATGCCGTTTGTATGAGCCATCTCGTCCACCCACTTTCCCATGCTATGGTTCACCTTCTTGTGGTTATTCAATCCCCTGTATGAACGATTTTCATCAGTGTATTTTTCGGCTTCACCTTCCACGTTTTCATTCACGAAATCCTGCAAGGTTTCTTTCTTTGTATCTTCTACCACCTTGGCCTTAACCTTGTTGGATTTCCGCTCCTTGATACCAACTACGGCGGATTTGCCTACTGCGCCGCGTCCGGCATTTTGTTTCTTGTCCTTATGCTTGTTCCTTTCCAAACCGCCAATATAAGTCTCATCGATTTCTACTGGACTATCAAAAAATCCACTATTTGATTCAAGTGCCTTTCGGATTCTATGAGTCAAGTGCCAAGCGGATTTTTGGGTAATCCCAAGGTCTCGGTGTAACTTCATGCTGGATACGCCCTTGAGATTGGTGAGGCAGAAGTAAAGAGCCATAGCCCATAATTGATATCCGAGATTTGAAGATTCCATGATTGTTCCAGTGCGAACGCTGAACCTTTTGCCGCATTCCTTTTCACGACACCTGAAAGGCATTGTCTTGTGCTTTGCGCCAGTGAGAACATTCAAGGAGCCACATTCAGGACAACATACGCCAACAGGCCATCGTTTCTCGATGAACCACTTTTCGGCGGTTGCATCATCGGGAAACATCTTCATTGCATCCATGATGCTCATGCCTTCTCTGAATGCCTTGCCTGGTGCTTTCTGTGCCATTGATTCTTTCTCCTATTCAATGACACAATTATACTAGATGGTGCCGGAGTTGTCAAGTATTATTTTCAGAATTTGTAGAATTTTCATTAACTGAAAAGGAGTATAAATAATGATGGATGGAAAACTAGAAGCACGGATTAAGAAGCTGGAGGATGACATGTCTGAAATACAACAAGCATATCTTCAATTAGAAAAATGTATAAATGAAAGAACTGATTATTTGGCAAAATTGATTTTAGAAATGCAAAGCGCATTGTTCGTGGATCGTGCACTTCGTGGAACAAGTGAAAAAAATAAAGGGACTATGGATTTATTCTTCAAACGATTGGAAGAAGTCATAGACAACAAACTCGAAGAGAAATTCAATGCTAAATTAGGGGAATAACCATTAAGGCACTAAAGTATATAATTCCCGCGTTTTTCGTTTCCGCAACGAACGGAGGAGGCCCGGCATGGATGCGCCGACAATCATCAGGGAGCGCCTCGAAGCCTACGGCATGAGGCTCAGAGAAGTCATGGAAGACGTCACCGACGAGGACCTCATGCTTCAGCCCGGTCCGAACGACAATCCCATGGGATGGCTCATCTGGCACATGACGCGCTTCGAGGACAGGACGTTTTCGTTCCTCGGCGGAACCCCGGAGCTCTGGATAGAGGGGAAATGGCACGAGCGGTTCGGCATGGAGCCCGACGCCGAATGCACAGGTGTGGGCTTCACGCTCGAACAGGTACTGGCCCTTAGAGCCAGCAAGGACACCCTGATGGGCTATTTCGAAGCGGTGCGCGGCAAAACGCTCCCCTGCCTCTCGGGGTTGAGCGCGGCGGACCTGGACAGGGAAGAAATCGATTTCTACACCAAGAAGCCCATCAAGCTCGGTCTGGTACTGGGAAGATTTCTCGGTGACCACCTCTCGCACATCGGGCAAATCTGCTATCTGAGGGGCCACATCGCAGGCTGGGGACGATACCCCGCTTAGATATTCAGTCGAGTTCTCCCAAAACCCCGAGCGCGCGCTTCACGTCCTCTTCGGGCGTCTCGTCGGGTATCCGGAAAAGCGGCTGCGTGACGCCCATCTCCCTCAAAGCGGCCAGCATTTCGTTGCATCGGGATTTGGGACCGCAGATGGCGAGGTCATCCACCAGTTCATCCGAGAGCGCCTCTCCCACTGCTTTCCGGCCGCCCTTCCTCCAAGCCGCCCGGATTTTTTGAGCATCCTCCCCGTAGCCCCAGCGCGTGAGTTGCGCCTGGTAGTAATCGCCCATCGCGCCGATGTAAAACCCGAGTTCGGGCTTCACGAGGGCACGCGCTCGCTCGAGATCGTCAAACGGCACCGTGTAGACGAAGGGCGCCACATCGATCTCCGAGACCGCCCTGCCCGCCGATTCGGCGCCTTCTTCGAGGAATTTAAGGGCATCCCTTGTTCTCGAAAACGGGATACAGAAAGGAATCCAGCCGTCTGCGATCTCTCCGGTCAGCCTCGTGTAGTTCGGGCCGTTCGACCCCAGGTAGATGGGCAGGCGCTCCTGCACCGGCTTGCGGCGCAGCTTGAAGCCGCTCAGCCGGTAGATTTCACCATCCAATTCCACGCGCTCGCCGCGAAACGCCTGACGCAGGGCTGCGACCATCTCACGCGAGCGCTTGAGCGGACTGCCGAAGGGCATCCCGTGCCAGTTCTCGATCACCGCTTGTCCGCTCGAGCCGATTCCCAAGTGGAAGCGGCCGTTGCTCAGCACGTCGAGTTCCGCCGCCGTCTGTGCCATGAGGCCGGGCGTTCTGCCGTAGATGTTGAACACCGCGGCCCCCAGATTGATGCTGTCCACCGCCTGCGCCGCCATGGCGATGAGGATACCGCCGTCGCGCACCCAGGTTTCGGGAAACCAGAGCGAATCGATTCCCGAATCCTCGCACCACCGGGCGAAGCGCGGCACGTCGCGCGCGTCGATGGTCTCCTGATGCCACAATACGACCCCTTTTTGCGTCATGAACAGGCTCCCCTCCAACTGCAAGTCCTCGCATACTGCGCTTGACAGACGCGAGCATCTTCCCTATAAAAGCTCACCGTGAGAATAATCAAACGTTTAGCGAGCATCATTCGCTCCAAAAGCAAAGCAGAAGCCCCTGATAGCCAGTCAAGTCCCGAGGTTCAGGAAACAGCTTCCATATCATCCGCAGACAATGCCGGGCGGAGAGACACGTTTTCCGCCTCGACACCCCTCAACGGTGAATCCCCTCAAGGAAAAACCGACCAGGAAAGGACGAATCCCGGGAACAAGCGCCGTCGTCGCCGACGCCCCCGGAGAAAACAAAATAATGGAGATGACTTGCATAAGCAAAACGCAGCGACCATAGAATCGAAAAAACCGGAAAACGACGACAAAACATCCAAAAACAAAAGGACAAGAAGGCGCCGCAAGAAAAAACCCGCAACAGCCGGAGCGAAAACCGCACCGCAAAAATCCCAGAAAGCCGCGAATCCCTCTTATAACGGCATCACCTACCAAAAAGACCCCGCCGACATCGGCGTGGGCGATTTCGACCCAGGCGACGCGCCCGAAGGCTTCCGGGAGCTCGGCTTCGGGGCGGAACTGCTCCGCGGGATTCACGGCCTCAGGTTCGACACTCCCACCCCCATCCAGCGGGAGGCGATTCCCATCGCGCGCGAGGGCCGCGACATCATCGGCTGCGCCCAGACGGGTACGGGGAAAACGGCCTCGTTCGCCCTGCCGACGCTCGAACGCCTCCAAGGCGGCTCGGGCACCCGATGCCTCGTCCTGACGCCCACGCGGGAGTTGGCCATCCAGGTTTCGGAGCAATTCCACCGGCTGGGAAAACACCTCGAAACCTCGTGCGCCGTCATCTACGGCGGGGTGGACTACGAGCCGCAGTTCCAGGCCTTTCAGGCGAACGTGGACGTCGTCGTCGCCACACCCGGCAGACTGCTCGATCACCTGAAGCGCAAATCCGTTCATTTCAGGAAACTGGAGATACTCATCATCGACGAGGCCGACCGCATGCTGGACATGGGCTTCGCCGAGGAGATCACCGAAATCCTCAAGCGCCTCCCCAAAAAGCGGCAAACCATGCTCTTCTCCGCCACCATGCCCGAGAAAATTCAGGATCTGGCGAATCGCGCGGTGAGCGACCCGGTGCAAATCAACATCTCGCCGCCCTCGACGCCGGCGGAGGGCATCCACCACGGCGTCTACCCCATCAGCATGGCGAACAAACCCCGCGGCGTACTGGGCATCATCGACAAGTACAACCCCACCAGCGTTCTCATCTTCACGAGAACCAAGGCCGGGGCCGATGTGCTGTGCAATTTCCTGGAGAACGAGAAAATTGCCGTCGCCAAGATTCACTCCGACAGAAGCCAGCGCCAGCGGGAGCGCGCGCTGGCGGGCTTTCGCCAGGGCAAGCACCGCATTCTTGTGGCGACGGACATCGTTTCGCGCGGCATCGACGTGACGGGCATCTCCCACGTCATCAATTACGACGTGCCCGAATACCCCGAGGACTACGTGCATCGCGCAGGACGAACGGCGCGCGCCGGCCGCATCGGCTACGCCATGACGCTCATGTCGCCCGGTGAAATCACGCCCGTCAAGAACATCGAACGCTTCATTGGAAAAGCGCTGCCCAGGGTCGGCATCGAGGGTTTCGCGGACGACGTTCACCAGCAAAACCTCGAGAACGAACCCAAGCCCCTGCTCGACCAGCCGCGCGTTGCTCGCTACGAACGGCTTCGCAAAATGCCCCGCCGCACCGGCCTGTCGCTCCGCTAGTTCGAAGCATCCATCGAGCGAAAATTGCACGAAACAACGAAAACGCGAGCGCTCCCTGCTTTCAAGTTTCGGCAAAGTTTTTTTGACTTTCTAAGCAATTGATATAAAAATACTTATACACATAAACTCTCGCCTCTTGATAAAAAATCCCGCTCTTCGCCATGTTCTCTATTGACCTCTCTGCGCGGCTACGATAGATTGCTACGTCTCTTTAGAAAAACTTTTGGACTACCAATTTTTTGTTAAGGCCCGTCATTGAAAGTGGGAGAACCCCCATGCAGAGATCCGATCTGGTAGAAAAAATCGCCGGGGATGCCGGCATATCAAAAGCTGCGGCGGACCGGGCGCTGAAATCCTTGCTTGATTCCGTGACGCAAGCCCTGAAAAAAGGGAATCGCGTTTCCCTTGTCGGATTCGGGACTTTTTCCGTTTCCCGGCGGTCTGCGCGCACGGGACGCAACCCGCAAACGGGCGAGACAATCTCGATCAAGGCGAGCAAGGCGCCCAAGTTCTCCGCAGGCAAGAGCCTCAAAGACGCTGTGAACAAATAAACGCCGACTTTTGAGGACGCTTCGGACAAGAATCATCCGATAGAGCGAACCCCCCGACGCCGGAGGTGAAAATCTCCGGCGTCGGGGGGTTCCTATTTTCAGATACGCTCCGGGAAGGTCTAGTAGCGCGACCTGTTCTCGGCAAGATTTCTTTTTCTTCTGTCGCGATTTATCCTGCGATGTGGCTTTTCAACAACCCCACATGCGTCTCCTGCAATCAGCCCCGACCCGGAGAACGTGCGTATACTCTTTTCCTGATTCCGCCGCTTGAAACGGCTTCAGGCAAGAAAATCCTTGAGCTTCGAGAGAAAGCGCTCATTCTCCCCGGGGAGTCCGACGGAGACGCGAATCCATTCGGGATGCCCGAAAGCGCTGCCGGGGCGAACGATGACGCCCTCGCGCATCAGAGCGCCGGTCACCGCGTCGCCCTCGCCCACGCGCACGAAGATGAAATTGGCTTGGCTTTCGACGTATTCGAGCCCCATCTCGCCGAACACCACATAGAGCGCCTCCTTGCCCTCGCGCACCAGCGTGACGGCGCGTTCCTTGTAGCCGTCGTCTTCCAGCGCGGCCAGGGCCGCCGCCTGCGCGAGCTGATTCACGTTGAATGGTTCGCGAACGCGGTTCATGTACTCGACGACACCCTCCCGGCTCACGGCGAATCCCACACGCAGTCCCGCCAGACCGTAGATTTTCGAGAACGAGCGCAGGACGACGAGTGGGAAGCGCTCGATCATGGAGACACTGTCGGGATACGAAGGATCGTCCGCGAAATCGCCATAGGCCTCATCCAGGAGCACCAAGAGGCCTTCGGGCAGTTTTTCGAGAAAGGCGACGAGCTCGCCTTCGGTCAAAATCCCGCCCGTGGGGTTGTTCGGTGAGCAGAGGAATATGATTTTCGTGCGCCCTGAAACCCTGGCGAGAACGTCGTCCAAATCGATTCGCATGTCGCGCAGGGGCGAGAAAATGACCTGCGCGCCCATCACCCGGCTCACGTGCGCATATGGGCTGAAGGTGGGCTGGGGGATGACCACCTCGTCGCCTTCGTTCAGAAACGTCCTGCTCAATACGGAGAGAACGTCGTCGCCCCCGTTTCCCATGAACACGCAGGCCGGGGAGACGCCCAGTTTCTGCGCCAGGTGCCCCGCCAGCGCCTTCGCCCCGCCGTCGGGATAGCGGTGCAGGCCGTCGAGCGCGCCGCGAATCGCATCCACTGCGCTTGGCGTGGGGCCGAGCGCATTCTCGTTGCTGGCGAGCTTGACGACCTCGCTCAGCCCGTACTCGGCGGCCACCTCCTCGATGGAGCGCCCCGGCACATACGCCTTGAGCGACGAGACGCCCTTTCTCAACAACTCTTCCACGTCCAAGACCTCACCCCTCTTTTTATCGTCCTCGTCCTGAACTCCCCGAACGGCGAACATATAGACTATTCAGTGCGATTTGGCCACACCCCGGCGATCAGGGGCGCTCGCGGCATCCGCCCGCCCGGTAACCGGAGGTCGTCATACGCCATAGCGCCCTGAATGTCGATGCGTTGCCCTCAGAGAGCGGGACGGGCTAGAATATGCGGAACAAGCCGTCGAACGGAGACTCATCTTGAGCGATGCGAAGCCCGACGTGAAACTCAAAAGACTCGAACGAACCCTCGAAGAGATGGGAAGTGTTCTGGTCGCGTTCTCGGCGGGGGTGGACAGCACCTTTCTGGCCAAAGCGGCTTATGACGTCCTGGGCTCAGGCACGCTCGCCGTCACGGGCCGCTCCGTCACCCTGGCCGCATCCGAACTCGAAGAATCGCGCGCACTCGCAGCTCAAATCGGGATTCGCCACCTCATCGTCGACACCGACGAGATAGCGGATGAATCATTCGGGAACAACCCGCCGAATCGCTGTTATTTCTGCAAGAACGAGCTCTATTCCGTCTTGAGCCGCGTGGCTGCCGAAGAGAAGATGGCCGTGATCGTCGACGGCTCGAACGCCGACGACGTGGGCGATCACCGCCCCGGCATGCAGGCGGCGCGGGAACTGGGCGTGCGAAGTCCGCTCATGGAAGTCGGGATGACGAAAGAGGACATCCGAACCCTTTCCCAATCCTTCGGCCTCCCCACCTGGGATAAGCCGGCGCAGGCGTGCCTCTCGAGCCGCTTCCCTTACGGCGACCGCATCACGCCCGAGAAGATCGCCCAGGTCGAAAAGGCGGAAAGCGGCTTGCGGGAGCTGGGCTTCCGGCAGTTGCGGGTGCGCCACCACGGCGACGTCGCCAGAATCGAGGTGCCGAATACCGACATCGCGCGGCTGGTGGACGATGAAATCGCACAGCAAGTGATCGCCCGGATGAAAGAGGCCGGCTTCATCTACGTGACCATCGATCTCGAAGGATTCCGCTCGGGGAGCATGAACGAAGTGCTTAAAACCGAGCGCGACTCCGATCTGCTCATCCTCTCGTGAACCCAGAACTCATCCGTGATCTGCTGGAGCAGGTGAAAGGAGGCCGCCTCGCGCCCGATGAGGCCGCCGCGCGTCTTCGCGACCTGCCTTTCGAGGACTTGGGCCACACGCGGGTGGATCATCACCGCGCCTTGAGGAACGGCTTTCCCGAAGTCATCTTCGGCGCGGGCAAAACCAGGGAACAGGTCGTCGAAATCGCCAGGAGCCTGATGGCGAAGGATCAGACCGTCATGGTCACGCATGCGGGCGCGGAGCAGGCCGAAGCCCTGCTCGAACTCTCCCCACGCGCGAATCACCATGAAACCGCACGCATCGTCGAAATCCCTTGCGAAAATCCGCCCGCTCTTGTCGGTTCCATCGCGGTCGTTTGTGCGGGCACCTCCGACATGCCCGTCGCCGAGGAGGCGGCGGTGACCGCGCGGGTGCTGGGCTCGGAGGTGACGCGCGTCTACGACGTGGGCGTGGCGGGCCTGCACCGCCTCCTGGCGGAAGTCGAGACCTTGCGCGAGGCGAACACCGTCATCGCCGTGGCGGGGATGGAGGGCGCCCTGCCGTCTGTGGTCGCAGGGCTGGTGTCATGCCCGGTCATCGCGGTGCCCACCTCGGTGGGCTACGGCGCGAACCTGGGCGGGCTTACGGCGCTGTTCGCCATGCTGAACTCATGCGCTTCGGGCTTGAGCGTGGTGAACATCGACAACGGATTCGGCGCGGCCTGTCAGGCGCACCTCATCAACAGACAAACGGCCGGCTCATGAAGACGATCTACTTCGACTGCTTCGCGGGCGCCGCCGGGGATATGCTCGTGGGTGCCCTGATAGACTTGGGGCTGGACTTCGCGGCCCTGGAAGAGGAACTCGCGAAGCTGGAAATCGGCGGCTATTTCCTTTCCACTGATAGCGTTTTGAAACAAGGCGTTACATCCCAAAAATTCAGGGTAAACATCACCCATGAAGCACACCATCATCACCATGAAGGAGACGACTCCCACGGCGCGGATCACCATGGCCGCTCCTACAGCCAGATTCGGGAAATCCTCGAAAATGCGCCGATACCAGAGGCTCCCAAAAACCGCGCCATCTCGGCGTTTTACCGCCTGGGCGTCGTGGAGGCGGGCATTCACGGAGTCGAGGTCGACGCGGTTCATTTCCATGAGGTCGGCGCGATTGATTCCATCATCGACGTCACGGGCTATTTTCTGGGTCTCCACATGCTGGGCGTCGAGCGGGTGGCGGCCTCTCCCCTGCCGGTGGGGAGCGGGTTCGTCCAATGCGCGCACGGACGGATGCCGGTTCCCGCACCCGCGACCGCCAAGCTGCTCGAAGGCGCGCCCGTGGCGCAGAGCGACCTCGAAGGCGAGACCCTGACCCCCACGGGGGCCTTGCTGCTCACCGAGAGCGCGGAATTTTTCGGCCCCATGCCCGAGATGACGATAGCGCGGGTGGGCTACGGTGCGGGGGACAAGGACCAGCCAAACACCCCCAACGTCGTTCGCGCCTTTCTGGGAGAAAGCGAGGCGGGCGCCGTAGGCGACAGGCCGCCCGCCACCATCGCCGTGCTCGAAGCCAACATCGACGACATGAGCCCCGAACTGTTCCCGCACGTCATCGAAGGGGCGCTTAAGGCGGGCGCGCTCGATGCATTCTCCATACCCGTGACGGGCAAGAAGGGAAGGCCCGGACAACTGCTCACGCTTTTAAGTTCCCTGGCGAAACAAGACGCCTTGACCCGCTTCCTGTTCCGCGAAACGTCGACCCTAGGCGTTCGCCGCCGCACGACGGGTCGCGCGGTCGCCGAGCGCGAATGGATGGAGGTTGACCTCCCCTGGGGCCGGGTGCGCGTCAAGAAGGGAACCTTCGAGGGCGCCCTCACGAATCTCGCGCCCGAATACGAGGACTGCAGGCGCCTGGCGGAGGAGAGCGGGGTTCCCCTCAAACAGGTGATCGAGGCGGCCTTCGCTCGCGCGAGGGAATTGACGGGGAGCGGATCTTGAAGATCCACATTCACAGATGATGCGCGAGGCGCAGTGCAGCCCCGGGAAGAAAGAATCGAGAGGCTGTCTATGAAGATCCGTATCAAACTGTTCGCCGATTTCGCGGAGAAGATGCCAGCCGAACAGGATGCGGAGGGCACCGCCGAAATCACGCTGCCCGAGGGCGCCAGCATATACGACGTGCTCGACCGCTTCGAGATACCTTATGAAGAAGCCTATATCGTCCTGCTCGACGGGCGGCACGCCAAGAAATCCGTCGTGATACCCGCAGGGTCGGAACTTTGCGTGTTCCCGCCTATCGTGGGGGGATAGGCGCACATTTCCTCTCTCCTCGGTCGGGAAAGGCGCAAACACTCGCTCCTCGGGATTGTTGAAAAAGCCCCCTTTTTAGGGGGCAGAAAGGACACCCCTCTCGACTGAAAAAGCACCCCCCTGGGTCCCCCCTTGTCAGGGGGGTAGAGGCGATGCCCCGGCGGGGTGTGAGGCGCTCACAGGGCATAGCGGCGAAAATGGCCGATGTGGTAGCGTAGCGCAACGGAATCATGGCGCCCTTGCCCGCCAACCCGGAGACGTAAGCCATGCTGACGATAGACGCTCAGGTCCACGCCTATGAGAAAGATCATCCAGGGCGGCCGTGGGCCGGTACTCTGCCGGGACCGCCCGAGGTCACCGGTGAGGCCATGGCCGCGGCCATGGATGCGGTCGGCGTCGACGCCGCCGTGCTCATCTCGCCGTTCGCGCTCTACCGCTACGACGCCTCCTATGCGCTGGAAGTCCATGCCGCACATCCGGGCCGGTTCGCCCTGATCAAGCCGGTCGACCCGACCGACCCCGCCGTGGCGGAGACGATCTCCGAGTGGGCCGCGCTGGAGGGGACGGTGGGAGTGCGGATCATGCTGAACCCCGGCCCCGGCCTCGACCCCGAGCATCCGGGAATCGACAGCGTTCTCGCCGCCGCCGCCCGCGCCTCCATGCCGGTCAACCTCATGGGCTGGGGCTTGCTGGAGCATTTCGCGCGGTATGCGCGCGAGCACCCGAGCGCGATGCTGGTGGTCGATCACTTAGGTCTGGAGCAGCCCTTCTATCCGCCGGTGCCACCTGCGCCCTTCGCCGACTTGCCTAAGCTCCTCGCGCTTGCGGATCACGAAAACGTCGCAGTGAAGGTCACCGGCGCCTGCACGCTGTCTCACGAGCCCTACCCCTACGACGACATCTGGGACCCGCTATTCACAGTCTTCGACGCATTCGGTTTCGACCGCTGCCTGTGGGGCACCGACTGGACGCGCGCGGTCAACCTGCTGACTTACGAGCAGGCCGTGGCGCCGTTCCGCCTCACGGACCGACTGAGCGATGAGGAGCGCGCCACTCTCATGGGAGGCGCCCTGCAGCGGATCTACGACTGGACGCCGGCGGTCGGGTAATCAGTGTGAAGGAGCGGCACCAATCCCTTGGCAATGCCCTTTCGCCCATCATTCCGGCTGTAGATGGCGTTTTTTAGGTCTTGCTTTCGTAGGGGTCGTTCGCGAACGACCCCTACACCCTACGGCTTGGCAAAACCAACGCCGTCATTCCGGCGAATGCCGGAATCCAGAGAATTCCGAAATATCCCGTGTATGTGGGACATATATGTCCGACATACATGCGACCCATGTATTGACGGCGAAAAAGCAGGGCCGCATGTATGCGACTCCTACACCCCTTCGGCCGGACGGAATCCCACCGCCGGAATGACAGTCAAAATCGAATGTGGACAGGCATGGGGGGTTTCGGACAGGCCCCTTCGATACGCGGCTTCGCCGCTACTCAGGGTGAGGCGAACGGGGCCACTGCTCAGGGCGAAGGAGCTTTTTCAACATCCCCTCCTCGCTCGCGTTTGACCTCACGAATCGATCAGAACCGGCGCGCGGCCGACCACCTTGTTTTCCGAGAGGTCGGCCAGCGCTCGCTCCACCTCGGCCAGGGGGTACGTCTTCGATACGACAGGCTTCACCCGGCCCGACCCGACCCAGTCGGCGGCCTCGGCCAACTCCGCGTGATTCACGTAGCGAGAACCCGTTACCGTGATCTCATCGTTCACGAAGCGGGTGGGGTCGCTCGCGAAAACCGCGCCCGGCTGAAAACCCACGACGACCAACACGCCCGTCCGCGCGAGCGAAGCGAAGCTCTTTGGCAGCGTCTGCTCCGTGCCGACGAACTCCAGCACGGCGTCCGCTCCCTCCCCGCCGGTGACCTCACTCACGACCTCGGCGAAGTCCTCCTTCAGGCCGTTCACCGAGTGGTCCGCGCCCAGTTCCCGCGCCCGGGCGAGCTTGGCGTCGTCGACGTCCACCGCGATCACGCGCGCGCCGAAGGCTTTTGCGATCTGCACGGCGTGAATACCCACCCCGCCGCAGGCGCCGACGATGAGCACGTCGTCCCCGGGTCTCACGCCCGCGCGCGTCTTGATCGCCTTGAGCGGGGTCGCCACCGGGCTCACGATGGTCGTGGCCTCGGCGTAGCCCACGCCATCGGGAATGGCGCACAGGTTCCCCGCCGGGACCCGCACGTATTCGGCGTAGCCGCCGTCCTGGTGCACGCCGAAGTAGCCCCCGAAATTCTCGCACAGCGTCACCCGGCCGAACCGGCAAAAGCGGCACCGCCCGCAGGTGAGATAGGCGTGGACGACCGCGCGATCGCCCTCGGCCCATCCCTCGACGCCCGGCCCGAGTGCGGCCACCTCGCCCGCGATCTCGTGCCCCATGATGAGGGGCAGCTTGCCGCCGATTCGGCCCGCGCGGATGGTCACGTCGAACTGATCCGGCGCACAGGCGTGCACGCGCAGCACGACCTCCCCGTGGCCCGGCGCCGGGTCGGGCACCGTTTCGAGCGTCAGGGGACCTCCCCATTCATGCAGAACCACGGCTCGCATCGGCGTCTCCTCCCTGATCGGACAAAGCGATGGCGAATCGAGACGGGAACAATTGCGAACGGCCCGAAAATATGACCTTTCTCCTCCGGTGACCTGCGGAGAATTACGTGTCGCCTGACTTCCAGAGGTACATTCGGATAACCAGTCTATCTAGTTGATAAAAAAGACAACGGAACTTATCCTTTTTCCTTTCGCTCCACCATGATAGTGACGTCGCCCTCGTGGATGCACTCACCGCGCTGGTTCAGGAGCGTCAGGGCGAGCGTCACAATCCCCTGCCCCTTGCTCGAGATGCGCCTCGATTTCACGACGACCTCGCCCGAGATCGTATCGTCGAAGCGGATCGGACCGCGAAAGCGCCAGTCCACGCCCAGGAACGCCTCGACCGTCCCCTCGACGATGCCGAGCCTCGTCACCAGACCCATGAGAAAGGAAAGCCCGAGCAATCCGTGGCCCACCCTTTCTCCGAAAGGCGTCCTGGCCGCCGCCTCCGCATCGGTGTGCAGGTAAGTGTAATCGCCCGTCAGGGCGGAGAAGGCGTTGACGTCGGACTCGCCTATCGTGCGCGCGGCGGTCTTCCACGCCCTGCCCTCTTCGAATTCCTCATAAAACAAGCCTGTAGCTTCGTATTCCAAGACACACTCCTCAACGTAAAAGGAAACGGAAGGCGATCTCGCCCCATTGCTCCTTGTCCTCGGCGCCCGGTGGAAGCGGACTGAAACGCCAGCGCTTCAGGTGGTTCGAAGCCAGTCCCTCGAGGTAGGCGCTCGCCTTTCTGGTCGGAATGACGCGGCCGACGGTGCCGTCGGGCAACACCCAGAACTTCAGCACGATCTCCGTCGTGCTCTCGAGCCTCTCGAGTTTCGGGGGCTTGGGCTGAAACAGGATTCTCCGCCTCGCCGCCGGCCCCGCGATGTTCGTCCGCCTCTTCTCCCTGGCGGAGCGGGAGAAATTCAGGCGCGATAATTGCTCCAGCATTTTCCGGTCCGCTTCGGAACCCGGCAGCGCCACCTTTTTTCTGCGCTTCAACCCCCTTGATTCCCCCGCCTTTGCCTTTTCATCTACCGGCAAAACGATTTCGTCCAGTGCCCCGCCCGCCTGCAAAGCGCCCATCGAGGGTATCTCGCCGGGCGCAAGCACCGGTTTCGGCATTTCCAAAACCGGGGCGTCGGGGAGCGGCTCGCTCTCGGGCAACTCCCCCGGATCGGGCGCTACGAGCTTCGTCTTAACGTCCAGGTTCAGGTCCCGATCGCCCAAGGGGCGCTTTTGAAGCATACGGCTCAAATCAAGCGGTTCCGGCAGGGGAACTTCGGGCAGCACCTTCGGCAGCAGCGCTTCGGGGATGGGAACCTCGCGGCGCACGAGGTCGACTTCCATTCTTTCGGTTTGTCCGGCGAATATCGGGCCGAGCGTTACGGCAGGGCCGAGCAGAATCAATCCCATATGAATGGCGATGGAAACCAGAATCGTCAGGATAAGTGAAAAGCTCATGGTCTTTGAGCCGGCCTCCCTCGGGCTATTTCGTCGTCTTTTTCTGTACCCGTTTCGTCGGCGCCGTCGCAATCGACATGCGCAGAGCGCCCGCCTGCTTGGCGATATCCATCACCTGCACGACCATCCCGTGCGGTACGCCCTTGTCCGCCCGAATGATGATCAGGCCCTCCGGCTGCACCTTCAACTCTTCTATCAACCGACCCCAGAGCGATTTCAGGGGGACCTGATCGTTATTCAAAAACACCCTTTCATCACGCGAAATGATGAGTATCAAATCCTTGCGGACGGGGTGTTCCTGCGTGACAGTTCGCGGCAATTCCACTTTGACGCCCGGCTGGAGAACGAATGAAGAACTCAGGACAAAGAACAGGAGCAGCAGGAAGATGATGTCGATCATGGCCGTCATGCCGGGTTCGGCCCGCACGCGCCTGATATCACGAAATTTCATCGCTCGCTCACCTCTTCAGCGTCTCGACGACCCGGTAGGAATGCTTTTCGATTTCCAGGATGAGGCGGTCCGCCTTGTTGGTGAAATAGTTGTAGAAAATGAGCGTGGGTATGGCGATGACGAGTCCGGTCGCCGTCGTGATGAGCGCTTCGTAGATGCCGCCCGCGAGTTGGCTAGGGTGAGCGATTCCCTTCTCGCTGATGATGGCGAAGGTGCGAATCATGCCGAAAACCGTACCCGTCAGCCCGATGAGCGGCGATATGGCGGCGATCGTTCCCAAGGCGCCCAGATTTTTGTCGAGCGTAGTAACTTCCTGTCTGCCCGCATCCTCCACGACGGAGCGGAGTTCTTCCCGATTTCTGTCGTGATTCGCTATCGTAACGAGCAGTATCCTGCCCATGACCGAAGGATAGCGCCGGCAAAGGGTTATGGCGTCGGACACCTGGTTCTCCGCAACCAGATCCCGGACCTGCTGCAATATATCGAGTTGAATGATTTTCCTGGTGCGTAGATTCAGGGTCCGCTCCAGGACAATGGCCAAGGCCAAGATGGAGCAAACACCCAACGGAATCATCAACACCCCGCCTCTGGCCAAAAATTCAAACATCAATACCCACCTTTGAGTTAGTGTGAGCCTTCGATTATCACTGCCGCGCACGCTTCCTGGTTTGTTTCGTAATTCGCCTGATGGCGATTCGAGCTTTCCGCTTCCATGCGGTATCTTCCGCCACTTTGCTCAGCTTCCGGTACACCCGGAGGGCGAGCTTTCGTTTCCCCGCTTTTTCATACAACTCACCTGCCCGCCCCAACGCCCGCGCCACCCATATTTTCTGATCCGGGTATCGATAGGTCAACTTCAAGTACTCTGCCGCCGCGCCCGGCTCTCTCCGCTCGGAGAATATCCGGGCGTGCGCGAAGAACGCCTCCGCCGCCAGTTCCGGCGCTCCATAATCGACGGCGAAGCCCAGCGCACGCTGCGCATCGGCGTATTTTCTTCGCTTCCTGTACAGCCCGGCCGCCAGGAGCGCGGATTGACTGCGCAAATCCACGCCCGCGAATTCACTGTTCACGATCATCGCAAAGTGAGAGAGCGCCGCGCGATCCTCGGCCAGCCGAACCAGGCAGCGCCCCAGAGCGAATCGAGCCAGCATTTCATAGTCATGGCCCGGATACGTCTCTAGGAATTCCGTCAGCCTCTGCTTCGCCTCCGCGCACCGTCCGATGCCGGCCAGGGTTTCCCCGACGGCAAACAGCCCATCGGCGCGGAAACCGCCCGCCGGATACCGGGTCAGCAAAGTCTCATATGAATCAAGGGCCTTGTCGATATCTTTTTCGCTTCGATGTATGCCCGCCATCCTCAAGAGGGCATGAGCAGCCAGTTGGTTTTGCGGGTATTGCGCGAAGACATCCTTGTACGCCCTCAAAGCGCCTGCCGTGTTCCGCTGCGTGAGCAAAACCTCGCCGATTTGAAAAGCCAGGGAAATGCTCAGGTTGCTCTCCGGATACCGCTCAACATACGCACGCGCGCCCGATAAGAAGTTCGCATACTCCCCGAGTTGAAGGTGCGTGAGCAAACGGCCATAGACGGCTTCGGAGAACTTCGGGTGCGCAGGATACTTGTTCATCATGAGGCGATATAACCGGTTCGCCTCCCTGTAGCGACCTTCATTGTATGATGCGTCGGCTTGGCGCAAATACGCTTCGCCCGCCCGGGAGGAATCTCTATATGTTTCGCGAAACTCAAGAAGTTTCTCCCGCGCCAGGGAGTAATCGCCTTTGCGGAAGGGAACCAGCGCCAGAATATATTGTACCTCGGCCACCTCCTTGCTTTTGGGGTAGCGCTTCAAAAAGACATGAAGGTTCTTCTCCGCCGCATCGAAACGACTGCGCCTGAAAAGCAGTTTCGCCTTCTGGTACAACGCCTCTTTGGCGACGTCGCTACCTCTGTATTTCTTCTCTATCCTTTCGAAAGATTGCAGGGCGCCGTCGTAGTTTCTCAGGTTGAAGCGGGCCTCTCCCGCACGAGCGAGAGCTTCCGCCGCCAGGACGCCCCCCGGCTTATGCTCGAAAACGCGGTCGAAGGCGAGCGCCGCTTCTTTCCAGTTCATCTTACGGTACTGGACCCACGCGAGTCCTCCCAGGGCGCGGTAATACTCGGGCGTCCGCTCGGGAACCGCCCGGAAGGCGCGGGCCGCCTCATCGAGACGGCCCAATTCGAAGGCCGCCTCCCCATACCACAACATGGCCAGCCCATCCGGCGAAACCGCGGAACCCCTCTCCGGCAGGAAAGCCCAATGCTTCAGCACATTCAAAGCGCCCTTGAAATCCCGGAGCCTGAATGCGGCGAAAGCCGTCCCCATCGCCGCAGAACGGGCGGCATCCTGCTCCGCCAGCCGGTGAGCGGAAACCGGCGGGTAATCCGCGCCCTGCCGCAGAATCCCGTAGGCGCGCTTCACTTTTCCGAGATGGTATCGAGAGAGGCCTTCCACGATTCTCGCGATGCGATAGATTCTGCCGAGCGGGAACTCATCGCTTACCTTGCCCGCCAGAACGGACGCTTCTTCATACACCCCAATCCGGAACAACTTCCAGGCCAGTTGCAGGCGCAAAGCGCCGGCGAGCGTTTTCCGGCGATTGGCGCGGGAAAATCCCGAAAGGCGGGTTTTCAACGCTTTCAACCCTTTCCGGGATTTCCGGATCGACTCGATTTCAGCGGAAAGCAAACCCGCGTGTACGAAAACCTCGAGTAGATGCTTCGGGTGATCGCGCATGAAGAGAGAAAAAGCGCGCTTGGCCTCCTCGACCCGGCCCAGGAACAACCGCGTCCACCCGATGCCGTACAGCGCTTCTCCCTGAAGCGCCTCGTCAGGCTTGCCTTCGCCGGAGGCGAGCGCTTCGGCGGCCGCATAGTGTTTTTCCGCCCGGGCGTGATCTCCTCTCTGGAGATGGATATGCCCGAGCGCCACGCGGGACTGAAACGTCAGCCGCCCCTTCACGTTCGCAAGCATCGTCCAGGTCTCGATCGCCTCATCGACGGCGCCCGCTTTCGCCTGCGCCCAGCCTTTCAGGAAAATCGCCTCTTCATAGGCGAAGCTTCCTTTTTCCCACGATCCCCCCTCCAGCAGACCGAGACACCCCTCGTAGTCACGCGCCTCGCAACGCTCTTGCGCCAGGGCGTATCTTGCGGCCGCCCCATAGTCCAGACCGTCGGCCAGCAGCAGGCTCGACAACCTCTCTCTTCTAACCCTCGCCTCCTGAGGTTTTCTTAAATCCAGAAGCGTCTCTCCCGCCCAGTAGAGCGCCGCCGCGCGCCAGAAATGAAGCTTCGTTTTATTCGCCAAAGCATCGAAAAGAACGAGCGCCTCTACGGGCGAGCCCTTGCGCAGATAGGCGTACGCCGTGTTGAAATGTTCACTCTCGCTGACAAAATCATCCGACGAACTCCCGAAGTATAGCGTCAAATCCTGGTCCGGTTTTTTCTCAACCGGTATCGGGCGGGCGGGCAGGCGAATCGATGGCGGTTCAAGTTTTATGAATACGGGGGGAAGGCGAACGCCCAGTCGCTTGGGAGGCACGGGCCGCACGCGGGCAGCGATGAGATGCTCGATGCTGGGTGATTCCACCACGACTTCAGGCAGGGAAATGGTGAGTTGCTCCCCACCGGCGGCGCTTTTTCCCTGCGCCGACGCATGATTTTCCGCACCCGGCCAACCAAGGCATATCGCCGCCAGGCCGAGAAGAAGCTTGCGCCGCATATCATACGCCGGGAATCGCATCATTTATCCCTCATCGAAGCATCGGCTTTTGATTCTTCATTTTCCATTCGCGCTCCTTGACCGAAGCCAGGTAAGACTCAAGCCTGCGAATCCTTAATCTCGCCTTCTTGATTTCTTCTCCCATCCGCGCCGAAGCCCGTCCGTTCTCGAGCGCCGCAATGCTTCGGTAATGGCCGATCGCCTTCTTCCACTCCCGGCGCGATTCACGAATCGCCGCCGCGCGCCAGGCCGCCGAGCGCACCCACTCCCGATGGCCCGGACCCGAGCGCATCAACGACTCGAAGATATCGAGCGCCTTGTTCCATTCCCCCTCTTCCTCGAACCACACTGCGATTTGGAACCGGGCGGGACCGGAAATGTTCCCGTCATTCGATTTGGCGGCGATTCGAAAAGCAGCCAACGCCGCCTCGGGCCGTTTTCGCTGCAGCTCAATCGTACCAAGCCGCAAGGCCACCATACCCGCTTTGCCGTTTCCAGGGAATTTGCCCAGAAAATCCGTATAGGCTTTCGCGGCCTTGTCGTTATCTCCCAGATTCTCGAAGGCTTCCCCCAGCCTCAGAGCCACATCCGCATCCTGGGGGGCAAGGGTGCGAATATGGCGCAGCGCCCCCGCGAATTCCCTCAAATTGTCCTCTTTGAGAAAACACGACGCCCGGTGCCGGTGCAAAGCCAACTTCTCGCTCTTCGTCCTCTCATGCTGCAGCGCCCGCGCGGACATCTTCACGGCGCGGCCACAGTCTTTTCGCTCGAACAACACAAGCGCCCACAGCCTCAGCCCCTCGCCGGGCTCGGGCGGGGCGAGCGCGTCCCAGGACGAAAAGGCCGCATCCGCGCCCTTCCAGTCCCGCGCGCTGACGGCATTTCGCGCCAGGAAATACCAGATCGAACGCCTCCTCGGAGCGCTCACCGCCTGATCGCCTGCAAGCGGGAGGAGAAAATTCTGAGCATTTCGCAAATCACCCTGCGCGCGATACAGGTTGCCGATCTTCAAGCGCGCCTCGCGCTTTAATTTTTCAGGGAGATGCGGCAAAACGCCCTGAAAACGCTTCAAGGCCTCTTTATGGTCGCCGCGCTTCTCGGCCAACTCGCCCAGGCGATACCGCGCCCGGATGCTGAGTTCGGGGCGTCTCCCGCCGGGGACGACTTGACGATAATACCCGCCCGCCTCATCGAACCTGGCGGCTTTCCACGCGCACTCGGCTCTCAGGAAGGCCACCTCCGCGCGTAAGGCCCGGGGGACATACGCTTCGGGAACCACTTTCACCAGGGCGACGGATCGGGCGCAATCCTTTCGCGCGTTGTGGATGAACGCCGCCCGCAGAACGCCTTGATACGCGGCCCGCATGATCCCGGACTCGAGTTTTTTCTCCGATTTTCTGAGCTCCTCGAACGACGCCAATATCTGCCCATACCGCTCAAGAAGTTTTTGCGTGTTTCGCTCAGGCTCTTTTTCGAGCAGGTCGGCCAGGCGCAATCCGGACCACACCGCCTCGCGCGTGTTCGGCGCGCGACGGATGAGTTCGCCGTATTGGCCCAGCGCCTCTTTCTTCAAGTCCGCGCCGAGCAGGCAATCCGCCATCCGGAAACGTGAAGAAGAAGGCAGCGGCGCGCCATTGGCGATAGCGTCGAGCGCAAAGGCGAGATATTTTTTGCCCCCCTCCGCACAAAGCCCCGCTTTTTCGACGCTTTGCAGGAAAAACAGGAGATAGGCCCCGTCCCTGGCCGGCTCCCGAATCAACCGTTGATAGGCCGGCGCGGCTTTAGCGTATTCACCGGCGCGCCACCATGAGGACGCCAGGCCTCGCTCCGCCGTCCTGCGCTGTGATTCTGAGAGTTTCATGCCCAGAACGGCCTCGAATGCCGCGCCCGCCTCGGGGTACTTCTTCTGCGCAAAAAGACTCGCGGCTTGCCCCAGTCTCAGGTCGGCGCGTTTTTTTTCTCCGGGACGTCCCTGAAACAAGGAATCAAACGTCTTCTCCGCCGAACCGAACTTCTTAAGCTCAAGCTGTAATTTCGCCAGCCGCAGCCTGAAGGCGTGCGCCCGCGGATTCTTGGGAAAACGGCGCACGACCAGGCTGTAGGCCTTCTCGGCCTCCTTGATCAGCGGTATGTGATCCAGGGCGATGGCCCGCTCGAATAGGGCATCTTCCGCCCGTGGGTCTTTGGGTACCGACTTGATGAATTCATCGAGCGCGGCGACCGCGCCCCGCCACTCGCGCGCCGCCAGCCTGAGCGCGGCGACCCGGTAGACGGCCTCTATCCGGTAGCGCCCAAGCTTTACGGAAGAATAGGCGCGGATCGCCTCTTTCTCCTCCCCGATCCGCTCGGCGAGCACGCCGATGCGGAACTGAACCTCGCCGGCCCTTTCGTGGCGGGGATGACGTTTGAGGAACGTCTGATACGCGGCGACCGCTTCTCCCAGTCGATCCTCACGACGCAGCGCCTCGGCGAGCAGATAACGCACGATCGAAGCCGCCTTGCTGTTGCCCGCCGCTTTCAAGTAGGCCCGGAAGGCGTCAATCGCAGGCTCGTAAAACCCGTCCCGGTAGGTGTTCAGGGCGAATTCGAGATGAGACTGCGGGGTTTCCTTGAATTGCGCCCGAACCAGGGATGCCGGCGCGAGGGCGGACCCCGCCAGGACGAGCGCCGCGATAATGAGGAGACTACGCCTCATCGTCAGGCTCCAGCAAGATGTTGTCGATCAGTCTGGTTTCGCCGATATAGGCCGCCACGGCCATCCGGGCGGCGCCGTTTATCTTCTCTACCCTTTCGAGCGTCGCCGGTTCCACGATTTCCACATAATCGACCCTCGCCTCAACCTTTTCCAACTCATCCACGCAAGCCCGAACGATGGCGGCGGAAAGTCTCTCCCCGGCCGCCACCTTCTTTTTCGCGTCGAACAAGGCGCCGCTGATGGCGCGCGCGCGCGACCGCTCATCCGTCGACAAGTAGGCGTTCCTGCTGCTGAGCGCCATCCCGTCGTCTTCTCGGACTATCGGGCAGGGAATGATCTCAATGCCTAAGTCGAGGTCTTCCGTCATCCGGCGGATCAGGACGAGTTGCTGGTAATCCTTCTCGCCGAAATAGGCCCGGTGCGGAAGGCAGGCCGTGAGCAGCTTGAGCACGACCGTGGCCACGCCGCGGAAATGCCCCTGCCGGTGGCTCCCGCAAAGGGGCGCGCCCAGACCGGGCACGTCCACCCAGGTGTCGTATCCGCCGGGGTACATGGAACTCGCCCTTGGCGCATAGACGACGGCCACGCCCATCTCCCGGCAGGCCTCCAGATCCGCCTCGAAAGTCCTCGGGTAGGTGTCGTAATCCTCACCGGCCCCGAACTGGGCCGGATTCACGAAAATGCTCACGACCACCGCGCCGCACTCCTCCCTCGCCCGGGCGATGAGGCTTTTGTGCCCCTCGTGCAGCGCTCCCATCGTGGGAACCAGCCCGAGCGGGGCGTCATCCCGCCTGAGAGTTTCGGCCAGCTCACGCATTTTTTGAGGCGTATCGACGACTTTCATCGGAATTCACCGGGAAAACGGGCGAAATGCGCCGTAATGGGTGGCGGTAGGCTATCTTCTTAAAAATCAGAGGGAAAAACAAGGGGTTGTTGAATAAGGCCCTTTTTCAGGGGATAAAGGCAACCCCCCCTACCCCCCCTTGTCAGGGGGGCAAGAAAAAACAAAAGCCCCTCTACCGGCAGTGGGCGTCGCCTTTTTATACCCCCCTGTCAAGGGGGGGTTGCCTCGGCAGGACGGCTCAGGCTTCAGGGAGACTCCGCTTGAAACTTCTCGACCCAGAAATCTCCCGCTGAGAGACCGGCCAGCAGTTCGGAAACGGATTTTTTGATGACGGGGTGAACGAAGCCGGGTGCGATTTCGGCCAAGGGAGCGAGGACGAAGCGCCTCTCGTGCAGCCTGGGATGGGGGACTTCCAGCCCCTGCTCCTTGATGATTTCCTCACCGAAGAAGAGCAGGTCCAGGTCGATCACCCGGGGTCCCCACCGCTCAATCCTGCCGCGGCCCATGTTTTGCTCGATTTCCAGAAGGAGAGCGAGCAATTCCCTGGGGCCGATTTCGGGTTCGAGCGAAAAAACGGCATTGATGAAGGGAGGCTGCTCGACGGGACTCACCGGCTGCGTGCGGTAGAGGGACGAGGCGCCGAGAAATTTTATACCCGGGCTTTTTCGCAACGCATCTTGCGCCTGCCGAATCTGGCGAGCCGGCTCACCCAGGTTCGCGCCCGCGCCGATGAAAGCGCGCGCTTTATTGCTCAAAAGCCCGCCTTCTCGATTCTCTCGAGCGCTTCTTTGAGCCTGGCTTCCGGAACCGTCAGGGCGAAACGAATATACCCCTCGCCCGAGGGGCCGAAACCGTTCCCCGGCGTGGTGACGACGCCGCAGTTTCTCAAAACGTGCGCCGTGAACTCGGCCGACGTAAAGCCCTCGGGGCACCGTACCCAGACATAGAACGTGGCCTTGGGCGTATTCGCCTGAAGGCCCAGTTTCTTGAGACCCTCCATCACGACGTCCCGCCTGCCTTGGTACATCTTGCGCATTTCGGCCACGCAGGACTGGTCCGCGCTCATCGCCTTGATGCCCGCTTCCTGCACCGCACCGAACACGCCCGAGTCCACGTTCGTCTTGATGGCACCGAGACCCGCCAGTACCTCCGCGTTCCCCACGGCGCTGGCGATGCGCCAGCCGGTCATGTTGTAGGTCTTCGAGCACGAATGGAACTCGACGCCCACGTCCTTCGCACCCTCCGCGCTCAGGAAGCTGATGGGCTCGTAACCGTCAAAAGCCATCTCGGAGTAGGCGTTGTCGCTGCAGACGATGATGTCATACGCCCGGGCGAACTCGACGAGCGCGTTGTAGAAATCCACTTCCGCGCAGGCCGCGGTGGGGTTGTTCGGGTAGTTGATAAACATGAGCTTGGTGTTCTTCGCCACGTCCGTGGGAATCGCGCCCAGATCGGGCAAAAAATCGTTTTCCTTGAGGAGGGGCATGAAGTGCACCTGCCCGTCCGCGAAATAGGTGCCGATCTCATAGACCGGATAGGCCGGATCCGGCACGATCACGTGGTCGCCCGGGTCCACGAACGCAAGCGGAATATGCGCAATGCCCTCTTTCGAGCCGATTAAGGAGATGACCTCGGAAGCCGGGTCGAGAGCGACCCCGAACCGCGACCCGTACCAGTCGGCCACGGCCTTGCGGTAGGACGGCATGCCCTCATAGGAGGGATACTGGTGGTTCGTGAGCTTTCGCGAGGCCACGTCCAGTTCTTCGATGATGTGGGTCGGGGTCGGCAGATCCGGGTCGCCGATGCCGAGACTGATGATGTCCATGCCCGAATCGGCGACTTCTGCCTTCATCCGGTCGATTTCGGCGAAGAGATAGGGAGGCAAGCGCTTGAGCCTGTGCGCGCGTTCGATATTGATTGACGCCATGAAATTCCTCAAGAGTGATGTGGGATAGCAATTAAAATATCCGTTAGCAGTTATGTTTCAGTCAGTTGCATGGCTTCCCTGATGCAGTTTATCGCAAGCTGCGCGGTTATTCACATTCCATGAGCCGGAAACCTAGCACGGAAGGGATGGAACGGCAAGGATTGGGGGTGGGTGGGGGATACGGCTGAATCCGGTCTATGGGCTGAATCGAGAAAGGTGATACATTCCTGCTGAAATGAGGTTGTGAAAAGCTCGGTGAGGTCTGTGGCCGTCACTCCTGCGAAGGCCGGAATGACGAACAAAACCGCACCATCTCGTAGGGACAGGTCGCGACCTGTCCCTACAGTCCCCTCTTTGGTCAGCTCCGACACCGGAATGACGGCGGAAAACAAGCCACGGACGGGCGTGATCTTCGCCTCCCCGCCATATTTCGCCCCTCCCCAAAAACCTCATCTTATCCCTGCCGCGGATTGTGTTTCCTCGAAAAAAAGTGCTAACATCCCTGCGTTCAAAATCGCGCCGTCAAGGTGCGCAATCATTTGCCCGGACTCTAGCTTGAGGAGCGCATTCCGATGACCCACGTCATCGCGGAACCATGCATCGACACCAAGGACACCGCATGCGTCGACGTATGCCCGGTCGACTGCATCCATGAGGCGGCGGACGGATCGAGCCCGATGCTCTACATCGACCCCGTCGAGTGCATCGACTGCGCGGCGTGCGTGCCGGCCTGCCCGGTGGACGCCATTTTCGAAGAAAGCGACCTGCCCTCCCAGTGGAGCAAATACACCCAGATAAACGCGGATTTCTTCGCGGGCGGCGGGGCGGCGGCCCCGGCAGCAGCAGCGGCAGGCGGTGGCGCGGCGGCGGCCGCTCCGGCCAAGAAGGCGGCGCCCGAACCAGAGCCGCTGCCCGAGCCTCTGGAGCTCACGCCGGAGGAGATGTACAAGGACCTCTCCGAGATGAGAGAGGACGTGGCCACCAACCGGGGCATGGAAGAAGACAGAAAACCGGCGAGACGCTCCCCTACCCTCGTTTTCCTCGCCGCGGCGGTGATACTGCTCGTGGTCTACGGCATCTCGAACAACTTTTCGAAATCCGTGAACACCAGCCTCTACGGGAAACTGAGCGCATTCGCGCTGGGAGACAGGAAACCGACGCTCTCGGGCAGCGTCTATTCGGTCAACCAGACGATCGGCGGCAAGAAATATACGCTCGAGGTGTCGGATTCGATATTCGGCGGAAGGACCTTAAGGCTCCAGGCCCCGACCGGGCCGTTCCAGAAAATCTACCACAAGGACGAGAAATTCTTCGGAAACGTCACGAACCAGTACAGCCGCTACTACTACATGTTCGTGGACGACAAGAGCGACGGAACCGTCGATTCCATTCTCCAGGTCCGAGAGATATGGAGCAAAGAGAACCGCTTCCTGGGCCGCTACCACAACCCGGTCGCGCCGAGCCCCGAACTGCAGAAATCCTACCAGGAGGCGGCGAAAACGCTCGCCAAACAGGTCGGGGTCGCAGAATCCGGCGCGTAGGGCGGGGATAAGTCTCACGGCGCTGTAGGTCGGACATATATGTCCGACATGTATGCGACCCTGCCTTTTCACCTTCCAACCATGGGCCGCATGTATGCGGCCCCTACAAATCCATTTCGACCAAAACGGGAGGAAATGCCGGAATCCGGGGGTATCGCCTTTGCACGTCATTCCGGCGAAAGCCAGAATCCATTTGCGGACGCGGATGAATGAACGGCGGCTTTTCCTTCCCCGACAATGCGCGGGAAAACCCTGACGAAAGACAAAAGGCGAAAAATGGATTCCGGCTTTCGCCGGAATGACGGCCGTGGTCAATTACAACCTGTAGGGACAACCCCCTGTGGTTGTCCTTTGCAGAACGAGAACCCCGGACAGGCACGGGGGCCTGTCCCTACAGCAGCCTCCATCTGGATTTGCAGGTTCCCGTAGGGGCGGCCCCCCGTGGCCGCCCTGCCCCGCCGAAACGAAAAACGGGCGGACACACCGGTCCGCCCCTACGGTGAATTCCCGCCCTAACGGCAAAGGGTTTTCAACATCCCCTGACTTGGGGCCAGGCCTCACCACTTCAAAAAATCAAAAATCCACCTTGTCCGCTTCGTCTGTCTCCGGGAAGGGCCCCTCCTTGATCTCGATGGCCTTCGTACCCGCTTCCAGGAACTCGATGCGGTGGCCCTCGTACATGAGGATCAGATCGCCGGGCGCCAAGTCCACGTCGGCGGCATGGTCGCCCTCTTTGGCGTAGACGCCGATCCGCATCCGGCCCGAGCGGCAGATCATGATCTGGTGGCGCGTCGTGTTCACGGGGCGCTCCGTCACCTCATGATAATGCGGCTTCACGACGGCGCCGGGGTTTCTGTTCAGCATGACGATCTGGAGCGGGTTCTCATCCGGCGTCATGTGCGCCTTCGTTCTCCGCTCGGTTTCCGGGTCGGCGCCGGAATAGGCCTCCGCCAGATGGGCGCGCTCTTCTTCTGAATCGAGATAGGGCGGGAATGCGGCGTAATCGTCAAAATTGTTTCTGATGACCTGCGCCAGCGTCCTCCCGTCCGCCACCTTTATGTATTCGACGCCCGCCGCTTCGATTTCCCCAGCCATCCGTTATCTCCTCACGATGCCGTGAACACACGGACTAAAAGTATTAAAGCCCCAGCACGTCCGCCATGCCGTAGATGCCGGGGGATTTATCTGCCACCCAGCGGACTGCGCGAACGGCGCCCGCCGCGAAATTATCCCGGCTGCCGGCCCGGTGGGTGATCTCCACCCGCTCGCCCATGCCGAAGAAATAGACGGTGTGCTCGCCCGGCACGTCGCCGCCGCGCAGGGTCTGCATGCCGATGACGCCCTCGGGGCGCACGCCGGTCTGGCCTTCCCGGTGAAACACCGCGTCTTCGGGATATTGCTTGCTCGTCACACGGGCCAGGATTTCGCCCATGCGCACCGCCGTTCCCGAGGGGGCGTCTATTTTCTGGTTGTGGTGCGTTTCGATGACCTCGATGTCGTAGGCGTCGCCGAGGAGCCTTGCCGCTTCTTCTATCAGGCGGAAGGAGACGTTCACCCCCACGCTCATGTTCGGCGCCAAAACGCAGGCGATTCTGTCGCCCAGTCCTGCGATCTCCTCGCGCTGGGAGTCTGAGAAGCCGGTGGTGCCGACAACGGCGGCCATCCCCTTCCCGGCCGCCAGGCGCACGTGGGCGACGCTCGCTTCTGGGATCGCGAAGGAGACCAGCACGTCGCCGCTCAAAGCGGATGAATCACTGGTGAGGGCGACGCCCATATCCCCGCAGCCGGCGTGTGCGCCCGCATCTTTGCCTAACTCTTCAAACCCTTCGCGCTCGAGCGCGCCCGAGAGGGTGAGATCGTCCGATGAGGCGATCTGGTGGATGATGCGGCCCCCCATCCTGCCGCCGGCTCCGGCCACGACGATTCGTATCGACACGGGATTCCCCTTCCCTGATTTGGAAATATCAGCAAGTCATTGATTGTAAAGTATATTATATGCGTTCCACCCGAAAGTGGGAACCTGGGGGCGTCATAAGGGGTGTAGGGAGAAGAAATATGAAAAACGCCCGCATTCTGACAGCATATTTGATACGATAAGGCGACGAGGATGTTCACTCTGGCGATACCGGCTTGGGGATTGGGACTTTTGGAAGCCCCCCGCGAAGAACTCGATGAGTCGTCTTGGATCAAACGCTGCCAGAACGGCGACAAGGACGCTTTCGAGCCCCTCGTTCGCCAAAACGCCGGAAAAATCCAGCGCCTCGTGTGGGGGATGCTCGGAGAACGCAGGGAAGACACCGACGACGTCGTTCAGGAGATATTCCTGAAGGCGTATCTCGCCCTGCCGAAATTCCGGGGAGACGCCAGGTTTTCCACCTGGGTCTACCGCATTGCGGTCAATCACTGCCGCGATTACCTGAAGCGCGGCGGGCCGCCGCCGCTGGAGATCGAAGAAGAGCAAATCGCCGCCGAACCCGCGCCCGAAGACATGGATGCCCAGGACGCGTTGCGTGAGATGCAGGAGAGGCGCGCGAGCGAGGAGTTGCAAAAGCTTCTGGCGCAACTGCCGGAGAAACATCGCCGGATTCTGGTGATGCGCGAACTCGAAGAAATGAGTTACGATGAGATCGCCGAAGTGCTCCAGATCCGGCCCGGTACGGTGCGCTCCAGGCTCAACCGCGCGCGCGCAGGTCTCAAGCGCGTGGCCCGGAGCACAAAGGGGACGAAGTGATGCGCTGGTGGGAAAACATTTTTAACCGAGATCGAAGCGCTCAGGACTGGGACGCTCACAGGCCCGAAGACGAGACGGTCGAGGAACTCAAGGCCCTCTTCGAGGCCGCACACGAGGATGCGCCGGAGCCGGACGAGAAACTCTGGGAGAAGCTGCGCCCCCAGCTCGCCGCCCATGAAGCGCAATCTAACGGTGCCTTCTCCTTCACCGCGGCGCTGGCCGCGACGGGGCCGAGGTTCGCCGTAGCGGCCCTGGGCGTCCTGCTCCTCGTTGCGAGCCTTTTCTGGAGCCGGGGCGTCGAGAGGCAAATGAGTGTTTCGAGACCACAGCCGAATCTGGTGGTCAGTTACGACAGAAATCCCCTGAACCCCACTATGTTGATCAGCAACGCACTCGAAGCGCAAACAGGCATGGAACTGCTTCAATACGCCGTTCACGCCGGGCCTGAGCGTTAGGCATTTTGAGACGGAGACGATGAAAACCTGGTTCACAAAAGAATTCATGAAGGCCTCAGCCGTGCTGCTGGTGGTGTTCGCAGCAGGAGCGGGCACCGGCTACGTCGGCGGGCACAAGTACGCGGAATACAAGTTCCACAAGGAATTCATGTCCCGCGCCTTCGAGTCACGCAGCCGCGAGTCCGGCTTCCGGGCCGCAGAATCCGTGCCGGCGATATCCAAGGCCCGTGGTGTCCGCGCCGAACGCAACAGAAATGCAAGACGCCGCTCCAGAGGCGAGAAACGCTTCATGCGCCGGCTGGAGCGGGACCTGAACCTGAACCCCGCGCAGCGTGAAAACGTGGATCGCGCGCTCGAGCGCCACTATGCGCGGATACGCGACATCAGACGCAGCATGAGACCGCAGATCAGCTCCATCATGCAGGAAATTCGCAGAGACGTGCGTTCTTTCCTGGACGATGAGCAAAAAACGTCTTTCGACGACATGGTGAAAAAATTCGAGGAAAGACGCAAAAGGAGATGGAGGAAGTACAGAAAGCACCGCCTAGGCGACCCGGCCGGTCAGTCGAAGAAACAGTAAGACGCAGTAGAAGCAGCGCCGCCAAAATAAGACGAAACGCCTTACCGGAGGAATTTGATTATGAAACGTCAAAAACGCCTTACCCTCTCGACAGCCGTCCTGGCCGCAGCACTGAGCCTGGGCCTCGTCGGCGCGGCCCAGGCCCAGGGGGGCCCGCACGGCCCGCATTCGATACCGCAAGTCATCGAAATGCCGCAAATCCTTGAGAAGATGATGAAAGAAGCGCATCTCGGCTGGCCCGGCCACCGGGGACGCCGCGGAATGCGCGGACCGAGGCCCTTCTCGGCGCGTCCGCTGGTTTCCATCGCGCTGAGGAACCACGAAGAGCTCAAGCTCACCGACGATCAGATGAAACGCCTCAAGGACATCCGGGACGCGTTTTCCAAGAAGGCGGTGAAAGAACGCGCCGATATGAAGGCCCTCAGAATCGACCTCAGGCGCGCGCTCGATGCGGAGAAACTCGACCTCGCCGACGTGGAGAAGAAAATCCGCGAGATATCGAAAATGCGGGTGGATTTGCGGATTGCGCGCCTCAAGGCGATTCAGGAGGGGAAATCCGTCCTGAACGACGACCAGCAGAAGCAGCTCTCGAAAATCGCCCGGTCGCGGAATCGTCACGGCCGGGGCCCCAAATTCCATGAACAGATGTTCAAGGGCCCGGCTTCCGGGAACCAACCCCAGACTTACTAGAACATCCCGACGCCCCGGGGCATGGCGTGAAAACCATGCCCCGGACTTGCGGGCCCATCGCTTGGAGCCGCCATGTGGATTTTGATGTATGAGATTTAGGCCGGTTACGATTTGCTCGATTTCGCTCTTGCAAGCGCCATCCTCATCGCATCGGGGATGGTGTGCGTTCTCCTGAGAGCGCCCCGGCGGGATGGTTTCCCGAACGCGGTTCCATCCGGGGGAGAAGGATAACGCAGCCTCCGATTCAAAGGGGCTGTTGGAAAAGTCTGACGAATGGGGGTTTGACGCGACGGAGGAGGGAGCGTTTTTTGTAGGGGCCGCATATATGCGGCCTTTGTAGTTGGTGAAAAAATCAGGGTCGCATGTATGCGACCCCTACACACAATCAAATTTTCCCTCTCCGGCTTTTTACAAACTCCTTAAGAGGGAGTCATTTCCAACACTCCCTTCAGAGCAGAGCCTCTTCCGTCATCTCTCCCTGGTAGACGAGCCTGGTTTCCCCTTCCATGTAGACATCACGCACATCCGCGCCGACACCCTCGAAATAGATTTTGAGGATTTCGCCGCTGCGCACGTTGACGTCCACGGGAGAGGATACGAACCCGCGCGCTGCGGCGAGTATCGCCGTCGCCACCGCGCCCGTGCCGCAGGCGAGGGTTTCGTTCTCCACGCCCCGCTCATAGGTTCTCAGGATCACCGAATTCTCTCCGATCACGCGGGCGAAGTTCGCGTTCGCGCCCGCCGGCGCAAAGGCGTCGTGCGTGCGGATCGCCCGGCCGTCGCCCACGATGTCGACGGTCTCCACGTCGTCGGTGAACTCCACCGCATGGGGGACGCCGGTATTCATGTGATCGACCACCACTTCCCTTCCGTTGATATCGAGTTCCATGCCCGCGCGGTAATCGAAGGGCTGGGTCATCCTGAGCTTCACGGATGAGCCGTTCATCGTCGCGTCGATGACGCCCGCGATGGTCTCGAACGACACCGAATCCGCGGCGATGCCCAGCTCTCGCGCAAAACGCGCGGCGCAGCGACCGCCGTTCCCGCACATCTCGCCCTCAGAGCCGTCGGCGTTGAAGAACCGCCACTTGAAATCGGCCCGCTCGCTCGGCTCGATGAACATCAGCCCGTCCGCGCCGACGGACTGGCCCCTGCGGCAAACCCGCTGGACGAAACCGATCATCTCGTCGGCCCGGTGCTCCAGGTTCCTGTTGTCGATGAATATGAAGTCGTTGCCGCTTCCGCTGAACTTGGTGAATGCGATTTTACTCACGGAATCCGCCTCTCTTCGATAAACCCCGGAATGTGCTCGCCGCGAACGAGATCGTCATACGTCTCGCGCTCCCTGATTATATGATACTCCTCCCCGCGCACAAGAATCTCGGGCGGCCTGGGGCGCGAGTTGTAGTTCGACGCCATGGTGAAGCCGTACGCTCCCGAACTCATGACGGCCACCAGATCGTCGCGATAAAACTCGGGCAAATCGCGGTCCTTGGCCAGATAGTCCCCGCTCTCGCATACCGGGCCCACCAAGTCCGTAATATGCCTCGGCCTCTCCCGCGCCGCCTCCTCCACCGGCCACACGTCCTGAAAGGCCTGATAGAGGCTGGGACGGATGAGGTCGTTCATGCCGGCGTCGATGATCACGAAGCGTTTCTCGGGATTTTCCTTCCCGTACAGCACGCGCGTGACGAGGATCCCTGCGTTGCCCGTGATGACGCGGCCCGGCTCGAAAATGAGCGTGCATCCCAGATCCCGGAGCTTCGGCAGTATGGCCGCCGCATAGTCTTTCGGCAGCGGCGGCGCCTCGTCGTGATAGGTGATGCCCAAGCCGCCGCCCAGGTTCAGATAGCCGATGTCGTGCCCGTCACCGCGTAACTCGCCCACCAGGCGCGCCACGATTTCCACCGAGTCGGCGAACGGGCTGCTCGAAGTGATCTGGCTCCCGATATGGCAATGAACGCCTGTGGGTTCGACGCCCTCGAGCTTCGCCGCCGTCCGGTACTGCTCTCGTGCCCGGTTGATGTCGATGCCGAACTTGCTCTTCTTGAGGCCGGTGGTGATGTAGGGATGCGTCTGGGGGTCGACGTCGGGGTTCACCCGGATCGCGACCTGCGCCTGCTTGCCCACCCGGCTCGCCACCGCGCCGATGTTCACCAACTCCTCCTCGCTCTCCACGTTGAAGAGCAACACGCCCTTTTCGAGCGCATAGGCGATCTCCTCGTCCGACTTGCCCACGCCCGCGAACACGATGCGATCGTACGACATCCCGGCCTTCACCGCGCGGAACAACTCGCCGCCCGAAACGATGTCCAGCCCACCGCCCATCGCGCCGAAGAGCCTGAGAATCGCCAGGTTCGAGTTGCTCTTCATGGCGAAGCAGATGAGGTGCGGGACGGATGCGAACGCCTCGCTGAAAACGCGGAAATGCCTCGTCAGCGTCTCGTGGCTGTAGACGTAAAAAGGCGTTCCCACCTCCTCCGCCAGCCGCGTCAAGGATACGTCTTCGGCGCACAACTCGCCGTCTTTGTAATCAAAATGGTGCATTCTGAAAGCTCTCTTTCCGAGTCCCGCTGAGCCTGAGTTCCTACAAACTCTTGGCGACCGGACTCTTGGGAGGTTTCGGCGGTCCCTTGACGCCGCAACCCGCAGCCATGCAGGCCATCGCGACCACTAGGGCGCCCGCCAGTAAAATTCTCTTCATCATCCTATATTCCCAATCGTTTTTTCTCGGCCCGAATCTGGGCCCGCACACTTCTCTTGGAAGTTCCTCCCGCGCTGCTCCTCGAACGCAGTGATTTCCCCAGATCCGTTTCCGCCAAATCATTTGCGTCGAGCCTGGAATCCACCTGCTTCAAATCCTCAGCGCTCAACTCACCCAGCGCCACCCCTTTTTCGAGGGCGATTCGCACGGCGCGCCCCGCCGCCTCGTGCGCTTCTCTGAACGGAACCCCCCGCCGCACCAGGGCATCCGCCAGGTCCGTCGCCGTCATGTACCCACCCTCGGCAGCCTGGGCCATCGCCTCGGGCCTGAATTGCATGGATTCGACCATGGGCGCCATGACCTCCAGGGAGGCCAGCAGGGTATCGGCGGCGTCGAACACCGATTCCTTGTCCTCCTGCAAGTCCCGGTTATAGGTGAGCGGCAACCCCTTCATCAGGGTGAGCAGGGCCATGAAATCTCCAAAAACACGTCCGCTCTTTCCCCGGACGATCTCGGCCACGTCGGGGTTTTTCTTCTGCGGCATCAGGGAGCTTCCCGTCGCGAACGAATCCGCCAGCTCGACGAAACCGAACTCCCCGCTCGCCCAGAGGATGACCTCTTCCCCCAGGCGGCTCAAGTGCATCATCGCGATGGCGGCGGCGGATGCGAATTCCAGGGCAAAATCCCTGTCGCTCACCGCGTCCATGCTGTTCTCGGAGGCGGAGGCGAACCCGAGCTTTTTCGCCACCATTTTCCTGTCGATGGGGTGGCTCGTGCCCGCCAGCGCGCCCGCCCCCAGCGGCAATACGTTGACCCGGGCGCGCACTTCGGCGAATCGCTCCCCGTCGCGCCTGAGCATCTGGGAATACGCGAGCAGATGATGCGCGAGCGATACGGGCTGCGCGCGCTGTAGGTGCGTGTAGCCGGGCATCACGGTGTCGACGTGCGCGTCCGCCTGCGCGAGCAAAGCGCGCCTCATCTCCAGAAGCGCTTCCTGCGTCTCGTCGACCCGGTCTCTGAGCCACAGCCTGAGCGAGGTGGCCACCTGGTCGTTCCGGCTCCGCGCGGTATGCAGCCTGCCGCCGGCGGCGCCGATTCGCTCCGTGAGCGCCGCCTCGACGTTCATGTGCACGTCTTCGAGTTCGGCCCGGAACTCGAATTTACCGGACTCCACCTCTCGCAAGATGGCCTTAAGGCCCCTGACGACGGCGCGGGCGTCTTTTTTCGCAATGATGCCCTGCGCTCCGAGCATCTCCGCGTGGGCGATGGACGCGAGGACGTCGTAGGGCGCCAGGCGGTAGTCGAACGAGACGCTCTCGGTGAAAGCCTCTACGCGCGCGTCCGTCCCGCCCCGGAACCTTCCGCCCCAGGGTTTCATGGACTTCGTCTTCCGGGACTTCGCAACTCGCTTCGGCATCTTTGAATGTCCTATTTGGAACCATATCGCGCCCTCAAGAGCTTATGCCCAAGGGACACAAAGAGAACTGCTTACACGATAGGGGGCATAAAGGGCAACCGGGGGACATGGAAAACAAGGAGGACCGCCCATCCCGCTTGCGGGTGAGCACCGCATCTTCTAGGATGGCTTCTACGCAGCCCTTTATAAAACCTTTCGGCCGTTTTTGGGAAAACGCATTTGGAACGACTACACCGTCTCTTCTCACCCAGACACTGGGTTTTCATCGTCTCCGCTTTCGTTCTGCTGGGGCTCTTCTCGGGCCTCAATTTTCTTTTCGGCGTATTCCTGAACCCCCTGGTAGATGAATTCGACTGGACCCGCTCGACGGCCTCGGCGGCGTTTTCCATCAACATGTTCATGATAGCGTTCTGCTCTATGATCGCGGGCGGTTTTTCCGACAAGTTCGGCACGAGACCCGTGCTGATCATCGGGATTCTTATCTCCGGCGGTTCGCTGCTTCTGTCCTTTTTCATCCAGAACCTGTGGCACTACTTCCTGTTCACCGGCGTGATGGCGGGCACGGGACGCGCCGCCATCGCAACGCCCGTGCAGGCCTTCATACAGCGCAACCTGACCAGACACCGGGGGCTGGCCACCGGGCTGGCCGGCTCGGGCACGGGTCTCGGCATCCTGATTCTGGCGCCCCTCACCGGTTATTTCATCAGCAACTACGGATGGAGAAACTCCTACCTGTACCTGGGCGTCATTTTCTTCGTCCTCGCCATACCCGCGGCCATGTCTCTCGTACCGCAAAAAAGGCCACAGGCTAACGGCGGCGAGTCCGCCGGTTCCCCCGCCAGACAGGAAGATACCGCCCCGATTCTTCCCGAAGCCTCCCTGGGGATGCGGGAAATCCTGAAGCGCAGGCCCTTCTGGATGATCATTTCGAGCCACGCCACCGACTGCATATGCCACTCGGTGCTCATCGTTCACCTGGTGCCCATCGCGATCGAGGCGGGCATTCCCCACATACAGGCGGCGGGCCTCGTGGGCGTCATGGGCCTGGGGACGCTCATCGGCCGAATCAGCCTGGGCATTCTGGCGGACCGCATCGGGTCGAAATGGGCGCTGTTCACCACGCTGTTGACGCAAACAATACCCGTTCCCCTGCTCTGGTGGTCCGATTCCATTTATGTATTTTACGCCGTCGCCCTCATGGTCGGGACGGGCATGGGAGGACACGGGACGATGTACCCGATGGTCACCCGCGAATACTACGGCACCAGAAGGGTGGGCATCCTGTACGGGGCCTTCATTTCAGGCGCCAGTTCGGGAATGGCCACGGGCGGGTTCATGGGCGGGCTGCTGCACGACATGACGGGCGACTACACGCTCTCCATCCTGCTCAGCTTCGCGGCCGGCGTCACCTCGCTGCTGTTCGTCCTCGCCTACCCTTCGAGAATCAAACCGCTCAGAAAAGAGGACGTGGCGCACCCCGTCGCCCAACCCGCGGGCTGACTTGAGTTATCCGGTACGATTCCGGGATCGCCCTGCACTGGATTCAAGACGACTATCCCATCGGAAGGTAATTGGCATAGGTCTGCGCCGCTTTTTTCAGGGTTCGGCCGCCGTCTATCGTGTCCGGGGTTTCGGAGGCGTACGGCGTCTCGGCGAGGAGCCGATACACGTCATACGCGCCTTGGTGAAACTTAGGCGTGACGCCCACGGACGAGAAGGCCGCGGCAATCTCCTCCATCTCGCCGACGTACCTCGCCGCTACGGAGGGGAGGCGCCGCGTTCCCGATTCGATCTGGCGGTAAAGGGCCTCGCGGCTGCCGAGCATCTCCTTTTCGAATTCCTCGGTCAGTCCCATCGCCTCTGCGGCGATCAGAACGGCGGTCTGCAGCGCGAGGGTCCCTTTTCTGAGTGCGGCGGAGCACATCTTGAGGCCCGATGCGCGGCCGACCTCGCTCCCGACGACCCTTACCGAAATCCCTTTCCCGTCCAGTTGCGTCATCGGGTCGGTCTCTTCGCCGCTGACGTAGAAAACCGGAACCCTCCCCTCCCAGGGCGGCGGGCCGACGATGATCCCGCCGTCGATATAGACCCCTCCGGCTTCCGTGATGATTTTCCCGGCGCGGCGGCTGGAGTCGGGCGATATGGCGTTGCAATCGACATAAGCCGGCCGATGGCCGGTGGCTCTCATCGCCGCCGCGACCTCCCTGGCCTTATCCACCGCATCGGCGGGCGGCATGATGGAGAGCACGAGGTCCGCTTCTTCCAATAAAACTTCCATCGTCGGAACGTCCCGGAATCCCGCCGCCAAGGTCCGCTCCCGCGTGAGCGCGCTTCGTCCCGACAGGCAAGTGACGGCGTTTAGTCCATTTTCCTTCAAGACGCCGCCTACGGCGCTTCCCAACTCTCCGGGACTGATGATGGCGATGGTCTGCAGCGTCATGAAAAACCTCCTTCATATGCTCCATTGACGCGAAAAGCGCTGAATCAAGGAATGTCGAAAAAACGATATCGGGCCGTACAGCAATGAATCAGGCGACGAGCGCCTCCCGGCCGACTATCTTACGGAACAGGAGGACACAGGCAAGGAGGACGAAAGTCTGAATGACGGAAAGGGTGCACGTGAGCGATTCCGTCTCGTACTCCTGGAGGTAGTAGATGCCGGTGGATAGTGTCTCCGTGCCCGCGGTGAACAGGATGATCGAGATGGAAAGCTCGCGGATGAAGATCAGGAACATGAGGAGCCAGCCCGCGAAAATGCCAGGCTTCAGAAGCGGGATAGTGATGCGCCTGAGCGTCGTCGCCCAGGAGGCGCCGACGAGGCGGGAGCTCTGTTCGAGTTCCTCGGAGACGGCGAGCATGACGGAGGCCACGTTTCGCTGCCCGTAGGGGAAGAACCGGGTGACGTAGCCGAGGAGGAGTATCCAGAGGGTGCCGTAGATAGGCGTCTTGATGTAGACGACGAGTATCCCCATCCCGAGCACGATGCCCGGGAAACCCACGGGCACGGCGCACAGGAAATCGAGCAGACCGACGAACCTGCCTTTACGGCGGTGAATCTGGAAGGAAAGAATGATGGCCAGGACCATCGCGATCGTGGAACCCGATATGGCGAGGATGAAGCTGTTCAGGATGCCGTTCGTCGCCGGCTGGATCACATTAGGCGACCAGAAGAAGAGGATGCGTTCGTAATTCAGTGAAGTGAAATCCGCCGGTATGATCCTGCCCACCCATACGTTGTGCAGGCTCACGACGAGAATGCTGAAGATGGGCAGGACGACGGTGACGAAAATGTAGAAGACGTTGTAGCCGAAGGCCGCCCACTTCCACCGGCCCAGGTCGATGAGGTTGGGCCGGAAGCCCTTGCCGGTCACGGTCGTGAACTCACGAGGGGCGATGATGCGCCGCTGCACCCAGATGAAGATGGCCGTGATGACGCCGAGCGTCATGCTCATGGCGGAGCCCATGTAGGTGTTCGCCTGCTCGCTCACGGCCTTGGTGAATATCTGGGTCGTCAGGGTCTCATAGCCGTAGGGCGCGCCCAACTTGAAGGGCACGCCGAATTCCCCCGCGCTGGTGACAAAAACGATGATGGCGCCCGAAAGGATGCCGGGTGCTACGAGCGGCAAGGAGACGGTCAGAGTGGTGCGCAGCAGACCCGCCCCGCTCACGCGCGCGCTGTCCTCGAGAGAGGGGTCCATGCGCCTGAGCGACCCCACAACGAAGAGATAAATAAGGGGCGTAAAGAAAATCCCCGTCACCCAGATGATCCCGAACAGGTTGTTCACGTTCAGGAGGGCGCCTTCAATCCCGAACAGCCCGCGCGCCAGATTGTTCAGCATCCCGACCTTGGGCGAGGCCAGGTTGTGCCAGGCGATCGCCCCGACGAAAGGGCTTAAGAAGAACGGGATGAGGTTCATCGGCTCGATCCTGTCGCGGAAGGGGCAATTCGTCCGGGCGTTGATCCAGGCAAGCGAGACGCCCAGGAAGGTGGCCAGCAGGGTGGCGCCCGTACTGACGAAAAGGGTGTTGAAGAATGATCTGCGGATGACGGGATCCTCGAACATCTCCCGGTAGTTCTCGAGGCCCCACTCCGCGCCGAATCCCAGATCGTCCAGCACGAGAAAGCTTCCCACCACCAGGGCGATCAGGGGCGTCACGACGATGAACGTAACGAGGATGCTGACGATGGTGGTGGCGAGATTCTCTGCCTGAAAGAAGTTTCGCAGGTAGCCTAAGTTGTTCCGGGAAACAGCCTCAGACCCGGATATGCCAGCCATGATATCCCCTCAATCGAGCGGCTCCGGAGCCGGGAGACGACTATCTCGTCTCCCGGCTCGGAACCTGGGGCATGCCGCAATCGATTAACGGAATACCTTCTGCCACTCCTTGCGCATCTTCTTGAACTTCTTCGCCGCCGCGGTCTGATCCTTGATAGGAAGGGTCTTCACCTTATTGAAATCCATCATGTACTTCTTGACGGACGCGGGCGGCTTGTAGCCCTTAAGCATGGAGTAGAAGCTGATCTCCTCCTCGGCGACGATGTCCACCGCCTCTTTTGTCAGAAGGAAATCCATCAGCAGCTTCGCCGCGTTGGGATTCGCCGCGCCCTTGACGACGCCCGCCTGCATCCCGAAGAGGACGTGGCCGTCCTTGTAGGTGCCCCACCGCAGGACCTTGGCGAGGTCCGGCTTCTTGCGGATGATCTGCATCATCCGGCCGGTGATGTTCCACATGTCCACGGCGCCTTCGCAGTTGGCCATCAACTGAAGCTTCGCCGAGGTGCGGAAGCCCACGAGCGGGTCGAGGGCCTTCATCTTCTTCCACATCCCGTGCACGTCGAAACCGTTCTCCATCAGGCCGATGGTCGTGAGGGAGTAGGAGGTGCTCTTGGTGACGTCGCTGACGATGAGTTTCCCCTTCAGCTTGGGGTTGTCCAGGATGTCGCTGTAGGAGTTGACCTTCAAATCCCCTACGCCGGGGCATCCCGAGTTCCAGACGGGCTGGAAGGTGTAGGAGAAAGGCGCGATGAAATGGGGGTAGTCATAGAAAATCCCGCGGGCCTTGGCGTTTTCCTCGTGGTTCTTCAACTGGCCGCTGTCGAGGGGCAGAAAGGCCCCCGCCCTGGCGGCGCCGATGAAAAAGCCCGCCGATGCGACGGCGACGGCGTCGAAACTGAACTTGTTCGCCCGTATCTCCTGCCGGGCCTGGGACACGGTGGGCCCCGTACCCTTCTGGATGGAGTTCAGCTTGAAGCCGCTTCCCAAGCCATAATGCTTGATGAAGGCCGCGCCCATGCGCCGGATTGTCGGGTTATTGAAGGAGGTCTGGAGGAAGGTGACGGCCCCTTCCTTCTTGGCGAGCGGAATCAGCTTTTTCTCCTGGGGCGAAATCGGGGTCATGCCGAAGGCGGGCGCAACGAAAGCCGCTGTCAGGATCATGACGAAAGGGATGCAGAACAAACAGGTTTTCAGGTTCCATTTCATACCATTCTCCTTTTCGATAGTTTCCCAAGAAATTCCGGACCGAATGTACGCGCAGCCATCTTCCAGCCAACTCCGCCGGAGACGATGAAAACCACTTCCGATGCTCTCAAAAGATCAAAAGAGGCCTGTATCCCTCAATTTTCAGATAGCTCAATATACTACTTACCCACCGCATAAGATAGCCGGAACGAAAATGATTTTCAGGTGACGACCCGCGCGGATGCGTGTTCTCATACGTTATTCCGGCAATCGATGCCGACCGAGGAAAGAGAGATTGCCGGAATGACGGCCAGGGTGAGAACCACATCATTCCGTAGGGAGCGTTTCGAAACATGAGGTGTGTGTAGGGGCGGACCGATGTGTCCGCCCTATCGATCGCCGTTTTCGATGATTTCGTATTCGGTATGTAGGGGTCGCATACATGCGACCCGTTTGGCTGCGGAAAGGCCGGGCCGCATATATGCGGCCCCTACACTCTTAAACGGCGCCGTCCGCTAGTGGATTTGGCAAGGTGCGACTCCGGGCCACGCCCAACGCGCGGCCCGGGTTTCAGCGGAATATACTCCGTTTCCGTTCCCTACGAAGCGGATGCCGCGCGCGCTGCCCGGGCCAGGTCGAAGCGATCCAGGTTCATCACCTTCTCCCACGCGGCGGCGAAGTCGCGCACGAACGCATCTTGCGAATCGTCGCACGCGTAGGCTTCCGCAATGGCCCGGAGCCGGGAGTCGGACCCGAAGACGAGGTCGACGGCGGTGGCGGTCCACCTGAGCGCGCTCGTCGCGCGATCGCGCCCCTCGTAGGCTCCCTCCGCGTCGCCCGACGCGCGCCATTCGGTGTTCATATCGAGCAGGTTCACGAAGAAATCGTTGGTCAGCGCACCGGGCCGCTCCGTGAGGACGCCCGCCTCCGAGCCGCCTGCGTTCGCGCCCAGGACGCGCATGCCGCCCAACAGCGCCGTCATCTCGGGGGCCGTGAGCGTCAGCATGTACGCCCGCTCGATGAGCCACTCCTCGGCCGTCCCGTCGAGATCGTCGGCGAGGTAGTTGCGGAACGCGTCCGCCTTGAGTTCGAGCACGTCGAACGAGTCCGCGTCGGTCATTTCTTCTGTGGCGTCGGTGCGCCCCGGCGAGAAGGGGACCTGCACGTCGCATCCGGCCTTGGCGGCGGCTTCCTCCACGACGGCGCACCCGCCCAGGACGATCACGTCGGCGAGCGAGACCCGCTTGGCGCCGGTCTGTGCGGCGTTGAACGCCGCCTGAATTTCTTCCAGCTTGCGCAGGGCTTCGGCCAGTTCGGCCGGGTCGTTCACCGCCCAGTCCTTCTGAGGTGCTAAGCGGACGCGCGCCCCGTTCGCCCCGCCGCGCCTGTCGGTGCCACGGAACGAGGCCGCCGACGCCCAGGCGGTCGAAACCAAGCGGGAGGCAGAGAGTCCCGACGCCAGGACCGCGCGCTTGAGATCCGCGACGTCCTCATCGCCTATCAGTTCGTGATCAACATCAGGGACCGGGTCCTGCCACAACTGCGGCTCCTCGGGAACCATCGCGCCGACGCACCGAGAGCGGGGACCCATGTCGCGGTGCGTCAGCTTGTACCACGCCCTGGCGAAGGCGTCCGCGAAATCTTCGGGGTTCTCGCGGAAGCGCCTCGCAATCGCCTCGTAAGCCGGGTCCACCTTCAGGGAAAGGTCGGTCGTAAGCATCATGGGAGCGTGACGCTTGTCGGGGTCGTGGGCATCCGGGACGGCGGCCGCCGCGGACGTATCCGCGGGCTTCCACTGCCACGCCCCTGCGGGACTCCTCTCCTGCTCCCACTCGTAGCCGAAGAGGTTGTCGAGGTAGTTGTTGTCCCACCCGACCGGATTGGTCGTCCATGCCCCCTCCGGCCCGCCGGTGATGGCATCGCCGCCTTTGCCGCTGCCGAAGCCGTTCCGCCAGCCGAGACCCTGCTCCTCCATGGCGGCGCCCTCGGGTTCAGGACCCAGGTATTCATCTCCGGAGGCTGCGCCGTGGCACTTGCCAAAAGTGTGGCCGCCGGCGATGAGCGCAACCGTCTCCTCGTCGTTCATCGCCATGCGGGCGAACGTCTCGCGGATGTCCACGGCCGCCGCGAGGGGATCGGGATTGCCGTTCGGCCCCTCGGGGTTCACGTAGATGAGGCCCATCTGCACGGCGCCGAGCGGTTTTTCGAGGTCCCGCTCGCCGCTGTAGCGCTCATCCCCGAGCCAAGTGCTCTCCGGCCCCCAGTAGACGTCCTCGGGCTCCCAGACGTCCTCGCGCCCGCCGGCGAAACCGAGCGTCCTGAATCCCATCGACTCCAGCGCGCAGTTGCCCGCGAAGACCATGAGATCGGCCCAGGAGAGCCTGCGTCCGTACTTTTGCTTGATCGGCCAGAGCAGACGGCGCGCCTTGTCGAGGTTCGCGTTGTCGGGCCAGCTGTTCAGGGGCGCGAAGCGCAACTCGCCCGAGGCCGCGCCGCCGCGGCCGTCATGGATGCGGTAGGTGCCCGCGCTGTGCCAGGCCATCCGGATGAAGAGCGGCCCGTAGTGGCCGTAGTCGGCCGGCCACCACGCCTGCGACGTGGTCATCACCTCCTCGACCTCTCGCTTCAGTTCGTCCAGGTCTACCGTCTCGAACGCCGCGGCGTAGTCGAAATCCTCTCCCATCGGATCCGGCCCGGGAGAGTTACGGCCGAGAACCTCCAGGTTCAACTGCTCCGGCCACCAATCCCTGATCCTGGCGCCGTTCGCCTGACGCCCCTTTTCAATCGTCATGTTCCCTCCGGTCATATGTTGACGGATAACGCTATTCCGGGACGGCTCGCGCGTGCGCTTCACCCGGCACCTCCCGGAGAACGGCGGGCGATTCTGAGTAGCAAAGGAGAGCGGCGGCGTCAATCCGCGCCCGGTCGAGTCGTCTTGCGGGGTTGTCAAAAAGCGGATTCCGGCGCGGGGCGCGCAACCCCCGGGTCGGGACCCGACGCTCACGCAGTTGCGTGCAGTTGCCGTTACGAAGCAGGAGGGTGAATGTGGCAGGATTGAGACGCGAGTCGGTGTATTCGCAGAAAAGGAATTTCTGAAAATTCCCATAAAATTCGATAAATTCACGGGGTTTTTCGATAAATTGACGATAAATTTTTCAGGCTTGATTCCGGCGGCGCTTTACCGCCGAATCGGCAGGATAACCCCTTTTGTTCGCCGCCGTAGCCGCGCAAATCACAGAAAAAACGGGCAAATGCGGGAAAAATGCGTTTTTCCCGCCGAGACGCCCGAGTCGTCTTGACACCCTCGGGCCGTGTTGGTAGGTTCGCGCCCGTAAATTTCGTTGCCGCACCTCTCGTCCGGGGAGAAAGATGGGCATGGCCTCCGATCCTTCTCCAGAGCCGAGTCGCGGACCGCAAGCGAAGAATAAGACCAAGCCGCGGGATCAGAAGATTCGCAGGGGTGTGCGAAACGTGCAACTCGCGACATTGGGCTGGAACTTTGTGACTGCGCCGCTCGTAGGCGGTGGTATTGGATATGTCATTGATTATTATTTCGGTACATATCCGTGGGCGATGGTGGTCGGATTGTTTTTGGGTTTTGTTTCCGCTTTTGTCGATCTCATCAGAGGGGTCCGTTGAATGCGAAACCAAGACCCGCCATCGTTCATCCTCAGAAGCATCTCGAATTCCGGCTGGGTGATTCTGACTGTCATGAGCCTGGCGGGAGTGGTTCTGAGGGACGTTTCGACGGGCGCCGGCGTGGCGGTCGGCGGCGCCTGCGCGCTTGGAAGTTTTCGGATGATGGATGTATACTTCGCGCGCATTTTTCGGAAAAACATCAGCCGCCCGAAATGGTGGCATCACGTTTTATACATTTTGAGGTTTTTCGCCCTGATGGGCGTCGTAGCGCTCGCAATAGGCTGGCTCCGGCTTCCCGCCGTGAGCGTGGTGATAGGGTTGACCGTTCCGCCGTTGGCCATTTTCATTCATGGGGCTCGCAGCGCCCTGCGAATACAAGGATCTACAAGAGCATAGCACATGGAAAAATTTCACCCGTACCTATATCTCATGGAGTTCTTCCCGGGGCTGTCCGCCTATCCGAACATCGTGTACAGCTGGCTGGTGATGGTGTTCCTCATCGCGAGTTCGTTGCTCATGACCAAAGCGCTGCAAAAGATACCCGTTGGTGGACAAAACCTCTTTGAGGCGATTTTCGACGGGTTTTCCGCCTTCATGGAAGGCCCTCTCGGCAATGAGGGGCGACCCTTCTTCCCCCTCGTATTCACGCTGGGAACCTACATTTTCCTGTGCAACGTCATCGGGATACTGCCGGGTTTCATGGCGCCGACGAGCAACCTGAACACCAACGTGGGTTGCGCGCTCACCGTATTTTTCGCCACGCATTACGTGGGATTCAAAAGAAGTGGAATGGCGTATCTCAAGCATTTCACGGGACCTATCATGTGGCTGGCTCCGCTTATGGTCCCCATCGAGATCATCTCACATCTCAGCCGTCCCCTTTCACTCTCTTTGCGCCTTTTCGGGAACATCACCGGCGAAGAATTGGTGCTCGGCGTTTTGATGCTGCTGTGCCTGCAGATTTTCCTGCCCGTTCCCTGGGCGATGCAGATGTTTATAATTTTCGGAAGTTTCATTCAAGCCTTTGTTTTCACCCTCTTGACCATGATATATATCGCCGGGTCGCTTGAAGGGCACGACCACGACGAAGAGCATGGCCATGAGGCCGCCCACGCTCATTAACAATAACGGTTCATGTAGGAATCACTTCAACAAGGAGAAGTAAGGGATGAAACGTTTGGGGATAATCGGATTTACGCTAGCCAGCTTCGTAGCCATGGCCACAAATGCCTTCGCCGCCGCAGCCGGTGATGCCGGAAGCGGTGAAGTTCTGAAATGGAGAATGATCTCCTCGTCGTTTGCTCTCGCCATCGCCGCCGCAGCCGGCGCTTTCGCCCAGAGCAGGAGCATCGCCAGCGCGTTGGACGGTACGGCGCGCAACCCGGGTGCCGGCGGAGATATTCGCGTGTCGATGATCATCGGTCTCGCCCTGATCGAGTCCCTTGTCATTTATACGTTCGTTATCTGCCTCATCATCATCCTCGGCTAGATAAACCAGCGTTCGCAGACTCAAAGAGGGGGGCCGGACGGCCCCCCTTTCGCGTTCCTCAACGTCGACTATCTGAATGCGCTCTCACAGGAAACCCTTTTGGCGTAAGGATTGCGTATCTTTTTTCCCTTGCCGGCTAATCTCCACTTGCCCTGCGCACTAAAACGCATAAAATCTACTCTCGCTAGAGAGGCGTCGTACTCTGCGAGACTTTCTCTTGACTTCTAAATTGCGGGTGCGCATTACATTTATGTGGGAAAACACGAAAACAAAAATCCCAGAGGCGACTGTGAACCGATTGTCCACCTACGCCCGCATACTGGATCAAGTAAAAAGTGAGGGAACCGAACTCATCGCGTCGGCCGACCTGGCGCGACAGTGTGGCTTCAAGCCCGCGCAAATCAGGAAAGACCTCGCATATTTCGGTGAATTCGGCGTCCGTGGGAAGGGCTATTACATCAAGGAATTGAGGGACAATCTAAAAAAAATCCTGGGCGTGACCCAAACATGGAAAGTCGTACTCGTCGGAGCAGGAAATCTCGGTTCGGCTCTATTGGCGTACAAAGGTTTTCTGGCTCATGGCTTTGAAATCGACGCCGTCTTCGATAAATTCCCCGATAAAATACCCCCTCACCGCACCGGTCCTCTTCCTGTATTGCCGATGTCGGATTTACATGAGCTCGTGAAAGAAAAACAGATCAAGATCGGCATCATCGCAGTGCCGAGCAAAAACGCACAAAACGTAGGGACGGCGCTCGTGAATGCCGGCATCACCGGTATATTGAATTTCGCGCCCACCCAAATTCAAACGCCACGCCATGTGAAGGTGAAAAACGTGGATTTGGGCAGCGAACTGGAACATCTCTCATTTTATCTCTCTCAAAACCCATGAGGGGCTCGGACCTGCATGGATGAACCCCGCTATATCCTGGCTTTCGATACTTCGACACCGAATGGGAAGTGCTCATTTCTTTACTCAACGGGAACCACCGAGGAAGAGACGCTTCTCTCGGGTGACGTTCGGATTTCCAAGACGCTGTTGCCCCAGGTAAAGCGACTTCTAAATTCAAGAAACCTTCGCGCCGACATGATCCAGGCCATCGGGGTGAGCATCGGCCCGGGAACTTTCACCGGATTGCGAGTGGGACTTTCTTGCGCAAAAGGGCTTTCACTGGGCTGGGGCTGCCCGCTCTATGGGTTTTCATCTTTGGAAACCCTGGCGACGGCCGCGCTGTTGGATGAAATGCGCGCGGGCCGCAGTCTGCCCGATTACATTCTTCCCTATCGAGACGCCAGATATGGGGAATTGTTCACCGGGTTGTTTCAAGTATCGGCAAACCCCCAATCATCCACAGGAAATACCCTCTCTCGCCTCTGGGAGGATGAAGTCATCGCCCCCGAAGAACTCCGTCTCCCGGAGGATGGCGGCACTCTGCTCGCTGGGAAAAAAGAGGAATTGCCCCAGAACTTCGCTTTGGAAACTTCACAAGGATCGATCAGGCACCATGAAGTGGATTCCTCGGCCATTGCGACCGCATGGTTGACCCACAGGGCACTCGAAAACCGAACACCCCCGCACAGCGCCAACATATTTCTGAATTATTGCCGAAAATCACAGGCGCAAACCAAATGGCCCGATTCGCAGAGTTGATCCCGAGGTCAAGATTTCGTAGATTAAACGATTATTCAAAGACACGATTACAACCACAAATGAGAACCTGGAATTTTCACCATGGATACCTGAAAGGAGATTTTTCATTGGAAGCAACTGAAAAAGTGGAAGAAACTTTGAATGTAGACGAGGAACTCGCACTCTTGAAAAAAGAACATTCCGTTTTGGATGAAAAGATTCTCGCGCTCGAAGAAATTCGGTTTCCATCCCCGGAAGAACAACAGCAGATAAAACAACTCAAAAAAGAAAAGCTCGCTATCAAGACGCAACTGGAAACGATGGAGAAGAGTTGAAAGATCGGTGTTTCGTTCACCGAGGAACGCTAGAACCTTGAAATAAAAGATTTTATGTTTTCATCCTTGACCAGACCGAAAAACATGCAGTAATATCACGCGTCGTGTACTTGAGATATCAGGGTAGACCATCTACCCGAGCATTTCCCGAGACGTATTCAGGGTTTTGGCGCACGAATTATTATGGAAGACGGCCATATGGGTCCGAAAAAGATGTTGTGGAATAAGGAGTCTGGCGTAAGAAGGGGGCGGTGTGCCCTCGTGCGCCGTCCCCTGATTTCTGCTTAACGACCGCCGGCATCATCGGCGTTTTTCGGATCAACATCATTGCCAGCGAGAGAGCAAGTTCTACTGGCTGAGAGGAAATGGCCGTGGCGACCAAGACAAGAAGCCAAACTACAAAACAACCTGCAAAACTGAAGCCCAAGAAAATCTCAGGGGCCGAGATTATTTACCGCAGCCTTGAGCGTGAGGGTGTGAAGTACGTTTTCGGGCATCCGGGTGCCATACTCCTCACGCTCCTGGATCTGTTCCTCGAAAGAAGCAAAATCAAGCATTTACTCATTCGACACGAACAGTGCGCAGCGCATATGGCCGAGGGATATGCCCGCGCCAGCGGTGAGGTCGGCGTATGTCTTACCACCTCCGGCCCAGGTGCCACGAATCTCATAACGGGCATCACGGATGCCTACATGGATTCCATTCCCATCGTATGCCTCACTGGACAAGTTGCCACTACGATGGTGGGCAACGACGCCTTCCAGGAAGCCGACATCGTGGGCATGACAAGAACCGTCACCAAGCACAGCTATCTGGTCAAGAGCACAGATGAACTCGCCGAAACGATCCAAGAGGCTTTCTACATCGCACGCACAGGAAGGCCCGGCCCGGTACTCGTCGATTTGCCCAAAGACGTCCTTCTCGGCGATGGACACTACCAGGTGCCAGAGAAAGTGGATTTGCGCGGCTACAAGCCCACGACAAAAGGTCACCCCAGACAAATTCAGCGCGTAGCCGAAGCCATTAAAGAATCCAAACAGCCCCTGCTCTACGTGGGCGGTGGCGCCATCCATTCGGAAGCACATCAGGAAATCCTGAAACTCGCGGAAACGGCGGAGATTCCTGTCACTTATACGCTTTTGGGAGCAGGTGCTTTCCCCAGCGCCCATGAACTCTCATTGGGCATGCTCGGCATGCACGGGACGGCATACGCCAACTACGCGACCATGGAATGTGACTTGCTCATCGCCGTCGGCGCAAGGTTTGACGACCGCGTCACCGGAAAGGTCTCGGAATTCGCGACCCGGGCGAAAATCATCCATATCGATATAGACCCCACGGCTATTGGAAAGAACAAAGCGGCGGATATCCCCGTTGTCGGCGACGCCCGCCTGGTGCTCGCCGAAGTCAATAAACTCGTCAAGCCTCAAAAACGCGCTTTGTGGAAAAAGCGGTTCCAGAACCTGAGAACGGAATACCCGCTCACGTTCGACTCCCCCGAGGGTGCACCAATCAAGCCGCAAGAGGCCATTGTCGCCTTAAGTGAGGAAGTGGGCGATAAGGCGATCATCACTACCGAGGTGGGACAACACCAGATGTGGGCCGCTCAATTTTACAATTTCACCTTCCCGCGTCAGTTCATTTCATCCGGCGGCCTCGGAACTATGGGCTTCGGCTTTCCCGCGGCCATCGGCGTGGCGCTTGCGAGGCCAGACAAGCTGGCGATCGATATTGCGGGAGACGGTAGTTTTCAGATGGTGATGCAAGAAGTCGCCACCGCTGTTCAGTATGGAATTCCCGTAAAAGTCTTTTTGTTGAATAACGCTACATTGGGCATGGTTCGCCAATGGCAAGATTTGTTCATGGACAGGCGATTCAGCGAAGTGGATTTCGACTCTTCGCCCGATTACGTCAAGCTCGCGGAGGCATTCGGCGCCAGTGGTCGACGGATTGTGGACAAAGAAGAATTGAGACCCGCCATCCAGGAAATGATCACCACGCCGGGACCCTACATTCTGGACGTGATCGTCGACCCCGATGAGTTGGTTTTTCCGATGGTACCCGCGGGCGGCGCGACAAAAGACATGATTGTTCGGGACAGCCGGAAAAAAGTCCTTCGAGGCAAGCTCAGCGCATTGCCCGATAACTAGGAGGTTTCATCCGTGGAGCTCAATGGCTCGCAAATTATGATTGAAGAGTTAAAAGCGGCAGGCATCGAGATGGCCTTCGGCATACCAGGTGGCGCCATTATGCCGTTTTACGATGAACTGCTGAAGGCGGATTTTCCGCACATCCTCACCCGTCACGAACAGGGTGCGGCACACATGGCGGATGGATACGCGCGCGTGAGTGGTAAAGTCGCCATCGTCGTCACGACTTCAGGCCCCGGAGCCACGAACCTCATCACCGGACTCGCCAATGCGCAGATGGATTCCGTGCCGCTCATCGCCATCACGGGCCAAGTGGCTACCAACATGATTGGCACCGACGCCTTCCAGGAAGCCGACGTGTACGGCTGCTCCATTCCGGTCACAAAATTCAACTGGCTCATTAAAGACGTCAACGAGATTCAACACGTTACGCGAGAAGCGATTCGCATGGCGACGACAGGCCGGCCCGGCCCCGTTTTGCTCGATTTCCCCAAAGATATCCAGATCACCAAGGCGGAATACGCGCCGCGAGAATCCTCTGAATCCCCTCTTCCGGCTATCAGGGAATATCCCGAACTCGATATGGAGGGAATCGAGAAACTGATCGAAGCCATCGAACGGGCCGAGCGGCCCGTCATCATCGGCGGCGCCGGCATCATCAAGTCCGGGGCGTCTGAGGAACTCGCGAAATTCGCAAAAGCGGCGGGCATCCCGGTGATCAACACATTGTTGGGTCTCGGGGGATTCCCGGGCACGGACGAGCTTTTCCTCGGTATGCCGGGGATGCACGGCACGGCCTATGCGAATTTTGCTCTGTGTGAATGCGATTTGCTCATCAACCTCGGCGCCCGTTTCGACGACCGCGTGACGGGTAAGGTGTCGAGCTTTTGCCCTAACGCGACCATCGCGCATGTCGACATCGACGACGCCGAGATCGATAAACGAGTGCACACGCACATTCCGATTCTCGGGAATGTACGGGACGTGCTGATTACGCTCAATGAGCATCTAACGCCCGGGGATTACGATGAGTGGCGACAAACCTGGACGGATTGGAAGACGAACTATCCCCTCCAGTATGACTGGGACGGCTCTATCAAACCTCAGTACGTGATCGATCAAATTCAGGAAATTACCGAAGGCAACGGCATTTATGTGACCGGTGTGGGGCAGCATCAAATGTGGGCGGCACAGTTCATCCGCTTCAACGAACCCAAGACCTGGGTGACTTCCGGCGGTCTCGGGACGATGGGTTTTGGCCTTCCCGCCGCCATCGGCGCGAAATTCGCCCGTCCAGAGAAAGATGTTTGGCTAATCGACGGCGACGGCAGTTTCGCGATGACGCTCGTCGAACTCGCTACAGCGGCGACCTATAACGTCCCCGTCAAAGTCGCCATCCTGAACAATGCTTACCTGGGGATGGTGCGCCAGTGGCAGGAACTGTTCTTCGATAAGCGCTACTCGCACTCGCACTATCCGGAAAATCCCGATTTCGGCATGATCGCAGAGGGCTATGGCGTAAAGGGCATCAACATCACTGACGTGAACGAAGCACGGAATTCCCTCGAGACGGCGGCCGAGCACGATGGGCCAGTAGTGTTGAATTTCTTAGTCAACAAGGAGGAAAACGTCTGGCCCATGGTTCCTGCCGGCGCCGGAAACGATGAGATGCAACTCGCTCCTCCCTCCAGAGAAGCGAAATCATGAGACAAGTCTATTCCATTCTCGTCAATAACCACGCGGGCGTGCTTTCCCACGTAGCGGGCCTTTTCACGCGCCGTGGATACAACATCGAAAGCATCGCCGCCGGACCGACGGAGGATGCCACAATTACGCGCATCGTCATCGTCGCCATCGGTGAAGAAAACGAACTCGACCAGATCGCTAAACAACTCCGCAAGCTCTACGACGTGCGGGAAGTCGAGCAAATCTCTTATAACCAAGCCGTCACGCGCGAACTCGTTCTCGCGACAATCGAAGCGCCCATCAACAAAAGAAGTGAAATCATACAACTCGCCAACGCCTTCGGTGCTCAGGTAATTAATATGACCGATGACACTGTGACGCTCGAAGCGAGCGGCAACGATCATAAGGTCAGAACTCTCCTCAAGGCATTCGAAGGCTACGGAATTTCGCAGATGGCGCGTACGGGTATGATTTCGCTGCCCTACGACGGCATGCCCGACGATTGGGAGCCCATCGCATAATGTCCAGAGATTCCAACAACACCAAGGATGATACACATACGATAGCGGTTTTGGTGGAGAACAAATTCGGCGTTCTCGCCAAGGTGGCAAGTCTGTTCAGCGCCCGAGGCTACAACATCGACAGCCTTTGCGTGGGGGTAACGCAGGACCCGAGCGTATCCCGAATCACTCTCGTCACGCGCGGAGATGCAAAAGTTCTCGAGCAGATCAGAAAACACCTCAGCAAGCTCATCGACACCTTCAAGGTAATGGACATGGGTGAGACGGACAGCGTCGAACGAGAGATGATTCTCATCAAGATTTCGGCTCCGAAAGCCGCGCGGCCGGAGATTTTTCAAATCATCGACGTTTTCCGGGGCCGCGTCGTCGATGTGTCTACAGATACCATTACTGTTGAAGTCACAGGCGATGAAGGAAAGATTCACGCCATCTTGAATTTACTCCAACCATTCGGCATCAAAGAGATCGCCCGCACAGGCAAGGTCGCCCTCACCCGTGGGGGCAAAACTCTTAAGGGTTCTAAAAATTAACCCATGAGTGAAAGAGGCCCCTCCAACAGGCCATTTATTGCTAGAGAAGGTTGGGCCTATATTTTGGGTTTATCGGCCATCGGCCTCATCTCGCTCCTTTTCGGGGGATGGATGTGGGCAACCATTTCTTTTCTTGTGGCCGCGGCTGTAGCCGGTTTTTTCAGAGACCCTGATCGCACCCCGCCTGATGAACCGGGCGTCGTCTTATCTCCGGCTGATGGCCGGGTCGTGGAGATCGCCTCCGCCAAAGATGGTGGAAGTGTGGTCCGGATTTTCCTCTCTCCCCTGGACGTTCATATCAACCGATCCCCCGTGGAGGGAAGAATATCGAGCATCCATTATAAAAAAGGCCGTTTCCTGGCTGCATACAAAGAAGCCGCCTCGAACATCAATGAACAAAACACTCTGGAAATCAAGACAAACTCAGGCGATAATTTCAAAGTCATTCAAATCGCCGGCGTTTTGGCACGACGCATTATATGCTGGCCCAAGGAGGGCGATACCATAAGGGCGGGAGAGCGATTCGGGCTGATTCAGTTCGGCTCGCGTACGGACCTATATTTTCCGGCAGGATATAATATATCCGTAGAACAGGGGCAGCGTGTTCGCGGAGGAGAAACCATCGTTGGACGAACAAACCAACAGACAGCCGCGGAATAAATTTGGTCGTCGTTCACGCAGGAGAAGACGCCGCTCCGGAAGGCGTTCCTTTCAACGAGGGATATTCCTGGTTCCCAACCTGCTGACGACAGGCAGCCTTTTTGCCGGTTTCTACGCAATCGTCGCTTCCATCCAGGGAGACTTCACCTGGGCCTCGCTGGCCATATTATTGGCCATCGTTTTGGATGGGCTCGACGGCACAGTCGCCCGGTTGACGAAGAGCACAAGTTCTTTTGGCCTTCAGTACGACTCGTTGTGCGACCTGACGGCCTTTGGTATCGCGCCGGCCGTTTTGATATATACTTGGCTCCTCGCTCCTTACGGCAGAATCGGCTGGCTAGCCACGTTCATATTCGCCGCTTGCGGCGCCCTGAGGCTGGCGCGCTTCAACGTGCTGGCGCAAGCGAGCAGTGGCCCCATGGATTTTCGGGGACTGCCGATACCCGGAGCCGCAGGTGTTTTAGCATCCATCGTATATTTGGTTGAAGACTTTTCGATTAAGATCCATGTCCCCCTTATTCTCATCGCGGCGCTCAGCTACGTTCTTGCATTCCTGATGGTAAGCACCATTCGATACAAGAGTTTCAAGGATTTAAGCGGACCGCTCAGGAGACCATTCCGCGTCCTCGTCGGCGCGGTGTTGGCTCTTTTCGTGGCGGCGGCGATTCCTCAGGTAGTTGCCTGTCTGGCATTTGTTGGCTACGCCGCATCCGGTCCCTATGGAATGATAACGAGATGGCGGAGAACCAAACGAGAGAGCACTCCCGAAAACTTCGAAGAAACCCACTCGGAATCTTCATGATCCGCCTATAGGCGCGTCTCATGCCGCTAGAAATGGCTCGAATGATGAGCCATTTCTTATCTAATTGACTATTCCCCTCGATTGCGATCTCTTCGAATAGTATTCATAATCAATTTTGCTTCAAAACCGTTTTGAAAAACCCGGCTCATCCGAAGTTAGAGATAGTTTTTAACGAATCGTGATGATGAGAATTTTCGTGTCAAATAATTCAAAATTCACCTTTCTGACAGCAAATGGGTTTTGTTCATCAATCATCATTTTCTCTTTCGTACTTTTCTGGACACCACCTTGCCCGCAAGCGCAGCCTAAGAACGGCATGCAAGCCCAAGTCCCACCCACTCCGTCTACAAGAAGCGACGAGGGTCTGAAGTTCTTAAGAGAACCCGAAGCCGCCATCGCCATCACGGCCGATGAGATACGAGAAGATCGGGAGCGACAGCGAATTATCGGCCGCGGCTCTGCGGACATTCAATATTTAGGCAAAAGAATCCAAGCGGACCATATCGAGGTGCAAACATCGACGCGCGACGGCGTCGCCTCTGGAAACATTGTTTTTCAAACCACGAATGACCGCATCGTTGCCAACCGCATCGAGTTTAATCTCGATACCGAACGGATGGTCGTTTTCAACGCGCGCGGCATCATCGGCACCACATATTATGTGACGGGACGCGTGATTCGGCGCTTGGCAGAAGATCGGTACGAAGTCCAGGGGGGCACTTTCACAACGTGCGAAGGGGATCTTCCAGACTGGGCTTTCGGCTTCGAGCGGGCGACTTTCCAGATCGAGGGCTATGCTCAACTAGAAGCCCCCACCATGACGGTGAAAGGCGTGCCGGCGGCATTTTTCCCCTGGGCGATGGTGCCGATAAAAACAAAAAGAGCCACCGGCTTCCTCCTGCCGGGCATCGGCTCGAGCAGTCGAAACGGCTTTCAGTTTTCTCCTTCATTTTTCTGGGCTATCAACGATTCGACGGACGCCACCTTCGGGGCAGATTATTTCACCAAGCGCGGTACTCGCTACAAAGGAGAGTACCGTTACACACCAAATCGAAATACCTCGGGACAGATAGCGGGCCGCTACCTGAAAGACAAAATCGAGCGTGCAGCCTTTTGGGACGTCAAGGGCGTCCACCGCACGAATTTTAAGGACTTAGGCGCCAATTTGCACGCCGTAGTCGATTTACAAAAACGCCCGTCAAGCGATCGCTCCCTTGAAGGCGATGTGCTGACTCGCACGCGCCAGGACACGGATACCCAGGTCACTTTCACGCAAAATTTCCCCAAGATTGCCGGACAGCTTCAACTAGGAATGAGAAGACGCGAAGGCTTGGGCGAAGCAGATGGACAGTTATTCGAAAAAGCACCGGAAGTGATTCTTGACATCCACAACAAACGTTTTGGGAAAAGCGATTTTTACTTCAATTTGGATTCCTCTTTCACCAATTTCAGAAAAACGGAGAACGACAACACGCTCCGGCTGAGCCGTTTTCACGTCGAACCATCTTTATCGCTTCGCTTGGAGGCTGTTCCCTGGCTTGGCCTGACACCCGAAATCGGATTCCGCAGGACCCACTGGACGCATCAAAGAACGGAGCCGGGCGCAGGTTCGTATTTCGATGATACGCAACACGTGGAATCCGGTCTTTCACGTGAAATGTGGTTTGCGAAGCTCCATGCGATTGGTCCGCGATACAGTAAAGTTTACCGAGGAAAACTCGGTCCCTTCCGGGATTTCAAGCACATCCTCTCGTTTGAAACGATGTATCAATACAGCCCGAACAACGACGCGTACGACAGGAGCCTGATCCTCCCTCTGGATATGGTGGACACTCTTCAGCATGAACATGCCATCGAATACGCCATCGTGAATCGTGTATTGACGAAACTACCCCTAAATGACGGGTTCCAGACTAGGCAGTTGTTTCGCTACCGAATCAGCCAGATTTATGATCTCGTCGAAGCGCGAAGGAATGAAGAACTGGACACGAAGCCGAAACGCCCCTTGAGCGATATCACTTTCAGGCTCGAATCGCAGCCCTTCTCCAAGCTTCGCCTGCTACAACAATTCAAATACAACCCCTATGACCTGGAAATCAGCGAACATTCCACAGGTGTCTTTGTCGACGGCGGGAAGAAGTGGTATCTCAATCTCGATCGGACCTGGACGCGCCAAAATGGAAACGACCCGGTAAATACAGAGGGTAGCCACCTGAATTTCGGAGGGGGGTTCTCCATCAACCAGAACCTTTCTCTCGAATACGTCTCGCGTCTGAACAAAACCCAGAAGACCACGCTGGAGCAAAGTATTACGGCGCGCTACCTTGATTGCTGTTGGGGCGTGGAACTCACATTCACCGACACAAAGGATAAAAGCGAAGTTTATGTCGGTTTCAACCTTGTCGGCCTTCTCGAAGGTGAAAGAGCCCTGGGTTCCACACGCGGAAGAAATGTTTTACGAGAAGGCGGATTTTGGAATAGTCGCTCATGGGCGCCTTTGCCTTTTGAGTAATAGGCTTTTTTCTTAAATTTTGCTCAACCTGCTCATATGATGCAGAGTGAGGCAATTTAGTGAACATTTGCGTTATCGGTTGTGGATATGTCGGATTAGTCACAGGGGCCGTATTCGCCGACTTGGGCAACGAAGTCATCGGCGTGGATATCGACCAAAGCCGTGTAGACACCCTGAACACGGGCGGCTGCCCAATTCATGAACCCAGGCTACCCGAACTCCTGGAGCGCAACCGACAAGAAGGCAGGCTAACATTCACCACCTCCATACATGAGGCTGTTTCGAAAAGTGAGATTATTTTCATCTGTGTGGGCACGCCGCCTGCCGAGGATGGTGGAACCGACCTTTCACATGTGGAAGCGGCGGCGATAGGCATCGCTCACGCGGTGAATAGCTACAAGGTCATCGTAAACAAAAGCACCGTGCCCGTCGGCACGGGGGATTTCGTTCAGGAGATCATCGAAAGAAGCGGCGTCGCTTCAACAGATTTCGACGTGGTCTGCAATCCAGAGTTTTTGCGCGAAGGGCAGGCGGTGCGAGACACGCTCCAGCCGGATCGTATCGTCATCGGCTCATCATCCGAGAAAGCGGCAAAAACCGTTCAGCTTCTATACCAGGCTCTGAACGCTCCTTGCATCATCACGGACACGCAAAGTGCGGAGTTGATTAAATACGCCTCGAACGCATTTTTGGCGACGAAAATAACATTCATCAACGCAGTGGCGAACCTTTGTGAAGAGACGCAAGCAGATATTCGAGAAGTCATCAAAGGGGTTGGCGCGGATTCCCGCATCGGCCACGCTTTCCTAGGGGCAGGCTTGGGCTATGGCGGTTCCTGTTTTCCTAAGGATGTGGATGCCCTGTTACACGCCTCCAGAAGACTTGGCGCTGAAATGTCGATTTTAGAGGCCGTGAAAGTGGAAAACGACAACCGGGTGCCTCGTTTCGTACAAAGAATCATCGAAAGACTCGGTACGAAGAACCAACTGCCACTCAAGGGAAAGACCATCTGCGTTTTGGGGTTATCGTTCAAGCCGGACACGGATGACATGCGAGAAGCAAAAAGCATCGAGATATGTCACGCACTCCGCGAGGCGGGTGCCAGGCTGCGCGCATACGACCCTATCGCCACCGCAAACGCCAAGCGAATCATTGGAGATGAGGATATCGAATATTGTAAAAACCCCTACGAGGCCGCGAAAGGCGCAAGCGGGATTATAATTGTCACCGAGTGGCGCGAATTTATTCAGTTAAATCTGAACCGCTTGAAATCAGAGATGATGGAACCGGTTATATTTGATGGCCGAAACATCTACTCTTCTGAACAAATAAGAGATGCTGGCTTCGAATACTTCAGCATCGGGAAAACGTCGCCCAAACCTTGACAATGAAAAACTCTTGCGTTGTGGTAACGGGCGGAGCGGGCTTCATCGGCTCCCATTTGTGCGATAAACTCATCGCGCTGGGCAACGATGTCATATGCGTCGACAATTTTCTTACCGGACACCATCTCAACATCAAACATTTCCTGGAAAACGAACATCCAAATTTTACGCTCATCAAACACAACGTGAGCGAACACATTCACATCAAGGGAAACGTGGACGCCGTTTTCCATCTCGCAAGCCCTGCAAGCCCGAATGATTATTTGAAATTTCCCATCCAGACGCTAAAGGTCGGCTCCCTCGGCACTCATAACGCCCTGGGGCTTGCGAAGGAGAAAAAAGCGCGCTTTCTTCTGGCTTCCACCTCGGAGGTATATGGCGACCCCCAGATCCATCCGCAGCACGAGGAGTACTGGGGCCACGTCAACCCTATCGGTCCGCGCGGCGTGTATGATGAAGCCAAGAGATTCTCCGAAGCCATGACAATGGCCTACCATCGGACCCATGCCCTGAACGTACACATCGCCCGCATTTTCAATACCTATGGTCCGAGAATGCGAATTGCAGACGGACGCGCGATACCCGCCTTTATCTCCCAAGCCATTCGGAACGAATCAATCAGTGTTTTTGGCGATGGCATGCAGACGAGAAGTTTTTGTTTCATCACCGATCTCATCGACGGCCTTATCAAGCTGATGGACAGCGAAATTCATGAACCTCTCAACCTCGGGAATCCTTTCGAGATGACGATCCTCGCCTTGGCCGAGAAAATCATTGCGCTTACAGGCGCAGACTCGATAATACAGCATGAGCCGCTGCCCGTTGATGATCCAAAAATCCGCCAACCCGACATCGGGAAAGCAAAAAAACATCTCGGTTGGGAGCCGGAAATTTCTCTGGAAGAGGGTCTCCTGGCCACAATAGATGACTTCAGGAAACGATTGAGCATCAACCCTTGAAATTCAGTCCATGGATCGGCTAGATTGCAGAGTACCGGGTGGATTCCCTGCTCCACCTTCCCTACCGCCCCACTACTCAGAGGCATCATTTGGGATCATCGGCAAAGGAATTCCTGGCCGAACGCGCCGTGAAGTATGAATCGCTTGCTGTGAGCGACTACTCCCGGCAGGTAGACGACATATGCAGCGTCATCGTCGAATGCCTGATATCCGAAAGGAAAATCATCGCTTTCGGCAACGGAGGGAGCGCCGCGCTCGCCATGCATTTCACGGGCGAACTCGTAGGTCGCTTCCTGGCTGAGCGCGCTCCCCTGCCTGCTATCTGCCTCAGTGGCGACACGAGCGCCCTCACCGCCATCGGGAACGACTACGCGTACCAGGAAATTTTCGCTCGCCAGATCCAGGCGCACGGACGAGCGGGAGACGTCGCCCTGGGTCTGAGTACGAGCGGCAAGTCGGCCAATGTCGTCTCTGCCCTTGAACGAGCCGACGCCTTTGGATTGGTTGGCGTCACGATGACCGGAAGCGGCGGAAGCCCAGCCTCCCAAGCTGCAAAATATGCGGCGAAGGTTCCCTCGAATGACACAGATTTTATACAGGAAGCCCATGAAGCCGCCCTTCATTATATTTGCCACCGCATTGATGAGGTTTTCACCAGGGACTCGCAAAAGCGGAAAATCGCCTTTAATCGCTGAGTGGAAATAACGACGGGACGAGAGACGTGGAAATTGGAATTCTAGGCAGCGGGAGTCGGGGAAACGCCGCTTTGGTACGCTCAAACGGTACGGCGTTTCTCGTCGATTCGGGCCTCAGCGCACGGCAAATCACAAAGCGCCTGGAAACCTACGGCGTCCATCCACAGGATCTGATGGCGGTCGTGCTCACGCATGAACATATCGATCACATCAGAAGCGCCGGCACTTTGGCGAGAAGGTGGAATCTGCCCCTTTGGACGAACAAAGCTACCTACACAGCGAGCCAGGAAACGATAGGCGAGACTCCTGCGTGGACGGAAATCGAAGTGGGACTCCCCTTTCACATCGGCGGCATACGGGTCGAACCTTTCAGCACGCCCCATGACGCGGCCGACCCCTTCGGGTTGATATTCAACGATGAAGACGGGCGCCGCGTCGGTTTCGCCACCGACATGGGATTCGTCACGAATCTGGCGCGCCAGCGGCTCCAGGGACTTCAGGGACTCGTCCTGGAATTCAATCATGACGTGGAAATGCTCATTAACGGCCCCTACCCTTGGCCGATCAAACAAAGGATTCGAGGCAAACTCGGACATCTCAGCAACGAGGACGCAGCCAAGCTGCTTAGGAACATCGTAACGGCCGACTTCGAGTGGCTCATCTGCGCCCATATCTCCCAAGAGAACAACGAGAACCAGCTTATCTTGGAAACGGCCCGAAAAGCGTTGAACGGCCACGAACGGAAAAATCTCCTGAGCGCTTCTCAGGATGAGCCGACTCCCCTCGTGGGCGCCGGAGGGATAACGGAGGGTCTTCCTTGATTCCGCGATACACCCGCCCCGAAATGGCGAAAATATGGGAAGAACGGGAAAAACTGCAGCGCATGCTCGATGTGGAGATAGCCGTTTGCGAGGAAATGTGCGCGCGCGGCGAAATTCCGGCGGAGGCGCTGGATGAGATTAAATCAAAAACGGCTTTCGAAACGGAACGAATCAAGGAAATTGAGCGCGTAACCAAGCACGATGTCATTGCCTTTCTCACGAACGTGGCGGAGCATGTAGGACCATCCTCGCGCTACATTCACCTCGGCATGACGAGCAGCGACGTACTGGATACCGGCCTTGCGCTTCAGCTCATATCGGCGGCCGACATCATCCTCGATGATATTCAGGAACTGAAAAAGACCCTGAAAGAACGCGCTCTGGAGCAAAAGCGCACCATCATTTCGGGCAGAACCCACGGGATGCACGCCGAGCCCACAACCTTGGGTCTCAAAATAGCCACCTGGTACACCGAGTTCGAGCGCGCTTATGAGCGAATGCAAAGCGCGCGTGAAACCGTTCGCGTCGGCCAGATATCAGGCGCCGTAGGCGCGTGTCCCCACATTCCCCCAGACGCCGAAGAGACCATTTGCGAGCGCCTGGGCCTCAAGGTGGACCGCGTGAGCAGCCAAATCATCCAGCGCGACCGCCATGCGGAGTTTCACCTGACTCTCGCTCTCGTGGCGACGAGCATCTCCCGCGTGGCGACGGAGGTGCGCCACCTGCAAAGGAACGAAGTGGGCGAAGCGGAAGAGTTCTTCAGCAAAGGCCAGAAAGGAAGCTCCGCCATGCCCCATAAGAGAAACCCCGTGGTTTCGGAGCAGTTGTGCGGCCTTGCCCGCGTGGTGCAGGGGAACGCCACGGCGGCCCTGCAGAATGTTCCTCTATGGCATGAGCGCGACATATCCCACTCATCCGTGGAACGCGTCATATTGCCGGACAGCACGATTCTCGTGGATTACATGCTGGCCAAACTCAACGACTTGATGAAGAACTGGGTGATCTATCCCGACAAGATGCTGGAAAACCTTGCGCGCTCGAGGGGATTGCTCCTCAGTGAACACGTCATGCTCGCCCTGATTCGCAAAACGGGCATCACGCGGGAGGATGCCTACGCGCGGGTTCAGGCTCCCGCCATGGAAATATGGGCCGAGGGAGGCGATTTCCAGGCGAAACTGGCGGCGGACCCACAAGTGGGCGGCGTGTTGGGTGAAGAGGAACTCGCTCATTGCTTCGATATGGACGCCCACCTGAAAAATCTGGATCGGATTTTCGAGCGCGTCTTCGGTCCCGATGAGGAATGAAACTGAATATACGGGGTGACAAAAACCGGCTCGGTTATGTTAGGATTGCAAGTCCTGAACGCCCGGCATGGTCGTTTTTTAACCCTTTAAAATGATGGAATAACCCCTGAGACGAAGGTTCGAATTCAGCGATCCTCATATGGAGAATTGTTCATGGAATGCGGCAGACAGGTTTACGAAGGCAAGGCCAAGATCATCTACGAGACCGACAACCCCGACTACTATATCCAGTTCTTCAAAGACGATGCTTCTGCCTTTAACGCCAAGAAACTGGGCACCATCGAAGCCAAAGGCGTTTTCAACAACTCCATCTCCTCTCGTCTGCTCCAGGAGGTCGAGCGTCAGGGCGTGCCCACGCATTTCGTGGAAAAACTCTCCGATCGGGAGATGTTGGTGAAAAAACTCGACATCATTCTGGTCGAGGTCGTGCTGAGAAACATCATCGCGGGAAGCCTGGCCAAGAGAATGGGGGTGGAAGAAGGTGCGCGTCTCCCAAACACGATCGTTGATCTGCATTTGAAAAACGATGAACTCGACGACCCGCTCATCAACGAAGACACCGCCGTGGCCTTCGACCTGGCGACGCGCGAAGAACTCGCTCAGATGCGCGAATACGCCTTCAAGGTGAACGACATCCTCACCGCGTTTTTCTCTGCGCGAAACATCGACCTCGTCGATTTCAAACTCGAGTTCGGGCGCTGTGCGGCCGAGGACGGCAAGCTGCTTCTGGGCGATGAAATCACGCCGGATGGTTGCCGTTTCTGGGAGCAGGGCACGGGTCGCAAACTGGATAAAGATCGCTTCCGAAGGGACTTGGGGCAGGTGGAAGACGCATACGCCGAAGTCGAAAAACTCGTCATAGATTAACTTCGCCTTGAGGTGGTAATGCCGAAGGCCCTGGTCTACGTGACATTCAAAGCGGGCGTGCTCGATCCCCAAGGAGAAGCCATCCGGGGAGCGCTCTCCTCTCTTGGATTCAAGGGCGTGAACGACGTGCGCGTGGGGAAATTTATCGAGATAGAACTCGAAGACGCGGAAGACGTTCATGCCGATCTGGAAAAAATGTGCCGCGACCTGCTCGCCAACCCCGTCATCGAAGACTACCGCATCGAAATGACGGATGAATCCACCAACGGCGGGAGATGAGAATGCAATTCGCCGTCATCGTCTTTCCCGGCTCCAATTGCGATCACGACTGCTACCACGCCATCAAGGATGTTCTAAAACAGCCGGTGAGATTCGTATGGCACAAGGAGACCTCTTTGGGAGACGCGGAAGTGGTGATACTTCCAGGAGGCTTCAGCTACGGGGATTACCTAAGAGCCGGCGCCATATCGCGCTTCTCGCCCATCATGAAGGCCGTTACCACGCATGCACGTGAGGGGCGTCCCCTACTCGGCATATGCAACGGCTTTCAGTGCCTGACCGAATCGGGTCTCCTGCCCGGGGCCTTGAGGCGAAACGAGTCGCTTCGCTTCGTTTGTGAGGAAGTTTGGCTCAAATGCGAAACGTCGAGAACCCCCTTCACCTGCGGCATCGAACCGGACGAAATCCTCAAAATGACCATCGCGCACGGCGAGGGAAACTATTTTTGTGATCCCGAGACGCTCGCCGCACTCGAAGATAACGATCAGATTGTTTTTCGCTACGCCGACGCGGAAGGTGACGTGAACGCGCAAGCGAATCCCAACGGTTCGATGGATAACATCGCGGGCATATGCAATCAGCAAGGTAACGTGGTGGGCCTCATGCCGCATCCCGAGCGAAGTTGCGACCCCCTGCTGGGCGGCGAGGACGGGTTGCAGATGTTTATGTCCGTGCTGCGGATGGTGGCTTCAACGTGATCGCAACAGACACGCACGCCACCCGGGAGATGGCTCTCGATCACGGCCTTTCTTCAGCCGAATGGGAGAAAATAAAGGAAAGCCTGGGGCGAAAACCCAACATCACGGAACTTGGTGTATTCTCCGCTATGTGGAACGAACACTGCTCGTACAAGAGCAGCCGCATCCACCTGAAAAAGTTTCCCACACAAGGCCCCCACGTCCTGCAAGGACCCGGAGAAAACGCGGGCGTCGTCGACTTGGGCGATGGCATGGCCGTCGCCTTTAAGATGGAGAGCCACAACCATCCCTCTTTCATCGAGCCCTACCAAGGTGCGGCCACCGGTGTGGGCGGCATTTTGAGAGACATCTTCACGATGGGCGCGCGACCCATCGCGCTCCTCGACAGCCTGCGTTTCGGAGCGCCGGGACATCCCCGCACCCCCTATCTCGTCGGTGGCGTTGTAAGCGGCATCGCGGGCTATGGAAATTGCGTCGGCGTTCCCACGGTGGGTGGAGAAACGAAATTTCATCCCTGCTACAACGGGAACATTCTGGTCAACGTCATGTGCGCTGGCATTATGCGCTCAGACGCTATATTCCGGGGTACGGCCTCGGGCATTGGAAACCCGGTCATTTATGTCGGCGCACCCACCGGGCGAGACGGCATTCACGGCGCGTCCATGGCGTCGACGGGGTTTGATGATTCCGCCCTTGCAAAAAGACCCACCGTTCAGGTGGGGGATCCGTTCCGGGAAAAACTCTTGCTCGAGGCGTGCCTGGAACTGATGGAGCGCAGCGCCATCGTCGGCATTCAGGATATGGGCGCCGCCGGCCTCACCTCCTCTTCCGTCGAAATGGCGGGCCGCGCTGGCACGGGCCTTCTGCTTCGCCTGGACGCAGTTCCCTGCCGGGAAGAGGCGATGACGCCCTACGAGATGATGCTCTCGGAAAGCCAGGAGAGGATGTTGCTGGTAGCGGAAAAAGGAAGAGAATCCGAGGTGCGGGAGATATTCGAGCGGTGGGACCTGCCGATGTCTGTCGTGGGAGAAGTAACCGGAGACGGCAGGCTTCGTGCCAGTTTCGCAGGAGATGAAGTCGCTGAACTGCCCGTATCTTCCCTGACGGATGATGCGCCGACTTATGACCGCCCAAGAAAACCCGAGCGCGGACTCCCACTCGACGATCCGCTATACAAACTGCCGGAGCCTGAAGATTTAGGGGCCACTCTGCTCAAGATGCTGGCCCATCCCAACCACGGGGACAAAAAACCGATATGGCGCCAATATGACTATAAAGTTCGCACGAACACGGTGACCCTTCCGGGCGGAGATGCCGCCATCATCCGTCTAAAAGGCACAAACAAGGCGCTGGCCCTCACGACGGATGGGAACGCACGATACGGCATGCTCGATCCCTATAAGGGGGGGATGCTCGCCGTGGCGGAAGCAGCGCGAAACATCTGCTGCGTGGGAGCAAGACCGCTTGCGATCACCAACTGCCTCAACTTCGGCAATCCCGAGCGTCCCGCCGTTATGGCCCAATTTGCTTCGTCGATTGAGGGTATGGCGCAAGCGTGCCGTTCTCTGGGCTTGCCCGTGGTGAGCGGAAACGTGAGCTTTTACAACGAAACGCATCAGGTGGATATCTACCCCACCCCGATAATCGGTATGGTGGGCTTGCTCGATGACACCCAGAAAAGAGCGGGCCATGGATTCACCTCGCAGGGTGACGTCATCGCCCTGATTCATCCTAAAAACGAAACTCCATTGCCGCAAGCATGTGCTCATGAGTACGTGTGGATGGAAACGGGACTGGAAGGAGGCGACGCACCGGCGATATCGCTGGATGCGGAAAAAGCCGTGCAGGCGGCTTGCAGGCGGAGCATCGAAATGGATCTTGTACACTCCGCTCATGACCTTTCCGAAGGCGGATTGGGAATCGCTTTGGCCGAATCTGCACTCGCATCGCTGAAAAGCGGGCTTGGGGTCGAAGTGTGGCTACCCGAGCAGGAGGGCAGGGTCGACGGCTTGTTATATGGTGAAGCCGCATCGCGCATTTTGGTGAGCGTATCTCCCCGGTCGGTGAACGCACTGCAAGAGGTCGTACAAAGCTGTGGTGCGGAACTAACACGCATCGGCCGCGTTCAGGAGGATGCTTTCGTTGTAAAAACCCCCGATAATGTTACCTTGATAAATTTGGCTATGCTGAATATCGTGGCGTCATGGTCGGACGCCCTTTCCGAGGTGTTGTGAGATGTCTGTTTCGATAGATGACCATCCGAAAGAAGAATGCGGGGTTTTTGGAATCTACGGTCACCCAGAAGCAGCCAATATGGCCTATCTGGGACTCTACGCACTTCAACACAGAGGACAGGAGAGTGCGGGCATCGTTGCTTCCAATGGGGAGAAGGTGCACAGCGAAGTCGGCATGGGTCTCGTGGCCGATGTTTTCACGGAAGAGCGCATCGCCAAGCTTAAAGGCCGCATCGCCATCGGACACAACCGCTACTCCACCGCCGGGCAATCCGACATCAAGAATGCCCAACCGTTTCTGGTGAACTACGCCAAAGGAACCCTCGCCCTCGGCCACAACGGAAATCTCGTCAACGGCAGCTCCCTACGCGAGGAACTCGAAGCGAACGGCTCCATATTCCGCAGCACGACGGACAGCGAGGTCATCCTGCATCTCATCGCCCGCTCCGCGGAGAAAACCACCGAGGGAGCCATTGTCGAAGCCCTTCAACGATTGGAGGGCGCCTATACGCTCACGATGATGACCGAGGATAAGTTGATTGGCGTCCGTGACCCTCTTGGCTTCCGCCCTCTGGCATTGGGCAAACTCCCCGCCGGGCAAAGCGGAGGCGATTCCTGGGTTCTCGCGAGCGAAACGTGCGCACTCGATTTGATTGACGCCGAATATATCCGCGAAATTGAACCCGGAGAGATGGTCATTATCGACGAAAACGGCTTAAGGAGCATTTCTCACTCTGCGTCTGTTGAACATCGGCAATGTATTTTCGAGTTCATCTATTTCGCCCGTCCGGACAGCTTCATTTTCGGGAAGAACGCTTATGGCATCAGGCGAAAACTAGGCGCTAGGCTCGCCGAGGAAGACAATGTGGAGGCGGATATCGTCACGCCCGTTCCGGACTCGGGCCTATCCGCCGCGCTCGGATATGCAGACGCATCGGGCTTACCTTTTGAATGGGGCCTGATTCGCAATCACTACGTGGGCCGCACGTTTATCGAACCGGAACAGTCCATACGAAATTTCGGAGTCAAACTCAAATTAAACCCAATGAAAGAGTTTCTGGCGGACAAGCGAGTCGTCGTGGTCGATGATTCCCTCGTCAGGGGCACGACGAGCCAAAAAATCGTCGAACTCATCCGGCGAGCAGGGGCAAAAGAAGTGCACATGCGCATCAGTTCTCCCCCCATCACCCACCCGTGTTTCTTCGGTATCGACATGCCTACCCTCGCGGAACTGAAGGCGTCTTCGAACAGCGTGGAGGAAATCCGGCAGTTCCTGAGGGCGGATAGCATCCGTTATTTATCCCTGGAGGGTCTGCTTCGCTGCGTTCATCCGAATGAAGATGCGTTTTGCACGGCTTGTTTTTCGGGAAATTACCCGATTCCAGTCGAGGAAAACGACTATCAGCTCTCTCTTTTCCGGGATTCGCGCACCTCGGAGCACCGCGCATAACCAATTTGACCAAACTTATCGGTGATTGTTATCCTATTTGGCGGTGGTTGTTCCGTCACTCCCGAACGTCATGAGAGAATACCCAAAATCGGGGAGAAGGTATCTTACCCATGAATCGAAGATGTTTTCTCCTGATCTGCGTTTTCACAGCAGGCTGCAGCACAGCACCCGTCGCTCAAAATGAAATTCAGCCGAAGAAATTGACAGGCGATGGCTCCATCCAGGCGAGTGTTGATACTTCGAAAAAATTGACCAGCGCCGTTTCCATCGAAGAGAGGACCTCTGCCCTACTTCGAGAAACGACGGCTTTCCTCTCTCCAAAACGCATAGCGCCCGAGCGACCTGAAGCCGCTCAAAAAGAATCGCCAAAGGCCTTGGCGTCCATACAACCGAAAGACAACGAAGCCGATAAAGTCGCCAAGCAGCCGGATACTGAAGAATCAAGAGATGAAAAGACGGTTAAGGACTCTGAACCTTCTCCTCATGACATCAGTCTGCCGGTACCTGAAACCGAAGAATTCCTCAAGTCTCCCCTGACGCCGGAAACCAAGAAACCAAAGGCTTTTTTGTATGATGTCCCCGTCGTCCGAAACGCCATCGTGGATAGGTGGATTGAGTACTTCACGGGTCCTGGACGCGCCAGTTTTTCCGTCTGGTTGGGCAGGGGGGGACGCTATATCAAATTGTTCCGAGAAATTCTGAAGGAACACCAACTGCCGCAGGACTTGGCATATCTCTCTCTGATCGAGAGCGGATTCAGCCCGAAGGCGCGCTCCAGAGCCGGTGCGGTCGGTCCCTGGCAGTTCATGCCTGGCACAGCGAGGCGGATGGGCCTGAAAATCAATTATTACCTTGATGAGCGCCGCCACCCGATGAAGTCCACCCGAGCGGCCGCGGCATACCTTTCGAAACTTTATGGGGACTTCGGCGACTGGCACCTCGCGCTCGCCGCATACAACGCGGGAGAACGCCGCATCGCCAGGGCCATTCGCAGGTCGAAGCGAAAAGACTACTGGTCACTGGCCAGAACGAGATACTTGCCCAACGAAACCCGCAACTACGTCGCCAAGTACCTGGCAGGGATGATTATCGCCAAAAACCCGGAAGTTTTCGGATTCGTGGGCATCGATTATGAGAACCCCTGGGCCTTCAAAACCGTCAAACTTTCGCATGGTACCAGCTTGAGAGCGATTTCCCGTATTTCGAACGTCTCGCTGCGCACTCTGAGGGAAATCAATGCGGAGTTGAGAACCTCCGTCACACCCCCGGGCAATGGATACCATCTTTTTCTGCCGGACGAAGAAGCAAATGAATTTGCCGCAAAATTCGCGAAACTCACCGAGAGGCATTTTGCCTCTCCGAACGGTTACCGCATACAGCCGGGTGATACTTTTGGCGCCATCGCACAAAGACTCGGAGTCCCGTTAGACAGGCTGCTCGAGATGAACACCCATCTCCATCCCAGAAAACTTCAAGTGGGTGCCAAAATTCTCCTTCCCCAATCACCCAAAAAAATGAAGGCGCCACTACAAAACGCCGCATCGGCAAATGGGAACACTCCCACGCCGCAGTTGCATGTCGTACGACGAGGTGAAAATTTCTGGTTAATCGCACGAAAATACGGCACCTCCACCCAGGAACTCATGCGCATCAATACCGGCCTCAATCCAAAACGCCTGCGCATCGGCATGAAAATTCACCTCCCTTCCCCAAAACGCCTTACGAAGGTCGAAAAAAGCGAGAAAAAAAATCCGGATAGACCATTGCACCATCTCGTAGGTCCGGGAGAGAACATCTGGCTTATCGCCAAACGATACGGAATTTCAACAAAATCTCTCCTCACGTGGAATCGGCTGAGCGCCTCGGCCAAAATTTTTCCCGGAGAGAAACTCATCGTTCGCCGCTAGAATCAAAGGTTTCTTGACACCTGCTTCGGTGCTCTCCTAAGATTCGAAGTGAACCAGAGTTGCCGGGCGCCATTTCTTTTCAATAGAGAATACGATGTTCAATCGCGCTACACACGACCTCATGACAGTTGTTTTCTCCTTGGTTTGCGTGCTTCTCATCCTGAGTGGATGCGTCTCCCGTCCCAAGCAACAGGCATCGCCCGGAGAATTGCTCGTCATCGGCGAGGAGGATTTACGGGCCGAGCGTTTCGAGGCGGCGCGCCTTGCGTTCAAGCGCTTGCTGGAGGAATATCCCGACAGCAAACACCGCCGAAGCGCGCTGTTGCGATTAGGCGATTCATACTACCACGCGGAAGAATACATCGAATCGAAGCTGCAATACGCTGAATACGTGCGTCTCTATCCAGTAAGCGCCGGAACGCCGAAAGCGTACTATTTCCTCGCGATGAGCGATTATCAAAGGAATCTCGACATTGACCAGGACGCATCCGTCGCAAGAGATGCGCTCGAAAACTTTCAGACTCTTGTGAGCCGCTTCCCGGGCTCGGAATACACGACCGATGCAAAGCAGAAGATATTGGAGTTAAGGCAACATCTCGCCCAAAACGCTCTGTTTATCGCGAATTTTTACTTCAGGACGAATCTACGAGTCTCCGCGATTCCGCGCTACAGGGAAATTATCCGGGATTTTGAAGATGTCCCCCACGTACGCGCTGAAGCCATGTACAAGCTGGGGGAAAGCTACAGAATAGAGGAAAGCTTCCAGAAAGCAGGAGAAGCCTATGGCTCACTCTTGGAGTCGTACCCCGATGACCAGTACGCTTCCCCTGCATATAGCAGGCTTCTAGCGCTCACGAGTGAAAAATGACGATTCAACTCATCTTGCCCAAACAACCCGGCTGCATTCGAGTGATTCTCGATGGCTGAGCCGAACGAAGGCGAGTCCGAGGACAGAACTTCGCCTGCCGGACGCGATGAGGCCCCCGATACGAAAGAAACGGATTCCTACACGATAAACGAAACGGAGAATACTCCCGCGTTTTCCGATTCACCCGGTGATTCGGACGAAGGCGCGCCCGACTCCCCCGCCGTGGATACACTGTCCCTCTACCTGAGAAATATCGGCGCCCACCCCATTCTCACGCGCGACGAAGAGCACGCGCTCGCCCTCGCGGCCAGCGAAGGGGATGAAAAAGCATTCAACAAACTCGTTCGTTCGAATCTAAGATACGTCGTCAACGTGGCGAATCGCTACAAGGGTTTCGGGCTTTCACTCGAGGATTTGATAAATGAGGGAAATATCGGGTTGATCAACGCGATCAAACGCTTCGATCCGGAACGCGGCGTAAAACTCATTACCTACGCCGTATGGTGGATTCGCCAAAGCATCATGCACGCTCTCGCGAATCAGAGGAGCACCGTCCGACTGCCCGTCAAGCAGGCCGGTCTTCTGCACAAAATCTCCATCATGTACGAGAAGCTCCGGCAGGAATTCGGGCGTGAACCAACAACATTCGAATTGTCCGAACGGTTGAACATAAAAGTGGCGGACATCGAGAAACTCATTCGCGTGAACCGGAAATACCTTTCTCTCGATGCCACCGTCTCCCCCGACGACGACACCAGCTATCTCGATTTACTCGAAGAGCAAAGCACCGCATCCGTGGAGGAAAACGTGGTACAGCACTCTCTGGAAGAGGAAGTGGAGGACTTGCTTGCAGAACTCGACCCCAGAGAGCGTGACATCATTCGTATGCGCTACGGCTTCGACGGAGAGGCGATGACGCTCGAAGAAATCGGGAGCAAGCTCGGGTTATCGCGTGAAAGAATCAGGCAAATAGAGAAAAAAGTGATAAACCGCTTTCGCGCGGAAGGCAGCCACCAGACACTGCATGATTTTCTGAGTTGACGATGTCCGAGGCAGAACCACAAAAATCTGACGCTTCTCCCGAAAGCTGGCGAGAAGCCGCCTCGCGCCTTATCGCGAGCGGAACCGGAGAAAAATTCACGCTCGCGAACAGCCTGACTCTCGCTCGCATCCTGATGGTTCCATTGCTCGTCATGTTCTTGCTCGAAGGCTCGCCCCCCGCGCAATACTTTGCGGCCGGCCTGTTCGTCATGGCGGCCTTTACGGACTGGCTCGACGGCCACCTAGCTAGAACGCGCGACCAGATCACCCCTCTGGGGGAGATCCTCGACCCCGTGGCCGACAAGCTGCTTATCGTCGCCGCTTTAATCCCCCTGGTATCGCTGGGAAAAGTGGACGCCTGGGTCGTGGGCATCCTGCTGGGTCGGGAGCTTCTGGTGACGGCTTTTCGCGCCGTGGCCATACGCCAAGGACTGGTGGTGCCGGCGGGCTTTCTCGGCAAAATCAAGATGGGTCTGGAGGTCACGGCGATTTTTTTCCTCATCCTGAGTATTTTCCCGCCGCTAGGCACCATTTTGATTTGGGCCGCCATGATAGCGGCGGTGGTTTCTGCGGTTGATTATTTCCGGCAAATCATTCGAGCTATCTCTTGATGGGCGCTTTTTCCCTCGTCGTTCTGGTCGGTGGATTCTTGGGAGCCATACCCTTCGGGGTGGTGATCACCCGATTGCTCGGCGCCGAGGACCCGCGAAAATCCGGAAGCGGCAACATTGGCGCGACAAACGTCTTGAGATCGAGTGGCTGGAAAAGCGGTATTTTCACCCTCTTGCTTGATGTGCTCAAAGGCGTCGCCGCCATCCTTTTCGCCCGTTATGTGGCTTCGCGCGTCTCCGTCCCCTCCCTGGAGCCCATCGCCGCCCTTGCGGCGGTTCTCGGGCACATGTATTCGCCGTTCACGGGGTTTCGCGGGGGCAAGGGAGTGGCCACCGGCCTGGGCGTGTTCGCCCTCCTGACCCCAGGGCCTACGGCCATTGCCGCGTTGGTCTTCATTTTCGTGGTGGCCGTGACGCGGTACGTGTCCCTCGGTTCCATGTTCGCCGCGGCGGCCGTGCCGGTCGCGGGCTTTTGGATGAACTACTCCACAGTGGTTTGCGCCTCGTCCGTACTCATCTCCTTGTTGGTGGTTTGGAAACATCAGGACAATATCGGGCGATTGTTGCAGGGGGAGGAAAATCGCATCGGGCAGAAAAAGGGGTGAGTCCTTTTTTCAGATTTCGGAAAACCGAGAATCCTTGTTCATAAGGAATTGGAGAAAATATGCTCACCGGTTGTTCCCCGGTTTTTCTTCTCGTCATTCTAGGCGTGGGAATCGGGAGTTGGATGTTCGGAGATCACACTGCCGCCCGAATTACGGGGCTTTTGGCGATAACCGTTTTTCTCGCCTATTTCGCCCTTTTGAACTGGACGGCGCAAAACCGCCAGAAACAAGAATCAGACACCCCGGGGGAAAAGGATTTATATCAGGAAATCACCGGCCCGCACGATGACGGGACGCGCAGGGAGCCATTCACCGAGGACGACAGGGCGGAGTGGCGGAACTACCTCAAAACAGAAGGGAAGATCCTCTGGTTCGGAGTGGCGGGACTTCTTCTGGCGCTGCTCTATCTGACGTGGAAAAACTGAATCAACGGCCTGCACGAACATAGCGTAAACTTTATTCAAAAAATCGAATCACAGTATCGGCCACAAAATCCAGGTCCTCATCTGACAATTCCGGATAGACGGGAAGCGATAGAACCTGGGCCGCTGCGGCCTCGCTCTCGGGAAAATCCCCCTCTTTATAACCGTCAAAACAGGGATGGAGATGTAAAGGAGAGGGATAATATACAGCGCAACCAACGCCGTTTCGCAACAAATGTTCTTGCAACGCGTCGCGCTCCGGTGTGCGAACCACATATTGGTGAAACACATGGCCCTCATTCGGAATCAAGGGTGGTGTGAACCGCTCCCCCATAATCCCACTGCTCTCGAACCGTTCCTGATATTTCATGGCGTTTTGCCGTCTTTTTGCATTCCACTCTTCCAGGCGCTGTAGTTTGATGGACAAAACCGCTGCCTGCATCGTATCCATCCTGAAGTTACCGCCCACCTCGCGATATTCGGAATTATCGGGTGAACCGTGAATCCTGAGTTTACGCATACGCTCGGCCAGCGCGCCGTCTTTGGCCAAAACCATACCGGCATCGCCAAGCGCACTCAGGTTTTTGGTCGGGTAAAACGACAGACAGCCCACATCCCCCATGGCGCCGGCCATACCCAGACTGATCCGCGCGCCGACGGCTTGGGCGGCATCTTCCACAACGAAAAACCGGTAGCGGTCGGCTACTTCGAGAATCTCCGCCATCTGAGCGCAGCGGCCGTACATATGAACGGGCATGACCCCTTTCGTATTCTGCGTGATGGCCTCTTCAAGACGCCCAGGAGCGAGATTGAACGTTTCGGGGTCGATATCCACGAAAACCGGTTTCGCGCCCAGTCGATGGATGACGCCCGCGGTGGCGAAAAATGTAAACGACGAAGTGATTATCTCATCTCCCGGGCGAACGTCGTTCGCCATCAGCGCCAACAGCAGAGCACCCGTGCCCGAGGAGACGGCGATGGCGTGCCCTGCGCCGCAGTAGGCCGCCATTTCGGACTCGAAAACGCCGATCTCCTCACCCATAACGAACCTCTGGTGGGTCATCACGTTGTCTACTGCCGCCAGAATCTGCGCTTTCAGCGGCCCGTTTTGGGCTTTCAAGTCATAAAGGGGTACGCGCATGGAGACTTTCTTGTCCTATCGAAAAACCTCTTGGACGAAACGCAAGTTGGTGCCGGAGGCCGGACTCGAACCGGCAAGGGGTTGCCCCCGGTGGATTTTGAGTCCACTGCGTCTACCAATTCCGCCACTCCGGCAGAAAGAGGATGTAACTTAGCCTCTCCTCATGCCTTCTGGCAAGATGCGCCCCGCATTTTCGCTGCGTGCGCGGCTCATCCACTGTATTCCGACCAGGTCGACGCTGAAACTTCCTGCGCATCCATCCGCCAGGAGATGGAATCCTCGCACTCTAAGCACAAAATAATAAAGCGTCCCTCCGGCTCTTCTTCCATCTCGTCCCTGAACACTTTTAGGCAGTTGCGGCAATGCACCCGGCTGCAGGCGGTGCACGCATTGGGTTGCGCATGCCGGAACCGCAAGCTGCACGCGGGGCACTCATGAGTTTCCACGATTTCCCTTTCATCGCTACGAAAAGCACGTCTTCATGGCGGCGTTTTCGAATCTTTGCTACATTTTCTCGAATTCAAAACCTGAAAATTTCTCACACCCCTACTGGAAGGACGAATATAGCATGATAATCGACACAGACCGCCTGGATGATTATGAGATTCTCGACTTAAGTCACCCCTGGGGACATGGTGCCCCGCTTTGGCCATATTTTCCGGATGTCAAGATCGAAAGGTTCCACTATCACGCCAAAAGTCAGGTGCTGAGCCAGCAAATCACCACGTTCATGCACTGCACAACTCACACCGACGCCCCGGCGCATGTCATCGAGGGCACGCCGTTCATTGACGAGGTGCCGCTGCGAAGCTATTTCGGCAACGCCGTGTGCGTCGATATTCCCAAGGAGGAATGGGAAGTCATTACGCCCGAGGACCTCGAAAACGCGAGGCCGGAGATTCGACCGGGCGACATCGTCATCGTCCACACCGGATGGCACCGCTACTACGGCGACAACACCAAATACTTCATCTACTCCCCCGGTCTCTACAAGGAGGCGGGCGAATGGTTCGTGGAGCGTAACGTGAAGGGCGTAGGTGTGGATCAGCAGGCGCTCGACCATCCGCTGGGGACGAAAATCGCCTGGGGACCCCAGCCTATCTGCCCGTTCACTCTTAAGGAATACGAAGAACGCTTCGACCGCCCCACGAGCGAGGCCTTCCCTCATTGGGAGCCCTGCCACCGCGCGTTACTGGGAAACGGCATCGTAGGCTTCGAGAACGTAGGGGGTGACATCGCCAAGGTCGTGGGCAAACGATTCGCGCTGGCTGCATTTCCCTGGCGCTGGACGGGCGGTGACGGCTGTATCGTGAGGATGGTCGCGTTTTTACCGAAAAACTAACCGGCAGCTACGGGGTCGGGTTTTTTCTTGCTGGTCTGCTTCGAAGCCGTGCCGTTCGTGGCCGCCGTCTCTTTCTTCTCGGTGGATTTGTTCTCTGATTTCGAATCGGAAGCTGTGCCTTGAGACTCAGTCTCTTGCTTTTTGCCGTTCGAGGCGTAATCCGTCACATACCAGCCGTCGCCTTTGAGGTGGAAGGCGGAGCGGGAGATTTTGCGTCTGAGTCTGAGCGCGCCGCAACTCGGGCATTTCCGGAGAGCACCGGCTCCCATTCTCTGGATGACTTCGTGCTCATCTCCACATGCGCTGCATTCATACTCGTAAATCGGCACTTCTCGTTTCTCCTCGTCGTTAGATAAAGGTCAGCCAATCGAGCTTGCTCTCGTCGCGCCCGTTCACGATCTCGAAAAATGAGGATTGGATTCTCTGCGTCACCGGGCCGGGCTCTCCAGTGCCGATGGTCCTGTCGTCCACCTCCCGGATGGGAGTCACCTCGGCCGCCGTTCCCGTGAAGAAGGCCTCATCCGCCACATAGACTTCATCTCGCGCAAAGGGAGCAACCTGTAATTCAACACCCTGCTCATCGGCGAGTTGAACGATGGTGTCGCGCGTAATGCCCCCCAACACGCCATGCAGAGGCGGCGTCTTGAGCACGCCGTCTCGGACGATGAAGATGTTCTCGCCCGAACCCTGCGTCACCAGACCCTCCGGGTCCAGCATGAGCGCCTCATCGTAGCCCGCACCCACGGCTTCCAGTTTCGCCATCTGGCTCACGGCGTAGTTGCCCGTGGTTTTCGCCTTCGTCATGTAGCTGTTCGGGTGATGGGACGTGAAGGATGAGACCTTGACCCGAATGCCCTTCGCCAGTCCCTCTTCACCCAGATAGGCACCCCAACTCCACACCGCAACCATCGCATGGGTGAGCGCTCCTTTGGGGTTCACCCCCATGGATCCATAGCCAAGCCAGATAAGCGGGCGTATATAGCAAGCCTTCATCTCGTTGGTGCGAATCGTCTCCAGTACCGCCTCGGTGAAGTCATCCTGTGTGACGGGCACATTGAGACCGACAATCCGCGCGGAGTCATAGAGCCTCCGCATGTGCTCTTCCAGGCGAAAAACGGCGGAGCCTCGCTCTGTCTGATAGCAGCGAATTCCCTCGAATACCCCCAATCCGTAGTGCAGCGTATGCGTGAGGACATGAATTTTGGCTTCATCCCAAGGGACGAATTTTCCGTCCATCCAAATTTTATCTGTAGCACCTTCCAAAAAAACATCCTCCAGCACTGTGGGATTGTGGAACCCGGAGTTTCGAACAACCGCGCAAGTATAGTGATTCGGCACGGATCGGCGCAAGCCTCCGAGGCAAATAAATCACGCGCAATTCCCGGTCAAAATCAGTCTCCGTACACCTCGGGGTTCAGCAGGGTCGCGGGATTCACCTGCTCTCCCCTCAATACAGCCAACACATTCTCGCCGGCCAATCGGTTCACGCGCTCGCGCGCCTCGTGGCTCGCGCCGGCGAAGTGCGGCGTCACAACGGCGTTTGGAAGACTGAAAAGCGGATTGTCCGGGTCCGGGGGTTCCTCCTCGAAAACATCGATGCCGGCCGAGGAGATTTCCCCTTCCCCGAGCGCGTGAACCAACGCCGCCTCATCGATAATCGCGCCACGCGCGCAGTTCACCAGCACCGCGGATTTTTTCATCATCCGAAACCTCCGGGCATCGAACATATACCGCGTCTCGGGCGTCAAACTGCAATGAATCGATATGAAGTCAGACTCGCTCGTCAGCGTATCCAAATCCACCGGCTCCACGCCCGCCTCGCGTACCGCCTCATCGCGCACGAACGCGTCATACGCCAGGACGCGGCCCTCAAAACCGGACAGAAGACGGGTCAGTTCACGCCCGATGTTCCCGAAGCCGACGATGCCGAACGTCGCTCGGCTCATCTCGTTCGCGATCCAGATACCCTCCCGCCAACCCCCACCCCGCAACTTCTCCATTCCCTGAGGAATGCGGCGGCTCGCGGCCAGCATCAAGCCCAGGGACGCTTCCGCGACGGCGACGGCGTTGGCGCCCGGGCAGTTCGTGACCGGAATTTTTCGCCTCGTGGCAGCAGGGATATCAATGTTCTCCACTCCTACGCCTATTTTGGCGATGAGTTTCAGACGCTTACCAGCTTTAATGACCCGTTCGGTGATTTGCTCTCTCGAAGTCACCAGCAGGGCGTCCCATTCATGGGCATCGCGCACCAACTCGTCTTCGGACCACTTCCGGTGGCCACCGTCGCGAAACTCGCCATGTGGCTCCAGCATGTTTCGCAGCGACTCGATGGGCGCGCGTGGCTCCGGTACGAAAAAAACGGTGTTCCGGTTCAATAAACCACCCTCCACTCCGGCACCGCGCGTCAACCTGCTAGGTGCCGACAATCAATGTGGATGTTCGATCTCTAAGGAAGGAAAAAGTCGAGAGATACGTCAATATACCCGTTCGATGATTCTCGGACGGCACGTTCTCAATCCGAATGAAAGAACGCCCGAATTCCCCTACCGCTTCTACTTCGTGGATGTTTCGATTGACCGTAGGATCGCAAACAACCCGCAACTTCGTCCTGAGCGGCCCGATGCCCGCGAAGCTCACGGCGGCGGACACGTTCACGTTGGCCGGAAACGCCTTGCACGCTTCCAGGGGGTTTCCCTCGAAAATCACAGTCGGCTCATCGATGGCGTCGAGATCAATCCCCTTCTCTTCGACATAAGGGGCTCCTTTCAGGCTCTCGGGCGGTTTTCTGGTCGTCATGGTGACGGATTCCATACCGCCCGCGGAAGCCCCTTTGAGACCGTCCAATCCAATAATGGCGCCCGAGGGAATGAAAATGCGGGAACCTCCCCTCTCCGCCTCTTCAATCAAATCATCCCGATCAAGAAGCGCGCCCACGGAGTTGATGATTACGTCTTTTCCTCGCGCGAAACTCTCATGGCAAATCGCCTCTACGGTGTCTCCGCCCGATGCTTCCATCACGACATCCGCTTCTTTCGCCACGCCCGCCAAGTCCGTCATGTGCGGTGGATTCTTCAGACTCGCCAGAAAATCTTTCACCTTCTCCGGTGAACGAGTCGTAGCGACGGGTATATCGACGGGTATTTTCCCCTCATCCACCGCCTTCACCACGGCCTTGCCTATGACGCCCAGACCGACGACCCCGATTTTCATGACGATCTCCGTGAAGAAACGGAAGTAATTTCAATGACTTCACTCGATATACTTCACCTTAAAAAATAAAGGTTCGCAGCGTGCTTCATAACGTTCTAGAGACCGAATACCGTCAAAATCCATGATGGTGCTTCCCAAAGCGCTCAATCACGTTATTCGATGCGGCTTCCCAGACCGAGACGCCAATGATCCGCCAGAACGAGCGCCATCATCGCCTCGCCGATGGGCACCGCTCGTGTCGCCACACAGGGGTCGTGCCGCCCCTCTACCTTTACGGTCGTTTTCTCTCCCGACGTCGTTACTGTGTCCTGCTCGATCAAAATGGAGGAAGTCGGCTTCACCGCGAAGCGAACCACAACCGGCGCGCCCGTGGATATGCCGCCCAAAATGCCGCCCGCATTGTTCGTCCTCACCCTCGGCTCGCCGTTTTTCACCTCAAACGGATCGTTGTTTTCCGAACCCCGCATGCCGGCGGCCCGGAAACCGGAGCCGATTTCCACCCCCTTCACCGCGTTGATGCTCATCATCGCCGCCGCGAGATCGGAGTCGAGACGCCCGTAAAGCGGCTCTCCCCAGCCCGCTGGAACGCCATCGGCCTGAACCGTGATGGTGCCTCCCACCGAATCGCCCGCCTTTCGGGCCTCAAGAATGGCCGCCTCCATCCGGGACGCCGTTTCCGCGTCCGGGCAGCGAACGATGTTTCGCTCTATCTCGTCCGCATCGAAGCGCGCACCATCCCAGCGAACCTCCCCCACCTGATCGACATAGCCCAGAATCGATACGCCGAGACGGGAGAGGAGTTTTTTGGCTATCGCTCCCGCCGCGACACGCGCGGCTGTCTCCCGCGCGCTGGAGCGCCCCCCGCCCCGGTGGTCGCGAATCCCCCATTTCTGTATATAGGTGAAATCCGCGTGTCCCGGGCGAAACAGGTTGCGCAAGGGTTCATATTTGCTCGAATCGGCGTCTTTGTTCCGTATGAGTATCGAGACGGGATGCCCGGTCGTCCGGCCTTCGAAGACGCCGGATAAAATCTCCGCCCGGTCCTCTTCTTTTCGCTGGGTCGTCACCCGGCTCTGACCCGGCCGTCTGCGGTCCAAATCGCGCTGGAGGTCGGACTCATCGAGCGGCAGGCCCGCCGGACAGCCGTCCACCACGACGCCCAGGGCGGGGCCGTGCGACTCCCCCCAGGTTGTAAAGCGAAACAAACGTCCAAACGTGTTCGACACGATTTCCCTCTCTACGTTTCAGTCTTCGACAACACAGCGCGAATTTCAGGCAGAGCCGCCGCGACGACCACCTCGGTCGCGCGCGTGTTTTCCACGATCAATTTCGCGAGTTCTTCATAACGCGGAACGCGCTTTTTGAAAAGCAGACGCAACGCTTCTTCCGGATCCGTTTCGTTCTCGATATAGGCGGGCCAGCCACCGGCGCGCACTCTCTCGATGATTTCATTCTCCGGCACCTGGAGATAAACCACGCAATGGGGAGCAAGCAGAGAATCGACGTCCGGCGCCATCGGCGTTCCGCCGCCGAGCGCAAGAACGAGGTCTTTCCGACCCAATTGCTCGCGCAGCAAGTGATTCTCTATTGTGCGGAAGGATTCTTCGCCCCTCGCCTTGAAAACCTCGCGAAACCCCAGCCGCTCTCCTGTTTCCTCGAAATGTCTTTGTTCGATCAAATGGTCGAGATCGTGAAAGGAAAACCCCATTTCTTCGGCGAGCAAAGGTCCGATGGTCGATTTTCCGCATCCCTTGAAACCGATGAGCACGACGCTCAAGAGGAACCCTCCATACGAGACTCCAGCCCCAGATACCGGGATACCTTATCATGGGCCTTCTCCAATATAACTTCGAAATTCTCTTCCCCGGGTTCATACCAGTTCACGCCCTCGATCTTGCGGAACCAGGTGCGCTGACGTTTCGCGTAGTTGCGGTGCAGCCTGGATATTTCCCGAACCGCCTCATCCTCGACCATCTGTCCCCCGCGCAACGCGAGGGCTTCCTGGAATCCAAGACCCTCGAACACCCGGGCGTCGGTGAGATTCTTCTCGGCCAGCATCGCTACTTCATCCAGCATTCCGTCCGAGAGCATCCGCCGCACCCTGCGTTCGATCCGCTCGGCGAGGACAGAAGGCGGATACCTGAGACCAATATACAACGGACATGTGAATCTGGGCGCTTTTTGCACGGCGCGCAAACGTGAAACCGGCCGCCCCGTCGCCTCATACACTTCCAGGGCGCGAACCACCCTTCGCAAGTCGTTAGGATGAAGTTTCGCGGCCGTTTCGGGGTCGACGGCGGCGAGGCGCTCGTGCATGGCCACATGGCCCCGCCTGGAAGCCTCGATCTCCAATCGTTTCCTGATTTCCGGCTGTGCTTCCGGCCCGTCGAAAAATCCCTCCACCAATGCGCGGATATACAAACCGCTCCCCCCCACTACGAGCGGGTATGCGCCTGCGCGATAAATTTCCTCGATGCAAAGGAGCGCCTCATCCGCATAGCGCGCCGCGCTATAAGTCTCCCCCGGTTCCGCGACATCCAACATATGATGCGGCACGCCGCCGCGTTCATCCTCCCCAGGCTTGGCGGTGCCCACGCCGATGCCGCGGTAAATCTGCCTGGCGTCGGCGCCCACTATTTCCAGGGACACTCCCTCCTCCCGGAAGCGCCTGGCCAGCGCCACGCCAAAAGCCGTTTTGCCCGAACATGTCGTTCCCACGACGAGGATAATGGGGTGTGGATTTCCTGGTGGCTTGCGATTCATGGGTCTGGAGCTTCAGGCGGAAGGGAGTGGCTTCTTCAAGAGATAAAAAAGCCCTGGAAGCATCTCATTTCCAGGCCGGACGTGAGAACGGCACAGGGGTCGTATCGCTTGAAAATCAAAGCGCTTCGAGCGCATCCTGAAACGCCGCCAGGTCGGCATCCGAGAACAGGACGAACTCGATGCGGGTAAGCGTACTCGCCGAAGCCTGCAGATGCGCCGAGCAGACCTTGAGCATACCGGAGGCGACCGTATTCACATCCAGGCCCCCGACGCCGGTGCCGATGGCAGGAAAGGCAATGCTGCCCAGCGAATTCTCCTCGGCCACCTCGAGGCTCGCCCGGGTGCAGGCTTCCACGAGTTCGGACGATGTCCTAAGGTCCGTCCCCATGCCCGCCGCATGAATCACGTGCCGGGCGGGGAGCTTGCCGCCGTCCGTGATGACTGCATCCCCGACCCGAATCGGCCCTTTGGACACGGCTTCATCCTCTATCGCCTGCCCGCCCTTTCGCTTGATGGCGCCGGCCACGCCCGCGCCCATCCAGAGATGGTTGTTGGCTGCATTGACTACGGCGTCTACATCGGATTCGGTAATGTCCCCCTGCCGAAGGACAACGCATCCACGACCGACGCGCTTTTCATTCATGAGAAAAATTCCGGTTGGGCGGGATTGTTCCGGTTGGAAGTGTTACCTGAAAACCACGCTATCAAAAGAGAGAATCGCCTTCCTCGGATTCACCCGGCGCCGAAGCGCCGCTACCCGAAGACTCGGGCGCTCCTCCATCATCATCGAAAGAAGCGGGTCCGAAGTGATCGACCATCTGTCTCAATTCTTTCCCTGCCTTGAAGAACGGCACATTCTTGGGCGGAATCGCCACCGCCTCACCCGTTCTCGGGTTTCGGCCGTCGCGGCTGTTTCTCGATCGCACACGGAAACTACCGAATCCACGCAACTCCACCTTGTCACCATCCGCCAGGGCGCCCATGATGCTCCCGAAAACAATGTTCACAATGCGCTCGGTGTCTTTTTTCGTGAGATTGATTTTCTCAGCTATCTGCTCCACCAACTCGGCCTTGGTCATGAGAATTATCATCCTCCCAGTGAGCGCGATGGATACGTCCGCGTTTCGGGAAACCCACGCTCCAATCCTTTGGATTCCACTTTCCGCCCGGCGCAGTCACCGAATCAAACGAGGTCATCCGTCCGTGTTGCATCGCACAACCGGTGTCGGCCACATGCGCCAAAACGATGACAACCCCCTCAGGCGGCGAGGCGTCTCGCGATCCCATATTCCAAAAATTCATCGGATGGCTTCACGCCACCCGCTCGGTTATTCCGCTTTCTCTGCCTCGTCCGCTTCGCCTGCAACCTCCGAGACGACTTCCGTTTCCTGCGCAGACTCCGCAACGGCTTCCACTTCGGGCTCGTCCTCTATCTCCACTTCCTTCACTTCCCCTACTTCTCCTGCTTCCACTTCCTCTGCTTCTTCGACGGAGGTCGCGCTTTCCTCTTCAGTCGGCCCCACAGGCTGGGGCGCCCGGCTTACAACCGGGTCCTCGCCGGTGGACTCCACATAGGCGCGGATGCTCAAGCCCAGCCTTCTCTGCTCCCGATCGATTTTGATGACGCGCATTTTGAACACGTCGCCCACGCGCACCACGTCCTGCGGTTCTTTCACCTTGTCCGAGTCGAGTTCGGAGATGTGCACCAGCCCCTCCAGCTCTTCCTCGGGTGCGGCAAATACGCCGAAGTTCGTGATTTTCGTGATTTTCGCCTCGATATCGTCATCTACCGCATAACGGTCGTTAATGTCGTCCCAAGGATCCGGGGTGATTTGCTTCATCCCGAGAGAAAGGCGCTCCTTCTCGACGTCCACGCTCAGAACGACCGCCTCGATCTCCTGGCCCTTGCGCAGGATCTCAGAGGGATGCTTGAAGCGCTGTGTCCAGGAAATGTCCGAAATATGGATGAGGCCGTCGATGCCCTCGTCCAGGGCGACGAATGCGCCGAATTCCGTCAAATTCCGGATGCTGCCCGTCACGCGCATCCCCACGGGGTATTTCTCCTCCACCGTGGTCCACGGGTTGGCCTCGACCTGCTTCATGCCCAGAGAGATTCTGCGGCCTTCCTTGTCCAGGTTCAAAACGACGGCTTCCACGACATCGCCCACCGCGACGAATTTCGAGGGATGGCGAACGCGCCTCGTCCACGACATCTCCGAGACGTGCACCAGGCCCTCGACGCCCTGTTCGAGCTCGACGAAAGCGCCGTAATCGGTGATGGAGACCACCCGTCCGCGAACCTTGCCGGTCATGGGATACTTGATTTCCACGTTCTCCCAAGGGTCCGGCGTGATCTGCTTGTGGCCCAGGGAGACGCGCTCGCGCTCCTTGTCGTATTTGAGCACGATGACTTTGACGCTGTCCCCGATGGAGAGAAGCTCGCTCGGGTGGCTCACCCGCCCCCAGGACATATCCGTGATGTGGAGCAGACCGTCGATTCCGCCCAGGTCGATGAAAGCGCCGTAATCGGTGATGTTCTTGACGACGCCGACCTTCTCCATGCCTTCCGTGAGATTCGCGAGCGTCTCACGCTTGAGTTCCGCTCTTTCATCCTCCAGCAGCACGCGCCTGGAGAGAACGATGTTACCGCGCTTTCTGTTGAGCTTGATGATCTTCATGTCGAAGGATTTGCCGATAAACTGATCGAGGTTCCTCACCGGTCTCAGATCGACCTGGGAACCCGGCAAAAAGGCTTTCAGGCCGATATCGACCGTAAGCCCGCCCTTGATGCGGGCGACGACTTCGCCCTGGATAATCTCGTCATTATCATGGGCTTTGCTGATCTCGTCCCATATCTTGATCCGGTTGGCTTTCTCCTTCGAGAGCACGATGAGGCCGTCATCATCCTCACGCTCTTCGACGAAAACCTCCACCCTGTCGCCGGGCTGGAGATCCCGCCCGCGGCTCGGGAATTCAAAGCGGGGCACCAAACCTTCCGATTTATAACCTACGTCCACCAGCACATATTCACCTTCCATCCCCACAACCGTTCCTTCGATGATTTCGCCGTCCTGCACCTTCATCGTGGAGGCGTAGAGGTCATCCATCTGTTCGGTAGAAAGGCTGTCGGGATCCACTTCGTCCGGGAGTAATTCGGCCACCTTCGCTGAGAAGGCGGGCTGGGCCTCTGATTCGTTAGAGGAAGTTTCATTCATCTGTTTGCGTTACCTCGTCCTGAGAAAAAGAAAATTGCCGCCACCGCTCAAGCGTCCGTCGCTATCGCAGTCATCGGCATGAAATTGGCGGAAATAAATATACTACACCCGAGAAAGGAGAGAATCAACTCGCAACTCAAGCATCCTCAATAACTTCCCCGTAAACCGAGCGGATTTTCTCTAGCATGACTTCGAGCACCTGGTCAACGTTCATATCGCTCGTATCGATCTCCTCGGCGTCCTCGGCCTTTCGCAGCGGCGCGCTGGCCCTGTGGCGATCTCTCTCGTCTCTGCGCATTAAGTCCTCGCGAAGAAGCCCGGGGAGAAAGGATACTTCCCTCGCCTCAAGTTCGGCGAAACGCCGCTGGATTCGCACTTCGATGTCCGCGTCGACAAAAAATTTCAGCCTGGCATCCGGGAAAACGACCGTGCCGATGTCGCGCCCGTCGATGACGGCCCCGCGTTCTCGTCCGAAATTCCTTTGAAAATCGAGCAGCGCCGCCCGCACTCCGGGGATCGCCGACACCCGCGACGCCATGTCGCTGATTTCTTCATCCCGGAGCGCATCGGTAACATCTTCCCCATCGAGGATATTTTTCCAGTCATTCCCTTCTTTGCGGCACTCGAAGCGCAAATCACGCGCGGAGTCGACCGCCCGGCTCTCGAAATCATCCGCCCGGTTTTTCTTGAGAACCCGGTAACCCACCGCCCGGTAGAGCGCGCCGCTCTCGAGATAGTCGAAACCCAGCCTCTCCGCGACCCCCTTGGCCGCCGTGCTCTTGCCGGAGCCGGCGGGCCCATCGATGGGAATGACGATGCCGGCCGATTTTCGGCTCGATTCCTCTCTCAAGCCCAACCCTTTTTTCGCGCCCATTCGTCCCGGCCGTTTTTGGCTTTCGAAAACGCGCGCTCGAGCCCCTCGGAATCCGCTTCTTCCAAGGAGCGGCGAATATCCGCCAGCTCTTTCTCGAACCTCTCCAGCGCGCCCAGCAGCGCCTGCTGATTGTCCTCGCAGATTTCGCGCCACATTTCCGCCCCTGAAGACGCGATTCGGGAAAAATCACGAAACCCGCTGGACGCATGCCGGAGCGCATCACCCTGAAGAGCGGTGTTCATCATGGCGTAAGCCACCAAATGCGGGAGATGGCTGATGTCGGCCATCACGCGATCATGCGCTTCAGGGTCGAGAATCTCGACGTTTGCGCCGACTCCCTCCCATAGCGCTCGCAAACGTTCGATGGATTCAGGGTGCGTCCTCTCCGTCGGCGTCAGGATGGTCTGGTGCGCATCGAAAAGAGAGGAGAAACTCGCCTCCACCCCGGTTTTCTCGCCGCCGGCGACGGGATGACTCGCCAGGAATTTCACCTCTCCCAAATCCATCGCCTCGACCGCGCGCACATACGGCGCTTTCACGCTACCCACATCGGTGAGCAAAGCCCCGGGAGCCATCGCGGGTAAAATCGCCTCCGTCACCCGCACCGCCGAGCGCACCGGGGTGCACACCACCACCAGATCCGAATCGCGCACCGCCTCGAGATGGTTCGTCTCGAAGCGATCCACGACGCCCAGCTCAAGCGCGCGTTCGAGGTTGCCAAGACTCCGGCCAGCGCCGACGAACCTCGAAACGAGGCCCCTCTCCCGGGCGGCGCGCGCCAGCGAGCCGCCGATAAGTCCCACGCCGATGATGGCCATCTGCTCGAAAAGCACATTCATACCTTTCTGAATATATCTATAAACTACATTAAATTACATTTATATCCATTTGTATTATCTAAATTTCTAGCACTTTATACAACGCTTTCACAACTTCTTCATTTTCCTGCGGCGTACCGATGGAAATCCGCAGGTGGCGCGGAAAGCCGTATCCCGCCACGGGCCGGACGATGACGCCTTCCCTTAACAGCGCTTCGTACACCCCCATCGCTTCGCCCACCTCGACCATCAGGAAATTCCCCTGTGTGGGCACGAAGGGCAGGCCCATGGCCGACAGTTCGTACACGAAATACTCCCGGCCCTCGGCGTTCACGGCGACCGACCTATCGACGTGATCAACGTCGCCCAAGGCGGCCTGTGCGGCCACGAGAGCCAGGGAATTCACGTTGAACGGCTCGCGGACGCTCTCCATCGCCTGCGCGACTTCCTCATCCGCCACCCCGTAGCCGACGCGCAGGCCGGCCAGCCCATAGACCTTCGAGAAGGTGCGCATGGCGACGAGGTTCGGGAATTCACCCAGCATCCGCGCGGCGTCGGGGTAATCTTCGAGATGCGCGTAGTGGCAATAGGCCTCGTCCATGACGAGGAGGGTGCTCCGCGGAATGTTTTTCAGTAATTCCCGGAGTTTCCCCTCCCCTACCGCCGTCCCCGTGGGGTTATTGGGATTTGCGAGGAAGACGATTTTCGTCTTCTCGCAGACCAAGTCCGCCATGGCGTCGATATCCTGGTGATAATCACGCATCGGCGCGCGCCTGATCTCGCAAGAACTCAGTTGAGAGACGATGTAATAAACGATGAAGGCCCCCTCGGAAAAAACGACAGGGTCTCCGGGATCCAAGTACGCATGCGCCAGAATCTCCAGAACCTCGTTGGTTCCGTTGCCCAACACGAAATTCGCAGGCGCCAACCCATGATGTTCGGCCAGCGCGTTTTTGAGGTAGAACCCCCCGCCGTCGGGGTAGCGGTGCAATTCCTCGATGGCGCCGTTGACGGCCGCCAGCGCCTTGGGCGACGGCCCCAGGGGGTTTTCGTTCGAGGCTACTTTGATGGAATCGGCGACCCCGAGTTCGCGTTCGAGTTCCTCCACAGGCTTTCCCGGCTGGTAGACGATAATGTCCGAAACGGGCCGCGCCCTTTGAAATTTCATTCCCTCTCCTCATGCTTCGAACGCGTAAAAGCCTCGCGTCCGAATCAACCCCTCAAAATCATTTCGTTTCGCGCGCTCGTTGCAGCACGGGGTACGAGCCCAGCACACGAACAAAATCCACCAGATTTCTCAGTTCCAGAATACCTTTTGCGGTTGCTTCATCTTCCGCGAAACCATCGATTTCCATGTAGAAAACGTACTCCCATGCCACTCTACGCGAAGGACGGGACTCGATTTTCGTCATGTTCAGCTCACGCTCGGCGATGGGCGCAAGCGCCTTGTGGAGCGCGCCCGATTCGTTTTTCAAGCCGAAGAGGAGGCTCGTCTTCGATTGCGCCGCCTGCTCGGGCTTTTCGGTTCCGATGACGAAGAATCGCGTCACGTTGATGATCTCGGAATCCAGCTTTTCCGCAAAAACCTTCAGGCCGTAGTGCTCGGCCGCCAGACGGCTGCCCAGGGCCGCGAGTCCCGGGTCTTCGGCGGCCATTTTCGCCGCCAACGATGTGCTCAAAACCTCTTCGATCTTGACGCCCGAGGCGTTCGCCCGAAGCCAGCGCCGGCACTGGGCCACCGCGTGGGGGTGGCTGAGTATGCGCTCCACCTGCTCGATGGAGCCTGCGTTCGTGAGCAGGTGGATGTCGATGGGCAGCCTGATTTCACCCTCCACCAGCAAAGGGGATTCCAGCAGCCTATCGAGCGTGATGTTGACCGTGCCCTCTATCGCGTTCTCTATCGGCACCACGCCCCAGCGGGAGCGGCGACCCTCCACATCATCGAACACGGCGTCGATGCTTTGCACGGGAGTTAGTGCGGCCCCCTCGCCGAAGCGCAGAATGGCCGCCTCGTGCGTGAAGGTGGCCTCAGGCCCCAGATAGCTCACTCTCGGCAAATCGTTCATGATGCAAGGCTCCGATTCAAAGATAACGCCACCGAAACCGCGCTATCCTACCCCAAGGCCCGGCGATTGTGAACGCCCCAAAGCTCTGGCAAACTAGCCGGGCCTGCGAACGCGATCCGACATTTCATACGAATTTATGAGGAAAAGAATGAAGATTACAGACGTCGAAGCATACATGCTTACCGGCCCTCCGGAGGAGCGCGGTCACTGGGTCAGCCATTACCCCGTCCACCAGGCGAACGAGTTGCTGATACGGCTTAAAACCGACGAGGGGCTGGAGGGTTTCGGCCTCGGCAGCAGCCGCCTCCTCATCAAGGGCGCGGCCGAGATGTTCAACGAAGGACTCAAGGAACTCATCATCGGCGAGGACGCGCTCGCTCCCGAGAGGCTGTACGAGAAGATTTTCTCCATCACCCACCAGAAGATCGCATTTCTGAAGGAATGGTCGCGAAACGGGCTGCTCATCACCAGCGCGGCCTTGGACCTCGCCATGTGGGATATTCTCGGAAAAGCATCCGGGCAGCCCCTGTTCCGCCTCTTCGGCGGTTATCGGGAAGATGTGCCCTGCTACGTCACCTGCGCCTATTACCGCGACGGGAAGGATTTGGCAGAGTTGCGCGAGGAGATGGAAATGCTGCGCGAGCAGGGGCACAGGGCATTCAAGGCGAAAATCGGCGGCGCGTCGCTCGAAGAGGACATGGAGCGCCTGCGGGTCATCCGCGAGGTCATCGGCGATGAGGCCGAGCTCATGCTCGACGTGAACAGCGCCTGGGATTTGCCCACCGCCATCGAGGGCGCGCGTCTCCTTAAGGAAATCCGCCCCCGCTGGCTGGAAGAACCCGTGCGCTGGTTCGACGACAGGCGCGAACTCAGGATTCTGGCGCGTAAGACGGACATCCCCCTCTCCGCCGGGGAGAGCGAGCAGACGGGGCACGGCGTGCGCGCGCTGCTGGAAGAACAGGCGATAGACATCGTGCAGTTCGACTGCACGCGCATGGGCGGCTTCACGATGGGGAGAAAGTTAGCCGCCCTGGCCGAACTCAACCACGTGGAAATCGCTCCGCACCACGACTGCTTCATCCATGCCCATATCGTCGCGGCCTCGCCGGCTGGCTGCATCGTGGAATCGTTCACGGACCCCGAGCGCGACCCGCTTCAGGCGGAACTCTTCGAGAACCCGCCCCGCATCGAGAACGGGACGCTTTATCTGAACGATGCGCCCGGTCTCGGGCTCACACTCTCGGAAGAAGCGATAGAGAAGTTCGGGACAAGGATTGCGTGAGGGGGGCGGTTCTAAAGAGAATAGGTTCTCGACAAACAAAATACTCTCCCCACCAGTTCGCTTGCGGGCTTACACCATTGGCTGACTATCGGGTTTTCCTCTCGGGAAGCCCGACCCTCAAGGGGCTGTTGAAATAGTCCTCCTCGGTCGGAATTGACCACCGCCGTCATTCCGGCGAAAGCCGGAATCCATTTTGACTTTTTGCTTTTCGCATTGATTCATGCTCGGACAAAGACGGAATCAAACGCCTGAACGTATCCGCCTTCATCGGCTCCAGACCCCGCATTCTCTCCCGCCCCGGTCGGGGCTAACGCCGGAAAACGATCAAAGACGAAAGGCGAAAATGGATTCCGGCTTTCGCCGGAATGACGACCAAAAGCAAAAGGCGGGCGGACGCCGCCGTTGCGAAATCACGGCGTCGTACGGCTTCCGTATTGACAGGCCTCTGTGCCTGTCCGATACCCGACAAAGGACAACCACGGAGGGCAGGCAACCCCGATGAGGGGTTGTCCCTACGAATCGAACCGGCCAATGAGGGACTTTTCCAGCAACCCCCTCAAGGGGGGAGTGATTGGTTGGCGCTCTGCAAGAGGGAGAGTGGCGTCTACTCCCCGGTCGGCTTCATACACCGAATCACGAAATCAGGGCTGTTCTGCGGCCCCCTTAATGATCGCATTCCACAAATCTTTCGTTAGCCAGAATATAATGGTGAAACAACAGTATTTACTCCGACGTGTTTTGTTTCAGGTGGTTTCTTCGCCCCAAAATTCCGCGTCTTTTCATCTACCAGAACCGTCCTGCGGGTCGATCGAGCCCGTAGTGTTCCCGCAACGTCTTGCCTTTATATTCCGTCCGGAAGAGCCCGCGACGCTGAAGAATCGGAATCACCTCTTCCGCAAAAACGTCCAGCATCGTGGGAAAAAGCGGCGGCATCACATTGAAACCATCGGCGGCGCCATCGTGGAACCAGTCCTCAATCAAATCAGCAACCTGTTCGGGCGTGCCGGCGAAAGTAAAATGGCCGCGAGCACCGGCAAAACGGGCCAGAAGCTGGCGCAATGTAAGGCCTTCGTTGCGCACGAGATTGACGACCAACTCGGACCGGCTACGCATGGTTTCGACACTGGAGGGTGGAGGGAAATCGTCCGGCGTCAGCGGCCGGTCGAGCGGCAAATGCGAGAAATCATGTCCGTCGAACCGTGAAGAGAGAGTACGGCGACCGCTCTCCGGGTCCGTACTCTCGTTGAGATCCTGTTCCATCCGTTTTGCTTCGGTCTCGGTCGACGCAATCATCGGGCTCAGTCCAGGCAGAATCAGGATTTGGTTTGCATCACGACCTGCCGCAACCGCTCGCTTCTTGATATCCGTGTAAAACTTCTGCACCGTCGCCTTTTCGAGGTGGGCTGTAAATACCGCCTCGGCGTGACGCGAAGCAAAATCACGTCCGGCATCCGACGATCCCGCCTGCACCAGCACCGGTCGCCCCTGCGGACTGCGCGGCAGGGTCAGCGGCCCCGCAACGCTGTAATACTTGCCGCTAAAGTCGATTGGACGAATTCGCTCACTATTGGCGTAGACGCCGCCGCTGCGATCATCAACCACGGCGTCATCGGCCCAGCTGTCCCACAAATCTTTGACGACCTGGACAAATTCCTCGGCCATCAGGTAGCGGTCCGCATGGCTATCCTGCCCCGCATCACCGTAATTGCGCGCGACCTTCGCCATCCAGGTAGTGACGATATTCCAACCGGCGCGGCCATTGCTGATGTGGTCAATCGAGCTGAACTGCCGCGCAAGGTTGAAGGCCTCGGTATATGTGCTCGACCCCGTCGCGATCAGCCCGATCCGCTCGGTTGCGACGGCGAGCGCCGCCAATAAAGTGATTGGTTCAAGCCAGAGTCGCCCGGACCGCGGCGCATCCGGTGTCAACATCAGTGAATCGGCGAAAAAGATCGAATCAAAAAGCGCCGTCTCCGCACGTTGGGCCAAATCGACATAGTAGTTCACATCGGTAAGTGAGGCTGTCGAAGAATCGGGATGGTTCCAGGCTGCTTCGTGGTGGCCCCGGGACTGGATGAACAAATTGAGGTGAAGTTGCCTGGTCATTGAAGATAACGGCTCTCATGAGGGGAAGGCGGGATTATTGAACATAATACGCATTACGAACAGGAGCACAAACTCAGCAAAATCCCACCAAGCTGGCCCTGAAAAGTCCGATTGAAAAATTCATTCATGTATCCTCGTTTTGCCGGATAATTTGTAATTCAAGATTCACCTGGTGCGTCTCGAAAGATATCTTCCATTTCCTTCTCCAACCAGGCTGCCATTTTTTCCTAAAGCCCTTCCAAGATGTCGCCCCCGGCATTCAGGCCACCGGTTCAAGCGTCACAAATACTTCCTGAACCACTCAATCGCCTCAACCATGCCGATCTCGTGGTGTTCGGGGCTGCAGAAATAATAGGACTCGTAATGCTGCGCGCCGGGGAGCTTGACGATCTTCTTGGGCTCTCCGCAGGCTTCGTAGCAACTGATTTGCTCCTGTACGGGCACGAGGAAATCGTTTTCCGAGTAGATGAACATGACGGGGCGCGGGGCGATCCTGTCGGCCACCCACTCGGGCTTGTAGCGCCAGCAGGCTTCCGCGCTTTGCAGATCATAGTCCTTCACGTAGTCGCCGTGTTTCTGGTGGTTCTCCTGGATGACCTGGAGCGTATGGGGGTCGCAGAGCATGATCTCGGGCAGCGGCATGGTGGTCGGCTCGCCGGTGGTGACGCGCTTTCGGGCGGCCGCCATGACCGTCTTCTGGAACGAATCCCACTCGTGCGGCCTCCGCACCGAGCGCATCCAGCGCTCTCCCTCGTGCACCCCCACGGAGGAGACCACCACCTTCACGCGCTCATCGAAGGCCGCCACCCAGATGGCGTTCGCCCCGCCGAAGCTCGTGCCGAAAATGCCGATTCGCTCGGGGTCCACGCCCTCGACCGTCTCCATGTAGGAGATGGCGTCGTAGGTGTCCTGCGCCTGCTCGAGGGGCCGCTGGCGGCCGCGTTCGCCCTCGCTCTTGCCGAAGCCGCGGTGATCGGGCGCCAGGATGAAGTAGCCCTCCTCCCAAAGGCGTCTGGGCACGTCCATCCCGTAGACCTCCTTCATCCCGCTGTAGCCGTGCAGGCAGATGATGGCGGGTCTGGCGGGGTCGCCCACTTGCCAGTCTTTCGGCATATAGAGGTGGGATGCGATTTTGAGGCCGTCGCTGTAGTAAACAATCTCTTCGTACATGCAGGTTTCCCCTCCAGGCTATAGCACGGAACTCAGATTTATCTAAAACATTCAATACCTTACGGTGAGTCCGTCGCCGGACGTTTTCCGTTATTCGACTCCGATGCCCCGCAACTCGCGGAGCAACGCTCCGGTGTCGGGCGCGCGCATGAGCGCCTCACCGACGAGGATGGCGTCCACTCCCTCGTCCACCAGCGGGGCCACCTCCTCCCAGCCGAATATCCCGCTCTCTGAAACCAGGACGAGCGATTCTCTCTGCGCGGGCGTGAGCCGCCCGAACACGCGGGCGGTGTGATCCGTATCGACCTCGAAGGTCTTCAAGTTCCGGTTGTTCACGCCGAGCACGCGGGTCCCCGCCGCGAGGGCGCGCCCGAGTTCTTCCTCTTCATACACCTCCACGAGCGCGTCCATGCCCAGTTCTTCAGAGAGAGCGCGCAAATCCTCCATCTGCGCCGTCTCGAGGATGGCCGCGATGAGCAAGACGGCGTCCGCCCCGCCCGCACGGGCTTCCCATATCTGGTATTCGGTGAAGATGAACTCTTTTCTGAGAACAGGGAGAGCCACGGCCTCGCGCACGTGTTCTAAATGCGCCATTTCGCCGAGAAAGCGCCTCCGCTCGGTGAGCACCGAGACGGCGGCGGCGCCTCCTTCTTCATATACCTTGGCGATTTCAGCCGGCTCGAAAGTCTCGGCTATCTGCCCTTGGGAGGGAGAGGCCTGCTTCACCTCGGCGATGACGCGCATCCGGCCGCCATCCGCATCCTCGCCCGAATCGGGCTTTCTCAGCGCGCCGGCGAAATCGAGCGCCGGCGGCGCATCCTTCGCCATCGACTTGAGGTCGGCTTCGGAACGCCTTCTCTTGTCCGAGGCGATGTCCTCGCGGACGCCTTCCACAAGCTTATCCAGAACCGTATGCGTCGCAATCGTCAAAATTTCATACTCCCAGCAGAAACGACAACCCATAGGCCAGCGAAGCCGGGCTTGTTGAAAAAGTCTCTTTTGGGTCGGGTTGCCAATTGCAGTGTAGGGGCCGCATATATGCGGCCCATGATCGGAAAAAAGGCCGGGTCGCATGTATGCGACCCCTACAAAACCCTCACCCCTCAAAACCACCCCTCGCCTTTGTCAGGGGGCTTTTTCAACAACTCCAAGCCGCTCCCCGCCCCGCTCAGGAATTGGACACCTCCACGAGACGCGCCAGCACCTTGGCCGCCCCGCCAGAATCTATCGCCGAGGCCGCCTGCCCGACGCCCTCTCTCAAGTCCCCCGCTCTGTCCGCGGCGATGAGGGCTGCGGCGGCGTTCAAGAGCACGATGTCGCGCTTGGGGCCTTGCTCTCCCGCCAAAATAGCGCGCGTGATATCGGCATTCTCCTCGGGCTCGCCGCCCTTCAAGGCATCTGCCTCGGCGCGGTCTAATCCTGCGTCCTCGGGTGTTACGTCATACGTGCTGATCTCGCTTCCGTCCCACTCCGATACGCGCGAGGAGCCGGTGAGCGTCAACTCGTCCATGCCGTCCGACCCGTGCACCACCAGCGCCTTCCGGCAGCCCACCTGGCGCAGCACGTCCGCCACCAGCTCGGTGAGTTCGGGCGCGTATACGCCCACCAACTGGCTCTGGGCGCGGGCGGGGTTGGTGAGCGGCCCCATGACGTTGAAGATGCTCCGCATGGCGATCTCGCGCCTCGGGCCGATGGCGTGCTTCATCGCGCCGTGCAGCATGGGCGCGAACAGAAAGCCCACGCCCGCCTCGTCGATGCACTCGCCCACCTTCTCAGGCGAGGCCTCGATGTTCACGCCCAGCGCCTTCAAGACGTCGGCGGCGCCCGATTTGCTCGACACCGCGCGGTTGCCGTGTTTCGCCACCGGCTGGCCCGCCGCCGCAACGACGAGGGCGGCGCTCGTGCTGATGTTGAAGGTATGCGCGCCGTCGCCGCCCGTGCCCACCACGTCGATGACGAAGGGGTGTTTCGTCTTCACCCACGTCGCCCTGGCGCGCATGGAACGGACGCTGCCCGCGATTTCCTCCGGCGTCTCCCCCGCCATGCGAAGCGCCACGAGATAGGCCCCGATCTGGGCCTGGGTGGCCTCGCCCGTCATGATGAGGTCCATCACCTTCTCCGCCTCATCCGCACTCAAGTGCCGGCCTTCCACGAGCTTCCCGATGGCTTCCTGAATCATGTGCGTAAATCCTTATAAAGTGGTGGAGTCTTCATTCATTCCCGCTCAATAGCGGTCCCTGCGCTGCACGCCCGCCCCGAAATCATGTGCGCGATTATCACCGATTCGGGGCCACCATACCGCGTCCGCGCGGATTCCCTCAAGGCCGCTCGATAGCGCCTTCGAGCGCGTTTTGGAGCAGCGCCTTGCCCTCGGGCGAGAGAATCGACTCGGGATGGAACTGAACGCCCGCGACCGCCATATCCCGGACCCGAAGCCCCATGATCTCACCCTCTTCGGTCTCCGCGCACACCTCGATCTCGGGGGGGACATTCTCGCGCGCGAGCAGGAGGCTGTGGTAGCGCGTAGCCGTCATCGGGTTCGGGAGATCGCGGAATACGCCCCGGCCGTCGTGGCGTATCTCCGAAGTTTTCCCGTGCATGATCCGCTCGGCGCGGACGACCTCACCTCCGAATACCTGCGCGATGGCCTGATGTCCCAGGCACACGCCCAGAATGGGGTATTCACCGGCATATTTTTCAACGAGCGGCATCGAGAGACCGGCGGATTCGGGCCGCCCCGGACCGGGGGATATGACGACCAAATCGGGCGCGAGTCCGGCCACATCGTCCAGCTCGAACTGATCGTTTCGCCACACCGTCACCTCCGCCCCGAGTTCGGCCAGGTACTGGACGAGGTTGTAGGTGAACGAATCGTAGTTGTCGATCATCAATACGCGCGTCATGTCGGGTTCTCCGCCCTAGGGGAGGCCGCCGCGCGCCACGTCCAGCGCGCGCAGTGACCCCCGGGCCTTGTTGATGGTTTCCTCGTACTCGAAACCGGGCTTCGAGTCCGCCACGACGCCCGCTCCCACCTGGAGGTAGAGCCTGCCGCTGCGCGCGTAGAGCGTGCGGATGGTGATGCAGGTGTCCATGTTGCCGCCGAAGCCGAAATACCCCACCGCGCCCGAATAGGGTCCCCGGCGCACGGGCTCCATCTCGTCGATGATCTCCATCGCGCGCACCTTGGGCGCGCCCGAGACGGTGCCTGCCGGAAAAGAGGCCCTGAGCACGTCGAACGCATCCTTGCCCTCGGCCAACTCGCCGACCACGTTGCTCACGATGTGCATGACGTGGGAGTAGCGCTCGATCACCATCTGCTCGGTGACGCGCACCGTGCCGCGCTCGCAGACGCGGCCGATGTCGTTGCGGCCGAGATCGACGAGCATGATGTGCTCGGCGCGCTCCTTCTCGTCGGCGAGGAGCTCATCCGCCAGCGCCCGATCCTCCGCTTCATCCGCCCCGCGCCTGCGCGTGCCGGCGATGGGGCGCACCTCGACCCGCTCCCCCTCCAGCCGCACGAGCACCTCGGGCGATGCGCCCACGAGGGTCACCTCGCCGAGTTCCAGATAGAACATGTAGGGAGAGGGATTGACCGTCCGAAGCGCCCGGTAGATGGCGAACGGGTGCACGTCGAGAGCGCTCTCCAGACGTTGTGAGAGCACGACCTGGATCGCCTCGCCTGAATGGATGAGTTCCACCGTATCGGCGACGACCTTCTCGAACCCCTCGCGCGTGAAAGACGAATAGAGACCCGGCATGTTCTCGACGGGGTGCCCACTCCCGCCACCGGGGGGCGTTTCCTCCGGCGCATAGGGCGGGGCGACGGAAGGGCCTCTCAGCTTTTCGATGAGCGCATCGACGCGCGCGCAGGCATCCTCGTAGGCGGCGTCTGCGCCATCGTCGCGCAAGTGCGCATGGGCCAGGACGTACATCTTCTGCGCGGTGTTGTCGAAGATGACCAGGGACTTCGTGATCATGAAATGCAGTTCAGGCAGTTCGAGATCGTCGTGCGCATTCTCCGGCAAACGCTCGATGAAGCGGACCGCGTCGTAGCCCATGTAGCCGATGGCGCCCCCCCAGAACCTCGGCAGGCCGGGAAGGTCGACGGGGATGTAGGGCTGAATCAGCTGCCTGAGAGCGTCGATGGGGTCGTCCACGCTAAATTCTTCGGTCTCCCCCTCCTGCGTGATGCGGACCCGCCTCCCCTTGCTCTCGAAGATAAGGTAAGGCTCGCTTCCCAAAAAGGTGTACCTCGCCCATTTCTCCCCGCCCTCGACGCTTTCGAGCAGAAACGAATGGGAGCCGTCTGCGATTTTCAGGTAGGCCGACACCGGCGTATCGAGATCGGCAAGTATCTCGCGATAGACCGGAATGATGTTGCCCCGCTCGCAGAGGCGGAGAAAAGTCTCTTTGTCCGGCAAATGATTTTCCGGGTTCATTTTCATTCGAGGCATCGTCTTACGCCCGATGCCTATCCTCCATCAAAAAAAGCCACGGGACCGAACAGGCCGCCATGGCTTGGGGATTCACTTTCAAAAATTCAGACAACAACCCTTATGGCGCACCTCCAGATTTGGCGGAGCATCGCCAGGGCCAAGCCTCCCTTAATTTTTCATAAACTCTCATTCGCTGCTACCTCAAAAAGAAAATTCAAAACTGGATTGAAGATACCCAATTTTTGGAAATTTGGTCAAGCGTCGGTTTCCTCGGGCCCCGGCGCGGACTCGGGCGGCAGCTTCTCGCCATAGTCCACGCTGAGCAGCGCCAGCCCCTGGGGCGGCGCGTTGACGCCCGCCAGCGTCCTGTCCCTGCCGGCGAGGACCTCCCGCACGGAATCGGCTTCGCGCTCCCCGCGGCCCACCTCCACGAGGACGCCGGCCAGGTTTCTCACCATGTGACGCAGAAACCCTTCCGCCGTCGCCTCGATGACCACCTCATCACCCGCGCGCTCCACGCCCAGGTGCTCCAAGCGGCGCACGGTGTCCTCGGGCCTCCCCTTCTCCCGGCAGAAGCTGGCGAAATCATGCTCGCCCTCCAGTATCGCCGCCGCCCGCCGCATCGCCTCGACGTCGAGGCGCTTTCGCACGTGCCAGGTGTATCGATGGCGGATGGCGCTCGGTGAGCGGCGGTTCAGGATCCGGTAGCGGTAGGTCTTGCGAACAGCGTCGAACTGGGCGTGAAAACCGCCCACGGCTTCCCGGCAGTCGAAAATCGAGACGTCGGGACCCATCATGGTGTTGAGACCTATTCGCACCTTGTAGGGCTCGATTCGAGAGCGCGTATGAAAGTGCGCCACCTGCCCCCAGGCGTGCACGCCGGCGTCGGTGCGGCCCGAACCGATGATCCGTATCGGCTCGCCGCACATCCTCAAAAGCGCGGCCTCTATTTCGCTCTGGACGGTCCTCTGGCCGGGCTGGGTCTGCCAACCGTGAAAATTCGTGCCCTCGTATTCTATCCACAGGACGAGGCAGCGGGTGTCTTCGGCGTTCATCGGCAAGGAGGTCAGGCGGGCTGTGCGTTCGAAAGCGTCCCGTTCAGCGCTTCACGCAGGGAAATGCCCGTGGCGGAGGCCTCGATTCCGGCGATTCGCTCAGGCGGGCCTTCGGCGAGCAGATAACCGCCCTCCTCCCCTCCTTCAGGCCCTAAGTCGATGATGTGGTCGGCCGCCTTGATGACGTCGATGTTGTGCTCGATGACAACCACGGTATTACCCTGATCGACCAGGCGATGCAGCACGTTCAGCAGCTTTTCGATGTCGGCGAAGTGAAGCCCCGTGGTCGGCTCATCGAGAATATAGAGCGTCCGGCCGGTGGCCCTCTTGGCGAGTTCCCTGGAGAGCTTGATGCGCTGGGCTTCTCCGCCGCTGAGCGTCGTGGCCGGCTGGCCCAGGCGCAGGTAGCCCAGGCCCACGTCCTGCATCGTCTTCAACTTCCAGCGCACCGCGTTGATGTTCTCGAAAAACGCCAGAGCCTCATCCACCGTCATTTCGAGCACCTCGGCGATGTTGCGGCCCTTGTAGCGGACGTCGAGCGTGTCGCGGTTGAAGCGTTTGCCCTGGCATTCCGAGCAGCGCACGAACAGATCGGGCAGGAAGTGCATCTCGAGCCGGATGTAGCCGTCTCCCTGGCAGGTCTCGCAGCGCCCCCCCTTGACGTTGAAGCTGAAGCGTCCGGCGAGATAGCCGCGCTTACGGGACTCGGGAACCTGGGAGAAGAGGTTGCGAATCGGGGAGAACACGCCCGTATAGGTGGCCGGGTTGCTCCTCGGCGTCCGCCCGATGGGGGACTGATCGATGGCGATGACCTTGTCGATGAGCTCGGCACCCTCGATGGAATCGTGCGCGCCGGGCGTGGCGAGCGAGCGGTAAATGCGCCGTGAAAGCGCGCGATAGAGAATCTCGTCGATCAGCGTGCTCTTGCCGCTGCCGCTCACGCCGGTAACGCAGATGAGCAGGCCGAGCGGAAAATCGACGTCCACGTTCTTGAGATTGTGCTGCCGCGCCCCTCGGATGGAGATGCAATCCCCGCCCGGCACGCGGCGCTGTTTGGGTCGGGGAATATCGAGCGAGCCTGAAAGGTATCTTCCCGTCAGTGAACCGGCGTTCGAACGAATGTCGTCAGGCGCGCCGGAGGCCACGAGGTATCCGCCGTGCTCGCCCGCGCCTGGCCCTAAGTCCACCACGTAGTCGGCCGATTCGATGGTCTCCCGGTCGTGTTCGACGACGATGACCGTGTTGCCCATGTCGCGCAGGCGGCCCAGCGTGTCCAGAAGGCGGCGGTTGTCGCGCTGGTGCAGGCCGATGCTCGGCTCGTCGAGCACATACAAGACGCCCACCAGAGAGGTTCCGATCTGGCTTGCCAGCCGGATCCGCTGCCCCTCACCACCCGCGAGGGTTCCCGATGGCCTGTCCAAAGTGAGATAGCTGAGCCCCACCTTTTCGAGGAACTCGAGCCGCTCGATGATCTCCTTCAAAATCCGCTCCGAAACGAGGTCGCCTCCTTCCGAGCGGTTTTGCTCTTCAAAAAAAGCGTGCACGTTCTTGATGCTCATGGCGGAGAGTTCCGCAATGTTTTTTCCGCCATACGTCACGGCGAGGCTCTCGGGCTTCAAGCGACCTCCTCCGCAGGCTTCGCACGGCATGACGCTCATGTATTTTTCCAGATTCGCCCGCATTCCCTCGCTCGCCGTATTCTCCAGCCGTTCGGCGAGAGCGGGGAGGACGCCCGGAAAAACGCGCTCGCGCCTCAGCGTGCGCCTTCCCGTCTTGTGACGTATTTTCAGCTTCCCGCCCTTGCTCCCGAAAAGCAGGATGTTCTTGTGCCTTTTGGAGAGTTTCGCGAAGGTCCTGTCCGCCGGAATCTTTTCGGCCTCCATGACCGCGCGCAGGGCGGAGGCCAGAAAGCTCTTGCTCCCCGCGAGGGGGGCGATGGCCCCCTCTTCGAGGGTGAGATTCGGATCGGGAACGATCTTCGCCTCATCCATCCGGTGAACCACGCCCAGACCACCGCACTCTTCACACGCGCCGTAGGGACTGTTGAAGGAGAACATGCGCGGGGCTATCTCGGGGATGTTCACGCCGCACTCTGCACAAGTACATTCCTCGCTGAAGAGATACTCGGTGCCGTCGTCTCCCAGGAAAATCACCAGCCCCTTCGCCAGGCTCAAAGCCGTTTCGATGGATTCGCCGAGACGATTTTCCACGCCCAGACGCAGGACGACGCGATCCACCACCACCTCGATGTTGTGCGTCATGTGGCGGTTCAGCGATATCTCATCGCCGAGTCGGTAAAACCGCCCGTCCACCCGCACTCTCAGGTATCCCTTGCGCTCCAGGTCTTCGAATTCCTTGCGGTATATCCCCTTGCGGCCCCGTACGATGGGGGCCAGAATCTCGAGTTCCCTGCCGCTGCCCAGGCCCATCGCGCGGCTCACCATCTGCTCCACGTTGAGCGCGTTCATGGATTGTCCGCACGAGGGGCAATGCGGAAGCCCCAGGCGGGCGTAGAGAAGCCGCAGGTGGTCGTATATCTCCGTCACGGTGCCGACTGTCGAGCGCGGATTCTTGCTCACCGTCTTCTGCTCGATGGCGATGGTGGGCGATAGGCCCTCGATGGAATCGACGTCCGGCTTCCCGATCTGGTCGATGAACTGCCGCGCGTAGGCAGAAAGCGATTCGATGTAGCGCCGCTGCCCCTCGCCGTAGAGGGTGTCGAAGGCGAGCGAACTCTTGCCCGAACCGCTCAGGCCCGTGATGACGATGAGCTTGTCGCGCGGCATATCGAGGTTCAGGTCCTTGAGGTTGTGCTCGCGCGCACCCCGGATCCGGATTTTCCTCTCCCGCCGCGTTCTTCCGTTCAGGGACGACATGTGCTCTCCCGGCGCGCGCCTCCGCGCGGGGCCTCCCGAATGCGAGGCGATGAGCGGGCTAGTAAAAGATGAGCCCGCCCGTCACGTTGATGTCCTGGGCGGTCATGTGAGCGGCCTCCTCGGAAGCCAGGAAAACGCACAAGGCGGCGTGATCCTCCGCATCGACGAGCGTTTTTAGGGCCGCCGGCGCAGTGAAGGTCGCCTTCGCCTCCTCGAAGGAGGTGCCAAAGCTCTGCGCCATGTTCTCGATGACGCTGTCGATCCTGGGGCCCGATGTGGCTCCCGGGCACACCGCGTTCACCGTGACGCCGTATTCGCCGAGTTCGAACGCGAGGGTGCGCGTCAAGCCGATGACCGCCATCTTGGACGCCGTATAGGGCGTGCGGTTCGGCAGGGGCCGCTTGCCGCTCATCGAACTGATGTTGAGGATGCGCCCGTATCTGTTTTTCTTCATCGTGGGGATGACGTGCTTCGTCATCAGGAACGTGCCCGTGACGTTCACGTCGAAGCACTCCTCCCAATCCTCGCGCGTCACGTCCTCGCACGCCTTCGTGGGGCCGGCGACGCCGGAGTTGTTCACGAGGATGTCGATGGTCCCGTACTCGGCGAGCGTCCTCTCGACGAGAGCCTTTATCGCTGCTTCGTCCGTCAAGTCCGTAGGCGCGACGAGAGAGGCACCCTCGGGCATCTCGGCGGCGGTGGCCTCCAGGTTTGCGACCGAGCGCGCGGCGAGTACCACCTTCGCACCTTCGCGCGCGAACGTGAGCGCGATGACTTTTCCGATTCCCTGCCCCGCCCCCGTGACAATAGCGACTTTATCCTTCAAACGCATTTTATGACATCTCCCGATGTTTCTGGTCCAAGAATCTTATTCCGATGCGGGCAGTTCCACACCCGGGAACCAGTAGCCCAACTCAAAGGCGGCGGTATCGGGCGCGTCGGAGCCGTGCGTGGAGTTGCGCTCGATGCTCTCGCCCAATTCCGCGCGAATCGTCCCCGGCTCGGCCTCCGCGGGGTTCGTGGCGCCCATCACGTCACGCCAGTGCTTGATGGCGTTCTCGCGCTCGAGGGCGAGCACCACCGTGCGCCCCGAGGACATGAACGTCGTGAGATCGCCGAAGAAGGGGCGCTCCCTGTGAACGGCGTAAAAACCCTCGGCCTGCGCTTTCGACATGTGGACGAGCCTCATGCCCAGAATCCCGAAACCCTCCTCCTCGATGCGCGAGAGAATCCTGCCGCTAATGCCGCGCGCGGTGGCGTCGGGTTTAATCATCGCGAACGTGCGTTCCATGTGTCCTTTCCCTTCCCGTGTATGACGTTATGCCTTGCCCAGCGCCTTGGCCATGGTGAGGCCCATCTCGGCCGGGCTTTCGGTGACGTGAATCCCGCATTCGGACATGACCCGCATCTTCTCGGCCGCGGTGCCTTCGCCGCCCGAGATAATCGCGCCCGCGTGGCCCATCCGCCGGCCCGGAGGAGCCGTCTGGCCCGCGATGAAGCCCACGAGCGGCTTCGATACGTTCTCCTTCGCCCAGCGCGCCGCGTCCTGCTCGGCGGTGCCGCCGATCTCGCCGATCATGATGATGGCCTCGGTCTTCGGGTCGTCCTCGAACATGCGCAAGAGGTCGATATACATCGTGCCGATAATGGGGTCACCGCCGATGCCGACGCAGGTGGTCTGGCCCAGGCCCTGCTCGGTAAGCTGGGCGACGACCTCGTAGGTGAGCGTGCCGCTTTTCGAGATGACGCCGATGGTGCCTTCCTTGTGAATGTGGCCCGGCATGATGCCCATCTTGCAGCCGCCGGGCGTGATGACGCCCGGGCAGTTGGGGCCGATGAGCACGGCGCCGCTATCCTCAATGTGGCGCTTTACGTACACCATGTCGCGCACCGGGATGCCCTCGGTGATGCACACCACGAGGGGGAGCCCGGCGTCTACGGACTCGACGATGGCGTCCGCCGCGAACGGGGGCGGCACGAAGATGAGCGAGGCGTTCGCGCCTGTCTCGCGGGCCGCATCGGCCACCGTGTTGAACACGGGCACACTGTCCGCCTCCTGCCCGCCCTTGCCGGGCGTCACGCCGGCCACCACCGCGCCGCCGCCGCCCGCGAACTCGCGGCTGTATTTTTGGCATTGCCCGGCGTGAAAGCCTCCCTCGCGCCCGGTTATGCCCTGCACGAGGATGCGCGTCTCCTTGTCAACCAGAATACTCAAAACCAGACCCCCTAGCGGTTAAGGGCCGCTACCACCTTTTCGGCGGAATCGGCCATGCCATTGCCCACGGTGAAATCGAGACCCGAGCCTTCGAGAATCTCGCGGCCCTTCTCCACGTTCGTCCCCTCCATGCGGATGATGATGGGGACGTTCACGTTCACGGTCTTGACCGCCTCCACGACGCCCTCCGCCAGAATGTCGCAGCGCAGGATGCCGCCGAATATGTTGATGAAGACGGCCTTCACGTCCGTATCGTCCATGAGGATGCGGAAGGCGTTCTCCACCATCTCCTTGCTCGCGCCGCCGCCCACGTCGAGGAAGTTCGCCGGCGCTGCGCCCGCGAGCTTGATGATGTCCATCGTCGCCATGGCGAGGCCCGCGCCGTTCACCATGCAGGCCACCGAGCCGTCGAGCTTGATGTAGTTGAGGTTGAATTTGGAGGCCTCGACTTCGAGCGGGTCCTCTTCATCCTCATCGCGCATCCCGGCCACCTCCTCGTGGCGGTAGAGCGCGTTGTCGTCGAAGTTCACCTTCGCGTCGAGCGCCAGAATGCGACCGTCTTTCGTCTGCACCAGGGGATTGATCTCGACCAGCGAGGCGTCCATCTCGTCGTAGAACCGGTAGAGGTTCGTGACGAACTTCGTCCCCTCGCGGACGAGGTCGGTGGGTAAATCCAGCCCGTAGGCCACGCGGCGCGCGGTCGAAGGCCAGACGGAGAGCGCCGGGTCGATGGGAACCTTCAGGAGTTTTTCGGGCGTTTTCGCGGCCACCTCCTCGATGTCCATCCCGCCCTCGGTGCTCGCCATGACGGTGGGGCGGCCCGTAGCGCGGTCGAGCACGACCCCGAGATACAACTCGCGCTCGATGTCGCTCGCCTCCTCCACCCATACCTTCTTGACGAGGCGGCCTTCCGGACCCGTCTGGTGCGTCACCAGCGTCATCCCCAGAATCTGCGAGGCCGCCTCTTTCGCCTCCGCAGGCGTCCCGGCCAGCTTGACGCCGCCTCCCTTGCCTCGTCCGCCCGCGTGGATTTGCGCCTTGACGACCACCGTCCCGCCCAGTTCCTTGGCGATGCGCTCGGCCTCTTCCGCCGTCTCGGCGACTCCGCCCCTCGGGACGGCCACGCCGTATTTCGCGAGCAACTCCTTGCCCTGATACTCGTGGATGTTCATCCAACCCCTCCAGAATCAATGCGATGAATACATTTCAACGCTGAACCTTCAAGCACAAATGAAAGTCATCATACTTCGGTTCACACAGCCCTTTTATAAGTCAATTCATAAAGCTGCGACCAGGTAAATTTATAACTCCTTTTGCAAAACCACTCTCTCCCGCTCAGGTTTCTCTCATTCCCCTCTTGGGGGGTATGTTGAAAAAGCCCACACACGGAGCGCGCTACTTTTCACTCCCCCCCTTGAGGGGGAGTCGAAGAGCTAAGGGCGTAAGCCCGCAAGCGATTCGGTGGGGGGTATAATTCGGAATGCCGATAGAACGCATTTTACCCCCCACCACATCGGCCATCGCACAAACCGCTCGGCCTCTGTGACTCCCCCTCAAGGGGGGAGTGAATTCTCTTCCTCCGCGATCGGCTACAAATGCCGAATCATGAAATCACGAGTTTTCAACAACTCCCCAAAGGGGGAAGTGATTACATCAATCCCTGAAAATCGCGCCAAGAACGTCAAGACCGAAACGCCCGGGCGAACTTTATCTGGCAAACGCCTTGTAACCTTCGGCGAAAATATCCTTCCCGCGGCTGTCCACCGCGACCACGACCGGAAACCTCTCGACCACGAGTCTTCGAATCGCCTCGGTCCCCAAATCCTCATAGGCGATGAGTTCGACCTCCTTGATCCGCTTCGCCAGCAGGGCGGCCGTACCGCCGATGGCGGCGAAGTAGACGGCGCGGTGTTCGGCGATGGCCTCCACGACCGCCGGGCTCCTGCCCCCCTTGCCTATCATTCCGGTGAGGCCTAATTCCAGCATCCTGGGCGTATAGGCGTCCATGCGGCCGCTCGTCGTGGGTCCCGCCGAGCCGATGACGGCGCCCGGCTTGGGTGGCGTCGGCCCCACGTAGTAGAGCACTTGGCCCGCCACGTCGATGGGCAGGGGCTCTCCGCGCGCCGCGTCCTCCAGCATCCGCTTGTGGGCCGCGTCGCGCGCCGTGTAGAGGACGCCGCTCAACTCGCACATATCCCCCATCGAGAGGGATTCCACAACCTCAGAATCGAGCGGGAGGTTAATCGACTGCATCCTAGAGTACCACCTCGGCGTGGCGGTGCGCGTGGCACTCCACGTTCACGCAGATCGGAAGCGCTCCGATGTGGCAGGCGTAGGTCTCGACGTGCACGGCGATGCAGGTGGTGTCTCCGCCCATGCCCATCGGCCCCACGCCGGTCTTGTTCACCGCTTCCAGAATATCCCCTTCGAGTTCGGCCACGAGCGGGTCGGGGTTGGGCGCGCCCAGTTCACGGAAAAGCGCCCATTTCGCCTGTAGCGCCGCCTTTTCAATCGAGCCGCCCAGACCGACCCCCAACAGAACCGGCGGGCAGGGATTCCCCCCGGAATTGAAAACGTGATCGACGATGGTGCGGATGACGCCCTCTCTGCCGTCCGAGGGTTTGAGCATGCGCGCAATGCTCATGTTTTCCGCCCCCGTTCCCTTGGCGGCGAAATAGAGTTTGAGGCGATCGCCCTCGACCACGCGGTAGTGGATGACAGCGGGCGTATTGTCCCTGGTGTTCACGCGCCGGAGCGGATCGTTTACCACCGAGCCGCGCAGATAGCCGTCGCGATAGCCCCGGCGAATGCCTTCGTTGATGGCGTCTTCCAGCAGCCCGCCCTCGATGCGGACGTCCTGGCCCACCTCGACGAAGACGATGGAAACGCCCGTGTCTTGGCAATAGGGTACGCGCTCTGCGGATGCGAGGGCCGCATTCTCGGTGATCTGATCGAGCACCATGAGGCCCAAAGACGAGGTTTCACCGGCCTTCGCCTCTTCGACCTTGCGTACGTAGGCGGGGTCGACGTGGTAGTTCGACTCGATGGACATCTCGCGAATCCTGGCCGTCACCTCGCTTGCGTCTATCGTTCGCATGGCCCGCCTGTCCGTTGCCGGTCGTCTATGAACGACGCGTTCAGGTTTCGAGGGTCTTTATCAACTCGCGCACGTGATCGGCGGAATTATCGAACGCCGTTTTTTCTTCAGGCGTCAGATCGAGTTCCACGACCTGTTCCATTCCGCCCGCGCCGAGCTTGGCTGGAACGCCCATGAAAATGCCCTCCTGGCCGTATTCGCCATCCAGCAGGGCCGCGCAGGGAAGAATCCGCTTCTTGTCCTTGAGGATGGATTCCACCATCTGCACGACGGAAGCCCCGGGCGCGTAGAACGCACTGCCGGTTTTGAGGTAATTCACGATTTCCGCCCCGCCGTCGCGCGTTCTCTGCACCAGCGCCTCGATGCGACCCGGCTCCATGAGCGCCGTGATGGGAATGCCCGAGACCGTGCTGTACCTCGGCAGCGGGACCATGCTGTCTCCGTGGCCGCCGAGCACGGTGGCCGTGATGTCCTCGACCGAGACGCCCAGTTCCATGGATATGAACGTCCGGAAGCGCGCGCTGTCGAGCACGCCGGCCATCCCCATGATGCGCTCGCGCGGGAACTCGCACTGCATGTGCGCCTTGGTGACCATGACGTCGAGCGGGTTCGAGACGATGATCAGGATGCAATCGGGCGATTGTTTTACGACCTCGTCCGTCACGGAGCCGACGATGCCGGCGTTGATGCTGATGAGGTCGTCGCGGCTCATGCCCGGCTTGCGGGCGACGCCCGCCGTGACGACGACGATGTCCGAATCCTTCGTATCCGCATAGTCATTCGTGCCCGTGATGCGGCAATCGAAACCCTCCACGGGCGCCGCTTCATACAGATCAAGCGCCTTGCCCTGGGGCACTCCCTCGATGATGTCGATGAGGACGATGTCGCCCAGTTCCCTGGCCGCCGCCCAGTGGGCCGTCGTGGCGCCTACGTTCCCGGCGCCCACAATGGTGATTTTTGGCCTCGCCATGATTCTCTCCCGCCTCCTTTTGGTTACATGTTCGCGATGATGGCTTTTCCGAAGCCGGAGCAGGAAAGCTTCCTGGCGCCCTTCATCTGGCGGTGCAGGTCGTAGGTGACCGTCTTCTTCTGAATCGCGCCCTCGATGCCCTTGACGATGAGCTTCGCCGCCTTCTCCCAGCCCATGTCCTCGAGCATCATGACCGCCGAGAGAATGAGACTGCTCGGATTCACCATGTCCTTGCCCGCGTATTTGGGCGCCGTGCCGTGGGTGGGCTCGTAGAAGTGGATCCTGTCGCCGATGTTCGCGCCGGGCGCCATGCCGAGGCCGCCGACCTGGCCGGCGACGGCGTCGGAGAGATAATCGCCGTTCAGGTTGGTGCAGGCGAGCACCTGGTATTCGCGCTGGCGGGTGAGCACCTGCTGGAAGATGTTGTCGGCGATGCGGTCGTTCACGAGAATCTTGCCCTTGGGCATCTTGCCGTTGTATTTTTTGCTCCAGAGTTCCTCTTCGGTGACGATGTGCCTTCTGTACTTCTTCTTCAGGAAGGCATAGCCCCAGTCCTTGAATGACCCTTCCGTGTATTTCTGCACGTTGCCCTTGTGGACGAGCGTGAGCACCTTTTTCTTCTGCGCGATGGCGTAGTCGATGGCCTTCTTGACGATGCGCTCGCTGCCGAAAACCGAAATCGGCTTGACGCCGATGCCGCTGTCCGCGCGGACGTTGCAGCCCATCTCCTTGTTCAGGAAGCGAATCATCTTCTTCGCCTCCTTGGAGTTCAGTTCCCACTCGATGCCGGCGTAGACGTCCTCGGTGTTCTCGCGGAAGATGCACATGTCCACCCATTCGGGATGCACCATGGGCGAGGGAACGCCCTTGAAGTAGCGCACCGGACGCACGCAGGCGAACAGGTCGTTCATCTGCCGGAATGCGACGTTCAGGCTCCGGAACCCGCCGCCGATGGGCGTATAGAGCGGGCCCTTGATGGCGAAATAATAGTGGCGAATCGCCTTCATGGTCTCATCGGGCATCAGTTCCCCGTAGGTTTCCATGGCGTCTTCGCCCGCCATGACGCGGAACCATTCGATGCGCTTCTTGCCCCGAAACGCCTTATCCACGGCGGCGTCGACCACTTCCATCATCACCGGCGTGATGTCCACGCCGATGCCGTCGCCACGGACGTAGCAGACAATGGGGTCGTCGGGTATCCGGGGCTTGCTGCCTCGGAAAGAGATGCGCGTTCCCTGTTTCGGTGCTTCGAGTTTGTCGAATTTGATGCTCATTCAATGCTCCCCTTCAGTTCGTCATGCGAAAATTACGTTCGCCGAGTGTATGGGTAAAAGCCGGAATCACGGTTGTGTTCAAGAGTACAAACGCCAGTCATCCCCGAAAGAATTTCTGGGGCAAAACCCTCATGGCGCCTTCGCGCAAACTTTACCGCCCCCTCCTTATCACGTCCCCCGCTCGGATGCCAGCCGGGGGGAGAAGATTTTTCATCTCCCGAGGGTCTGGAAATCCGGCTGGAATATCGAGAGCGATTTTGATAGGGTGCGGATGATTTTCAGGCGCTGAAAAGCCGGTCGGAAATACTGAAAAATTCGATAAAATTGGATAAATTCACGGTGTTTTTCGATAAATTGCCGGTAAATTACGAGAGGGGTGATCCACCAGGGACACTCTCATAAAACTCGTTCAAAGTCAAGCAGTTATCCTGCCCCTGACAAGCGGTTTCCCATGGCGCGTCGCTCAAGACAAAAACTCGGCCAACACTTCCTGCACGAGAAGAGGTATCTCTCACAAATCATTGAATTGGCGGATATAACGCCGGGTGAGGACGTGCTCGAAATCGGCGTCGGCGAAGGCGTTCTCACGCGGCGCCTCCTCGCCGCCGGCGCCATCGTCCACGGCATAGAGATAGACGACACGCTCATTCCTGCGCTCAAAAAGATGGAGGATGAGCATCAGGGATTTCACCTGATTCACGGCGACGCATTAGAAATCGACTACACCACCCTCCCCAAAAAGGTGAAATTGGTGGCGAATCTGCCCTACCAGGTCGCTTCGGCGATAATCTCGCAACTCACTGAAAAAGTTGAACGTTTTCCCCTTATGGTTCTGATGGTGCAGCGCGAAGTGGGCGAGAGGCTTTGTGCTGGGCCGGGTGTCAAGGATTATGGCTCACTCACTCTCTGGGTCGGGTATCGATATCAGGCGAGGCTATGCCAAGTGGTGCCCCCGGGCGCTTTTCGGCCACCACCAAAGGTCGACTCCGCGATCGTTCGTCTAGAGGCGAGAGGGAAGCCCCAAGTAGAGGTAGGAGATGAGGGTCTCTATTTCCGGATCATCCAGGCGGGTTTCGCTCACCGCAGAAAAACACTCCTAAATAATCTCAAGTCATTGAATCTCAGCGAGTTAAAAGGCAAGGAATTTTCCTCTTCTAAAACTGAGGCATTTCGAAACCTCCTTGAAAGAGCAGACATCGACCCCGATCGACGAGCCGAGACTCTGGATGCTCAAGAATTCGCGACAATTGTCCGAGCCGTGGATTCACTCATGGGTGGCGCGTAGACGTTGGCAACCAGAATCTTGATTTACCGAATGGGAGCATTCGGGGACACACTGCTATTGGCTTTATTATTCAAACAGTTAGGTAATCATTACGAAAATGCTCATATTACCCTGGCTGCGAACCCCAATTATGCAGCCCCGCTACTCGATTCGGGGCTGATTCACGAAATTCTCGACGGGGACTCACCCCCCTTTCACCTCCTGTATAATGCTCAACCACAAGAAAACGACGCTCTGTGTCGACTTATCAAACGCTATGATATGTGTATCTTCTACACTTCGGACATTTCAGGAGAGCTCGTCAAGCGCTTGAGTTTAAACGGGTTGTGGCACTGCCGGATACATCCACCTTTTCCTCCCCACTCGGAAGAAATTCCCATATGTGAGTGGATGATGCGCCCATGGCTAACATTGGACACACCTGAACTTGGAAAGATAAAGCTAGGACCCTCACAAAAAAATTTCACATTATCTGTTAAGTTATTAGATAAATATGACTTAGAGCATTCTAGCTTCTTCGTCATCCATCCAGGTGGAGGAGGAAAGAGTAAATGGATTCCCCCTCGGATTCTCACCACTATGACAAGAAAGCATGCTGATGAAACAGGCCAGCGACCCGTCGTGATTGAAGGGCCTGCGGATTCAATTGCCAGCGAGGAATTTCAAAGGCTATGGAGCAGCTCCATCCCCATTCTCAGTGATATCCCGCCTAAGGTCTTAAGCGCTCTTCTTGCAATGTCTTCCGCGTATTTTGGAGGGGATTCCGGTGTTTCTCACCTCGCATCTCTTTATGCGCCGCGCGCCACGATATTGTATGGCCCGGATTCCAACATGCGGATTTGGTGTCCAATAGGCTCTGGCACGCAATGCATTCCATGGGAAACAATGGGGGGTTGAGACTACTTTTATTCTTTGAACCATTTTGGGCTGGAGAGACGTATCTTCAACAAAAATCAGCTAATAAAGTTCGCCAGCCTGCCCCAGCGCGGTGAGCCCGAATCTCCGTTCCAGGACCAGTAAATCATGAATGCGGAACCACGGATCTTATCGTCCCAACACGGCGCAGACCATAACGAACAAGGAAAAGGCAACCCAAAAGCATAACCCGCAAAACGGATAGGAATATGATTCACGCGCTCACCCATTTTCAAAAACCCCCAAAAACGGCTGTCTTGGCTATTGTTCCGATTATCTCCAAGCATGAATAAGTGCCCAGGCGGAACTTTTTGTGGCCCCCATTTGCTCTCAAAACCTACAGCGGTACCATTTGGCTCAAAACGCACATATTTTTCATCCAGCGGCACACATTTTTCCGGGTTGTTCGGTATGGCACAGTTGATAAACACTTTTTCCTCTCGAACCATCACCTCCTCACCCGGCAAAGCAATAACGCGCTTGATAAAATCCCGTCGTTCATCCTTAGGAAACCTGAAGACAATAATGTCCCCGCGCTTAGGTCCACGGAACCAATAAATAAATTTATTGACAAGTATATGGTCTCCGACAAGAAGAGTATTTTCCATCGAACCCGAGGGAATCTTGAATGCTTGCACTACAAAGGTGCGCACAAACATAGCCAGCAACAAAGCTATGACTATTGCTTCAGCATATTCGCGAAAAGTTGATTTGGATTTACGCTTACGTTTCGCGCTCTTGCCTGTTGTTAAACCAGCATCCGACACGTTTACTCCTTGCCCACATCCAAAACAGCCATAAATGCTTCTTGAGGCACTTCTACGGTACCGATATTCTTCATGCGTTTCTTCCCTTCTCGCTGCTTTTCCAACAACTTTCGTTTTCGCGTGATATCACCACCATAGCATTTCGCAGTCACATCTTTTCTCAACGCACGAATCGTCTCCCGTGCAATCACCCGGTTCCCAACCGCGGCCTGTATGATAACCTCAAACATTTGCCTCGGGATGATTTCTTTCATTTTTTGCACCAGCGCTCGGCCATGATAGTAAGCTTTCTCCTTGTGAATGATCGTCGAAAAGGGGTCTATCGGCTGCCCGTTGAGCAGGACATCCAGCTTTACCACCTCCGCCGAACGGTAATCCAGGTGCTCATAATCAAAACTCGCGTATCCTCGAGAAACGGATTTTAACTTGTCGTAAAAATCAAAGAGAATTTCACTAAATGGTAGTTCGTAGACGATTTGCACAGTCGTCGTATCGATATATTCCATGGAGCGCTGCATCCCCCGCTTTTCTTGTGCCAATTTGAGCACAGCGCCCACATATTCCGAGGGCACAAGAATAGTGCCCAAAATGAAAGGCTCCTCGATCGATTCAATCCTTGGCAGTTCGGGCAACTTAGCTGGGCTATCAATTTCCTCCACCGTAGCGTCACTGAGCAGAACGCGAAAAATCACTGTCGGGGCTGTAATGATAAGTGTCAGATCGTATTCGCGCTCCAACCTCTCGCGAATAATTTCCATGTGAAGAAGACCCAAAAATCCACATCTGAAACCAAATCCCAAAGCTACCGACGTCTCGGGTTCATAGGTAAAGGCCGAATCGTTCAGTCTGAGTTTTTCGAGCGCCGTCCTTAAATCTTCATATTCGGCGCTGTCCGCCGCATATAAACCGCTATATACCATCGCTTTCGGCTCCTGGAAGCCTTGGATAGCCTCACACGCAGGGTTTTTGGCAAGTGTAATGGTGTCACCTACCCGTGTATCGCTCACCTCGCGTATCGAAGCAGACAAAATTCCCACTTCGCCCGGCCCAAGTTCTTTCATTTTTACTTCGTGAGGCGTAAATGTACTCAAACTCAGAACTTGATATTCCTTGCCAGTAGACATAAACCGTACGATATCGCCCTCGCGAATTGTCCCCTCGAACATCCGGAAGAGTGGAATGGCGCCTTGGTAGGAATCATACCAAGAATCTATCACGAGTCCTTGAACAGAACCTTGCATCTCTCCACTTGGAGGCGGCACTCGCTCAACGATTGCTTCAAGTAGTGAATCCACACCTTCGCCTTGTTTCGCGCTCACCAGAAGGCATTCACCCCGGTCAATTCCGATGATGTCCTCCATTTGCTTCATCACGCGGTCAGGATCCGCCGCTGGCAGATCGATTTTGTTGATTACTGGGATAATGGCTAAGTCCTGCTCTAAAGCAAGGTATGCATTCGCCACCGTTTGCGCCTGGATACCTTGGGTCGCGTCGACCAGCAACAAAGCACCCTCGCAGGCCTGAAGGCTCCTGGAAACTTCATAACTGAAATCCACATGACCGGGCGTATCTATGAGGTTAAAGACATATTCTTCGCCCCTATCTGATCTGTAGAAGATACGCACCGTCGCCGCCTTGATCGTGATGCCTCGCTCCTGCTCCAAGTCCATGGAATCCAAAACCTGAGAAGACATTTCACGCTTTGAAAGCGCCCCGGTCATTTCCAAAACGCGATCCGCCAGGGTGGATTTTCCGTGGTCTATATGAGCGATAATTGAAAAATTCCTGATTCGATCGATGTTCACGGCCGGAAGAAATCTCTCTGGGAAGGCGAATGGCGCGAATGCCGAAATTGCGTGAGCCTGCTTGAAAATTTTATTTCCGTTTTTCGATTTCTGGTTACCAAAAAACAGCAGTAGATAAACCTACTATTTTCACAGGTGATCAGGCGAACACGCTATATCAAATTTGTCCAACCTTGGTCAAATTGTTTGCCCCCGGATATACACAATGTTAGCATATGCAAAGTGCAGTGTTTCAGTCATTTATGCGTAATTCGCACCCAACGATTAGGGTACACTTAACTATGCGCTGCCACAGCCTACATGTTTTAACCCACCTCTCCATATTATTGTTGTTTTGCTTATTTTGCGCCTCACCAGCATCGGCAGGGCCGCATCCATTTGGTAGTCGCCTCATCATCGATGCGGCCAAAAAGTTACAACCTTCAGTTGTCCATATTCGTGTAAAACCAAAAGGAATCGAGGGCAATCCGTTACTCAACCTCTTCGGTAGAGGCCGTCAAAAAGACAATCCTCCAAAATTTGATCAGGGAAATGTGCCCTTTAACAACCACTATAATGTGGGATCGGGAATCATTGTCTCACAAGAAGGCCATATCTTAACGAACCACCACGTTATCAAGAATGCGCAAGAAATCATGGTCAAACTCCATGCAGGCGAGGAATTCTCGGCACGTTTACTTGGTGTCGACGATAAAACTGATCTTGCCTTACTAAAAATAAAACCGACTCAAAAACTCCAGGAAGCATCTCTCGGAGATTCCGATAAAATAGAAGTCGGGCAGTGGGTTATAGCGATTGGCAGCCCATTCGGCTTGGCGAATTCGGTATCTGTGGGAATAATCAGCGCCAAGGGTCGGGACTTGAAAGAAGGTCCTTTTGATGAATTCCTCCAAACCGACGCATCGATCAATCCCGGCAACTCAGGTGGGCCGCTCGCGAATACGAAAGGCGTCGTAATCGGTGTCAACACAGTTATATTTTCCAGCGAGTCGCGCGCATGGAGTTTAGGCATCGGTTTCGCCATTCCGATTAACCAGGCCAAAGCCGTTATCGATTCGCTGCAACATAAAGGTTATCCGGTTCGAGGCCGTCTGGGTGCGGCCATATCCGAAGTCCCCCGACAAGAGGGGAAAACCCTGGGTCTTTCCCATCTCGAGGGTGCCAAGCTCACACAAGTTACACGCGGCGGCCCCGCCCATCGTGCCGGCTTACGTAGAGGAGACGTCGTCGTTGAATTCGATGGCAAGTCTGTCAGCACATGGCAAAGCCTTCCCCGCATAGTGGCTCGCACGAAGCCAAATTCCCTTGTGTTGGTGAAGTACTTTCGAGAAAAACGTCTTGAGAGTGTCCATATCCGTATAGGAAGCCGGACTGAAGCGCCCCATTCGCGAAAGCTGGCGAACCATACGTCCATGGGAATGAAAGTAGAAGTGCTTACCCCACACATTGCCCAGCGTTTCGAGTTAATTCATGAGGAGAATAAATTGGTGGTTTCATCGATTTTGAGAGGCGGCATTGCCGAACTCAGTGGGGTCAGGCCCGGAGATAAAATCGAGGAGATAAACCACAAACCTGTCAGGACGATAGAAGAATTTCAGTCGGCTATTGATAAATCCCGCCTTGAGGGCTCTATACTCCTCCTTTTGAAGAGAAAAGAAACAAATCTTTTCGCCGCTCTTCAAACCAAATAATGCCTTGCATGCAATAACCTTGCAGAGATGCTTCTGAATCACCGTCATCCCGAAATTTTTTCTTCTTTTCTCGCCTTCCCGGCAGAGAAGAAAAAAACAAGTATCAGGCATCCAGCCATCGTTCATATTGTTGCAAGGCGTAGCGGTCCGTCATTCCGGCCACATAATCACAAACCATTCGATGTCGACCATCCATTTCCTCGAGTTTGCGAACATGTTCGGGAATTTTTTCTGGTTCGGCGACATACAAATGAAACAGTCCATTCAGTATCTTTCGAGCGCTTTTTTCTAATTGCATAACACGTTCGTTTTTATACATCCGCGTCATCAAAAACCGTTTGAGTTCGATGTTTTTCTCATTCATCTCCTCGCCGAAAACAACCGCTTCATGCCCATTTTCTCTCACGTCCGATATATCTCGGAGCCTACGCGTCTCAATGCGCTCACATGAGCAGGTGATGATATCCTGAACCTGTGAGTTGATAATTCGGCGAATGGTGTCGTGCTTACTCTCCCGCCAGGAAGAATTTGGAAACGATTTTTTTGAGCTTTCGTAGTGTTCGCGCCAAAGGCGCGTATCCTGCAAATCTTCCGGTTCAAACAGCCGGGACGAAAGGCCATCATCCAAATCATGATTGTTATATGCAATCTCATCGGCCACATCGACTACCTGAGCTTCAAGGCTGGGAGAGATTGTATTCGTCAGACCCGCAGGCATCGGTCCTTCGTGGCGATGAAGATATTTAATTATGCCCTCTCGTGTTTCCCATGTCAGATTCAAACCCGGGAACGATGGGTAACGCTTCTCCAGAACTTCGACGATCCGTAGGGCTTGCAAATTATGTTCGAACCCGCCTTGCTCTTTCATCAGTTCATCTAAAACTTTCTCGCCAGCATGACCGAACGGAGGGTGGCCCAAATCGTGCGCGAGGGCAACAGCCTCGGCGAGTTCCTCATTCAAGCCAAGCGCCCGCGCGATGGAGCGAGCGATTTGGCTCACTTCAATGGTGTGCGTTAAGCGTGTCCGGTAATGATCCCCCTCATGATTCACAAATACTTGGGTTTTGTATTCAAGCCTTCTGAACGCCTGCGTATGGATAATCCGGTCACGATCACGCTGAAAAGCCGTCCTCATATCGTGCTCAGGCTCCGGATGCTTTCGTCCGAGGCTATCTGCGCTATGCGCGGCATAAGGCGCCAGCAAGTGTTTTTCACGCTCTTCGATAGAAACCCGTGTGTTGTTCATATATGGTTATCGGCTCTCAAGAATCAGATTGTTTCACCTGCGGGGCTAACCCCGCGCGCCATGCGGCGAACAAATAAGTCGTCGCTAGAGAAGCCCAGGGATGCCACCTATCGGCTTGTTTACGCGCTGTTTCCTCGTCCACACGCTCTTCTCCCAAGCAGTAACGCGCCACGACCTTCTGGACTCCTAAATCACCACCCGGAAATACCTCTACGCGGCCGAGCGCCCGAAACAACATTTGCTCGGCTGTCCAGCGACCCACGCCCCGTATATCGGTCAAGCGGGCCACCGCCTCGTCTACGGGGAGAATACGCAGTTCGCTCTCATTCAATTGACCCTCCAGGGCGGCGCGCGCCACACCAATAACATATTCGGCTTTTCGTTCCGAGAATTGCATCACGCGAAAGGTGGCTACTCGCGCTTTAACCAAACGTTCCGGGCGTGGAAAAGCGTAATGGGTCTGCCCATTGATACGCAATTTTCTCCCCCATCGTTTCACCATCCGCCCACGTATGGCACCGGCGAACGTTAAATTCACCTGCTGCGCCGTAATCGCCGTAACAAGAGCCTCGAAAACGCTCAGGTATCGTATGGGTTTGAGCCCCCTGAATTTTTTCGCGATCAGAGCCAAATTCACATCGTCTTTCGTCATCCTATAAAACGGTCTCAAATCCAGATCAAAAGCCAATATATGCTTGATAGCGTCTATACCGGCATTTTGTGCCGATTTCGTCATCCGCCCCTGTGTGGTCATTCGAAGTCGAATCGCGCTCCGACTTTCATCTGCTTTTTCAGCTTCCAACAAAACCAAATCACCATTCGGGTCTTCCACAACCCTGCGGTACACCCCATCCGCGTAGGAATTGACGAACTCCTCTTTGGAAACACGAAAACGCAACAAGCTCTCGTGAAACAAAAAAGGTTCAGGAAAATTGAGGACTTTAATTACAGACCCCATGCTATTCCACCATCCGTCTGCTCACCAAAACACAGGCAACTGTCAAGAACAAGAACGTAAAACCAAGCAGTAACGAAAAATGCCAGATAAAATTCTCAACATATCCATAAATAAACAAGCCGCGCGAGATTCGCACCGCATGCGTAAGCGGGAGGGCTTCGGACAACCGTTCCACCCAAATCGGAAGACCTTTGATGGGAAACAATGTGCCGGCGAAGAAAAACATCGGCATAACGACAGCGGAGAAATAAAAGTTGAAAAACGAAAAACTATGCGCCAACGATGTCGCAATCAGACCCAAGGCCGCAAACATCACGGCTTCGATGAATAGAATCGGAAGAATCGCCACCGCCCACAAGGAGCCTACCAGGCCGAACAAACTCAAAACGATCAACATCAATGTCGAGCCAATCAGTGCCCGGCTGGCGCACCAAAGAAGATCCCCCAGCACGATATCGCCTACCGTAAGCGGAGCCATCAGCATGGACTCATAGATATTTTGAATTCTCATCCTCGAATAAGCTCCGTATGTGGACTCATACGTGGCATTCCACATCGCGACGGAAACCATCAATCCGGGACCAATGAACTGCGCATATGAAATACCGTCCAAGTTCGGCACCAACCGGCCGAGTCCATAACCAAACGCCACCAGCCACAAGATGTGTTCACCCAGATTCCCCGCCCATTCCGCCAAGTAGAAAGAGCGGTAGTACACCAAATGACGAACCCAGACGCGAAAGGCGCGATGGCTCGGGGCTTGGGGGAAAAGCATCAATCCCGCAGTTCCCTGCCCGTGAGTTTCAGAAACAAATCCTCCAAGGTGGCGGGTCTTCTCAAAAAATCCTTCCGCCCGAAAGAAATCAAATGCTCCATGATTCCCATCCCATTGCGGCTGTACAGATACAATATATCGGCAACGATTTCAGTGGTGACGGAAAGACCCTGCAACGAGTCCAGAAACTCTACCGAAGCACCGCCTTTCAATTCGTAGACTTCATCGCCCACTTTTTCATGAACCAGGCTTTGTGGTGGCCCCTCGAGCAGAAATTTTCCCCCGTCCATGATGCCGATGCGGTCGCACATCTGCGCCGCTTCCTCCATGTAATGCGTGGTGAGGAGGATGGTCAGACCCTGCACCTTGAGTTCCCGGAGCCTTTGCCAGACAAGGTGCCTCGCTTGCGGGTCGAGGCCTGTAGTGGGTTCGTCCAGAATCAGGAATTTCGGCTCGTGAATGAGGGCGCGCGCGATGTGGAGGCGCCGCTTCATTCCGCCGGAGAGGGTCTTGATTTGTGAATCCCATTTCTCCCGTAGCTGCATGAAATCGAGCAGATACTCAATGCGCGATAATGACGCCTTCTTCGAAATACTGAAAAATCCGGCATAGACCCAAAGGTTTTCATATACGGTCAGATCACGATCCAGGGTGTCTTCTTGCGACACGATGCCCATCTGCGCGCGAATGAGCCGACCCTGGGTGCCTACATCCCTACCCAACACCCTCAGAGTACCTGAATCAGACTCAACGGCTCCATGCAGCATTTTGATTGTCGTGGTTTTGCCGGCTCCGTTCGGACCCAGAATCCCGAAACATTCTCCGGGTTTCACCTGCAACGAGACGCCATCGACGGCTTTGAGGGTTCCGAAGGATTTCTCGATGCCCTGGGCGTCTATCACGAATCCAGGCAACGAAGGCTCCACCAACGTGACCGGCTCTACAAACCGCGAAGGCGTTCGGCCTCCGCGATTCGTTCAATGGCGACAATGAAGGCCGCCGTACGCAAAGACACCTGTTTCTCCTCGGCCAGCGCATACACTTCCGCTGTGGCGCGCGACATGATTTTGCCCAGTTCGCCGTCCACCCGCTCTTCATCCCAGCCGAATTGCTGGATGTTCTGAACCCATTCAAAATACGAGACCGTCACGCCGCCGGAACTCGCCAACACGTCCGGGATCAGCATGACGTTCCCGCCATCGACCAGAATGTCCTCTCCCGCTTCGGTTACGGGGGCATTGGCCGCTTCGAGAATAACCCGGGCTTTCACGTTTGCCGCGTTGCGGGCATGAATAACGCCGCCCAGAGCCGCCGGAATCAAGATGTCCACATCGAGCGCCAATAGTTCTTCATTGGTGATCTCTTCGACTCCCCGAAGACCTTCGAGCGTACCTGCATCCCTTCGGTGCGCCGCGGCAGCTTCGATGTCGATGCCGTCGCCATTGAAATAAGCGCCCCTGCTGCCCGAAATCGCCACCACCTTTACTCCAAGCTCCTTCATGAACCTGGCGGCGAAAGAGCCGACGTTCCCGAAACCTTGTATCGCCGCCGTCATTGCTGCGGGGTCCCAGCCTTCTCTTTTGGCGATCTCTTCATACACCATCACGGCGCCCCGCCCCGTGGCGGCCTCCCTTCCCGGAGAACCGCCCATGGCCAGGGGTTTACCGGTGACGCAAGCCGGCGCATACCCGTGCCGGCTGCTGTATTCATCGAAAATCCACGCCATCACCTGCGCATTCGTGTTCACGTCAGGGGCGGGGACATCGCGGTATGGCCCCAGAATATGACCGATGCGCGCGATGAATTTTCTGGTCAGCCGCTCCAGTTCATACACGCTGAGTTCTTTCACGTTGACGGTGATGCCGCCTTTTCCACCGCCGAAGGGAATGTCGACCAAAGCCGTCTTCCAGGCCATCAGGGCCGAAAGCCCGCGCACCTCGTCCATGTCCACTTCGTGGTGGTATCGGATTCCGCCCTTGAAAGGCCCCCGGGAGCCGTTGAACTGGACGCGGTAGCCCTCCCAAACGCCCAGGGAGCCGTCGTCCCTGCGGATGGGAAGTTCGACTCTCACTTCACGGAAAGGTGTTTTGAGTAGAAACCGCATATCATCATCCAAACCGATGATTTCCGCTGCCCGGTCAAACTGTGCGCTTGCGGTTTCGAATACGCTGATTCGCTCGTCTTGGGACATGATGTTCCCTCCCCTGGGAATTCCCTGCAAGGATAGAGCGCGAATCAGGCGGCGAGAGAGTAAAGCTCAGCCCCGAGGGATCAGTGGCACGAACACATGCCTCCGCAGCCGCCCCCGCCGGCCGAGTATCCACTGGCAATCGGCGCCGACGCCGCAGCACTCGAAGTGGATTTGGCGAACAAGGAAAGTTTCTTGTGAACCTTCTTCGAGCCGCATTCAGGGCATTCGACCCCATCTACGGCTTGCGCGGATGAAACGATGGTCTCGAAATCTATTTCACAGCTTCCGCAAAGAAATTCATACATCGGCATGATTTTTCTGGCCTCCCGTAGAATCAGCGCATCTCATTGGCGCGGCGCCAATCCGCCAAAAATTTCTCCAACCCGATATCCGTCAACGGATGCTTGAGCAACTGCGCGATCACCCCGAAGGGGACCGTCGCGACGTCCGCCCCCATCTTCGCGGCTTCGAGCAGGTGAATCGGCGTGCGCACGCTGGCCACCAGCACTTCGGTGGCGTAATCGTAGTTCTCGAAAATCTGCACGATATCGCTCACAATCTGCATGCCCGGGTTGGAGATGTCGTCCAGCCGGCCCACGAAGGGGCTCACGAAAGACGCCCCCGCCTTGGCGGCCAGCATCGCCTGCGCGGGGCTGAAGATGAGGGTGACGTTCGTGTTGATGTTCTCCTCGCGCATGGCCTTGACGGCGCGCAGCCCCTCGACGCCCACCGGAACCTTCACCACGACGTTCTCGTGAATCGCCGCCAGCTCGCGGCCCTCTTCGACCATCTCCTTCCACTCCGTGGCGATGACCTCGGCACTCACCGGCCCGTCGACCACCTCGCATATCTCCTTGATCCTCGTGTGGTGGTCGGCGCCCTCCTTTGCGATGAGCGATGGGTTCGTCGTCACGCCGTCCAGGATGCCCGTGGACGCCGCCTCGGTGATCTCCTCCAGGTTCGCCGTATCGATGAATATCTTCATGTTCTCTCCCGCCGGACGTGTTCATTCCCCCCTCGGGGCCGCGCCCCGCATATGAGAAGATTACGCGGCTGCGTCCAAATGTCAATATGGCGGGGAATGAGAATCTGCGCGAATATGCGGGGAAATGCGCCGGGGTGCGTTCAACTCATCGAATCTGCGGGCAAATGCGGCGCGCGAAATTTTTTTTGCGCCATATCTGAGTGCAGAACGCTCAGATTCATATGATAACCCTTTTTATTACAATCACTTGCATAGTCAGAAATTTACAGGAAAACCCCGTGAATTTATCGATATTTATGGGATTTTTCAGGAATTCCCGATTCACGCACGCCCGCGCGCTAGACCTGCTCTCCATCGCCCTCTCGGAGCCGCCGAAGCCCGGAAGGCGCGCGAAATTCTCCCGCCTCCCCGGATGCGCCGGGGCGAATGGCTCGCATGAAATTGACTTGGTCATCGTCTCAGCCTCATGAAAGTGCCGCGCCCGCCGCGCTTTCGCGCAAGGAGCGATTCGCTCCGCCACCCTACCAAACCCCCGCCGGACGCAAGAACGGCAATTGCGGGCAAATGCGCTTTCGCCTTTACGTGAAAATTTCCTGGGGATAAAAGATAAAAACCCGCCGAACCAAGATGATACGCCGACGAATCGTGATAAATTCCCGAACAGAAACCGGCCCGATCAGGGAAGAGTTTGCGTAGGGGCTAATAGAATTTCCCGCCGCCCCGGCTTCCATCTGCGTGACATCGCCTCCGCGCATGAGCCACATGGGTGGGGTTCATACATCGTCAGGATAATCAGGAGCTTTTCGTGGAAGCTACAGCGATCCGACAGCAGCCTTACGGTATCCCGCGCGTATATCTTCCGCCGAGCGACTGACCATCCTGCCTTCGCTCAGCGCTTCGCACGCCGCCTGAATGTTCCGGGTGTAGTCCTCGGCTTGCGCCATGCCCCAATGCGAGACGGTATAATCCCAAATGCTTTCCAGATCGGATCGCGCCGCCGGTGATACCGTATAGCTTCCCATCCCGCTCAGGGGGTTTTCTTGCCGGCGATGAAAGCATCGAAATCAAAAGGCGTCGCCTGGCCGGACGCCCCGCCTTCGATGAGCGCATCGCGCAGGGCATTCACCCTGGCTTCGTGCTCTTCGAGCAGACGCAGCCCGGCGCGCACCACGTCGCTCGCCGAGTTGTAGCGGCCCGACGCAACGCGCTCTTCGATGAAACCCACGAAATGATCCCCGAGTGAAACCGACGTATTGCGCGGCATGATGATACCCCCTTCACAGTCAGCATACCAAGAATGGGTATACGCGCAAAGGTTTCATGTCACGCGTGCTCCGTATGGCTCGCCGTCATCCGCCGTAATGACGGCTCTCTGCGAACATTGTCAAGCGGCCTGGCAGGAAATGAACTTTCGTAGGGGCGGACCTAAGCCTCCGCCCAGCTGTTCGTGAACGAGCCCGTGCCCGGCCGCTTCCCTACGCCGCCGTTTCGCGCGGCTTCACCCGCTCGGCGATCTCGCGGCCCTGGACGACCTCGGCCCGGCGAAGCTCCCAGGTCTTCTGCAGGTTCATCCAGAGTTCGGGCGTGGTTCCGAAATACCGCGCCAGGCGCAGCGCCGTGTCCGCGCTCACGCCCCGCCGGCCGTTCAGTATCGTCGTGACCCGGTTCACGGGCACGCCGAGCGCCTTCGAGAGCGCATTGGCCGAGAGTTCCAGCGCATCGAGTTCCTCGCGCAGTATCTCGCCCGGATGCACCGGCGTCATTTTGTTCTTCGCGTTCATTCCCGCGCTCCTCAATGGTAGTCCACAATCTCCACGTCATGCGGCCCGTCGTTTTACAGACGAAGGAGATTGCGTAGGGGCAGGCCCCTGTGCCTGCCCGCTATTCATGATCGGCCCTACCCCCGGCGGGTGGGTCTGAGACGGCGTTCTCGGCCAGTTGTGAGAGATGCTTGCGAAGCGATTCCTTCGTATCGAAAGTTCGGAACCGCCTCTCCTTGATGTCGGCGACCCCTACTTCGGCGGCCTCGCGCAGGGTCTGCAGGCGAGTCTCGTCCTCCGCCGCCTGCCGTTCCAGGGGGCGGATACCTCCCTTGAGCAAGTGCGATTTCCGGGTAGGCCGCTTCACTTTCGCTTGCCGCTTGAGGGGGAAAACCCGATTCTGCCTTTTTTCTCCAGCTCGGGCGGGGCCATGAGTCCCCGGATGGCTTCGAAAACGACATTGAACTGCTTGTCATATTTCTTCTCCAGAGCGGAGAGCTTGCGCGCGAGGTCGGCATGGCTCGCCTGCATCCGCCGCAACTCCAAGAAGGCGCGCATGATCTCGATGTTTACCCGAATCGCCCGCTCGCTGCGAAGAACGCTGGAGAGCATGGCGACCCCCTGTTCGGTGAACGCATAAGGCGGGTAACGCCTGCCGCCCCAACTTGAGATCACAATTTGTGATCTCAAGTCGTCGTATTCGGGTTTCGTAAGCTGAAACATGAAATCCGCAGGGAAGCGCTCGATGTTTCTCCTGACGGCTTGCAGAAAGACCTCGTTGGAACCACTCCCCCATTGAAGGTCATTTCTACCCAAGAAGAGGGGAAATTCACTCCCCCCTTGAGGGGGAGTCGATGAGGTGAGGGTGTAAACCCGAAACCGAATCGGTGGGGGGAGTTTTTTCTGTGGCATATCCCCCCACCGAATCGGCCTTCGTCCTGTGGACTCGGCCTCTTCGTCTCGCTTTCTCCTCGGGAAGCCCGACCCTCAAGGGGCTGTTGAAAAAGCCCTGTATGCGTCCTCTGGAAACCGCCGACGCCTCTTTCCTCACCCTGAGTAGCCGCCGAAGGTAAAACGTGACTGAGCAAGGAGCGTTTGTATCGAAGGGCGAGGGACTCGCGCCGTGGCGAGAGGGCATCCTTCGATACGCGGCTTCGCCGCTACTCAGGATGAGGCGGTGTGGTTTTGTTCGTCATTCCGGCGCATGCCGGAATCCAGAACCGATTAAAGTGAATATCGCGGGGGTTTTTCATTCCCTCATTGATCAGGAAAGGAAGCAGGAAAAGCATAAGGCGAAAAACAAAAACACTGGATTCCGGCAATCCCTCGCTCCTCGGTCGGCATTGATTGCCGGAATGACGACTACAAAATAACCGGGCGGACACGTGGGTCCGCCCCTACGAAACCATCTAGTTTTCTACATGGATTGGAGCCGCAAACCCACCCTCACCGGTCGGAGGAATTCCTCCTTCATCAGTCGGAATTCACCCCCCCAACCGCATATACGCCTCCGTCCCTCTGAACGGGGAATCGGGCTTCACGCCCTCTTTGGGGGTCTTGCCTTCGGAATCTTTCGCGCCGGGGTCGGCGCCGGCGTCGAGCAGGGCCTCGACCACCGATAGGATGACACCGTCTTTCGCCGCCGCGTAGTGGAGGGGGGTTCGCACGCGCTTGTCGCGCACGTCGGGGTTGGCGCCCGCCGCGAGCAGGGCCTTCACGATGGCGGGGGCCGAACTGCGCATCCCCGCCCAGTGCAGCGGCGCCAGGCCCTTTCTGTCCGGCGTGTTCACCTGGGCGCCCGCCCGTACCAGGATCTCCACGATGTCCGAGGCTTCGCCGAACGCCGCCGCCGCGTGCAGGGCCGTCCATCCGAATATGCCCTCCGCGTTCGGGTCGGCGCCGGCGTCCAGCAGAGTCGTCACGATCACAGGAGCCGCGTTGAACGCCACCGCCGTGTGGAGGGGAGTCGCCCCTCTCTCATCCGGCGCGTTCGGGTCGGCCCCGGCCCGCGTCAAGGCGGTCAGCACCGCCGAATTATCGACGAAGCATGCCGCCCAGTGCAGGGGCGTCCATCCTCTATTGTCCCGCGCGTTCACCTCGGCCCCGGCCTCGAGCAGTTCGCCTACGACTTCGGGGGCGCCGGCGTCCATCACCGCACGGTGCAAGGCCGTGGCGCCGTCTTCACCCCGCGCGCCGGGGTCTGTTGCTCCACTCGACATCGTGGTTCTCCCGTCTTTGCGACATCCGCTCGGGCTTATCCGGCGCCCGGGTTCTCACGAGGCGACCGTCCTCGCCGACCCGCCTCGGCGCGAACGAACCGATTGGGCGCCCTTTCATCCATCATCCGCCCCAGGCGGGCCGCCTCGTTCGGCGAACTTCTCCGCGCACGCCACGCAACAGAAGGAACGCCTGCCGCCGCCCGCGCGCTTCGTAATCCCGATGCGCGACGGGAAGAACGTCGCGCACTCGGGGCAGTTGAGCATCTCGTCGTCGAGGCCGTCTTCGGCCTCGGGAGTTTTCCGTCCCGCACCCGTGATACCGCTGATAAGACTACGAATAAGATAATATATCAGCCAGGACAAAACCAGATAAAAAATGAGTCGCAGCATGAGCCGGGGCCTCACGAGGTGAGAGCAGAATCGGTAAAACGCTACTCTACACCCTGGCTTGAGAGATGGGAATCGCTACGCGCGCGCGAGGTCTCGCAGATTGGCGTGATAATCCTGCAGGGAGCGCACCGAATACTCGTTTTCGCGCAGAATCCGTATGGCGCGGATGGCCGCCTGCCCTGCGGCGAGCGTCGTGCAATAGAAGATGTTGCGCAAAAGCGCCGTCCTGCGGATGGAGTAGCTGTCCCTGATGGACTGCTTGCCCGCCGTGGTGTTGAGAACGAACTGCACCTCCCCCGCTTCCATCCGGTCCACGACGTGGCCCGGCTCCCCGTCCGTCACCTTGTGGACGAAGTCCGCCTCGATGCCGTTCGCCATGAGCGCCGCCCGCGTTCCCGCCGTGGCCACCAGGGAGAAGCCGAGTTCGACGAGCAGCTGCGCCAGGGGGATGATGGCCGCTTTGTCCTCGTCGCGCACGGAGATGAACGCGCAGCCCGAGAGCGGCAGGACGGAGCCGGCCCCCTCCTGGGCTTTCAGGAAAGCCGTGGGGAAATCCGCCCCCAGCCCCATCACCTCGCCGGTGGATTTCATCTCGGGGCCCAGGATCACGTCCACGCCGGGGAACTTCTTGAAGGGAAACACCGCTTCCTTGACGCCGAAATGGCGCGGCTCCACGTCGTGATCGAGGCCGAGCGCGGGAAGCGTCTCGCCCGCCATGGCGCAGGCGGCGACCTTGGCGAACGGCACGCCGACGACCTTGCTCACGTAGGGCACCGTGCGGCTCGCGCGCGGGTTGACCTCCAGGATGAAGACCTGGCGCTTGTGGACCGCGAACTGCACGTTGTTGAGTCCCACGACGTTCAGCGATTTCGCCAGAATCCGCGTCTGGCGCTTCAGTTCCTCCACGATGTCGGGGCCCAGCGTGTAGGGGGGGATCGAACACGCCGAATCGCCGCTGTGGATCCCCGCTTCCTCGATGTGCTCCATCACGCCCGCGATGATTACGTTCTCGCCGTCCGATACCGCATCCACGTCGACCTCCACGGCGTCTTCCAGAAACCTGTCGATGAGCACGGGCCGCTCGGCGGAGGCGCGGACGGCGTCGCGCATATAGGCAGAAAGTTCATCCGCGTCGTGGACGAGCGCCATGGCGCGCCCGCCGAGCACGTAGCTGGGCCGCATGAGCACGGGATAGCCGATGGCGTTCGCAATCGCGAGCGCGTCTTCGGTATTCGTCGCCGTGCCCGAGGGCGGCTGGGTGAGGTGGAGTTCCTTGAGCAGGTGGCTGAAGCGGTCGCGATCTTCGGTCAGGTCGATGCTCTCGGGCGAGGTTCCCAGAATCGGCGCGCCCGCCTCTTTCAAGGCCAGGGCGAGCTTGAGCGGCGTTTGGCCACCGAACTGCACGATGACGCCGCGGGGTTTTTCGCGGTGGATGATCTCGAGCACGTCCTCGAGCGTGAGCGGCTCGAAGTAGAGCCTGTCGCTCGTATCGTAATCCGTGCTCACCGTCTCGGGGTTGCAGTTCACCATGATGGCCTCGAAGCCGGCTTCGGCCAGCGCCGTCACGGCGTGGACGCAGCAGTAATCGAACTCGATGCCCTGGCCGATGCGGTTGGGGCCCCCGCCCAGGATGATGATCTTCTCACGCGCAGTCGGCGGGGCCTCGTCTTCCTGCTCGTAGGTGGAATAGAGATAGGGCGTGTGTGCCTCGAATTCCGCGGCGCAGGTGTCCACCTGCTTGTAGACGGGCCGCACGCCCAGGCGGTGCCGCGCCGCGCGAACCGCGATTTCCGCTACCCCCTGCCTTCCGGCGATCTCCAAATCGCTGAAGCCGTTTTGCTTCAAGTAGCGGAGACTGAAAGCATCTTCCAGAAGACCGGGCGCCCCGGCCTCTCCTTCCAGTTCCACGAGTTCGGCCAGATGCGCCAGAAACCACGGGTCGACGCCCGAGGCGCGGTATATCTCCTCTTCGGTCCACCCATCCCGGTACGCGCGGGCGATGGTCCAGAGGCGATCGGGCCCAGGGATTCTCAAGCCTTTTGAAATCAGTTCCTTGCGTTCATCTTCCGAGAATCCTTCGAGCTCCTGGGGATTGGGGTCGGCGAGGCCGTAGCGGTCGATCTCGAGCGAGCGGACGGCCTTCATCAAGGATTCCCGGAACGTCCTGCCGATCGACATCACCTCCCCCACCGAGCGCATCTGGGTGTCGAGGACGGGGGGCGTCTCGGGGAATTTCTCGAACGTGAAGCGCGGTATCTTCGTGACGCAGTAATCGATGGAAGGCTCGAACGAGGCGGGGGTCTGCTGCGTGATGTCGTTCGGTATCTCATCGAGCGTGAGGCCCACGGCGAGCTTGGCGGCTATCTTGGCGATGGGAAAGCCCGTGGCCTTGCTCGCGAGGGCGGAGCTTCGCGACACCCTGGGGTTCATCTCGATGACGACCATCCGGCCGTCGGTGGGACTCAGGCCGAACTGGATGTTCGAGCCGCCGCACTCGACCCCGACTTTCCGGATGCAGGCGATGGCGGCGTCGCGCATGGTCTGGTATTCACGGTCCGAGAGTGTCTGCGCGGGCGCGACGGTGATGGAATCGCCCGTGTGGACGCCCATGGGGTCTAGGTTCTCGATGGAGCAGATGATGGAGACGTTGTCCTTAAGATCCCGCATCACTTCGAGTTCGAACTCCTTCCAGCCCAGGACGCTCTCTTCCAAGAGCACCTGATCCACCGGGCTTTCCGAAAGCGCCCAGGCGAGTTTCTCCTCGAATTCATCCTCGGTGAACGCCACGGCCCCGCCCGAGCCGCCCAGCGTGAAGGCGGGCCTCAAGATAATCGGAAAGCCGATGTTGCGCGCCGCCGCCCAGCCCTCGCTCATCGTGGTGACGACTTGGCTTGTGGGCAGGTCGAGGCCGATCTCGCGCATCGCTTTTTTGAAGAGGTCCCTGTCTTCCGCGCACTGGATCGCGGGCAGTTTCGCGCCGATGAGTTCCACGCCCCATTCGGCAAGTACGCCCCCCTCGGCCAAGGCCACCGCCGTGTTCAGCCCCGTCTGGCCGCCCATGGTGGGCAGCAGGGCGTCGGGGCGCTCTTTCTTGATGATCTCCTCCACAACCTTCGGCGTGATGGGCTCGACGTAGGTGGCGTCGGCCATCTCGGGGTCGGTCATGATGGTGGCGGGGTTCGAGTTCACCAGCACCACCTCGTAGCCCTCCTCGCGCAAGGCCTTGCACGCCTGCGCGCCCGAATAGTCGAACTCGCACGCCTGTCCGATAACGATGGGCCCCGAGCCTATGATGAGTATCTTGGATATGTCCGTTCTTTTCGGCATGAATCAGGCCACCCGCTTGAAAATGGAAAATAAAAAGGGCGTTTCAAATTCCCGCTGATGAAATCGCCTCACCGCGCCTCTCGATTTTCAGGAATGATATACTTCGGTTGACGACTCCTTTTCGCCGGTCAATTCATATTTCTTCTCCGAAACCACGCTCCGCCGCCTGGGTTTTCCCGCTCCCCCCTTGGGGGGTGTTGATAATGCCCACACAAGGAGCGCGCTGCCTTTCACTCCCCCCTTGAGGGGGAGTCGAAGAGCTGAGGGCGTAAGCCCGAAAGCGATTCGGTGGGGGGATAATTCGGAATGGCGATAAAACGCATTTTACCCCCCACCACATCGGCCTTCGCACAAACCGCTCGGCCTCTGTCGGGCTTTCCCCTCGGGAAGCCCGACCCCCTCAAGGGGGGAGTTGATTTGAAATTCTCCGGTGGAGGGAGAACTCCAAAGGTGACGAACAACAGGGTTTTCAACAGACCCCCTTGAGGGGGCTGTTGATAATGCCCCCGTCGAGAGCATCGCTTTTATCCTCCTGAGGAGTGGCCGTTGAAAAACCCCTTGTCAAAAGAGCAACCCCCCCTACCCCCCCTTGTCAGGGGGGCAAGAAAAAACAAAACCCCCCAGCCCGGCGAGGGCGCATCGCCTTTTTATACCCCCTGACAAGGGGCTGTTGAAAAACCCCGTTTTGAAGCGGGATGTATGGCGGCTCACGCGGCCTGGGAGAGGAAGCCCAATCGGCGCGTGAGGCCGCGATATGCGCTCATTCGGCGTTTCCGGGCGGCCCAAGCCCGCCACAGAGCGAATAAACCCGCGGCCACAGCGGCGGCGAGCCGCTTGAGGTTCACCGCAGTCGCCGTCAGGTAGGCCTGGATCTTCACGTTCGCAAGACCCCGGCGTACCGCCCGCGCCAGTCCGTGCCGACTCTTCGCCTCGCCGTGATAGCCCTCCGAGCGACCCATGTGGCGCCGCCACAGCCGACCCTCCTCCTCCCCACGGCGCGCGTGGCGACGGCGCGCGCGCAACAGCGCCGGATACTCGTGCGGAATCAGAACCGCCCTGCTCGTGCGAGACGCCGACAGACAATCGGCCTTGAGCGCGCACCCCGCGCAATCGCGGGTCCTCGATACATACCAGCGCCCCCGCTCCGTCTCCTTCCGGGGGCGCAGCGTCTTGCCCCCTGGACACTTCACCACCTTGTGACGCTCGTCGTAGCGGAACAGTTGCAGCGGAACACGGCTCTGGGAAGGCTCCTTCTTCGCCGGTATCACCGCGTCCACCCCCCGACGCTCCAATGCGCCGTACACCTTCGAATACGCATAACCACTATCCGCCGTCACCACCGCGGGCGCGCGACCCGTGAGCTCGCAAACCGCATCCAGCTGCGGCTCCATCATCTCCCGCTCGTTCAACGTCCCCTCCGTCACCTCTACGTCGAGAACCACCCCACGCTCGTCGTCCACCACCGCGTGGTGCTTGTAGCTCGGCTCGAACCCCGCCCGAGCGCTCTTGCGCGCCAGGCGAGCGTCGGGGTCCGTTCGGCTCACCGGACCCGAACCGCCGCCGCCCTTCTTCCCCGTCTCATCCTCCGAGTCGTTCTCCCGCACCACCTTCTCCGCGTGGCGCTCCGCCAGACTCTCCCAGCTCACGTCCGCACGTATCAAAGACGCGTCCATGTGAACCACTTCTCCCTTCGCCACCTTCGCCTCCACGCAAGACTGAACCGTGCGCCGAAATATCTCCTTGAACCGCTCCTCCCCCCAGCGTTGACGGATACGCGTCAGGCTCGAATGATCCGGCAAATCCTCGTCCAGCCTGTACCCGATGAACCACCGGACCGCCAGATGCGCCTGCGCCTCGCGCAGCAGGCGGCGGTCCTCCGCGTAGCCCAGCAGCAGGCCCGCCAGCATCAACCGGATCACCACTTCCGGGTCGATCCCCGGTCGACCGTTGTCCGCGCAATAGCACGCCGCCACTTCCTCGCGAAGCCAACTCAAATCCAGTACGCGGTCCACCTGGCGCAATATGTGATCTTCGGGAATCAACTTCTCCAGCGGGCCGGCCACGAACAAGTCCATCTGCTCGCGCCTCTTGCGGTCCAACATCTCCGGAACTCCCATCTCGGGCGAGGGGGAATACATCCATACGATCACAAAACCAGGGGTTTTTCAACAGCCCCGACAAGGGGGGGTTGGCCGACTTAAAAGGCGTGGACACTCGTTCCTCACTCGCATCCCCCGCGCGCACCTCCCTCACTCCCCCACGCAGAAGCGGAAGAACGCATCGAACAGCGCGCCCGCGTCGTGCGGGCCGGGGCATGCCTCGGGGTGGTACTGCACGCTGAACACTTTGGGGGATTCGGACCTGAGGCCCTCGCAAGTCTTGTCGTTGAGAGACGAATGCGTAACGGCCACCCCTGCGGGCAGGCTCTCGGGGTCGACGGCGAACGAGTGGTTCTGGGAAGTGATGTCCACCTTTTTCGTGCTCAAATCCTGCACGGGGTGGTTCGCGCCGTGGTGGCCGAACTTGAGCTTGTACGTCCGCCCGCCCAGGGCCTGCGCCAGAATCTGGTGCCCCAGGCAGATGCCCACGACGGGCACCCGGCCCATGATCGATTTCACGTTCTCGACGACGTAGCCGAGCGCCGCCGGGTCGCCGGGGCCGTTCGAGAGGAAAACGGCGGCGGGCTTTCTCGCCAGCACGCTCTCCGCGGTCTCCGAAGCCGGCACGATTTCGAGATCGAAACGCGCCCCCAGTTCGCGGAAAATGTTGTCCTTGGCCCCCAGGTCATAGGCCACGCAGAGCGGGCGGCCCTTGCGCTCGCCCCAGGCGTGCGCGGCCTCGCAAGTCACGTCGCGCACCATGTCGCGCCCGTCCAGCCCCGGACTCGCCTTGGCGCGCGCGATGAGGTTCTCTTCGTCCAGATCCTTTGAGGAGAGTATCGCCCGCAGAGCGCCCGCCTCCCTGATGTGGCGCGTGAGCGCGCGGGTGTCGACGCCCTCGATACCGGGAACCCCCTGTCTTTTGAGATAGGAATCCAGGTCCTCGTTCGCCCGGAAATTGCTGTGGCGCCTGCAGACTTCCTTCACGATGAACGCCTCGACCCAGGCGCGGCGGGATTCCTCATCGCCGGGGATGACGCCGTAGTTCCCGATGTGGGGGTACGTCATCACCACCATCTGGCCGCGGTAGGAGGGGTCGGTGAGCACTTCCTGATAGCCCGTCATCGCCGTGTTGAAGACGAGTTCGCCTTCCGCGTCCGCGTCCGCCCCGAAACCCGCGCCCCGGAAGACTCTGCCGTCCTCCAGGGCCAGGAGCGCCGGTTTGATTTTTCGTCCTCTCATGGGGTGAGCGCCTCCTGCCCGCGGATTTCCGTTTCACCCGCAAGCCTGCTCATCCGCACGTCTCCCCCGACGACCGTGGCCACGGCGCAGCCCCTGAGCTTCCAGCCCGCGAAGGGCGTGTTCCTGCCGTTGCTCTCGAAGGCGTCGGGGTCGACCGTGATCTCGCGTTCGGGGTCGAGAATCGTCACGTCCCCCGGAGCGCCCTCTTTCAGCGTGCCGTAGGGCAGGCCGAGCACTTCGCTCGGCCCCGCCGTGAACTTCGCTATCATCTCGGGCAGCGTGAGCACCCCCCCGCCCACGAGCCTGTCCAGCGCGAGCGATACGGCCGTCTCCAGCCCCACGATCCCGAACGGAACGGCGTCGAACTCCCTTTGGGTCTCCGCCTCGTAGTGCGGCGCGTGATCCGATGCGATAGCGGATATCGTGCCGTCCTTGAGTCCCTCCAGCAGCGCCCCCCTGTTCGCCTCATCGCGCAGCGGCGGCGCCATCTTGGCGGCTGAGTCGAAGCCCTGTATCACCTCGTCCGTAAGTGCGAAATGGTGCGGCGTCACCTCGGCCGTCACGCGGACCCCGCGCGCCCGCGCCGCGCGGACCAAGTCCACCGCGCCCGCGGAGGAGATGTGCAGGATGTGGAGCCTGCCGCCGGTCAGCTCCGCCAAGCGGATGTCGCGGTAAACGCAGATGTCCTCGCTCGCCGCCGGGTTTCCCGCCAGGCCGAGCAGGGTGGAGACGGCCCCCTCGTTCATCACCTTCCCCCCCGAGAGCGAGAGGTCTTCCGCGTGATCGAGCACGCTCACGCCGAGCATTCCGGCGTATTCCAGGGCCGCGCGCATGAGCGCCGCCGTCTTCACGGGCACGCCGTCGTCGCTGAAGGCCACCGCGCCCGCCTCCATCTGCTCGGCCATCTCGCTCAGTTCTTCGCCCTTGAGGCCCACCGAAACCGAGCCGACCGGGAACACGCGGCAGGCGCCCACCTCGCGCGCGCGCTTCAAGATGCGTTCGGTGATGGAACTCGTATCGTTGACCGGGTCGGTGTTCGCCATGCAGGCCACGCCGGTGAAGCCGCCCGCGGCGGCGGCGCGGGTGCCGCTCTCGATGTCTTCCTTGTACTCCTGCCCCGGCTCGCGGAAATGGACGTGCATGTCGATGAACCCGGGTGCTACGACGAGCCCCTCGGCGTCGATGATCTCATCCCCGCCGCGCGGCAGGATGTTCTTTTTCCGGTGCGCGACCTTCCCCTCCTCGATCAGGATGTCGCATTTCTCATCGACGCCGCCTGCGGGGTCGATGAGGCGTCCTCCCCTAATGAGCAACGGCATCTCTCACCTCCTCACGCGATTTCTTCGGAGCCGACTCACCGGCGGCGTCCCCCTCTGGCGGGGTCTCACCCTCCGTCTCCTCATCGCGCTTCACCGAGAGGAGATAGAGGATCGCCATCCGGCAGGCGACGCCGTATTCGACCTGCTCCAGGATGACGGAGAACGGCCCGTCGGCCACGTCGGGGGACATCTCCACGCCCCGGTTGATGGGTCCGGGGTGCATGATGAGAAGGTCGCGCTTCGCCCCCTGGAGCTTCTTCTTGGTGATCCCGTAGGTGTTGGCGTATTCGCGCTCGCTGGGGAAGGCGCTCCCGGCGCCCCTTTCGAGCTGTATCCGGAGCGCGATGAGCACGTCCGCCCCGTCGATGGCCTCATCGAGCCTCGTCGTCACGCGCGCGCCGAGGCAGTCGACTTCGGCGGGCAGCATCGTGGAGGGGCCGCAGAAGGTGACGTTCGCGCCCAGCTTCAGGAGGCCGGCCACGTTCGAGCGCGCCACGCGGCTGTGCGCGATGTCCCCCACGATGGAGACGTTCAGACCCTTGAACTTCTCCTTGTGCTCCCGGATGGTGTAGAGGTCGAGCAGCGCCTGCGTGGGGTGCTCGTGGCAGCCGTCGCCCGCGTTCACAACGGCGCAGTCGAGTTCCCTGCCCAGATAGGCCGGCGCGCCCGACGCCCAGTGCCGGACGACGAGCACGTCGGTGGCCATGGCCTCGATGTTCCTCGCCGTATCGCGCAGGGTTTCCCCCTTGGCCGCCGAACTCGTGGAGACCGAGAGGTTGATGACGTCCGCCGAGAGGCGCTTGCCCGCGATCTCGAACGAGGCGCGCGTGCGCGTGCTGTTCTCGAAGAACAGGTTGACGATGGTCTTTCCCCGGAGCGTGGGCACTTTCTTGATATCGCGCTCGTTGATCTCGCGGAACGAATCGGTCTGATCGAGCAGAAACGATATTTCCTGAGGCCCCAGTTCGCGGATCGAGAGCAAATCCTTTCTTCGGTAGGTCTCCATTGTCATATCATCCCCCCTGTAACGCCCCGGTTTGCGGGCTTGATTATCGTTTGTAAACGGCGTCCTGGCCGTCGGTCTCCTCCAGATGCACCCGCACCTCCTCGGGATGGATCGCCTCGATGTTCTTCCCCACGAAATCGGCGCGGATAGGCAGTTCGCGTCCTCCCCTGTCCACCAGGATGGCAAGACGCACCCTGCGGGGCCGGCCGAAGCCCATGAGCGCGGCCAGGGCGGCGCGCGCCGTGCGGCCCGTGTAGAGCACATCGTCGACGAGAACCACGTCTTTCCCCTCGCAGGAGAAGGGCAGGTCCGTCTTCTTGAGGCCGGTCCTCGCGCCTGCGGCCTGATTCAGATCGTCGCGGTAGAGCGTCACGTCGAGCGCGCCCACGAGCGGATGCACGCCCACGAGAGACTGAAGCTCCCGGGCCAGCCTTTCCGCGAGCGGCGCGCCCCTCGTGCGGATGCCGATGAACACCAGATCCGACAGATCGGCCGTGCGCTCGATAATCTCATGCGAAAGGCGCCTCAGGGTGCGCCTCAGCTGCTCGGCGTCGAGTTGTTGCATCATCTGGCCCGAATCCGGTGTCCGGGCGCGTGAGCGGAGCACAAAAAAAACTCCATGCCCAAGGGGCATGGAGTTTTGAGAACGCGCGAGAAGATGGCAAGCATCCGGGTTTCCTCCTTCGCCGCCTCACGGGACGACATTAAAGGGGAATTTCTATGTCACCATGTCATTTCCGCCCGGCGAAGGTCAACCGGGAAATTTCGATAAAACTAGCAGTCTTTCTGCGAAAGAGCAAGAGGGAATTCAGCCGCGCTTCAAAAAATCGAGCGGCGCGCCCGAGCGTTCCTCCGTTTCACCGGGGATAGGGGCGGATTCCTCCAGAATCTCGAACAGGGCGGAGGCGTCTTTTTTCGACAGATTGCGCCTCGCCTCCCCCAGGACGCGGACCCGCAGGGTCCTGTTCTCGAGTCTTAAGCGCAGCACGTCTCCGATTTCCACCCGGGAGGAGGCTTTGGCCGTTTTCCCCTCGATATCCACTGCGCCCCCGTCCGCCAGGCTCTTGGCCAGGGGACGGCGCTTGACCAGACGGCTATAACGCAAAAACTGGTCGAGGCGCATCTTACGTCATCATTGGGTGATTTCTTTCGGATCCGCCACGATGCTGCGCGTCTTCTGAACCTCCACCTCGAACTCGAGCCGCGCGGCCTTGTTGTCCGTCTCGATGGACATCGTTCTCGACCCGGCTTTTCCTCCTTCGCCCTTCGACCCTTCCGAGAACGCCTTGAGCATGTCCGCAAAGCTGATTTTGCCGATGTAGGAGTCGGGCAGCAGATACACGTAACGGAACAAATAGACGTTCGCCGACGGGTCGGGATTCACGAACAACCGATGCCCCGCCTCCAGGGCGTTGATGGCGTCTTTCCCCACACTCGCGCCCTCGCCCACCTTCACCTTGTCCGACTTCCAGCGGGGCTTGTCCCTGTTCGCGCCGTAGGCCCACAAAATTCTGTCCTGCCCGAACAACCTGCCGCCGCTTTGTTTGAGCTTGACGCCGACCAGCCTGAAGCTGATCTGCTCGCGAACATCCCGGAACACGGAAGACAAGCCATCGGGGGAAGGAGCGGGGTCGTAGCTGATTTCGAGAAAAGCGGCTCTTTTGAGGTCCGTTATCCATTCGCGGCGTCTCTTGGTGAATTTCTCCTGGAAGAGTTTGCTGCGGATTTTGCCGGACACCCTGTCGAGGGTAATCACCTTCCCCGGCTCCACGTCATCGACGTGGATGACGTGAAAGCCCACCCTCGTTCTCGTCGGCTTGCTCGTCGCACCCTTCGCCGTCGAGAAAATGAGTTGCTCGAGTTCGGGAAAGACCTCGCCTTTCTTCACCGAACCCAGCGAGCCGCCCCGGCTCCGGGCGGGGCCTTCTGAATGCTTCTCCGCCACTTCGGCGAAATCAGCACCCGGCTTCGCGGCTTCCGCATAAGCGAGGTCCGCCTTTTTGCGCTGCGCCTCGATTTCAGAGGCGGAGGCGCCCTTGTCTACGGGAAAGAAAATCTGCCGCACCGTCCGCTTCTCGGCCTCGCGGTAGTCATCGGAATGCGCGTCGTAATAATCCGCGATTTCCTGCTCCAACACCGAGACGCGCCCGCCGACTTCCATGTTCTCCACTCTTCGCGCCAGCAACTTCTTGCGAAGCTCGTCGCGGTATTGCTCCATCGTCATTCCCTGCGACTCCAGGAAAGCGCGCAACCCGGCCGTCGTCGTCTTGTTCTCGCGAAGTATGCCCGCAATTGCGTTTTCGATTTCCTTTTCGCTGACGTTCAACTCGAGACCAGAGGCGCGCTTCGCGATGAGTTTGCTCTGGATCATGGTGTCGAGCGCCGCGAGTTCGAGCTCGCGGATCCGCCGGTTCAATTGTTCGCCCCTGTAATTCTGCCGCAACTTCTCGATTCTGGGCTTCACGAAATCCTGAAGCTCCGAGAGCATGATGATGTCATCGTCAATCTTCGCGATGATTCTCTCGATCGTCACGGAGGCGGAGGTCACCGGAACCGCCGCGCCCGCCAGGGCGCAAAACGCAATCGCCAAAACGCAAAAACATCTAGCCCGATACGACATTTTCAAGATTTTCCAGATAGTATGTGATCTTCGCATTTCGCTTGAGTTCTCCGAGCCAGCCCTCGAGTTTCGCTCGCCCCTTATCGGCCAGCAAGCGTTTTCTGATGTCGCCCCTCACGGACGCCAATGGTTTCTGGAACGGCAACCTCCGCTCCGATACCTCCAGGAGGTGGAAGCCCGCCGGACTCTTGACGACCCGGCTCACCTCGCCCAGCTCCAGCGATTCCACCACATTCTCGATGTTTTCGGGCAATTCTCCTTGCTGGAAATAACCCAAATCGCCGCCCACGGCGCGCGAGGGACCAATGGAATGTTCCTGCGCAAGCGCCGCGAACGATTTCCCCTCGAGGATAAGGTTCCTCAACCGCAAAGCTATTTTAGTCGAAGAGACGACGATTTGGCGAACCCGCCAGCGTCTTCCAACCCGGAATTTCCCCTTGTTGCGGTTGTAATAATCTTCAATCTCCGAATCCGAGACCTTCAACTTCGAATACACTTCCCTTTCCAGCAGGTGCTCAATCTCGAGCGTCTCGCGCATCGTCTTGAGCCACAACTCCTCGTCGATCCCCTGTTCTTTCATGATGGTCTTCAAATCCTGATCGCCGTACTGGCGGCGGATGAATTCGACGAAACGCCTCACCTTCCCCTCGCTTACATATTCGCCCGTCTCCCGGAAACGCTGGAGCAAGAGACGCCTTTCCACGAGTTGATCCAGGAGGACCCTGGGTATGGATTTTTCGGCCTTGCGGGGCGTTTCGTGATGCCCGCCCACCATGAAATGCGTGCGCACGTCCTCGCGGGTAATCGGCTCGCCGTTCACCTGCGCGAGCAGGACGTCTTTTTTCTCATGTTTCGTCTGAAACGCGGAATCACAACCCGCCGCGACGAGCAGCGCCACCCCGCAAATCCACGCCCCCCGGGTCAGGCCGCCTCGAACCAGACGCCGCGCACGCCTCACATTTCCCATGATGAGAGCCTCATGCCTCTTTCGCCGCCAACTCGCCTTCCGGTACCTTGCACACTTCCAAAGCATCCAGCACTTGAACGAGAAAGTCAAAATCCTCCGGCCAGCGCCCGCTGATGCCGGCGCGAAAAGCGTGGGCGTCGGTAAACACCATTCCCGGCATGTCGAGAAAGGCGGCCGTCAACTCATAGTCGCCCGGGAAAATTTCCAGATGCGCCTCCTTGCCGCGGACGTGGAGAGACTTGATGCCGCAAAGGCGGGCGCGCAAGCGGAGTTCCCCGAGTTGCAGAAGGTGGAGGGCCCGCGCCGGCATTGCTCCGTATTTATCCTGGAGCTCCACGCCCAACTCCCTCAACTCGGCCGGCGCCTGCGCCGATGCGATTCGGCGATATACGTCCAGGCGCTCGGCCTGGGCCGGAATCCAGGAAGGAGGCAGCGTGCCCGCCACCGGCGCGGCGATATCGGGTTCGCTGCGCTCGACCGTCTCGCCCTTGGCCTCCTGCACGACTTCTTCCAAGAGGCGGCAGTACATGTCGAACCCCACGGCCGATATCTGCCCCGACTGGCGATGCCCGAGCAAGTGCCCTGCGCCGCGGATTTCCAGATCGCGCATGGCGAGCTTGAAGCCGGCCCCCAGTTCGCTCAACTCCTCGAGCGCCTGGAGGCGTTCTCTGGCCTGCTTCGTCAGGGAGCCTGCGCCCGAGACCAGAAGGTAGGCGTGCGCCTGGAACCTGTCGCGCCCCACCCGGCCGCGCAACTGGTACAGCTGCGCCATGCCGAACGTGTCCGCGCGATTGATGACGATGGTGTTGACCGAGGGAATGTCGAGTCCGCTTTCGATGATCGTGGTGCAAAGCAGCACGTCGGCCCGCCGGGTCACGAACTGCTCCATCACGTCTTCGAGTTCTCTCTCTTTCATCTGGCCGTGACCCACCAGGACGCGCGCGTCGGGCGCGAGTTTCCGCAGAAGCCGCTGCATGGCGGGGAGGCTCTGCACCCGGTTGTGCACGAAAAACACCTGCCCGCCCCGGTCGATTTCCTTGGTGACGGCGTCTTTGATGAGTTTTTCGCTGAAACGCGATATATACGTGCGCGGCGCGACCCGGTGGCGCGGAGGCGTCTCGATGACGCTCAAATCGCGAGTGCCCGAGAGCGCCATCTCCAGGGTCCGGGGGATAGGCGTGGCGGTGAGCGTGAGAACGTCCACGTTGACGCGGAGTTTCTTGAGCTTCTCCTTGTGGGAGACGCCGAAACGATGCTCTTCGTCGATGACCAAAAGCCCCAGATCGCGGAACGACACGTCTTTTTGCAACATCCGGTGGGTGCCGATGACGATGTCCACCCGCCCGGCGGAGAGCCCCTCCACAACTTCAGTCTGCTCTTTTCTGCTCCTGAAGCGCGAGAGCATCTCCACGCGGGCCGGCAGCGATTCGAAGCGCGTGCGAAAGGTGTCCCAATGCTGGTGCGCCAGGAGCGTCGTCGGCACGATGACGGCGACTTGCTTGCCCGCCGAAATCGCCCGGGCGGCAGCCCTGAGCGCCACCTCCGTCTTTCCGTAGCCGACGTCCCCGCAGATGAGGCGATCCATCGGTCGGGCGCGCTCCATATCCTCCAGCACGGCGCGAATCGCCTGCTCCTGATCGGGCGTCTCCTCGAACCCGAAGCCGGCGGATATTTCATGATCGAACGCGCCTTCCGCCGAAAAAGCATACCCCCGGGCGGCGCTCCGCTCCGAATACAGCCGCACCAGATCGCGAGCGATCCCCTGGAGCGATTTCTTGACGTTGTTCTTCGTCTTGTTCCACCGGTTCCCGCCCAATCTGTCGAGCGGCGGCGCCACTCCCCCTCCGCGATATTTGTGGATCCGTTCGACGTCGTCCATCGGGACATAGAGCTTGTCGCCCCCCGCATACTGGAGGGTGAGAAATTCGTTCTCCCCGTCGCGGTGCTCGATGACGCGCGTGCCCATGTAGCGGCCGACCCCGTGCTCCACGTGCACCACGAGGTCGTTTTCGCTCAAATCCTTGAACCCCTCGCCGGGCTTCGACCGGGGGAGACGGCGCGAATCCCGCCCCAAAGCGCCGACGAGCAGGTCCTGCGCGCGAAAGAACACCCTGCGCTCATCGGGCAGCCGGAAGCCGGCGCCGAGTTTCCCCTCCGCCAGCACGACGTCGTGACGCCCATCCATGAGCGAGGCGCCCCGGGGCAAAATTTCCACGCCCACCTCATGCTCGCGCAAAAGCGCCTGTATCCTGAGCGCGAGGGTCTTCTCCTCCGCCACGATGACGACGCTTTCATCCCCCCGACGCCACGAACGCAGTTGACCGACGAACGCCTCCACCCGCCCCCGGAAAGGGTTGATGTTTTCCGCGCGCAAGGCCCCGAAACTCTCTTCGGCATCTTTGGCGTCGAGCCCCAGCGAATGGAACTCCAGACGCGGCCAGATGGAGAGTTCCTCGCGAATTTCCTCGGGCGCGAGCCACAAACGCTCGGGCACGAAGGAAACGAGACCCCTCTCGGGCGCGAGACGCGCCTCCTCGTTCACTTCGCCCCACAGCTTCTCGATCGCTTCGTCGAGGTTTTCCGCTTCGTTCACAATCCAGAGCGCGCTCCCGGGCGCCACGTCGAACAAGGTCGTCATGTCGGACAAGAACATGGGCGCGAGACCCTCCACCCCCGAAAAATGGCCGTCCGCATCCAGGTATTCGAGAAGGCGCTCGACCCGTTCGCTCGTTTCCGGCGTATCGGCTTCCAAAAGGGCGCGGCGGCCCCTCTCCACCTCCTCGGGCGAGAGAACAATCTCTCTCGATGGAAAAACGTCCGCACTCTGCAGGGTGTTCAGATTTCGCTGCGTCTGGGGATTGAAGTTTCGCAGGGAATCGATTTCGTCCCCGCGAAGCTCCAGACGCGTCGGGTATGCGTTCTGGGGGGAGAAAAAGTCCAGAATACCGCCCCTTACGGTATATTCTCCGGGGGATTCGACCACCGACCGCCTTTGGTACATCAGCGATTCGAGTGAGCCGATGAACGGGTCGCGCTCAATCTCCATCCCTTCGCGCAAGTGAATCACGGCGGCGCTCAAACGCTCGGGCGGAGGCACCCTCGTCCCCATGGCCGATACGCTCGTCAGTACGACGCCTTGTCCTCCGTCGCGCAAAAACCGCAGCGCGGACATCCTCTCGCCGACGATTTCACTCGATGGAGACAACCGGGAGAAGGGATACACGTCCCATGCCGGGAAACCCAGTACCGGCGCATTCCGCTCCCCCGAGGCGCCGAGGAACAGCTTCATGTTCGCTTTGATCACTTCGAGGCGTCGCTGCTCCTCCTCGACGTAAACGACGGGTCCGGGGTGTTCGCGCGCAATCCTGGCCAGCCACCAGGCGACCGACGCATCGTTCGCGCCGCGCAAGTGAACCCGCCTGACCCCGTCGAGACCCCGAAGCGATAAAAAGGATTTATTCATGATGTGAAATTTCTGGTCTCTGCTCGATGCGCATGAGGCGATGCAATGAGTCGGAGCGTCACATACGGCATGTAAACTTTCAGATAAACCCTTAATTCAAAGAATTCCTGGTAAGGACGAAATCCCTGAGCACGTTGGAAGTATTTTGGGGCAACGCGACCTCCGCACCGTTCAAGGATACCTGGGTTCCCGCCACGTTGCCCACCGTAAGGGCGAATTTTTCCGACGCCTTCCAATCTTTCTCGTTGCCCGCCAGCAAAAGGAGTTCTTCCGTATTTTTCGCATCGACCACGATTCGAAGCCACGTGTCTTCCGCCGCAAAAATCCTGAGTGTCAGGGGAGGCTCCCCGGGAGTCGCCGGCGCCGGAGCCGCCGAGGGCTGCTCCTCCTGGGGCGTGTCTTGAGCCTGCGGCGCCGTGTTGAGGGCGACTTCCTTCTCGGCCGGAGGGTTCGCCTGAACCGGCGGGGTTCCCGAAACCGGCGGATTCTCCGGAGGCGGCGGGTTATCACGAACCCGGGGAGTCTCTTGAAGCTGGACGCTCGCTTGAACCGGGGGACTTTCCTGCGCCCGGGCCGGTGGGTCTTCTCGATCGGTAGGAGTCTGTTCAGCCACAGAATTCTCCTGAACCGGGAGACCATCTTGAGCCGGAGGCTTCTCCACAGCCGGAGAAGGTTTTTCCTCCTCTGAAACCGGAGGCTCCTTCAAGTTCACGGCCTCGACGGGAGAGCGCTCCTGCTCGGAAGCCTCCTTCTCGATAACGGCGGTTTCTTTCCCCGTTCCATTTTCATCCTTTGCTTTTTCATTGAGGCCGGGGATCTTCTCCGCCACGGGCGCAACAGCGGTCTTGATTCTGCCGACAATCGATTCAACCGGAACAAGCTGCTCCGTCCTCCCTTTCATGAACCAGAGGAGCCCCCCGCCGGCGAGCAGAAAAATCAACACGAAAGCAAAGGTGGCAACGGATGAGAATCGATTCACCCGGGAAGCGGGGCTGTAGAAGGTTCGGGTCTCGGTCTCCAGCCCAAATCCCTCCAATGGAACCTCGCCCGCCGTTTCGCGCTTATAGCTCGCGGCGACGGCCTGGCAGTCCACCTCCACCGCATCCGCAAAAGCGCGAACGAAGCCCAGACCGACCGGTCCGGTCGGCAATTTATCGAAATCGCCGTTTTCAATACTTTCCAGATAGTATGTTCGGATTCGGGTGTGCTCGGAGATCGCGCGGAGAGGTACGCCTTTTTTCTCACGCGCAGATCGCAAGAAGGGCCCTACGCCGTCTTTTTGGATTCGCGCCATCAGTGTCGGGTCGAGATTCTCCATCCTGCGCCCCATTTCGCCAAAATATTACAAAAACGACCCGAATTATGCGGATCGAGTCTATTTCATAACCGGGTCGAAAGTCAATGTTTGAAAAGCGGGAGCCGCCTCTTTCGGGGCGGACACCCTCCTTGAGTGGCGCAGCAGGCAATCTTTGAGAAAAATTTACGAAATCATGCTGAGAATCAGGGGCGTTACATGGCAGATGCTCGGATTCACGGCATCCGACAGCAAGGTGTCCGCACCCTTCCCGTAGAACAATACGGGTACGGGATTTCTGGTGTGCGCGGAGGTTTCCATATCCTCCACGTTGCCGTGGTCGCTGCTCAGAACGAACGTATCTTTATCCGGGTCGATGTGCCGGAGCGCAGCCTGCAGGAAACGGTTCAAATTCGCCAGAACCTCAACTGCCTCCTCGGTGGTTCCGCGGTGTCCGACGTGATCGGTCTGGAAAAACTCATAGACCAGTAAATCCTTGGTTCGCGCCAGCTTTCCGAGGCGTTCGCCCGCCTCCTCGGGGTCCAACGTCGCGACATCATGGCCTTGCTCGACGATTATCTTGTTCGTGTAGTCGCGATAAACGGCCCTTCCCTCGATGAGATCCTCGAGGCGGTTCAGCCGCATTCCCGCGCTCTCGGCCATCACCGTGGTCACCGAGCGGATGCGGTTTCTGCGGCGCATGAAAAAACGAGGCGTATACGTGTTGGCGAACCCGACGCCGGCGCCCCTCTCGCGTGCGCGCCGCAAGAGTCCGTTTCGGCAGATGATGCGGCGTAGTTGCGTATTCGGAAGGGCCTGGACGTGCCTGCCCACCGCCTTGGGCGCGTTCACGCCCGTGAACAAGGCCGTGCCGCCCGTTGCGCTCTGGGGGATACCCTCGACGCCGAGGCAGGCGTCCGCCTCGATGAGGCGGAAACCCGGCGCCGCGTTTCCACACAAAAGCCCCAGCGGAGGTTCCCTCACGCGGGAGAGTGGATTTCCCGGTGAAGGCGGGGCAATTCCCAAGCCGTCCACGAACACGAAAAGAACGGACATGCTATAGCGTTCTTCCGGCAGCCTCTGCGAAAACCTTGAGTTCCTCGACGAGGGCGGCGAACTTCTCGGGTTTGAGCGACTGCGGTCCGTCGCTCATCGCCCTCTCGGGTTCGGGGTGCATCTCCAGCATCAGGCCGTCCGCCCCGACGGCCACGGCCGCCTTCGCCAGGGGCGCGACGAACCGCCAGGCGCCCGCCGCGTGGCTCGGGTCCACCACGACCGGCAAATGCGTCTGCTCCTTGAGCACGGGCACGGCGCTGATGTCCAGCGTGTTGCGCGTGGCCGTCTCGAAGGTGCGTATCCCCCGCTCGCACAGCACGACGTTCGGGTTCCCCTGGCTCATGATGTATTCCGCCGACATCAGGAACTCTTCGATGGTCGTGGACATGCCGCGCTTCAGGAAAATGGTCTTGTTCGTCTTGCCGACTTTTTTCAGCAACGAGAAGTTCTGCACGTTGCGCGCGCCGATTTGCAGCACGTCCGCATATTCGCAGCACACGTCGATGTCTTCGGAGTCCATGACCTCCGTCTGGATGGGAAGTCCCGTCTTTTCGCGCGCCTCGGCGAGGAGTGCGAGGCCCTCTTCCGCCATGCCCTGGAAACTGTACGGCGAGGTGCGCGGCTTGTAGGCGCCGCCCCTTAAGACGTGGCCGCCGCCCTTCTTTACCACTTCGGCGGATTCCATGATCTGCTCCCTGCTCTCCACGGAGCACGGCCCGCCGACGATGATGATTTGCTCACCGCCGATTTCCACTCCCTCGCCCATCGGCAATTTGCTGCGCTCGGGCCTTCCCTCCGCGCTCGCCAGTTTGAAGGGCTTGAGAATCGGCATCGCGCTTTCCACTCCATTCAACGAAACAAGTGATTCCAACATGTATTTCCCCCGTTCATCCCCGATGGCCCCGATCACCGTACGCTCCACCCCTTTGATGACGTGCTCCTTGTAGCCGAGTTCGTTGATCCTGCCGATGGCGTTTTGGATTTCCTCATCCGTCGCGCCTTGTTTCATCACGATAATCAAGATAAATCTCCTTTTCCCTCTTGAAATTTTCAGCGCAAGCCTAAAAAAAATCGCCGTGAGGCTTCCCACGGCGAATGTGTCTCGATTGTCCGTGGCGGCCGGGCTGTCCGCCCGCCGCCGTTTTGTTTGCTACATCACGGCGCGCGGACGGACGGGGATAAAGCCGAAAAAGCGATATCCGCCACAATATCTTGTCGTCGTCCGCATCCTGCTTGCCTCTGGATTTTCAAAAAAAAGTTTTATTCCCCTGAAAAACAAGGCCGTAAAATAATCCTGCCAAGCCGGGGAGTCAACCCCCGGCGCCGGAATTTTAGATTATTTCTGTTTTACCGATACCTCGGTGAGTCTACGCCGCTCCTTCCCGGACGGCCTGAGCAGCCTGCCTCCCAGGACCACGTGCGTCGCCTCGAGCATCCGCCTCCCCGTGCGCCGCGCCCCCATGCTGTCCTCGAAAACGAACCGGCCTTCCTTCATCCGGAACACGGCGACGTCGCCTCTCGCGCCCTTTTGGAGCGTCCCCACTTTCCCCTTGAGGCCGATCCACTCGGCGGCCGTCTGCGTGCTGAGCCGCACCACTTCCGCGAGAGGGAGTCCTAAGGCCAGAAACTTGCTCATGAGACTGGGAAAATCATACACCGGGCCGTGGATGCAGTGCGTATGGAGGTCGGTGCTCAGGTTTCCGGGCATCAGACCCTGGGCCATGGCCCGCTCCATAATCTCGAAACTGAAGCTCGAGCGCCCGTGCGCCACGTCCAGCAGCACGCCCGAATCCCGCGCCTCCCACACCGCGCGGCGCACCCGGCCCCGCCTGTCGAGTATGTTCTCGCTGCGGCCGTGAAACGCGTGCGTGAGCACGTCGCCTGGGCGGAGGCGCTTCAGGATGCTCGGCAATGAAGAGGGCGTGTCGCCCACGTGCACCATGAGGGGCACTTTCAGAGACTCCGCCGCCTCGAGCGCCGCGTCCAGGGGTTTCGTGCCGCTTCGCTCCACCACGTTCTTGCTTAAGCGCACTTTCATGCCGATGAGGTATTTTTGGTGCTTCCGGTAGCAATCCACCGCCCTGTCCACACGCAGCGCGCGCATGTCGATGTTCTCGCCCAGGCCGTCTATCAGGAGCCCGCCTTCCGAGATGTTCAAGTACGCGCGCACCGTGAAGCGCGCTTTTTCCAAAAACCATTCCTGAAAACCCGGGTACGTCTGCGCGCCCGCGCTGCCGGTGTCCACCGCCGTCGTCACCCCGCGCGAGAGCATGGCGGCCTCCAGATTCACGCCGTAGTGCGTAAAACCCTCATAAAAATGGCAGTGGAGGTCGACCAGGCCTGGCGTGACGATTTTCCCCCGCGCGTTCAGGATCTGCCTGCCCTTCGGCTCGATGTGGGGAGCGACTCTCCGCACGCGGCCGCGCGCGATTTCGACGTCCATCGTCCCCTCCAGACCCTGTGAGGGGTCTATGACGTATCCGCCGCGTATGACGAGGTCCATGCGCAAAACTCCTCCATCGAAACGGGGCGCACGTCGAGAGGTTCGGCGAACGCCTAAGCGAACTAAATTGGATCCGGGACATTATTCCCCCGTAAGCGTTGAGGCGCAATCGCTGCGAGAGGGATGAAATGCCTCCCGTGCAAATCAACGCAAAATTGACAAAGCGAAAGCGATGTATTTATATTGCGAATACCCATGGACAAGGAGAAACGAGATGGGCCGGAACGTCGCGAAAAATCTTGAAGATGTCGCGGACCACGAGGGAACCGGAGAGTTCGAAGACACCGTCGACGCCGAAACGGCCGAGAAAATACTGAGAGATATCGAAGAAGGGCGTGAGAAACTCGTATCGGGACAAGAATTAACCGAGACCCTTGATCGCATCACCGAGTAGTGAATCCGTCCGAAATTCGGTATACGGATAGAGCGATACATGCTCTTGAAAAACTCCCGACCAAAAAACTGAAGCGACAGATAAGGAACAAGATTGACAGATTGGCGGACGCAGAAGCGCATGGAGGAACGAGAGTCCGCGGGATTTCGAGCGATGTATACAGGATACGATCGGGGGATTACCGGATTTTGTATGCTCTTGAGGGCCGCTCTATAATCACCATTCTCGACATCGGGCACCGAAAAGACATCTACCGTTAGTGCATATACTTAATGTGATTGTTTCAATTTTGCCTCATAACTTATTGGTTGGAAAATTTTATAAGGTTTTCATCAACTTGCCTATCGCATTCCCATCGAAAATCAAACCGCTGGAGCCATGAAATGAGCCTGCAAACGGAAACCACGCTGCAATTCGACCTCGACGAAACCCAGAAGATGCTCCGCCAGACGGTCCGCGAACTTTCGGAGCGCTACATCGCTCCGCGGGCCGCCGACATCGACGAGAACGAGGAATACCCCGAGGACATCTACCAGCTGCAAAAGGAATACGGCCTGCTCGGCATCTTCTTCCCCGAAGAATACGGGGGCGGCGGCATGGGCTTTCTGGGCGGGTGCGTCGCCATCGAGGAGATCGCGCGCGTCTGCTCGAATTCGCCGCTGTTCATCGTGCTCAACATGCTCTCGAGCCGCGTCATCGACTTAAGCGGCACGCAGGAGCAGAAAGACCACTACATGACCGGCCTCGCGAAGGGCGAACTCAGGGGCTCCTACGCGCTCACCGAACCCCACGCGGGTTCCGACGCCGGCAACATCCGCACGCGCGCCGTCAAGGAGGGTGATGAGTGGGTCATCAACGGCACGAAGTGCTTCTGCACGGGGCCCGACAAGGCGGACTTCATCACCGTGGCCGCCAAGACCGACCCCCACGCGGGCACGCGCGGCATCACCTACTACATCGTGCCCACCGACGCGCCGGGCTTCAGCATCGCCAAGCACGAGTGCAAGATGGGGATGCGGGGGGTCGCCACCTGCATGCTCAATCTCGACAACGTGGCCATCCCGATCGAGAACCAGGTGGGCGAGTTGAACGGGGGCTTCAAGACCGCGATGGTGGGCTTCAACCAGATGCGCCCCGCCATCGGCTCGCGCGCGGTGGGTCTCGCGCAGGGGTGTCTCGACTACGCGGCGAACTACGCCAAGGAGCGCGAGGCGTTCGGCAAGCCCATCGCCCAACACCAGGCCGTGCAGTTCATGCTCGCCGACATGTTCATGGACATCGAGGCGGCGCGGCTGCTCGTCTACCGCGCGGCGGCCCTGGTGGACGCCGGCCAGATAGGCAAGGAGAACGCCAGGTATTTCTCGACGGCCAAGACCTACGCGGCCGACATGGCGATGAAGTGCGCGATAGACAGCATCCAGGTCCTCGGCGGGGCGGGCTACATGAAGGACCACCCGCTCGAGCGGTTCATGCGCGACGCCAAGCAAATCCAGATCGTCGAGGGAACGAGCCAGATTCAGCGGATGATCATCGCCCGGAACCTGCTCGGCCTCTAGGGGCAATCCGGGGGTGACGGGTAAGGTGGATACCGGGGGCGCGTTCGAACTCACACCGGCCCAGCGGATGCTGGCCGAGACGGTTTATGAACTGAGCCGACGCCACGTCGCGCCATGCGCCGCTGCGGTCGACGAGAACGACGAATACCCCGAAGACATATTTCAGCTCTTAAAATCCCACGATCTTCTCGGCCTCTACGTTCCCGAAGCCTATGGTGGAGCGGGACTCGGAATACTCGAAACCTGCGTTGCCATCGAGCAGATGGCGCGCTTTTGCTCGAACTCCCCTCTTTTCTTCTCCGTCCACCTGCTCGCCACACGGCCCGTCGCCATCGGCGGAAGCGAGGAACAGAAAAAAACCTATCTCGGAGGCGTCGCCAAAGGCGATTTGCGGCCCGCCTTCTCGCTCACCGAGCCGCACGCGGGTTCTGACGCCGCGAACATATCGACAAGGGCGGTCCGGGACGGCGATTCGTGGGTCATCAACGGCCAGAAATGCTACTGCACGGGTTCGAGCGTCGCGGATTTCATCACCGTGGCGGCGAAAACCGAACCCGAGATGGGGGCGAAGGGCATATCGTTCTTCATCGTTCCCAGGGGCGCATTCCGCGTGGGGCGTCATGAACGCAAGATGGGGATGCGGGGGATACCGACCTGTGAGGTGTTCCTGGAAGACTCGCGCGTTCCCTTGGAGAACATGATCGGCGAGCGCGGCCTCGGCTTCAAGACGGCCATGCTCGGCTTCAACCAGGCGCGGCCCGCCATCGGCGCGCGGGGCGTGGGTCTGGCGCAGGGGTGTCTCGATTACGCCTCGAATTATGCCAAGGAGCGCGAGGCCTTCGGAAAGCCCATCGCGCAGCACCAGGCCGTGCAGTTCATGCTCGCCGACATGTTCATGGAAACCGAAGCCGCCCGAATGCTCGTTTACCGCGCCGCCTCGATGGTGGATAATGGCCGCTACCGGAAAGAACACGTGCATTTCATCTGCGCCGCGAAATGCTACGCTACTGACGCCGCCATGAAGGCCGCTGTGGACGGGGTTCAGGTGCTCGGCGGCGCGGGCTACATGAAAGACCATCCGCTCGAGCGGTTCATGAGAGACGCGAAGCAGTTGCAGATTATCGAGGGGACCAACCAGATACAGCGCATGGTCATCGCCCAGAATTTATTGAGTTTGTAGTCCAACATCCCCATTACGGAGATTCGAGATGAGCCAGACGATTGAAATCTTACAACCCACCTCTTTCGTCCGCGCGGGCGACCACCCCTTGGCGGAACGTCCCGAAGACCTGGGGGGACTTAAAATAGGCTTTTTCCACAACAACAAGCCCAACGCCGACGTCCTGCTCGAGCGGATCGAGGAGCTGTTCGCCCAGGAGGACGAGACGCTGCGCTTCGTCCGCTGGGGAAAGCCGAACCCCACCCTGCCTGAGGATCGCCTCGAGGAATTCCTCGAACAGGTGGACGTCGCCGTCTGCGCGGTGGGCGACTGAGGGAGCTGCACGTCATGGAGTATCCATGACTCGGTGGAGATGGAAAAAGCGGGTGTTCCGACGGCCACGTTCTGCTCGAGTGAATTCTCGGCCCTGGGCGCGAACGAGAGAACGGCGCTGGGGATGCCCGGCCTTCCCATAGTCGTCGTGGCGCATCCGGTCGGCGGCATCGCGCCCGAACAAGCGCGCGCCTTGGGCGACGGCGCGGTGGAAGAGGTTCGGCGCATCCTCACGAGCGATGCGGAGTCGCTCAGACGAGAATACCGCGAGCGCGAATACGTCCCGCCACGCAAGACCGTGCGCCACAAGGCGCTCTTCGCATAGGCGGGCTTCGATGTGAATGACCACTCTCAGGAAAATCTGATGTTCGAGAGCGAGCGCGTGAAGGTGCGCGACACGCCCGAGGCGATGGCACGCCTGCTCGAAGCGAGAGGCTGGGGCGACGGCCTGCCCGTCGTTCCCCCCACGCCCGAGCGCGTCGCCCGGATGGTGGAGGGCGCAGGACTCGCGCCCGATGCGGAAATCGGGCTTATGCCGCCTCGCCAGGGCGTCATCACGGTGGAAGTTCTCGCCGTGAACGCCGTGATGGCCGGTTGCCTTCCGGCATACATGCCCGTTCTGGCGGCGGCGGCCCGCGCGGTGCTCGAACCCGAATTCTCGCTCCATGCGATTCAGGCGACGACCCATCCGGTGGCGCCCCTCATCATCGTGAACGGCCCCGTCGTCGAGGAAATCGGTCTCAACGCCGAGTACGGGTGCTTCGCCCCCGGCAACCGGGCAAACGCGACGATTGGACGCGCGATGCGCCTGACGCTCCTGAACGTGGGCGGCGCGAGCCCGGGCGTTCTGGACCGCGCCACGCAAGGCTCGCCCGCGAAATACGCGTTCTGCATCGCCGAGAACGAGTCGGCCTCCCCGTGGGAGCCGCTGCACGTCGAGCGCGGTCTTTCTCCCGATGAGAGCGCGGTGACGCTCGTGGGCTGCGAGGGACCCCACAACATCAACGACCACGTAAGCCACACGGCGGAAGGGATTCTCGCCACCGCCGCCGATACGATGTCCATCATGGGGTGCAACAACTTCTATCTGCGCGGAGAACCGGTTCTCGCCTTAGGTCCCGAGCACGCGGCGACCATCGCGGGAGACGGCCTCACGAAAGCGGACGTGAAGGGGAGAATTTTCGAACTCGCCCGTAAGCCCGTGCGCCAGCTAAAGCGCGGCGCCATGTGGGGGATGCAGACCTGGGGCGAGGAAATAGCCGAACACGAAGACGACGATGATTTCGAGCTCCCGCTTCTGGACGAGCCGGACGATTTGCTCCTCATCGTGGCGGGCGGCGCCGGCAAGCATTCATGCTACATGCCCACCTTCGGCCCCACGCGCTCCGTGACGCGGAAGATCGATATTGGTTGAGGGAGGTTTTGGATACGCAAAACCGATGTCTGCTCTTGTCCCGAAGCCTACGAAGCAGGGGTAGGCGGCGGCAAGAGGGCTTTCGCCTGTTCGACGACGGATTCCAGAAAGCTCCGGTCGGGAGAAACGCACGACAGCACCCTCAGACCGAGGAACAGACCGAGTAGAGATTTCGCCGTTTGCTCCGGAGCAACTTCGGGGCAAATCTCCCCATGCGCCTGCCCCCGCTCGATAGAAGCGAAAAAGAACTTCGACATGCCGGCGAAAGCGTCGGCAATGAAAGAAGCCACCCCCTCGTCGTGCGCCCCAAGCTCCAGGGCGGCGTTGACTTCGAGACAGCCGTTTTGCAAACCATCCTCCACCGCGACGGAGGCGGCGGTTTCGAAAACGGCCAGCACCGCCTCGCGCGGCGAGGGATGCTTTTCGAGTTCCTCGATGGGAGCTTTGCGATAGAGCTGGTCGTAATGGTGGAGCGCCTGGACGAACATCTCACGCTTATCGCCGAATGCGTGGTATAAACTGCCTCGAAAGAGACCCGTCGCTTCCTCGAGATCTCTGATCGATGTCGCAGAATAGCCGTGACGCCAAAATCGCCACATTATTTTCCCTAAAACTTCGCTTATCTCGTACTTTGGCATTTTCCCCACGGGTCCTCTCCTCGTCCGCTCGGTGAAACATGCAATTCATTCGCATGCCACACTGCGGTTTGGTGATTCCAGTCATGATTTTCAGTCAGAATCTATCACACGAAAAATCCAATTTCACGAAAAATCGCACCCTCTCGGGGCCACTAAAAAAGCCCCCTGACAAGGGGGGTGGGGGTTCGACGAGGGGGGTTGTGGAGTTCGGAGTGAATCATGCTTCACTCGCTCCCCTCGCCTTGAAAGGCACCCCCCCTGTCCCCCCTTCTCAGGGTTGTTAAAAAAGCCCCTCCGCCCCGAGCAGTGCCGCCGTTCGCCTCACTCTGAGTAGCGGCGTAGCCGCGTATCGAAGGGTGAAGTTCGCGCCCGCCGGAGAGATGCACCCCCATCCTTCGATACGGCGCTTACGCGCCTACTCAGGATGAGGATGTCAGGCCTTCTGCGAAGCCCGCTGCCGTAACCGGGTTTTTCAACAAACCCTTTTCAGGGAGGCAAAGGCGGTTCCCCCGGTGGGGGGTTTTTCAACAACCCCGTTCGCGTTGCCTCGTGTTCGGCCCCGTGCTAGATTTCCGTTTCCGGGGAAGATGACCATTCTTTTCTGATGAGATGCGAGAGGGAGAACCCAATGGCGAAACAACAGATCAATTCCGATAAGGTGAAACCGGTCGCCGCGTATTCAACGGGCTGGAAGGTATCGAACGGACATCTCATCATGCTGGCGGGTCAGGTGGCGGTCGACGTAGATGGGAACACCGTCGGAGGAGACGATATCAGAGGCCAGACCCGGCAGGTGTACGAGAACATCAAGGCCGCGCTCGAAGCGGCGGGCGCCGGGATGGCGGACATCATCCGCCTGACCGTCTATATCACCGACTCTGCAAATGTCCCGGGATGTATGGAGGTACGGCAAACCTACTTCAACGAGCCGTACCCGGCGAGCACGCTCCTGATCGTGAGCGGCCTGGCGAAACCCGAGTGGCTCATCGAGATCGACGCGATCGCCTTCGTGGAAGACTAGATGCGATGAGCAGCCGCAAGTCCATTACCGAGACGCTCGTACTCGTCAAAGGAGGCGGCGACCTCGCCACCGGCGTGTGTCACCGCTTGCACCGCGCGGGTTTTCCGGTCGCGATCACCGAAATCGAAAACCCCACGATGGTGAGGCGCACCGTCTCGTTCGCCGAGTGTCTGTATGCGGATGAGTGGAGAGTGGAGGGCGTGAGCTCCGCCCGGGCGGACGGCAAGACACCAATGGAGAAAGCACAGAGCGCGCGCGCCATTCTGGAGGCGGGCTCGATTCCGGTAATGGTGGACCCTCAAGCCGAGGTGATCGATCACCTCCGGCCCGCCGTCGTGGTCGATGCGATTCTGGCGAAGCGAAACCTCGGCACGCGCATCGACAACGCGGAGGTCGTCGTCGGCCTCGGGCCGGGCTTCACAGCGGGCGTCGATTGCCACGCCGTGGTCGAGACCTCCCGGGGACACGATCTGGGAAGGGTCATACTGGAAGGCGGCGCGAAACCCAACACGGGCGTTCCGGGCCCCATCGGCGGCTACACCACCGAACGGCTGCTGCGTGCGCCCAAAGCAGGCGTCTTCACCTCCATCGCCGGGATAGGCGACATGGTGCGGGCGGGAGAGGCCGTCGCCCGCGTGGACGGCGCGGAAGTGACCTCCGCCATCGACGGCGTTTTACGGGGGCTGCTGAGAGACGGCATCGAGGTGCCTGTCGGCTTCAAGGTGGGCGACGTCGACCCGAGGGCCGAGCCCGCCCATTGCCATACGATATCGGATAAATCGCGCGCCATCGGAGGCGGCGCGCTCGAGGCCATCATGATGTTTCTGTTCGGCGTTTCTGCCATGGAGTATGCGAATTGACTACCGAAATCTTGACCGAAACGGTGAAAAACGGAACCTACCGGATCGGGCGCAGCGAAATCCCCATCAACGAGACCAACGGGAACTCCTTCGTTCCCCCGGCGCAATTCTATCTGGCGGCGGGAGACGCGCTCGAGCGCATCGCATGGGCGGTAAGCAGGAACCTCCCCGCTCTCCTCGTCGGGGAGACCGGCGTCGGCAAGACTCTCTCGGTGCGCCACCTCGCCCACATGACGAACAACGGCTTCCGGCGCGTGAACCTGAACGGCATGACAACGGTCGACGAGTTCGTGGGCAAGCTGATGATCAACGAACAGGGCACCTACTGGGTGAACGGCATTCTGGTCGACGCCATGCAATCGGGCGACTGGCTGCTCATCGACGAGATCAACGCGTGCCTGCCCGAAATCGCCTTTTGCCTGCACAGCCTGCTCGATGACGACCGGATGATCGTCTTGTCGGAATACGACGGCCGCATCGTCAAACCCCATCCGAACTTCAGGCTTTTCGCCAGCATGAACCCGCACGAGGACCGCAGATACGGCGGCACCAAGCCCCTGAACGAGGCGCTTCTGGACCGCTTCCCGGTTACCGTGAAGATGGACTACCTGCCCTTCGACGCGGAGGTCGAGGTCATCATGCAGCAGAGCGGGAACAACGATGAGGAGCTCATCAAGCGCATGGTGCGCGTGGGCCACGACGTGCGCGAGGCCATGCAGAACGAAAAGGTGTTCTGCACGTTCAGCACCCGGCGCCTCATCGACTGGGCGCGCATGGCGGCGCAGTTCGACCCCATGGAAGCCGCCGTCTCGACCATCTTCAGCAAGGTCAACTCTTTCGACGCCAAAGTGCTCGAGGACATCGTAGACAACCACTTCTAGCCGGGAGATGAGGCATGGAACGCCGACGCGCCCGTCTCGAAGCGCTCGCGCAGGTAACCGCGCACGATTACGACCTCGCCCTGAACTTCGGCCCCAAGGCGAAGAACGGCGAAGACGCCATCCACGTCGAAGACCCCGAACAAACCCTGGCGCGCCTGGGCGGCGGACTCAACGACGAGCATGTCTTGAGATTCCAAAAGGGCATGACGCTCATCGAGGTGGCCCACAAGATCCACGGCACGTTCCGCTGGGCGGGGCGCGCCGCGCTCGCCAACCGCGAGAGGCCGGGTCTTTTCCACATCTGGCACACGCTCGAGGATGCGCGGTGCGAAAACCGCCTCGCGGAATCGTTGCCCGGCACCAAGAAGAATTTCAGGGCCTTCATCCTCCCGGCCATCGAGGCGGCCGAGCGCAACCAGATGAGCGGACAACTCCCCTTGTTTCTCCAGATTCAGTGGGGAATCTACCTCGCCGGGATCGGGCAGACGCCCGGCGTCCCTTCTTCCAGGCCCGGAGACTTGCCGGCGGCCTGGTTCGATTCCGCCGTCGTCCAGATTTTCCACAGGCTCATCCCGCTGATTGACCGCGCCTGCGCCGCCGATGACCCCAAAACCGCCTTCGATTGCGCCAACGAGATTTACGACGCCATCCAGCGCTATCTCACCGAAGAACAACTCTCCCGGATGAGCGAGGATCAGGATTTATCGGAAATCCCCGAAGAAATTCTGCAGAAGATCGAGAGCCAGAACCTGGAGGGCGACGACGACGAAGCGCTCGAGATGCTCCACCCCGAAGCGGCCGAGGAAATCGACGAGGAAGACGTGGGCGAGCAGGTCGAACTCAGTCCCGAGGAACTCGCGGCGCTCGGGCACTGGGCCGCCCCCTGGTTCGAGCTCGAAGGGAACAAGAAGGAAATCCACCCCACCGCCGAGCATCCTGATGAGCGCACTATCGTGTTGCCGCCCGAGGGCAAGGCAGAGGAATACGCGGCGGTCATCGACAATGCGGGCAGCCACATCAAGGTGCTGGTGTGGAAGCTCATGCAAATTATCCAGGAGAGAACCTACACCCGCTACAGCGGCTCGCACCGCTCGGGCAAGCTGAACCTCCCGAAATTGTGGAAACAGCGCCTGGGGAAATTCCACCTCTTCCACCGAAGAGAAGAGCCCGAGAAGCTCGACGTATGCTTCACGCTGCTCGTGGACGAGAGCGGCAGCATGAACCGCGAGTCGAAATACATGGCCGCCAGAGAGGCGACCATATTCTTCGCCGAAGCGCTCGACCGCCTCGACGTGCCCTTCGAGGTCATCGGCTATTCCACCGAGAGTTCGGAAGCCGCCATGGCGGCGGCCCTGGGCCACATCCCCGCGTTCAAGTTCCGCCACATCCGGCACTCGCCGCTGCAGCACCGCGTCTACAAGGGTTTCGAGGATCAATTCGCCCAGGTCAAGAACAGGCTCGTCAACATATATCCGCGCTTCAACAACTGGGACGAAGAACACCTGCTCTTCGCCTACCGCAGGCTCATCCAGCGGCCCGAGGAGGAGAAAATCATCATCATCACCTCGGACGGCCAGCCCAACGGGGATGCGACCCACCTCGTGAACACGGTGAACCGGCTGCAAAAGCTGGGCGTCCGCGTCATCGGCGTCGGCGTGGTGGACCCATTCGTCGAGCAGATCTACCCCAACCACATCGTGGTGCAGGACCTCTCCCAGCTTTCCACCGAACTCGTGAACATCCTCAGGCGCGAACTGCTCGGCGGCATGGAGAGCCGCACTTGGTAGCGGAAGACGACATCGTTCGCTCCCTCGGGGTCGGGCCTGGCCAGAGCGTCGCGGCGGTTGGCGGAGGCGGAAAAACGAGCCTGCTGACGGCCATCGCCAGGCAGTTTCATGCGCAATCCGGAAAACCTGCGATTCTCACGACGACAACGAAGATTTTCGCGCCGCTGCCCGAGGAAGGGCTCGGGCTCGCCCTGGGCGACGCCGCGACGCTCGGAAAGAACCTCCGCCCCTACATGGACGCATGCGGCGTCTCGTGGTTCGCACGCCGCCGCGAGGGGAAAGCCCCGGTTCCGGGTCTGGAGAACGAGCAACGCATGAAGCTGAGCGGTTTTATGCCTTCGGAAATTGCCCACTTCACGCTGGGCAATTCCCTCACGCTCATCGAGGCGGACGGCGCGAGAAGACTGCCCATCAAGGCCCCGGGTCCCGATGAGCCCGTACTGCCCGAAAATCTCGACGCCGTGCTGGGCGTCGTGGGGCTGGACGCGCTGGGCGCGCCCTTGAATCAGACACACGTCTTTCGTCCCGAGGCGCTTTCGCACATTTGCAGCCTGCAGATCGGCGAGGAGATAACGGCCGAGGCCGTAGGAAAGCTGTGCGCACACCCTTTCGGTCTTTTTCACAAGGCCGGGGAGGGCGCGCGGAAGTGGATCGTCATCAACAAGGCGGATATGGAAACTTCGCTGGAAAAACTCGAAAAAACGGCCTATACTATATGGGAACTGGCCGGAAAGCCTCATGGTCCGGCGGACGGCATCCTCTTCACGTCTTGTATGAACAACGAATGTGAAGTATTCATGCGGATCGCACCGGATGCGTAGCGATCATCACTTCACGTAGGCGGAGCAAGGAATGAGCAAGGACGTATTCAGGGAAATGGCGAAACTCAAGGAAGACGGCCAGAGCGGCGCGCTCGCCACCGTCGTGGCCCGCAAGGGGTCCGCGCCCATGAGCGGCGACGCGAAGATGCTCGTGCGTGAGGACGGCAGTACGGAGGGCACCGTCGGGGGCGGCTGCCTCGAAGCTGAGGTGTGGGAAACCGCGATGAGCGTCCTCGAGACAGGCGAACCAGAAAAGCTCCGGTTCGACCTCACCCAGCAGGAAGCCGAAGACAGCGGCCATATCTGCGGCGGCGTGGTGGAGATACTCGTGGAGCCCTTCCAGGCGTTTCAGGAAGAGTTGCTCGACGAGATCAACCGCATCAGAAACCAGGGCGGCAGCGCTGCGCTGGCGACCATTGTTCAGCCGGGCGATCTCGACGTCCCGGCGCCGGAGGCCAGAAAGATGCTCTTCCGGCGCGACGGCAGCGCCGTGGGCGAGATTCCCGACTATTCAACGGAAATCTGGGCGGAGAGCACGCAAATCATCCGAAACGGCAGTCCCACCCTCATGCAGTTCAACAGGGACGCCGCGCGCGCGGGAGAAAAGCGCTCGACCCTCACGGACGCAACCGAAATTTTCGTCGAACCCATATCCGGCCAGCCGCTCGTCTATATTTTCGGCGGAGGGCACGTGTCGTTCTGCGTCGCGCAGGCGGCCTATCTCGCCGGCTTCCGGGTCTCGATCGTCGAGGATCGGCCCTCGTTCGCCAACAAGGAGCGCTTCCCGATGGCGGAATCGTTCTTTGTGGGGGAATTCCCCGAGATTTTCGAGAAAATCCCGGTCGACGAGTCCGACTATCTGGCCATCATCACCAGAGGCCATTCGAACGACGAAGTCGTCCTCGAATGGGCCATGAAGACAGACGCGCGCTACATCGGGATGATTGGCTCGAAAAGCAAGGTGCTGCTCACCTATCGCCACCTCCAGGACAAGGGCTACGCCAGAGGCGAACTCATCGAGCGCGTCCATGCGCCCATCGGCCTCGACATCGGCGCCGACACACCGGGCGAGATCGGGGTCGCCATCGTCGCCGAACTCATCCGCCACCGCCGCAAGGGCGAGGCTCAGAGCGAGGGGACAGGCAGCAAAAGGGTGCAACTCAAGAGAAAATCCTAAGGTTTCTCGCTGCAACCGGCCCGTACGAGGGGGCCGCATTTTTTCATACCCAGGACCCGAAGCGAGTGTTTTCCAGGGATCATGGGTTATCTCCGCAGACTCATCGGCGCAGCGACGGACTTCCTCATCCCTCCGAAATGCCTCTTGTGCTCGGCTCCCATGGAAATCGGCGTTCCCCATGCGATATGCACGCCCTGCACGGAAGCCTACGAGCGCTTTGAACCGCCCTGGTGCCCCAGGTGCGGAACTCCTTTTCACTCCCTGACCACCCTCACCCATTCCCCGGCCCACGTGTGCGCGGATTGCCTCGAAAACGGGCATCACTACGACATGGCCCGTGCCATCGGCGCTTATGAGGGCCTGCTGCGAGACTCCGTCCACCTCTTCAAGTTCCAGGGATTCACGAAGCTCGCGCGCGAGTTCGCGCCGCATCTCGCCGGGCTCGCGAAGGAGGAATTCAGAATCGATGCAGACGCGCGCAACGTGGTGGTAACGCATGTGCCCATCGACCCCGCCCACTGGAGGACGAGAGGCTTCGATCAGGCAATGCTGCTCGCCCTCATGACGGCGGAATGCCTGGGCATCCCCCACGCGGACTTACTCGAACGCGCGAAGGCGACCCGCTCGCAGACGGGCCTCTCCGCACGGGAGCGGCGCCGGAACATGCGCGGCGTATTCCGGGTTCGCGCAAACAAGGCGAGTCCGAAAATCGAGGCGGCCACCTGCATCCTCGTAGACGACGTCGTCACGACCGGCTCGACCGCCTCGGCCTGCGCCCGCGAACTCAAAAAAGCGGGCGCCGAAGCGGTACACCTGCTTACGATTTGTCGGTCGTGAGGGCGAGAGATTTTGCAGGGACGGGCCGTGAGTTGCGCTCTACAATCAATTAAATTGTGGGATTGCTGAAAAATTCCTCCTTGATTGGAATTGACCACCGACGTCATTCCGGCGAAAGCCGGAATCCAATTTCAGGCAGAATGATATTATTTCGGTTTTTCATCACATCGTCATTGTCGCGAATCAAACTGAGAATAAAAAACAAAGGCAAAACTAATGGATTCCGGCTTTCGCCGGAATGACGAAAAAAACGCATCGCACGAGGATTGATAGCGACTTATCCCTATAGCCTCCCTCCCTGGCTCCATGCTCCGACTCACGCAATCAGGACTTATTCAACAACCCCGTTGTCAACAATATTGTTGTCTTTGAGGTTGTTTTTTGTTTACGTAACGTAGAGGCAGACTGCAATTCGCGTTTAATAGATTAGGGCATCAGAATCCCGTCAGAGGTATGAATAATACCCTCACCTTTACCCAACCATCCGCGCCGCGAGGATAAGTGCATCAACCATACTGGAGGGGTCGGCGAGCCCGCGCCCGGCGATGGGGTAGCCCGTCCCGTGCTCGACCGAGGTCCTGACGATGGGCAGGCCCAGCGTCACGTTGACGCCGCGCACGCTCGCCTGCCCCTGGGAGTCGAAGCGAAAGCACATCAGCTTGCCCGGAATGTGGCCCTGATCGTGATACATCGCCACCACGCCGCTGTAGTAGCCGCCGCGCAGCTTGCCGAAAATCGTGTCCGGCGGCTCGGGGCCGTGCGCGTCGACGCCCATCTCCCTTAAATCCGCGACCGCGGGCGCGATTTCCTCCACCTCCTCTCTCCCGAACAAGCCGCCCTCGCCCGCATGAGGATTGAGACCCGCGACGCCGATTCTGGGCGTTTTTCGATCGAGCAGGCGCAGGGCGTCGTCCAGAACGCGCGCCACGTACACGATTCGCTTTCTCTTGACGCGGCGGAGCGCGACTCTCAGAGAACAATGGGTGGACAGGTGCGCGATGCGTATCTTGCGGTGCGCGAGCATCATGACGGGCCGCCCTCCGCCGCACAGGTCGGCGAGCATCTCGGTGTGACCGGGGTAGTCGTACCCTCCGGCTTGCAGGGATTCCTTGTTGATCGGCGCGGTCGCTACGGCGTCCACGAAGCCTGTGCACGCCATCGATACGGCCTTTTTGATATACCCGCCCGCCGCTCTGCCCAACTCGGGGAGGACTTCGCCGTAAACGCGGTGCTCGGGCGCGACGTTTTTGAGATCAATCACGGGCGTGGCAGCCGAGCTTTGGTGTTGCGCCAGTTTCGCCTCATCAGCTACCCGTTCCAGACGCGCCGGAATCTTCATCCGCCGGGCGTGTTTCCTGAGCACGGCCATATCGCCCACGATGAGGGGGGCGCATTTTTTCCGAACGCTCGCATCCAGGACGGCTTTCAGGCAAACCTCGGGCCCCACCCCCGCCGGGTCTCCCATGGTCATCGCGATTACGGGTCTTCGCTTCGACATGGCTTACTTTCTCTCCGCACCATACAGGGAAAATCTCATTCCGATTGAACGAATCCGAGCATATCACTTCGGGCAGGTTATCATATTCCCGTCCTCTGCGATTCCAGGATTATTTCGCCGGGAACTCTTGACTTGAGCGTTATGCGGCGCAGAAGATGGCCCCTCGACAGATAATAATATGCAATTCTAATTCGAGAGGAAAATACTTGAGCGAGAACGGCGCAAGCGCAAGTAAAACGGTCCGGAAACTTCATGAACTCGGCTTTACGCATGCTCTCATGATCCCGGACAGCGAGAGCCGTCTTCTATACGATGCGCTGGAAAGCGACCCGGAAATCGACCTGATCACCCCCTGCCGGGAGGGAGAATCCATCGCCATCGCGGCCGGGCTCTGGACGGGCGGCCTCAAGCCGTTGCTCGTGATTCAGAACACGGGGCTGATGGAGGCGGGAGACTCCCTGAGAGGCTGCGGCGCAGGACCCAGGGTGCCCTTGCGCATGATGGTCGGCTGGCGGGGATACGGTGGGGCGGTGGCCGGAAAGTTGCCGATCGATTCGGCCTATACCTTTACGGAACCGCTGCTTCAGGCCTGGAGAATCCCGACCTGGCGCATGATGTCGGACGATGACCTGGAAACGCTCGAACTGATGGACCAGACGGCGGCGGAAACTTCGTACCCGGCGGCCGTCATCACCGGCTACGGGTTCAAACCCTAAGAGGCGGATCACCTTGATAGAGCGCATGGAACTGTTCCGGGCGGTGGCGGAGCGAAGAACAAACGAGATCGTGGTGATGACCATGACGGCCACCCTGCAGTGGCCGCTGGTCTCGGAAAGCGACCTTGATTTCGATTTTCTGGCCTTCGGCATGGGGCACGCCGCCGATTTCGGCTTAGGCCTCGCCATCGCCCGGCCCGAGCGAAAAACCATCGTCTGGAAAGGCGACGGGGGGATACTGATGAGCTTGGGCTCGCTGGTGACGCTGGCCAGGTATGCGCCCGAAAACCTGGTCGTATTCCTGCTCGAGAACAGGAGCTACGAGATGGTGGGCGGGCAGGAACTCCCCCCGCGGGCCGATTTCGTCGAACTGGCGCGCGCCTCGGGCTTCGAGGGCGGCGGCGCGACGGGAAAAGGCAAGGTGGAGCGCATTGATGCTCTCGACGTGTTTCATGACGCCCTGCCCCGGATACTCACCGAGGCGGGTCCTCATTTCATCGTATTGCCGGTGACGAACACGGAGAAACTCCCGCCGGTGAACCATTCGGACCATGCGGGGAGAATCCAGACTCTCAGAAAGGCCCTGAACGCATCGTAAACCTCAAAGAGCCTCACTTAAGAACCAGCACCCTCTCTAGCTCATCGAGTGAGGTGATTTCCGCGTCGATTTCATGCGGGACGCGCTCTTTTTTCTGCCCGAAACGATTGACCCAGACGACGCGGTATCCGAAATGAGAGGCACCCGCGACATCCCAGCCGTTTGATGAGAAAAAGCAGATTCTTTCGGCGGGAACGCCTAGCCGGTCCACCGCCAGTTGATAGACCGACGGGTGCACCTTGAATATCCCGGCACTCTCCACGGATAGAACGTCTTCGAGATATTCCTCGATTCCGGCGTTTTTCACTGCGCTGTCAAGCATTTCGGGCGAGCCGTTGGAGAGAATCGCGGCCCGCACCCCATTATCCTTTAACTTCGCGAGCACGCCCTTCACCTCGGGATACGCACTCAATCGTTTGTAGAGCATCATCAGTTCTTCGCGAAGGCGTGGATCACTCATCCCCAGCGTATCCATGGCGAAATCGAGCGCATCGCCGGTTACCTGCCAGAAATCCGCGTGATTGCCCATCAGGCTTCTCAGCCACGTGTATTCAATCTGCTTGGTCCGCCAGAGCGAGGAGAGCGCCTGCCACTGATCGCCAAGCTCCGATTGTTTTTCCGCCGCCGCCGCGGTTACGTCGAACAGCGTGCCGTAGGCGTCGAACAGACACAGATCGATTTCATGATCACCCAGCCGGAGCATCTCTCATCCACCTCCTCAAAATGCGGGGATTCCTCTCTAGGGCGCCAAATTGATTTTGCCCAGGAATTTTCCGCTCAGTAGAACCTCGTGCGATTCATTCGCCTGCTCCAGGGGCAGTTCTCGCCCGATATGAGGCTTGATGGCGCCGCTTTCCAGCAAGGGAGCCAGACGCCTCAATATGCCCGGGACGAGAGGATTCAGATTGCCCGAAGAAAGCGCCAGAATCCGGGCGTCCCGGCCCATGGCCGCAGGCAGGGGGATTGTCACCTCCGGGCCTTTTCCCGTCCCCGTTCCGACGATGACGATCCGGCCGTTGACGGCGTTGAGCTTGAGATCCGACGGCAAGTTCTCACAACCTATATTCTCAACCACGACCTCGACGCCCCGGCCGGAAGTCAGTTCCATCACACGCTCGGGCACGTCTTCTTCCCTGTAGTTGATGGCCGCCTCGGCGCCCCCTCCAAGACAGAAATCCGCTTTTTCCTTGGAACTGACCGTCGTGAACACCCGGCAGCCTAACGTGCGGGCAAGCTGGATCGCCAGATAGCCCACGCCGCCGGCTCCCCCCTGCACGAGCACGCAATCGCCCGGAGCCGCCTCTCCCTTCACGACCAGGGCGTTCCAGGCCGTAAGGAGCGGGATGGGCAGCGCGGCCCCCTCCGCAGAAGACATCGAATCCGGCAGCTTGCCCGTAGAGCCAGCGGGCAGCAATCCTTTCTCGGCGTACGCCCCGGTGGAGGCGCGGCCCCACACCCGGTCGCCCGGCTCGAACGCCTCGACGCCCTCGCCCACCGCTTCCACTTCGCCGGCGACGTCCGTACCGCACGTATAAGGCAGCGTCATCGCCCCCGCGCGCGGGTGATTCCCCGAGCGAATGGCGACTTCCAGAGGGTTCACCCCGGCCGCCGCTATCCGCACCAGCATCTCACCCGGCCCGGGTTCGGGCTCCGGCACCTCCTCCAACTCCATGGGATGATCGAGCCCGAACCGCGTTACTCGTACTGCTTTCATCGCATTCTCCTTTTACGCCTTGGCCCGCAGCTACGGGACCAGGACGACCTTGCCCAGAAACTGACCATCCAGAACGTAATCATGCGCTTCGTTCGCTTCTTCGAAACTAGACGCCTTATCGACGTTGACTCGGAACGCGCCCTCGCGCAGCAGGGGCGTGAAGCGGCGCACCAGCTCCGGCATTTTCGGAAACAGGTTCACCACGGCCAGCCCCAGCACCACCGCGTCTTTCGTCATGACCGCGGGCACCCGGAATTCCGCGCCCGGCCCCTTGCCCGTGCCCGTGCCGATAACGATGATTTTCCCGTCCACGCGGATGGCGTCCAGGTCCTTGTCGAAATTATCGCAGGCGCAAAGCTCGACGACGACGTCGACCCCGCGCCCGCCGGTGAGCTCCATGCAGCGCTCGGCGAAATCCTCCTCGCGGTAGTTGATCGTCTCGTCCGCGCCCATTTCCTTGCAGAATTGCGCCTTCGCATCGGAACTCACCGTCGCGAAAACGCGGCAGCCCAGCCGCTTGGCGAGTTGAATCGCCGCCATCCCGACGCCACCGGCGCCGCCTTGCACCAGCACCGTCTCGCCGGGTCCCGCCTGCGCCTTGATGACGAGCGCGTTCCAGGCCGTGTAGAACGCCACCGTGATGCAGGCCCCCTCTTCATAAGAGTAGGCTTCGGGCAGTTCCGCCGTGGCGTCGGCGACGAGCCGCACGTTCTCGGCGTAGCTTCCCCCCATGGCGCGGCCATACACCCGCTGCCCGATCCGCCAGCCCTCCACGCCCTCGCCCAGGGCGATGATCTCTCCCGCCGCCTCGGCGCCCGGAACATAAGGGGGCGTCACCAGTTTGGCGTAAGGGTGCTTGGCGGCCCGTATCGCCAGGTCCACCGGGTTCACGCCGACTGCGCCGGCTTTTACCAGCACCTCGCCGGGCGCCGGCCGTGCGTCTTCCACCTCGTCCACCCGCATGGGGACATCCATGTTGAATTCATGCACGCGCACCGCTTTCATCAGAATTTTCACTCCTCGGTTTTGAGAAACAGTCCGAAAATTATCGAACGATTAGAATATCCCGCCTCATACTTTATCAGGCATACGTGAAAATTTAATACTCATCCGTCCAGCTTCTGCGCCGCTTCTCGCCGGCGTCACACGGCGGGGCCGCCCTCGACACCAGAACCGGGCCTTCCTTCGGCCGGCGCCGGTCATGCGCCTGTTGCCGCCCCTCTCTCCCCGGCAGGCCGACAATCTCCAGAATCAGTTTCCTGCGGATGGCGCGACCGAAAGACTTGAAGTCATTCGCGACCACCAGGAAAGAGCGCCTGCCCCCGATGACGCATTTTCTGTAATACAGATCCAGGTTCGGCATCGGCATTCTTCCCCAGGGACTCGGCCGGTTGTTCACGATCGGAAGCCCGTTTATCGTCACGCCGGCCCGTACGGCCCTGTCCCGCGCATTCGTCACGTAGTCCCCGCTGTTGTTCGGCCCGTCCCCGGATATGTCGATGGTGCGGCGCTCACTCGTGAACCCGTTGTTCTCGAACAGCGGCAGCGCGAATTCTATCGCGCCGCTGATAGACGTGTAGGGCCCCACCCCTATCGGCGCCTGAGAGAGCAGGTAAGCGAACGCCTCGGCGCTCGCGCCGTCGTGAATCCGCTTCCAGCCCACCACGACTCGCTGAAAATCGAAGCCGGCCCACTCCACGTAGGTGACCGCAATGCTTTTGCGCCTGCCGGACTGGATGGCGCGCAAGACAGCAGGGGAGCGGAAGGCGTTCACATACCCCATCCGCTGGAGCCTCCCCTCCACCTCGTCCACGCTGCCGGAAACGTCGACGGCCAGGACGAGCTCCAGATCCACGCTGACGGGAGCGGACCACGCGAAACCCGCATGCAGGGAAATCGCTACAATGGTCAGGAAAGCCGCCAGGCCGCCCCGCACTTTCGAATAGCGCATCATTTCTCTTTCAACACACCGGACGCGGATTCCAGTTCCAGACGAATCTGCTCCATCAGGGAGGCGTACATGTGTTTTTCGGTGAGCAACTCCCTGGTTTCCTCCTCCACGTCCTGGTGTTTGCCCAAGGCGTAATCACAGCGAATGACCCGCCATTTTGAAAATTCGCGGTACAGGCTCGAAATCTCGTCTTCCGCCTGTTTCAACCGGGCCGTCAACTTCGCATATTCCGCCCGCGCGCGCGGGTAATCCTCGGCGAGGAAAAAGCTCTCCGCATGGGCGACCTCGTACAAGACGTTTTGGGGATAGCGCGCGCGCAGGTACTCGACGTCCCCTCTCGCCTCCTTGAATTTCTCCGCCCGCAACTGCGCCCAGATGAGGGCCAGCCGCGCCGTGTTGGATATCCAGCCTTTCCCGTCCACCGCGCGTCGCAGATAGGCTCTGCCCTTCGCACTCGTATCGCCGATGAAAAACCGGAACATCCTGACCCAGCTCTCGGTGCTGCCCCGGATGTGGTAAACCCCCAGCCCGTAGTAGGCGTCATAGAGTTTCGGCTCCAGTTCGACCGCTTTTTCGAGATGATTCTGCATCGCGCCCGCCCGCAGGAACGCGGTGAGATAGCTACTGTTATCGAGCGCATCGACGATGCGCATGCCCTCCGTCAGACCGGCGAGGAGGAGCGCTCTCGCGTCTTCGGGGTTTTTCTCCAGCAACGCCTCGGAGAGGGCCAGCGCCTTCTCGGCGTTTTCCCGCCAGGTCTCCTGATAGTCCTCCCGCCGGATATGGCTTTTCAGGATATGGAAAACCGACGCCTTGAAGAAATATCCCTCGGGACGCCCGGGCGCGGACGCTATCACCCGGTCGAACGCATCAGACGCCGCGGAATAATCGCCCGCGGCGACCTGTTCGAGCCCTGCGTCAATCGATTTCTCATCCAGCGAAGCGCCATGAGCGAGGTTCGCCGACGCCGGGAAAACGACGAAAAAAACGAGTATTCTCGCGAAACGGGACGCCATTGCTCCTCCAGCAATCAATGCGCGGGCGGGCGGCTCTGGAACGGGCGGGCGGCTCCCCGAACGAGGGTTTGCCCGCGCCCGGAATTGGGCCTATCGTAGTATCGAGGTTCCGGCATTTCAACCACGGCGGGGTGACGATGTTGAACATACGGCCGCCCGATGCGGCGATTCGGATTATCCGGACCCTGGAAGCGGCGGGCCACCGCGCGCTCCTGGCGGGCGGGTGCGTGCGCGACGCCCTGCTCGGCCACGAGCCGAAGGACTGGGACATCGCCACGGACGCGGCGCCCGAAGCCGTGGGGGGCCTCTTCGAGAAAACCGTCGCGGTGGGAGCGCAGTTCGGCGTGGTGCGCGTGCGGGTGGACGACCGGGAGTTCGAGGTGGCGCAGTTCCGCGAAGACGGCCCCTACGGCGACGGGAGGCGCCCCGACTCGGTTCGCCCCTCCGATGAAAAGGGCGACGCGAGCCGGCGCGATTTCACCATCAACGGGATGTTTTACGACGTGTCGCATAACCAGCTCCTCGATTACGTGGGCGGCCGGCGCGACCTGGACGAGGGGATCATCCGCGCCATCGGCGAGCCGGCCTTGAGATTCGGCGAAGACCACCTGCGGATGATGCGGGCGGTTCGCTTCTCGGCGAGGTTCGGCTTCGCGATCGAGCCGGCGACCGCCGCCGCCATCGAAGCGGGTGCGGGGCGCATCGGGAAAATCAGCCCGGAGAGAATCCGCGACGAGCTGACGGCGATACTGACCGGGGAAAACGCCGACGCCGCTTTCGCCGCCTTGGGTTCCACGGGCCTCCTGGAACACGTCCTGCCCGAAGTCGCCGCCATGCGCGGGGTGGCGCAGCCGCCGGAATTCCACCCCGAGGGCGACGTGTGGACGCACGTGCTCGCCATGCTGCGCATCAAGAAACGCTCCGCCTCGCCGGCGCTCGCCTGGGGCATACTGCTCCACGACGTGGGGAAACCGGCGACGTATACCGAGACGGACAGGATCCGCTTCAACGGGCACGACAAGGCCGGCGCGGCGATGAGCGAAGAGGTCTGCGGGAGGCTCCGCATGCCCAAAGCGCGCGCGGCGAGAATCCGCGACCTGGTCGCCAACCACATGCGCTTCATGCACGTCGAGAAGATGCGCGAGAGCCGCCTCAAGCGCTTCCTGCGCGAGCCGTATTTCGAGGAACTGCTCGAACTCCACCGGGTCGACTGCCTCGCGAGCCACGGGAATCTGCGGACCCATGAATTCTGCGCGCGGAAACTCCGGGAAATTCAAGAAGAAGGCCTGCGCCCGCCGCGCCTGCTCGACGGCCGCGAACTCATGGCGATGGGCTACCCGCCGGGTCCCGGGCTGGGCGAGATCCTCACCGCGATAGAGGACGAGCAGCTCGAAGGCCGCATCTCCACCGGGGAGGAGGCCCGGGATTTCGCCCGGCGGCGTTTCCCGCTTCCGGGGGGTTGTTGAGAAAGCCCCTCTTGCCGGGGGACAAAGGCAACCCCCCCCTACCCCCCCTTGTCAGGGGGGTATAAAAAGGCGATATCCCCCCGCCGGGTAGAGGGGCTTTGCTTTTTCTTGCCCCCCTGACAAGGGGGGGTAGGGGGGGGTTGGTTTTATGGGGTTTCCCTTTCAAGGGGGTTACTTTTCCAGTCGAGAGGGCAACCAAACTGATCGAAGAGGCACCGCCCCGTAGGGGCGGCCCCCCGTGGCCGCCCGTATCGGGTATGTCCATCCGCGTGGTTGCGCTTCATCATGAGGACAGGCACAGGGGCCTGTCCCTACAGAACCATCGCGCCCCCACCGCTTCAAGGGATTTCCAACACCCGCCCTCCGGGGGTCGTTGATTGATCCGCGCGCCCATCGGCGCTAGGATGGCGTGAACCCGCTTTCCGCCGACGCTGGACACCCCCATGACGCGAATCGCCATCATGACGGCGCCGGAACTCGAACGCTCGCTCAGGAGGATCGCCTCCGAGATGGCCGAGGCGTGCGCGGCGGCGGCGGACGTAGCGCTCATCGGCGTGCTCACCCGGGGGGAGCCGCTCGCGCGGCGCCTGGCGGGGCACATCGAGGAGATGGAGGGCGTCTCGCCGCCTCTGGGCGCGCTCGACATCGGGCTCCACCGCGACGACGGCGGCCACCCCGCCCAGGGGCGCGGCTTCGAGCGCACCCTCATCGATTTCGACCTGACGGGCCGGGGCGTCTTCCTGGTCGACGACGTGTTCTTCACGGGCCGGACGGCGCGCGCGGCCATCGACGCCCTGATGGAGCTGGGCCGCCCGCGCAAGATATGGCTCGCCGCCCTCATCGACCGGGGCCACCGCGAGCTCCCCTTCCGCCCCGACTTCATCGGCAAGAACGTGCCCACCGCGCCCGCCGAGCGCATCCGGGTGCGGACCCGCGAGGTCGACGGCGAGGACGGCGTGTGGCTGGAGCGGGCGTGAGGCCCGCGCGGGCAATTGCGGGCAAATGCAGGATCCGGAAAAACTTTTTTAATTCCGTAAATTTCCGTAATTTCCTGAAGTGATACTTTAACATATCCCGGCATATCTTTGAATCACGGCAAATAATCAAGATAGTTTCCGCCTCGAACAATTTCAGGAATTTATGGAAAAACCCCGTGAATTTATGGAATTTTACGGGAAATATCATTATTTTCATTTCCGTGCTCCTCCCGCGTCCATATCGGCAGGGCGTAACCGTAGGGACAGGCCCCCGTGCCTGTCCGAGGCCCCGCGCCTGTACGCCACGCAACGGGATTATATTTCCACATCGGCAGGACGTAACCGTAGGGACAGGCCCCTGTGCCTGTCCTCCCCGCGCCTGTCCTGATATGGGGCGGCCACGGGCGTAGACATCTTCGATACGGGCGGCCACGGGGGGCGGGACAACCACAGGGGGTTGTCCCGCTACGGAACCAACATGCTCCCGCATCGGTAGGGACAGGTCGCGACCTGTCCCTACGGGGTCGGTGGCCGAAACGCGAGGACAGGCACAGGGGCCTGTCCCTACGAAGTCGGTGGCCGAAACGATGGGCGAAAGCGCGTTCACCGCCGCATTCACCCCCGCCCGCTCGCCCGATTCCATCAGAAAGCCTCCTCTCCCTGGGAAGATCGATCCCGATCAATCAGGGATCGCCGTTTCCCCGCTTTGCGCGCACGATAGCGGATCCGCAGTTCGGGAACGCACGGCAAATGCGGGGAATTGCGCCCCCGCCCCGAAAACCAACCCCCCCTACCCCCCCCTTGACAGGGGGGTATAAAAAGGCAATGCGCTCCCACCGGGCCGAGGGGGTTTTGCTCTTTCTTACCCCCCTGATAAGGGGGGGTAGGGGGGGTTGCCTTTGTCCCCTGTCAAGGGGGGTTGCCTTTATAGGATGTCCTGTTCAAGGGGGGGTTGCTTTTCAGGGCAAGGCGGAATCCCATTGCCGTCATTCCGGCCTTGAGCCGGAATCCAGAGCCGATGAGAGAACCCGGGGTTCAAGAAATCCCGCCGCCCGTATCGGATCGCCGAATGATGGACTTTCTTCCACTCATGTCCGCCTGGATTCCGGCATTCGCCGGAATGACGGACCACGGGCGGGCGCGAAAGGACGGGCGCGCGGACGTTTGACGACGCGCGGAACCTCTTTTTATACTGCGCGTCCACGAGAGTTCCGCACGGCCCACCCCGGGGAAAAACATGACGACGTACGAATACCTCAACCTCATCGCCTCCTACGGCGGCCTCGGCCTCATCTACCACGGCATCCGCACGATGGACAGGAACGCCGCCATGCGCACCGTCGATTCGGAACGCAAGCACCTTGAGGCGATGGCCAAACACGACGAGGCGATGGCCGAATCCCGCCGCCGGGAGGAAGATTCCAAGCGCAGGCACGAGGAGGCGATGGAGGATATCCGCCGAAGGGAGGAAGACGGCGTCCGCAGGCACGAGGAGGCCATGGCCTCCCTGCGCGAACTCATCAAACGAACCAGGTAGTCGAACTCCGTAGGGACAGGCCTCTGCGCCTGTACGCCACGCAACGGGATTATATTTCCACATCGGCAGGACGTAACCGTAGGGACAGGCCCCCGTGCCTGTCCTCCCCGCGCCTGTCCTGATGTGGGGCGACCACGGGCGTAGACATCTTCAACACGGGCGGCCACGGGGGGGCCGCCCCTACGGGATCGATATCGAGCGGAAACCTCACCGCCCGTAGGGACAGGCCCCTGTGCCTGTCCGGGGCCCTTTGTGTCTTTCCTGTATCGAGGTGAATACGACCGACGGGCGGCCACGGGGGGCCGCCCCTACGGGGTCGGTGGCCGGAATGAAAAACGGGGTTCCTGGAAATGAAAGACAGGAAGGCGAACAGGTTGGAGGGATGCGATTATTCAGAAGATGGGTGTTATTTCGTGACGATTTGCGCGCAAAGCAGAGAAGAATTGTTCGGTGAAATCATCGGCGGTGAGATAGTTTTGAGCGAGGCGGGGCGGATGGTGGAAAGAACCTGGAATGAATTGCCGGAATTCTATCGCGGTGTCGAGACGGATCAATTTCAGGTCATGCCCAATCACGTCCACGGCGTCATCGTTATTACGGGAAACGAATTTCCCCGCGGAACCGTAGGGACAGGCCCCCGTGCCTGTCCTGATGCAGGGCAACCACGGGGGGCGGGACAACCACGGGGGGTGGGACAACCACGGGGGGTTGTCCCTACGATGTCGTTATCCGACATTGTGCATCGGTTCAAATCCTTGACGACCCATAGATACATGGCGAACGTCAAGGATGGTGAATGGAAACCGTTTGACAAGAAACTATGGCAACGATCGTTCTACGACCGCGTCATCCGGGGCGATGACGATCTGAACCGCATCCGGGAATACATCCGGAACAACCCATTGAAATGGGCGCTCGATGAATACAACCCGGCAAACCGGGCGTAGACACCTTCAACACGGGCGGCCACGGGGGGCGGGGCGGCCACAGGGGGCAGGGCGGCCACGGGGGGCCGCCCCTACGGGGTCGGTGGCCGAAACCACGGCGGTGGTCAATTCCGGCCGAGGAGGATTTTCCCACACCCAACAAAAAAAGGCGGCCCCTCTTCCGGGACCGCCTCTTCGAATCCGTCCTGCCTGGGGTTGCCAAACGCCGGGAAACCAGCTATAGGAATGGCTGGGGGTCAAACGCGATTGGTGAATGAGCGTTTGATTTGTCCCCTCCCACACGATAGCAGTGGCTGGGGGTCAAACGCGATTGGTGAATGAGCGTTTGATTTGTTCCCCTCCCATACGATAGCAGTGGTTGGGGGTCAAACGCGATTGATGAACGAGCGTTTGAATTGTTCCCCTCCCATACGAGCCGGCAGTGGCTGGGGGTTACTCATTGTTCCCGTCCCACACCGAGAGGACTCAAACTCTGTAGAATGGGCCGGTACAATTTGCTCCCGACGATGTAGAGCAACCAATGAGTAACCCCCAAAGGTCACTCGCTCCTTCCCGGCAACCTGCCCTTTCCTGTTTCCGACTTGCTTATCAGACACACGCCCCGGCCCCGGGGCCGTGAAGCCCCGGAAGCCTGAGGCGTCGTGCTCTTCGCTGCTACTGCTTGTCCACGCCGAACGCGCCGACCATCCTGCCGGACGTGCTGTACGTCGAATGGAACGTGCCGGTCCCGACCTTCGGAACGCCGTCGTCGCCGTTGTCGTAGAGAGTACCGGACCACTGGCCGGCGGCGGCCGCGGCCGTCCCGTCGATGGTCCAGACCGTCTGCATCGGATCGCCGGTGCCGTCGCTACCGGTAATGGCCCCGCCAGCGCCGACGCCGGACTTCTTCAACTCGACGGACCAGTTCCGAGACTCACCGTCCGCGCCCATGAACTGGTCGATGGTGCCCGTGATCATGTCGGCGTTGAAATCGGCTTCGAGCGTCGCCCGCGCGGTGAAGTGGCCGGCGTCGTTCGTCCCCCCGGTGGCGCTGTGGAGCGCGTACTTGCCGGCGGCGCCGCCCATGTATGTCGCCGTTCCACGCAGGGTATCGATGCCCGTGGCGGCCGGGACGGTGCCCCTGGCCGTCGCGAAAGCGCTCGCGGTGAAGGTGTTGCCGTCCTCGGACTTGTGGAGCCACCAGCCGTAGGAAGCATAAATCGTGTCCGCCACGGTCGTGACCCTGGCCGTCGCGGTGGTGGGCTTGAACGACCAGGTCCCGCCCGCAAGCGTGAAACCGCTTACGGCTATGGTAGCGGAGCACGTCTCACCGCTGGTGGGGGTGCAGTAATAGGTGCCCGACACCCCGTGATAGCTGCCGGCAACCAGCACCCGGACCGCATTGGTCGGCAACTTGAATAGTTTGCTGCCGGCGGACTGGTCGAAGTTCGGGCTGGCGACGCGGCCCGTAACATAGCCAGCGAGGGCAGTGATATCCCCTGTTTCGCCGTCTGCGTTCAGCGTGTACTCTTCATTGAACGGGTCGCCCTCCGTCCCGGTGCCGACGTTCGAGTAGACATACGCCTCGTACGTGCCGACATCACCCGTGGGCTCGGCCGTGTGCCTCTTGCCTGTCCAGCCGTGGTTGGCGGCGACCGTCGTATCCTTGTCTTCCGCCAGTGGGACGGCGTTGGCCGTGCCGATAGTCACGCTGATGACGCCGTCGGCGTCACTTGCGCCGGTTCGGACGTTGTCGGTATCGCCAAGGCCGTGCTCGAGGCCCGCGTGCAGCTTCAGGGCCGTCGCCATCATGGCCGCATCCGCGGCCTTCTGCTCATCGTCCATGGCGGCCATGCGGCTTTCCAGGGCGGCAGAGAGCCGGTTGGCAATCGCGTCGACCGTTCCGGTGTTCGCGTCCTTCTCGGCCTGCGGAAGATCGGCCGCATCCGAGATCGCCGTCCGGGCAGCCGCGACCGCCATGTTGGCGGCGGTGACTTCCGAATCCGTGGAATCGTCGTCGATCCCGGCAACCGCGGTTTCGGCCGCATCGATCGCCGTGTCGATGGCCATGCGCTGCGAAGCCATGCGCTCCGCCGTCAGTTCTGCGGCCGTGACGCAAGTCCCGTCCCTGTATTCGCCGCCATCGGCTTCACATGCCGCTTGCGGGTCGGGCATATCGGTCGGCGTTTGCGTAGTGCTGCCGCCACCGCCGCCGCAGCCGGCCAGCGTCAGCGCGAAGGCCGCCGCCAGCATGAATGAAAAGATTTTGTTGCTGGTGAGTTTCATCACTTTTGAGTCCTCCTAGTCTCGTGATATTAAAGAGCTTTGCAACCAACAAAACTTTGAAGTGTTCGGATTCGACCTCCTTTCTTTGACTTTCCGACTTTCCTTATCCTTCGTTTTCGGGCTTCTATCGTTTCATCGTTTCATCGAACCGGGGCCGGAGCGCGCGGCCGCCGACCCGGACTCACGCGCCCGGGCCGGTGGCCGGCTTATCCACGAGACTGGTGTGGGATTCTGGTCAGGATTCATGATGTTTGAGTCCTCCAGCCTCGCGATAAAAAACTTCCTGGCCCCGAGCCGAATTTTTCGTTTCAGGCTCGCGCCGGGCCTTGCCCTGAATCGTTCACGAGACTGGAGAGGGATTTGCGGCGTGGCGCATCATGAGTTGAGTCCTCTGGCCTCGTGATATTCCGTCTTCCGGCTTTCGCCGGGCTTGCCGTTCCCGGCCTGAGCGCCGCCTGCTGCGCGGGCCGCCGGGCCTTGCCGTTCACGAGACTGGAGGGGATGGGTGGCGTGGTTCGCCGTGGGTTGAGTCCTCTGGCCTCGTGATGTCTGCTGCAAGCGCCCGGAACCTTCTGGGTCGTCGTCTTCCGGGCTGTCAGGCGATTCGTGAGAGCAGGCTCCTCCCGTGGGCTTCCGCCCGCTCCGTCTTCCGGGAGAAATCCGCGTTGCTTCGAGCGGGCGGCCCTGAAGGCGACTACTCTCGCGTATTCCTTGACTTCCATGATAGTGCGGCAAGTTTTCCGCTTTTGTCAACCCTTTATTTCAACTTGCGGGCAACTTGCGCTGCGCGCCGGGCGGTTCGGATATGGTTCGATTATGAAGCATCGGGGATTGCGGGTCAAACCCGATTGATGAATGAGCGTTTGACGCGATTGGGGAGGGAGCGTTTCGGGGCTCCGTAGGGACAGGCCCCCGTGCCTGTCCTGATGCGGGGCGGCCGCGGGCGCAGACATCTTCGATACGGGCGGCCACAGGGGGCCGCCCCTACGGGAGCCTTGTCGTTCGGGAATCACTCCCCCCTTGAGGGGGCTGTTGAAAAACCCTCCGGTGGGGAAGGAATCCCGATCATCGAATTGTTCACCGTAGGGACAGGCCCCCGTGCCTGTCCGTGGCCCCCGTGCCTGTCCTGATGTGGGGCGGCCGCGGGCGCAGACATCTTCGATACGGGCGGCCACAGGGGGCCGCCCCTACGGGAGCCTTGTCGTTCGGGAATTCACTCCCCCCATTGTCAGGTATAAAGGCAACCCCCCCTACCCCCCCTTGACAGGGGGGTAAGAAAAATCAAAACCCCTGGCCCGGCGGCGGGCGTCGGCTTTTTTCATATCCTCCACTTGCCGGGGCGTCGGCCTTTTTTACCCCCCTGACAAGGGGGGGTAGGGGGGGTTGCCTTTGTCCCCTGACGAGGGGGGGTTGCTTTTCAAGGCGAGAGAGAGCGAGAGGGGTTGGTTTCCTCAATCGCGTCAAACGCTCGCTTCTCGCTGGCGTTTGACCCCTCACCGCCCGTATGTTGTAAGATGTCACTCCCGGCCCGGGGCGCGGACCGCGGGTCTCTTACGTGGATTGTATGCCACCGCGTCCCGTCGTCGGGGGTTCATCGGGAGAATCCGACATGGCTCCCCCGCCCGATCTTCCCCGGCGCCTGCTCGTCGCCGTCGGCGGCAACGCGACCCACCCGCCCGAGATACGCGGCACCGCGGCGGAACAGGCCGCCATCGCCGCCGCGACCGGCCGCGCCCTGCTCCCGCTCTTACGACTCGAAAACGAACTCGTCATCACGCACGGCAACGGCCCCGTGGTGGGCAAGATACTCATGCGCCAGGCGGTATCGAGCGAGCAGGTGACGCCCATGACGCTCGACATCTGCGTCGCCCACAGCCAGGGGGGCATCGCCTACCTCCTGATGCAGGCGTTCGAGAACGCGTTAAGACGCGCGGGCGACCCGCGCCACGTGGTGTGCCTCCTGACGCAGGTGGAGGTCGACCCGGCGGACCCGGCGTTCGACGCGCCGACCAAGTTCGTGGGCTACACCTACACGGAAGAAGAAGCGAGGCGCTATGAGCGCGAGATGGGCTGGACGTTCCGCGAGGACGCCGGACGCGGCTGGCGGCACGTCGTTCCCTCGCCAAAGCCCAAACACATCGTGGACATCTCGCTCATCGAGACGATCGCCAGGAGCGGAGCGGTGGTCATCGCGGGCGGCGGCGGGGGCATCCCCGTCGTGCGGGAAGCGGACGGCGCGCGGCGCGGGCTGGCCGCCGTGATCGATAAGGATTTGACCTCCGCACTCATGGCGAACGTCCTGGGGATCGAGACGATGATGATCCTGACCGCCGTGCCGAGGGTGGCCGTCCACTTCGGGACGCCCGCGCAGCGCGAGCTTGAGCGCGTGTCGCTCGACGAGATAAAGGGATACCACGCCCAGGGCCATTTCCCGCCCGGCAGCATGGGCCCCAAGATAGAGGCGGCTATCCGCTTTCTCGAAGGCGGCGGCGAGCGGGTGCACATCGCCGCGCTCGAAGACGCCCTCCCCGCCCTGCGCGGGGAGAAGGGGACGTTTATATATAAATGAGGGGTGAAGGATGGGCCGTGTGAGAGGCATTCACTCCCCCCTTGAGGGTCTGGCTTCCCGAGGGGAAAGCCAGACGAAGAGGCCGAGCCTTGGCGAAGGCCGATTCGGTGGGGGGACATGCCACAGAAAAAATCTCCCCCCACCGGTTCGCTTGCGGGCTTACGCCCTTACCTCACCGACTCCCCCTCAAGGGGGGAGTGAATCCTTCTTTCGTCGGTGGGGAATTCCCTCAAGGGGGGAGTGACCCCGGACAGGCACGGGGGCCTGTCCCTACGGGCAGTCGTTGCGGCTTTGCTCGTCGTCGGTTTCCGTAGGGGCGGGCCCCTGTGCCCGCCCGAATCCCGTTTCAATCGTCAAAGAATTCATCCGGACAGGGGCGGAGGCCTGCCCCTACAAACCCAACCCCCTTGTCAGGGATAAAGGCAACCCCCCCTACCCCCCCTTGTCAGGGGGGCAAGAAAAAGCCCGAAGAACAATGAATCACTCCCCCCTTGAGGTCTTTCCCAATTCAGCAGAGAGGATTCACTCCCCCCTTGAGGGTCTGGCTTCCCGATGGGGAAGCCAGACGAAGAACTGAGGGCGTAAGCCCGAAAGCGATTCGGTGGGGGGTAAAATTCGGATTGGCGATAAAACGCATTTTACCCCCCACCGATTCAGCCTTCGCATAAAACGCTCGGCTTCATCGACTCCCCCTCAAGGGGGGAGTGATTTTCTCTCTCGTCAGTCGCCAACAACCCTCAAGGGGGGAGTGAATCCTTCTTTCGTCGGTGGGGAATTCCCTCAAGGGGGGAGTGACCCCGGACAGGCACGGGGGCCTGTCCCTACGGGCAGTCGTTGCGGCTTTGCTCGTCGTCGGTTTCCGTAGGGGCGGGCCCCTGTGCCCGCCCGAATCCCGTTTCAATCGTCAAAGAATTCATCCGGACAGGGGCGGAGGCCTGTCCCCGCAAAACCCCACCTCTTATATACACGCCCTTTGGACAGGCGCTCCCTGCGGTGCTACGTTTTTCCCCATAAAAATTCCGGTATCCGCGAGCGCGCCCGCGCGCGCCTTTGCGAAAGGGGGACGCAAGATGCAGGCCGACCTGTTCCGCGTGGCGATGGACTCGCCCGACGACATCTCAGGGATCGCCGCTCTCATCGAGGGGGGCGAATGCCGGGCGGAGGACGTCGTCGGCATCATGGGCAAGACCGAGGGCAACGGCTGCGTGAACGATTTCTCGCGCGGGTTCAGCAACTTCGTCCTGCTCGATTATTTCTCACGCCTGATGGGCAAGAGCCGCGAGGAGGTGGAGGCGCAGATCGCCCTCATCATGTCCGGCGGAACGGAAGGCGTCATGTGCCCGCACTTCTCGGTGTTCACGAAGTCCGAGAACGGCGCGGGCGACGGGCGCGCCAAGCGCCTCGCCATCGCCTCGGGCCACACGGCGGATTTTTTACCGGAAGAAATGGGCCGCATGGCGCAGGCCCGCGCGACGGCGGACCTCGTGCGAAGGCTGATGGATGAGGCGCAGATCGAGAGCGCGGCGGACCTGCACTTCGTCCAGGTGAAGTGCCCCCTCCTCACGGGCGAGCGCATGGCGGACGCGGCCAGGCGCGGGGAGAGCGTCTGCACGGAGGACACGTATAAATCCATGGGCTACTCGCGCGGGGCGTCGGCGCTGGGGGTGGCGCTCGCGGCGGGCGAGGTGGCCGAAAGCGCCCTGAGCGATGAGGTGATCTGTGCGGACTGGTCGCTCCAATCGGGCGTCGCCTCGACTTCGGCGGGAATCGAGCTCATGTGCAACGAGGCGATGGTCATCGGCAACAGCGCGGCCTGGGGCGGGGACCTCGTCGTCGGCCACAGCGTCATGCAAGACGCCATCGACCGCGACGCCGTGCGCGAGGCCATCGTGAACGCAGGGGTCGCGTTCGAGTGGGCGCTCACGCCCGCACAGCGCGGGCGCGTCGTGAACGTCTTCGCCAAGTGCGAGGCCTCCCCCGACGGGCTGGTGCGCGGGCGGCGGCACACGATGCTCGACGATTCGGACATCAACAACACGCGCCACGCGCGCTCGGTGGTGAACGCGGTGGTGTCTTCGGTCGTCGGCGACACGATGACCTACGTCTCGGGCGGGGCCGAGCACCAGGGGCCTCCCGGCGGCGGCCCCGTCGCCGCGGTCGTAAGGGCGGTGTAGGGCGTCGCTCGATACGGCTGGCGAGCGTATACATAACAAGGAGGAGTGACGCGAAGGGTTTCTGTAGGTCGGACATATATGTCCGACATATATGCGACCCGCGTAAGACCGCAATGATGCGTGAACCCCCGACCTCCCTCGACGAAAACCAACCCCCCCTACCCCCCCCTTGTCAGGGGGGTATAAAAAGGCGATCCGCCCCTGCCGGTGGAGGGGTTTCGATTTTTCTTGCCTTCCTGCCAAGGGGGTATAAAAAGACGTCGCCCACCACCGGGCTGAGGGGGTTTTGATTTTTCTTACCCCCCTGACAAGGGGGGGTAGGGGGGGTTGCCTTTATGGGATTTCGGACAGGCACGGGGGCCTGTCCCTACGGGCGGTCGTTGCGGTTTTGCTCGTCATTCCGGTGTTATTTCCAACCGACGAGAGAGGGATAAACTCCCCCCTTGAGGGTCGGGCTTCCCGAGGGGAAAGCCAGACGGCAAGACGAGGGCGAAGCCCGAAGTCGCGCCGGTGGGGGGAGTTTTTTTCTGTGGCATGTCCCCCCACCGATTCAGCCTTCGCATAAACCGCTCGGCTTCCTCGTCGGGCTTTCCCCTCGGGAAGCCCGACCCTCAAGGGGGGAGTGAATCCTTCTTTCGTCGGTGGGGAATTCCCCCAAGGGGGGAGCGACCTCGGACAGGTCGCGACCCTGTCCCTACAATTCCTCGCGCATCAATCGCGTTTCACCCGTAGGGGCGGGCCCCTGTGCCCGCCCGGTTTCATGACGCCCGCCTTGGCACGGGCGGATACATAGTCAGACATATATGTCTGACCCCTACGAAAATCACGATCGCACTCCCGCGCCTCGGTCGGTCAATTTCACCTTGCCAAAGGGAGTGTAGGGGTCGCATATATGCGACCCTGGTTTTTTTCACCCTCTACAAGGGCCGCATATATGCGGCCCCTACAAAATCCATGAACCCACGGAAAAATACCCCCCTACCCCGCCCGCACGCTGCGGCGCGCCTGCACGAAGACGACGGTCAGGACGATGATCGCCTGGAAGACGAACACGGCGGCGCCGGGGAGGCCGATGCTGCGCTGTAAGGAGTCGGAGCCCGAGACGAGCACGGCGAACACGGCGGCGGCTATCGTGACGCCGAGCGGATTGTTGCGCCCGATGACGGCGATCAAGATGGCCATCGCGCCGTAGTTGGGCGCGCCCTCCGCCCCGCTGATGCCGAGCAGGAGGCTCTGGTGGAACCCCGAGACCTCGATGGCGCCCGCGAGGCCCGAGAGCGCGCCGCAGGTCGGCATGATGATGAGCGTGACGCGCGCGACGTTGATGCCGCCGAAGCGCGCGGCGCGGGGGTTGTCGCCCACCGCGCGTATCTCGTAGCCCGCGATGGTGCGCGTCATGAAGAAGTACATGCCGACGGCGGCGGCGAGCGCGATGAGGAAGCCCGCGTGCGCGCCCGCCCTCGGCATCACTTGGGGCAGCACGGAGGCGTCGGGGATCGGGAGCGAGATGGCCTCTCCCGCGAGCGGATCGTTCCAGGGGCCGTTGGCGAGGTAGTCCACGAGGTAGAGCGCCACGAAGTTCAGCATGACCGTCACGAAAATCTCGCTCACCTGGAAGCGCACGCGCAGGATGCCGGGGATGAAGCCCCACAGCCACCCGCCGGCGATTCCGCCCAGCAGCCCCAGGGGCACGAAGACCGGCCAGGGGAGGTTCATGCCTTCCAGGGCGAAGGCCGTGCCCGTCATGCCGATGGCGCCCGCGTAGATCTGCCCGTCCACGCCGATGTTGAAGTGCCCGCCGCGCATCCCGAAGGCGACCGCGAGCGAGCCGAGCAGGAGCGGGCAGAACTTGTTCAAGGTCTGCGCGAACCCGCCCCACGTGCCGAGCGAGGAGCGAAGCACCGTGCCGAGCGCCACGAGCACGTCGCCGCCGAAGGCGACGATGAAGACGGCCCCGCAGGCGAGCGCCAGCGCCCCCGCCGCCGCGTAGGTGACGGCGAACTCAAGCGCCGCCTTTTTCTTCTCGCTCACGCCTGCCGCGCCCGCCACCTCAGGACACCTCATCTCTCTGGCCCGCCATGAGCGCGCCTATCCGGTAGATGTCGTATTCGGGGCCGTCGAAGGCGCCGAGAATCTCCCCCGCATAGATGACGACGATGCGGTCGCTCATCAGGCAAAGCTCGTCCAAGTCTTCCGATATCAGCAAAACGCCCGCCCCGCCCGCGCGAAGCTCGCGCAGCCGGCCGTGCACGAACGAGGCGGCCATGACGTCGAGGCCGCGCGTGGGGTTGTTCGCGATCATCACCTTCCCGCCCGTCTTGTGGGCGAGCATGACCGAGCGCGCCACGATGGTCTTCTGGATGTTCCCGCCCGAGAGGTGCGCGGCCGGCACGTGCTCGTTTCGCGCGAGGATGTTGAATTCCGCGATGGCGTTCCTGCCGAGCTCGAAGGCGGCCTCGCGCTCGAAAACGCCGCGCCGCCTGAAGATGTGGGGGTGGAGGCCGAGCACGAAATTCTCGGCCAGGCTCAGGCCCGGCAGAATCCCCTCCTCTATCCTGTCCTGCGGCAGGAGGCTCATCCCCCGCGCGATGCGTCCGGCCACCGAGAGGTTTGATACTTGCTCACCGTCCAGGTGAACCTCGCCCTCTTCCGTTTCGATCAGCCCGGCCAGGGCTTCCGCCAGTTCCTTCTGGCCGTTCCCCGAGATGCCCGCCATGCCGACGATGAGCCCCCGGGGGACGTCGAAGGCGACGTCCCTGAGCGGCACCCCCCACTTCGCCGAGGTGCGCACCCCCCGCACCGAAAGCGCGGGACCCCCCTCTATGGCCGCAGACGGCCCCGCCGGCCGCTCGCCCTCGGGCGGCATCCCGCGCTCGCCCATCATCATCTGGACGAGTATCTCGCGGGTGGCCTCCTCGCGGGGGATGGTGTCGATCTTCCGCCCGCCCCGGAACACGGTGATGCTGTCGCAGTTGTCCAGCACCTCCTGGATCTTGTGCGTGATGAAGACGACCGTCAGCCCGCCCTTGGCGAAGGATTTGAGGATCGAGAACAGCCCGTCCACCTCGTGGGGGGTGAGCATGGTCGTCGGCTCGTCCAGGATCAGGATGTCCGCGCCGTGGTAGAGGGCTTTCAAAATCTCCACTTTCTGCTGAATGCCCGCGGGCAGGCTCTTCACCCCCTCATCGAGCGGAATGGAGAGGCCGTAATTCGCCGCGAGCTCCTCCACCGAACCGCGCCGGGCTTCGACGTCGAGCCGCCAGCGCGAGCCCTCGCGCCCGAGCAGGATGTTCTCGAGCGCGGTGAAGTTGCCGATCAGCTCCACGTGCTGGTGAACCATCCCGACGCCGACCGCGATCGCATCCTGCGGGGAGTGGATGTCCACCTCGCGCCCTTCGATCGCGATCTGGCCCTCGTCCATGCGGTAGAGGCCGCTCAGGATGTTCATGAGCGTGGTCTTGCCCGCGCCGTTCTCGCCCAGGAGGGCGTGGATCTCCCCCTCGGCGGCCTCGAAGTCGACCGCGTCTAGGGCGCGGACTTCCCCGAAGGACTTGCTGACGCCGTACATCTCGACGCAGGAAACAGTTTTTTCCGTCATCACTTTCATCCGTTCTCACGCCCCGCCCCGCCCGGAAGATTGGGGCGGGGCGCTCGCGCTGTTATTTCGCCAACATGACCTTCTTCATCTCCAGCCGGGGCTTGATCTCCCCGGAACGCACCTTTTGATAGGCCTCCTTGGTCCGCTTCATGGCCTCGGCCGACACGTTGCCCAGAGACTCGATCTCGAAACCGACGCCGGGGCGCATGGGCACGTATCCCCCGGGCGATCCTTTCAGGATTCCCGCCAGGGCCTTGCGGTAGGGCGGCCGGAAATCGATGATCAGCGTGCCGGCGAAATGCTTGGGCGCCTTGTCCGTCTTGTCGGTGTAGAACGTGGTGACCAGCACCTTGCGCTTCGACTTCTTGGCGGCCTCGACCACGCCGTACACGCCGAGGTTCACCATGTTGATGATGAAGTCGACGCCGCCCGCGATCATGGCGTCGGCGGTCTGGCGCGCCTTGACCGGATCGTTCTGGTTTCCGGTGAAGGAGTAGGTGAGCTCCGCCTTGGGGTTGGTCGCCTTGAGCGCGTCCGAGATGGTGTTGATGGAAGCCTTGAAGTCCGGAAGCGGGATTCCCGCGATGACGCTCACCTTGTTCGTCTTCGTGGCGAGGCCGGCCAGCACGCCGAAGGGATAGAAGGCCTCGAAATAGTGGCGGTGAATGTTCCAGACGTTCTTGGGCACCTTGAATTTCGCCGAACTCTCCATGATGAACGTCACCTCGGGGAACTTCGGGGCCAGCTTCTGCACGAGCCGGACGTACTGCCCGCCGTGGAAGCCGATGATGTTGAAGCCCGAGGAGATGTACTCGCGCGCCACCCGCTCGGCGTCCGCGGGCGAGATGCGCTCGGAGTAGGAAGTCTCGATCTTGAACATCTTCTTGACGTCCTGCGCCACCTCGTAGCCCCGGAAGTTGTAGTCCGCATCCTCGATGGGTCCGGGCAGGATGATGGCGAACTTGTGCGCCTTCGCGGCGAGGGCAGGGCCGGGTACGGCCAGCGCCAGGGCCGTGAATGCGGCGGCTGCGAAGAACAATCGGCGTGTCCATTTGGTTTTCATTTCACACTCCTCCTTGATGAGAAAGCACGGTTGCCCGGACGTGGCTCAATCCCGGGCTTCACGGTCGTATGGCCTCGTCAGCGCGCGGGGGCTCTCCGCCCCCCGCGCGACCTGAACCAGAACTATCATGGCGAACACGTACGGCAGCATGAGCAGGAATTGCGGCGGAATGATCTTGGCGAACTGCGGCAGGGCGTTGACCTTGAACTGAAAGGCGTCCACGTAGGCGAACAGCAGCGCGCCGACGAACGACCATACCGGCACCCAGCGTCCGAATATCACCAGCATCAGGGCGAGCCACCCTCTTCCGTTCACGATGTTGTCCGTGAACGAGCCCGAGATCACGAGCGGCAGGTATGCGCCCGCGACGCCCAGGAAGAGTCCGCCCACAGCGCACGCGCCGTAGCGCATGCGGGCGACGTCGATCCCCACCGTGTCCGCCGCGCGGGGGTTCTCCCCGCAGGCGCGCAGCCTCAGACCCAGCGGCGTCTTGAAGAGGAAGAAACTCACCGCCGCGACCAGGAAATAGGACATGTAGACCAGTCCGTTTTGCGCGAAGAAAATCTCGCCGATAAAGGGGATGCTCCCCAAAAGCGGGATGGGTATCTCTTTTAACGTCGGCACCTGGGGGATGGACTGCACCACGCCCACCGCCAGCCGGTAGATGGTGGGCGATATCCCCAGCCCCAGGACGAATATCCCCAGCCCGATGACGATCTGGTTCGCCCGCAGGGTGATCGAGAAATACGCCAGGAGCAGCGTGAGGACGCTCCCCGAGAGCGCCGCGACCATGCAGCCGATGATCGCGCTGCCCGAATAGTAGGTGAGCAGAAAGCCCGTCACCGAGCCGAGCGTCACGACCCCCTCGATGCCGACGTTGAGAATCCCCGAGCGCTCGATGATGGTCTCGCCCAGACACGCGATGATGAGCGGGGCCATCATGAGCATCGTGAGCTGGAAAAGGGATATGTCGAACAAGAGGGACAAGAAGGCGCACTCCCCGCGTGTGGTGTGAAAATGCGAAAACCCGTCTCCGTGCGCCGCCGCTCGGGAGACGAGGTGTATTTATCCTTGTCGCTTTCCGCCAGTATGCCTCATGCGTACCCAAATTCAAAATATACAGGTTTCATGTTTCCGGCGTGTAACGTGGATTCCTTTTCCCAGTTATTTGTCCTGGTTCCACAAATCCGACCCCTCTGGGGCTGTTGAAAAGGCCCGGATTGGGTGGTTCGGCGTAGGGGTCAGACATATATGTCTGACTGTGTGTGCTCCCGTTTTCCGTGTTTACGTCCGAGCGATTGGGCGGACACATAGGTCCGCCCCTACGTGTCGAGCTTGATTGATGAAGGTTTTTCAACAGCTACCCTTGAGGGGGATGTGTAGGTCGGACATATATGTCCGACGTATACGCGACCCTACCTTTTCGCCTTCCAGCGACGGGCCGCATATATGCGGCCCCTACAATCAATTCCACCCGGTGAGGGAGGGATTGCCGGAATGACGGTGAACAATCTCGATTGGGGGCAAGAACCCCTTAGGGGGACTTTTTCAACAGCCCCCGTCGCATCTCGTTCGCGAGGAAACCGGATGCGTTGCCCGCCGCTTCGGGTTCATACATAATGCGCGCATTGCAAACGCTTCCCCTAATGAACCGACCACCCAAGATGGAGATCGTTTCTTTTCTTCGTCCAAAAGGAGACCTCCGAGATGGAATTGATCGATCTGAGCATGGAAATATACCGGGACATGCCGATTTACCCGGACCTGCCCGGCCCCTCCCTCACCGTCGATGAAGACTGGGACACCGTGGCAAGGCGGACGGGCTCGATTAACTACGGCGCCCCCATCGTGACGAACCACTGCGTCATCTTCATGAGCGACCATACGGGCACGCACATCGATTCCCCCTGGCACAACAATCCCGACGCCTTCACGACCGAGCGCATCCCGCTCGAATGGTGTCTTTCGGACGGCGTCGTCCTCGATTTCACGGATAGGGAATCGGGCTACGCCATCACGGCGGCGGACTTAGAAGGCGCGCTTAACAAGATCGACTACACCCTCAAGCCGCTCGACATCGTGCTCATCCGCACCGACGCGAGCGTGGACTGGCAGACCAACCCCGACTACACGATGAACCAGCCCGGCATGAGCGCCGAGGCGACCCACTACCTCATCGACAACGGCATCCGCGTGATGGGGATAGACGCGAGCGGCTGGGACGTGCCGATCTGGAAGATGCACGAGACGCGCAGCTACTGGGAGGCCCACCGGGTCATGCTGGAGAAGGACTACTGCCACATCGAGAACATGATCAACCTGAACCTCATTCCCAAGTCCCACGGGTTCAAGCTCTCGGTGCTGCCCATCAAGTTCCGGGGCATGTCGGGCTCCCCCATTCGCGCGGTGGCGATCATCGACGACTAGCCTCCCGGGGAGCGATTGATATGGCGCTGGCCGTCCGCGTCTTAAGCGGCGCGTACCACGATTCGGTGAAGCTCATGCGAATCAGCGCCGCCGCCTCGGAGAAGACTCACATCAGGCAAGCGGCGGCCCTCATGGGCACGCCGATGAACCTGGAACAACTCGCATCGAGCGGCCTTCTCTCACAAGAAGCGAAAGGCGCCGGCCCGAACGACCTCGTCCTCGTCGCCGAGGCGCAAGACACGCAGACGGCGCAGGAAGAGCTCGCCATGATGGAAGCGGCGCTCACCGCCCCCCGCGCGAGCGGCGGAGCGGGAGCGCTCGCGAGCCTCTCCGCACCCACGCTCGACGCGGCGCTCGGGGAAGACCCGCTCATCAACCTCGCCCTTTTCTCGGTTCCCGGCCCGAGCGTGCGCCGCGAGGCCGAACGCGCGCTCAATAAAGGCCTCCACTGCCTCATCTTCAGCGACAACGTATCGGTGGAAGACGAGGTGGCGCTCAAGAAGATCGGACGCGACAAGGGCTTGCTCGTCATGGGCCCCGACTGCGGCACGGCGCACATCGCAGGCGTGGGCTTGGGTTTCTGCAACGTCATGAGGGCCGGCGGAATCGGAATCGTCGGCGCCGCCGGAACGGGGATTCAGGAGGCGATGGCCGCCATCGACGCCGCAGGCGGCGGAATCTCCTGCGCCCTGGGAACAGGGGGGCGCGACGTCACCGACGCCGTCGGCGGCCTCGCCATGATCCAGGCTATCGAGACCTTGAGCGAGGATGCGGCGACGGAGGTCCTCCTCGTACTCGGAAAACCGCCCGAAGCCGCGGCGATGGAGAAAGTATTGGAGACGGTTGCGCGGTGTGGAAAGCCCGCCGTCATCCACTTCGTCGGGGGCCGGGACGAGGATATCCTCGCGCATCCCGGTCTTCACGCCGCGGACTCGCTGGCCGAAGCGGGGAGGCTCGCCGTCTCGCTGAGCGGCGGGCGCGCCGACGCGGCGGCTCCTGGACTCGACTCCGATACGAGAGAGAGAATCGCCGGGTGGAGCCGCGCGCGCGAGGAAGGCCGCCGTTTCCTGCGCGGCGTCTATACGGGCGGTACGCTGTGCGCCGAGGCGCAGGCGATAATCGGCAAATCAACTCCGGGGATTTCCTCCAACGCGCCCCTCGATAAAATTAGCGGACAAATGCCCGACCCCCTGAAATCGAAAGGCCACGCGGTCGTGGACATGGGCGACGACCTCTTCACGCGGGGGAAACCCCATCCCATGATCGACCCCGCGCCCAGAAGCAAGCGCATCATCCAGGAAGCGGGAGACCCCGAAACGGCGGTCGTGCTCTTCGACGTGGTGCTGGGACTCGGCGCGCATGAAGACCCGGCGGGAGAGGCGGCGAAGGCGATTGAGGAGGCCCAGGAGTCGAGTCCCGGTGTCCTGTTCGTCGGCTCGGTGACGGGCACAGAGGGCGACCCGCAGGGTTTGACGGCACAGCGCGTGAAACTTAAAGAGGCAGGCGTCCTCGTGGCGGATACGCACGAAGGGGCGTGCCTCGCCGCTGCCGCCGCACTCGAGGGTCCGGGCGGATGAGTGCGAAAAACTTGCTGGAGGGCGTCCGCGTCGCCAACGTCGGCGTGGAGCTGTTCGCGGAGAGCCTGGCCGCGCAGAATGCCCCCGTGGTGCAGGTGGACTGGCGTCCCCCCGCCGGAGGAGACCCCGACATGATCGACCGACTCGACCGACTGGCCGCTTGCGATGCGGCCAACGACGCCGCCATCGAGCGCCTCCAGGCGGCCAGACCCGTGTGGGTGGATATCGGAACAGCCATAGACGTGGTGCCGGGCATGGGCGAGCGCACCCTCCTGCACGCGGGCCCTCCCATCGCGTGGGGTAGAATGTCGGGGCCTCTCAAGGGCGCGATGATCGGCGCGGCGCTTCTCGAAGGCTGGGCGCAGGACGCGGAGGCGGCCGAAAAACTCTGCGCAAGCGGCGATATCGCTTTCGAGCCCTGTCACCACCACTCGGCGGTGGGGCCGATGGCGGGCGTGGTCTCGCCCTCGATGCCGGTGAGCATCATCGAAAACCGGGCGCCTGAGGAACTCGGTGGCGGCGGGAGGGCTTACTGCACGCTGAACGAGGGCCTGGGCAAGGTGCTCCGCTACGGCGCGTATTCAGAGGACGTGCTGGCGCGCCTGAAATGGATGGCGGACGAACTCGCCCCTGCCCTGCGCGCGGCGCTTCGGGCCATGCCGGAGGGGCTGGACATCAAAAACGTCATCGCGCGCGCCCTGCAGATGGGTGATGAGGCGCACAACCGGAACGTCGCGGCCACCTCGACGGTCGCCCGCACCCTCATGCCCTGGCTCGCGGACGCTGTGAATGACACCAAGGTGATCTCCCGCGCGGCGGAATTTCTCGCGGGCAACGACCACTTCTTCCTGAACCTCGCGATGCCCGCCGCCAAGGCGAGCCTCGACGCCATGGCGGGGGTCGAGGGCTGCTCCCTGGTCTACGCCATGTCGCGCAACGGCACGGATTTCGGCATCAGGGTCGCCGGTCTGGGCGATGCGTGGTTCACGGCGCCCGCGAAAAATCCCGTGGGGCTCTTCTTCCCCGGCTACTCGCAGGAAGACGCCAATCCCGACATCGGCGATTCGGCGATCATGGAAACGCTCGGCGTCGGCGGCTTCGCGATGGCGGCGGCGCCCGCCATCGTCGAGTTCGTGGGCGGCTCGACGGCGGAGGCCTTTCGGGCGACGAACGAGATGTACGGGATCACCTGGGCGCGGAGCCGCGACTACACCCTGCCCGCCCTCGATTTCGCGGGCGCGCCGACGGGGGTCGATATCCGCAAGGTGATCGAGACGGGCATCTACCCCGTCATCAACACGGGCATCGCCCACCGCGAGCCGGGCGTCGGCCAGATAGGCGCAGGCGTCCTCCGCGCGCCCGAAGCGCCGTTCCAGAAAGCGTTCGAAGCTCTGGCCGGGAAGATGTCCGGGTAGCGGGAGGGCTTGCCGAAATCCCGCAGGGGCAACCCCCTGTGGTTGTCCCCCCGTCCCTCAACGGACCAGACAGTCACGGAGGCCTGTCTCTGCGCAATACCCTTCACTTCCACCCTCTCCCCCCCCGTCCCCAAGCTTGACACGGAATCACCCGGGCCATACGATTCTTTCCATTCATCATCCTTCATAAAGAACCGGATTCGAGACGGCCTTCCTGCACGAAACCAGGAGGCGCTTGCGATGGGTTCTCCCCTTTTTTCCCGACAGCCATCCTCGCAGCATCCCTCCGCGAGTTCTTCGGGCGGAAAACCGCCTTCTACATCCAGTCTCAGGAAATATCGCAGCGCCCCGACGCGTTCCCGTTCGGGCGCTTTTCTTTTCTACCCGGGCCGCAGCGCCCGAAGTCGTTGTCCGGAGACTGTGAAAGTATTCCCACGATTCTGGTGGGTGACGCTGGCGAGCGATGCCCGGGTTGTCTGTACATGCTATCTTTACCGGTGAGTGAGATAACCACATAAAGGGTCACCACCATGTCCGAGAGACGTTATCAGGAGGTGCAGTCCCGAAGCCAGATGATGCTGCTTCCGCCGTGTCTGGACGACTACGTGTCCGAGCACAATGCGGTGCGCGCGATCGATGCGTTCGTCGGCACGCTGGACCTGGAGGCGCTGGGGTTCGCGCATGCCGAAGCGAACTGCGGCGCCGGTCAGCCGGCTTTCGACCCGGCGCTGCTGCTGAAGCTGTATCTGTACGGCTACCAGCACCGGGTACGGAGTTCGCGCCGTCTCGAAGCGGAGACGCGGCGCAATCTGGAAGTGATCTGGCTGTGCCAGGGTGCGACGCCGAGCTACAAGACGATTGCGGATTTTCGCAAGAACAATGTGGCTGCGCTGCAGGAGGCCAACCGGGAGTTCGTGCTGCTGTGCCGCGAACTCTCGCTGCTGGGCGGCAGCCGGGTGGCGGTCGACGGGACTTTTTTGAAGGCCGATGCGAACCTGGACAGCTTCCAAACCAAGCGGTCCCTGGCAAGGGACCTGAGGCGTTTGGAGAAGAGGATTGCGGCGTATCACCGGCAGTTGGACGAGGCGGATGCGCGCGGGGAGGAGTGTGGGGACGGTTCGGAGGATCCGGACCTGCCGGTGAAGCTCAAGGCCTTGATCGAGAGGCAACAAAAGAAGAAGGCACTGCAAGAGCATTTGCAGGAAAGCGGAGAGCGTCAGGTATCGGGGGTCGATGCAGATGCTCGACTTCTGAGGAACGGCGATATAATGGTGGGCGGATACAACTGCCAGATCGCGGTGGACGACAAGCACAAGCTGATTGTCGCGGAGGATGTGGTGCAGGACGGCAATGACTCCGCTCAGTTGGAGCCGATGATGACGAAAGCCGGCGAAGCCATGGGCAGCGAACGCCTGGTCGGCCTGGCGGATTCGGGCTACTTCAACGGCGCACAGTTGAAGAGTTGCGAAGACAAGGGAATGGAGGTGTATGTTCCGATACCGAACCAGACGGCCCGCAAGGGCAAGGACGGACGATTCGGCAGCGATGAATTCCGTTACGATGCGCAGGATGACACGTATGTCTGTCCGGCCGGAGAGCGTCTGGTTCGAGGCGGCACGACCACCGTCAGGGGCAGGCTGTATTACTTTTATCGCGGGACGGCGGCGGTTTGCCGGGACTGTTCGTTGTCGGGCCGATGCCTGACAAAGTCGAGATCGACGCGCAGGATACAACGCTGGGAGCATGAGGACGTGGTGGACCGGCATCGCAAGAAGATGAACGCCCGTGTGCCATTGATGCGCGGGCGAAGCACACTCGTCGAACATCCATTCGGTACGATCAAGCGCTGGGCGGGGATGGATCATTTTGTGATGCGCGGACTCGGCAAATGCCGCGGCGAATTCAGCCTGATGACGCTGGGTTACAACTTCAAGCGGGTCATGCGTGTGCTGGGCGGAGCTGCATTTGTGGAGCATTGTCTGCAAAAACAGCGGTTGGGGACGAATGGCGTGTGAACTTGAAGCCGATTCTTCGAGGACTTGACCGCGACCCCGAGCTGACCGGCCGCCGAGACGTTTCTCTCCCGGCTCTGCGGTGTTGTTGCTCCCGAAGTTGAAGACAGTGTCCGGCCATCGGGCTGCAAGCGTAAGCGAGCCCTGTTCCGGAGACTGTGAAATCCAATACTCTCACAGTCTCCCGAAGTCGTTGTCCGGCGGCGCGGCCCCTTCACCGAGAGGAAAAACCATGAGCGCGCAAGTGAAACGAGTGTTTTGCATTTTCATCGGGCTGGCGTTTGCTTTGGGAATCGTTCTCTCCGCCGCGCCCGCCGATGCAGCGAAAAAGCCGCTCACGATCGGGGTGGCCATCGCCTTGACCGGCAAGGTCTCCAAATCCGGGAAGCTCACGCTGCGCGGGTACGAGATGTGGCAGCGCGACGTCAACGCGAAAGGCGGGCTCCTGGGCCGGAAGGTGACGTTCAAGGTCTATGACGATGAGAGCAACCCCACCACCGGGGCGAAACTCGTCGAACGCCTCATCAACCGCGACAAGGTGGACATGATCTTCGGCCCGTTCAGCAGTCCGGTCACCTACGCGACGAGCACGGTCACCGAGAAATACCGTTTTCCGATGATCGCGGGCGGATCGAGCAGTTCCAAGCCGTTCTCGAGAGGATATAAATACCTCTTCCAGGTGATGCGGGTGAACAACCACGCCCTGCTGGGCAATCTCACCTTATTAAAGGAGAAGGGTGCCAAGACCATCGCCATCATCCACTCGGCGAGCATCTACCCGGCTTCTCTCTCCAAAGGAGTCGTCAAGCTGAGCAAGGAACTCGGCTTCAAGGTGCTCTCGGTGGACAAGTATCCCCCGAAAACGACGGACTTCACCTCGCTTCTCCTCAAGGCGAAGGGCCTCGACCCCGACGTGCTCTGCCTGTTCGGCTACTATCCCGACGGGCTGGCCATCTCCAAACAGGTCAAGGAGTTGGACGTGAACCCCCGCCATTTGAACGTCATGCTGGGAGCCTCTTATGACGAGTACGGCTCCAAGAAGGGCGCGGGCCAGGACGCGAACTACGTGAGCGGCTACACGGGCTGGGAACCGTTCATGAAAACGCCGGGGAACAAGGAGTTCGTGAAGAAGTATTTCGATCAATACAAGGACGAGCGCTTGATGGACTCGCACGTCGCCTACGGCTACCTCGTCGGCGAGGTGATGGAGCGGGCGGTGAACCAGGTCGGTTCGTTCGACCGCGACAAGATACGCGACGCCATCGCCTCGATGAAGTTCAGCAGTCTGATGCCGGGACAGTTCCGGGTGGACCCGAAGTCAGGCATGCAGCTCGGCCACGAGTGGGCGGCCTTCCAGTGGCAAAACGGCAAGAAGGTGATCGTATGGCCGAAGAATGTCGCCACGGGCGAATTCGTCTACCCCACACCCAAGTGGAGAGCAAGAAACTAGCTGCTTTCTGCGCCGGAAAGGACGTAAGGACAGGTCGCGACCTGTCCGAAGGCTGATGAGAGTTGGAGTAGGGGCGGTTCGCGAACCGCCCCTATCGGGGCTTGTTGAAAAAGCCCTGATGAACGAGGGTTTGACGCGACCGGGGAGGAGCGGTTTTGTAGGGGCCGCATACATGCGGCCCATGACGGGCGGCGAAAAACCAGGGACGCATATATGTCGGACATATATGTCCGACCTACACAAACAAATTTCCCCTCTCCGGGTTTTTCAACAAGCCCTACCGGGTAGCCTATTGATGAAACAGGTCGCAGGTTGCGACCGGAAGATAGACAATCTATGTGACACCTAAACCCAAGGAGAGAGGGGGTCGGCTCAGGGGTTGCCCTCATTGAAGAGGCATTACCTCATGAACCGCAAGGAGACTCTACGCCGTGAGCATGGAAATGATGCCGATCATGTTATCTCAAGCCGTCATCAGCGGCATACTGATGGGCACGGTGTACGCCCTTCTCGCGCTCGGCCTCACGATGGTCTTCGGCGTCATGCACGTCATCAACATCTCTCACGGCGAGATGCTCATGCTGGGCGCCTACGTGAGCTTCTGGCTCTTTCACCAGTTCGGCCTGAGTCCCCTGTTGGCCATCCTGGCCGCCGCCCCGCTCATGTTCGCCGTGGGCGCCCTCATCGAAAAGGGCATCGTCGACAAGATCGTCGAGGACATCGAGACGAACTCCCTCCTCGTTACCTTCGGTATCTCCATCTGCATCGTGAACATCGGCATCTGGCTGTGGACCACCGACTTCAAGGCCATCCCCTACCTCTCCGGCTCGTGGCTCTACGGCTCGCTGGTGTTTCCCAAGCCCCGCGTGGTGGCCGCCGTCCTCGCCATCGTGCTGACCGGAGGCGTCTACTTCTTCCTCAAATTCTCCCGGCTGGGGAAAGCCATCCGCGCCACCGCAGGCAGCCACGACCTCGCGGCCACCTGCGGTATCTACGTGAAGCGCATCTACTTCATCACCTTCGGCCTGGCGAGCGCGATGGGCGGGGCCGCGGGCGTGCTGGCGAGCATCATGTTCGCCATCTATCCCGAGATGGGCGAGTCGTTCCTCATGCGCTCGTTCACCGTCATCGTGCTCGGGGGAATGGGCCACGTCGTGGGCGCCATGCTCGGCGGGATGATCCTCGGGGTGGCGGAGGGCGTGGGCAGCCTCTACCTGAGCGGAGAGGGAGGCGGAGCGATTTCATTCGCCATCCTGCTGCTCATCCTCATCTTCCGCCCCACGGGCCTCATGGGCCGCCGGGTGGAATGAAGCGCAAGTGAAAAAATACGCTCTCTTCATCGCCGCACTGGCCGCGCTTTGCCTGTATCCCGTGTTCATGGGGCCTTATTTCATATCGATGGCGCTTTTGATCTTCATGTACATCAGCCTGGCCAGCGGCTGGAACATCATCTCCGGCTTCGCGGGCTACATCTCGCTGGGGCACGCGGTCTTCTTCGGGGTCGGCGCGTACCTGACGGCGCTGCAGATAACCAACTGGGGAACCCACTGGCTGCCCGCTTCCCTGATCGGGGGCTTAGGCGCATCCCTGCTGGCGGTTCCCGTGGGCGCGCTCTGCCTTAGGCTCCGGGGGCCTTTTTTCGCCATCTTCATGCTCGGTCTGAACGAGCTCATGGCCATCATCGCCTCGGTGTTCGACGAGATCACGGGCGGTGCGGAGGGGATATCCCTCCCCATCATCCGGCAAATCGTCCCGCTCTACTTCGCGATGGGGCTGACGGCACTATCCGTATTTCTCGTGATGCGTTGGCTCGAATCGAGCCGCTTCGGCCTGAGACTCCTCTCGATACGAGAGGACGAGACGGCCGCCGACACGCTGGGGACGAACACGACCCTCTACAAGCTGATCGCCTTCATCATGAGCGCGTTCTTCCCTGGCGTCGTCGGTGGGATCTACGCCCGCTACATCACCTACATCGACCCCGAGACGGTGTTCAACATCCTGTTCAGCGTCCAGATGGTGCTCATGTGCATCCTGGGCGGGCGGGGCACGGCGTGGGGGCCCGTGATCGGGGCGACGGCGCTCTATCTCATACTTGAGTTCAGCTGGGCGCATTTTCCCCATTTCCACAAGCTGGCTTCGGGAATCTTTATCGTGCTGATCATCCTCTACGCCCCGCGCGGGATCATGGGCTTCATATACGGGAGGGGGATCGCGCAGTTGCGGCCTTCTTTCAGGAATTGAAACCCACGCGCGGCGCTTTGCGGTGAGGGTTGGCGGGTATATGATGGAAAGATATTCGAGAAAATAAAGCGCCGGTGCAAGATAACCGGCCATCGGGTTTTCTTTGGTTCCGCATCGTCCTTGAAAAGGGGAGCGCATCATGGAATACACGAAATCGGAAGCGAAAGCGTATTGCAGGGAGCACATGACGGGGGTCTGGGCCGCGTTGACGACGCCCTTCACGCCCGATGGCGAACTGGACGAGGAGGGCCTTCGCAAGATCGTAAGAACGTGCATCGACGACCTCAAGATAGACGGGTTTTTCTGCAACGGGCTGATGGGCGAGTTCTGGTCGCTGTCGCCAGAGGAGCGAAAGCGCGTGCAGCACATCGTCTGCGAGGAGAGCCGGGGCGGCGCGCAGACCATCCCCCACACGCCGCACATCAACATCAAAGAAGCGGTGGAGCTAACGAAACACGCCGAGGAAGTGGGGGCCGATTACGCCATCATGATCAACCCGGTCTACGGCGCGCACGATGACGACGAGATTTTCCTCTACTTCAAGACCATCTGCGATCAGATAGACATCGGCCTCTCGCTGTTCAACCAGCCCAAGTCGGGCACGACGCTCAGCCCCGAGCTTATCGAGCGGCTGTGCACGCTCGAGAACATCTGCTGCATCAAGAACGCCGTCCCCAGCATGGCGCACCAGAGCGAGGTGCGCCGCCGCGTGGGGGATGAGATCGTCGTCTGCGACCCGAACGAGGAGAACTTCCTGGTCAGCCTCCTGCATCTGGATATGCAGGTGCACATGTCCTCGCCCGTGCCGTATCTCTTCCAGGTGCCGGGCTACACGCCGATCCGCGACTACTACGAAGCCGCGATGGCCGGCGACACGGAAAAGGCCTGGCAGATCAACTACTCGCTGGAACCCCTGCGGGCGGTGCGCAAGAAGTATTTCACGACGGGTCCGAACGGGCGCACGACGGCCTATCTCAAGGAATGGACGAAGCTGCTCGGCCTGCCCGCGGGCGAGCCGCGCCCGCCCATCGTGCCCCTGACGCAGCGCGAGAAGGACGCGTTCCGCAAGGACCTGGAGGCGACGGGGATTCTGGATAAAGCGAAGTAGGTTTTGATTGTAGGGACAGGTCGCGACCTGTCCCTACTGTGCGAGCGCGCCTGTTCTTATACCTTAACCCCGGAATACGCTTCCCCGTGGCCCCGTAGGGGCGGTTCGCGCACCGCCCCTACAATGTGGATACCGCTATTGCTCGTCATTCCGGCAATCAATGCCGACCGGGGAGGGGCTGTTGAAAAAACCTTAGCCAAAGGAGCACCCCCCCCTACCCCCCTTGTCAGGGGGGCAAGAAAAAACAAAAGCCCCTCAACCGACGATTGGCGAACCGGCGGCGGGCGTCGCTTTTTTACCCCCCTGACAAGGGGGGGTTGCCTTTATGTGGTTTCCCTTTCAAGGGGTTGCCATTCCCCTCTCAGGAGCTTTTTCAACAACCCCCTCAAGGGGGGAGTGATTATGCATACCTCGTTTTTCGTCCGCGCCCGCAGGCCTCACGCCGCCTGCCAGATGATCACCACCATCCCGATGAACAACAAGACCGCGCCCACCGTTTTCTGCCAGGTAATCTCTTCTTCCCCCTTGAGCCATATCCGCGCGAGCAGCAGGGAGAACAGCGGCGCCGTATACACGATGGGCGCGATGATCGACACGTCCCCGTAGCGGTACGACGTGAAATGGCAGAAAAAAGAAAGCGTGAGAATCGAGCCCGCCACCGCGAACCCCTTCACGCCCGCGCGGTTGAAGGAGAGCCGCTCGTCTTCGGGCAGGAAGGGATAGAACACGAACAGCACGGGGATGGAGATCGCATAGGAAAGCGTGGCGCCCAGCAGCGGTTCGGGCATGAGGGCGAGCACGTGTTTTCTGATGGACGCGGCGAAGGCGAACGATACGGCGTGCGCCATCGGCATGAGGATGAAAATCCGCCGCCAGGGTTTCTCGCCTTCTCTCCTGAGCGCCAGCAGGACGCATCCCGCGACGACGAAGAGCGTCGCCGCCAGGACCACGACGCCCGGCCGCTCGCCGAGCCAGGCCATCGCCACGAGGGTGGAGAAAAAAGGCGTCACCGTGATGAGCGGCATGGCGCGGCCCACCCCGATATAACCGATGCTCAGGAACATGAGCGCCTGCGCCAATCCGGGCGCGAGCGCACCGCCCGCCAGAAACCACAGGGCGACCGGCAGCGTGAGCTCCCTCCACGGGGAAAGAAAGGCCGAGATCGCGACCAGAACCACCGTGCCGATGCTCAGCGTGATGAGGCTGCCCGTGAAGGCGCTCGTGTAGCGCATGTACCTTCGCGCCATGACGCTGAAGACGGCGAACAGCACTGAGGAGGCGAGCGCGAAGAACGAAGCCAGCAAGGGGTTCAAGAAATTCTCCAGGGTTAGGCTTGCTGACTCACTTGGCGCACGCCGCTTGCGCGTTCACCCGGGCGATAGTCGCCGCGCCGCCAAACGGCAGAATCGATCCGGCCGGCAAGGCCTCAACAGCCGGTTTTTTTACACCTGATGCACTCGACGATGTGGTCCGGCTCGTTCGGCCTGGAGGAATTCTTGACATCGTAGCCTTCCATCTTTCCATCGCCGAACAGGCCGATGAGCATTCGCCCGTCTTCCAGGACGATGTAATCCCCGATGAGAACCCTTCCGGTGGTATCATCCCGGGCGGCGCGTCGATAAATTTTATGGCCCCTCGGGCCGATTCTATGGTTGCACGAAGAGGCGTACCGGGCGCCGTTCTCAAGAGCATGGACCTTCCCGTCCACGATTTCCGTGTGCGTTTTGCGCCCGCGCCCCTCTCCGGAAACCGAAGCGTCTACGAAGGTCACTCTCGTAATCGCGTCTTCACCCACCTCAAAGGATATTTTCAGGTACCGGATCTCCCCGCAAATCCACTCGCCGACCATCGCCGGGTTGCACTCGGAGACGGGCTGTGCGGCGGACGCGCCTCCGGCGGGAACGAGCGGCAAAAGCAGTGCTATCAGGGCGATAGAAAACATGCGCGCCTCCCGTGAAACGTCCGGTTTCGCGGGATTCTACACCAGGCGAGCGAAAAGCGCCGCCCGCGTTGCGTGAAGTGTCCGGCGGGACGGCCAGTTCCTTTCATATGTTCTGGAGCCTCATGCAGATCCGATATCCCTCTTCGTCTTGGCCAGGGTCAGGGAGCCGGCCCACGGCGTAAGCGGGCTGGCATTTTGATCCACGATGGGCTATATTCTTTCCAGAATGGAGGAAAGATAATGGCGACTGGCATTGCGGACCGGGCCATGTCGGCGAACGAGGCGGCCTGTGTCACCGGCGTACCTCTGAAACAGGTGCACCGCATCATCGACTCGGGCCTTCTGGGCGCCGCCGCGGAAAGCCAAAAGGGCTCCCGCTTCATCCTTTACGACGGCCTGGTGGGCCTCAAGCTCGCCCACGAGACGACGGACACCCTCACCCTCGACGGACGCCGTCGGCTCGTGCGCTATCTTCTCGAGAATCCGAAGGCCGGGACGGCCCGTGAGAACAACGTGTCCGTCGACGTGCGGCCCATGAAGGGCCAAGTGCGCAGAGGGCTTTCCAGGCTGGCGAGGGCGCGCAAGATGATCGCGTCCGATGAGGCCGTACTTTCCGGTACAGCGTGCATCAAGGGAACCCGCATACCCGTTCACGATATCGCCGAAATGCTCGCTGGCGGCGACGGCGTGGACGCCGTCCGCGCGGCTTACCCCTCCCTCGTGGAAGCCCAGATCGAAGCCGCGGCCCTCTATGCCCGGGCCTACCCGCGCCGCGGCCGCCCCCGTCAAGGACCCTTCTGGCGCAGCCGAAAACCGGTCATATCGAGCGAGGTCGATTTCCGGGAATTGCCTCCGAGCCGGTGAAGTTTCTCATCGACGAATGCCTGAGCCCTGCGCTCGCGGCCATCGCCCGGAAACGGGGGTTTCCGGAATCGACGCACGTGAACTGGATCGGATTGAGGTCCCGAAAGAACTGGCTCCTCGTCCGGCGTGCCATTCGAGACGGATTTGTGCTCGTGACGAACGACGCAGTGGATTTCACGTCGCTCATGGAACGGGAGCGCGGCCACCCCGGTCTCGTCTGCATCAACGTAGCGCACGGGCTCATGAGCTTGAACGTCCAAACGAAGCTGTTCGAGCACGCCCTGGTTCAATTGGCGGAGGTCGACCTCGCCGGTCAGGTTCTCGAAGTCACACTGACGCCCGACCGCACGGTTCGGGTGGGCAGATATGTTACGAGAGTCCGGTAACCGCCTCTGATCACCCCTAGAAATACACCTCGCCGGGGCCGCGGGAAGCCAAGATCATTCAGCAGGCGGAAATTTGACGGAGAGAACCAAGTTTCGATAAGATAGGTGTGTATGCGCTTATGTGCATATGCGCAGGAGACTGGCCCATGACCCGATGGAACCTTTCCATCCCCGAAGAAACCGACCGCGCGGTCCGAACCTTTCTTGCGCGAAACGGCGGCAAGAAAGGAGACCTCTCCCGCTTCGTGGATGAAGCCGTGCGACGCCGCGTTTTGGAACTCACCGTCAGCCAGGTCAAGGAGCGCAACGCCCGACTTGACCAGCAGGACCTCCTCGATCTAATCGACGAGGAAGTGGACGCCGCGCGTGCGGGTCGTTCTTGAGGCCACCCTTTCCTCTCCCGGCCATCTTTAAGGGCCGCATGTCTGTAGCGCTCCCAAGAAGGGAGCGCTACCTATAAAACGCAATCCTTCCCGCAATGTTCGCAAGGGAGCAAGATAAACTCCCCCCTTGAGGGTTGTAGAAAAAACCTTCCTTAAAAGAGCAACCCCCCCTACCCCCCCTTGACAGGGGGGTAAGAAAAGGCAAACCCCTCAGCCTAGCGGGGGCGCATCGTCTTTTTATACCCCCCTGTCAAGGGGGGGTAGGGGGGGTTGGTTTTCGACGAAGGAGGTCGGGGGTTCGCGCGAAAGCGGCCTTCCCGCCAAAGGCAACATCCCCCCCGACGAGGGGTTTTTCAACAGACCCCTCAAGGGGGGAGTGAATTTCTTCTCTCCTCGGTCGGCAACAATCCTCAAGAGGGAAGTGAACCCCAAAAACCCATCAAGACAGCGGAGTAACGCTCAGTTCCCCGCCTCTCGGCTCCCCCTAGAAATACACCTCGCCGGGCCTTACGGGCGGCGTCCACTCGCACTCGCCGAAGGGGCCGTCGCCGTTCTCCTTGACGTAGGCGATGCGGTCGTCGCTTACGCTCTCGCCTATCAGGGCGCGGTGCAGCCAGTCGAGAATGTACTGGTGGTTGTCCACGCCGCCCAGGTTCGAGAGGTTCACGAGGGGGTGGAACTGGTTCTCGAACACCCACATCTCCTTCTTGCACGTCAAATCCTCATACACCTCGATGGCGTCCTCGAGCGGGCAGAGCGGGTCGAATTCGCCCGTCACGAGCAGCGTGGGGCACTGCACCTTGTCCATATAGCCCTTGACGGTCATGTTGCGCGCCATCTCGTCGAACGCGTCCTCATCGTCCATCCCCGCCATGTACATGAACACCTGCTTGAAGCGAGGCGAGGACTGCGTGAAGATGGTGTTGTTCGGGTTGAAACACGCCACCGCACTCGCCACCGCCGCCGCCCGGTGGTCGTAGCTCGCCAGGCGGAGCGACCAGAAGCTCCCCATGCTGATGCCGTAGATGCCGATCTTGGTGGGTTCGACCTCCTCGCGCCCGAGGAGGTAGTCCATCACCGCAGCACCCGCGCGCTCGTAGTTGTCGCCGACGGCGCGGATCTTCTGGATGTTGGAGTTGCCCTGCCCCGGACCGTCCATCGCAATGACGTGAAAGCCCCTGTCCGCCGCCACGTTGTGCCGCGCGTGGGGGAATACTTCTTTGCTCTGATCCATGCCCGGCACGTAGATGATGCAGGGCGCTTTTCTCCGGTCGGGAAGCAGGTGCAGGAGGCAGGAGATCGTCTTGCCGTCGTCGAAGGGCACCTCGACGCGCTCGATGGGATAAGACGCCGTCTCCGAGCGCCTGTCGACCATTTCCTTCAGCTTGTTGCACAGGTAGATCTTCACCGGGTTGTCGTCGTAGAAGATCGGGTGCTGCGCCATGCGGTAGGCCTCGATGGCGTGGTCGTAGTGCTCCGTGGCCGTGGCGTCGAACCCCTCTCGCTGGGCCTTCTTGCCGAGTGTCTCGTGAAATTCCGCGGACTCGCGCCAGACCTTGGGCAGCATCTGGTAGTTGTGGGCGCGCTTGCCCTGGGGGACTTCCAAGTAATCGCGCTCGAAGTTCTGGACGCGGCCCCTCATGTTCAGGGCCAGGTCGAGCATCCACTGCTGGTTGTCTCTTTCGGTGCGTAGTCTGCGAATCATTTTACTCTCCACGTTTGATGTTTGATGAAAATGGCAAAAAGAAGTTTCGCCGGGAAATTTATCTGTCCTGGATTCGGGCGGAATACCGAGCGCGTCGACATTCTTCGGTCAATCCACCCGACTCGAAAGTAAAATCCGCTAGCGGACGACGTCCTCCCTCCTGAGAGCGGCAATTTCCTCAACTGATAAGCCGAGTTCGCGCAGCACCTCATCGGAATGCTGGCCGAGCACGGGCGGCGGCCTGCGCACCGAAGAGGGCGTCTTGTCGAACTTCACGGGCACGCCGCCGAGCTGCAACACCCCGTATTCGGGATGCTCGGCCCGCGCCAGATAGCCCATCGCCTTCATCTGCGGGTCCTCATACAGATCCGTGGGCTTTCGCACGCGTGCGCAGGGCACGCCCTCGCCCTCGAACTTGCGCACCCATTCCTCGCCCGGCGCCGTGCGCAGAACCTCCTGCACCAGGGGGATGATGACGCCTCTCGCATCGTGCCTTCCCCGGAAGGTCCGCCAGGCCTCTTCTTCGAGCAGTTCGGGAAGACCCAGAATTTCTGAGGATTTCTCCCAGAAGCCGTCCACGTCCATGTAGAGATAGATATGGCCGTCGGAGACTTCATACACGCGGGCGATGCGGTCGTTCAGGGCGTCTTCCACCTCCGAGACGGGCTCTGAATCACTCGCCCACATGAGGCGTCCGAACTGCATGGCCGTCGCCCCGCCCAGGAGCGATGCGTCGACCCGCTGGCCCTCGCCCGTGCGCTCCCGGACGTAGAGCGCCATCATCACCGCGCCGTACGCGAGCGCGCCCGTCATGTAGTCCACGAAAGAACCCTGCACGAGTTCGGGCGCGCCGCCCCCGCCCTGCTCGGCGGGAATGCCGGCCGTGGTCTGGATGATGGGGTCGATGCCTCGCCGTTCGCGCAGGGGGCCGCCCTGCCCGTAGGCGGAGACCGAGAGATAGATGAGACGGGGGTTTTCGCGCATCAGGGCGTCCGCGCCGAGGCCGAACTTCTCGACCGCGCCGGGGCGGTAGCCCTCTACGAACACGTCGGCTTGCGCGGCCAGTTTTTTGGCGATCTCCCTGCCCTGCTCCGCCCGCAGATTCAGGGCGAGGCTGCGCTTGCTGCGGTTCAGCCCCAGGAACAGCCTGCTCTCTCCGGCGAAGGAAGACGGAAAATTCCGCACGCGGTCGCCCTCGGGCGGTTCGAGCTTCACCACGTCCGCGCCCGCGTCCCCCATCATCAGCGTGCAGAACGGCCCCGCCACGTAATGCGTGAGGTCCAGCACCCGAATTCCTTCCAGCCCGTCCATGTCTTTCCTTGAAATCACATGAATTATATGTGTTATTTAACTGTTTTGTATTTGTTTATTTACTTTTTCTATCTTCTGCATCAGTTTTTCATTCTTGCGCTCACGGGGCACGATGAAGCGCTCGTTCGTCCCCCGGGCGACGAGTTCGACCTCGTCATGTATCTCCACCTCGAAGGTGCAGCGCCTGCGGTCACGCTCGACCAGCCGCGCCCGCGCCTTAACCCGCATCCCCTTGGGCGTTCCCGCCATGTGGGTGAGCGAAACCTTCGTCCCCACGCTCGTCTCATCAGGCCCCAGGTGCGCCGCCAGCGCGTCCATGGCGGCCTTTTCCATGAAGCGCACCAGTTCGGGCGTCGCCACCACCTCTGCGTTCGTACCGCGGAGGTGCAGGGGCACGTGCTCATCCGCCACGACGACGGAATACGTCCCCTCGATTCCCGGCTGAATCGCGTCTTCATTCATGTGGGTTCACCAGGCGACCGCGATACGGCGGCTATCCACCCATCGTCAGCACGATTTTCCCGAAGACTTTCCCGGTCATCAGCACGTCGTGAGCGCGAGGCGCATCCGCAAGCGGCATCGTCTCCCCCACCGAGGCGCGCACCCTGCCGTCGGCCAGCATGAGGTCCAGCTGGCGAATCATCTCCGGGAATACGGGGTCTGAGTTGAACAGGCTCAATCCGCGCACGTCGATGTCTTTTGAATAAAACGGCGGATAGTTCACCGAACCCACCGGGTTCTTGCCGGTGCCCGCGCCGAGCACGACGATCGTGCCGTATTTCTTGACCGCCCGGCAGTCGGCGTCGAAATTCTCCACCGCCACCATCTCGATCACCGAATCCACACCGACGCCGCCGGTCTCGGCCAGGCAGCGCTCGGCGACATCCTCCTCGCGGTAGTTGACAACCACGTCGGCGCCGAACCCGCGGCAAAACGCGGCCTTATCTTCTGAACTCACCGTCGTGATGACGCGCGCCCCGGCGGCTTTTGCGATCTGAATCCCCATGCAGCCCACGCCGCCTGCGCCCGCGTGGATGAGCACCGTCTCGCCCGCCTTGATCTGCGCCTTGTAAATCAGCGCGTAATACGCCGTGTACAGGACCACCGGCAGGGACGCGCCCTCCTCATAGGAGAGGTTGTCCGGCAGTTTCGCCGTGCGGAAGGGATTCAGGAGCGCCTTTTCGGCATAAGCGCCGCTCACCGCCGCGCCGAACACCCTGTCACCGGTGGAGAAGCCGCTCACCCCCTCGCCCACGGCCGTCACGTCGCCCGCCGCGTCGATGCCGGGCGTCCAGGGCAGGGCCAGGCTCTTCGAGAGCGGATGCGCGCCCGAGCGGAAGGTGGTGTCCACGGGGTTCACACCCGCCGCCTTCACGTCCACCAGTATCTGGCCCGCCCCGGGCGCCGGGTCCGCCGCATCTTCGAGCACCATCACCTCTGGGCCGCCGAATTCATGCACGTGTATCGCCTTCATCTTCTTCTCCCATCGAATTGGGGCGCCGTGCGCCTCGTCGTTATCTCAAAAAATGGACAATGGATTGTTCCGATCCCCTATTCCTTATCACACATCGGCAGAAAATGCTCTTTCTTCCGGGACCGCTCCCCGCAAGGCGACCAGTAGCGCGCCCTTCGATACAAACGCTCCTTTCTCGGGGTTGTTGAAAAAGTCCTGACATCATGATTTAGCGAAAGGAACCATCGGAGGGTAGGGACAGGCCCCTGTGCCTGTCCCTGTGAAGCGCAACCACGGGGACCGATATTTCCGATACGGGCGGCCACGGGGGGCCGCCCCTACGGGTGAAACCATTTCGCATTCATTGGGATCGAGCCCGTAGGGACAACCCTCCGTGGTTGTCCTTCATGAGGACAGGCGCAGGGTTTCGGACAGGCACGGAGGCCTGTCCCTACGATGAACAATTCGATGATCGGGATTCCCTCCCTCCTCGGTGGACTTTTTCAACAACCCCTTCTCAGTCGCGTTTTACTTTCGACCGCTACTCAGCGTGAGGCATGGGAGGCTGTTCCCTCAAGGGTTGTTGAAAAAGCCCCTCAATGCGGGAAAACCACCGTCATTCCGGCGAAAGCCGAAATCCAGAGCAGACGGGGATACCGAGTCACAGGAAGACCAAGAAAAACGATAAAGCGAAAAAGCAAATTCAAAAACAAAGTCCCTGGATTCCGGCATGCGCCGGAATGACGACGATCTACGGGTCGAGGCGGCGTAGGGGCCGTTCGCGAACGGCCCCCACAGGCTTTCTTCTCGTCGGTTGCATCGAACCCTCGTTTATCGGGCCTTTTTTAACAACCCCTCAGGGAGGAGTGGTTCATTTCTTCTCGGACTTTTTCAACAGCCCCATGCGGGCCCCTATAAACAACTCCATGCAACCTCATCCCCCGGCCCCGTCAAACAAGCCACCCTCATTACCGAGCAGACCCGAAGGGCCACCCCCGCCTCATCCTGAGTAGACCCGGAGGGTCGTATCGAAGGATGGATGCCGAGCCATCTCTCCCGGCGGCGAGGGGAGCGCCCTTCGATACGCGGCTCCGCCGCTACTCAGGGTGAGGCATGTGGGGACTGTCCCCTTGAAAGTGAGGCGTGTGGGGGATTATTCGCACAGGAGCGGACCTGCGCGTTCGCCGCGCGGGCGGCCGGAGGTCTTGACACGGAGTTTTCAGCGGAGATAATGAGGCATTCTCATCAGGCAAGCAAAATCGCACGCCCTGTCCGAGCGGACGGCGGGACGGATAGCATGAGAAGATAGAGGACTTGAGTTCACGGGGAACTCTGAAAAGACACAGGCGTTCATGTGGTGATGAGTCGTCATCATCAAAATTTCGTGTGCACGTTTTCACCATCAAAAGGAGTTTGTAATGAAGAAATTCGCATTCCTGGCAACAGTGGCGGCAGCCGTGGCGTTTACCTTCGGCGCGGTCGATGCGGCCGAACGCTATCGCTTCGGCGGAGGCCCCTCCGGCGGCGCGTGGCATCCCTCCATCAGCGCGGGAACCCAGCTTCTGAACCGAAAGGTCGGACGGAAGTTCTACTTCCAGTATTCCCCCTCGGCCGGTTCGGTGGCCAACGTCCGCCGCGTGAGCCTGGGCGAGTTCGCCACCTCGTGGGGCCATGTCGGCCAGGTCTACCAGTCCTGGACGGGCACCGGCCTGTTCAAGAAAGACGGCGCCAACAAGGACTTCCGCATCGTCGCCAACGTCCGCGCGCAGTCGCAGATCATCGCCGTGCTGGCGGACAGCCCCATCAAGTCCTACAAGGACATGGCCGGCAAGCGGGTGAACCTGCTCAAGCAGGGAACGGGCAGCCACGTGAACTGCAAGAACATCTTCGCCGCCGTCGGGCTCCTCGACAAGATTCAGCCGCGCTACCTGGGCTTCTCCGCCTCGGGCCGCGCCCTGGGCGACCGCCAGATCGACGTGTACTGCTCCGCCGGCGCGCCCTTCACCATCCCGGCCCTCACCCGGCTCTCCATCCAGAAGCCGGTGCGCTACATCAGCCTGAGCGAGGCCGAGCAGAAGAATGTGACCAGCGCTCACAAGTTTTACGTGCCGATCACCATTCCCGTTCAGAAAGAAGTCATCGGAATGAAAGCGCCGGCGCGCTCCATCGCCTACGACGTCTGGTGGATCGCCCACAAGCAGATGTCCAACGACGCCGTTTACAACATGCTCAAGGTCATCGCCTCGCCCGAGAACCTCAAGCAGCTGACCAAGACGGCGCGCTACTGGCGTGACCTGAGCGGCAACTTCAACGCCCTCAAGGTGCACAAGATCTGGGTGCACCCCGCCGCCGCGCGTTACTGGAAAGAACGCGGCGTGAAGGTGCCCGACGAGGTCGTGAAAGGCTTCTGATTCTCGCAACGATAATCCGGCGAGAAATCGCGCCCGGGGAGGAGGAGAAACCGGGAAAACCTCCTTCTCCCCGGGATTCTTTCGCTTCACGACTTTTCTCGCCATTCAAGGCCCGCTCGCCCGGGCCGAGGTAAGGACGCCATGTACCGAAATCTCCTGCCCTTTTTGATGAAGATCGGCCTCATATCGGACGAGATGGTCCTACCACGCGACCTCCGGGGTTATTCGCGCGTCATCGTCTCGATTATTTCCGTCGCGTTTTCCTACTTCTTCGTTCATATCTCATTCTTCGGCCCCCCGCGTTCGGAGATATTCAAGGGCGTCTACATTCTGGCGACCGCCAGCTTGTGCATCCTCGTCTACAAGGGCAGGCAAAGGCCGGTTCGGGAGGGGTTCGCCTATCTCGATGAAATCTTCTCGTTTTCCGCCATCGTCGTCATGTGCGCCACCCTGGCCCTGTGGGCGTATTGGGGCGCTTTCTTCGGCGACGTGCTCTGGAGCGAATTCATGGTCGGGGGAACCTACATGGTCGCCCTGCTCGGCGGTCTGTTCGGCGCGTTCCTCTACCGGTTTGAAGCCACCACAGAGCGCGTATCGGAATACCCAACGCTCTCGGACTGGCTGTTCATCGTTTCGGCCGTCGCCCCCATCATCTGGTGGAACATCTACAACATCGAACTCACCACGCGCATCGGCGGCCCGGTGCCCACCTCGGTGGTGATATACACGCTGCTCCTGACGGCGGTGAGTTTCGACATCGCCAGGCGCGTCATCGGCCCCGTCATCCCGTTCATCGGCTTCTTCTTCCTGATCTACAGTTTCAAGCCCATCGCGCAGATATCGCCGGGCCTTCTCTACCACGACGGCTTCGGGCTCGACCGCGTGACCGAGTTCCTCATGCTGGAGGCCGACGGCATCACCGGCCTCATCGTCGAGGTCTTCGCCACCTACATCGTCATCTTCGTCGTCCTGGGCGCTTTTCTGGAAAAAACGGGGCTGGGCGAATTCCTCATCGACGCCACCTACCGGGTGACGGGCCAGAAAACAGGCGGCCCCGGCCTTACGGCCGTCATGTCGAGCGGGCTGTTCGGCATGATCTCGGGCAGCGGCGTGGCCAACGTGGTGACGACGGGCACGTTCACCATCCCCCTCATGAAGCGGGTGGGCTACCGCTCCGAATTTGCAGGCGCGGTCGAGGCCGCCGCCTCTACGGGAGGGGCCTACATGCCGCCCATCATGGCGGGCGGGGCCTTTCTCGTCGCTCAGCTCACCGAAACCTCTTATTTCGACATCGTCAAGATAGCGACGCTCCCGGCCATTCTCTACTATCTCTCGGTGGGCTACATGGTCTACATCCGCGCCGTGCGGCGCGGACTCCACGGCGTCGACCCCTCGGAGTTGCCCCCCTGGAGCAGGATCATCCCGCGCCTCCACTTCCTGCTGCCCATTCCCGTCATGGTGTACTTCCTCGTCATCGGCGATTCCGCGTTCCTGGCGGCCTTCAAGACCATCTGCCTCATCGTGATGCTGAAGACCTGCGAACTGCTCTCGAACATCAATATACCCACAGCAGACCAGACGGCCCGCCCGTTCCTGTACGTCTCGATCGCCTTCGGCGTCTTCTCCTATTTCTTCGGCCTGCAAATCGGGGCTCCGTTCTCCTGGTTCGCGGACACGCTGCGCGGGATGAACTGGGGAGACGCCCTGTTCTGGACGGTGACAGCGTTCATCGTACTGAAACTCGCCGAGATCGTCGCGACCGGGATACGGGCGGAAACCGGAGAGTCCGAATACGAGACGGGGCCGATTCTCTTCAGGCGGCTGTGGGAACTCGTGGTGGATATCGTCAAGGTCACCTGGATATCCCTGGAAGCGGGCGCGCGGAACACGCTCGTCATCGGCTGCATCGCGTGCGTGCTGGGCATCCTGCTCTCCTGCGCGACGCAAAGCGACCTGTCGGGCCGCATCTCCATTTTGTTGACCGAGTTCAGCTTCGGCCTCCTGCCGCTCACCATCATATGGGTTATCATCGCGGGCTACATCGTCGGCATGGGCCTGCCCATCACGGCGAGCTACGTGGTGCTGGTCATCTTCGGCGTCATCGCGCTCACCAACCTGGGCGTGCCGACCGTTCACGCGCACCTCATCTGCTTCTGGGTGGCCGTCGTGAGCGCCGTTACCCCGCCGGTCGCCCTGGCCGCCTACGCGGCGAGCGCTATCGCCGTGTCCGACCCGGTGCAGACCGGCTTCCAGGCGCTGAAACTCGCCTCGTGGCTGTTCATCATGCCGTTCCTGTTCGTCTACACCCCGCTCCTCTTGAGCGGCACGACGACAGAGGTGGCGATTACCTTCGGGGCGTGTCTCATCGGCATCGTCGGCTGGGCGGGATGGATGGAGAACTTCATGACGCGCCATGCGAACGGCGTGGAGCGGGCCCTGATGTTCATCAGTTCGGTATGCCTCCTCCTCCCCGTGGGGAATTTCGTGACCTTCATCACCCCGCTGGAAGGAGACTTGAGGTATCTCTCCTACGCCGCCGGCATCATCGCCATCGCAGCGGTGTTCGTCTTACAGCGCACGCGCGGCGGCGAAGACCCGGTACCCGCTTAATTCAAGCAGTTCCCGAGAAGGAGGCACCATGAGCAAAGCTCCTCCCGCTCTCAGGCGCATCCAGCACGTGGGTCTCAAGGTCCACGACTTGGACGAGGCGGTGGCCTTCTACCGCGACGTCATGGGGCTCCGGGTGTCGGACCGCTACGAGTCGGGCGACAATCCCCACAGCCCGTGGGGGATATGCTTCATGCGCTGCGGCGAGGGCCATCACGAGGTATCCCTCATCGCCTATCCCAAGGAAGCCGGCCTGACACCCAAAGAGGGCGGCATGCGAAAACCCGAAGTCGGCCTCCACCACGTGGCCTTCGAGGTCGGCTCCAAGGAAGAACTCGAAGCCTGGGCGGCGCACATCCGCTCGAAGGGAATCAGGGTCGCGGCGGGGCCGCTCGTCCACAGCCCCACGCACCCCGAGGGCGACGGCACCCTGGGCGAGAACCGCGCCTTCTATTTTCACGACCCGTGCGGAAACGGGATCGAGATTTTCTGCGACCTGGCCAGAATGGACGCGGACACCAACCGCATAAACGAGGCGTGGTTCCGCGACAGGCTTGAGCGCGACGGATTCTCGCGCGACGAGGCCGACCCGCCCCCCGCCTGGCGGCCCGGCGTTTCGAGCATGGCGGACGCGAAAGAGAAATTCGGCCAGCCATCATGATGACGGGGTTGTTGAAAAAGTCCGAGGAGAGAGGAATTTCACTCCCCCCTTGAGGGGGAGTCGAAGAGCTGAGGGCGTAAGCCCGAAAGCGATTCGGTGGGGGGTATAATTCGGACTGGCGATAAAACGCATTTCACCCCCCACCGAGTCAGCCTTCGCACAAACCGCTCGGCTTCCTCGACTCCCCCTCAAGGGGGGAGTGAAATTCAAAAACTTGCGCCAACCAAAATCGCTCCGCGCGACTTTTCAACGGCCCTTCAGGGGGCGCAATGAACCCCAAGAGGAAGCCATTTCATAAACGTATGTCGATTGATAAATCCATCCCCGGCTTGAGGGAGCTTTTTCCACATTCCCATGATGCACCGACACAATGGAGGAAATCATCAAAATGACACACCGCGTCTTGAGCGTGGATGAGCGCACGAAAACACAGCCCGCCCGCAAGGCCTTCATGGTGGAATACCTGCACGAGGGCTATGAGTTCGTAGAGCCGGAATCCTTCGACGACGCGAGTCTGCTCAAGGAGGCCGAGAGCGCGTGCGCGCTCACTACCGGGTTCGCCCCCATCACGCGGGAGATGATGGAGGCGGGGCCGGATATCAAGGTGGTCGGCAAGGTGGGCACCGGCGTGGACAACATCGACTTGGCGGGAGCCACCGAACTCGGCATCCCCGTCGCCAACGCGCCCGGCTGGATGCGCTGCATCCCGGTGGCGGAGCACGCCATGGCGCTCACCCTCATCATGGCCAGAAGGCCCTGGCTCTGGCCGATTGGAGAACGCAAACTCCACTTCCAGCTTCAGGGCGCGACGCTGGGTATCGTGGGTCTCGGGAACATCGGCCAAGCGCTGGCCAAGCGCGCCGCCGCCTTCGAGATGGAAATCTGCGCCTACACGCGCACGCGGGGGAAGTTCCAGCCCGAGGGCTTCGAGGTGGAAGAGGTGAAGACGCTCCACGAACTCCTCCCGCGCGTCGATTTCCTTGTCCTCACCCTGCCCCTGACGCCCGAGAACACGGGCATGATTGGTGAAAAAGAATTCGACCTGATGAAGGAGACGGCCTCTCTCGTCAACGTATCGCGCGGCCCCCACGTGGATACCGATGCGCTCACCGACGCGGTCCGCGAGGGCAAAATCGCGGGCGCAGGCCTCGACGTGGTCGAGCCGGACCCGTTGCCTGCGGATCATCCGCTGAACGGTTTTCCCAACGTCGTCATGTCGCCCCACAACGCCGCCCAGACCGAAAGCGTCCAGCGTGAGAGCTACAAGCTTTTGTGCGATAATATCAAGCGGGCGGTGGAGGGTGAGAAAGTCACCTCGCTCGCCAATCCGGAAATCTACGACTAAAACGCGCCGCAGAGGAGAGTCGTCATGGAAGATACACCGGTTCGAGGCCTCGAGGGCGTCATCGCGGCCGACACGCGGATATGCTCGCTCGACGGCGTGAACGGGATTCTGGGGTATTACGGCTACGACGTGCCCGAGATGGTGCGCAAGAAGGTCACCTTCGAGGAGATCGTCTATCTCCTGTGGCACGGCGAACTCCCCACCCGAGAGCGCTTGAAGGAATTCGACGGGGCCATGAAGGCCGAGCGCGCGCTCTCGCCCGGAATGCTGCGCGCCTTGAGGCAGATACCCACAGGCTCGCAGAGAACGGCGGCGCTGAGAGGCGGCGTGGGCATCCAGGGGCTGTTCGACGAAGAAGCTGAGGACGACTCGCCGGAGGCGAACCGCAGAAAGGCGCTTCGGCTCACCGCGAAAATACCCACCATCGTCGCCGCCCAGCACCGCCTGGCGGCAGGCCTCAAGCCGCTCAACCCCCGCAGAGGACTCGGGCATGCGGCGAATTTCCTCTACATGATCACGGGCCAGGCGCCCGACAAGCTCGACGCGCGCGCGCTCGACGCCACCCTCGTCCTCTATGCGGAGCACGAGTTCAATGCGTCCACTTTCGCGACGCGCGTCGTCACCTCCACCATGTCGGACATCTACTCCGCCGTCACGGCGGGCATCAGCGCCTTGAAAGGCCCCCTGCACGGGGGCGCGGGCCTCGCAGTGATGGAGACTTTAAGAGAGATCGGCGATATCGAGAACGTGGAGCCCTTCGTCGAGGCGGCGCTCGCGAAGAAACGCCTGTTCATGGGCTTCGGCCACCGGGTCTATACGAAGAGCGGCGACCCGCGCGCGAGCGTGCTCATCGAACTGGCGGAGGAGGTGTGCCACCAGCCCGGCCGCGACGCCAGGTGGTTCGATATGGCGCGCGCGCTCGACCACGCCGTGCAGAGCCGAAAGGGCGTCATCCCGAACGTGGATTTCTACTCCGCACCCCTATGGCAGGGGCTGGGCATCCCCATGGAGCTGTTCGTCCCCATCATCGCCATGTCGCGCGTCGCGGGCTGGACGGCCAACATCCTGGAGCAACAGGCCGACAACCGCCTCATCCGCCCCCGGGCGCGCTACACCGGCCCCGGAAAGCGGCCCTACAGGACCATGAGAAGCCGTGGCTGAGTCGGGCTCGCGCAGCCTCACGCAAAAGCTCATCGACGCGCATCTGGTCTCGGGCGCTGCGAGAACGCCGGGTGAGGAAGTCGAGATACGAATCGACCAGGTGCTGCTGCAGGACGCATCCGGCCCCACCGCCCTCCTCCATTTCGAGGCCATGGGCTTAGCCCAAGTGAAGCAGAAAACAGCGGTCATGTACGGCGACCACCAGACCATCCAGGTCAACAGCCTCCACACCGACGCGCACCGCTTCATGCTCGGCTTCTGCCGCAAGCACGGCATCCACTTCTCGAAACCGGGAAACGGCATCTGCCACAACGTTCATCTCGAGGAATTCTCCGTTCCGGGCGAGAGCCTCCTAGGCACGGACTCCCACACCCCCCAAGGCGGCGCGGTGGGAATGCTGGCAATCGGCGCCGGCGGCATGGACGTGGCGACCGCCATGGCGACGGGCGCGACCATCATCCCGCGTCCGGCCATCGTCGAGGTGCGGCTCACCGGAAAGCTCGGCCCCTGGGCGACGGCGAAAGACGTGATCCTGGAACTCCTGCGCCGCCTCGGCGCGCGCGGGGGAATCGGCAAGTATTTCGAATACACGGGCCCCGGCGTCCGGGCGCTCACGGTTCCGGAGCGCTTCACTATCGCCAGCATGGGCACGGAACTCGGCCTTACGGGCAGCATCTTCCCGAGCGACGCGCAGACCAGGACGTTCTACGAGCGCATCGGCCGCGCGGCCGACTGGAAGCCGCAGGAAGCGGAATCGGGCGCAACGTATGACGAGAGAATCGAACTGAACCTCGGGGACGTACAGCCGCTCGTCGCCCTGCCCTCGAACCCCGAGAACGTGGTGCCCGTATCGGAGACCGTCGGCACGCCGGTCCACCAGGTCATCATCGGAAGCTGCACGAACGGCACGTTCACGGACGTGGCCTCTTTCGCGCAGGTGCTGCGTGGCCGAAAGGTGGCGGACGGCGTCGACGCGATCGTCTTTCCGGGCAGCAGGCAGGCCTTCGAGGAACTCGCGAGAGAGGGCCACCTGGCCGACCTGCTGGCCGCGGGCGTATGCGTCTCGGAATCCACCTGCGGCTCCTGCCCCGGTTACGCCCACATCCCGGCGCCCGGCATGAACTCCCTGCGCGCGTTCAACCGGAACTTCAAGGGCCGCTCGGGGCTGAGCGAGGACGCCGTCTATCTCGCGAGTCCCGAACTCGCCGCCGTGGCCGCACTGCACGGCGAGATAAGAGACCCTAGGGACGAGGGCAAGGCGCCCGACGTGCTGCTCCCCTACCGCTTCGCGAGTGATAAGACGGGAATCGTGGAGCCAGCGGAAGACCCGGCGGCGGTGGAGATCATCAGAGGGCCGAACATTCAGCCCGTGCCCGTGGGAGAGGCTTTAGGAGATGCCTACACGGGAGAGGTACTGATCAAGCTCGGCGACAACGTCTCGACCGACCACATCAGCCCGGCGGGGGTCGAGGCCATCACCTACAGAACGAACATGCCCGCACTCGCCGATTTCACCTTCAGGCGCGTGGATGAGACCTTCGCCTCCCGCGCGCGAGAGGCGGGCGGCGGGGTCATCGTCGGGGCGAAGACATACGGCCAGGGTTCCGCCCGCGAGCAGGCGGCCATCTGCCCGATGATACTCGGCGTCCGCGCCGTCATCGCCAAGAGCTTTGCGAGAATCCACCGGGCGAACCTCATCAACTGGGGGATCCTGCCTCTCGCGTTCGCTGACGAGGACGATTACGAGGAGATAGAGGCCGGGCAGAAGCTGGCGATCTCCAACATCCAGGATTCGATCGCCGCGGGCAATTTCAAAGTCGAAAACACGGATACGGGCCACGCCTTCGTCGCGACGTGCGCGCTCACCGAGCGCGAGCGCCGGATGCTCGCCGCGGGCGGCGCGCTGGCTCTCGCGCGCATCGAGGGAGGCGGCGCAGGCTCCGCAGACCCCGCCCCGGCGCGGGACGGCGCTTGATATGGGCCAAAGGAAATATCCGGCCGTCTTCATGCGCGGGGGCACGAGCCGCGCCATCGTCTTCCACGCGAAAGACCTGCCCGAAGACCAGTTCGAGCGCGACGCCATATTCCTGAAAGCCCTCGGCAGTCCCGACCCGAACGGACGCCAGCTCGACGGCCTGGGAGGCGGGGTATCCAGTTTAAGCAAAATCGCGGTCGTGGCGCCCTCCGCGCGCGCCGATGCGGACGTGGATTTCACCTTCGCGCAGGTGGGCGTTACGGATGAGACCGTGGACTACGTCGGCACCTGCGGGAACATATCGAGCGCGGTCGGGCCGTTCGCCGTGGATGAGGGCCTGGTAGAGGTGGATGAGGGAACCGCCACCGTGCGCATATTCAACACGAACACGGGCAAGACCTATCACGCGCGCTTTCCGGTGGAAGAAGGCGCCGCGGGCGTTGGCGGCACGTACGAACTGCCCGGCGTCTCGGGCGCGGGGGCGCGCATCACGCTCGAATTCATGGACCCGGGCGGCGCGGCTACCGGGAAACTCCTGCCCTCGGGGAATGCGGTGGATACCTTCGAGATCGAGGGAATCGGCGCCATCGAGGCGAGCATGGTGGACGCCACCAACCCGATGGTCTTCGTGCGCGCCGGAGACTTAGGGCTATCAGGCGGAGAAGGCCCCGGCCTTATCGACAGCCGCGTCGAGGTGATGGTGAATCTGGAGCAGATCCGCGCCGAAGCGGCGGTGCGCATGGGGCTCGCGCGTGACAGGCGGGAGGCTTCCGAAAGCGTCCAGGCGGTGCCGAAGGTGGTGATCGTCGCCCCGCCGCTGGAATACATCGACTTGAAAGGCGAGATCATCTCGGCGGAGGATTGCGACATCGCGGCCCGCATCATCTCCATGGGCAAGACGCACCGCGCCTTCGCCCTCACGGGCGCGATGTGCCTCGCCGTCGCCGCGCGGATACCAGGCACCATCGTGCACGAGGCCGCCCGAGGCGCAGCGGGCGACATTCGCCTGGGGCATCCCTCCGGCGTGCAGACGATTAACGCCGTGGTCTCGGAGACGCCCGGTGGCCCCGTCGCCGAGAAAGTCATCGTCTACCGCACGGCGCGAAGGCTCATGGAAGGAATGGTCTGCGTGCCCGCGCGTTCTTGAAGCGTTATCTCCTCTCCCCCGTCACGAGCCACACGCCCGTCGCCGTAAGGGCGGCGCCGACCAGCAGATGCCAGCCTAGTTGCTCGCCGAGGTATAGGGCGCTGCCCACCACGCCGACGATGGGCGTCATGAAGAAGAACACCGATATCTTGGCGGGCGAGTAGCGGAGCAGCAGATGGCCCCAGTAGGCCAGGAGCAGCGCGCTCGCTATCACGCCCATGTAGATGACCGCGAAAATCTGCGGGCCGCCGATATGGGTGATCCCGAAATCGGGCTGGGAGGAAGAGAGGAGGAAATAGGTCGGCGCGCCGATGAGCATGGACCATCTGGCGATCGAGGTAACGTCGGATTTGCCGAGATACCGGCGGTAGTGGATCGTCTGCGTCGCCCAGCCGGCGGCGGCGATGAGGATGTAGAAATCGGCCCGCATGGAGCCGCCCGCGTCGAGGCTGTGCGAGAAGACAGTGACGGTGCCCGCCATCGCCGTCGCGAAGCCCAGCGCCCGCACCAGCGTGATGCGCTCGCCCGTGAGAAAGAGGGCGCTCAGCAGCATCACCCAGACGGGCTGCGTGTAGAGCAGCACCGAGGCGCGCGCGGCGGCGGTTCCGAACATCCCCTGGTAGAGGAACCAGACGTAGGCGTTGTGCATGCAGGCGTTCAGGATGCGGTGGCCCTTCTCCCGCCAGGGGTCGTGGTAGGTCACGCTCTCGGGGATGCGCATCACGAGCCTGTAGAGCGTGAGGGTCAGCACCCCCGCGGCGCACCGCAGCCACAAGAGGCCGAAGGGCGTCAGGCCCGCGTAGGCGCCCTTGATGACGGGCTGCGCCATGCCCCACACCGTCGTCAGGAGGAGCGAGCCCAGCACCAGTTCGAGCGTCATGCCCGCACCGGCGGATGATTGCGGTGAAACCGGGCGGCTGGTCAATCGCTCTCCCCGGACACACGGGGCCGCTCGCATATCTCGATGCGGATGTTCTCGGGGCCCTTGATGAAGGCGATCATCCGCCCGCCCACGCCTGCAGGCAAGGGCGCCATGTCGACCTCCGCCCCGCGCTCCACGAGGCGGGCGACCGCCGCTTCCACGTCGTCCACAGCGACGCCGAGATGGTCAAGGCCGTGCGTCAGCATGGGCGCCACGGCGTCCGGCTTATCGCCGGGGCGGTATCCCCGGATGCGCAGGTCCCCGTCGCCCAGTTTCAATATGGCGTAGGGCGCGCTCTTGAAGTTTTCCTCGTAGGAGATCATTTCCAGTTCGAAGACGTTCTCGAAGAAATCCGCCAGCGCGCGCACGTCGTGTGTCAGAAAATGCACGTGGTCGTATCGGTATTCCACAAAAAACTCCTTTCGTGATTGTTCATATTCGCGCGGTCATATTACGCTGAACCGAGAATCCCACAGGAAGCGCCGTTTGCACAAACGATTTTCAGGTTGAGGGGGTTGTTGGAAAAATACAACGAAGGAGGGTTGCAGGTTTTGTAGGGACAGGTCGCGACCTGTCCCTACGGGTTCTTTCTTCATCGGGTTTGACCACTTAAGGGTTTTGCCAAACAAGGAGTAGGGGAAATCCACTCCCCCCTTGAGGGGGGCTGTTAAAAAAGTCCTGCAATGCCGGAATGACAGCAACGGGATTCCGCCTTGGCGAAAGGAGTGTAGGGCCGCATACATGCGGCCCGTCGTTGGAAGGCAAAAAGGCCGGGTCGCATGTATGCGACCCCTACACACAAGAGATCCGCCCGATGAAGAGTTTTCAACAAGCCCCAAGGGGGGAGTGATTTGGAGTTCTCCCCGGTGGAGGATGCCCGACCCGCAAAGGGATTGTTGAAAAAGGCCCATGGACGGGAAAACTCCTTGGGAGCAACCCCCGGTCGCCTTGTCAGGGGATAAAGGCACCCCCCCCTACCCCCCCTTGTCAGGAGGGCTTTTGTTTTTTCTTGCCCCCCTGACAAGGGGGGGTAGGGGGGGGTGATTCTGAGGAGGGAGAGAGGTTTAGCTCACGCCGCACGGGATTTTTCAATAACTCACATTCAGAAAGGATACCCATGCCGAAAATAAAGATCACGGGCGAGGAGCACCATGCGCATCACGACGGCGCCGACCTGTTCCTGTGGAGGAAGCGAAAAGAGGGGCCGGATAAACCGCGAGGCGCGGTGCTCCTCGTGCACGGCTCGTCCATGGCCTCCACCCCCACGTTTGACCTCCAGGTGAAATCGCGGCCCGGATACTCCCTGATGGACCATCTCGCCGGGCGCGGCTACGACGTCTGGTGCGTCGACTGCGAGGGTTACGGGAGGTCCACCAAATCGAGGCGGGTCTCCTGCGGCATCGAGCGCGGCGCCAGGGACGTTCTCGCGGCGGCGAACGTGATCCGGCGAGTCAGCAGAAAGAACGCGCTTCACCTCTACGGCATCTCCTCCGGTGCCCTGCGCGCCGCCCTGTTCGCGCAGAAAAACCCCCGGCGCGTGAAGCGGCTGATCCTCGACGCCTTCGTCTGGACGGGCGAAGGAAGCCCGACGCTCGCGGAGAGGCGCAAGCGATTCCGCGGCGTGGCCTCCACGTCGAGAAGGCCCGTGAACGCCGGGTTCATCGAGAGCATCTTCATGCGCGATCATCCCGGCACGGCGTACCGCGACGTCATCCGTGAATACGCAAAAGCCATCTGCGCGCTCGACGACACGATCCCGAACGGCACCTACATCGACATGTGCGAGCGGCTGCCGCTCGTGAACCCCAAAAAAATCACCGCGCCGGTGATGATAGCGCGCGGCGAGTTCGACGGCATCGCCCATCTCGACGATCTGGTGGAATTCTTCCGGCTGCTGCCGAACCCCGACAAGCAGTTCGTCATGATGCCGGGCATCGCCCACGCGAGCCTGCAGGAGAAGAACCACGGCATCGTCTTTCATCTCATCGAGCGCTTCTTCAGCCAGCCCGCGCCCGTTTACAAGGGCTGAAGCCGCCGGGCGGCGGGCGCGAGGGCGGTTCGCCCAATCTCGCCCCCGCTTGATTCGCGCGGGGCAATGGGGCTAGATTAGGGCCATCGATTCGTACAAATGGTAGGGGCGAGAACGTCCTGTATCCGAAAGCGAATAAATTCTTATCCCTCAAGCAGAAAGGCTTTTCTATGGAAACCCAGGACTGGTATTCCGTCAACAATTTCGCACCGGGCAGCTACCAAATCACCGAGGGCGGCAGGTTCAACATGCTCCTCTTGGAAGGAGACGAGAAGGCGGTCGCCATCGACGGCGGCATCGGGGTCGCGAATTTGCGGAAACTCTACGAGAGCATCACGGACAAGCCCATCGACTTCGTCCTCACCCACACGCACTGGGACCACCTGGGCGCGGCCTCGCAGTGGGACAGCGTGGGCGTGCACCCCGTCGGCAAGGACTTGCTCGCCAACGATTTCTCGAAACTCGAGCAGGCCTTCGTGAACATGTGGAAGAACAACGGGAACACCTTCCCCGACTGGTTCGACGAGGAGGCCTACGGCATCAAGCCCGCCACGTTCGGCTGGACGCTCGAAGAGGGCGACACCTTCGACCTGGGCAACAGGAAGTTCCACGTCTACGAGACACCCGGTCATTCGCCCTGCAGCATCTCGCTCTATGACGAGCGCGAGAAGATTCTCGTATCGGGCGACCTGATCCGCTGCGAGGAATACCTCTTCCTGCAGGTGCCCACGGCGGTGCTCTCCGAATATGCGCCCTCGCTGCGCAAGCTCGAGAAAGTCGCCGCGGAGAACGAGGTGCGCTGGATCACCTCGGGCCACACCGACCCCTACCCGGACCCCTCCATCATCGGCGAGATAGCGCAGAACATGGAGGAACTGGAGGCCGGCGTGCACGACCCGCCCGCCAAGGTGGACGGCGGCGCGTGGGGCGAAGTGGACGAGTACGTGTTCCCCCGCGTCAAGGTGTGGATTCAGGATCACGCGAGAAAGTAATTCCGGGAAAAGACGCCATGGACACGCAAAGGTGGTATGAGGTCATCGAGTTCGCGCCGGACACCTATCAGATATCGGAAGCCGGGCGGTGGAACATGTTCCTCCTCGTGGGCGAGGAGAAGGCCCTCTCGCTCGACGGCGGAATCGGCGTGGGCAGCGTGCGCAGGTTGTGTGAGTCGATAACCGACCTGCCCGTGGAACACGTCCTGACCCACACGCACTGGGACCACGTGGGCGCGATCCACGAATGGGACGCCGTGGGCGTTCACCCCAGCGGCAAGGACAAGCTGGCGAACGACTACACGGCGGGCTGCCGTGATTTCGTTGCGACCTGGGACGGAATACCCTTTCCCGAGGGGTTTGAGCCTGAGACCTTCACCATACCGCCCGGAAAGTTCGGGTGGGCGGTGCAGGAAGGCGACACGATAGACCTCGGCGGCAGGAAAATCCACGTCTACGACACGCCGGGTCACTCGCCGTGCAGCATCTCGCTCTATGACGAGAAAGAGCGCGTCTTGATCTCGGGCGATCTGGTGAAGCCCGGCCAGCCGCTCTTCATCCAGGTGCCGACGGCCGTCCTGTCCCAGTACGGGCCTTCCATGCGGAGACTCCAGAGAATCGCGGAAGATAACGACGCCCGATTCGTCTGCTCGGGCCACACCGACCCGTGCGAGGATATTTCCATTATCGGGCGCATGGCGCAGTTCGTGGAAGAAGTGGCTGCCGGCGCTCACGACCCGCCCGTCAAGGTGGAAGCAGGCAAGTGGGGCGTCGTGGATGAGTACGTCTCCGGCGACATGAAGATATGGACGAACGATAACGCGAGAAAATAGCGGAGGGTACATGCAAGTGAACGCTTCTGACATCATATGGCGGCCGGATGAGGATTTTCTCACGAACAGCCACGTCGCCAAGCTGATGAAAAAGCTCGGCATCGCCGATTACCGCGAGTTCCTCAAGTGGTCCATCGAGGACATCCGGCGCTTCTGGGAGGTCGTGCTCGAAGACATGGGGCTTGAATGGTACAGGCCCTATGACGAGTTGCTCGACCTGAGCGGCGGCTTCCCGTGGGCGAAATGGTTCATCGGAGGCGAGACGAACCTCGTCCTGAACTGCATCGACCGCCACGTAGAGGGCGGGCGCCGCGATCAGACCGCCCTCGTATGGGAGAGCGACGGGGGCGAGGTGCGGACGTTCACCTACGCCGAACTCTCGGCGGAAGTCTCGCGCTTGGCCAACGCCATGCGCGAGATGGGTCTCAAGCCGGGCGACGTGGCGGGCGTGTTCCTCCCCATGGTGCCAGAAGCCGCCATCGTCATGTACGCGTGTTTCAAGACGGGGGTGGCCGTGCTCCCCGTCTTCTCGGGCTTCGGCCCCGAGGGTCTGGCCGAGCGGTTGATACACGCGGAAGCGCGCATCCTCTTCACGGTGGACGGCGCCGTCCGCCGGGGCAAGAAGGTGCCGCTCAAGGGCACGGCGGACGCGGCTTTAGAGCGCGGCACGAAGGTGGAAAAGGTGGTCGTCCTCACGCGCTCGGGCGATGAGGTCCCCATGAAGGCGGGGCGCGACGTCACCTGGGACGATTTCGTTGCGGGACAATCCTCGCAAGCCGAGACGGAGCGGCTCCCCGCCGACGCCGTCTCGATGATCATGTACACCTCGGGCACGACCGGAAAGCCCAAGGGCACCGTCTACACCCATGCGGGGCTGATGAGCGGGCCGGGGCGCGAACTCAAGTACTGCCTCGACATGCGCGACGGCGATACGGTCTTCTGGGTGACGGATTTCGGCTGGGTGATGGCGCCCTATGAACTCGTGGGCTCTCACTTCAACGGCCACGCCTGCCAGCTCTATGAGAGCGTGCCGAACCACCCGGCGCCCGACAGGCTGTGGCAGATCATCTCCCGGAACGGGGTCACCCACCTGGGGCTTTCGCCAACGGCGGTGCGCGTGCTGATAAGCGCGGGTGATGAGTGGGTGGAGAAACACGATCTCTCCTGCCTGCGCGTGCTCGCCTCCACGGGCGAACCCTGGGACCCGGAATCCTACATGTGGTATTTCGAAAAGGTGGGCGGCGGCAGGTGCCCCATCATGAACATATCGGGCGGCACCGAGATCGGCGCCTGTCTCTTGCAACCCCTGCCCGTCATGGACCTCTCCCCCTGCACGCTGGGCGCGCCCGCCATGGGCACGGACGCCGACGTGTTCGGCGAGGACGCCAGGCCGCTCCGCGGCGAGGTGGGCCACCTCGTGCTCAAACAGCCCATCCCCTCGCTCACCAACGGCTTCTGGAAGGAGCCGGACCGCTACCTGGAGACCTATTTCTCGCGCTGGGAGGGTGTCTGGTACCACGGCGACTGGGCCAAGGTGGACGAGCAGGGGCTCTGGTATCTCTACGGGCGCTCGGACGACACCATCAAGGTATCGGGCAAGCGCGTGGGGCCGAACGAAATCGAGTCCGAACTCATCAAGCATCCCGGCGTCATCGAGGCCGCCGTCGTGGGGACGCCCCACCCGGTGAAGGGAGAAGGCCTCACCTGCTTCGTCGTCATGCACGATTCCTTTGAGCTTAACGACGCCCTGCGCGAGGAGTTGAAAGACCAGGCGGTGGAGTACCTCGGCAAGAGCCTGAGGCCCGACGAGGTCCGGTTCGTCAAGGCCCTGCCCAAGACGCGCTCGGCCAAAATCGTGCGGGGCGCCATCAAGAAAGTGTATCTCGGCGAACAGGTGGACCACATGGACCTGAACTCGCTCGAAAACCCCGCGCACCTGGACGCCATCCGGGAAGCGGTGTGAGGAAAGGGACAATAGACATCCCTAAGGAGACGGTTCAGTGCAATACGTGAAGCCAGAAAGAATTTGGCTGAAGAATCCTCATCCCGAACTGAACGAAAAATGGGTGCAGGATAGAATCTCCGAAGACCCATCCATATTAGGGCTGGGCGATCTTGTTTTGATGGATACGGAGCGAAAACAGCCCAGTGCAGGCCGTTTAGACCTACTGCTTCAAGATTCGAAAACAGACCACAGATACGAAGTCGAAATCCAGCTTGGGGCAACCGACGAATCGCACATCATCCGCACCATCGAGTATTGGGACATTGAGCGGAAGCGTTATCCGCAATACGAGCATTCCGCGGTTCTGGTCGCTGAGGACGTCACTAGTCGTTTCTTGAATGTCGTTTCACTGTTCAACGGCGCGATTCCCCTGATCGCGATTCAGTTTCAAGCCTTGAAGATCGGCGATTACATTTCATTGGTTTTTACTACTGTAATGGATGTACTAGTGCGAGGAGACGAGGACGAAGAACCTCAAACACCCGCAGATCGTACATATTGGGAGCAGCGAGGTTCTAAAGCCACTGTTTCACTTGCCGATCAACTAATAGGAATGATTAGAGGGTTCGCTCCAGATGTGGAACCAAAATACAACAAGTATTACATTGGCCTCTCCCAAAATGGTCGAGTAAACAACTTTATTGCCCTCATCCCCCAGAAAAATCGCCTCCGCCTCAGGATTTTCTGGGAGAGAACACAAGAAACCGACGAACGACTCGAACAACAAACAGATATTGCCTTTGCATATAACAGACACAGACGTGCTTATGATATTGATCTCAATAAGGACGATATCGAAAAACGAGGCGATGCATTAAAAGAACTCATGCACCTGGCTTATAAGCGCAAAACGTAATAACCACCCGAGGAAAAGCCGTGAGCAATTCCGAAATCATCTGGCGGCCAAACGAGGATTTTCTCGAGAACTCGAACGTCGCCCGCTTCATGAAGAAACAGGGGCTTACGAGCTATGAGGCGTTGATCGATTATTTCAGAGAAGACGTCGGCCGCTTCTGGTCGGCCATCGAGAAGGACATGGGCGTCTCCTGGTACAGGCCGTATGACGAGATCATGGACGCATCGGGCGGCCTGCCCTGGACGAAGTGGTTCCTGGGCGGCGAACTCAACATCGTCCACAACTGCATCGACAGGCACCTCACGACCTCCAAACGCGACATGACGGCCCTCATCTGGGAGGGGGACGGCGGCGAAGTGCGCCGCTACACCTACGCCGAGATGAACGCCCACGTCTGCCGCCTGGCGAACGCCATGCGTGCGATGGGGATGCGCCCCGGCGACAGCGCGGGCATCTTCATGCCCATGCTCCCCGAGACGGTCTTCGCCATGTTCGCTTGTCTCAAGATCGGCGTCGTGGCGATCCCCATCTTCTCGGGCTTCGGCCCCGAGGCGGTCGCCGAGCGTCTCGACCACGCAGACGCGCGGCTCGTCTTCACCTCGAACGGCGGGATGCGCCGGGGCAAGGAGATCGGCGTGAAGGCCCTGATGGACAAGGCCCTGACCCTCGAAACCCGGGTCGAGAAGGTCGTGGTCTTCAGAAGAACCGAATCGGACGTTCCCATGCAGGCCGGACGGGACGTCGACTGGGACGATTTCGCAAGCGGCCAGCCCGACACCGCCGAAACCGAGCGCCTGCCCGCCGAGGCCCTCTCCCTCATCATCTACACCTCGGGCACGACGGGAAAGCCGAAAGGCTCGGTGCACACCCACGCGGGGTGCATGCTCAACGTGGCCAAGGAGATCCGCTACTGCATGGACCTGCGCGATTCGGACACCCTCTTCTGGGTGACGGACATCGGCTGGATGATGGGTCCCTGGAAGATGATAGGCGTCCAGTTCGGGGGCGGGACGTATCTGATTTACGAGGGCGCGCCCAACTGGCCCGAACCCGACAGGCTCTGGAAGATGCTGAGCGATCACAAGGTCTCCATCTTCGGCGTCTCGCCCACCGCCGTGCGGCTGCTCATCAGCGCGGGCGATGAGTGGGTGGAAAAACACGACCTCTCCTCGCTTCGCGTGCTGGGCTCGACCGGCGAGCCCTGGGACCCCGAATCCTACATGTGGTATTTTGAAAAGGTGGGCGGCTCGCAGTGCCCCGTCATGAACATATCGGGCGGCACCGAGCTTTGCGGCTGCATACTCCAACCCTACCCCATCGTCCCGCTCACCCCGTGCTCCCTGGGCGGCCCGGCCCTGGGTTCGGACGCCGACGTGTTCAACGAAGAGGGGCAGCCCGTGCGCGGGGAGATCGGGCACCTCGTGCTCAAGCAACCCGTCCCCTCGATGACCAAGGGCTTCCTGAAAGACGACGCGCGCTTTCTGGAAACCTATTTCTCCCGCTGGCCGGACGTCTGGTACCACGGCGACTGGGCGCGCCTGGACGAAGACGGGCAGTGGTATCTCTTCGGGCGGTCTGACGACACCATCAACGTCGCGGGCAAGCGCGTGGGACCCGCTGAGGTGGAGGCCGCCCTCATCCGGCATCCCGCCGTGGTGGAAGCCGCTGTCATCGGCGCGCCGCACCCCATCAAGGGCGAGGGTCTTTGCTGTTACGTGGTCCTGGTCGGGGGCCATGAGCCGAGCGACGCGCTCCGCGACGACCTCAAGGAAGAGACCGTGAAATATCTAGGAAAAAGCCTGCGCCCCGATGAGGTCAAGTTCGTCGATGCGCTCCCAAAGACGCGCTCGGCCAAGATCGTGCGCGCCGCCATCAAGAAGGTCTACATGGGCGAGGACCCCGCGAACATCGACACCTCATCCATCGAGGTGCCTGAATTTTTACGCGCGATCACAGAGGCGCGATGAGGTGTCGCTTCTCAACTGCCCCGAATGCGGGGGGCTCCTGAGCACCGAAGCCAGGACATGCCCGCACTGCGGCTATCCCTTGCGAAAAGGCAGCATCGCGGGCGTCTTCAAAGCCATCGCCCAGATACCGTGTTTCATCGCGGGCCTGATCCTCATCTTCATCGCGGTGTTTTTCGCCCTGGTGCTGATCGACGTCTACTACTTCCACGGCCTGATACCCAGATTGTTCGGGATCGAGGGCGGCGTCACCACGTTCTAGGGCCGGGCGTACGGGGTTGTTGAAAACCCCTTGCCACTCTGGCGGGATGCCACTGTAGGGGCCGCATACATGCGGCCCGTCCTTTTCGCCTTCACAATGCGGGTCGCATAATATGTCGGACATATATGTCCGACCTACACACCCCCTCGAATGACCATCGTAGGGGCGGCCCCCCGTGGCCGCCCGTCGGGCGTATTCACCCCAATACAGGACAGGCACGGGGGCCTGTCCCTACGAACGTCAACCATTCTCACGTCAAAACCGCATCAACCCGTAGGGGCGGACCCGTGTATCCGCCCTGCACCCGCTATAACGAAAAATGGGCGGACACGCAGGTCTGCCCCTACAGTGGAATCCCGCGCTCTCGCCTACCCAAACCCTTCCTACCTCAGCTCATGACCACCCGCGGGAGCCAGAGCACGAGTTCGGGGAAGACGATCGTCAGGGCGACGACGATGAGCGAGAGCAGAATGTAGGGGATCGCCAGGACGGCCAGCCGCTCGAAGGGCAGTTCCGTGACGGGGATGAGCGCGTAGAGCACCATGCCGACGGGCGGCGTCAAGAGGCCTATCGTCAGGGCGACCGTCATGACGACGCCAAAATGAATGGGGTCGATGCCGAATTTCTCCGCCGTGGGCAGCAGAATCGGCGTCAGGATGAGGATGGCGGGCGTCTCCGCCATGAAGCAGCCGACGATCATCCACAATATCGTGAACAGGAACAGCAGCACCGTCGGGTCGCTGGATATCTGCGTGATCAGGGCGGCCAGGGCGTCGGGCACCTGCCCCCGAATCATCACCACGCCGAAGGCCGAGGTGAAGGCGATGACCAGCATGATGACGGCCGTGTCGATCATCGTGCCCTTGATCTCGCGCAGCAGGTGGCGCCAGCCGTACTCCCTGTAGAAGAGCAGCCCCAGCACCATGGCGTAGAACGCCGCGACGGCGGCCGCCTCGGTCGGGGTGAAGATGCCCCCGTAAATGCCGCCGATGATGATGACGGGCGTCATCAGCGGCAAGAAGGCGTTCCGGAAGGAAACGAGGAGTTCGCGGATTCCCGCCATCGATCCCGAGGGGTAATTGCCCTTGCGGGCACGGTAGCTCACGTAGATGATGAAGGCGATGGCCATCAGCGTGCCGGGGATGACGCCGCCCAGGAACAGCGAGCCGATGGATTCCTCCGCGATGACGCCGTAGGCCACGAGCGGGATGCTCGGCGGGATGATGGGGCCGATGAGCGAAGACGCCGCCGTGATGCCTGAGCTGAATTCGCGGTCGTAGCCCTCCTGCAGCATGGCGCGCATCTCCACCGTGCCGAGGCCGACGGCGTCCGCCGTCGCGGCACCCGACATGCCCGCAAAGATCATGCTCGCCAGCACGTTCGCATGGCCGAGGCCCCCCTTCAGGGGGCGCGACACGACGCTCACGAAGCCGAAGAGCCGCTCGGTGATTCCGCCCACGTTCATGAGCCGGCCGGTCAGGAGGAAGAACGGGATGGCCAGCAGGAGAAAGTTGTTGATCTTGGCGAACGCGAGGCGGGCGATCATCGAAGAGGTGCGCGGGTCCAGGAAATCGCCGAAGAAATAACCCGCCCCTATCATGGATACGGTGCCCGCCCCGAATCCCACCGGAAAGCCCAGCATGATCAGGATGACGAGAGCGAATGCCAGAAAGGCGTAGGCGACCATCACTCGGCGCCTTCTTCCGCATCGCCAGAACCAGACAGAAAAGCCTTAAAGCTCTCCCCGAATCCGTAGAGAACGTACAGGATGGTCAGCACGATGGCGACGCACTCGATGAAGTAGAGATACCCGGTGCGCAGCCAGGAGATGGCTATCATGTAGGATTCCCAGGTCACGGAAACCATCGCCGCAGCACCCCGCAGCAGAAAAATCAGGAAAACGAGGATGACGGCGTTGAACAGCATCCCGACGAGGGCGCGGAGGCGCGGCGGAAGCCGGTTCAGGAGAAAATCCACGACGATGTGGCGTTTTTCGGCGACGCCGATGGCGATGCCCAGGAACACGCTCGTGATAAAGAGGATTCTTGCCAGCTCTTCGGTCCAGTCGACCGATATCGCGAGTTTTCGGAAGAGAATCTGCGCCCATGTCGAGAGGAGCATTCCGCAGAAGCCTACGAGGGCGACGCCCGTGACAATATAGGTCACGTTCCGCAACAATGGCCTAGGCGACCTGGAAGTCACGAACCCCGAACCCCCCGCATGGATAGAATGAGGAGAAAACCCTCGAGAAACCCCCGGCGCCCCGCGAAATCGATCACGAGGCGCCGGAGGGGTTGAGCGGAAAAGCGGCTACATCCCCTGTTTGGCGATGTCCTCGAGCAGTCCGGGCCGGCACCTTTCCTTCGCGAACTTCTGGACGATCGGCTCGGCGATCTTCTTGAAGGCCGCGACGTTGGGCTTGACGACCGTCATCCCCTTGGCCTTGAGCTTGGCTTCGACGTCGGCGAAGGACTTCCAGACGGCGTCCGTCATCCAGTCGATGGCCTTCTTCGCTTCCTCGTCGAAGATTTTCTTGTGGCCGGCGCTCAGTCCCTTGTAGAACCCGTTGTTCCCGGACACGACGAAATAGCTCCAGACGTGGCCGGTGAGGTTCAGGTATTTTTGCACTTCAAAGAAGTTCGACCCGTAGATGGTGCCGAGCGGGTTTTCCTGCGCCTCGACCGTTCCGGTCTGGAGCGCGCCGTAGAGCTCCTTGAACGACATCGGCACGGGGTTCGCCCCGAACGCCTTGAACACGCGCTGGCGCAGCTTGTTGGTGATGCGCACCTTGATGCCCTTCATGTCAGACGGATTCTTGACGGGTACTTTCGAGGTGAGGTTCCGCGCGCCCCGGTGTCCCACGCCGACGATCCGGATGTTGTGCTTCTTCTGGAGGACGCCGCTCACCTCTTTCCCGAGCGGCCCGTTCCATACCTTGAGCCCGTGGTTGCCGTCCTTGTAGACGAACTCGGCCTCCATGCACTGGTATTCCTTCACGAGGTGGTGGACCACGACGGGGCCCGCCACGTGCAGCTGAATCTCGTTCGTCCCCAACTGCTGGAGCAGCTGCTTGTCGCCGCCCAGGGCGCCGCCCGCGATGATTTGCATGTCGAGTTCGCCGTTGGAGCGCGCCCGCATGGCGTCGGCCCAGCGCTGCATGGCCTGCACGCTGAACTCCTTGGTGCTGTTCGTCGTGCCGAGCGTGAATTTCACCTTCGCGGCCTCGGCGGCGGTCGCGAGGATCATCATCCCGACCAAGAGCGCTACGATCGCAAAACCGGTTCTCAACGATTTCATCGAACACCTCCTCCTGAATGACGAGTCATCAACCCATCCTCCCCCGGGCGTCTCCGAAACGATCGGGGACGCCCGGCCTGGAGAAAACCATTGTCATACGCCGGATATCGAAATTATCCCCATAATACGCCGAAAGAGCAAATCCGGCCGCTTCGGTCGGCACCGCCCCGCCCCGCTCTTGCAGAGCGCTCAACATCCACTCCCCCCTTGAGGGGGAGTCGGTGAGCCAAGGGCGTAGCCCGCAGGCGAACCGGTGGGGGGATAATTCGGAATGGCGATAAAACGCATTTTACCCCCCACCGATTCAGCCTTCGCACAAATCGCTCGGCTTCATCGACTCCCCCTCAAGGGGGGAGTGAACATCAAAGGCGCGCGCTCAACCAAAATCGCTCCACTGGGCTTTTTCAACAGCCCCACACCCCGTCGTCATTCCGGCAAAAACAGATTCGGCACCCCCTCCTCGCCCTGAAAACCAACCCCCCCTACCCCCCCTTGTCAGGGGAGTATAAAAAGGCGATGCCCGTAGACAAGGGGGGTGGGCGTCGAACCCGACCGGAGAGGGAACGTTCGCTCCCTTGACAACGCCTTACTCAACAACCGCGCGAACCCGCCCCGCCCTTGTTCCCGGCCCCCCGAATCGCTAAGCTGGCGCTACTTTTCGTCAAAGGCTTGCAGGGGACGTTTTGGACTACACGGCGCATCAACTTCTCGCATTCGGGATCACCGCCTTTTTCGTCGGCTTTCTGAAAACCACCTTCAGTTCCGGTATCGGCATCCTTCTCGTTCCGATCATGATCATGTTCTGGCCCACGCGGTTCATCATCGGCATCGTGGCCGTCATCATGTGGGTGACTGATTTCTTCGCCATCCCCATGTTCTGGAAGCAGTGGGAGAGCCGCTTCCTGCGCTACCTGGTGCCCGGCTTCTACATCGGCATCATCATCGGCGTCTACTGGCTGGTGACCCTGCCCGATTTCTGGCTGAGAAAGGGGATCGGCTTGACCTGCGTCCTCTTCGCCGTGCTGCTCTTCTGGCGCGAGGCGCGCGGCGAGATGAAGCCCCCGCCCATCAGCCTCCCGGCGGGGGTGGGCATCGGTGTAGGCGGCGGCATCATCAGCGCCATGTTCCACTCGGGCGGCCTCGTGCTGAGCCTGTTCTTCGTCAGCCAGGGCATGTCGAAAACGGCGATAGTGGCGAGCATCCTCGTCGTCTGGTTCTGCGTGAACCCCTTCAAGGTCGCTTCGCTGTGGTACGGGGGCGTCGTGCAGACGCCCATGCTCGTGGCGGGCGCGCTCGCCTTTCCCCTCGCATGGGCCGGAAGCTGGTGCGGCAAGCAGACGCTCCATAAAATCCCCCAGAAAGGATTCACCTACATCCTCCTGCTCTTATCCCTCATCACCGCCCTGCGCCTTCTGCTGGAATCGAACCAGTGATGCCGGATTTCACCTGGGTCGAGTGGAGCTTCGTCCTCGCAGCGGCGTTTTGCAACGGCTTTCTGGTGCGCACGTTCGGGGCGGGCGTGGGCCTGGTGATCACGCCGTTCCTCATCTTCGCGTTCTCGCCCTCTTTTTCGCTCGGCCTCATCGCGATGTTCAGCTGCTGGTCGGGCCTGGGGTCGGCGCCCCATTTCTGGGGAAAATGGAACCTGCGCTACGTGTTCCTCTTAGCACCCGGCATCGTGGTCGGGCTCGGCCTGGGCGTCTGGCTGCTCACCTGGCTCCCGGGAGCGGGGCTGAAAATGCTGATCGGCGCCATCTGCTTCTCCCTCGCCGCCTACCAGGCACTCGTGGAAATCAGGGGCAGACCCTTCGATATCCCTCCCCTGCCGATGTGGCAGGGCGGGGGCTTCGGCGTCATGAGCGGGCTTTGCTCGGCACTCGCCAACAGCGGGGCGATCTTCCTCACCCCCGTCCTCATCAGCCAGCGACTCGAAAAACTCACCCTGGTGAGCACGATATGGATGCTCTACGCGGTGTTCAACCCCATCAAGGTGGTCGCCTTCTGGCAGGTATCCGTCGTCACCTGGGACACCATCTGGGCGACAGTAGTCGGCCTGCCCGTCCTGTGGCTGGGCATCAAGGCCGGTGCATGGGTGCAGGAGAGGCTCAGCGGGCGCACGTTCAACCTGTGCGTTCTGAGCATCGCCCTGGGAGGTTCGATACGGCTTCTGCTCGTCTGAATCCCCTCCCCCGCGCTTCCGCACCGATATGTGAAAAACGGGAACCCCATGCCCGATTGGCCATGCCTCCTCATGAGGGGCAACTTTCGGCGTTGAACCCCTTGCTTCCTTGTCGGGGGGTTTTCTTTTTTTACCCCCCTGTCAAGGGGGGGTAGGGGGGGTTGGTTTTCATGCAGGGGCTATTTTCCGGCGTCCCTCGATACGGCCCTTGCGGGCCTACTCGGGATGAGGGACGTTGTGAGATTCTCCAGAAGGGTGTCGTAGGGGCGCTTCGTGAAGCGCCCGTTTCTCCGGCAAAGGCCGTTCGCGAACGGCCCCTACGGAACAAACCCCTCCTTCATCATGACTTTCCAACACCCCCGACAACGGGGCTTGGGGGGTTGGCCGGTCAAATATATAATCCCCTGAAAAACCGCATGGAGGATCGACAATGAGCACGACGCCGCAAGCCGCGAAAACGCCCCTGCCGGTCTCAGAATCCAGCATCGGCATGGTGGACGCGGACATCCACCACGTACCGCCCTCGCTGGACGCCCTGCTGCCCTACCTGCCGGTCGTGTGGCGCAACTACGTGGAAGAGACCGACTACACGAAACTGCCGAACGCCCCCTACCCCAAAACGGCGGGCGGCGGCGTCCGCAAGGACGCCATACCGCCGGACGGCCCGGCGGGTTCGAGCCTCTCGATGCTGCAAGAGCAGGTGCTGGACGCCTACGGGGTGAGCTACGGGGTGCTGAACGGGGCGTATTACAACGTCTCCTTCATGGGGATTCCCGAGTTCGGCGCGGCCATGGCCCGCGCGCACAACGACTGGACGATCGAGCACTGGCTCGAAAAAGACGAGCGCCTGCGCGGCGCCATCACCGTCTCGCATCAGGACCCCCAGCACGCCGTGGACGAGATAGAGCGCGTCGGCGGGCGCGCCGACATGGCGCAGGTGCTCTTCCCGGCGGGTTCGCACGCCCCCTACGGCCAGAGGCGGTACCACCCCATCTACGCGGCGGCGGAAGAGCGCGGGCTGCCTATCGGCATCCATTTCGGAGGTACGGGTGCGGGCAACGCGCCGCCGCCCACGGCTTCGGGCTGGCCCACCTACTACATCGAGTGGCACACGGCGATGAGCCAGGCCTTCATGACCCACGTCGTGAGCTTCATCTGCGAGGGCGTGTTCGAGTTTTTCCCGAAGCTCAAGGTCGTGCTGATCGAGGGCGGCCTCTCCTGGATTCCGGGGCTGCTGTGGCGGCTGGACAAGAACTACCGGGGGATGCGCGCCGAGGTGCCCTGGCTCAAGAAGCTGCCGAGCGAGTATTTTTACGAGCACTTCCGGGTGACGAGCCAGCCCATCGAGGAGCCGGATAAGGACGAGCACCTCGTGCAGATATTCGAGATGGTCCACGCCGAAAAAATCCTCCTCTTCGCCACCGACTACCCCCACTGGGACTTCGACTCCCCCGTCCACGCCCTGCCTCGCCAGGTGGACGCAGACCTCCGCGCGCGCATCATGAGGGATAACGCGATGGAGCTGTACGGGTTGGGGGGTTAGGGATTTTGACGGGGGTTAATGCGTAGCGCATAATTCCGGGCGAATCGGGTAAAGAGGCTACCGATCTTGGAAACACCTTGTTCGCCTTGGGGACAGTACGATGATCCGGCACGTCAATCTCAAGAATTTCAAGGCGTGGCGCGAGCTCGACATTGAACTCGGCCGAAGGGTCACCGGTCTGTTCGGAACCAACAGTTCGGGCAAAAGCAGCCTGATCCAGTTTCTCCTGATGTTGAAGGAAACGAAGAACAATTCGGATCGCAACATCGTTCTCGATTTCGGAAAATCCGGCGGGGTGATCAACCTGGGCGGCTTCGGCGACGTAATTCACCGAAACGACAAAAGCCAGAAACTGGAATGGCGATTGTCCTGGGATGGGCTGGAACGGCCTTGGAGCGCATTCGACTCTCACACGGGCAAAGATGAAATTCGATTCGATTATAAAGAAGTTTCTATACGATCCGTGGTGGAGATGGCGAATCCCGAGGAGTCGAAGTCTCTGAAAACGCAGTCCATTCATTACGCCATACAAGACGCCGCGACCGGCGAAGAAACGACTTTTGGAATCGAGGCCAGTCCCGATCCAGAGAGTGATTTTCGTATAGTTTTATCCCCGAATCATCCTGCATCGGACGCAATGTCTCACTTCCATTTAACCAATTTAGGGCCGATTAAAACACACCGCTTCCCTTTCCAAATTGGCTTCGACACACCATCAGAATCTCAGTATCTGCTGAGTGAGCTAGAGGCCGATTATGAAAAATTGATGGACGGGATTTTTTACCTCGGACCGCTCCGAAACTATCCGCAACGGGAATATAACTGGCCCGGAGGCAGCCCTTACGACGTAGGGGCGCGCGGCGAATCAACAATCAACGCTATCTTGGCCGCGTCGGAAAAGGGAAACGCCTATCAGATGAAGAAAGGGGCGAGAAAACGCTCCTTTCAGGAAGTGATCGCAATGCGGCTCCAAGAAATGGGCCTCATTCATTCCTTCTCGGTCTCCGAGATCGCCAAGGGTTCCAACATCTACCAAGCCAAAGTTTCTGTGGACAAGGGAAGCCCGAAAGTGCTTTTGACGGACGTGGGCTTCGGTGTATCCCAGGTTCTTCCGGTCATCGTCCTCCTGAACCATGTCCCGGAAGGTTCCACAATTGTTCTGGAGCAACCGGAAATCCACCTGCATCCTGAGGTGCAAAGCAGGTTGGCGGACGCCATCGTCAGAATCGCCGAAACGCGAGATTTGCAGGTGATCGTCGAAAGCCACAGCGAACACCTCTTGCGTCGCCTCCAGCGGCGCGTGGCGGAAGAAGCCATCTCGGCGGACTTGGTGAAGCTCTACTTCGTATCGCAGGAAAGCGGTGAGGCCCATCTGACGGACATCGGCCTGAACGAATATGGAGAGATCAAGAACTGGCCCGAGCATTTCTTCGGCGATGAGATGGAGGAAATCGCCGAGACCAGAAAAGCCGCTATCAAACGCAAGATGAAAGCCGAGGAATGAGGGACAGGATAGTCGTCGATACAAACGTCTTGATAGTGGCGAATGGAAGAGACGATACCCCGGCGGATCTCAAATGCGAACTCGCGTGTGTCGAGGCGTTACAGAGTGCAAAAGCAGGGAAACAGCTCGTCCTTCTCGATACATTCGACCTCATCATAGATGAATACAGAGATTATTGCCGTCAAAGCGGAGAACCCGGCGTTGGAGATGAGTTTTTCAAATACCTGAATGACCATCAGCATTCCACAAAGAAAGTCATTCACATATCAATCCAAGAGACGCCGGACGAAGACGGCGGATTCGCCAACCTTCCCGCGAATACTTTCGACCGGGATGACCGGAAATTCCTGGCCGTCGCCGAGGCCGGAGACGGGCGGGTCGTGAACGCCACGGACTCGGACTGGTCGGAACACGCCGACTTCATCGACTCCCTTGGCGTCCACGTCTGTGAACTCTGCCCACAGTGCCTGAAGCAAGCAGATAGTTAGTCAACAATCCCTGCTTCCCTACTCAGTAACTACTCTCTCCTCTCGGGATTGACCACGCAATTCCCCGCAATTGCACGTACCGCACATCGGGTGGTTTTCGCTATCCTCCTCCGCCGAGGCTCGCCATAGAGTCGGGCTCAATGTTTCAGGACGGAGTTCACGCCGAGAGCCGTTCGATGAGGATGGATGATGATGCGAAGCGCGGATGACAGCCTGACGACGAAGAATTGTTTACCGACGATGCCCCGCCTCGAAACCTCTCACGAAATACTGAAAAATTCGATAAATTCACGGGGTATTTCGATAAATCCAGGAACAAAGGGACAGCGAGCCGTTTTTGTCATCGGCATGGTTCCATAACCTGTTGATATCATTTCAATTACCTGTTTCACGATTCAACCTGAAATCCGTCTCTCACAATCCGTAATCAAGCCGAAAGCGGATTCGTTACAACTCCAGCGCATCACGGCGGGCGCGTGTCCGTGAACGACCCGGGCGGGTCGCGCGGTGTCTTTGATGGCGCTTTGAGCGACGGACCGGATTTACCGGCAGCGCAGATTCACGGACTTGACGGGCGTCTGCAGTACAATGCCTGTGCCCGGCAGGTACGCTTCTATTGACAGTATGTGTTGACCCGGTGGAATGCCTTTGAAAGCATAATATCCACGTGGCATTCCCCGCAGATCAAAATATTTGACAAGGCGCCCTCCTTTGCAGGGAGCGTAGATCCTGTCCTCACCGACCGCCTCCCAACTCCGGCCCGGCACAATGGGGGAACAATTGTGGCTCTGGGCATGCCAACGGATTTTCCCGTCGACTATGGTGCGGTACAGCAACTGCTCTCCCCACTGTCGCGCGCCCTGTGGCAACTTGCTCTTGATTCTGGCTTGCGAAACCTTCAGCCAACGCCTGCATGAAGGGCTGCCGGCCACAGAGATGCCTTCGGTTGTGACCGGCCCCACTTCGAGGGCCAGTTTCGTTATCGACGACAGGTTTTCACGATCAATCGTGACTATTACCTGCTCATAACCATCCCTGTACTCGGGTTTTCTGTCGACGGTAAAGCGGTAGGTCGCGCCGGGCCGGAGTTTCTCTCCCTCCGGAGCTACCACGTAAGTGTCGTCGAGGAAGCCTTCGAGGGGGATAACCTTCACCGGCAAGGCTCGGAACTCGCGCTTCTCCCATATCTCCACCCTGGAACGCGACTTGATGTATTCGATGGGCTCGTTTTTTATCTTATATCGCGTATACCAGGGGACGCCGACGGCATTTGCGGGCAGACGCCCGATTTTCGGGCCGATGAATCCCCCTGAGGGGAACCTGCAGCTGCACGCATGAGAGGATGGTGCGGACATCCAGAGCGCGCCGGTTAAAGCGACTACGAAAATTATCGCCATTTTGCTGTAGATTGCGCAGCTGCGCCGGGCGATGCCGGAATTTCGCATTTGCCGTTCCTCACTTCGGGGAGGGCGATATTTTTAGAAATGTACGAGTGAAGGAAGAAAAGCGCAAGCATGACAGAAATCCTCTGTATCCCAAGGGGTTCTCAGGCGAACGTGTTGGCAATTAAGGGGTTATGAAAAGGTGTGATGCTGCTCCAAGGCTGGACTCGAACCGATACGGGGTTGCCCCCACCAGCCTCGCAAGCCGGCATGTCTACCAATTCCACCACTTGGGCATGATGCCTCGGCGTATCTCTGGAATAACGCTCCGGCCAAGAGGCTATATGGCGTTGCGTATGCCGCGCTGTCAACGCCTCCCGATTCAAACTCCTGCGTAGCTCGGCGGGTTTCTGTCGGGGTTACCGGGTAAACGTTCATCCGGGCCGTGATAGCAGCCCCAGAACTGCGGGAATCCGGTATCTTGTCAGAACATAACTGAACCAGCCCAAAGCTATCGCCCCTATACAAATCGGCAGAATCTCCAAGCACTTGTGCTGTATGGGCGGCATACCGACATCGACTTTCATCTCATATAAGTCAACATGAATCTGGACTCGAACAGCGCTGAAACCTATTCCGTCACGGTGCTAGCGAACGTTTACATCGAAGGAGCTGAGTAGGAGGGGTCGTTACCGACCCACCCACCGCCTATTTATCGACCTGTAACCCCCGCGAACGCTCCGATAAATCCGGCCTCGGTGCCCCCCGCAGTTGTGAACTCCTCGCCATGCGTTCCGGCTACGAGTCGCGGATTGCCATCGTCGTCAGATACGACGGAAAATTTTCCGCCCCAAGAGCCGGCTGAGCTCTCGACGCTGATTCCAGGGTTTGTCGATGAAACGGTCGTATTTCCCGTGAACCCACTGGTATCGAAACTGGTTTCACCAAGGCTGAACACATACGGCGCCGCAACATCCGCGATCGGGCGGGATGACCCTCCCATTGACGTATGTATGCCGCTCAGGGATATCGAGTGGACCCGCCCACTGATACGGCGCGTCCCGAAATCCGCCGTTAGTTCCAGCTGGCCCTCGTATTCCCCGACTTCATGCGACCCTGCGGTTACGTTGGGATAGTCGGTGCCGTATACGGCGGCATACCCGCCCGTTGCAAACCCCTGGTAGGTCGCCGTACCGAGAGATGGGAGCGTCGGGGCGCCGGCCAGCTCCGGCCCGTCCACAAACGCGCCTACATCGGTTACTTCCGAGTTTCCGTCGACGAGCATCCAATATCCGCCGGTCAACCAATCCGCCGCCGATTCGTGAGCCAACCGCACGACGTCTTCCGACAGCTTGTCACGTACACTGAATCCGCGGCGTCCTGCCCAATATTCCGCCCACAGTTCATCGCTCGCCACCCAATTTTCTGTCCACAAAATGCCATTGACCAAACCAGGGTATCTGGCCATGGTGTTGATCAAAGCCTGAAACATGTTTGCCTGATTTTCCCGGCCGTCATCGAGTCCATTGCCATCCCTGTCTCCAAATACAAACGCCCGGAAATCGGTCGCGCCCGGAGACTCAGGACCTTCGAGGGTATCGACAGTGCCGTACTCCAGGAACACGATTGGTCGACCAGGGTTTCTTTCAGCCAGGGGCTTGAGATATTTTTTAAATACCTCTTCGTAACGCTTTTCAAAATCTTCGACGCTTATGACGGATGTTGGCGGTGAATCCGCCATTTCGAAATAGGCGCTGACACCCACGATATCAAGGCCCAGATCTTCCCAGACATACCCTGCGCCGGGCTCGTTAAATGTGAGTGAGCTGTAGTGCATATCATAGGTTAATAGACCACTGTACACCTCACGCACGCGGCGTACCATATTCTGGAGTTCCTGCCTGAAATCGTTGGGCCAAGAGTCCCCTGAACGGGTTCGAAGAAAAAGGCGATCGGTTTCCGTTCCCAGCGAGAATATTGGAACGCCTTCTTCCTCCGCGATTCGGGCAAAATGCACCGCTTGATCCGTAAGAGTTTTCCAGAATTCGGCGACGAATCTTTTATGATCGGGGTGGTTTGGGTTCCAGGGCCAGTTTTCGGGCAAAATCCTCACGAAAGCATTCGGATCGTCTGGTGGAACACCTGTTTGCGGGTCGCCCGAATCTCCAAGTTGCCACCGGAGCACGGGGCGACTCGATGTTTCGGCATCCGCAGATTCAAAAGCCAGAGTCAGATAAGTGTCAATGCCATGTTGCTTGAATTCCCGTATGAATTGCCGGATAGCGTCATCAGAGTATGTCCTGACGTTCGGCCCGGTATATATGCGTTCCACCGTGCTGTCCATGCTGTCTTCATAGTGGAGAGATATGGAAAAACCGACCAGGTTCACATGCAGCTTCTTCAGCCAATCGATATAGTCCTGGGGTACAAGGGGATTGCGTCGACCGCTGGCTTCCCATGCCTCTATCACAGTGTCGTTGGTCCCGTAATTTCCTGATGCCCGGACGGCGCGAAGTGGAAATTCACTGGCGGGAATTTCACCGAAACTCCGAACAGTCGCAGTGTGACCAGAGAGTTGCTTTTCTAGCTGCCATTCGCGGGCGATCTGGCTATTCCGAACCGGCGTGCCAAGCGCGGTTGAAGATGCATCTGCCATACTGTCCAGCGTAAGCCGGGTTCCATCGGATCGGGTAACGGACATTGTCATTTGCCCGTAATCGAACACGGCTTCGACCGTGTCCGTTGTCATGTTGTTCCCGTCCGTGTTGCCGGATTGCGTAACGGATCTTCTTCCGAGTCGCGGGATGGCCCTTGCTGCTTCACGCAGGGAGGTCACTGCTGAAGGTGCCTGCACGCCGCCGGGCGTTTGTGATCCTCCACCTGTCGTGTTTCCCCCGCCCGGCATGACCATCGGCGGCTGTGACACTCTCGGGCCGCCACCACCACCTCCGCCGCAGCCGTAGAGCACGAAGGCGCAAACCAGAATGAACGAAACCGCAAGGGACAAGAGAGTGATTTTTGAGAGTCCGTTTTCGCGTTGAGTCATTTTTTTACGCTCCATATTATCGCCGACCAGAAATTGCATTTTCAACTGAGGCGCTTCTGGAAAAATCGCCCCAGTCAGGAAGTTCGGTATCCACATGCGATTGTAAGTGCTCAAGTATACAGGCATTGTTGCAGTTGTCGTAGTGCGGCCCGGCTCTGCGACGGCTCTCTCCTCACAGGAATCAATGCAGTGACACCACTGCGCGTCCAGGTCGGCGCATTGCGCAACACTCCTCCTGAGCCCGAGGCTCAACAGACTACTTCCGATTGCAAACCAGTCTCCCGCAACGTTTATTGGAACCCATGATCGTCATAACATGAAAGTGAATAACAACCGCTGTGCTGGTATTGTATATTAAAAAATACCTGAAGCAGCCGGTTCAGAAGAACGGGCATTGTAGGGGGAATCCCTGATGACTCGTGCGGAGTGTCGAAAGGGATGCGTGTACGGGTTAGAAGCTGGTGAATATCTCCGTATTCTTTTGGTTGCGTTCCATTCCACGGGAGACGAGAAGATGATTCGACATGCGCTGCGGGCGGTAATTCCAGTGTTGGCCTTGACGATCATTTGCGCCTTGCCCGCACAGGCGGACTACGCTGCTGGCAAGCGTGCGTGGGACGCGGGGAGACCTGCCGAGGCGCTCAAGGAGTGGCGCGCTGCCGCGAATGCCGGCGACAGGCGGGCGATGCTGGCGCTCGGGCGTCTTTTTATGCGGGGAGTGGGCGCTCCGCAGAATTTTATCCTGGCGCATATGTGGTTCAACCTGGCGGCGGGCCGGGGTGAGATGGAAGCGGCGAAAAAGCGCGACGCCCTGGCGGAGAAGATGACGCCGCAGCAGATTGCATCTGCGCAGGAGCGCGCGCACTCGTGGCGGTCGGGCGGAGATGATAGGAAACAGGCTACATCTTCGCCGCCCCCACGGGCGATCCGTGAGGCGCAAGAGTTGCTGGCGGCGCTGGGTTACAAGCCGAGTCCGGTCGATGGTCGCTGGAACGAGCGCACGGCGAAGGCCTACGGGAGATTTCTCCGCGATGCGGGCCTTCCGCCGGGGGATACGTTGACGCCTAGTGGGTTGCGTGCCATGCGGGCCGCTGCGAAACGGCAAGGAGCGAAAACCGGCGCGCGGGCTTCTTCGCGTTCGAAGGTGCGTCCCGATGCCTTGCACCGAGCGGTGTTGGCGGGAAACATCGACGGGTTCAAGGCGGCGCTTGCGGCGGGTGCGGACGTGAATGCGCGCGATGCACGCAGCTGGACGGCGCTGATGCACGCGGCGAACAAGGGCTACGCGCTGATGGTCGAGTCGCTGATCGAGGCGAAGGCGGAAGTCGACGCTCGCGCGGCGGACGGCGCGACTGCGCTGTTCATGGCGGCGGCGCACGGGCACTCGGCGGTTATCAAGCTGCTAACAAAGGCGGGAGCCGACCCTACTATCGAAGGACCGAGGGGTAGGACGGTGGAGGGCCTGACGGCCGCGAGAGTCGCCCGGAAGAAATACGGCGGCGCCCGTGGACTGCACAAGGCCTTGCGCGCGAATGAAGGCCCCGCCGTGATCAAGGCGCTTCTGGATCTTGGCGCCGACATCGACGCAAGAGATGAGATTCCGCATGAGGTGTTTACAGGTTTTCTATACTTCTACACGCCACTGCATATTGCCGCGAGATACAACAAACACCCGGAAGTAATAGCCTTGCTGTTGGAGCGCGGCGCGAATCTAAACGATGTAATTCCCTATCGATCTTATCGATACAAGGCAGTGTACGACCCAACTAATAAGAATGCGTTGCATATAGCGGCGACATACAATGAAAATCCTGCGGTCATAAAAATACTTCTGGAACGGGGCATCGACGTAGATGTACGGGGTACTGAATTGCGTCATACTCCTTTGATGTATTCAGCGGGTTTCAACAAGAACCTTGCGGTCTCGAGGTTGCTACTCAATCGGGGCGCGGACGTGAACGCACGAAATAAAAGGGGGCATACTCCCCTGCACCGTGCGGCAAGATGGAATAAAATCCCAGCGGCCTCAAAACTACTACTGGATCGTGGCACCGACGTAAACGCACGAAGTAAAGATGGGGATACGCCCCTGCACATCGCGGCGAGATGGAATAAGAATTCTGCGGTTGTAAAGCTACTTCTGGACAGGGGCGCCGACGTCAAAGCGCGGAATGATAAGGGCGAAATACCCCTGGACTGGGCAGCAAAGCACAATAATGATCCTGCGATCATAAAAATGCTACAGGATCGGGGTGCCTATCAGGCAGAGAGCCGATCTGATACATCGGGCGATCCCGATACACCGAGCGACAATGAGAACTAGCCGCAGAATTCATGATGACTTGAATATTTTCTTTTCATCGGAGACGAGAAGATGATTCGACATGCTCTGCGGGTGGTGATACCGGCGTTAGCTTTTATGCTCATTTGCGCATTGCCCGCACAGGCGAACTACGCTGCGGGCAAGCGGGCATGGGACGCGGGAAGGCCCGCCGAGGCGCTCAGAGAGTGGCGCGCGGCGGCGAATTCGGGCGACAGGCGGGCGATGCTGGCGCTCGGGCGTCTTTTTATGCGGGGAGTGGGCGCTCCGCAGGATTACGTTGTGGCGCACATGTGGTTCAACTTGGCGGCGGGCCGGGGCGAGATGGAAGCGGTGAAAGAGCGCGACGCCCTGGCGGCGAAAATGACGCCGCAGCAGGTTGCGTCTGCTCAGGAACGCGCTCGCTCGTGGCGGCCGGGTGGAGAAAAGAGAAAATCTGCTTCGGCTTCACCTCCCCCACGGGCGATCCGCGAGGCGAAAGAGTTGCTGGCGGCGCTGGGTTACAAGCCGGGTACTCTCGATGGTCGCTGGAACGAGCGCACGGCGAAGGCCTATGCGGGGTTTCTGCGCGATGCGGGCCTGCCGCCGGGGGATACGTTGACGCCTAGCGGGTTGCGTGCCATGCGGGCCGCTGCGAAAGGCCGACGTGCGGGAAACAGCGCGAGAGTGCCATCCCGCCCTAAGGTGCGTCCCGATGCCTTGCACCGAGCGGTGCTGGCGGGGAATGTCGACGGGCTAAAGGCAGCGCTTGCGGCGGGTGCGGATGTGAACGCGCGCGACGCTCGCGGCTGGACGGCGCTGATGCACGCGGCGAACAAAGGCTACGCGTCGATGGTCGAGTCGCTGATCGAAGCGAAGGCGAAGGTCGACGAACGCGCCGCGGACGGCGCTACGGCCCTTTTCATGGCGGCGGTGCACGGGTACTCCGAAGTCATTGAGTTGCTGATGAAGGGGAGAGCGGATCCATCGATCAAGGGACCGAAGGGAAAGTCGTCTATGGATGTGGCGCGCAGGAGATACGGCACTGCGGAGGTGGCGAGAGGGAAGGGAGAGGGTCCCGGCGTTCTCGCTCTGCTGGCGGGAAAGACGTGGGCGCAAGTTGAAGCAGCGGAAGACCTAAAACGTAGGTGGCCGAAAGGCAAGGTATTTCGAGACTGCCCGGAATGCCCGGAGATGGTGGTCGTGCCCTACGGTTCTTTCATGATGGGTTCTTCATCGTGGGAGTATGCAGGCCCCCGCCACCGCGTGACGATTCCGAAACCCTTCGCGATTGGCAAACACGAGGTGACGAGGCGCGAGTTTGGCGCCTTTGTTCGTATGACGGGCCGCGACATGGATAGCGGGTGTTATATTTATGATGGTAAGTGGAAAAAAGACGCCGCACGCTCGTGGCGCGATCCAGGTTTTTCCCAGACGAACTTAGACCCTGTCGTGTGTGTAAATTGGGATGACGCGAAGGCGTACGTGGCGTGGCTGTCGGACAAAACGGGGGAAAGATACCGATTATTGAGTGAGGCGGAATGGGAATACGCGGCGCGTGGATGGACGCGCACGTCGCGCTACTGGGGAGATGACACATTGGCACAGTGCACCCACGCGAACGGGGCCGACGGGACGCTTAAGAAGCAGTACAGTAACTGGCGCGGTGGACACGGAGTGGCGTCTTGCCGAGACGGTTTCGTTCATACGGCGCCCGCGGGATCGTTTTCTACGAACGGGTTCGGTCTTCACGACGTGCTGGGCAACGTGTGGGAGTGGGTTGTGGACTGTTGGAACGCACGCTACGCGGGCGCGCCGTTGGACGGGCGCGCGTGGACGAACGGCGATTGCTCGCGCCGCGTTCTGCGCGGCGGTTCCTGGTCCAGCGATCCGTTGAGCCTCTTCTCTGCTATCCGCGGCAAGTTAGGGTACGGACTCCGTTTCAACACTTCCGGGTTTCGCGTAGCCCGGACGCTCGGACCTTGAATCTTCGCCTCTTTACCTCGGGGGTTTAGGGGACGAAGCCCCAGTTCGGTTTGCCACGGTTTGATTTGGGCGCGCATAGCCATATCAGACATTAACGACCATGCGTTCAGTTGTGACTCGCGGGATCATGGAATAGATTCGTTATGTTCTTTGGAAACAAGGAACTTCCGTATATGGAGTAAGACCTCAAAACGTCGTGGGATGGCATTGTGAAGAGTTTCATTCTACGAGAGCAGAGGGAGAGAACATGACTCGACACACACTACGGGTGCTGATGCTGGCGCTGGCCTTGATGCTCATCTGCGCATTGCCCGCACAGGCGGACTACGCAGTGGGCAAGCGCGCGTGGGACGCGGGGAAACCCGCCGAGGCGCTCAAGGAGTGGCGCGCGGCGGCGAATGAGGGTGACAGGCGGGCGATGCTGGCGCTCGGGCGTCTTTTTATGCGGGGAGTGGGCGCTCCGCAGGATTACGTTGTGGCGCACATGTGGTTCAACCTGGCGGCGGGCCGGGGCGAGATGGAAGCGGCGAAAGAGCGCGACGCCCTGGCGGCGAAGATGACGCCGCAGCAGGTTGCGTCTGCTCAGGAACGCGCTCGCTCGTGGCGGCCGGGCGGTGGGGAGATAAAGAAGGCTTCGTCTCCACCGCCCCCACGGGCGATCCGCGAGGCGAAAGAGTTGCTGGCGGCGCTCGGCTACGAGCCGGGACCGGTCGATGGCCGCTGGAACGAGCGCACGGCGAAGGCCTACGGGAGGTTTCTGAGAGATGCGGGACTGCCGCCCGTGGATACGCTGACGCCTAGCGGGTTGCGTGCCATGCGGGCCGCTGCGAAAGGCCGACGTGCGGGAACCAGCGCGAGAGTGCCTTCCCGCCCTAAGGTGCGTCCCGATGTCCTGCAACGCGCGGTCTTAGCAGGAGATGTCAATGCGCTCAAGGCGGCGCTTGAGGCGGGTGCGGACGTGAACGCGCGCGACGCTCGCGGCTGGACGGCGCTGATGCACGCGGCGAACAAGGGCTACGCGCCGATGGTCGAGTCGCTGATCGAGGCGAAGGCGGAAGTCGACGCCCGCGCGGCGGACGGCGCGACTGCGCTGTTCATGGCGGCAGCGCACGGGCACTCGGCGGTCGTCGATTTGTTGACGAAGGCGGGGGCCGACCCCTCGATCAAGGGACCGAAGGGCAGGACGGCGGAGGGCCTGACGGCTGCGAGAGTCGCCCGGAAGAAATACGGCGGCGCCCGTGGACTGCACAAGGCCTTGCGCGCGAACGAAGGCCCCGCCGTTATCAAGGCGCTACTGGATCTTGGCGCCGATATCGATGCAAGAGATGAGATTCCGCATGAGGTGCATCCAAGTGATATGGAATTATATAAGCCACTGCATATTGCCGCGAGATACAACAAATACCCGGAAGTAATTGCTCTGCTGTTGGAGCGCGGCGCGAATCTAAACGATGTAATTTCGTATCGATACAAACAAAAGTTCGAATCAACTTATAAGAATGCGTTGCATATAGCGTCGGGTACCAATGAAAATCCCGCAGTCGCCATGGAGTTGATCCGTCGGGGAGCTAACGTGAATGAAAAGGGTTACTTAGGACGGTTACCCATACATTATGCAGTGGCGCGCAATAAAAATCCTGAGGTCGTGGAACTACTTCTAGATAAGGGTGCCGATGTGCATGCTCGGACTCGATTTGGTAGCACGCCTCTGCACATCGCGGCGGGATTGAATCGAAATCCTGCAGTCGTAGAGCTACTTTTGGATCGAGGCGCTGATGTGAATGCACATAATAAATGGGGCTGGGTGCCTCTGCATAGCGCGGCGAAATGGAATAAGAATTCTGCGGTTGTAAAGCTACTTCTGGACAGGGGCGCCGACGTCAAAGCGCGGAATGATGACGGCGAAACACCCTTGGACTGGGCGGCAAAGCACAATAATGATCCTGCGATCATAAAAATGCTACAGGATCGGGGCGCCAATCAGGCAGAAAGCCGACCTGAAACATCGGGCGATCCTGATACGCCGAGCGGCGATGATAACTAGTCGTAGAATAGAGCGCCTTGAAACACTGCTGCTCAAGCGCCCACTCGGCAGAAAAAGACTGAACGGCAGGACGAAAGAAATCGGGCAGACGAGGAGTTTCCATCCATGGTGACGTTAATCCGCAGCGTTCTCGGGATAACTCTGGCGGCAATGCTTGTGTCTGCTCCCTCCGTAGTGGCGGAGGACGAGGGGGCTCGCCTTTTCGCAGCCCATGCGCTGGCCCTGCGGGCGGCGGGAGTCGCGGGTGAAAAACAGGCGGCGGAAGTCTTGGCCGACATGCCGGGCGCGGGAATGATACGCGAGGTTTCTCCGGCGGCCCTCTGGAGTCCTTTTTTCTCGAACGCGGTAGTAAAGCTGGGTCGCCTGCGCTCGCCCGCCCCTGCGGCGCTTTACTATAACCCGTTGCTCGACATCGCCGTTTTCACGCTATGGGAAAAGCAGACGGGAGGTTACCGCGTGAGTGCAGCCCGCGCGCTGCCCGGGGAGAGGCTCTCAGCCCCTGATACGAAAGTGAAGCTCAAACCCTCGTGGATGTCTGCGTCAGGAGAATTGGTTGAGGCCCTTGCCTCGACGACGAAGGCGCGACTCGACGCATTCACTTCGGCGCACCCTGCGGCGTCACACGAGGCGGGAATTGATGCGGCCACCTTCGCCTCGGCCGCTGCGGACATGAGGGTGGTACTCCCGCGCCTGGCCTGGATAGCGCTCCAGCACGCCCGATGGGCCGAAGAGACGGGGCCGTGGCTGGGCCGCACGCTCGAGTCCGTCGAGAAAGCGCTCGCCGCACGCGAACCGGCCGCCATCAAGGCGGCGGCTCCCGATACCGATGAGGAGACCGCCGCCGCGCTCGCCGACCTACCGACAACCTTCTCCGCCAGGCTTGCGCTCGACATGATTCTCGAGACGGGCGGCGGGGACCGCCTGCTCATCGGCTCCCTGCCCGAGGATGGGGACATCTACGTTCTGGCGCACTGCCGACTGAATGGCGGTGTTTGCGGGCTTCGACGTTTCATACTAATATCCTTGGTTGAATAGACGAGAGTCAAACACTGACGAACCATGAAGCTGGAGGGCATACAGATGACCGACAGAGCGAATGGTCGCAAGGCTGTTGTTTTTGTATTGATCGTCGCCGTGTTCCTTTTATGCTTATGTGCCGTGCCCGTCATCTCGGCCGCTCCGGCAAAGGGCACATGGCTGAGCAGGTCGCGCGTTACGGTCGGCGTTGCGGCCGGCGCCGGAAGCGCCCTCCTGCTCAAGAAGAACCTGGAAAATAGACAAGGGGAACAGTTCGGCATCCTGAACAGATCCTATGATGCCTTCGAGAAAGGTGACAAGCGAAAACTCGATGCCGTATCCGATGAGTCCAGGAAAATCCCGGGCAGGCTGATGGTGGACCAGTTACCGCTCTTAAAAGTCGGCACCTTCGTCAATGAGAAGTACCAGAAGGCGAAACGGGCGGTCACGGAGAAGCTCCAGAACGCGAAACGAAGGATAAAGAGATGGTTTGGTCGGGATAGCGAGATCGATCATGGCCTGGCTTTGGCGCCGGTGGAGAGCGGAAGTGAGCGCGAACTCCTGGGCCGCAAGCCGCTTCCCAAACCCCGGAAAATCCGCTTTTCCCGGAGAACACTCCCCGCTATTCCTGACGGTAATCCCGGAGCGGCGGCATGGGGCGCTCAAGACGCGCCTAGAGCGAGAGTCGCCTCAAAACCTGCCCATTCCTCTTCGTTCGAGGAATGGGTGAAAGAGGAACAACGCGCCCGGCCGAATTGTTACGGCATAGTCTCCGACGCCGCTGCAGCCGAATGCGAGTCGGATTCATGGGATGGAAAATGGAATGCGCGCAAACCGGAAAAGCCCTTACCATCACAAAACCGGGACGATCAGAGGGACAAGGCCCGCAGGGACTACGAGGCCGCCCTGTCGCGCGCCGTGGGCGAGAACACGGGAACTTCGGGAAGCGGAGACTACCGGGACGCGTTGAACGATCTCGAAGTGAAGGAAAAACAAGCACGTGAAGCCACCGAGAGGCTGACGCGTCAGGCAGCAGTGGAAAATGAAGCCGCCGAGGAGCGACGGCGTTACGAGGCACAGCGTGAGGTAGAACGACGAAGAGAGACAGCGCGCAGACAGGCGGAGACAGTTCGCAAGAACCAGATGCGGGCAATCCAAAGCATCAACCAGACGATCCGGAACTCCAGAAGATCATATTCCGGAGGCTCTTATTACAGAGGCGGATATTCAGGTGGGTATTCTTCAAGAAAGCGTTCTACCAAGGAGCCAAAGGAAAGATCGTACCGCTCATACCGTAGTGGTAGCGGAACTGGCCAGCGGTAAGATATAATTTTCGGGGTTGCTCCTTTGTTGCCAACGGATCTCGAAATTAGCGTACATCGCCGTTGTGGAAAAAGACTACACATGTTTAGTTCAAAAGCGTGGACGGAAGCCAAAGTTAGACAAACATCTCCAAAAGAATAAACGCCCCCGCAAATGCTGTCGGGGCGTTTTTTACGTCTTGAATGTGAAAAGCGACTGTATTGTGTTTTCTTGCCCGCTAAAGGACGTAACCAGAACCTGTCTATTCCTAAAGACTAGCGCCCTGCTATCTTTGGAAGGTCGCTCATCTTCGTCTAGGTCACATTCGCCTTGGCCACGGGTTTGCTGCTAGCTTTTTTAGGTTTGTACTTGGATTATGGGTTTTCTACATCGGGTGTAGGCTAGCCCGGACGCTCAGTTCCTTGATTCACCAGTCTTTCGCGTGTTTTCAGGCAGTGGGGGATTTCCGGTGGCTGTAAAATATTTCTATCGTATTGATATCATTGAGAAAGATTCATTATCCTCTATCTCGTCTCGAAGTCGTCTACTACAGAAAGTAATCAAAACGGAAACAAGGAAAATCTAACGTCTGCGTATCCCTGAGTGTGACTGTCGGTAAGCGTTCGGGCGGGCCGTGATGGACCCGGCGCCGGGCGCATCGCCTCCATCGGATAGAATTTTCCCGGGCGACTGGTAACGCGATTCGACATGTGCTAATGATGTCGGCATGAAGATTCGCGCAGAAGCTGTCGAGACGGAGTTGGCGTTGGCCGAGAGGCCGGATGAGCCATGGCCTCATTCCCCCGGGTTGTCCACAACCGCAGAGGCGTACTGGCGTTCGCTGTACGAGCGCGAGCGTGCGCGCGCGGAGGCGGCGGAGGCGCGCTGCGAGGAGTTGCGTTGGGCGGAAGTGGATTCCCGCTCCCGTGCGGGCAAGCTGAAGCGGCATCTCGACGCCAGCCGGAAGAAGCTCGAGGCGGCCGCCGGGGAGGCGAAGGAAGCCCGCCGCGCGGCGAAGGACGCGCTGTCGCTCAAGGCGGAAGTGGCGCGGCTGGAGAAGCTGCTTGCGGAGGCGGGGGTCGATCCGCGCAAGCGCAGCCCGCTCATGTCGCTGCGCATGGAGGTCGTCCGGCTTCGCAAGGAGCTCTCGGGCGTGCCGTCGCCGGGGGAGGCGGGGCGGCTGCGCAAGGCCCTGGAGGAGCGCAAGGAGACGATTCATGCCCTGCGCAAGGAGGTCGGCCGGCGGGAGAAGGAAGTTGCCCGGCTCGAAGATCGTCTGGCCCTGGAGAAGCAGAAGTCGGCGACCGACAAGGAGACCATTCGGAGCCTGGACGAGGAGGCCATCGGGCTCTACAGGAAGTTGAGGCGATTGCGCGACCAGGCGGAGGTGGTCGAGTCGCTGTCTGCGGAGGTCTACCGTCTTGAAGTCTCCCTGGGGGCCGTAGGCATTGCGACCGAACGGCTGAAGGCGCGGTTGCTGCGCGCTCTCGAGGCGGCGCGCTCGAAGTCGCCGTCTCGTGCAGATGAGGAACTGCGCAAGGCCCTGGGGAGGTCGCGGCGCCAGAAGACGGCGCTCAGGTCGCTGTCGAGGGAGAACGGGCGTCTTCGCAGGGCGCTCCGCAAGTCAGAGACCATCCGGGCGCGGCTGGAGGCCGATCTCGCGAAGCTTCGCGCCACCGGAGCGGTGCTGGCGAGAAGACTGTTCGGGCGCAAGAGCGAACGGCAGGAGAGGCCGCGCTCGGAGCGCAGGCGCGGCCGGCAACCCGGCGCCGCCGGTCATGGCCGCACCCCGCGGCCCGCGCTCGATGAGAGGACCGAAGTTCGCAACCCGCCGGCCGGTGCGCGCGTCTGCGCCGGTTGCGGGAAGCCCTACGTGGCCAATGGCGCCGAGGTCTCCTCCATCTTCGAGATCGAAGTCTCGGCCCACAAGCGCGTCATCCGCCGTCCGAGATGGCGCAGGAGATGCGCGTGCGCGTCGTCTCCGGTGGAAGTGTCGGCGCCCGCCGCGCCGCGCCTGTTCGCGGGCACGCCTTACGGGACGAGCGTGTGGGCGCGCTTCCTGTTCGAGCGCTACGCCTGCTTCCGCCCGCTGCGCCGGGTCGCCGCGTGGCTCTCCGACCAGGGGCTTCCGGTCTCTGCAGGCACACTGGGCGACAGCACGCACCGCTTCACGCCGCTCTTCGAGCCGCTGGCTGCGGCGATCCTCGACCGCCAGAACGAAGCGGCGGTGCGTCACGGGGACGAGACGACGTGGCGCGTTCAGTCGCTTCGCGAACAAGGACGCTCGAGCCGCGCCTGGCTGTGGACCTCGGTCAGCGCAGACTCCGTCTACTTCCACGTCGACCCCTCGCGGAGTGCTGAGGTCGCGATGAAGCTGTTCGGCGCGGCCGGCTCCCATACGGTCATCGTCTGCGACCGCTACAGCGCCTACAAGAAGCTGGCGCGCATTCCCGGGGGTCTGGTGACTCTCGCATGGTGCTGGAGTCACGTCCGGCGCGATTATATCCACTGCGCCGCCGGCGATGAGCGGCTGACGCCGTGGTGCGAGAGATGGATCGAGCGGATTGCCTTGCTTTACCGCCTGAACGAGGCGCGCCTGGCCAGTTACGACCCGGGCGTCGAACGCCAGGATGCGGCGTTCGACGCGGCGCACGACGAATTGAAGAAGGCGCTCAAGGACCTGTTCGCGCAGGCCCGACGGGAGATGGCCGCTCTGCCCGCGCAGGCGCGCGAGGGCAAGGCGCTTCGCTCGCTGCTGAACCACCGCGAGGGGCTGAGCGTCTTCATCGAACGCCCCTCGGTGCCGATGGATAACAACGCCAGCGAACGTGCGCTTCGGGGCCCTGTGATCGGCAGGCGGCTCTCGTTCGGCTCCGACAGCGAGGCCGGCGCCAGGTTTACGGCGATGATGTACTCGGTCCTCGGAACCCTCGCGTCGAACGGGGTCGACCCGCTCCGCTGGCTGGAGGCATGGCTCACGGCCTGCGCGGAGAACGGCGGCCGGGCGCCCGGGGACCTCTCCGCGTGGCTGCCCTGGTCGATGAGCACGGAGCGCAGGCGCGCCCTCACGGCGCCGGGATGACGCCGTGACCGAGTGCCGCTACCACGGACGCGACTTCACGACGGAAGAGATGGCGCTGCTGCGCGAACTGATCGCAGGTCCACCTGCGCTCAACCGCCATGCGCTATCGAAGGAGTTCTGCCGCCGAATCGGCTGGTACAAGCCCGACGGCGGACTCAAGGACATGATGGCCCGGGTGACTATGCTGGCCATGCACAAGGACGGCCTGATCACGCTGCCCCCACCGAAGTGGCGCCAGAACCGGCCCGGGCCGATCGTCTTCGGACCCGACACCGAACCTCCCCTCATCCCGGCGCCTGAGACCCTCGACGAAGTCCGCCCCCTCGATATGCGCGTCGCCGTGCGCGGAACCCGCGAGGGCAGGCTCTGGAACGAGTTCGTCGCCCGCTACCACTACCTCGGCTACAAGACCCTCGTCGGCGCGCAGATGCGCTACGCCGTCCACGACCGGGGCGGCAGGCCCCTCGCCATGCTCGGCTTCTCCACCGCCGCGTGGAAGCTCGCCCCGCGCGACAGCTTCATCGGCTGGACGCCGCAGCTGCGCGAGAAGAACCTCCCCCTCGTGGTCGACAACCCGAGGTTCCTCATCCTGCCATGGATCAGGATCCTCAACCTCGGCTCACACCTCCTCGCCATCATCCGCAGGCGCCTGCCCGAGGACTGGACCGAGCGCTATGGCACGACACCCGTCCTCGTCGAGACCTTCGTCGAGACGCCGCGCTACACCGGCGCCGTCTACAGGGCATCGGGGTGGATTCACGTCGGTATGACCCAGGGGCGTGGACGCTACGACAGATACACGAAACGAGACCAACCGAAAAAGGACATCTGGCTACGACCGTTGCGCAGAAACTGGAAGCAAGTCCTCAACCGGTAAAATCATCCCCCATTCCGGCCCGAACTACTGCTTCAAGGCACTACCATCACGGCCCGCCCGAACGCTTACGACTGTCGGTAAGCGTTCGGGCGGGCCGTGATGGACCCGGCGCCGGGCGCATCGCCTCCATCGGATAGAATTTTCCCGGGCGACTGGTAACGCGATTCGACATGTGCTAATGATGTCGGCATGAAGATTCGCGCAGAAGCTGTCGAGACGGAGTTGGCGTTGGCCGAGAGGCCGGATGAGCCATGGCCTCATTCCCCCGGGTTGTCCACAACCGCAGAGGCGTACTGGCGTTCGCTGTACGAGCGCGAGCGTGCGCGCGCGGAGGCGGCGGAGGCGCGCTGCGAGGAGTTGCGTTGGGCGGAAGTGGATTCCCGCTCCCGTGCGGGCAAGCTGAAGCGGCATCTCGACGCCAGCCGGAAGAAGCTCGAGGCGGCCGCCGGGGAGGCGAAGGAAGCCCGCCGCGCGGCGAAGGACGCGCTGTCGCTCAAGGCGGAAGTGGCGCGGCTGGAGAAGCTGCTTGCGGAGGCGGGGGTCGATCCGCGCAAGCGCAGCCCGCTCATGTCGCTGCGCATGGAGGTCGTCCGGCTTCGCAAGGAGCTCTCGGGCGTGCCGTCGCCGGGGGAGGCGGGGCGGCTGCGCAAGGCCCTGGAGGAGCGCAAGGAGACGATTCATGCCCTGCGCAAGGAGGTCGGCCGGCGGGAGAAGGAAGTTGCCCGGCTCGAAGATCGTCTGGCCCTGGAGAAGCAGAAGTCGGCGACCGACAAGGAGACCATTCGGAGCCTGGACGAGGAGGCCATCGGGCTCTACAGGAAGTTGAGGCGATTGCGCGACCAGGCGGAGGTGGTCGAGTCGCTGTCTGCGGAGGTCTACCGTCTTGAAGTCTCCCTGGGGGCCGTAGGCATTGCGACCGAACGGCTGAAGGCGCGGTTGCTGCGCGCTCTCGAGGCGGCGCGCTCGAAGTCGCCGTCTCGTGCAGATGAGGAACTGCGCAAGGCCCTGGGGAGGTCGCGGCGCCAGAAGACGGCGCTCAGGTCGCTGTCGAGGGAGAACGGGCGTCTTCGCAGGGCGCTCCGCAAGTCAGAGACCATCCGGGCGCGGCTGGAGGCCGATCTCGCGAAGCTTCGCGCCACCGGAGCGGTGCTGGCGAGAAGACTGTTCGGGCGCAAGAGCGAACGGCAGGAGAGGCCGCGCTCGGAGCGCAGGCGCGGCCGGCAACCCGGCGCCGCCGGTCATGGCCGCACCCCGCGGCCCGCGCTCGATGAGAGGACCGAAGTTCGCAACCCGCCGGCCGGTGCGCGCGTCTGCGCCGGTTGCGGGAAGCCCTACGTGGCCAATGGCGCCGAGGTCTCCTCCATCTTCGAGATCGAAGTCTCGGCCCACAAGCGCGTCATCCGCCGTCCGAGATGGCGCAGGAGATGCGCGTGCGCGTCGTCTCCGGTGGAAGTGTCGGCGCCCGCCGCGCCGCGCCTGTTCGCGGGCACGCCTTACGGGACGAGCGTGTGGGCGCGCTTCCTGTTCGAGCGCTACGCCTGCTTCCGCCCGCTGCGCCGGGTCGCCGCGTGGCTCTCCGACCAGGGGCTTCCGGTCTCTGCAGGCACACTGGGCGACAGCACGCACCGCTTCACGCCGCTCTTCGAGCCGCTGGCTGCGGCGATCCTCGACCGCCAGAACGAAGCGGCGGTGCGTCACGGGGACGAGACGACGTGGCGCGTTCAGTCGCTTCGCGAACAAGGACGCTCGAGCCGCGCCTGGCTGTGGACCTCGGTCAGCGCAGACTCCGTCTACTTCCACGTCGACCCCTCGCGGAGTGCTGAGGTCGCGATGAAGCTGTTCGGCGCGGCCGGCTCCCATACGGTCATCGTCTGCGACCGCTACAGCGCCTACAAGAAGCTGGCGCGCATTCCCGGGGGTCTGGTGACTCTCGCATGGTGCTGGAGTCACGTCCGGCGCGATTATATCCACTGCGCCGCCGGCGATGAGCGGCTGACGCCGTGGTGCGAGAGATGGATCGAGCGGATTGCCTTGCTTTACCGCCTGAACGAGGCGCGCCTGGCCAGTTACGACCCGGGCGTCGAACGCCAGGATGCGGCGTTCGACGCGGCGCACGACGAATTGAAGAAGGCGCTCAAGGACCTGTTCGCGCAGGCCCGACGGGAGATGGCCGCTCTGCCCGCGCAGGCGCGCGAGGGCAAGGCGCTTCGCTCGCTGCTGAACCACCGCGAGGGGCTGAGCGTCTTCATCGAACGCCCCTCGGTGCCGATGGATAACAACGCCAGCGAACGTGCGCTTCGGGGCCCTGTGATCGGCAGGCGGCTCTCGTTCGGCTCCGACAGCGAGGCCGGCGCCAGGTTTACGGCGATGATGTACTCGGTCCTCGGAACCCTCGCGTCGAACGGGGTCGACCCGCTCCGCTGGCTGGAGGCATGGCTCACGGCCTGCGCGGAGAACGGCGGCCGGGCGCCCGGGGACCTCTCCGCGTGGCTGCCCTGGTCGATGAGCACGGAGCGCAGGCGCGCCCTCACGGCGCCGGGATGACGCCGTGACCGAGTGCCGCTACCACGGACGCGACTTCACGACGGAAGAGATGGCGCTGCTGCGCGAACTGATCGCAGGTCCACCTGCGCTCAACCGCCATGCGCTATCGAAGGAGTTCTGCCGCCGAATCGGCTGGTACAAGCCCGACGGCGGACTCAAGGACATGATGGCCCGGGTGACTATGCTGGCCATGCACAAGGACGGCCTGATCACGCTGCCCCCACCGAAGTGGCGCCAGAACCGGCCCGGGCCGATCGTCTTCGGACCCGACACCGAACCTCCCCTCATCCCGGCGCCTGAGACCCTCGACGAAGTCCGCCCCCTCGATATGCGCGTCGCCGTGCGCGGAACCCGCGAGGGCAGGCTCTGGAACGAGTTCGTCGCCCGCTACCACTACCTCGGCTACAAGACCCTCGTCGGCGCGCAGATGCGCTACGCCGTCCACGACCGGGGCGGCAGGCCCCTCGCCATGCTCGGCTTCTCCACCGCCGCGTGGAAGCTCGCCCCGCGCGACAGCTTCATCGGCTGGACGCCGCAGCTGCGCGAGAAGAACCTCCCCCTCGTGGTCGACAACCCGAGGTTCCTCATCCTGCCATGGATCAGGATCCTCAACCTCGGCTCACACCTCCTCGCCATCATCCGCAGGCGCCTGCCCGAGGACTGGACCGAGCGCTATGGCACGACACCCGTCCTCGTCGAGACCTTCGTCGAGACGCCGCGCTACACCGGCGCCGTCTACAGGGCATCGGGGTGGATTCACGTCGGTATGACCCAGGGGCGTGGACGCTACGACAGATACACGAAACGAGACCAACCGAAAAAGGACATCTGGCTACGACCGTTGCGCAGAAACTGGAAGCAAGTCCTCAACCGGTAAAATCATCCCCCATTCCGGCCCGAACTACTGCTTCAAGGCACTACCATCACGGCCCGCCCGAACGCTTACGACTGTCGGTAATCATTCGGTCACGTGGTGATATTGTCCCTAATGCCGGAGGCATTTATTGATTTTGTGTGGCTTAGTCGGTTTGAGCTGATGCTTTTTAAGCCGCGCTCACCCCACTGTTTAATTCACATCGGACCATTATACGACTGCGACTATTCACTGCCCCGAAATTTCAGGCGACATGTTTGCATCAACTGGCGCGTCCACATACGAGGTTCATGGGCAACTATATCTCTAGCTAGAGGAACTAGTTATTTTTTAGCATTGCTAAACCATCCACTAATGGTCTGATACTTACTTCCCTTGCAACGGAATTTCAGTAAATCACGATGTTCGTTCTCTAGGTATGTATAAAAAGTAAGTGGCGCCATGGGGTTATCTGCCTCTTTGGGATTGTCCCTTATCCAATTTCGCGCTGCGTTTTTGATTTGTCGCTCGGCATCTTTTTTTAGCAAAATTTCTTCCTCCTTACCGTGAGCGGTTTAAAATATTCTCCCTAGAAGTACCCGCCCATGGCTACTGGGAGGGCGCAGAGGTGATCAGAGAAGAGCAGGTCCTTGGAATCGGTAAAATGAATAACGCCCTGAGAGACAAAAGAAAAAATAGCTTGCCTGCAATCCGAAGCGTAAGGGATCGCTGTAATACTAGAGAGCACCGCAATGATAATAAGGGAAGGCTGTGACTGATTTCCCTCGAAAAGCGCTCAAGGATTTCTGCATCCCCTAGGTGCTACCCGTTCCGGTCCTATCAACTCCCTTCCAATGTATTGCGTTCCTGTCCTTTCCGCGCCTAAAGAATTTGCTTTAATATTTCTTTCAAGATGCTGAGCGAAAGGCCTCCTGTTTGCTCTATGCACATCTTCTTCGCTAGATTCCAACGAGTATCTTTGCGCGAAGCCTCAAGAAACTCGTGTCCATCCCACGTCAACCTGTTCACTTTGCAAAAAATGATTGAGTGCCCGGGCCCATCCATTCCGTGAGTTATCGTAGCATCCACAAGTCCCGCTTCCGCCATGAGTTCAACGTGTAATTCAATTTCATCGATCGAGTGCCCAGCATCAATATTCGATAGGCTTATGTCTCCATCCTCGTCCGCCTCTGCGTGCTGGAGAATTTTCCTGACAAGTTCCATATCTCGTTTCATTTAGATTCCTCTCTTGTCTGTTGATGCTGGATAGAGCCATTTCCTCAGCCGACCATACAGATCCAATCATCATACTTTGGACGCTGCATTTCCAGTTATTCCCGGGTTTATATATGTTTCAATGTCCTTATTGGCGGTTGATTATGGAATTATATACGTGGGTAGGCAGGGTTTATTTTTCCTAAATCAGGAAACTATTCAACATCGGGATGGTAAATTTCAAGCGTTGAATCGATGGCACAATAATTCTGAATTAATTGAATTTGGCGGCCTAGAACGGAATTCTTGATAGTTCGCCGTTTTGATAGATTCTTTCAATATGTTTGAGATTACCTCTTCAGCATGATTTGCAAATCAATTCGAATCCACAGGAAACGTCAACACTAGAAACAAACCAGAACGAGCGTCAAGGACCAGGCGACAGTTCCATATTTCCCCGTATTCAGAACTGAAATTACTTTTTGCATCGGTGAGACTAGCATTATGGCTAAAGCAAGATTCTTGAGGTGCCCATTCAAGATTTTCCCTTCCTGTTTCGGGAGCACCGCTCCTCACATCTGCACATAAGTATGTCAATATTTTTGTACACACCAGAATATTCCTATATTAGTGCTCTTGAATATTGGGTAATGTGTAGAAAAAATACATTCGTGAAGAACAGGATGATGCTACTTGCGCACTTTCGCAGTTCAATGAACGAATTGACGAAGCCATTAAATGCGAGTGACCTTTGAATGGACAGAAAGCCGAAACTCCTCGTCATCTTGGGAGCAGGAAGCTCCATCCCCTGCGGTATGCCGAGCGTTGAAAACATCGATAAACAGATGAAGCGCTGGAGTCGAAAATGGGAACGGGAACCACCCAATGATGCAGGGCGCGATGTGTTCAACGTACTTTGGGATGCGCTCGAGCGCTATTACGGAACAAACCATTACGGCATTCGCCCGAATTACGAGCGCGTGCTGGGTGAGATGAATATACTGGCGAGTTGGCTGTCGCCTCCTCCCTTCGGAACCCCTTTCACTGATGCGGTAAGGGACGGTAGACCGGTTTGCGAGCTCGATTGGCTGCATGACTGTTCTGACCAGTACGCCGCCAGGAAACGAGTGCTGGATCAACATACTTTTCTTTTTGAGAAGCTGGCCGACCACATGCGGAAACTAAGCAAAGCGCTTGATACTCGTAAGCCAGCATTTTCCGACTATATGAATTTCTTTCACAAACTCCAAGAGCGCTTTAAACTCGGCATATACAACCTGAACTACGATACTGCCGCCCATACTGCATGGCCTGAGGCATTCAAAGGATTTGATTGTTCTGGATTCTTTGATCCGTTATGCGTTAGCCAGCGCCGAGAGTGGGGATTCATCTACCACATTCACGGCTCTGTTCATCATTGCATCAGCGACGAAATAAGCAGGCCGTGGATTGTCTGGAAAGAAGAACTTGGAGAAGCATTTACGGATTCCGGCATTCCGGAAGTCGATATGGCGCAGGATTTCAGATCAATACCTCTGACAACATTGATCGCAGGTGGATTCAAACTGGATCAGCTCCTGGCCGAGCCATATCAAACATTCTATTCGACCCTTGTCAGACACGTGCATGAAGCCGATGCGATCCTGATTGCCGGATACGGATTTGGCGACCTGCACGTCAACCGAGTGCTTCGGAACAGGTTTGAAGGACCTGATCATCATGACAGATCTCTCCCACAGGTTGTTATTTTGGAAAAATCATGCCCGCAGAGATACAGGACTGCACGTCTCGAGATTCATGAATTCTGGTCATGGGAGCTAAAACATACTTTAAATACGACTTTTCATGATGGCTCTGGATGGCCATCAGAGGATAGTCGCACAGTCAGCGACTTTATTGAGCAAGAGAGCTTCGAAACGGATAGGATGAATCGTGTGGCCATATGGCATGGCGGATTTTACGAATCGTTTTCTGCTGTCCATAAAATTACTAATTGGCTTTTGATGAATCTATAATGGTCATGCTGACTTGACTTTGTGCAATCCATAAAGACGGTGCAAACTCCGCCTGCGGCAATTCCAGACTGCGTGCCCTGGCGGGTTTCTGTCGGCCGCCCCCCAAAGTTCGGCTCGTGACGGCTTGTCTACAGTGATCCCCAGATTGACTATGATTGTTGTGTCACGCGTACTACTCAGTTCGTGCCGACAGTCAGAGCTATCGTTGGTTAGGTTTTGTAGCCCAATCCTCGTGCGTGAGCAGGCCTGTATTGAGAATTTCTCGATACTCTCGCCACTGCGGCATGAATCGGTCCATCAGTGTAGTAAAGCGGTCGTTGTGTGTCTTTTCAAGTAGGTGTGTTAGCTCGTGCACGAGGATGTACTCAAGGTAATTTAACGGTCTCTTGGCCAAATCGGTATTGAGGCGAAGACTATGCCCATCGGGATTGCAACTTCCCCATTTCGTCTTCATTTTTTGCACAAAAACACGCTCAACGTTTACGCCTATGATCGGCTCCCACTTCGCGAGAAGATCCGGAATAATCGCCTTTATCTGCTTACGGTACCACTTAGAAATAATGGCTGCTCTAGCCTCGGCGCTGGTGCCAGGACGAACCCGCAGAATCATGTTGCTGGCCTTCAATTCAACCGACGGCGCATCATTCACTTCGACAATCTTGAGTAAATAGCGCTTGCCCCAAACATAGTGACTTTCCCGGTCGATATAGTCGCGCGCTGTTTCGCGTTCTTGTTCCTGGAGTTTTTTCTGTTGTTTTTTGATCCAGGCAAGTTTGGAAACAGCGAACACGCGAACGGTGTCAAGGCTCATATGTTTAGGGGCGGAGATATGTACCCGGCCAGTGGGAGGATAAACACTGAGATGAACATTCTTGATGTCTTTGAAGATGACATCCACTTCTACCCCACTAAGATCGAGTTGGGCGTTCATCAGTACTCTCTTTGCGCCTTGATGACCAAGAAAATTCGCTCAACTTCCACCTCATCCTGCAAGATACCGTACAAAGCTGATTTGATAATTTGCTCACGAGCCTGAATGCCACGCCAGTCATCGGAGCGTACTTCTTTTACGGCCGCATCGACTTTGAGCGCCAGTGTTTCGTTTCGCTCGAAGTTGTTCCAAAGAGCTCGCTTGCCTGGTGTATCCAGAACCCTGGGTGTGTCAGCATCTTTGCCTTTATCGACCTTCTTCGCCAGTTCCGCGATACGCCGCAAATATTCTTCATACTCGACGGCCTTTGCTTTTCGGGCCGCGATAATTTCGTCGAGTAGAGTCGACATCTTGTTGTAATAGGCCGGGTCGGTTAGATGCGCCTTCAGGATTGTGCTGCGAACGTTGTTCTCTATTGTCTCAGCAACCGCGTTCTTGTTTATCTTCAACCCCCCGAGTTGCGTTTCGATCGCATTATCGACCCCGATTTTCACGATTAACTCTATTAGGCTCATGCTATCGAAGGGAGAAATCTTTCGCGGCTCGTCTGCCTCAATATAGGTGTCAATGAGATGCCGCATGTCAGCCTCGTATGCCTTGAGGTCGAGCGTCTCGCCACTGGCTCTGCGGATAATATCCCGAACAGTTAGAGAATGATCAATCTGTTGCTTGATGCGGTTGATGTCATCATTACTGTAGCCAATCATTTCCAGTTCGTCGGCGATATTGGCATAGGCACGGACGAGCGCCACGGTCGCCTGATAAAGTGCATTCCGCTGCGGTTCCCGTTCCTTTAGATCGGAGGCGATTTCGGTGTTGCCACAGAAATAATGTATGTGCTGCAACTCATCCTTGGGCGGCTCGACCGGCTCGCAGAGCGAGAGAAGCGCCTCGATCGCAATATCGAGGCGTTCCCTGCCCTTCTTCAAACGGTCCTGCAGAAGCACCTCCGGCTCATCTCCACCCGTGCTGTGGTCCAACTCAGAAGAATATACCGCTATTGCGTTTTCCACTTTTTTGAACAAGTCCTTGTAGTCGACGATGTAACCGAAATCCTTATCCTCGCCATCGATGCGGTTGGTCCGGCATATAGCTTGGAACAAGCCGTGGTCTTGCATCGACTTGTCAATGTAGAGATAGGAACATGGCGGTGCGTCAAAGCCCGTGAGCAGTTTGTCCACCACAACTAGAAGCTTCATATTTGCTGGTTCTTTTGTAAACAGCGTCTTGGCACGTTCTTCGTAAGTCTCTGTCTTGGTCATTCCGGGTTTTGCGTCGACTTCCTTCAGTAACTCGGTATACGTGTTGTAGATGAATTGCTTTTCGGTTTCGGTGTTAGCGCCCGTTTCCTCCAGCGTTACATCCCTGGCAAGCGGGTTATAGGATGTCACGACGGCGCACAGGTCTTTGAACGATGTATCCTGGAACAGCGAGAAGTACTTGCAAGCTTCGTAGATACTGGATGCCACAAGAATGGCATTGCCACGATTGTTAGAAAGACGTGGTTTAATGCTGAAATCGAAGATGATGTCGTTCACCACCCGATCCATGCGCGATTTAGAACTGAGTACGATCTGTTTTGTGCCCCATTGTTTCTTCAACTCGTTTTTCTGCCAGTCGTTCAGTCCTTTGGTCTTGGCCTCGAACCAAGCATCGATCTTGTCTTCGGAACCAAGACGCTGATCGATGTCCCGCGCCTCATAGACCAAGTCGAGTACGACGCCGTCCTCGACGCCCTCGCTGAACTTGTAGGTGTGAATGTAGCCGCCAAACACTTCCAGACTGGTCTGGGCATCCTTCTTGAGCAGGGGAGTACCGGTAAAGCCGATAAACACAGCGTTTGGCATAATTGCTTTCATTGTGCGATGTAGCTTGCCACTCTGGGTACGGTGGCACTCGTCCACGAACACAAATACTTCGCCTACAGTCGGGCTAGGTTGGGCTTCCAACTCCTTGATATAGGCATCGAAATTATCCACGTCCTTGCGACCGAATTTGTGCACCAGTGAGCACAACAGGCGCGGTGTAGCCTGACCGAGTTGGGCAATCAAGTTGCGTCCGCTGGAACTTCTTGCGATTTCGATGCCTGCCCTAGTAAACACGTTTTGTATCTGTTTATCCAACTCGTCTCGGTCAGTGATGATGGCGATCCTAGCGTTCGGGTAATTTTCCAGAATCCACTTCGCAAGCAGCACCATTACGATGCTCTTGCCGCTGCCCTGCGTGTGCCAAATGATTCCGCCTTTCTTTTGGTCTGTTTGCGCCTGCGCCGCCTTTACGCCGAAAAACTGGTGAGGTCGCGGTAATTTCTTTACCCCGCCATCGAAGAGCACAAAATCGTGCATCAACTCGAGCAGGCGATCCTTACGGCACATCTTGAGCAGGTATTTATCGAGCTTGAGGAGACTATTATCTTGTTCGTCTTCCTTCCACTTGAGGAAGAACTTTTCCGGCGTCCCGATAGTGCCGTACCGCAAACCCTCGGAGTCGTTACCGGCGAAAATGAACTGTACTGTGTTGAAGAACCAGGCATTGAATTCCGGTAGCTGATTCGAAAGATTTTGGCGAATACCTTCGCCGATACTCACGCGACTATTCTTCAATTCGAGAACGCCGACAGCAATGCCATTCACATACAACACGATATCGGGCCGTCGTTCCTGGTTGCCCTTGAGCGTCACTTCCTCGGCAATGGCAAAATCGTTCTCTTCCGGCTCTTTCCAATTGATGAGGTGGACGGTCTCCGTAGGCTTGTCCGCCTCGGTCTTCACGGGCACGCCGTAGCGCAACAGGCTGTAGACAACCTCGTTGTTGCTGTAAAGCGCACGACTGTGGTTGTCTGCTTCAATGCGGAGTTTGTGGAGAGCCGCGTTGATCTGCCCCGACGTGTATCCGCACTTGGACAACCATGCCGAGAGCAGATGCTTCTCGATGTTGCTGTTGCCGTCACGGTCATTCCAGTCGCCGACATAGCGGTAGCCCAGTTGGTCGCGGAACAAAGAGATGAGCCTATCTTGCGTCGCGCGTTCGGGTTGGCCAATAGAACTCATGCAGATGCAACCTCGGACAAGACCTCTGTTCGCACGTAATGCTGAAACTCGACGGTCGTCGTGAAGCACCTAAATCCTGCTTGACTGGCAATGGCGATGGTCTGGCTGCCTTCGTTTAGCAGCACGACCACCGGCTGGCTAAGTTCCGCCTGAATACCTCTAGGCCAAGCCAGGTCGAACACCGCCTTTTGCTGGCCAGTGGCGGTGTCGGCGAAGTCGTAAGCTAACACGCCACGCGGCAGACCCTGTGCCTCCATCCAGTTATTTAAAACTTCAAGTTGGGCCTCCTCTTCTTCACTGCTGATACCCCCGACGACTCCATCCGCCGCCGGGACAGTCACCTTCGAGCCAGTCAGCCAGCGGATGTCACCGTGCAGGAGCTCTTCCATACGATGGTTGACCTCGTCCGCCAGCAATACTTTGCGAGCTTCAAGAAAGTCGCGAAAGTTTTCGATCCGCCAAAGTGCTGGATCCATAGGGACCCACTGCGATGCCAGGGTGCCAGGGTACGCCTCTTCGACCTCCGGAAAATACTCAGATGGCAATCGGTTACTGATATCAAGATTGGTATCTTTTGTCAGAAAACAAAAGTTGGCCAAAGCATTCACTTCTGGCCGCTTGTACTTCTCTAGTCGATCGCACTTCCACTTGTATAGTTGCGACTTCGGGAAAATGTGGTGCATCTCCAGCCGGCTCATCTTCCCAAGCAGGCTGGCCTTGAGCGGCAGTCCAGTGCCCCAATCGCGCGCCTGACCCATCCGCGTAAGTAAGTAGAGTACTGGGTAGAAGCGTGCGCCAATACTCCAGCCCGCAAAATGCTCTGGCTCTACACGTAACCCGCCGTGCCAAAGACGTAACTGTTCCAGCAATTTGTCCAGGCTGCCACCCGGGCCTTCCAATGCCGCCAGATCCTGGTCAATAAAGGACTCCGTTGATCCGGAGAACCGCCCCCACATGCCTGCCTGCACGAACCAGAACAGGAGTTTGTCTCGCTCGACCTCGTTCATCGGACTGCTACGTTGGTCGAGATAGCGCACCATCACTGGGACGCCGAAGCGGCCGAAAAAGACTTGGTCGTGATCTAGACCAAGCCGGCCGCCAATTAGGTTCAGGCTGGTGTCGATGTGTTTTATAGCCCGCTTAAGGCCTCCCTGAATATCTTCTGCACTTTTGTCATGCAGGAACTGGAACTTCGCCTCCCCGGTCAGTGCCGTGTTTACCGACCGTAAAAGCCAGTCGAGATTGAAGTGATAATCGGCCTTTGCCCACTCCGCGAGTTTAGCCTTCATGGTGTCGCGTGCTTCGGGCCAGTCGGAGCATATTTTAGCGAGCGCCAAGTCTCCCTTGGAGAGTTTCGTGCCGCCGCTGTTCACGCGGTTAAAAATGTCGACCACTATATCCAATGTTTTATCGACACCAGTTACTTCCTCCACATGCAGGTCGATTTCAGTAATGCTTAGGAGGTTGCCTAACCGCGCCACATAATCACCCATCTTGTTCGTAAGTTCTGGATAGGTGCCTAGTCGCGTGATGAATTCACCTAGGCCGGCCGTGCCTGCTTGCATCAGTTCGGTTACGTCGATCCAGAGCGGGTCATCTCTCATCTTCACCGGTTGGTAGAAAGCGAATGTCTCCGTATCCAGATGGAAACGTAGCGTGGTAAAGGTCTTTTCGTTGCCATCGAAGAACTTCGGCGGTTCGCCGCGCACCACGCCATAGATCGAGGTCATGCGCTGCTGGCCATCGAGCAACAACTTTACGACTCCAGCAACCAGCGCCCCGTCACCACGATGCGCGGCCGTTTTGGATTCCGTGGCCCAGACCAGCAGCCCACCCACCGGATGCCGGCGGTAGAGCGAGTCGAAAAGGCCCCGAACCTGGTCACGGTTCCAGACATAGCCGCGCTGAAATTCGGGCAAGGCCATATGGCCGCTGTCGATGTGATCGAGGACAGTCGAGATTTTCATATGAGGCGAATCCTTCCAGTAAGCAGTTCCTGCATCATACCTTGCTTTAGTTGCCTAGCCTTAGAGAGCTTGGCTTCTAGTGCGGTGATTTCTGTGTCCATCTCGGAAAGGATAGTGGCAATAGCGATTTGTTCGGTTTCGTCTTTAGGTTGTTCAATTTCAAACTTTTTGACGTCTGTTGAGCTTACTGAATCGAAAGTTGAGCCCTTCGAGAACTTTGCCCAGGTTCGCTCTCTGGCGATTAGGGCGTAATAGAGAAAATCGGTCCGCGGACATCGGATCGCGCAAACACCTCGTCCTAAGCAAACGTCGAAAACCGTGCGAGAGATTTCGCCCACAGGCGCACGAACGGACATTAGAATATCTCCAGGGTAACCCCGTTTTGTCACTTCTGTGGTGAATACACGCTTTATGGTCTGGCGACTATAGATGTCGGCATTTCCTTGAATCAAGGGAAGTCCATCCCCTTTATTGTTGTAATATATGGAGTTTGGAGATTGTCCCATAACGATCTCAGAAATCTCACCCAATCGTTTCACTTCCCATTTCCCATTGAAGCCCGGCAGGCGTTTCTTACCGGTAAACAATTCGTGCATGACGCCTGTTTTGATTTGCCGCTTTTTGGCAAAGAGTCGTTCCAGAGATTCGATAAGAGCATCTGCGTCGATTAATGCTCTGGCGATAGCTTCTTGTTCGGTGAGCGTGGGAGGAAGAGGAATGATAAAATGTAGCATATCCCCTACGTTTAAATGCTTCATTGTTGTACCGGTCTCAATCGATTTGAGACGTGCTCGACAAGGTTTACTGTTCAGATATTGAGAGATAAAAGCCGGACAAACTTTCTTTCGGTCAAACCGTGAAATAATCAGCGCGTGGCAGTTAGAACCTGCCAACGAATCAGGAACGATAGCGGTTTGACCTACCTCTCCTGTCTGTACAGTAAGCAAATCACCGCCCTGAAGACATGATTTCATGTGGGCTTGGTGGAAATCCTCACTGACAAACTTTACCCCATGAAAATTGAATGTGTTCTCATCAACGTTATAGCCTTGAATATAGAGCACTCCTTTTTCGTTGCTGACGTAATGAGATTTTGCTGTGCCTACAAACCCATTGGTCATCAGTACCGTTACGCAGCCAAGCGTTGGTGTTTCCCAATCTGTTGGGATCACTCCAACCCCGGTCCGCTTGTAGCCTGGTCTTACGTCCACTTGAATCCCATCGTTACGAGGTGGCGTTTCACCTTAGTTTCCTGATCAACAACTCGTTCAAGCAACTTGTGCAGTGGCATTTCGTAGCGTTCGGCCAACTCCCTCACGCGTTGAGTGAGTTGCTGACTCACTCGGTCTATCTCGCCGTGGATGGCCACATCCAGAGTGGCAAGCCATTTGTTGTCCACCACGAGTGTCTTGATCTCGGGTTCAGTGAGCTTCGGATACTGGGCGTAAGCCTGACCATCGAGCGCGGCTTCGGCTTCCTTGAGACGCTTCTTGAGGTCGGTTTCTTCCTTTTTGAGCTTCAACCAATCGTTCAGCACGTAGACTTCTTCGGTCGCGTCTTTGTCGCCCTTGATTTCTCTCCACCTGGCGGTGGCATTGGTCTTGTTTAATTTGTCGAGTTCAGCGAACAACCCATCCTCACGGTTGTGCTCTTCCTCCAGTTCGGAGAGGCGAGAAGTGACGCTATCCAGTTCAACTATAAGTTGGTCGATGGCGGCCTGTTCCTCGGAGAAGTAACGGGCGACGATGAGGGGTTTAGGTATGAGGTCACAGACCCAGCCCTTGTCCTTCTCTTTGCCTTTCTTATCGATCTCGATAACACGATCAGCCTCTGCTTTCCATCCGTCGGTGGCGATCAGATAGCAATCGTCCTGCATGGTCTCGGCCCAGTAATCCATCAAGTGCTGATAGATATCGTAGGGGTCAATGAGCGGCTTGTTGGCGTAGTGCGCGAGCAGATCATCAGAAAGCTGAGTGATGATCTCTCTTGGATGGCAGCCAGCTTGTAAAGTCTTGAGCTTCGCGGAGCTCGATTCCCGCCACACGGCAAAATGTGCGTTCATATCCGCGATGAAGGAGACGAACTCGTGGTGCCCATAGATGGTGGATTTGATAGCGGATTTCTCCACAACGATGTCGAGATAGCTAGGTCGGTTTCTATGGAACAGGCTGTACCGCAACTCTGGAAAGATGGTCCAGAATTGATCCAGTGAATCGACATCCGAGGCGGGGATGCCTCCCTGCAAATGACCCGAGATATCTTGTATATCCTCGGACGTTTGGCTGTCGATGTAGCGCGGTAAGTTGAGGTTGAACTCGTTTTGCTCAATCTCCGAGAAGGGTATCATACGTGCGTATTTCGGGACATCAAGCCCTTTATTGTAGACATCCACGATCTTGTGGATGTCCATGCTTCGTAGCCGGTTCTTGGGCCCATCTTTCATGAAACCGCTACTAGCGTCGATCATAAAGATGCCCTTCCGTGACTGGGCGTCCTCTTTATCGATGACTACGATGCAAGCGGGGATGCCAGTGCCGTAGAATAGGTTTGCAGGCAGCCCGATGATGCCCCTGATGTAGCCCTTGCGCACGAGATTGCGGCGAATGTCCGCCTCGGCGTTGCCCCGGAATAACACGCCGTGCGGCAGGATGCAGGCGCCTTTGCCTGTGCTCTTGAGAGATCGGACGATATGCAGCAAGTAGGCGTAGTCACCCTGCTTGGCAGGCGGCGTTCCGAATGATTTAAAGCGTTCGAAGGGATCGCTCATCGGGTCCAAACCCGTGCTCCACCGTTTGTCCGAAAAGGGTGGATTGGCGACCACATAGTCGAAGGTTTTCAGGCTGTCGCCTTCTTTGAACTTAGGGTCCGCCAGCGTGTTGCCCTGCACGATCAGCGCAGTCGGATTGTTATGAAGAATCATGTTCATCCGAGCGAGGCCGCTGGTGGCAGCGTCCTTCTCCTGCCCGTTGAGCGTGACTGGGGTGGCGGCCTCATCACCGACCTTAAGCAGCAGAGAACCGGACCCACAGGTAGGGTCGTAGACGGTGGTGGAGGCGCTAGTATTGGCATCATGGATCCCGATAATCCGCGCAATGATGCGGCTGACCTCGGCCGGCGTGTAAAATTGGCCCTTGCTCTTGCCGCTCTCTGTGGCGAAATGACGCATCAGGTATTCGTAAGCGTCGCCGAGTATGTCGTCTCCATCGGCGCGGTTCTTAGAAAAATCGAGTGCCTTGTTCTCGAAGATGGCGATCAGGTTCGTAAGCCGGTCCACCATCTCCTTACCGGTACCCAGCTTGGTAGCGTCGTTGAAGTCCGGCATGTCAGATAATTTATTGGCGTTTGCCAGCGGTGCGATGACCGTCTTGTTGATCTGGTCGCCTATGTCACTCTTTCCCTTCAGAGCGACCATGTCGGAAAAGCTCGCGCCCTTCGGAACAGTTATCGGCGCGTAAGGCAAGTCGGCGTATTTGTCGCTGACGTACTTGATGAACAGCAGAACGAGGACGTAGTCCTTGTACTGACTGGCGTCCATGCCGCCCCGCAGTTCGTCACAACTCGACCACAGCGATGAATAGAGTTCGGATTTTTTTAGGGCCATGTTGCTACTCTAATTCTCCATGAGTTATCCCGCTATCGTGTACAGTTTGTGGCTGTCGTCACTAACACTTAGCTGGGGGATAGCCTGTGGAAGTACAGTCTTATCCACGCCCGTTTTGTCGTGAATGACGAAGCCGTCTCCGTTCGAGGAGAAGATGAAGTGAACATCAGCCATCTCAGCGCAATACACTGACTGCTGCATTACGTCGCCTATTGCATGTTTGTTGTCATTTACTTGGATGGCGGCGATGGGGATGTTGGGTTTGTACTCTAAGATGTTGTTGGCCCGCTTACCCTTGCGCCGATTAACAAGTTTGCCGTACACGTTGATACGACCGTCCGTCAGGCGCACGTCCTCTCGCATCTGTGTCCTCACGTAACACTCCACCTGAAGTACTTCTGGCGTGATGAATTTCGTGCGAATGTCCTGCTCGGTGAGGTTTTTCTTGTCCAACCAATGGGTCCTCTCGCTTGGGTCAATCACGATGGTGAAGTATATGAGGCAGAATCGTCAAGACTGATAGGGAAATGTACTTCCCTCAAGAGCCGTCCCTACCCGAGGACCTTGCATTTCATGCCCATCGTGAACGAGAGGCTCCAGATTCCCTTGAGGGAAATCCACTTTCTGTTCGCACGAAGCTGTGGCCCCAATGGGTAGAAGAAATTGAACAAGATGTCGAGCAAAGCGGTGCTACGCAGGAATAAGGCCGCCTCGCCGAGCGCGCCCGATGAAGTGATGCTCCGCCTCCCCACTCCATGTGCGCTTCTCATGAAAAACAGCTGCAAAGCAAGCACGAACACGGGGGAATAGAAAAGACAGAGGGGATGGATGTAAGGGCGAGTCTCCTCGGTTGACCGGTTCGATCTTCAAAAGATAGACTCACGGTCTATTCAAATTTGTTTGTTTTTATTCGCCTTTCCGTACTAGGGCAGTTCGCGTGAATCGCCCTATGTTCGTGAACAGCCCAAAGACAGGGAATTTGCGGAGACGAAATGACAAATGCCAGACCAAGTTGATGAGGGACAATCTAAAACTATCCAGCGACGAAAAACCTCCCCGGAAGACAAGCTTCCACCTGAACTCCCGTTCTGGCGTCGCTATTTTCTCTATTTTGCCAGAGTCGTGATGGGAGTTGGCATTCTTTACGTCATCTATATTTGTAACCAAATTTTTGGGAACCCTGGAACTGCTCCCAAATGCACATATTGCACTTATCTCGCATTAGCGGGATTTCTATCAGGATTAGTGTCCGAGTTTGTCATTCGCCACAGGCAATTTGTCCATAAGGCCCGGAAAGAAGATCTAAGTGTAGTTGAAGCGCTTATCCAAGAAGCGAAAAACATTGACCTGAAATCCACTAAGCCTGAGATGTTAGACAGCCTCGCTGCAAGGAAGGAGCAAATAAAGAGTGAAGTGTCCCGGTTGGAAAATTTGGGTCCTGATGGATGGACGGAGTTTCAAATCCTCACATTAAACCGCCTACTGATTGATTTTCTACCAATTGAAGACCTTAAGGCACGTGCCCGCTCAAGCCTTGAAGAACTTAAGGAATATGCAGATGGAGATGCATTTTCTTACGATGTCAGTCTTTATTATAGTTGGGAAGAGAAGATCACTTCCAACATAGATGATCTGGAGCGAGAGATTGAAAAGAAAGAAGACGAGAAAAATAATAAGGTCGAGGCGCTGCGTGCAAATCTCCGCTCACTACGTGAGCATGTAGCTGACTATGAATATAACTGGGCGGAAGGCTCGACAATCGTCTCAAGCATCAGAATTTGTGGCTCGGTAGGCGTAGTTGTTTTCACTTTAATGGGGATTCTCCCTATACTATATTCAATACCTGATTCTACACATTCATATGCTTTTTCATTGAGCGCTCTGAATTGGGGCTATCTCGGTGTTGCGGGGTCAATTGCCAGTGCATTGATTGGTCTAAGGAATTCTAACGAAGTTGAAGTCGGTTCTACTTCTGGGAAGAGGGAGCTATGGCGAATGGTATTGGGCGCTCCCCTAGGCCTGTTAGCCGGAATTTTGATTTTTTCTGCTCTTGCGGGTGAACTGATAAAGAGTGGAGCCGCTGTTCCAGATTTGTCGAAGCCTGGATTGTTGAACGCTGGGCTTTCTGTAGTATGGGCAGTAGTTACAGGTATGGGATTTGAAAGGTTGTTTCAGCGTATGCGTGGTACTGTAGAGTCCTAAGTGAGTCGAATGGTGAGTAGCTTGATGAGACATGCGGCCCCAAATGCTGTAGATGAGAGTTTAGCAAGTCAAAATGATGACACCGCTAGTCGTCAAGTATATGGTTTTGAGCTCGTTCTTGACCTGATGGGATGTGAAGCCAGATTTTTCAACCGGGATTATATTGACAAGTTCTTCACCGATCTTTGCGACCTGATTGAAATGGAAAAGTGTGAGGTTCACTTTTGGGATGACGTAGGAGTTCCCGAGGAGGAGCAGCAAACGCTGCCGCACACCAAGGGCACTTCAGCCGTCTGTTTCATACTGACGAGCACCATCGTCATTCATACGCTGGACATCCTAGGCGCAGTTTATGTGAACATCTTTTCCTGCAAACCTTTTGATCCAGACGTCGCAGCGGAATTTACGAGCAAACGCTTTAAGGCGGTATCCTTCAAAAAGACATTTATTGAACGCACATTGTGATAGGTAGTGTAAGGAGAATGAATTGCTTTTGAGAGAGTTGGAACTTGAACTGCCGATAGCACTTGATAGGCAAAATGCGCTTTCACAAATTCGAGAAGCCGCACGTTTTCGGTTAACTGCTAATATCGCACCTCTCAGATTCGCGATTACGAAGTCAAATGGCGGCCATGTTAGTTGTGCGATCAGCAGCTTAGAAACGTCGCCTCAACTTGGCGACCTCTCGGGTATCTCGGTATTCGATTTTGTACCGCGCAAGTATGAGAACACGAGCCAGTTTAATGTCGCATTTTTGATTCCAACGGGTATAGGCGCCGAAATTGGTGGCCACGCGGGTGATGCGACGTCGGCCGCAAGGCTGATCGCCGAAACTTGCGATACATTGATCCTACATCCAAACGTGGTCAACGCATCCGACATTAACGAGATGCCAGCTAATTCTCTATATGTCGAAGGTAGCGTAATCGCTCGTTTGTTGATGGGAACTATCGGCCTCGTTCCAACACGAGCCAACCGGGTGTTGGTCATTATAGATGCCCACAAAGACGATTTGTTCGTGAACGCCGCGATAAACGCCGTGAGTGCGGCACGCTCGTCCTACGGCTTGGTTTGCCCCGAAGTAATCAAACTTTCACCGCCACTGAAGATGAGGTCCGAGTTTACCGATTTTGGTACCGCTGCCGGTGAAATCAGTGGTATCGAACGTGTTTTTGCGGTGCTCGAAGAGCAAGAAGGGGAATACGATGCGGTCGCAATTTCCTCGGTTATCTCGGTTCCCGAGGAGTTTCACCAAGGATACTTCGATGCCGCAGGAGAAATGGTGAATCCTTGGGGTGGTGTGGAAGCTATGCTCACCCATGCCGTATCAAGCCGATTCAATATGCCCTCGGCCCATTCGCCGATGTTCGAAACCCAAGATATAGCGAATCGGGATCCAGGCGTGGTAGATCCGCGCATGGCGGCGGAAGCGATTTCCCTCACATTTTTCGAGAGTGTTTTGAAAGGGCTTCACAAAAGTCCACGAATTGTTACCGATTTGTCTCAGATTTCCGAGCCCGGTGTCATATCGGCATCCGATATTTCGTGTTTGGTAATACCCGATGGTTGCGTCGGATTACCAACTTTAGCTGCATTAGAGCAGGGCATTCCGGTAGTAGCCGTGCGGGAAAACAAGAACCTGATGGAGAATGATTTGACCAAGCTGCCTTGGCGTTCCGATCAACTCTATATTGTCGAGAATTATTGGGAGGCGGCGGGCGTGCTTTGTGCGATTCGCGGCGGAATATCGCCTGAGTCCGTTCGGCGACCTCTGGCACATACTCGGGTCACGACACGGGAATTCAACGAAACAGAAAGAGAACAGCTTCCAAAGGAGCAGGCCAAACACTTTGGCTAAATTGAAGCGCAGCAATAGTCGCTGTTGTAATAACCTCCTTTACTAAGATTTAACTAATCGAGCCTTAATAACGAAACCATTTATTAAGTGTTCCTTCAACTGGCCTTAATTCCCCTAATACTTGTCCGGCACTAAGATCTGCATCTTCACGGGGAGCACACGTTGTAGAAATTGGTGGCAGGACTGGCCTAGAATTCACTTGTCGTAGTCCCACAATACCTGCCGGGCGTCCCTTCGGAAATTAGAGGATAAGTAAGACATAACCCATTTTGTTTTCATTTCCAGCAGACTGTAATTCCTCATGTTGTGGGAGGCGTCCGAATTGAGATATCCTCGACGGTCAAACTAACATTATACTCAAGGGTCATTGTCGTTAGTGGTCTGAACTATCCGGGGCAAATCTGCTCGGAACTGACATAAAGTAAGATTGGGGTTGCACGGATGTTCTACATTTCCCGCATTAAGCTTACCAACATCAAATGCTTTGAAAAGGTGGAAATTGATCTCTCCCCACCCTCTCAAGAAAACGCGAGTTGGACACTGCTTCTCGGTAATAATGGCATGGGCAAAACGAGCTTGTTGCGTTGCATCGCCATGTGTCTTTGCGATCAAACGGGAGCCTCTGGTCTTCTAACCGAGTTATCGGGGAACGTCATTCGCAATGGATGCAAGGAAGCTGAAATAGAACTGCAACTTGTTTCCACAACTGAGTCGAACGAAACCTATACGATAACCACAACTTTTGAGAGAAACGATGCGAACACCGAGGATGTTAAACAAAGAATCAACCCGGATAAAGGCTTTTCTCGCTCGGAACTACTCGCGTGTGGTTATGGGGCTGCGTTCGGTACCATTGGAAGTGAAGTCTATGAACAGTACCGCCTTATCGATGCCGTATATTCCCTCTTTAATTATACGGCTCGACTCCAGAATCCCGAGAATGCACTCTTTCGCATCTCACGGGAGGGAGTCAATATCGAGCAACTATTACAGCAGATTGATCGAATTCTAATGCTTCAACCCGGCTCTACCGTTCTGGATTCTTCCGGCCTGCGGGTTCGCGGGTTTTGGGGTGATTATGTTCCCGCAGGCGCGCTCGGCGATGGATATGCCGCAACGCTCGCGTGGATCTGTGACTTTCTCGGATGGTCGCTTCTCGCTACCCGCAGCAAGTTCGATGTTCATGTTCGGGGGATCGTACTTCTCGATGAAATGGAAAGGCATCTCCACCCATCGTGGCAACGTGAAATGGTTAGAGTGCTTGCTGAGGAATTTCCCGGTGTTCAGTTCATCGCAAGCACACACGCGCCATTGACTGCCATTGGGTCGGCCTCGCTTTCCGACGAATGCTGCCAGTTGATCCTTTTTGAACAGGGTCAAGATAGTGTCGAAGTTCGATCAAATCTTCATCCACCAAGGGGTCAACGTGCGGACCAGGTGCTCACCTCGTACCTGTTTGGGCTGCCATGGACGACTAGCGACGACGTTATTCAGAACATCGAGCGTTACGCTGAATTGAAACGACAAAATTCACCAGACAATGACACTCGCGAGGAAATTGAGAACCTCTGGAAGACTGTGGATGAGACGCTTGGGACGCCGGAGACGGAGTTGCAGCGCATGGTGGAAAAAGCCGTTCGCGACACTTTGAGCAAAATGGTACTAGAGGACTTGGACAGCGACGCGCTGGGATTAGAGACGCGAAGACAACTCCGCGATTTGTTCGGCGCCTAGGATAAGCACATATGATCAAGATCGATTTTCAGGAGCCGACGAACGCAGAATGGCAAGAATGGCGCCGAGCATGCGATGTTGCCCGTGACAAACTGGTTGAGAGTGTGGAGAAAGGGCAGAAACCGAAAGTCACAAACTTGTATAAGGACCGGCGTATGCAGCGCGTATATAAATCAGGAAACGCGCCTTTCTACGGAAAATGCGTGTACTGCGAGTCCCATGTACAGGTGAATAATCGTGGAGACATTGAACATTGGCGGCCCAAGAATCGCGTAACTGATGAGACGAGGCAAGTCATTAAGATTGAGACTGAAGGTGGTACGACAAAGCCACACCCGGGCTACTATTGGCTCGCATACGAATGGCGGAATCTTCTTTTTGCTTGCGCAGACTGCAATAGACCCTCAACTACAAAGACAGGTCGGCGGATCGGAAAGTGGGATCAATTTCCCATATGGGGGACTAGAGCAAGAAAAATGGGTGAAGAATCGCAAGAGTCCCCTATGCTGCTCAATCCTGTAGAGGATAATCCCGAGGATCACCTTGAAGTCGATGATACCGGTGTCATAATCGCTAAGACAGACCGCGGGCAAAAGTGTATTGACATTTTTGGGCTGAATGCTCGCGAAACCCTACTGGACACGAGGAGAAAGTACATCGACGACACAAGATGGTTGATCAAGTTGTTAATTAGGTCAATAAAGTTGCAGCAACACGACAATAAAGATGCAATGAGCAAGCTCAAGGAGAAAGTTGAAGAGATCAAGAGTGGTGCGGCTCCATTTTCTGCATGCGGACGCCTCGTTCTGCGAGAATTCGAAAACAAGTTGTAACGCCTTTTTGATTGTCCGTGAACTGTTTGACCTAGACTTACACAGATAGAGAACCGCTCGGTGCTAGCCGTCAATGCGATAGGTCGAAGATACCCCTCTTTCCATGACTTTAATTACACGATTAAGGACAAAGCACTGGGCTGCGAGATGTTTCTGCTCTTGTGTTTTTTGCTAATATTGATGGCTTTACTCGCCTTAATCAATCTGATCGGAAAGGTCGTCTCGCAGATTAACACTCCGCGGATCCGCCTGCTCTCTTAGCTCCTTGACCGATTTGTCCGGCAATTCCGGCGCGACTTCGGAGATATTTCTGCTGATTTGCTCGATCTCTTCCTTGCGTCCATTCCTTTCCATGTCGCGGATGATGGCCTGTGCGATGAACATTGCAGAGCGCAGGAGGTGGATTTCCGCTTCGGTTCGGGGCCATTCGCGGCGCTCCAGGGCTTCCATCGCGAGCTCTACCACCAGTCGGTTGGGTGATGTTTCGCGCTTTTCGGCCTCATTTTCAATTCGTTTCCACTGCTCGGGCGTGACCCTGATGTTCTTCTGTATCGTCTGAACCATCCGTTTCGCCGCTCCCCTCAACAAGATTTTCATCCGTACCGGTCGCAAAACGACCGCAAAAATTCTCATTTCCTGTACCAATCACACCCGCATCGGGCCCAAAATTGATGCTCGTGACGCCGTTTCATGAACTACCAAAATGGTAGCCATCATAGCGCAGCGCGCCTCCGTGTACTACCAATCTGGTATCTTGCAGGAACTCCCCGTATTACATGAGCATACGCGATTCTCTAAGTGAAATAATTTCAAAAGGTTCGTGTGCTACCAGATTGGTATTACTTGTTTCGGCATGACAGGAACACTCGGGGATGCGAATTTTCACAGCATATCGCGGGCAGCCGCACCAACGCGACACCTGCATCAGCGATGCGTCCGGTGTGAAACCCGAAGCGCCGAATGGCGTCAGATTGCCGGATTCGTGAGAACGAGAGACGGGGGAATTTTCGCCGGAGAGAATGGCGAGCGGGAGCCGCCGCGGCGCTTGAGCGGACAGAGCGAGGGGCAAGAGGGGTGAGAGTGCTGAACCTTGCGCCTGGATTCACAAGCGGAGGGTGCAGGAGGCGCTGCAACTTGCGCTTATTATCACAAGCAGACGAACGACACGGGAAGCGACGGGCCGCGCCGCCGGGGTGGAGGAGACTGTGCGCCGTTGAAGTAGCACGGGAAGCGACGGGCCGCGCCGCCGGGGTGGAGGAGACTGTGAGGCCCGACCAGGCGTTCGCTGCCCATGCTTCGAGTATTGGATTTCACAGTCTCCGGAACAGGGCTCGCTTACGCTTGCAGCCCGATGGCCGGACACTGTCTTCAACTTCGGGAGCAACAACACCGCAGAGCCGGGAGAGAAACGTCTCGGCGGCCGGTCAGCTCGGGGTCGCGGTCAAGTCCTCGAAGAATCGGCTTCAAGTTCACACGCCATTCGTCCCCAACCGCTGTTTTTGCAGACAATGCTCCACAAATGCAGCTCCGCCCAGCACACGCATGACCCGCTTGAAGTTGTAACCCAGCGTCATCAGGCTGAATTCGCCGCGGCATTTGCCGAGTCCGCGCATCACAAAATGATCCATCCCCGCCCAGCGCTTGATCGTACCGAATGGATGTTCGACGAGTGTGCTTCGCCCGCGCATCAATGGCACACGGGCGTTCATCTTCTTGCGATGCCGGTCCACCACGTCCTCATGCTCCCAGCGTTGTATCCTGCGCGTCGATCTCGACTTTGTCAGGCATCGGCCCGACAACGAACAGTCCCGGCAAACCGCCGCCGTCCCGCGATAAAAGTAATACAGCCTGCCCCTGACGGTGGTCGTGCCGCCTCGAACCAGACGCTCTCCGGCCGGACAGACATACGTGTCATCCTGCGCATCGTAACGGAATTCATCGCTGCCGAATCGTCCGTCCTTGCCCTTGCGGGCCGTCTGGTTCGGTATCGGAACATACACCTCCATTCCCTTGTCTTCGCAACTCTTCAACTGTGCGCCGTTGAAGTAGCCCGAATCCGCCAGGCCGACCAGGCGTTCGCTGCCCATGGCTTCGCCGGCTTTCGTCATCATCGGCTCCAACTGAGCGGAGTCATTGCCGTCCTGCACCACATCCTCCGCGACAATCAGCTTGTGCTTGTCGTCCACCGCGATCTGGCAGTTGTATCCGCCCACCATTATATCGCCGTTCCTCAGAAGTCGAGCATCTGCATCGACCCCCGATACCTGACGCTCTCCGCTTTCCTGCAAATGCTCTTGCAGTGCCTTCTTCTTTTGTTGCCTCTCGATCAAGGCCTTGAGCTTCACCGGCAGGTCCGGATCCTCCGAACCGTCCCCACACTCCTCCCCGCGCGCATCCGCCTCGTCCAACTGCCGGTGATACGCCGCAATCCTCTTCTCCAAACGCCTCAGGTCCCTTGCCAGGGACCGCTTGGTTTGGAAGCTGTCCAGGTTCGCATCGGCCTTCAAAAAAGTCCCGTCGACCGCCACCCGGCTGCCGCCCAGCAGCGAGAGTTCGCGGCACAGCAGCACGAACTCCCGGTTGGCCTCCTGCAGCGCAGCCACATTGTTCTTGCGAAAATCCGCAATCGTCTTGTAGCTCGGCGTCGCACCCTGGCACAGCCAGATCACTTCCAGATTGCGCCGCGTCTCCGCTTCGAGACGGCGCGAACTCCGTACCCGGTGCTGGTAGCCGTACAGATACAGCTTCAGCAGCAGCGCCGGGTCGAAAGCCGGCTGACCGGCGCCGCAGTTCGCTTCGGCATGCGCGAACCCCAGCGCCTCCAGGTCCAGCGTGCCGACGAACGCATCGATCGCGCGCACCGCATTGTGCTCGGACACGTAGTCGTCCAGACACGGCGGAAGCAGCATCATCTGGCTTCGGGACTGCACCTCCTGATAACGTCTCTCGGACATGGTGGTGACCCTTTATGTGGTTATCTCACTCACCGGTAAAGATAGCATGTACAGACAACCCGGGCATCGCTCGCCAGCGTCACCCACCAGAATCGTGGGAATACTTTCACAGTCTCCGGGGTGGCGACGCGACCCGAGAAGTGTTCACATCAGGCGGCCACGCGTTGCACGGGGATGCCGAGGGTGCGGGCCTTGTCGACGAGGTTGTCGGTGATGCCCGAACCCGGGAACGCGATCACGCCCTTGGGGAGGAGGGAGAGCAGTTCGTCGTTGCGCCTGAAGGGAGCGGCCCGACCGTGGGCGTCCCAGTCGGGCTTGCAGACGATCTGGTGGACGCCGTTCCGCTCGGCCCAGCCTGCCGCGACCTTCTCCGCACCCGGGCCGCCGCCGTGGACGAGGACGACGTCGGCGTACTTGGCTTTCAGCTTGTCGAGCTGGCCGATGATCTTGCCGGCGTCGGTGGCTTCCTTGCCTCCCGCGACGGCGACGAGCGTTCCCTGGGGGAGGTGGGCCGTGTTCTCGCGGTCCTTTTTCGCACGCTGGAAGTCACGCGCCTCGATCACCGCCGACGTGAGCTTGCCGGTCTGGCTGACGTGCGATCCTCTCCTGGGCCGCCATACCTCGCCGGTCTCGACGCGGTAGGCCTCGGCGGCCGTGTCGCGCAGTCCTTCGAAGGCGTCGCGGCGGGCGGTGAGGTTCTCGGCCCGGTCGGTGGCGAGTTCGAGTTCGCGCGATCTGATCTCGGAGCCGTCCTGCTCGCGCTGCATTTCACGGATGCCGGGGATGAGCTTGTCGGCGGCGCGGTCGAGCCGCTGTGTCTGGGCGTCGAGGGTGTTGACGAAGCCCCACAACAGGCTCGCCCGCTCATCGGCGAGTTGCGTTCCGTCGGGTGCTGCCTCGGCGAGCAGGTGGAATGCCTTGAGGACGGCGGCGGTGGCTTCGGCCTCGCCCCATACGGGCCGGTTGTCGAACTCGTCCGGCCCCGGGGTCGCGCCGAACAGCTGCGCCTGCTCGCATACCATGGCGGTGAAGGATTCGTTCCGTGCTTCGTGATCGTGGATGTCGTGCATGATTCTCTCCTTTTGGAAGTCGTTCGCCCGGAGCCAGCCTCCGAACGTGATGCCCATCCGTTCCACGCGCGCGCAGCAAAGCCACCATGGCCGCAAGGCCCGTCGCGGGGAGTGCGCGGGTGGTGCGGGCGCACAAGCGAGCCTGCGAGCGCGGAGCCTCGGCCGCGTGCTTTCCGCGACGGCGCTCCCGCCTTGCGAGTCATGGCCGGAACGCAGTGGAGGACCCCGCAGGGGTTGGCGCAGCGAGCACGTGTGGCACGATGGGACATCACGCAGGAAGAGCTAATGCCACTGATAAGAGCAGACGAGCCTCTCTCGCATCCTGGGCGGGCGTTCACCTCTCTCATCGAACCAGGGAAGGCTTCCTCCGGGTCGGGAGCAAAAAGAATGGGCCGACGCGCGAGGCGCCGGCCCATGAAGCACTCAGAACGGGATGTCTTCGCCCACTACGCCGGCGGTCGCCGCCACGTCCGTCGTCTCGGCGTGCGCGCCGTTACCGTTGCCATTGCCGTTCCCGTTCACCTTGTCGAGGAACTGGACGCGCCCGCCCGGGGCGATCAGTATCTCGGTCGAGAACCGATCGGAGTCCTCCTCGTCCTTCTTCCAGCGGCGGGTCTGCAGCTTGCCCGCGACGTAGACCAGGCGGCCCTTCTTCGCGTGCTTCTCGAACATGTTTTCAAAAATTCGATAAGCCTATAAGCTACTAAATATATTTGTTTTATTCGATCAAGGAATTCACTGAAGAATGGTTGTCAACACTATCGCAACACGACGACCCGGTCATGAACACGACATTGCATGTCTGCGTCTAGGAGAGCATGGCGATGATATTCCGATTCGCCGGAGGGTTCAAGCTCCGCAATCCGCCTGCGCATACAGACGATTTTTTGTTTATCGGGGCGACAGGCGTTATGACCACAGACGTCGCCGGATGGTTGGTCGGTATTAAGAGGAGGGGGAGGAAGAAAAGTCCCCCTGAAAGGGGTACAGGGGGGTTGCTTCCTTGGCAAGGACTTTTTCAAAAATCCCGTTTGGATGACGTTTGCGCGGGGTTTTGTTATTTTATGGATATTCGGTATCTCGTGCCAAACGCGGGCGTGTGAATCAGTTGGAGACCGCCGCCACGGACGGGGCGACGACGGAGGCGGGGCTACAAGAGACCCGCACGGGCGCGTGGCGCATCATCGCACTCTACGACATGGAAGACCCGACCATCCCGACCACGGACGCCTGAGAGGAAACCGCCTACGGCACCCCCCGCAGCGCCGCCATGAAGCCGAACTTCAAGAACGCGATGAGAGAGACCTGGTGGCTCGATTTTGTGAAGTGGAAGAGGGGGTGAAAAAGGAGATAATAATGATTCCACTAAATAGACTCTTCAGAGTTTTTTTTATGGGATTTTCCGTGTGGCTCGTTGTGTCTATGGGCGCGATGTCCGGATTGGCGGCGGAGGTTTCATGTGATGACTGGAACACGGGCAGGTTTTTCCAGCGCGCTGACGCGGCTGATATTTCCCGTTGTCTGAAAACAAAAAACCCAAACGCAAGAAATAAAGAAGGATGGACACCTCTCCACTATTCGGCGCGGTACGGTAAATCCGCAGCAGTCGTAGCACTAGTAATCAAGGCTGGAACAAAAATGAATGTGCGAGATAGCTCCGGCCGCACACCTCTCCACTATGCAGCACGAGATAATAAAATCCCCGAGATCGTGACGACCTTGATCAAGGGCGGGGCGAATGTGAACATCCGAGATGAAAACGGAGCGACTCCTCTACATCTTGCGGCGGGAGACAGTAAAGCACAGGCGCTCATACTCGCCCAACTCGAGGCCATGATCGCTGTCGTGAAAGCGGAAAATGAACGTCTGAAGGCTAAAACCAACCCGAAAAAACGAAACAACAAACAATCCATAGCCTCAAACCGAGCTGCCAAGTACAGCAAATCACCTTCGGTTGTAGAGGCGCTTCTGAAGGCTGGAGCCAAAATAGATTCGCGGGACAAAGACGGGTGGACTCCCTTGCACTACGCGGCGGCGAAAAGCGAAGCCCCAGCCGTTGTGACAACTCTCCTGAAGGCCTGGAGCGATTTAAGCGCGAGGGACAACTCTGGATCGACTCCCCTGCACATTGCGACACGGTTCAGCAAAACGCCAGAGGTTGTAACCACATTGCTGGATGCCGGAGCGGATCCTGCTGCAATGGACAGAAAAGGTAAAACACCATGGGATTATGCGAAACAAAACGCTGCAATCAGGGGAACGGATCTTTATTGGCGATTGAATGAAGAAAGATTCAAGACTCCGGTTAAAAGGAAAAAACGAATAGGTGGAGAAACTTCCACCTTTTAGCTCATTCCTGAATATGTTTTCTCCCAGGCTTGCCTGGTCGCAAATGCTAATTTTTCCAAGGAAGGCAGGAGCGTGTTATTCGACCCCCAAAACTTAATGACCGCCCTCTGGACACAGCAACCGGTTTTTCACGATCAAGACGATTTCAGGGGCGCGTTTGAGCAGGTGCTGCATGAGATACATCCAAACTTGGAAATTCCTCGGGATTTGAATTTTGAGGGGAAATCCCCGGATATCAAGTTTGTCGTCAATGGAAGCGTCTTCGCCATAGAGTTGAGATATTTCGTCCGAAAATTCATTACGACTGTTAATGGCGAGCGGTTCGCGCTTTCAAATCAGGGTGCGCGAGATCAAAGAGGCTATGATTTCATCGAAGATGTGGAATGGCTGGAGAAACTTGCCAAACACGACTCACAAATCACGGCAATTGCAATCCTGTTGTCCAATGACCCAGTGTACTGGAACGAACCACGCAAACGGAAAACGATATACGAGGACTTCAGGCTGACGGAAGGCCGCTTGCTGAATGGTTCGCTGAAGTGGGGTCTAAATGCCGGTGAGGGTTCTTACGAGGGTCGCGAAACGACCTTGAACATAAATGGGCAATACCAACTTCATTGGCGCAACTATTCTCTCATTCCAAGCGACAAGTACGGGTGGTTCCGGTACCTCATGATAAATATTTCCCAAGCGGACTGAAAACCAGCCGCTAGCCCATGAAACGGTGACCTGACCTCTTCTTCGGTGGCGGCGGCGGAGGTTTACTTGCGACGGGGGAGTTCTTTCCGGCTCTGTTCGAGGGTGTGTTCCGCTCATTCGCCGCGGGTTGCCCCTCAGGTACCGCAACATGGAAAGAGTGGCATGTATTGCGCGTATTCGGCGTGCTGCCAATCGTGTATTCCACCATCCGTTATAGCTATCGCAATCATCGCGCCGACTCGCCGCCGGCACAGAAAGACCTGACCATGCCACTCACACGGGATTTCAGGGAAACGATTCAGGCGAGGGTTCGGAGCGACCGGGCCCTCCGGCAGGGCTTCTGAAAGAAGGCGTCGAATGCCTCTTCCCGGTCGATGTGGAAACGGCCGAGGCGGCCCTCCGCGATTTCATCAACGCGACGGTCGGCTTCGAGACCCTGGGCGCCATGGCCGGGAAATCGCCGAAGAGCCTGATGCGCATGTTCGGGCCTGACGGTAATCCACATGCCAGGAACCTGTTCGGCGTCATCGCCCGCCTCCAGGAGCGCGAGGCGCTTGGATTCAAAGTGCGCGCGGTTCGGTAGGGCAATCACAGGCGATAGGCTCCGATAAAAACAGGCCACGCCTCAGGCCGGAGATTCCCACGCGGGGGTGATGCCGTTCTCCCGCAGGAACTCTTCCGCCATCGCGGCGATTCGCGCCTCCCGGTATTCACGGAAGGCTCGTACGGCCTCCTCGTCGCCGACCTCCCTCATCCATCTGCCGATCGAGCCGGAATACGCCGCTTCCGCACGGCGACGGCGCGCGTCGTCGCCGGTCCAGCCGGACCTCAGGAACTCCCTGAGTATCCCGTGGTGTTCGCCGTGACCCAGGCCCGGTATCTCCAGATAGCGCTCAGGCTCCGCCTCGACGCGCTCGCGCTCCTCACGGTTCTCCTCTGCGGGTATCCCGACTTCGAAGAACGCGTCCTCGTCGCACTCGTAGAGCCAGAGGACGTCTCCCGTGCTCCGGTCGAGCCATGTGATTTGAGGCAGCGAATCGTGGTAGTCGACATCGCGACCGATCGCCATGATGAAGAGCGAGCGGTCGATGGCCAGGGACTGCATCCCCGCCTCAGAACGCGTAGCGCAGGGTAAGCTAAGACTCGCGGCCTTCCCGGGGCGCCCCGCAAAATGCGGCCGGATGCTTGTTGGGGCGCCCCCGCACCTCCCGCTTCCTTCTGCAAAACATCGCCTCTCTCCTCTCCCGCAGGATTCGGTCTTCCGCCGTCCGTCGTCATTGCAGGGGCCTTCACCCCGATGGCCGCTCGATGCGGTTTTCATTCGCCGTGAAGCGCTGCCTCAAGACCGACATGTGGTTGATGTCGGGTGGTTTGAAAAGGATTTCCGGCGAACGTGGGAGGTCAACCCCGAACGGGAGTAAGGTGCTGCCAGCTGAATGAAGTTCGGTTTCGACCGGAGCAATCGGCGCGATACGAAAAAAAACGTCACAAATAGTCGACACTGCATCAACCGATAAGCTCGGGCGAACCTGTCACCCAGAGCTTCCAGGTCTCGATTGGAGAAACACCGGACGGCAGGTGGGCGTTTACGACGGCCAGCACTCGTTCATAGCGATGCCTCACTTCCTCGCTTCGGTCATCTTCGCCAAACCCGATGGCGGCGCGAATCCCGCCGGTGATCCGGGGAACATTGGCGGACGTCAGGCCAAGAGCCACGCGGGCATCGATCAGCCTTTGCAGCGAACCCCGCACCATGCCGAGAGCATTGTGCCACTCCCAGACGTATTGCAGAAGCTGAAGCGGCGCGTAGTAAACATCCGAGGCGTATGTGTCCTTTAGCTCGACAATCACCAGGCGGCCTTCCGGGTCGACCGCAATCTGGTCAATCTCGTTACTCTTTTTCTTTTTCGGCAACTTCGCCCAATGGTTTTTCCGGGAGGGCAGTTTCCGCTTGGATGCAACGATGGCGCCCAGCTGAACATATGCTTCGTCGACCTTCTTGAACTCCAAGGCTTTTTCCTTTTCCGTTTCGGACTCGTAGGCGAGCACGGCATCGCGGTCGAAGGGAATCCAGGGCTCCGTGACGCGCGACCAGCGCGCCTGTATGCCGCCCTCCCGCCCTGTCTGCGCTGCGGCTACGTCCACGTTGTCGAAGTAGTTGTTTAGCGTCTTCTCGAAGCCAGGTTCCTGAGTATCCCACTCACGGAACAGATCCCCCGCGCAGGATTTCGTCGTGTACGTTCTTTCTGCCGTAACATGTAGCATCCCGTTTTTCAGACTTATATCGACAAGCTTGGTGAGACCGCAGTAGACGATTACCTTATCGTCTGGGCGCAGATGCACATCGAGACGGCAACGCGCGACTTTCCGCTTCGAAAGGACAAGCAGTGGCGCGAGAAATCCTCCCCTCGACAGGAGCGCCTGCAACTCAGGCGATGGCGTACGGTTGTAGGCGGGTCTAGGCTTCATCATCTACCTTTCGGTGTTGATGATGGCGGCGCATCCATGGAACCATGACATCATACCCCATAACCATGCCGCTCAACGAACCTCTGTCCTTCGGTAGCATAATCGTTGAGTCGCTGACTCCCCGAACTTTTTCCTCGCTCTTTTCCGCAAATGCCTTAATTCCGGACTACTGCGTAGCCGAACTGAATGCGCGCGCGCCTTATGCATCGTTACAGTTGCCGCTCATGAAGAGTTTGACCATCAACTCCAGGAGAACCCCGCCCGTACCGGCGCACCCAGTATTGCGAGCCGCCGCACGCCTCCACCATGACCGGACAAGACATCGGATTGGTCATGTACCCGAGGAACCGCGAATCTAAATCACCGTGAGGTGTTCATATCATTTCCTCACTCAGGGGGAGAATTCAACACCACCCAGGCGCACTCAATTTGGTCTGGAGATGGCGCCTGAGTTATCGGCGATCAAATAGTCCCCATAAATACACCTAATTTGATTATATTATCTTTAATATACATCAATATATGAGCCAATTACTCCATAATTAGCCTTGATAAGCTTAATTTATGGAGTTATATTTTTCGGTAGCAAGGAAGATACGAAATTTCAACATGGAGATTCCAATGCAAATCAACCCGGAAACCTTGAAGAAGTTGCGGAACAAAAGAGGATTCAGCCAGCAGACGTTGGCTGACGCTTCGGGCGTGGCCAAAAAGACCATTGCCCGGATGGAAAGCGGCAAGGGTGAGCCGCGCGGAGAGACGGTTAAGCTGATTGCCAAGGCTTTGCGGGTCGAGGCTGATGTTCTTTCCAAAGAGCCTGACTCCGATGAAGTGAGGGGCGCAGAACTCCAGCAAAACGCCGCTCGACGAGTTCCGGCACATCTTGATGCCGGGACGGTGCTTGCCTACGATTTGGTATGTGAGCGTTATGGCGTTGAATGGCGTCTCATCCTTGAAGGGGCGCCGATATTCTTCACCCTACTCGCCGAAATGAGCCTCGCCGACCGCCGACGACGAGTCGGGGACATGAAGGCAATCATACCGGAGCATCTATTTCTCAAGAGTCAAGAAGATCCTGTCGTCATTGAGGAAGATTCGATAGCCAGGAGAGATGTGTTCGCTGCCCTGATAACCGGAGGTGGATGGCCGAACCCCTTCTGCGACTTCGTGAGCCGGAAGGCGAAGGAGCTCGATCCTGATGGCGACATGCTTGCTCACGAGGATTTGCGTTGGGGGTTCGAAGAGGTCGGATTTATCGATCACTCTTCCGATGTATTCGAGAAATATCTGAAAAGTTTTACGGGCGACTCTGCTCGGGCCGGCCACGCCCTGTCCCGCGGGTACGTTCGCATCGGCCAAATTCCCATGGAGTTTCGCGGCGATGATGGAGCCGTCATTCCCGAGCGTGTGAAATGGCTCGAAGAGAAAGTGCCTGACGAGGACTGGGAGGAATATGAACGTTTGCTGGAGCGTTTCAGTAGCGAATCCCCGGTCGAAGGAGTTTTGGAAAATGCCTGATTACAAATTCACCAGCCACGCCATGACCCGCATGAGCCAGCGGGCGGTCCGGGATGAGGACATCGGTTTGGTACTGGACTTCGGAACGCAGATCGCTCCCGAAGTCTGGTTTATGAGGGACTCCGATGTAAAACGTGAAGTGGAAAACCTCAAGCGCAAGTTCCGACAGCATCGGCGCAGCCTGAAGAGCAGGAAGCAGCGACTCGATCGCGCCCTCAAGCGGAGTATACAACGGCTTGAGCGGCTGAGAGGCCTCAAGGTCGTCGCCGTGGGCGAAATGGTTATCACCTGCTATAGGCCCAGCCTTGCTCATCAGCGGCGTGCGCGCCTCAGTGGGAGGATGGATCGCGTATGAACGACGAGGCGAACCCGTTCGAGGAGCTTTGTCACTCCGCATCCTGGATCCACTGGTGCCCGAGTCCCGCCTGTACTTATTACGGCAACCATCACCTGAACGCGTGGTTGGCCTTCATGGCACATAGCGTTCCTTTCACCGCGTAGGACCATTCGACGACGAAATGGCCGGAGGAGTTGGTTCCGTGGACACGGTGGACGTTCCGGGCAGCAAATGCTGCGCATTACGCCGTCGAGATATCGCCAGGACGGCAAGGACTCCATCGCCGCCAGAGGCGAGTCCGCTCGTAGACTCACTTCTTGCAAAACCAGCGCAATGGCTTCCGAAAACGGGACAGCGTACACAGATGCCGGATAGCGGCAACCCGTTCCCCGCTCTCCGGATCGTGGCTCATGACCACTCAAGGGCACATTCTTGTAGCCGTGAGCGACTGACGGACAGACATGATACGCGGCACGAAAGAAGTTCCATCGGGTGCCATCCAACTGCGGTCCCAAGCCTCTTCAGGAACCTTGCCTATGGCGTGCATCTTGACGCACTCGACCCATTCCGCATGCCGGCGGAACGGATTGCTTTCGTCCGACATCTCGATTGCGTCCAAAAACCCCAGATACACCAACACTACCGGCATGCCGAGACTCACCAGCTTCCATGCCCAGGCGAACCGGTTAGCCATCTGGTAGCAGCTGTCCCGCGATAGCGACCATCCCATGTCGCCCGTAAGCGACCGAAGGCCGACATTCGCTTCCTCTATCGCCCTTCCAATCCTCTCGTGATTGTGACGGCTGTTGCAGTTGGCGCCGGCCCTCAGCTTCTTGTCCCCCGCTTCTCTCTCCAACTCCGCGTCGTGTGCCTTGGCTTCGACAAGCAGTAATCCTCGCTTCGCTTGGCTGCCACTTCTAACGACACATTGACTGACAATGTCCCAGTTGGGTGCCAAACCGCCTGGAACCTTGAACCACCATTTCTTCAACTCAAGGCTCATCTCATCGGGGATCAGCGTGTTTGGCTTGTGAAGCTGCACCTCCTCTACATCATCGAATCCGGCAGGCATCCACTGGTCAGCCATCGTAACAGAGCCGTAGGGTTTCACCAGCGCCGTCAACCGGCCCGCAACTTCGGCTTTACCGCCGTCAGCAAACAGATGGCAACGTGGTTTGCTCCCGCGCTGACTCTTATCTTTGAGTTCAGGAAAGCGCTTCACAATCTCCTCCACATCACACCGCAATCGAGAGTCCGATACCTGTCCAGGTTTCCACTTTTCTTGCGCAACTGTCCGGCTTTCATCTCCTTCGTCCGTTCCGCGTCATACAGACGGGAATCCGCACCGTCCGCACTTAGGACGGAAATAAAACAAAAGCCGCCCGTTTGCAAGAGTTTTCGATATCCAGTTTCCAACACCTGCGCGCCATACGCGGACTCGCATACGACCAACTGTGCTGGGGTGCGATATTTTTTTCGCCGGACCGCGCACTGCACCGGCGAGAGGCAGAGGCGGGCCGTGAGGGGGCGCGGGAGCCGGGGCCGGAGAGGCCGGGCGGCGCCCCCGCAGTCCACACGCCCGCAACCTTGGAGGCACGGCCATGACGAAGAACAATCCATCCCGCTCCGCGAGGCTGCTCGTACTCGCGGGACCCGCCACAGCGCTCCTCGCCACAATTCTCCTTCTCGCGGCCGGTAGCGGCCTCCGCCACCTGGGGGCCGTCTGGATCTCTGCGGCTCTCTGGGGCCTCCTCACGGCTCTTTCGTGCGTCCTGTGGCGGGGGTTCCGCCACGGGGACTGGTCCGCCTTCGCTCGCTACGAACTGCCCGACAGGAAAGAAGAGGACTTCGAGTGGTCCGCCCGGACGGGACGCTACGCCTGGCGCCGCGATGCCGAGGAGGAGGAACTGTTCAGCCAGGACCCGGACGCACCCTTCCCGTAGAAGGCCCCCAGGCCGAACGAAGACTCCCCTGAACAACCGGACCGCCGTCTTTCCCGCCGACGGGGTGGCTCTGCGCCCCCGAGAGGCGGAGTCCGGCCGGGAGGGGGCGGCGGAGGGGCGTCGGGGAGAGGACGTTCTTCGCCGCCATCATCCACCCCTTTACAAGGAGGCGCGCGATGCGGAAACCCAGACCGGAAGCGGACACCTTCCTCACCCATCTCTTCACCCTGGGCCTGGCGGACGAGCGATACGCCGTGGAACGCTACAGATCCGCAGAGGGGGGCAAGATCAGGCCCGTGCCAGCCCGGGACAAGGCAGGCCGCAGAAGGAAACGCGTGACCGCCTCGCGCAGGGCGGTCCGGGAGATGCGGCCCGCACGCGACGAGCTCATCGTCTGCACGGGGCTCCGGGTCCCCGGCAGCGGGCTTCAGCTCTGGGGCGAGCACCTCGTGTGGGCCCGGATGCTCACCCGGTGAGGAACTCCCCCCCGGAGGACTTCCGCCCGCAAGACGTCTCGCCGGCCCGGCGCCGGCCGAACGATTCCATCCATCCCAGGGAGGGAGACGGGATGCCACACAGGGACCCGGAGAGGCGACGCGCTTATGAGCGCGAGCGCCACCGCAAACGCACCGCCGAGCGACGCGCGCAAGGCTTGTGCCCCAAGTGCGGCAAACACCGGCCTGCCCCCGGGCGCAGGGTCTGTGAACCCTGCGGCGAGAGGGAACGTGCCGCCGGGCGCGCCCGCTACCAGGAGGCAAAAGCAGAGGGAGCGCAATATGGCGGACGCTGCCCCGAGAGCCGCCGCCGCATGGCGCGCGAGAGGGCGAGGAAGCGCAGGCGCGAGCGGGTGGAAGCCGGCTTGTGCCCGCGCTGCGGACGCGAGCCCGTCGAGGACGGCGCCGTCTGCGAACCCTGCCGGGAGACGAGGCGCGCGAGCGAGAAGAAACTCTACGCCGAAAGGCGCGCCGGTGGGCGATGCGGTCGGTGCGGAGGAGAGGTCTTCGCAGGAGCTTCCAGGTGCGAAGCCTGCGCCGCGCGCGAGCAATCCCGTTCAACGAAGAAGAACGCCGCGAGCAGGAAACGCTATCGCGACAGGCGGGCACGCAGGCGTTGCGTCGACTGCGGCGTCGATGCGGACGCAGGGGTGAGATGCACTCCCTGCGCGCGCCGATCGTATCTCTCATCAAGCGAGCACAAGGGGATGCCCATCCATCCGCCGTGCTACACCGTGGTCGAACTAGCCACGGGCGCCGAGCACGGACCTCTCGACTCCTGGGAGGAGGTGGCGATGTGCCTCGCGTTCAGCAAACTCTCACGGGATGAGGTCGAGGTGCTTACCGACCAGTCGCCTATGGCAACACTCGCTGCTATGTAGAGCTCTACATAGCAGTGATTATGTTGAGTAAATAGTTATGGAGAGTTGAGAGGTTCCGGCCCCGCCGGCACTGGCCTTCGGGGCCAGAATACTCTCCATAATAATATGGTTCTCCTCTGCCCATTCACAGCGAGAGGAGAACGCAAATGTCACAAGAGACGCGACACGCGGCGTTGCCGCACGAGGCCGGAGAACCATGGTCTGGATGCCTATCGGAGTTCGTGGAACACCTGAGGCGAGAGGGATTGTCCGAGCGTCGAATCGCCCAGCTTCGCCCTTCGGCACGGCACTTCCTGATCTGGCTGGAAAGGGAGGGTACGGCGCTCGAAGCAATCGATGACACCGTATTGCGGCGTTTTCGCCATCACAATTGCCCGTGTGAGCGGAAGAAACGCGGTGATCCTTGCAAGGGAGACGCGAGGCGCTGCCGGGAGTTCGTGTCGGGGGCTGTCCGGCTGGTGCGGTTCCTCGAGGAGAGCGGTCGCATTCCGCATCCGGGGGAACTCGACGAGGGCTTTCGACTTTTGGAGGAGTTCCTGAGCCGGCGCCGGGCGGAGGGTTACGCATCCAAAACGCTGAGGTCGTACCGGAGTGCATGCCGGCACTTCCTCGTTTGGCTCCATGGTTCGCGGCTCGCGATGAAGGAGATTGACGCGGGCACGGTGGAAGAGTTCGTCGGGCATGAGTGCCTGTGCCTGCGTTTTGTTGGATTCCATAGACGCCGCCCGGACGTTCCCCAAAAGCGACGCGAGGCGCCGGTCGAGCAGTTCGTGAAATTCCTCGCCGGGCGGGGAGCGGCGCCGCGCGCCGCCTTGGCCGCCGGCAACGACCCGGAGGCGGGCTTCGGTGAGTTCCGCGCCTGGCTGAAGCATCATCGCGGCATCGGCGAACGCACCATACGGGCGCATGTCAGGAAAATCTCCCCGCCTGTTGCGGAACTCGGCGACGATCCGGGCCGCTACGACGCGCGCCTGATCAGGAACGTGCTGCTGCGCCACTTCGCGAAACTCTCCCCGGGAGAAGGAAAAAGGCTGGCCGGAACCATGCGGATGTATCTGCGGTTCCTGGCCTCGAAGGGGGATTGCCGGCCGAGCCTGCTCGGCGCCGTTCCGAAGGCTCCGGGGTGGCGCCTCTCGACGCTGCCCCGCTATCTGCCCCTCGATGAGGTCGAGCGCGTGATCGACTCCTGTGACCTGGGGACGCGAAAGGGCATGCGGGACCGGGCCATCCTGCTGCTGCTTGCCCGGCTCGCCCTGCGGGCGGGCGACGTCTCCGGCCTTCGTCTGAGCGACATCGACTGGCAAAACGCGCGGCTCATCGTCAGCGGGAAATCGAAGCGAGCGGTGCGGTTGCCGCTTCCCCAGGACGCCGGCGACGCACTGCTGGACTACATCGAGCATGCGCGCCCGAGGGTGGACGAAGAGAAGGTCTTCCTGCGCGTTCTCCCGCCCTACCGGCCGTTCAGTTGCTCCGGACAGATATCCCAGATCGTGTCCGTGGCGCTGCGGCGGGCCGGCGTGGAAAGTCCCGGCGGGCGGGGCGCTCATCTGCTGCGCCATTCCGCCGCAACGGGTCTTCTTCGCGCCGGGGCGTCGCTGGAGAGCATCGGCGCCCTGCTTCGCCACCGTTCGCCGGACGCCACGACCATCTACGCCAAGGTCGATGTAAGCATGCTGCGAGAGGTAGCGCAGCCCTGGATAGGAGGCCTGCGATGAGCACCATGAGAGACCATGTCGAACGTTACGCCGCGTTCAGGCGGAGGTTGGGCTACAAGCCCACGTGGTGGGAACAGTCGCTGCGGGCATTTGCCGCCCGCGCCATGGCGCGCGGCGAGCGCTTCACCCGCAACGACACGATACTCGGCTGGGCCAACGAGGCGCCCTCGCCTGCAAGCATATACAACAGGCTGTCCATTGTACGCCTCTTCGCCGTCTGGCTGCACGCCGAGGACGAGCGCCACGAGGTGCCTCCACGGGCCGTGCCCGACCGAACGAGACCGCGAAGGCCCCCGCCGCGCCTGATGACGCGAGAGCAAATCGGGCGAATCATGGAGGCGGCGTTGTCCCTGGGACCTGCCGGCTCGATCACGCCCCATACCTGCCATTACATGATCGGGCTGATGGCGGTGACGGGCCTGCGCCGCTCCGAGGCGCTGAAGCTGAGGCTGTCCGACATCACCCCCGACGGGCTGATCGTCCGGGAAACGAAGTTCCGGAAGAGCCGGCTCGTCCCACTCCATGAAACCACGCGCGACGCCCTCGATCGATACCTGACGATCAGGAAACGCGTCGGCGGGTCCGACGACCACCTCTTCGTCGTCTCGACCGGCCGCTCCCCGTGTCCCGGATACCTGACCAGACAGTTCATCGAACTCGCCCGCCGGACCGGGCTTCGGGGCAGGCGCGGCCCGCGGCTCCACGACCTGCGCCACAGCTTCTGCGTACGCTCCCTCGAAGACGCGGTCGCGACGGACAGGGACAGCGTGAACCGGCACATGCTGGCGCTGACCACCTATGTGGGACACACGCGTGTGTCGAGCACGTACTGGTATCTCGAAACCACGCCGGCGCTGCTTCGGCAAGTCGCTCGAACAGCGGAGAACGCTCACATGGAAAGGGGGTCGCCATGACCGAACTCGCTCCCCACATCGCCGCGTTCCTCCGCGAGCACCTCCCTCGTGACCGGCGCGCCAGCCGGCATACGGTCGAAAGCTACTCCTTCGCCTTCGAACTGCTGGTCCGCTTCGCCGCCGGGCGGCTGGGCGTCCGGCCCTGCAAACTCTGGATCGAACAGCTCACCCCCGAACTCATCCTCGACTTCCTCGATCATATCGAGACCGAGCGCGGGAACAGCGTTCGCACGCGCAACCTGCGGCTTGGGGCGTTCAAGTCCTTCTTCCGCTATATCGAGTACAGGGTCCCGGCCTGTCTCGACCTCGCTGGAGGGATAAGCGCCATCCCTTTGAAGCGATTCGATGAGGCGATCGTTGATTACCTCGAGCGTGACGAGCTGCAGGCCGTCCTCGATGCGCCCGAGGCCTCGACCGCGGCAGGCGTGCGCGACAGGGCGATGCTTCATCTCGCTTATGCCGCCGCTCTGAGGGTATCGGAACTCATCGGCCTGGTCTGCAGCGACCTCGGACACGGCCTCGAAACGGTTCATGTCACCGGCAAGGGGCGGCGTCGGCGCGTGCTCCCGCTATGGAAGGTGACGCAAGCAGCTGTGCGCGACTGGCTGGCCATCCGGACCGACCGGGGGGACGACCACCTCTTCCTCAACGCCAGGGGCGCGGCGATGAGCCGGCATGGCTTCGCGCATCGACTGGCCCTGCACGTCGAAACCGCACGGCGCAATGCGCCGTCATTGTCCGGCAAGCGCGTCTCTCCCCACGTCCTGCGCCACAGTTGCGCCATGCACACGCTCGAAGCCACAGGCGACATCCGAAAGGTGTCCCTGTGGCTGGGACACGCCGGTATACAAAGCACCGAAGCCTATCTTCGAGCCGACCCGGCGGAGAAGTTCGACATCCTTGCAGCCGGGCTGCCGCCCGGCATCAGGAAGGGTTCCTTCAAAAACGCGCCCGACAGGTTGATGGCGATTCTCAGAGACGCAAGGGTCACATAACTATGGAGAGTACCCCGGCCCCGAAGGCCAGTGCCGGCGGGGCCGGAACCTCTCAACTCTCCATAACTATTTACTCAACATAATCAGCGCGTGGGAGTGAGCGCCGGCTCAGGGCCGGGCCTGCACTTGCAGCCGGCCTGCCGCCGGTGGGGGGGACGGACCCGACCGGGGGGAGGGTTCGGCGCCGCCCTGCTGCGCAGCCGTCCCGCCGCCGGCATCGGCCCCGAACGCGCCACCGCGGGAGCCGCCACCCCATAACCCGCGCCGGGGGGTCGCCGACCTGGAGCCGTCCGGGTTCTTTCCCATCGGGGGCGGGGGGAAGGACACCCCGCTGCGCCGTCAACCGGACCCGGGCGCGCCCCGCAGGCCGGCGGGCAGGGAGTCCGGCTGCGGGACCGGATACGACCACACGGGGAGGCCGCAACCCGGCAGAGCATTCCCGCCACCGTGACACCGCCGTCCCTGTCGCCGCGGTCGCCGACAACCCCGCATCGGAAGTCCCGCCACTCGATACGCCTCCATTCACCCACCCCTCATCCATCCGAATCCCTGACGGCGCACCGGCCCGGGTGGGCTTCCGCTCCCTTCCCCCTCCGGGACTACCCGGTCGGGACGGAGGCCGCTCTAGATCCACGGGCGGTCATGAGCGGCGGTGAACCTTCCCGGGGCAGAGGTGGAGCGAAGCGGGGAGCCGGGCAAAGGCCCGGCAGGGGAGAGGGAGACGGTCTCCAGCTCCCGCCGCCGGCGACAACCCCAGAGGAGGCTGGACCATGTACGAGAACGACTTCGACGTCGACGTTCCCACCACGGACGAACTGCTCGCCGAGATCGGACTCGACGCGTACACGATCCGCAAGCTGCGCGCCGAGGCGCTCCACCCGGAGACGGGGGGCGAGGAGGAGTTCAGGAGGGAATAGGGCAGATCGGGGGATCGGGGAGAGAGGCTTCCCGGTCCCTTCCACTTCATCATCCACACCACAACCTGAAGGAGTACTACAATGGCATTCGGACTCAACAGAGCGGAACTGATCGGGCGTCTCGGCGCCGACGTCACCATCAACCACCTCGCGAGCGGGGGGCGCGTCGCGAATCTTTCCATCGCGACCGACGAGGGCTACGTCGACAAGCAGTCCGGCGAGCGGGTGGACAAGACCGAGTGGCACCGGGTCGTTACCTTCCAGCCCGGGCTGGTGGACATGTTCGAGCGGCACGCGAAGAAAGGCCGCCTGATCTACGTCGCGGGCAAGCTCCAGACTAGGCGCTGGAAGAAGGACGATGAGGACTCCGATCGGTTCTCGACCGAGATCCTCATCGCACCGGGCGGGCGCGTGCAGTTCCTCGACAAGGTGAACGGGAACGGCAATGGCAACGGTAACGGCAACGGCGCGCACGCCGAGGCGGTGGCCGCTGGCGTAGCCGGGGACGACATCCCGTTCTAGGCTCACAAGGGGTCGGCGCTTCGGCGTCGACCCCTTTTTCTTTGCTCCTTATCCAGAGGAGGTCCGCCCTGTCGGCTCTTCTCTAATCGGGACGAGCAAGTCAAGTTCCTCTGCCCTGGTTTTTCCGGATCTTTCCGCCTTGGCTTTAGACGATGCTCCATGGGGGTCTCGCTTCTCTACGTGATCGGCTCCCGGTCCGGGGCCGTCAACAGGATGGGGTCGGAGAACGAGGTGGAACAATCTCTCATACGCCCTCGCACCGTCACCGACGGAGCGGAACTGAGCCGACAGCGAACTCACCTCGTCCCTCGTCCCCACGGGAGCATCCTCTGCCATAGCGGAAGCTACTGTAATTTTCGGATTCTTCTCCTTTTGGATTCCCGATGTCAGGAGGCTACGTCATCCACGCCGTCGCGTTTCCAGCGGAACTCACTGCCGTCCATCCATATGCGGTGCATAATGACGCCGAGCCGGCGGGCGAGCGCAACCTTCGCGCGCGCCTTGCCGCGACGCTTCGCCACACCCATCGCCCAGGCTTTCAGCCACGACCACCGCGTCGTGCGCCCGAGCAAGGCGTTGGCGGCTTCGTAGAGCGCCGCGCGCATCATCGCGTCGCCGCACTTGGAGATTCTTCCCGTTCGGTCGACCTCTCCGGATTGCCATTTGCGAGGCACAAGCCCGAAGTGCGCGCCCACCGAGCGCGAGCGCGCAAAACGCGACGGCACGTCGACGCTCGCCCGGAAGGTCAGCGCCGTCACCGGACCCACGCCGGGGACCGTCATCAGGCGACGGCAGACCGGGTCGACGCGCACCGCCTCCAGCATCATCCTGTGCAGCCGGACGTATTCCGCCAGCAACGCAGAGCGAGCCCGCAGCATCGGCGCCACCAGGCGCGCCAACTCCGGGCGATCCGCGACCAGACCCCCTACCCGCGCCTCCAGCCCGCGGCGGGAGACCTTGCCCATCTTCAGTCCGAAGTTGCGCAACGTGCCCCGGATGTGGGCCTCGGCGTCGCACAACTGCTTCAGCATGAACCTGCGGTTGGCGAGGAGCATGCGTTTCTCCTGGCTCGACACCGTCTTCACGTGCACCGGGCGAATCAGGTTCGCGCGAACCAGCTGGGCGATCCCGCGCGCGTCGTCGCGGTCGCTCTTGTTCACCGTGGCCGAGAGCACCGCCTTCAACTGCCGCGTCTCGGCGCAAACCACCGGGAGCCCGGCCTCGGCCAGGCCGTCATGGAGCCACTGCGACAGCGGCCCCGCCTCGAGGCAGATGCGCTTCACGCCGAAGTCCAGCCCGGTGAAGAACGCCGCGAGGGCCGCGGGTTCGCTCGCGACCTTCGCCTCCCGGACGATCCCGCCGTCCACGTCCACCACGCACACACTCGTCCACTCCAACGACACGTCGAGTCCTGCAAAGTAGTTCATGGCTGCTCCTCCTGCGGGCGAGAGACACCGGAGCCATCCCGGCCTCGCCTCGATCATATGACAGAGGAACATCCGCTACACGCGGTAGTTCGAGGGCCAACCCGATTACCCCATCTCTCGTCTACCGGGAGCACCCGGTAAATCTCCGGTTCCGTGAACGATGAACCATGTTCCCGGAAGATCGGCTTGGACCTGCAATCATCCCATATTCTGAATAGTGGCTCGATCTACCCCCCGCTGCGGGAATTTCGGGCCGGAAAAACGGCCCGAAATGACCCTTTCCGCAGCATAAGAGATTGTTTCCCGATGAGCTTCGCCTTCATCGTGAAACACCAGAGGCTCTTGTGTCCCGGTGGCGGTACTACCCTCTCTCTCTTAGCGTCCCCATTTTAGCACGCACGGCGCGGGGTCAAGGGTGCTTTTGCAAAAAACGCAAAAGCATCTTTTTTCAGAAAAAATCGGTGAAGCGTGGATTTTTTCCGCTGCGCGCCCTCCGGGTGAAAAAAGACTGAAAACCGCCCCTGACGCCCACGCCTAGCACGTGCTGAAAATGGGGCGCTAAGAAGCGCATCCGTTAACTCTCTACGAAGGAGAAAGGCATGGAAACCACCGTGGTGAACCTGAACGACTACGTTGCGCCTCAATTCGGCGGCGGATTGCTGGTCAGGATCGACCGCAGGACGAAGTGGGGAAACCCCTTCCGGGTCGGCAAGGACGGCGAGCGCGACGACGTCATCGAGAAGTACCGGCAATGGCTGTGGGAAAGAATCCGGCGTCAGGAGCAGGACCTCTACGAACTCGCCGACCTGCAAGGCTGCGAGCTCGGCTGCCACTGCCATCCCCTCCCGTGCCACGGCGACGTCCTCGCACGCGCCGCCGAGTGGGCCGCCAGGTATCTCGACGAGATGCCGAAAGAAGTGGGGCGCAACGAGCGTGGCTACGCTCTTCCCGAATTCAACCATCCCCTCGCTTGAGAACAACGAAAGGAGTGAACGATGAACGCCACCGCGACACACGACCACAAGGAGAGCATCATGCACGAGCACGCGGAACACGAAGCGCAGAACGAAACCTTCACCGCCATGGTATGCGAGCAGGCCGCCCTCTTCGGCGCGACCCCCGGCCCCGACGAGTTCGACAACCGGCCCGTCTGGGGCGAGACCGAAGCCACCGCCGCCGTCCTCAAGGCCTTCGGCGCACTCGCCGAGGCCGCACCCGACGGCACGCAGCTTGCCGACGAGCGGGCGAGCCTATTGTGGGGCTTCGTCAACACCCTGGACGCCCAGACACAGCGGCTCGACCGCGCCGCCGACAAGCTCATCCCCGGCATCCGTGAACTCCAGCGCGAACAGGACGGCTCCGAGATCCGCTCCCGCGAACTCGAACTCGCCACCGACCGGGCCGGGAATCTCACCGCCCGCCGCGACGCCTTCGAAGGACTGCGCGACGCCGCCGCAGAGGCCTACCGCGTCGAGACCGGCGAGGTCTGGCGCCCGAGGCGGGGATCGCACGTCTCTCAGACCGGCAAGCTCACGTCGGCGGTGATCGAAGCGCGTGACTTCCAGCGCGCAAAAAAGGACCGCGAGAACACGGCCCACCTCCCCCAGGGAACGCTCGTGGCCGTCGCGGGCGGCAAGGAAGCCACCGACGCGGGCAAGATCATCGGCCAGCTCGACAAGCTGAAAGCCAAGTACGCCGACGTCGTCCTCGTCCACGGTGGCGGCCCCGGCGCCGAGAAGATTGCGGCAGGATGGGCCGAGCGGAACGGCGTCCACCAGGTCGTCTGCAAGCCCGACTGGGACGCCCACGGCAGGGCCGCTCCCTTCCGCCGCAACGACGAGCTGCTCAGCCTCCTCCCCAAGGGCGTGATCGCCTTCCCCGGCTCGGGCATCACCGACAACCTCGTCGACAAGGCGAAAACCCTCGGCATTCCCGTTCAGCGCGTCGCGGCTTGATGCGCGCATTCCACGGGTCGCGTCGCAGCGGCAACACCTGCGGCGCGGCCCGCTGTTTCCCGTGTCGTTCGTCTGCTTGTGATAAAAAGCGCAAGTTGTAACGCCCTGTACGCCCGCCGCTTGTGAATCCAGGCGCAAGGTTCAGCACCCTCACCCCTCTTGCCCCTCGCTCTGTCCGCTCAAGCGCCGCGGCGGCTCCCGCTCGCCATTCTCTCCGGCGAAAATTCCCCTGTCGTTCGTTCCCAAGAATCCGCCGTTAGCCGCCCTTCGGCGCTTCGGGTTTCACACCGGAACGCAGCGGGCTGCGGGGTACAGACCAGGCGCGCGCATGTCCTGCAGTCTCCTGCTCAAACGACGACACGGGGCGACAGGCTTATCGCGGTTCGAGTGTATGCTCAGAGCATACACGCCCATTCTCATCCCTGACGGGGCATGGCTGCGCATGTCGCGCAAAGATACCAGTCTGGTCGCAATCGGTGGAATCACGTAACACGACGTGTTACGCTGCGCAATGCGATTGAATGCTCCCGATACCGGCCGTTTCGCGGTACGCCGGGGTTGCCACCTGCGCGGAGAACCCTCTCGCAGACGGCCGCAAGACCCTGAAGGCGGGACGTTGAATCATGCGTCGACGGCCCCGGATAGGTCCTGGTTTTCGCCCGAAACGAGCCGTACCGGAACCGAAATCGCGATCGATTCGTTCCATTTCGTTGACAGATCCCGTCCTGAGGAAGCGAAAAAAATGACGCGAAACGATCAGAAACAGCCCGGAAAAAGAAACAAACCGGCAGAAAACAGCAGCGATACGCGTCGGCCGCACTCCATCCGCTTCCTGGATTCCGAGTGGCGTCTGGTTCAAAGGGCCGCTGCGTTGCACGGCATATCGGCCGGCGAACTCGTCCGTTCCGGTGCTGTCGCCGCCGCCCAGGAGCGGCTCGACGAGCCTCCCGCGGCCACCTTGTCGTCCGGACACGCCGCCCTCATCGAGGCCGTCTACCGCATGGTCTACATGATGGCGACCCTGGATCGGGGACGATTGCTCGACGAAGGGCGGAGGAAAGAGTTGGAGAACCTCATCGCCGCAGCCCGAAAAACGATGGCCGAGACCATGGATGAAGGCCCTGAGTGAACGCATGAGGCGGCGCAACCTGTGCGCCGCAGGCCTGTTTATAGACAGAATTCTTTGTGGGAACCCGGGAATCGTGCCCTAGCGTGCTGTGTTCAGAGCCCGAGGTCCATGTCGATGCGCTTGCCGGGGGAGGGAGGTTCGGGCGCAGGCGCTCTGCCCAGTGACACTTTCCGTTCGATTTCCCCCTCGGGGGAAGTCGGCATGGAGGCATCCGGGCTCCCTCGTTCGTGCTTGGGGGACGTCTTTCCGTCGATCCCGGGTTCCGGCCGGACGGATTCGCCGATGCCCTCGAGTGCGGAGATGCGCTCGCCGGTCACGGTTTCGAGACGTTCTTTCAGCGCCTGCGCGTCGTCGGTGACGAGTTCGGCCCGGTCGCGGGCGCGCGATATCTCGACGTAAAACGCCTTCGCCGTGGTCAGGTGGGGATGGTTCGCCTCCATCGCGGCGATGACGTTATCCACCGTCCGCCCCTGAAAGGCGTGCACGGTCGAGGCCCAGGCGCGATCGAGATGGCGCAGTTGGGGGTCGCCGGGGGTCAGTGTGAGCCTGCGGCCTTCCTCCAGGGTGAACGTCACCCGCCCGTTCCGGACCCCGAACACCTCCGCTGTGGCGCTGTTCACGAGTCCCAGCCCCTTGTCGTTCCGGGTCCAGCGCACCCGGTCGCCTGCGCGGAGCTCGATGGTTTCGGTGCGGTAGACCTCGGTCCCGCCCCGCCGCCCGCCGATTTGATACGGCTTCCAGTTCACGATCGTGCCCCCGGGGCCTTCGAGCCGGACGTTTCCGCGCTCGCGATCGACGCCCAGGACGCGACGCTCCTCGCCCTTCTCGACCCCGAGCCGCTTGTAGGAGCGGTGGAAGGCGACCACGTCGCCGGGCGCGTAGTTGGCCGCGAGCGCCTTCTCGGCGTTCGTGTAACCCCTGGAAACGAGCCGCTGCGTCTTGAGCGCAGGACCCGCGACGCGGCCCTCGCGCACGAGGCGCTCCCTGATATGGGCGTTGATCGCCTCGCGCAGCTCATGGCCCGGCGACATCACCCCGGTGCGCTCGCGCACCTCGGGCGGGAGTTTCAGCCATCTCGCCGCCACGGCGCCTGCGATATTTTGGGGGTTTACTTCAGCGACGTTGTTTCCCAGTTTTTCAAAAGCGCGCCCGATATCGCCCGCGATGCTCGCCTCGACCGCGGCCTTGAGATCGGGGTCGCGCTGGCGGAGGATCTCGTCCATCGTCGCGGTCTTCATGCCCGCGGCCTGGAGCTGGGCGAAGGGTTTGCCCGCATCGACGGCTTCGAGTTGCCTGGCGTCGCCGACCAGCACCAGCTTGGGTATGCGCAGGGCGCCCGCGATCCGGAGCAGGTCGCGGGCCTGGGCGGTGGACGCAAGCGAGCCCTCATCGACCACCAGCACGGTCTGGGAGTACGCGGCGCGCATCTTTTTTGCGGCGCTTTTCGTGAGCCGGCCTTCGGCCAGGCCTTCGTTTCGCGCCAGAAACCGCTGCAAAGTCTCGCTCTTTATCCCCGATTCCGCCTCCAGCGTGCGTACCGCGGACGCCGAGGGAGCGAGTCCCAGGACGCGCCAGCCCTTTTTCTCCGCAAGCGTCCTTGCGCGATCGAGCATCCGGGTCTTGCCGGCGCCGGCGTAGCCCTGCACGCCGACGGTCCGGTCTTTCTCGGAAAGAATGAGTTTCACCGCCTGTTTCTGCCCGGCCGTGAGCGGCCCCTTGCGCAGATGCCGCTCGACCATCCAGCCGCGCATCGCCGCCTTGCCCCGGCCCGAGCCCGCGCGCATGAGCGCAATCGTCTCGCGCTCTCTGGCCACGGCCCTGTCCGTAGTCAGCCCGTCGCCACCCTTGAGAGCCGGCGCATCGTGTACGCGGCCCTCGCGCGTGAGACCCTCGACGGCCCGCTCGACAGCTCCGATGGACGCGGAGCCCGGGCCGTGAGCGAGTGCCGCGGCGAGAAGATATGTTCTCGCGAACACCGCATCGCGCTCCGAGAGGTGGGCGAGCGCCCACTCGACGGCCTCCTTCGCAGGCTCCGTCCGCGCCGGATGCTCGAACAGATTCGCCTGCCGGGCCGCGCCGGGCGGAGCGTCCCCGCCCGCTTCCAGTGCTTGTGGGCCCTCTTTCTGCGGGCCGCTCAATCCCCGTTCCACCGCCGAGGCGACGAGCGCCTTCGCGTCGAAGCCGAGCCCGGAGGCCTGTTTCGCCCAGATCCCGCGCAGCGCCTCCTTGTCGACGTCGCGCTTGTGCGCGCGTGTCATCAGCGCCGCTCGGCGGGCGAGGTGCTGGTTCTCCGCCGTGGCGCCATGGCCCCGGCCTTCCATCGCCGCCTCGATCTCGGCGCGTCGCGTCGAGAACGCCTCGACGACCTCGCGCGAGACGCCCCCGATCTCGAACCGACCGTCGGCGTGGGTCTTCTCGATCCGGTAGCCGAGCTTTTGAAGCTCTCCTGCGAGTTCGCTCCGGTAGAGCGCGCCCAACAGCATCTTGGAGGCGTAGAGGCGCTCGTTCGCCATCGTCCTCCACTTCCCGTCGGCGCCGAGCAGCATGTTGGCGATGACCGAGTGGGTGTGCAGCGCAGGGTCGAGGTTCCTGGAAGTATCGTGCCGGAACGTGGAGATCACGGCCTTCTGGCCGCCGGCCCGGATCATCCGCCCGGTAGCCGGGTCCCGCATCCGGGTCTCGGCCCCATTGCTCTCGAACCACTCAAGCGCCCGCACAACAGCGCGATCATGGGCGTCGACGATGCGCGCGTCCCCGCCCATGAGTGCGACCAGGGATACGGACTTGGGCGCCGAGAAGGTGAGGTCGCGCCCGGGCCGGTGATGGATCTCTCCGCCGCGAACCCTGCGGCCGAGACGCCGCCCCGAGCCGTCCGGAACCTCGCCCTCGAGCACCGCCCGGAACACGTCCGGGTCGACCGCGCCCTCAAGACCCAGGGCTTCTGCGCCCCTGCCGGCCCAGGCGCTCAACACCCGGTGCTCAGTCGAGTCCTTGGCGTAGTAGCCGTCCCGCTCGTAATAGTTCGCGCCCTGCGCAGGGCTCGCCACCGCGCCTATCGAGGCGACCATCAGATCCAGCGCCCGTAGTCGCGCTCGCGGCGCTCGGGCGCCGCCGCTTCGTTCCTGCGACCCTTGCCGGCAAGCTTGGGTTTTAAGGGCGGCGGGGCATCCGGTCCCGGCGGCCGTTCCGCCGGTGTGCGAACGGGCGTTTTGGCCGCTTGTGTCGATGTATCGAGGCCCGGCCTCCTCCGGGGCAACGCGGGCGATTCGGGCCGACCCTCGTGTGCGGCTCTTTGCAAACCGAGCAGCACCAGGCACATCAGCGCGGCGCCCAGGCCGTACCAGGCGCCGAGCTCCGCTGACAGCTTCACCGTTCGAACGAGGTGGCTCCGCGCCACCAGCGCATCGCCGCTGAATATGAGTTCGCCGCGGGGGAGCGTCGTTTCCTCGCCCTCACTCGTACGGTAGGCAACTGGCGCGCGGGGGTCGAAGTTGAGCGCGAGTAAAATTTCCGCCCAGTAGAGCTTGTAGGTAGCATGCCGATCATGGCCCGTCGTGTAGCGCGCGAGCCCCACGGCGCAGGCCAGCGCCGACAAGGAAACGACGAAGACCGCCGTCACGAGCAGCGAGCGGATCCACACGCCGGGATCCAGGACAGCCCTCCAGCCGGTGCGGTTTCTGTCTCGTTTGCGGATTCCCAAAAAAGTGTTCTCCAGGCCCTGCGTGTCGCGGGATCGACGCCGGGGATTTCCCGCTGGCGCTCCCATCGGTCCCACAATACCGAATATAATACGAAAATATGAGGGTTTCAATCGGGCAACGAATGGAATATAGATGGGTTTACGACAGGCAAGCGCCTGCGCGCGATGAGGGTCATGCCTTTTCCCCCGAAACCGGATACCGGGGGGGCGGGAACGCTGGATGCGCCGTTGCGTATTGATGAAAGCGGCTTATTTCTGCGCTTTTGGTGGGGTTTCCGGGTTAATCCATTGTCCGGCTTCGTCGGTACATCCCCTCGCGGACGGATGCCCTTCGGCAGGAGGTTTAGCAGTTCATCATTGCGACGAAAGTCAGCGGTGTCCCCATGCCGAGCCCAGCCAAGTTTGTAGACGATCTGCTGGATGCTGTTATGCTCGGCCTACTCCATAGCAAGCCTCTCGACGCCGGGCCCGCTACCATGCACGAGCACCATCCGCTGTACTTCGCACGGGCGCTGCTGCGCTTGACTTTCGGGTTACGCCGCATACATCTTAGCAGCGGCGAGCTAGCAGGATGTCCGTATGAGCGCGCCAATCACCCGTTCTGCCTGCGATCCGTGAATATACCATAGCCCGCCAACCCCAGAACTGCATCCCCGAGCCACGCAGCGAGATTCCAAGCGCGATGATGATTTCGTTGCGTGCAGGCCGCATCTTCTCGGGTCGTCAGCAGCGAAGCAATCATTGGTCGCGCCTTACTCCGGTTCTTCGTCTTGGCTCCGTCGGCGTAGAGGGGGTAGAGTTGCTCTGCAACGCCTCTGAGTTACGTTACCATGGCGGCGACACGTTAGAGACGATCTGCGCTCTCTGCTGTTCTACCTCTCGGCGTGCCTGTTCTAGTGCTCCACGCCTGTACCTAAAACGCCTGCAACGACTGTTGTATTCCGAAACCACCGCGTTGAACCTTTCAATTTGAGCATTCGTGGTAGGCATGGGTCGGAGCACTTCAATCTGGATAACTTCGCGAAGGCACCAACGTATCTGCGCAACAGAAAGCACGTTGTACTGTCCAACTGGAGGTTTGGAGAAATCTAGAACTGTCTGCCGTGTCGATGCCGGAGCAAGCGGTGTGTAGCTCGGCGCTGATCTCGGCTCGGTGAACGTGCGTAGGTTGCTTGACCTGCCACTGTCTTCTTGCAAGGCACTGAAGAGCCATATCAGCACACCAACGCCGACCATGCTCCAAAACCATTTGGTGCCCAAAAAGCCGGAGATTGGTGTCCGAGACGACTCCGAAGCAACGAATCCGGGGTCTGATCGGTGAGGCGACTCGGACGGCGTGGTATTACGTTGTGCTATCTGGCTCTGTCTACCTGACGTAGCCTCCTCTAAGTCAGAGACAAGAGACGAGAGCCCGGAGAATCCCTTTTTTTCCTTCTCGTCGCTCACCGTATCCTCACCAGCCTACGTCTTTGTACCAGTCAATGGGTTTGTTCGAGCAGGTCGCTTAGTCTGCAACTTGCGTTCTTCCAGAAGACCCGCATTGCAGCTTCCAGGATGTGAACGTTGTCCATATCCTGATAGGACAGTTCGACCGCCACCTTCTCTTCGTCTTTCTTCGCAATGTAGAACGTTCCGGCTCCGTTGTCGATCACTAGGTCCGTCCACTTGCAGGGGACGCGTTCATTGGCCGCAAACAGATGGCGTCTTTCCAACTCTACTCCGTGATCGGTAACCACAGCGGTCCCAAATCTGTACTGCTTTCCATCTCTCAGACCCTTGAGCATATCTGTAAGGAGACGCACACCCACAGTCTTCCAGAGTCGGACTACAAACTCCGAGTAAACTTGCTTCTTCCTCAGGTTGATCGTGGTTCCGCCTCTCTCGCTACCCACAAAGATGTTGTAAGTTGTGCCGGTGGGAATACCGTTAACCGTATGTCGGGTCCCGCCCCAGCGTATTCGTCTGATCTCTTCCAGAGGGAATCTGGCTCCTTTCCACTGCACGCCTTCGGGTGAAATGCGAAGCTTGTCTTTGGACATGACACCGACATCAGCTTCGTAAGTGATCTCGTGTTTCCAGGTCTCGGCACGGGCTTCCATTTTCGACAGTAGCTGTGTCCTCTGCTCGGCAATTTCATCCAACGCTTCGGCGTCTTCCTCTGACTGTTCGAGAACCTGATCAACCTCGGCGAACACTTCCTGCTGCAGTGCCGTTAGCCGTCTGGAGAGATCGAGAAGACCATGTTCATTAAACAAGTCCACGGCAAGGCTGCGAATCTCGCGGGCAACCTCATGGCTGAGGTTATGACTACGCCCCCGACTACGGGCGCTCACTTGGATAGGTTGAGCTACGGTATCCCAATTTTTGACGACCTTCTCAAGTTGGCCGACAAGAAGACCGATTCGCTCCTCGTCTTCGACTGCTTTTCTTAAGCCTTGGACAAGTGTCGCGATGTTTTTCTTCTCTTTATCGAGAAATTCCTGCGCCTCGATTTCGAAGCTATCGACTAAGTCGTCTATCAGAATAGGGGCACCGTTCGATCCATTGTCGGTTACCTGATCAACAGCCATTGTTAAAACCTCGACGAGAGCATCAGTTGGCAGCTTATCCAGAGCACTTTTCATGGCCTGGCAATAGTATCGGCGTCGTTCTTTGAACTCCGCCTTGACATGATCAACATTTGTGAGTGGAAAACCTGCTGTAGATCGCTCCTCATTAAGTAACGTTAAAGTTGCTTCAACATCGAGGTCATCGTGCGATTGCGCAAGTTGAACGATCCATCGGACTACGTCGCACGGCGACAACTGTTCCACTACACGCACCAGACCGTCTGCGAGGAGGTTGACGCGAGCAAGAGCGGGAAGATTACCCTGACTGGCAACTTTTTCTGGATGTTTCTCTAAGACCGCCAGAACCTCGTCTATACGCTTCGGTCCGAGTCCCGGTAGCCAGCCGACCTCGGCTGCTAGACGTTTTCTTGGGTTGGTGAGAATCGCCGTAGCGTCACGAACTAATCTCTCATCGGCAATGAGACTTCTTTCTTCCGCAAGTCCTTGAATGCTGCGCCGGTCATCCCGCGTCGTAGCGCCTAACGTGAAGAATGGATTCTCAAGCAGTTCCACGTATCAATCCTGAATGAATCCGATGGATCGTTTCTTAGGTGTCAACGGCGGTAGGCTATCTAGGGCCGACTTCAGCGAATCGTCGTCCAGGGCGTTCTTCCCTGCACGTGCTGCAAGCCGTGCGGCTTCGCGCACAACAAAGGCGGTGTCGGACAACGCCCTGCCTGTCAATATGTCGACCATGTTCTTCGTATTGATAGCACCTTGTACCGGAACCTTTTTCAGTAGTGAGTCGATAAGCTCTGAAACCTCGGCCTCAGACGGCATTCCTACTTCGACGACATGATCAAACCGACCGCGCCTCAGAATCGCTGAGTCAATCATCTCGATCCTGTTGGTCATGCCGATAACAAGCACCTGGCGCTTGTTGGCTTCGGGAATACAGCGCAGAAATTCGGCGACTTCTTCCACATGGTGTAGACCGGTCGACTCGTGAATCTGACGGTCCGAAAGATAGGATTCCATCTCGTCGATGACGATGACAGACGGCGCTGAGTCCATGGCTTTGTCGAATAACTCCCCAACCCTTCGGCTGGTCTCGTGGATGTAGGGGCTGCCGACACTGTTGGAGTCGATATAGAAAATCGGCCAATCAAGGTACTCTACGAGCCGTTCTACGGCGAAAGTCTTCCCAGACCCTGGAGGGCCGTGTAATACGATGGCCGTTGGGAATTCGATGCCCAGCGCTTTGTAACGCGTCGCGTTCTCGATGATTTCGATAACGTGCTCGTTGAAGAATGCCTCTAGAACGGGACGGCCCGACAGATGGAACCCTCGCGCATCATCTACATCTATCGCCTCTGACTTTGACATTCGGCTCCTAGTCCTTTGCTTGGTTCTCGCTCCAACGAATCCTTGCGAAGCCGAAAATCCAGCGGCTTCCACGAGCTCGTGTACGTCTTGCTCGTCGAGCCAGCCGAGTAGGCTCGTCAGCCGGCGAAGTGACGTCGCTGGAATCGATACCCCGCCGGTCAGCCATCGTCCGAGTACTTCCACATCCGAAGCACATTCAGACACTGTCCATGTCGGCAGCAATCGGGAGTAACGTTCGGCGTAGATCGCGTCGTGGAGTGGAGCCTCGCTCTCGATCTTTCGTGTCTCACGCAAGCTCAGCGCAAACGAGAGGCCATCGGCCTTGCTTTCCAGAGATCCGGTCCCCGCAACAGGCTCTAGTCGCTGACCCGGCCGCGAAGGAATCGCTTTGAACGCTTCCTTTCCAATCGACAAGGCCATTGTGACCGTATCGGGTAATAATCGTGAATCGACCCACAGGTTGGAGAGGCTTGCTTTAGCGATCAACACCGAGTTTTCTTCATCTACGCGGTAGATCTGCCAGTTCGGACCAGCATACCGAAGCCGACCGAGTCTGGAACCGTCCGGCAATTCATGCTTCAGCGGAAACCAGCGATTTTCCGCCATAGCTAACCCCGAATGATGTTGGCCATTTCGAGCATGTCCGTGTCCGATCCCGTGTAGATTTGAATCTGCCAGAGTTGTCCTACGATCTGGCGAAGATTGTCGATGTCATCGGCCTGAAGGGCGTTTCGGCCCATTGAAACCAGTTCCTTGAACCGCGCGGTGTCAGAGAAGTGGTGTGGTGAAGTAGCCATCCACTTGAATTTTTTCACCACAAACCAGTCTTGTCGCCAGAGGATCCCGAAGTTTTTACCCTTCAGTTCATTAAGGTAACTTTCGAAGTCCTTGTCGTTGCGTTCGATCGCACGCTGAGCGGTTCTCACAAGATTGTCGAACCCATTCTCCTCGCTGGTACGGGCAAATTGGCGGATACAGTCGTTAAAGAACTCGGTCGCACTGTTGAGCTCCATCCGCCTGATTTCCTTCAAATTATCTTCACGAACTTGTTTTAAAAGGCGGCGTGCATCGTTTACACCTTCCATGGCTTCTTGGGCGCGCTCGATATCTGGTTCGTCCTCATCGAGTTGCGATGCCGGATTCAGCTTCCTTCGTGCTTGCTCGAGTTTCGGGTCGTCTATAACCTCATCGAAATCATCCAGACGTTGGCGGGTCTTTTCTCCCTCTTCAATGACCCGGGCGGCCTCACTGCTGAAATCGAACTGTCCCTCTTGGCGGGAGTAGAAGTTCCGTCCCGAATGAAAGGTCCCACCAATACTCGGGACAGAAACTTCCAGCACGATGTTTCCCGAGTCGAGCATTTCGTAATCACAATGGAGGTCGCCTCCTGCTGGTATGACCCCTTCTTCGAAGTCGTTGCCGGTAATCTTCAAGCGTCCAATAAAGCGATTGTCGGACGGTTCCTCACTATCACCTTCATAGAGATTGAATCTAAGCGCTTGAGTACTCCCGGCCTTCAGAGATTCGCTAGCTTTGAATACCTTAGCACCTTTCTTGGGCAGCAGGTCACCGGCCCGCACTAGCCATTCAATGGTGGCCGTACCTCCAAGTTTCTCCAGCACTTCGACTCCAATTGAATGCGAGGCCGGAATAGCGTCGACTGTTGCCGCAGTCCTAGTGATTTCGATCTTGTCCTGCTCGAGCGTCAATGGACCACCCGTTGCGTCGAACACGAACACCTTGAACGTGTTCTCCCCACTCTTCGCAAGCGACACGTCTATGGCGGCACCGTTTTCCAAGGGCTTTCGGCCGGAAGTCCAACCGGTGTCCAAGCTGTCTACCTGGAACTCGGTCCCCGACATGACCTTACCACCCACTTGCACCACAATCTGCGAACACGTGTCTGGCGTGCGCGCTGTGTAATTGAAGGTCAGCTCAAGCGGACCGCTCGACGCGAGCGTTCCGCGGTTGCTCTTCCTGCTATGATTCTCGGAGTTCCACTCAATCGACTCCGCGAAAATTGCGGCGCCTTCGGCAACGGCCGTCATCGGATTGACTTCTGCGCTCGTAGGTATCCCGAGTTCGAAAGACACCTTGTCCCGCAATGGCTTGTAGTTGGTCGGTCCACCAATGAAAACAACGCGCTCAACGTCGTGGGGACTCAAGCCCGCTTTCTCCAGCGTATCCCTTGTCGCCTCAATGGATTCCTCGATCTTTTCCTCTATGAGGCGGTCTAGCGTGCTGCGGTCTACAGGGATGTCTATATAAACCTCCTGTCCGGACTTGTCTCGCACACGTGCTTCCGTCTCAGACAGGCTGACGATTGCTTCCTCACGTGCCGACAACTCGATCTTTGCGCGTTCCGCCGCCCATGCTGCCAGTCGGAGCAGGGCCTTATAAATGGGATTTGTCGGCAGGTCCTCGGGGAGATCGAAGTTTTCAAACAACCACGGCTTGATCACGTTGTCGACGAGTAACCGGTCGAAATCCCTTCCCCCGCACATCGCGATCCCGCCTTGGGCGAGAAGGTTGATCCTTCCCCCGAGACTTTCCGCCAAAGCAACATCCAATGTACCGCCGCCGAGGTCATAGACAACAAAAATACTATCAGCATTGCGCGCTTTCTTGACGCTCATAATCGCAGCCACAGGCTCCTGCATCAGCGCGACTCGACCGATTCCGGCCAGCTCTGCGGCCTGCATCGTGGCGTTTTTCTGCATCAAGTTGAATGCTGCAGGTACAGTTATAACAGTGCCAACGTCAGCATCATTTCTGAGTTCTTCCGGCAAGTAGCCGAAAAGCACTCGAAGTATCTCCGACGAACACTCCTCCGGGCTCATGACGATGTCTACTGCCGATAGCTTGATGGGCGTACTCGTCCCCATCAGTCGCTTGAACAGCGTGGCGGCGTTGTCTGGACTATGAGGTGCTGTGTCGTAAGCTCGCTTGCCGACGTATTTGTTTCCCCGTCGATCAATGTAGATCGCGGATGGCGTCACATCGTTCTGTTCCGTGCTCTTCCAGATACGAGTTTCATTACCGTCATACGAGCAGATCGCACTATTCGTAGTGCCCAGGTCAATACCCACGTAGTTGTTCATAAATCCACCTTCCTGAGCTTGACTATTCCGGTCCGGACGACGCCTTCCGGTCCCATGATTATTGGTTCGAGCATCTGGTCGACAACGAGCGCGTCTTCCGATCCAAATTCTTCAATGTTTAGTGGTGTCGCTGCCATTCCCGGATCAAAGGACTGGCCTTCAACGTTCACAATCCATAACCCTGCATCCGTGAGAGAATCTTTGAGCTTTTTTTGAAACCAGCGGAAATGATTATGATATCTCCCCTGTTCACCTGCATCGAGTTTCATGAGCAGTCGATCAAAAAGTCGGCCGAAACGCCACGATTCCACCGCAATGTCCAATAACGATTTCGTCAACGTTTCGGAATCTGGTCGTTCGCTCTCTTCTGTCATCATACCCTGTTAGACGATAAGGGCCGCGGGTTTTGTCGGTGTCGATTGTGCATTGGCTCCTTGCGCGGCCATGCTCATTCCCCTTGTTCGGTCAAGTCTAGCCACAGCTCAGTCACGGCATTTCCGACAACACGCGATAACCAGTTCTGAACCGAGGTTTCCTCAGCGGCGACCACGATTCTGAAGTGCCGGTGCAGCCCGGAACTAGCCGAACATGGTCCATACGTGATCAATCAGAACACTTGGACTTTGCAGCAGCACGAGCCAACAAGATTCCCTCAGAAACGTGACGATTTTAGCACCTTGATTTTGGTAACTCCAGTGCAAGGGTACGGTCGAAATCCCGGCAGTGGAACCACGCCGGTCGGTTCACCTCTGCCTTGACGACAACCGAGCTGGCAGGAGGGCTCAATACCACAGCGGATAGCCAGGTCTAGGAGGTTCTTTGCGTTAAGTGGCCGCGGAATCCGAATACGCCTCGAACTGATCGTCGCCAAGCCAATCAACACCTAGGCGCTGAGCAGGTTCTCCCGCACCGACTTCTGATTCCGCCCGATCAAGATGGCTGCAATGGACCGCCAACGAAACGGGTTTGCGCTGTTCAAGCGGCAGCCTGACGCCGTTCATGACATTCTAAGACGCCCATGCGTGACGTCCTTAGGATATGCGGAGGCCGCACACAAGCTTCTTTTCAAATGCCGCACATTAACGTGTAGAACCACTCCCACGTGAGGTTCTCAGGGAACACCCATTCCGAGTCGTCGAGCCGTGGCAGCTTCGCGAATAGCCGGGCTGCTTCCGCCAGAGCCACAGGGTCCGCGGCCGACAAGGGCCGTTCCATGCATGAGGAAGCGCGGCTGATCCCGCGTGAGACTGTCGGCAGGAGAATATGTCGGTGAAGGGCTTCGGGATGAAGCTGCCGGGTTGCGTGTTCACATTGCAGTCGGGTAAATTGTATGGATATGGTCCACCGATGATGGAAAGGATACATGAGGAAATCTTCCGACAAAATATGGGAATGGACTGGCTATCTCTTCATGCTGTTCCTAGGGGTATGTATCGTCGGCCTGATTTTCGAGGGTCAGATCAAAGCCTCCTTTGCCACAGAGCCGCTCCTGGTCAAGAAATCGAGGTCCGGCATCTGCCACTGCCCGGGCGGGGCGTACTACGGGCGGACTAGGAACTTTATGCCGTTCCGGTCCATCGAAGAATGCCTGGCGAGCGGTGGCCGTCACCCGAAACGAGGGCAGGGAGATTGCACGAGGGTCACACCGCAACCTGGCAGCCCGAAAGCAAGGAGCGATACGGACAAAAAGCAATCGCCGAAACATTGGTCGACGCGGAAAAACATAGAAGCATTCGAACAAGGATTCCGAGAGGGGTACCGTGAAGCAGCGCCGAAACTCGATATACGGATCATCGATGGCGATACGATTCGTCTAGGCAAGGTCAAAGTCCGGCTTCACGGGATCGACGCGCCTGAGACCGACCAGACCTGCCGGAACGCCAGGGGAGAAGCGTATCCCTGCGGAAAACGGGCAACGAGCGTGCTTGTCTTACGGGCTGCCGCCGGAGTGAGTTGCGAACCGGCGGGCGATGAACAGGACAGGTACGGACGCATGATCGCCACCTGTTTCGCGGTAGACGGGACCAACATCAACGCGTATATGGTCCGCTCGGGCTATGCGTTGGCCTATCGAAAATACTCCGAAAAGTATGTTTCCCAGGAGGGAGAAGCGCGGGCCGGGAGGCGAGGAATGCACCGCGGTGCCTTCGTAGCCCCATGGGACTGGCGGCGCGGCAAACGGCTGCAGTAGGGTTGCTCGCCTCCCGGTTCCCCGTCTGCACAGCGGGCTTACCGTCGTGTCAGATTGTCTGTTTTCAAACCAGTTGCTATGCAGCCAGCACGGATGTACTGCGCCTGAAGTCAAGATGCACTGAGGCCCGGATTGTAACTACACCGTCGGCATTGCTCCGGATTTTTCCGGTTGAAATCACCCAGGCCGATACCTGATCATGGAGTGAGAAACTCCCCCGACCCTCTTCTCCCGCGCCGCTCGCCTTCCTCGCCAACGAGAAGAGCGGCGGCAATCCCCTGTCTATTCCTCTTCCGATCCCACGCTGGCAAAGTTCACCGCCGAGTATGTCCAGCGGAACTCTCCATCAAAGAAGCTATCCACGGTGAAGGCCAACATGAGCTATCATACCAGCGCCAGCCAGCCCGCCCTCGCTCATATCTGCGTCGTCGCTGTCGTGCGCTGCGCGCTGAAATCCCTTGTTACATGAGAAGATTCATGGATTTTTTTGTATAAATCTTCATGTTGCACCTGATATTTCTGTGGCAATTCTTTTTACAGAGCGCTCAAAATATGTCCGTGCGCTTTTTCACTTTTGTTATTAAGATGCAACAGAAATTTCAACATTAATTCCAAGGAAATCCCGAGGTTGAAGTGGGAAACATTTTTCATTGACGCCCACACATCTCTGTGTTTTCGCCCATGGATATCGGGAACATCTTGATAGAGTAAATGGTGCGATGATATGCCTCCTAGAGAGGAGGGATGCGAAAAACTCGCTAAATGGTTTGTAAATGCTATGTCTAGCCTTGGGTCTGTTGCTTAATTCATTAGCTGGGGGATCTGGTTTCTTCTGCATGGCTTATCTGGACGCCCATTCACTGGATTTGACAATCACCCATCGAAATGCCATATCTGGCGACAGATGATTCGAAGCTACCGTTGTAAGGATACCGAACGACTCGCCAATAATTACCGGGTGCGCCGTTTCGCGAGCGTGGAACGAGTCGCCCGGCGTAAACTCGCGCAGTTGGATGCTGCCGCGACGCTCGCTTTCCTTCGGGTGCCACCAGGGAATCGGCTCGAGGCGCTGCGAGGCGAGCGCCGCGGTTGGTACAGCATTCGGATCAACGATCAGTGGCGGCTCTGCTTCCGGTTTTCCGAAGGAGACGCTTACGACGTCGAAATCGTCGACTATCATTGACGCCGAACAAGGAGGATCGCCATGAGCAAGCTGGAGCCGGTTCACCCAGGCGAAATTTTGAAACACGATTTTATGCAGCCTTTCGCGCTGTCTTGCGCCGCTCTCGCCAGGGCGATTGGCGTATCACCTGCGCGGATCAGCGAAATCGTTCGCGGGCGCCGGGGCATCACTGCCGAGACTGCGCTGCGGTTGGCCCGTTATTTCAACACGGACGCCAGGAGTTGGATGAATCTTCAGGATCGTTACGAGCTCGAACTAGCGGAGCGGGACAATGAAGACGCCTTGCGAGCTATCCACCCGCGTCAATTGGCGTGAGTACGAAGAGGTTTTTGACTGTTCCGGCGCGACCTGCTTTGGGTAGTCGGAAACAGCGTATATTGCACACGCCCATCATGCCGCTGCCACGAAACAGATAAACCGAAAATCGACGTTCCAGAGAGTTGGATGGTCATTACATTAGCACGACAGACAAGAGATGATGTTTGAGTTACTATAAATCTGGTCTACGGGCGTTGTGAATCATGCGACGGTCCTCCTGCCCGTTTCTCTTTCATCAACCCCATTGATGAACTTCACGTAGACGACCATATCGGCCGGTTGACGAATGCCGCACAGGTCACCGTCATGTTCCCTGCATCAGTAATGGTAAGTAGACGATAATGTTGAGTGAAGCTCGTATGAGCCTGTAAACAAAGGCGTTTGCTCCAAAATCACTCAACATAACTATCAGTTTTTACGCCTTCCAGTGTCGTTGGCGAGTCTTTTGCAGAGATTGTGTTTCCTGTCCCGTCCGGAACCCTGGCCTGAAGAACGACATCCCTGAAAATACTCGGGAAATGAAGCCGGAGCGCTTCCTTACCACTACTCCCCCGTTAAGCTCATCACCGACGGTAGCCATTTTCGTATGGTCGGGGAAGTAAAGGCAAGCGAGCCAGATTATGGTAAGCAAATCGGTTTTGGAACCTTTGTTTTCAAAGCAGTGTCGCTTCGACTCAACATTACTATCCACTTATCATTACTCATGAAATGTTGAGCTCAACATTTCATCAGTTTATCGATTCGGTCAGCGGTGCACTGCGCGGGTTCGAGGTGCTGCCCGACGCTCCAGTCGGCGGCGTAGCCCTCGGCACGTCGCCTGGCCTAGCGTGGTTCACCAGCCGCTTCGTGAGCGAACGCGGCAGCATGAGTTCGCGCTAAGCCACCGTGATGAAGGCGTTGCGCGGCCCGTGGAACCAGAACCGGGCGCCGCCTAACTCCGAAATCTCCTCATAGAACCACGCAATGTCCGCCACGTGTCCGGCCCCGCTCCTGGGGGAGGGAAACACCTAGTCGTCCTGCTGCGCCGCAGGCTCCGCACCATCCGCAAGGCGCCCTTCGAAGATGGCGGAGAGCTGCTGTGTGATCGGAAGCTCGAAAGGCTCCCCGGTCTCGGTTGTCTCGACCCTGAGGATGCGCCGCTCCATGTCCACCTGCTCCCGGCGCATGCCGGTGTAGACCCCGATTAAGAAGATGTCGCCAACTTCGGGAAGAAATGCTGGCGTCGAGTTGCCTTCGGCGGTGGCATCGCTTGTGGCGGGGTTGCCGGGGAGGGATGTGGTCGTGTTCACCTCCCCCTCGGCCTGGATTGGCAGTTCGCACGGCAGAGCCGAGTCCGACCGGTGGCGTGGCGGTTACGCAGCAGGGCGGCTTCAAACCCTTCCTCCCCGGGATTATTGAAAAAGTCCTCCTCAAACGGAAACTGCCTGTAGCGCATTCGCCACCCTAGCCCGTAATACTATCTTCATTCTGAGTAGGCGCGCTTACGCGGCGTATCGAAGGAGAGCACCCTTCGATACGCCGCCTTTGGCGGCTACCCAGGGTGAGGCTTATACGGAGGCATACAAGGCGAAGAGAACGCGTTTGTTGAAATGCCGGGTATTTCAACAACCCCGATAATGGGGCGATTGTTACAACTAATGAATGCTGAGCGTCGAGTTGATGAGATCGCGCAGGGCCGCCTTGTAGACCTCCACTTCGCCAGATACGAGACAAATGATACCTGCTTGAAAGGATTCTTGCTGAAGTATTCAATTCAAAGCATATAAAATCATATTACATTGATGTTTGTATCTGTTTTCTTCTATGCTCGGCACTACAGCACATGAGTTAGGCGGAAAAGGAGCCAAACGATGCGAAAATACGCTTTACTTATCAGTTTGATTTTTTGTTCAGTGATGTTTTTTTGCGCCACGGCTCAATCTCAGCCTAGCGTGGTTGAGATTATAGTTGTTGGGAAGCAGGGCTCAACTCTGCACATGCTGGGTGAGACAGTCGCCGCCACATTGAACAAGTCACAATCAAAGAAGAGCGAATTCGTGGTGACGCGCAAGTCCTCAAGTTGGTTTGCGGGAGCAATTAAGCGGGGCTATTTTGCCAAAACCGATGGATCGCAATTGATGCTCGTACCCACCTCCAACGCCTCGACGGCTGCAACCCTCCTGAAGAAAGAGCTGACCCCGGTTGCAATGATCGGGCGCCGCGAACTCGCCCTGATTGTTTCGCAATCGAGCGGAATAAACAGGCTGAGTGATTTCAAGAAATACCAGGAAAAACCTTTTTTTGTTGGTGCCTCGAATGACGTAACCACGTGGGCGGCCCTGCGAACTTTCAAAAACCTGGGTGTGCCTGTCCGGTTCATGGAATATCAATCAACCAAAGTGGGTTTGGACCAACTCGCGGCCCGCGACATCAGCGCTATGGTCGCGCCCCCTCTATTTGCGGCAAAGAGAGGTGACCTAAAGGCGATCACCGTATTTTCGAATCAAACTTGGAAAACTAAAACGTACAAAGCAATCGAAACCGCAACTGCTCAAGGCGTTCCAGTCCAAGCGTCGACTATCTACGGCATTGTCGGACCGCCTAACATGTCTGAGTCGTTCGCCCGATTCATCAGTAGCAGAATGGGAGAGATGGTAAAGCAACCGGATTACCTGGATTTTTTCAAGGAGTTGGACACGCGGCCAGAATACCAAGACAGAAATCAGTATCGTCGACAGTTGGAACAACAAAAAGGACTGGATAATTTGCTGGTTACGACAACTTATTGCACGACGTGTACATGCTCGCAGAAACGCTGTAAACGAATATGTAATAAATGCAAATGATCGCTTGTCCGAATACCTGTGAATAGTCATGACGATCATCTATATAATGTGGGTGATGCTGGCTGCGATGGCCGTCACTTGCGCGATGCTGGTGAACAGCTTCGGATGGGAGGCATCGCTGCAATTTGTGAAAGAAAACGCCGATGCGATCAAGCTCACGCTTGCCGTGATAGCGGCGGTTTACACTGCGTGGGTCTTTTACGTTGAAATACGCGACAAACGCATAGCAAACACTCTCGCTTTCCAGGAAAAAGCCGACACGGGGCACTTACGAGAGGCATTCGAGACGATCGACATGTTTTGGATACGGGGCGATGGCAAAAAATTCCTCGAAGACTTTCGAAAGGTTGAAAAAACCAAAGATATCGACAAGATTAACAGAGCAAACGATTCTTTGGCGGACAAAGCTTGGAAGTCTGCCCGAAATGAAGAACACGAAGAAGAGATATTCGCTATATTCGATTTTTATCGAGACATCGTTGTGTGCGTCGAACAAGATCGCTGTGACGAACTAACGGCGTGCCAGTTGTTCGCGAATCAAATTGAAAATTTTCGTGAACTGAATAGTGAGTTTATCCACGAATGGGAGAAATTGTGGGGCCGCGACCTCACCGGGACTCTGATAGATTTCTACAGCGATTGCGGCGACGACCGGATAATCGGTGGCCAGCGATACGGCTTGAAGGAGAAATCTTTTCTTAGTGCAGACGTGATGTCTTGATTGAATGGAACCCGGCGTGACCGATGCTGGTTGTTAAAAGCTCAGCTAATTGTTTCGTCTACATCGTCGAGACCGGATACGGAACAAGCGAATTGTAATTGGTTGTTTTCGTAACTCAGATAACATGCCCCGATGGTTTTTCGCCTCTTTTTCCCTTCTTCCAGTGTACGAAATTGAGCAGTCATGTTTGGCAGACGATGTTTTGGAGTTCGGGTTTTGCCCGCCATTCCTGAAAGGGAGTGCCTGGAGCCTGCGGCCTACCGTTTCTTTTTGCCCTGCATGTGGTTCGACCCGTCGTTGGTGCAGCGTCCGGGTTGTTCCTGTATCTTGCCTCGGAGACGGGAATTCCCAAGGTCGATGAATCCGCATTATACATTTTTGCCATATCTTTCGGCTTCAGCGAACTGGTGCTCTTCCGGGTGTTGCAGAACTTAACCGAGAAAATGGAAGGGGACATCGAAAGACCTTGGCGTTATTGAGTGACCTGCCTTCCGTTGAATCATCGTTTGGAAGACTTCGCAGAACATCATGAGCGAGGAGTAGAAGATGCCGTCAATCGAACCCTTGGGACAGAACGAAGATGGGGTCCGTCTGGTTGGCAAAACGTGCAGACGCCTGGCGGCGTAGCGATTTGTTCCGAGCAGCCCCGGCCGCATGGTCGCCGGAAAAATTGTGCTTTGTGCGGGTGCTGCTCTTGTCAGGGAGGCTGTCGTGTTGCGGTGTTCAGAAGGGGAAGGGGATGAATTCGCGCGCGAGGCCGTCGACCGTGACAGCGAGTATATCTGGGAAGTGGGCGTTCGAATGGGCTGGATCCTGCGATGGTGTCCCGCGTCATAATCATGAATGACTCTCTGCCGACTCGGGACCGCCTGACTGGCATGGTTTCTTGGTTCGGGCAACACCAGCAATCGACCGCCTAGCGCGCGATTACTCTACTCGGAAGAGTATCCTGCGTATTTGCTCTCCAATCCTCGTTGTGCATGCCGCTTCGGCGCTGGGAAACGACGACGCCCGATTTTCGCGCTCAGCAATCGGAGCGCCTTGATCCAGGTACTTTTGCAGACGTAATGGCCTTGTCGTCACGGTAGCATACCCAATTGCCGTTGCTATAGAGCTGGAGACCGTGTGTTTTGCCATGAACATGTGGGGTTTTCGACCACCCCCCATCCTTTGTGCGAGTGACCCACACACCATGCTTTCTGCCATTCGCATCATAGGAACCTTCCTTTACGAAACGTCCCTGCCCATATTGAAAATACCAGCGGCCTTGTCTTATGCCAGCCTTGAAAGAGCCTTGGGATACATAGCCATCCAAACTGCGTTTGCGTTTAATCCAATGGCCGTGTTTCTTGCCGTTGACATATGAGCCTTCTTCCATGTCACCCGCAATAGAGCCTTTGGTGTAGCGTATAACCCACCTTCCATGCTTTTGGCATGTGCCGTGCGTGCATACATACTCTGTCATGCCGTGCATGCCAGTGATGCCGCCGGCATAGCGGTACGTCCACTTGCCGTGCTTCTCGCCTCGGCTGAAAGAACCTTCCTCCTCATCTCCGTTCTCATTGCGAGAGTAATAACGGCCGTGTCGTTGACTTTTGCCTTTCTCGTAACGGAGCTCAATCACTCTCCTGATAGACCCGATAGAACGGCGTACAACCCAGTGGCCCTCCTTCTTGCCATTCACATAGGATCCTTCGCCATCGTAGGGGTTCGGTCCATATAACCACTTGGCACCGCGCACCACCCACTTGCCATTCTTCTTGCCGTCTACATAAGGGCCTTCTTCCACGCCCCCCTCCGAGTCGCGCTCGATCCACCGGCCGTGCTTCTGCCCGTTCACCGCCTCGCCCTCGTGGACAGTGCCGTCGGCGTAGCGGATGACCCAGCGACCGTGGTGCTTGCCGTTGACGAACGGACCTTGCATGACAGTGCCGTTGTCATACCGGATGGTCCATTGGCCCTGCTTCTTCCCTCGCGCCAGCGCGCCGGTCTTCTCGATGGCCTTGCCGTCCTTCGTCCACACCAGGGTTCCCCGTCCGCTGGCGACGCCGCCGGGGCACGCGCCGGACCATCTCACCGTCTGGTCCGCGTGAAGATAGTCGTCCCAGACATGGCAGCCGCGCTGGTTGGCGGTTTCCTTCCAGCATTTCGCACCCTCCTCAAGCCCGACGCACTTTGGGTTGATGGCGGCATGCGCGCTGGCCTCAACCAGGAACGAGCCATGGACAAACGCCTCGCCGCCCTCGGGATACTCGATCTTCGTCCACTCGTCTTTCTCGCCGGTGACCCGAACCTCCTGGCCCGCCTCGAGCAGTCCCACCTTGTCGTACCGCGTGCCGGGGCCGCTTCTGACGTTCACTCGCGCCCGTGCCTGCATGGTGCGCGCCTGACCGGACGCGACCCGCTCCCCCTTCTTGTCGCAGGCCCGCTCGTAGCCGCCCGCGCGGGAGAGCGCCTGGTGGATAACGCCGCCTTCCTGTGCGATCTGGTAGGGAATGTATCCCCTGGCATCGCGGATACAGGGGTCCGCGCCGCCTCCAAGCAGCGCTTCCGCGACCTCGAACTTGCCGCGGCTGCCGCCCGCCCGGATCGTCACATGGAGCGGGACGTCGCCGTTGGGGTACTTGCGGTTGGGGTTGGCGCCCGCGTCGATCAGCATCGCGGCGGTGTCGCCCTCGTCGGGACCGGCGCGGACGAAGAACTGAAGCGCCGTCAGCCCGGCGCCGTTCCCGAGCTTCGGATCGGCGCCGCCCTTGAGCAGCGCAGCAACCACGTCCGGACTTCCGTGGCTTCCGGCGGCCACGTGGAGCGGCGTCTCCCGATTTTTGTTGGTACGGTTGGCATTTGCGCCGGCGCCCAGGAGCCGGCGAACGGTGGCTACGGCGCCGCTCGACGAGGTGGAAAGCGCCGGGTCGTCGGCCGCGAGATGGAGCGGCGTGTTTCCGTTTTTATCCCGACGGTTCGGGTCGGCGCCCGCCTTGAGCAACACGCCAGCGGTTTCGGCCGCGCCGATCGCGGCGGCGCGGTGCAGCGCCGTACGGCCGTCCTTGTCCTGCCGGTTCTTGTCGGCGCCGGCCTCCAGCAGCACTCGCGCTGTCTCGGCCGCATCGATTGCGGCGGCGCCGTGCAGTGCCGAGCGACCGGCATTATCGGGAACGTCGGGACGCGCGCCCTTCTTCAACAAGGCCCGCACTTCGTTGGTGTTGGCCTTATCCGCGCCCGCAAGGCTGCGCAGAAGCCTCTCGTCGGCAGTTTCGGCTGCTGAATGGGCGACGGTGGCGAGGATCACAAGGATCGAGCCGATCAGCGGGATTGCTGTGGACATGACAATATTCCGGACTCTCATCATGGCGAACTCCTATCCTGAGCCACTGTCAAATGTTGTGTATGGTTGTCCTGAGTTCAGGTTGTGATTGACATGGTATGAATCCGCGTCCGTGACCGCCTCTTCCGGATGACGGACTGATACATATGCCGACGGGGGTTGCAAGCCTCTGGTCGCTCATATCGATTCTCCTCCCGTATTCATGGTTCGCAGGGGAGGGGTGTTCCAGCTCCTCGCACCCTCGCGGCCCCCGCCGGGGCAGGAGCCCTTGCTCTTCCCATGCCCGTTGCGCAAAGCTGCCGGCTTCGTCCGCCATTTTATCAAAATATGAATATCTGTTACGTGTCATGTATATGTGGATTCATGTAATTATCGTGTGATTTTGCCTTGTTTCCTGGGCAAGGGAGGCAACAGCGATGAAGAAAAACGGCGGGGCGCATCCCGCGGCCGTGCGCAGCGCTTGCGCGGACCGCCGCGAGCCTATATCCCGGGACCGTGCTGCGCGAGGTCGTTGAGGGCACCCGGGTAGAAGCGATCCGGCTTCATACCCCGGGTATTTTCGGGGATGTCGTCCGTCAGGACAGGAAACACAATCCCTGCGAGAGACTCGCCAACGGCGCCGAATGACGCAAGAGCCGATGGTCATGTTGGGTGATCCTGGAGCAAACGCCTTTGTTCACAGGCTCATACGGGCTTCACTCGACATTTCATCAGTTCGTCGATTCGGTCGGCGATGCGCTGTGCCGGTTCGCGCAGCTGTTCGACGCTCCAGTCGGCGGCGTAGCCCTCGGTCACATCCTGAGGCCTGGCGTGGTTCACCAGCCGCTTCGTGAGCGAGCGCGGCAGCATGAGTTCGCGCTCCGCCACCGTGATGAAGGCGTTGCGCAGTCCGTGGAACCAGAACCGGGTCCCGCCTTTCTCTGAAATCTCGCCATAGAAACGCGCGAGGTCCGACACGTGTCCGGCCCCGCTCCTCGGGGAGGGAAACACCCAACCCTCCTGCTGCTCCGCAGGCTCCGCGCCATCCGCGAGGCGCCGCTCGAGGATGACGGCGAGCTGCCGGGTGATCGGAAGCTCCAGGGGTTCTCCGCTCTTGGTCTCCTCGACCCTGAGGACGCGCCGCTCCATGTCGACCTGCTCCCGGCGCAGGGATACGATCTCGCCCCGGCGCATGCCGGTGTAGAGCCCGAGCAGGAAGATGTCGCGGATCTCGGGCTCAAGGTCGGCGGCCTCTATCCCTGAGCGCCAGCGCGGCAGCACCTCGGCCGGGCTCGATATCTGCCGCCTCCGCTTCCGGTGGAAGCGCCCGCCTGCCGCCAGCCACAGATCGACCGGATTGCGCAATCCCTCGAAATCGACGCAGGGCCGGCGGTAGATCGAGCGCAGCATCGAGAGCGTCTGGTTGGCCGCCGACCAGCCGTGTTTGCCTGTAATGAGATTGAAGCGGTCCTCCACGTCCTGGCGGGTGATGGCGTCGAGCGGGCGCTTGAGCCAGTCGGAGAGGTTGACCCGCAGGTTCTGCTCGTAGAGCCTGACGGTATTTTCCGCGCGGCCGGGGTTCGCCGCCATGTAGACCTCGAAGGCCCGGGCCAGGGTGGGGACGCCTCGGGCATCTGCCCGCTCCCCGGCCGGGTCCTCGCCCCGGGCGACGCGTCCGAGCATATCCTGGGCCAGCCGCCTCGCCCGGTCGGGGGCGATGCGGCCGTAGCGTCCGATGACGACCCGCTTGTTGGGCGCCTTGCGGCCGCCGGAGCCTGCGCGGTAGTTGACGATGAACGATTTCGTGCCCGATGGCTGGACGCGGACGCCGAAACCCGTCAGTTTGTCGTCCCACGCGATCCAGGATTTTTCTTCTGGCTTGAGCGCCTCGACGGTGCGCTTGGTGAGCGTCGTCCTGACCCTGGCTGTGCGTTTTCCGGTGTTGTTTTCCATGTCCCGGACTATAGCAGCGTGAATCGATAATAGCAACACGAGTATCAACACATGAAAACAAACCGCAGGACAGGAGAAAGGAGGAATGTCGGTGAACGGCGACACGGATATCATTGTAAATAAATGAAATATTAGGGATATTGTCGTTCCGGTAGTATGCAGGGGTGCTCTTGTCTCTCGTTATAAAATATGTTTCTCGAACATGTCGACCAGCCCGGGCTGGAAGGTGACGACCCGGTGCCACTCGGTCTTGTCCACCCGCTCGCCGAACTGCTTGTCGACGTAGCCTTCGTCGGTCGCGATGGAAAGATTCGCGACGCGACCGCCGCTGCTCAGGTGGTTGATGGTGACGTCGGCGCCGAGACGCCCGATCAGTTCCGCTCTGTTGAGTCCGAATGCCATGATGATTCTCCTTCGTGGTGTGGATGATGAAGTGGAAGGGGCCGGGAAGCCTCTCTCCCCGATCCCCCGGTCTGCCCTATTCCCTCCTGAACTCCTCCTCGCCCCCCGCCTCGTCGCGAATCTTGCGGATCGTGTACGCATCGAGTCCGATCTCGGCGAGCAGTTCGTCGCAGGTGAACATCTCGACTTCGCAGTCGTTCTCGTACATGGCCAAGCCTCCTCTCGGGGTTGTCGCCGGCGACGGGGCCGGGAGACCGTCTCCCTCTCCCCTGCCGGGCCTTTGCCCGGCTCCCCGCTTCGCTCCACCTCTCCCCAGGGGGATCACGTCGGGTGAGGACCGTCCACATACCGCGGCCGGTCTTGCGTCCGCTCCGGAATTCGGGTCAGATGAGACATGGACAACAGCAGAGGCATCAGGCGGTGGGGCTTCTGGGCGCCGGCGCTCCTGTGGCTGCCGTTCGGGGTGTTCGTGACCGCGGCCGTGCTCTTCTGGACGGCGCCCGAGGCCTGGACGCCGATGTTCCCGGAATCGGCGGCGTCCCTGGCGCCGTGCGGGTTGCCCCTCGCCCTGGCTTGCCGTCAGATATGGCGGCTGGGTTGGCGCCGCGCCGCCTGGACGACGTGGGCGGTGCTCGGGGCGTTAACGGCGCCCATGGTGGCGGGACTTCCCGGCCCGCTCGCGATAGCCGCCTGGGCGGTCGTCCTCAGCCTCCCGGCCTGGCTGTTGTGGTGGTGGCTCCCCGTGCCGGACTGAAACCGGCCGGCTGCGCAGCAGGACGGCGTCAAACCCTCTCTCCCCGGTCGTGTCTGCCCCCCCACCGGCGGCAGGACGGCGGCACGTGCAGGCGGCGAGCCGGTGCAAGCACCTACCAGCTGGTGAACCTGACCATAGGCGACGCGTCTTCGATGATTTCCACCTCCTCGCGGGAGAGCTTCTCGAAGGCGAGGCACATGGCGACCTCCTCCCAGGAGTCCCAGGGGCCGTGCTCCTCGCCCGTGGCGAGTACTATTACGGTGTAGCGCGGCGGGTAGAGGGGCAGTCCCTTGTGCTCGCCCGAGGAATGGTACGAGCGCCGCGCACACGGTTCGCACCTCGCCGCTGCGCCTGCGTGTTCGCCACAGTCGACACAAAGCCGGCCGGCGCGCCTTTTTGCGTAGCGCGCCCGGCTCGCGGCGTTCTTCTTTGAAGAGCGTCCCTCCCCGAGCGCGGCGCACGGACCGCATTGCGCGGCGCCTGCGAACGTCGGCCTCCCGCAGCGGCCGCACAGGCCTTTCGCTCTCCTGGCGGCGTAGAGCTTCCGCTCTTCAGCGCGCCTCGCCTCCCGGCAGGTTCCACAGACCGCGCCCCCCTCGACCGGGGGACGCTCTCCGCAGGCCGTGCAGAGGCCGGCCGCCTTGCGTTCGCGCCTGCGTCTCTTGTGCCTCTCCCGCGCCATGCGGCGTCGTCCCTCGGGGTTCTTCCCCCCGTAGGGGTCCCCGGCAGCCTTGCCTCTCGCGTAGCGGGCGCGCTCGGCGGCCCGCCCCCTCTCGAGGCAGGATTCACACATGCTTCGCCCGGGCGCGGGAGGGTGTTTTCCGCACTTGGGACACAGGCCCATCGCGCGTCGGTCGGCGGCGCGACGGCGGTGGCGTTCGCGCTCTTTCTTTCGTGCCTCCTCGGGGTCCTTGTACGGCATCCGTCTCCCCCCCTCAGCGCCGACTGCTTTGGGCAAAAAATCCCGTGGCGTACGCCCCCCAGTATTGAACCCCGCTGTCCCTGGTGCGCAGGCCCGTGCAGACGATGATCTCGTCCCGTGCGGGCCGCATCTCCCGGACGGCTTTCCGGGTGGCCGTAGCTCTCTTCATCCTGCGCCCGCTTCCGTTCTTCGCTTCCGCAGCGGGCATGGGACGGATCTCGCCGTCCATCGCGGACTTGAACCGTTCCACGGCGTATCGCTCGTCTTCGAGCCCGCGGCCGAAGGTGTGGGTGAGGAAAGTGTTCGACTCTCGCATGGTCGTCCGCATCGCGCGCCTCCTTGCTGTGGGTGGTCGGGAAGGCAGAGAACGTCCTCTCCCGGACGCCCTTCCGCCGCCCCCTGACAACCCGCCTCGGCCTCTTCGAGGTGCTGTGCCTGGGGGAGGCGCGTATGAACGCAGGGGTTTGATTCCCCTCGTTTGCGTTTTGGTTGTTTGTTGCGGGAGGGGGATTCCGAACGAGACCCGGGCGAAATTCATGGTCCCCGGTGGCATCCATGAGATAATGCGATTTCACGGCTGCCGACAATGAACGAACGTCTGAAAACACGCGAAGGATGCGCTTCTGCGTCCGTGTCCGCCCGCCTCGCGCAGAGGCGTTTCCCCGAGTGCGGTCCTCTAGCGCTCCTTCCTCTTCCGCGCATTACTCTCCTCGGATAGGGAGGTCCAGCGCTGCGCCCGTGCCCACGCATCGATATCCTCGGGCAGGTAGCGCAACCGGTTGCCTATGCGGCGGAAGGCCGGCCCCTCGCCGCGGGCGCGGCAGCTCACCAGCACCCCCCGCGAGATGCCCAGCCGGGCGGCCGCCTCCCGCTCGTTCAGGCTGTCTTCGGCGCGTCCGTTCATGCCTTCCACTTCGGCCTCAGGCCTGGCGAGGGGATGTACCCCCGGCGCCGCCTCGGCCAGGAGCGCCCGGATGGCCCGTATCTCCTCCTCGTTCGCATTGGCCGCCGCCCAGGCGCGCACGCGGTCGACCGTGGCGAGATGCGGCGATGAGCCCCGGCGGAACCGCCCCACGAAGGAGGGGTCGCCCAGAGCCAACTCGCCCAGGATCGATATCTTGGTCCCGCTCACGGCCAGGTAGGTATCGAGCTCCAGCCGGAAGGCGGGACCCAGCGGCGGGTAGCCGATGAAGGCCAGGATCCGGTCGGCCGTCGGGAGCTGCACCGAGCGGCCCCGCGCCAGCCTGGAGATGAAGCCGCGGTCCCCCAGCGCGTCCACGCCGAAGCGGAGCCCGCTCACGCCCCGCCGCCAGCACCAGGCGGCGATCGCCCGCCCAAGGCGCTCGTCCAGAGTCACTTCGGTGTCGTTTGTGGTCATCTGAGCAAATAAAAGACGAAAGTTCATGATGGATGATCTCCTTGACAATATTCGTGAATTCCAATGTCTACGATATTTTCACTAGAAGAAAAAAAACCCGGGGCCGCAGGCTCCCCCCCGTCTAAAAACACGCATCGATGCGTTCTGGCGTTCCCCCGGCGCAGTCCTCTAGCTCTCCTTCCTCTTCCGCGCATTACTCTCCTCGGATAGGGAGGTCCAGCGCTGCGCCCGTGCCCACGCGTCGATATCCTCGGGCAGGTAGCGCAACCGGTTGCCTATGCGGCGGAATGCCGGCCCCTCGCGGCGCATGCGGCAGCTTCCCAGCACCCCCGGTGAGATGCACAGCCGGGCGGCCGCCTCCCGCTCGCTCAGGCAGTCTTCGGCGCGTCCGTTCATGCCTTCGGCCCCAGGCCGGGCGAGGGGATGTATCGCCGGCGCCGCCTCGGCCAGCCGCGCCCGGATGGTCCGTATCTCCTCCTCGTTCGCGTTCACCGCCGTCCAGGCGCGCACGCGGTCGACCGTGGCGAGCTGCGGCGATACGCCCCGGCGGAACCGCCCCACGAAGGAGGGGTCGCCCAGGGCCATCTCGCCCAGGATCGATATCTTGGTCCCGCTCACCGCCAGGTAGGTATCGAGCTCCAGCCGGAAGGCGGGGCCCAGCGGTGGGTAGCCGATGAAGGCGAGCACCCGGTCGGCCGTCGGGAGACGCAGCGAGCGGCCCCGCGCCAGCGTGGCGGCGAATCCGGGGTTCCCCAGCATGTCCGCGCCGAAGCCGCGCTCGCTCACCCCGCGCCGCCAGCACCAGGCGGCGACCGCCCGCCTGAGGCGCTCGTCCAGCGTCACTTCGGTGTCGTTTGTGGTCATCTGAGCAAACAAAAAACGAAAATTCATGGCCGATCAACCTCCTCACAATGTTCCTGAAAAACCGTGTCTACGATATTTTCAGTTGAAGATTAGAAATCCCCCCGGCGCGGAGCCCCGCACCGGGGGAAGGATGTGTGCTACCAGCGCCGGGAGCCTGCGCATACTGCACCGAGCCGCTCACCCCCCACTCCTCGTAGTCGTCCTCGGAATGGGCCATGAGGCCGCGCGCGGCGACCTCGATCGTGAGGTTTCCGGACGTCCAGCGCAGCGAGCCGCCCACCTCCAGGCCGCTCCCTGTCTCCGCGTCGCCCCCGTCTGCACCCACACCCCGGCCGAGACCGTGTACGCGAAGCGCAGCACCGTGTCGCCCCGAATGCAGGTGTCGTACTTGCCGCGGCCGTTCGCGTCGTGGCTCGGCCACGAGACGATATGGACGTGGCTGATCTTCGGTGCGGGCTTCGATCGCATTCATCATCGACCGGGTTTCCCGGTAGTTGCGACCGGCGCCCTACAGCAGGTCTTCGGCGATGCTCGCGGCGACCCGCTCGGCGGACTCGTGCACCGAATCGCGCGCGAGATGCGCGTAGCGCGAGGTGGTCTCGATCCGTGCGTGGCCCAGGAGCTTGCCTATCACGGTGAGTCCCTCGCCCAGCGCCAGGGCGCGCGAGGCGAACGAATGACGGAGATCGTGCAAGCGCACGTCGTGAAGTCCCGCGCGAGAGCGGACGGCCTGCCAGGCGTCATCGAGCTTCCGGAGGTGCGTACCCGGCTTCCTGCCGGGGAGCACCCAGGGGACCCCAGGCAGGCGCGGCAGTCCCGCGAGGAGTTTGACCGCGGGCCCTGAGAGCGAAACGACCCGCGCGCCCGTCTTGGAGTCTGAGAGCCTGAACTCCGCTTGATCGAGCGCCACCTCCTCCCAGCGCAGCGTGAGGATCTCCGACTTCCGGCACCCGGTCAGGATCAGGAGCCTGATCGCCGCCACCGCGCTCGCCGACGCGCCGCCCTCCGTCTCGATCCGGTCGAGCGCGCGTCCCAGGCGGTTGAATTCCGCCTCGGTGAGGAACCGTTCCCGGCGGCCGACCGGATATTCGGCGATGGCACGACACGGGTTCGTCCTCTCTGGAACCATGCCCCACTCCTCTGCCAAGCGGTACATCGCGGACAGCGTGCGGACAGCCTGGTTGGCGATAGCGGGCGTCTCATGGAGGCTTTGATGCAGCCCCAAGACGTGGGCGCGCCCGACCGCCGTGAGCGGCAGCTTTCCCAGCGCCGGGACGATGTGCCTCAAAACCACGGAGTGGAGCGTCTTCACGGTGCGCGGCTTACAGCGCACGGAGACGTATTCGGTGAGATAGCGCTTCGCGAGCTCTGCCACCGTGGGACCGCCTGCGGGCTTGCTCGGTTCGGGAACCGCCTCCTCGCCCGCCTTGATGCGCGCGATGACGAGCGCCGCGCGCTTGCGCGCCTGATCGGCGTGGATCACGCCGTGGCGGCCCACCGCCACCCGTTTCGGTCCTTCGGGTCCGCGCGCCTGGGCGATGTAGACTTTTGAGCCGGTGGGATAGATTCTGACACCGAAGCCGGTGAGATCCCGGTCCCAGAAGACCGTGTCCTTCTCGACAGTGAGTTTCGCGACCAGCCGGTTCGAGAGCGTTTTCATCGCGGGCTTCGTCATCACTCGACCCTCCCGTTCGTGACGTGGACGCCGATGCTCTCGCCCACACGGGCGGCCGCCGCCTTTTCGGCATCGCGCATCAGGTGCGCGTAGCGCGCCGTGCTCACCACGTGACGGTGGCCGAGCAGCCTGCCGATCGCCGAGAGACTCTCGCCGAGCGCGAGCGCCCGGCTGGCGTACGAATGCCGGAGGTCGTGAATGCGGACGTCATGAAGCCCCGCCCGCTCCCTCACGGCCTCCCAGTAGTGGTGGAGGTCCGTCAGGCGGCCCTCCCCGTGCCTTGCGGGAAACACCCAGGGATTGTCCGGCGAGCGGGGAATCCCCTCCAGCACTCTCAATACGGGTTTGGTCAGGGGCACCATGCGCGGGCCCGCCTTGGCGTCCCTGAGCCTGAGCTCCCCCGCCGTGCGGTCCACGTCGTCCCAGTGCAAGTCCAGTATCTCGCTCCGCCTGCAACCGGTCAGCGCCAGGAGCCTGATCGCCGCCACCGCGGACGGCCATGCCTTCCCCTCCGTCTCCAGGTCACGGAGCGCACGTCCGAGGCGGCGGAATTCATCCTGTGTCAGGAACCGCTCGCACTTGCGCGTCCGGTAGCGGCGCACCGCCCGGCACGGGTTGCTCCCGGGAGGAACCAGGCCCCACGCCTCGGCCATCTTGAACATGCTGGAGAGCAGTCCCAGGACCGCGTTGGCCGCGCCGGGCGTCGCGCGCAGGCCGTGATGAAACGCCGATACCTCCGCCCGGCCGACTTGGGCCACCGCCTTCCTGCCCAGCGCCGGAAGGATGTGGTTCCCGATATAGGAGCGGTACGTCCTGGCGGTGCCGGGCTTGCAGTGCGTTTCGGCATGGTCGCGCATGAAGCGCTCGCAAAGGCCCGCCACCGTGGGCGTGGCCTCGGGCGGCCTGGGCTCTGGCTCCTCGCCCCGCTTGATGCGGTCGATGACGAGTGCGGCCTGTTTCCTCGCCTCATCAGTGGACATCTCGCCGTGTTTGCCCAACGTCACGCGTTTGGGACCCCACGGCCCTCTCGATTGCACCACGTAGACCTTCCGGCCCGTGGCGTAGACCCGCACCCCAAAGCCCGCCAGCTCCCGGTCCCAGAAGACGGCGTCTTCCTTCTCGACGGATAGCGCGTCGACGACTCGTTTGGTAAGCTTGATATTGCTTCTTTTGGGCATGGGCGCTCCCCGGAAATCGTGTCACAAGCCGGAGGATATGGGCGATCCGTAATCAAAACGCATACGTCCGGCATCAAATACACGACTATTATAGCGTAAATATGGCGTAAACGCAAGGGAGGAGGAAAAGGAAAGTATAATAATTATCGCTTTTAATACAACACTTTATCGTGCTTATGGGTATTCAGTCGTACGATTGTCGGTGGGACGGAAACATAAACGTGTCTTTCGATAAATTAAAGGGGCATTTCTGAAAATCAACAAGAGCGATATCACACATGAACTTTACGTCGTAACTTATTGATATTATATATATACATGATTCATTTCTTGGATTCGGAATTCACGAAATATATCCCCGCCGATACCAGTACCGCCCCGCCGAGCATGAGGGATGTGAGCGGCTCCGCGAGCAGCAAGGCGCCCGTCAGGACCCCGAACACGGGCGTCAGGAACATGAACACGCCCACGCGGCTCGCCGGGTAGTCCGTCAGCAGCCACAGCCAGGGAATCATGGCGAGGCCGGTGCCGATGAGGCCGCTGTAACCCACGCCGGTGAGCACGTTGGTATCCGTCAAGTCGGGCCAAGGTTCGCCCAGAAACGAGGCGACGATGAAGAACGGGAGCACGGCCAGAAGCTGCGTCCAGGCGGTGATCCTGAAGGCGTCGAAGCTTCTGAGCTTCAGTTTCAGGAAGATCGACTGCACCGCCCATATCACGGCCGCCAGGACGACGATCGAGTCCCCGTACCAGGTGGAGCCGCCCGCCGAGGAGAGCTTGTCGCCGAAGAGGAACACCATGCCCAGGCTCGCGGCGATGAAGCCCGAAACCGCGCGGACGCCCACCCGCTCATGGGGCAGAATCCATGCCGCCAGCGCCGTCAGGAGCAGGGGCTGGGAGTAGAGGAACAACGAGGCGCGCCCCGCCGTGGTGTGGTCCACGCCGTGATAATAGGTGATGAACATCAGATTGTGCAGGCAGGCGTTGATCCAGAAATCGCGGCTCTCCCCCCGCCAGGACGGGCGCGGCGGCAGGACCGGCATTTTTCGGGCGAACATGATCAGAAAAACGCTCGCCGAGGAGATGATGCCCCTCAGCCAGAGGAAGGTGAAGGGCTCCACGCCGCGCAGGCCTATCTTGGCCGCCGGAAAACTCAGTCCCCACAGAAAGGTGACGGTGAATATCAAGACGAAAAATCGCAAGTCCTGCCTGTCCTTTCAGCGAATCCGCTCTGTACCGGGAATCACGCGGCGGGTGAAATCCGGGGAAGCACGCCCCTAGCTATCAGATTCTCTTTTCTTGGGAAACGGCTCAAGCTCCTTCAAATCCACTTTCTGCTCCAGCTCGTCGTGGCAGGCGTCACAGCGCGGCTGCGCCGTCGCCGCCACCATGAACCCTTTCGCCCTCTCCCCGCTCGTGCGGTGGCCGTTGTGGCACTGAACGCAGTCCGCCTTGAGCTCCGCGTGGTCGCTGATGGCGTGGAAGGCGTCGTCGGCCAATTCCAGGAGGCGCTCCTCGTCGTGACACTTCAGGCAGTCCTTATCGAGGATGGGATGGAAGACGCGCGAGGGCTGCTCGTAATCGCCGATGATGAATTTATAGAGGTCCTTGTTCGCCAGAATCGTCGTGCGGATCATCCCCGTGATGCCCTCCTCCCCGTGACAGGAGATGCACCGCACCCCGCCCGCGCTCTTGTGCCACCCGCCCAGCGTCTGCACCATGTTCTCCGCGCGCGCGCCGTCGTCGAGATAATCCTGGTGGTCCTGCAAGTGGCAGACCGTGCAAAACGGATCATAAGACTCCACGGCGCGAATCCCGTACAGACTGCCGACCCCGAGCAGGGGGGACAGCAAGACGAGCAGGATCAGCCATCGCCGCCAGCGTCTCCGGGCGCTTCGCATTCAGTTTCTCCTCGGCACAAGCATGTCATTTTCCACTCTTTGATCCGCCAGGATGATAACCGCCACCAAATCCATCTCTTCCTCATTATAGCGCGATTTGCTAGGATGGCTCCTGAATACGGGAGGTTGATTCGATGGCCAGAACGAGATTCAGCGCAAACAGACGCCGCCCGGGGAGAAGAAGCGCTCCAAAACCGGCCGCCCCCACCGGCGAAAGCGCAAAACAAATCGCCGCGCGCCTGAAATCCTCGGCGAGCGTGGGCAGGAATGCGCAGGATTACCGGCGCAAGTCGCTCGATATCCACGGCTGGTTCTGCGCGAAATGCGGCCGGGATTTCGATGAGAACAACCTCCACATCCTGACGGTCCACCACCGCGACGGCAACCACAAGAACAACCCGCCCGACGGCAGCAACTGGGAGAACCTGTGCGTGGACTGCCACGAGGACGAACACTCCCGCGACATGCTGGGCCGCTACCTGAGCGATGACCGCTAGAAACCGCTGCCAGACACGCCCATCATCATGATACTCTCGGTCAGGCCATCCGTCGCCAGGGGAACCACCGGCGTTCCCGGCTCGAAATCCCACTCCATCCGCGCCGTCGCGTTCGCGTCCCTCGCTTCCGGGAGGAGCACCATTCGGAATCCCCTCGATTCTTCGGACGGCCTCTCGGCGGCGAGCGTCTACGGGAGCTTCGGCGCGGAGATCCATAAAGAAAAAGACGTCTGGTCGGTGGCGGGCTTCGGCGCTCGTCCTGAAACGCCGCACGATGTCCTCGACGTGGGGAATTCGGGAACCACCTGCCGGATGGCGCTCGGCACCGCCGCGCTCATGCGGGGGGGCCAGGCCCGCTTCGACGGCGACGCCCAGACCAAGAAACGCCCGATGGGGCCGCTGCTCGATGCGCTCTCGAATCTGGGCGCAAGGGCGCAATCGGGCAAGGACGGTTATCTCCCCGTCGCAGTGGGCGGCCCGTGGCGCGGCGGGCGGACGAAAGTCGACGGGACGACCAGCCAGTTCACGTCTTCTTTGCTCCTGAACGCGCCCTTCGGCGAGGAGACGACCACCATCGAGCCGGTCGACCTGAACGAACGCCCCTACGTCGAGATGACGCTCTGGTGGCTGGATCGCCTGGGACTGGAATACGAGCGCGACGAGTACCGCCGCTTCACCGTTCCGGGTGGACAGGCGCTCTCGGGGTTCGAGGTCACCGTGCCCGCCGACTGGAGTTCCGCCGCCTTCCTGGTGGCGGCCGGCGCGCTGCCGGGCGGCGACGTGACGCTCGAGGGTCTGGACCTCGACGACTCGCAGGGCGACAAGGAGATTCTCCGCTTCGTCGAGGAAATGGGGGCGGATGTTCTCGTATCGGAGGACGGCATTCGAATACGCGGAAAAGCGCTGCGCGGCGGGGAATTCGACCTGAACGCCACGCCCGACCTGCTGCCCGTCATGGCCGTGCTCGGCGCGTTCGGGGAGGGAGAGACCCGGCTCGTCAACACGCCCCAGGCCCGCATCAAGGAGACGGACAGAATCTCCGCGGTGCGCGAAGTCATCGAATCGCTGGGCGGGGAAGCGAGGGAACTGGCGGACGGCATCGTCGTCACAGGTGGCGGCCTCAGGGGCGGGGCGGCCCACGGGTTCGGCGACCACCGGATCGTCATGTCCGCCGCCGTCGCCGGACTCGCGGCGCCCGGGGGCGTATCGGTCGACACGGCGGAGGCGATGGCGGTAACATTCCCTGATTTTTGCGAGCGCATGGCGTCGCTGGGCGCGGAGATGGAGACGAGGGGTTCAACCGATGCCGATCTATGAATACGAGTGCAGGGCGTGCGGCTTCGTCTCCGGCCATCTGGTCATGAAGCCCTCGGACAGGAGGAAACTCGCCTGCCGCGCCTGCGGACACAGGAGACTCCGGAAAATCATGTCGCGCTTCTCCTCGCACCAGACCGAAGCCCAGCGGCTCGATTCGTTCGACCCATCGAAGCCGCAGGACAGCTCCTTCTACAAGGACGACCGCAACATCGGGCTATGGGCCCAGAAGCGCGCCCAGCAGTTGGGCGTCGACCTGGGCGATTCTTTCGGCGAGACCCTGGAGAAGGGGCGCTCGAAAAAAATTCTCGACAACCTGTGAGGCCACGTTGAGCACCGAACAGAAGATGAGCGAGGCGCTCCGCGCGGAAGCGGAGCCGCTCTGGGAAAAAATTCACGCGCACCCCTTCGTCCGCGGCATCGGGGACGGCACGCTGCCGCTCGCGCAGTTCCGCTTCTACATGTGCCAGGACTACGTTTTCCTGAAGGAATACGGCCGCGTCATCGCCCTGGCCGTCGTGAAGGCCCCCGAACTGGCGGAGATGGGGCGTTTCGCCGATCTCCTGAACGCCACGCTGAACACCGAGATGGAACTCCACCGGGGGTTCGCGGCGAAATTCGGCATCTCGGCGGACGAGATAGAGGCGACTAGACCTGCGCCGACTTGCAAGGGCTACACCGACTTCCTGCTCGAAGCGGCCTACTCGGGCACGTTCGGTGAGGTCGCCGCCGCCATGCTCCCCTGCCAGTGGGACTACGCGGTCATCGGCGAGATGCTCGCCGCCAAAGGGATTCCCGAGAACGCCCCGCTCCACGCCGAGTGGATAGAGACCTACGCGTCCGAGGAGTTCGCCGCGCTCGCCCGGGGACTGCGCGACGTGCTCGACGAAGCCGCGGCGGCGGCGGGCCCCGCCGAGCGGGCGCGCATGCGCGCGCATTTCCTGCTGGGCACGCGGTATGAATACCTCTTCTGGGACATGAGCTGGAAGATGGAGGCGTGGCCCTTCTAGCCCCGAACCCCGCCTGGAGAACGCATGGCCCCCCGGACGCGAAAAGACATCCCCAACCCGACGCGGTGCACGTGGGCCGAGGGCGACCCGGTGATGGAGAAATACCACGACGAGGAATGGGGGTTCCCCGTCCGCACGACCCGGAAACACTTCGAGCAACTCACCCTCGAAATCTTTCAGGCGGGCCTCTCCTGGCGCACGATTCTCCACAAGCGCGAGGCGTTCCGAAAGGAATTCATGGGGTTCGCACCCGAGAAAGTCGCCCGATTCACCGAGAAGGATATACTGCGCATCCTCGGAAACCCGGGCGTCGTGCGTAACCGCAAGAAGATCGAGGCGGCGGTCGAGAACGCCAAAAGGTTCCTCGCCATCCAGAAGAAACACGGCTCGTTCAACCGCTACCTCGCCTCCCTGCCGGACGACCTGCCCGCGCTGCAAAAGATTTTCCGCGCGGAATTCGTCTTCATGGGGCCCAAGATCGCCGAAGCCTACCTCGAGAGCGTGGGCCGGATACCCGCGCCCCACGACCCGCGCTGCTGGCGCGCGTAACCCCGCTGGATACATCGCCAATGCGGGGGTCAAAGCCGATTGATGAATGAGGCTTTGCCGGCGTGATGCGGTGCGGGAGGAAATGCGGGCTGTTGCGGACAAATGCGCGGATGCCTGAAAAACTTTTTTTCTCGCTATATTTGAGTGGCCTGCGCTCAGATTTGAATGATAACTCATTTGATTACAACCGGTTAAGGGATCAGAAATTTTCAGCAATTTATCGAAAAACCCCGTGAATTTATCGATATTTTCAGGAATTCCCGTCGCGCGGAAAACGCCGGATCCGTTCGCTTCGCTTTTTTCGCTTTTTCCAGGTCCATCGGAACTCCTCCCGTTCGTGCGCCCGATTCTGCCCCGCGCGGGCGCAAGCCCGGTAACGCCAAATGCGGGAAAATGCGGGCGCGGACCCCGCTCGTCCTCCTCGCCCTGAAAACCACCCCCCCCTACCCCCCCTTGACAGGGGCGTAAAAACAAAAAAGCCCCCCTGATAGGGGTTGTTGAAAAACCCTTGATCGGGCGGAGCTCTTGTGTGTAGGTCGGACATATATGTCCGACATATATGCGACCCGGCTTTTTTGCCTTCCAACGACGGGCCGCATATATGCGGCCCCTACACTCCCTTCGCCAAGGCGGAATCCCATTGCCATCATTCCGGCATTGCAGGACTTTTTCAACAGCCCTGATAAGGGGGGTTGGGGGGTTACTGCCCCGACAAGGGGGTAAATTTAATATGAACGCGCAAGTCTTATCTTTGCTTGAAATTAGAAAGTAATACATTATTCTATAAAGCGAGGAACAGGAGGGTTGCACCATGTTCGAATCCACGATTACCTCGAAGGGCCGGACGACGCTGCCCAAGCCGGTGCGCGAAGCCCTCGGCGTGCGGCCCGGCGACCGCGTGCGCTATATCATCTTCGGCGATGAGGTGCGCATCATCCCGATGCGACCCCTCGCCCGGCTGTTCGGCATGCTCAAATACGAAGGCCCCCCGAAAACGCTCGAAGAGATGGAGCGCGCGACCACAGGTTGTTTCTCACGCACCTACGGCGCGCTGAAGGGCACGGTGACGGTCCCGAAGGATACGGACCTGACTTCACCCGCCGAAGCGGATTGGGACGCCGAGCGATAGCCCGCGCTGCCCGCATTCTCCTCGCCACGACGCGGGGGTTTGGATACACGCTGGTTACGCGCGACGGGCACCTGCTCGAATACGGCGAGGAAGGTCATGCGCGGGTGATGGGGTGTTGAGGAGGTAAGGCTGAAGGAACTAGCGCGAAAACACTATTGAATGTCTTGCGCTTTCCAAATACTGTTCGCCACCTTAGCTAAGTCATCGGCTCTTCGCTCTATCGCCGCTTCATCCCACATTTCATTTGAAGCAATTTCGCGATTAAGAAGTAGCAGGGAATCGTCAGCTAAACGTTCGCGTTTAATTTCCCAAGCCGCGTTCCTAATACCCGCATTTAATGGTTTTGTTAACAAAGTGAGATTTCCCAAGGTACCGACAGCCTGCTGACGTTCATCCATAAGCGTTTTTGTTTCGTCATCAAGGCTATGCCCATTGTAGGCAGCTTCCCATGTAGATTCGCATGGAGCAGTTAGACCATTGGGCAACGGCCAGTGCTCGGCCCAGGATTGTGGCATAACATGCTCAATCTCTAAATTCTCCGAAGATATCATTGTCTCGTGAAACTTATTATGCTTAGCATATTCGATTTCACGCAGAATGTACTTAAGGCGTCGAGAAGGAGTCCCACCGTGTGCCCAGCGACCATACACCTCTCGAGACGCAAACGCCTCTTCGACCTCGGCGTCCGTTGGCATTCTCGCAGCATCCCCAGTCAAGCTGGAAAGATAGTCAAAAAAGACCAACACTAAATCGTCCTGCTCCGAAGTATTCCTAATCATTCCGGTAACTACTTTGTTATAGTTCTTGGTTGTGAGGCCGCAGATTTCACGTCGAACAATATAACTTTCAATAACGCTGAAAAGTCTAACTTTATCTTCGTCTTCAAGCGGTTGCGCATTGACCCACAGAATCAATGGGTGAAAAGTTGACATATCCCAAATTCGGAGGACATTCGCAATTTTCGCAAAGACCACGTTTTCATCCCTTTCCTCCATGGCACGATATGTAGCGGCATGATTGAGCAGCACATCGAGTTCTTCAGCAACAGTCTTAAATTTTTGATCTTGTGCGTAATGCTGGTATTCAGTTGCGATCTTGCCGACATTAACTTCCCGCGCAGTCTCGGCAACAACAGCATGCGCTATCAAATGGTTAGCTCTCGCGCGTTTCAATCGCCCCTGCCGCACTTCCTCATTCCAAAAGTCATCTTCAAATTTCTTCCACTGCTCTTCAAAAAGCCTTTCAGTGTCTTCGCCTGTTTTTTGCGCTCTATGAAAAACATCGTTCCGGATAAGATCGAATGGGGATAGTGGTTTTCCCAATCCATTAAGCGAGGCGAAAATTTCTTGCGCGTCATCATGTTGATCAAGTTGGATCAGGACAACTCGAAAACCGTCTAAGAAACCGGCGATTAGCGCGTCGAGCACCTGTTCAGGGCTTTCTTCATCCTCCCCTCGCTCCTGGACAAATGCTTTAATCTCTTCATAAAGGTACCAGAAAGCGCGAAGCGAGTTGGGCGCACGGCCTTTAATCAACCTACCGTTTTTATAGAAGTAAATCGTCTCATAGATAATACTGAGGTTATCCGGGGTATTTTCAACGATCTTTTGATAAAGTGAACGATCATAGCTTGAGGGCCAAAGTTTGAAGCGTTCCCGATCCGGCTCGACCATACCAGGGCTCTCTTTGTTATAAAGATAGGCATCAGTTGCATCCAATAGGCGGGAGACCTCGTAGTCGCGAGCTACTTCTCTGATGGCTGCTAGCGTTAGTTGGAATGTCGTGATTCTTTGCTGACCATCAACTAAGAGTCGCTGGCGGACAGTGCCGAAAGTCTGATTGGGCGGTTCGGAAAAGATAATAGCTCCGAAATAGTGTGGGAAAGGGTTTCTCTTCTCCAAACGCTCAATCGTCTTATCTTTCAGATCATCCCAGAATTTCGGGAGTTGTCTGTCTTCTTTCGTTTCCCACTCATAGTGTCTCTGGTAAACAGGAACAACCCATTGATGATTTTCACGCAGAACTGAATCAAGAGAACGAACAAGAGCGTCCATGGCTCCCTCCCCATTTATTTGTTAGTCGCCGAGTAGATAGCACAGGGAGGATATATGCTCAATTGGAAAACCGCCCGATGGCCGCACCGTCTCGCGTCTTCTCAACCCGAAAGCGGCCCGCCGTCACGAACTCGCACTCTCCGGGGAGGACGATATAGACGAAGCACTCGCCCTCAGAAGTCATTGTCGAGCCTCCTGCGGCGCGGCGCGGACTTCGGGCTTCTGGCGCTTTCGAGCGTCTTGCCCTCTTCATCCCTGTCGGGGTCGGCCACCTCGCTCATGTCCTCCAGCAGGCCGAGCGCCCACAGCGCGCCCGCGTAGGCGGCCATCGACGCGCCCGGCTTGCCCTTCTCGAGGTCCGCGACCGTGAAGCGCGAAGCGCCGATGCGGTTCGCCACATCCTCGATGCGCAGCCTCCGGCGCAGGCGCGCCGTGCGTATGTTGCGACCCAGACGCCGGATGGCGTCTTCGACGGCGGCCGGCGGCGTCCGTGTAATCCTGCTTTCATTCATCATGTTGAAAATATCCATCATATAAGAGTTATATGTTGGTTAAAATCATCATAAAAGATAGGGGAACTGCGTTTCCCCCGTCAAGTGAAAAGGAGTTATGCGTTTCTTGGGAGAATTATATGGATTTCATAAACCGGCTAAATTCCGTATAAACACGGTAATTTTGTCCTTGCTTAACCTGCAAAAGTAAGGCATTATTATATTAAGTAAGGAACAGGGGGGGGTTCCACATGGTCGAATCCACGATTACCTCAAAGGGCCAGACGACGCTGCCCAAGCCGGTACGCGAAGCCCTCGGCGTGCGGCCGGGCGATCGCGTGCGCTATATCATCCTGGGCGATGAGGTGCGCATCATCCCGATGCGGCCCATCGCCCGGCTGTTCGGCATGCTCAAATACGAAGGCCCTCCAAAAACGCTCGAAGATATGGAGCGCGCTATCGCTGAGGGGGCGAGTGAGGAGTGATCGCGCTCGACACGAACGTCCTAGTTCGATGTCTGGTCGCGGATGATGCGTCCCAGACAGAAGCGGCCCAAGGTCTGATAGCAGGGCTGACTGCCGAGCGGCCCGGCTTTATTTGCCGCGAGGTGACTGTCGAACTCGTCTGGGTGCTTGACCGAACCTATCGGTTTTCCCGAGAACGAATCGCAGAGGTGCTGGAAGAACTCGTAGCTACCGAAGAACTCGAAATCGAGGCGGCGGACGACGTGGCCCGCGCCGCCTTCCATTACCGGCGCGGCGGGGCCGGCTTTTCCGACCTCATGATCGCAGCCGCCGCGAACCGAAGCGGCGCACATCCCCTCTACACCTTCGACAGGCGAGCAGCGCAGATGGAGGGGGTGGCGTTGGTGGGGGATAAATTCTTGCCGCAGGGGAGAGAGATTTCGCTCTAGATGAATTCAGCGAGCAGGGGCATGCACGGGTGGTGAGGTGTAGAGGGGCTGCTACGAAGACCGCTTTGCTTTCACTAAGGAACAAAAACGGTTGAAAAAAATATCCATAGTAATGCCTATTAGTTAAGTACACCCAAGTATAATCCACAAAACAGGAGATTTTCGAGAACAAATGTCTAGCCTGTACAAAACCTGGTGTCATTGCAAAACTACTAAAGCAAAGAAGAAAACGCTGTGGCACCTAAGCGAACGTGAGGGTGGACGAGAAGCTATATTCGAAGAATTGACTGATCGAATCCTTGACCACTACATCGCTCATGAAGAAATCGCACGACTTCTCGCTGAATTAGAATGTTCCCAAGTAGCAGAACTTATTAGAACTCTCCTACCCCAAAAGCGAAATATCAAATCAGGCGAACTAGGCGAGATTCTCGCCGCAGAATTCATTGAAGAACAACTCGATTTCAAAGTTCCTGTGAAAAAACTTAGGTACAAGGATCACCGAGATATGCCGATGCGCGGTGTGGACGTTATCGCTGTGGCTTATGACAAAAAAAATCAAATAAAACTTCTGAAGGGTGAAGCGAAAAGCGCTAGGAATCTAACTAATGTAACTGTGAAAAAAGCTAGAAAAGCACTAGAGACTGACTATGGGCGACCATCCGCACACTCATTAATTTTCATTGCTCGTCGGCTTATCGAAAGTCAGGATTCCAATATGAAAGAGATGGGAATTGATCTCATCAAAGAAGGAACGACTCGTACAACCCCAAATAGTCGGCTAACTCATCTTATGTTTACCCTGAGCGGTAACCCTGCAACGAAAACTATTAGAGAAGACCTCGATGCCGCTGATGACGGTCGCACACAACATTCCGTCAACCTAAGAATAAAGGATCACAAGGAGTTCGTATTCACGGTCTTTGAGGAGGTGTCATCGTTTGGAGACAGTTGAGGAATTAGTTGCTTTTCTGGAAGGCTCGTTAGCAAGCGACGGAAGGGATCGCATTGTTGATACTGGTGAGGCTTGGTCGATCATCCGACGTGACGGTAAGCTTCAAGAGCATGCACCCTCATTCCGCGCTACGTTGGACGCCGATCTCGCAGAATACGGATTCGCTTTGCTGGATGCGGGACTTGCCTTAAATTCACTGGAACGTGGCCACCCAATCGCTCGAAAAGCGTTTTATGTGTCCGGTAGGGTCCTTGAAGCACTAGTAAGAAATGGCGAACCTGCCGATTTTCGGCGCGGATTTCACCGTGTAGTGGCAGCAGCAGCCTATCATCTTGGGAGCTATGCAGCGATTGCTTATTCCCTTTTTTCTCCGGTGGATGTGACAGACCAAAACCTGAATACCGCTGAGGTTTGTCTCGTAAAGCTTTTGCTACGCGATTTGGATGGGGTGCGAGATGTGGCGCAAGATTGGCTTCGTGATCCTCAACACCAGGATAGCGCTATCTTGGAGCGATTACAAAACCCTGGCGGCGATACGGACGCTGAAATTGCTCTCATCCTGATTAGTGCAGTCTGTCGAGCTTTAGCGTATTACGAGTTCGCTTTGCAGACAGGAGATTCAGGCTATACCACAGTTACTCATCAAATACTCAAGACAGCTCTTAAATTAGCCGCCGAATCTGGACTTTCATCGCTCTGGTGGGTAATTCGACTAACAGGGCAGTTATTGGGCGATCTCTGGGATCAATCATTGCATGAGGTGCTTCCTGCAAATCCTCCAGAGGGCGACAATTATGTTTACAGTCAACATAGAACCATTTTCATTGCTTCACTTTTGGCGCGCGATACGGCGCAGGTAGAACTCTGGCCGTCACAGATTGATGCGGCCCGGCGCGCGGTCGATCCCGAAGATGATCTTGTTGTCACGTTGCCCACCAGCGCAGGAAAAACACGTATCGCGGAACTAGCAACACTTACTTCTCTGTCAATGGGCAAACGCGTACTAATCGTAACGCCTCTTCGCGCCTTGTCGGCACAAACTGAGCGATCTTTTCGTACATGTTTTGCCCCGCACGGTGCGACTGTATCCTCACTTTATGGGAAAAGCGGCTTGTCAGCAGGCGATGCGGATGCTCTCCGTAATCACCGAATCGTCGTCTCAACACCTGAAAAACTCGATTTTGCCCTCCGAAATGATCCGACCGTTATCGACGATATTGGCCTTATCATTTTGGATGAAGGTCACCTTATTGGACCTGGAGAACGAGAAATCCATTATGAAATCCTCGTTCAGCGACTCTTGTGCCGGAGGGATGCACCCGAACGGCGCATTGTTTGCCTTTCCGCAGTTCTCCCAACAGGAAAAGACCTTGACGATATGACCTCGTGGATTCGCTCAGATGTCGAAGGCGATCCTATCAGATCCGATTGGCGACCGACGCGTCAACGCTTTGGCACGCTCGAATGGCGTAGTAGTGCAGGAAGGTTAAACTACGATCTTAAAAACAACGGTCCTTTTGTGCCCCGCTTCATCGAAGAACTCCTTCCTCGCGGCAGGGATCAAAAAGCCTTACCACGAGACCTCAAAGATGTCACTTTAATGGGCGCGTGGCGCTTCGCCAAGGAGGGAAAAAGCTGTTTGATTTTCATCACTCAGGCTAATTGGGTGGAAGGCTATGGCAAACGCGCCACAGCATTGGTCAAAAAAGGCTATCTCCCACCCTTACTGGAGGAACAGTCCGCCATCAAGACGGCATTGGCCATTGGCGCTGAATGGCTTGGACCTGATCATCCTGCAGTTAAATGTTTAAATTTTGGAGTCGCGGTGCATCACGGGAAATTGCCAAGTCCTTTTCTTCGCGAGGTTGAGCGTCTGCTTACCTCGGGCGCTATTAAAGTGACAGTGGCGTCCCCAACCCTCGCGCAGGGATTAAACCTTAATGCGGCTGTGTTACTAGCGCCCTATCTGACTCGCTCAGGCTACCAGATTTCGAGCGATGAATTCGCAAATGTTGCCGGGCGTGTTGGCCGCGCATTTGTGGATACCGAAGGGCTGATTCTACATGTGATGAAAGACAAATTTAGCAAACGCAGGATAGATTGGCGTCGACTTGTGCATAATGTGAAGGAACGGTCGCTGAAAAGTGGTTTTCTGATTGTAATCGATCAAATCATAAAGCGCCTCGCCAAGCGTGGTGTTGCCCGAAATGAGGATGGGTACGAGTATCTAGCCAACGCCCGCGAAGCATGGCTGGAAGAACCAGAAGAAATCGACGGCGATCCACTTGAAGAATTAATCCCAAAACTAGATGCGATCGTTTTCGGTTTAATTGAGGCACTAGATGCAGATACTGAAGATTTACCCACACTCCTTGAAGAAGCTTTGTCAGGGTCTTTGTGGTCAAGGCAGTTGGATCGCTTAGACCCCAATATCAAAAAGATGCAAATGGTTGTTCTGAAAACACGGGCACGTCTTATATGGAACAACACGACTGCTCAACAGCGTCGTGGACATTTCGCCATGGGTGTCGGTTTGGAAACCGGTATTCAGGTAGACGAGATGGCAGATTTTTTAGCAGAGGTTCTGGATCGCGCCGACCTCGCCGCATTACAAGCCGATGTTGATACTTTACATGCGACACTCATTCAACTAGCGGAAAAGCTACTAACTATTCGGCCATTTATTCCGGACACCCAAAACGCTCTCGTCGGCAATTGGCAAGGGGTCTTGCGCGATTGGATTGAGGGCGCACCACTAAGCGCCATAGGTGCAAACCGTGTCGGAATGATTGAAAATACGTTTACATATCGGCTTGTCTGGGCGCTAGAGGCGGTGCGTTCGCGACGTCTTGCTGGCGGCTGGGAACCAGAAATCGGAACTATCCCCGGTGCGGCGGCGGCTTGCCTTGATACAGGATTGCCAGACTACCGCATGTCATTGCTAGTACGCGCTGGCCTTACTTCCCGGCAGGCCGCACTCGATGTGGTGAGCGAACTCGACCCTAGCTTTTTTGACGGTAGCGACATGCGTCAATGGCTAGCCAGTGAAATCGTTGCTGAGTTGTCGTTACGAGATAATTGGCCAAACAAGTCAACAGTATCCTTATGGCGACGTTTCAGGGACGATATTCTGAGTAGTAAGGACAAGAAGTGGTGCGATGTGAGTGTCATGATTAATTTTACCGAAGTGAATGGTGGCATTCCATCAGATATTGCCATGCTTCGTGTCGAACCCAACGCGGTTGGGGAAGACACATGGCTGTCAACACCAGATTTTCGGATCGTCGGGCGACTTGATGTTCCAATTGATGTAGTACCCAATTCAGTAACCTATGCAAAAATAGATTTAGATAAGGAGAAAATCCAAATCCGAAGAATCGGGCCGAATCAGTAATGGAAGAAAGCTAAACATTTTCTGGTTGCAAAGAACATTCTCAACCCTACCTCCTCATCTCCCGCGTTTCGATCTCGCCCTCTTCCTTCTCCCCGCCCGTCATGCCCTGGAGCTTCTCCTTCCCCGCGCCGACGCCCTCTTTGGCCGAGTCGAGCTTGTCGCCGAATTTCTCTTTAGCGGCGTTCAGGCCTTCCTCGATGTCCGCCTTGTCGAACCCCTCGATGTAGGCGCTCACCCCCCGCACATACGGGAGGAGCCTGTCCCCGCCGCCCGCAGGCAAAAAGCCGGACACATGGCTCCCGAAGACCGCCAGCCCCAGGGCGAAGAAGAACACGCCCTTGGCGCCCCCGATGAGGCCGCCGCCGAGCCTGGAGAACAGCCCGGGCGTGGCGATCGACAAGACGCCGAACATCATGCGGAAGAACCAGGCGGCGAGCACCCATACGCTCAAGAAGAGAAGCGGCTTGACGAGCGAATCGAGCCGGTCGCCCTCGCCCAGGAGATAGGCGAGGTAGGAGCGCGTGAGGTCGGTGAACTGCATGGTGACGAGAACCGCGATTCCGAGCGCGACCACGGAAAAAGTCTCGCGGAAAAAACCGCGCACGCAGCCGCGGATGAGGAACGCGCCGACGAATACGGCGATGACGATGTCGGGAAACGTGAAGGAAATCATCGAAATACCGGGTCTCTACGGACGGAAACTGCAGGGCATCGTGATAGAGCGGGCATAATCTAGCAAATAACAATGCGTTTGTCACTAGATACTTAAGCGCCGGTTCAAATTTTTTCCTTCCACATCACGAGGGCGTCTTCGCGGTTGTCGGGGTAATAGCGCGGACGCATGGCCGCCGCCGTGAACCCCCACTTCTCATACAAGGCGATGGCGGCGGCGTTGCCGAGGCGCACCTCCAAGGTGGCGCGGAGGAGGCCCCTGCCCTTCGCGTCCTCGAGAACCCTCCCCAGCAGAAAATCGGCCACCCCCTTGCGCCTGTGGGCGGGCGCGACGGCAAAATTCGTGATGTGGCACTCATCCGCCACCTCCCACCAGCAGGCGTAGCCCATGACGCCGGCCCGAGCCTCCTCATCCTCCGCCACGACCCGGAGGTGGGAATTGTCGATCTCGCAAATCTCGCGGATAAAACTCTCCCGCGACCACGGAAGCGGGAAGGAGAGGCGCTCGATGTCGAGCACCTGCTCGACGTCTTCTACTCTCATGGGCCTCGTCTTCACGGCTTTTCATCCTCTCACGCAGCCGGAATCGGCGAATGAAGCGAAATCCCCTGAAACTCTTTCGCCCCGGAGTTTTCGGGACTATAATGCGCCGACCGAACTTCAGAACATTTGAACACAAACCGATGCGGCAAACGTAGCGCGTTTGCGGTCGAGCGAAAACCCGAAAACCGATACGGAGGATCATCATGGGCGCAACTCTTACTTATCTGGGACATTCCACTTTCGTCGGTCAGTCAGGCGGAGGCAAGACCTTCTACATCGACCCCTGGCTCGAGGGGAATCCGCGCTGCCCCGAAGGCCACACCAGCCCGCAGAAAGCCGACCTGATCGCCTTGACCCACGGCCACTTCGACCACATCGCCGCCGTCATGGACGTCTACGGCCAGGGCGGATGCCCGGTGGCGGGGCCCTATGAGCTGGTGAACCTCATCGCCCAGAACGAGGGCTTCGCGGAAGAGCACGCGGGCGCGATGGGCAAGGGCGGCACGGTGGATTTCGGCGGGGTCGGCGTCACCCTCACCCACGCCATGCACAGTTCGAGCTATAACGACCCGGGCGTCTACGCGGGCGAGCCCGCCGGCCTCGTCATGACCTTCGAGGACGGGAAACGCGTCTACCACGCGGGGGATACCGCCGTTTTCGGCGACATGAAGATCATCGGCGAGTTGTATCAGCCTGATCTGTGCCTCCTGCCCATCGGCAGCCGGTTCACGATGGACCCGCGCGAGGCGGCCCTCGCCGTCGAGCTTCTGGGCGCGAGCCGGGTCGTGCCCATCCACCACTCGACCTTCCCGCCGCTCACGGGCACGCCCGAGCAGTTCGCGGAAGAGGTCGCGGCGCGCGGGCTTAAGCCCGAAATCACCGTGATGGAGCCGGGCGATTCCATCAGCGTGTAAACGCAGGGAAATGATATATCACTCGACGGTAGATTCCGGGCTCCGGATGGGAATGCTCGCCCCTTGAGGGGTTGTTGAAAAAGCCTTTGTCATAGGAGCACCCCCCCCTACCCCCCCTTGTCAGGGGGGTAAAAAAAGGCGATGCCCCCCCGACGAGGAGGTTATAGAAAAGCCCCCCTAACAAGGGGGGTGTGAAAAGGCGACACCCGCCGCCGATAGAGGAGCTTTTGTTTTTTCTTGCCCCCCTGTTAAGGGGGGGTAGGGGGGGTTGCCTTGATCCTCTGAGAAGGGGGACTTTTCATTGCCCCTCAAAGAGGAGTGAAAAACGCAGGTGTAAAAAACAAGTCTCCAACTGAAACATATGATTCCCGAACGCAAGCGCCGAAGAAACGGTAAAACAAGAATTCGTTATCAACGCCAAATGAAAGGAACCACGCATGAGTGAGGCCCCCCGAGTCAACACGAGAACAGAAGACCGCGACGGCATGCGGATCACCTGGCACCAGCCCATCGAGATGGACGACGGCCTCGTGCTTCGCGCCGACGTGTTCCGGCCCATCGAGGAGGGGAAATACCCCGTCATCCTGACGTACGGCATCTACGCCAAGGGGGTGGCCTACCAGGAGGGCTATCACCACCAGTGGAACAAGATGGTGGCGGATTACCCCGAAATTCTCGCAATGTCCACCAACAAGTACCAGAACTGGGAGGTGACGGACCCCGAATGCTGGATCCCGCACGGCTACGTCTGCATCCGCGTGGACTCGCGCGGGGCGGGCTGGTCGCCCGGCTTCATGGCGCCCAACTCCCCTCGGGAGATCGACGACCTCTACGAGTGCATCGAGTGGGCGGGCGTACAGGAGTGGAGCAACGGGAAAGTCGGGATGCTGGGCATCTCCTACTACGCGCGCAACCAGTGGCGCATCGCGGGCCGAAAACCCCCGCACCTGACCGCCATCATCCCCTGGGAGGGGGGTAACGACACCTACCGCGACTCAGGCTACCACGGGGGAATTTTAAGCCAGTTCCAGGAGCAGTGGTCGAAAGTCCAGGTGATGAACGTCCAGTACGGACGCGGGGAGAACGCGCGGAAACATCCCGTGACGGGAGAGTCCGTCGCAGGCCCCATCACCCTCACGGAAGAGGAACTCGCGGCGAACCGCGTGAACGCCTTCGAGGAACTCAAGAAACACCCCTTCGACGGCCCGTGGCACCGGGAGCGCTCCGCCGACCTCTCGAAAGTCACGCTGCCGCTTCTGACCTGCGCCAACTGGGGCGGACAGGGCATCCACCCGCGCGGGAACTTCAACGGCTACATCGAATCGCCCTCCGAGCAGAAGTGGCTCGAAGCCCACGGGGATTCGCACTGGTCGCTGTTTTCGAGCGCCTACGGGCTGGACCTCCAGAAGCGCTTTTTCGACCATTTCCTGAAAGGAATCGACAACGGCTGGGAGAAGACCCCGCCGGTCGCGCTCAACGTCCGCCATCCGGGTCCGAAATTCGTCCACCGCTACGAGAACGAGTGGCCCCTGGCGCGCACGCAGTGGACGAAGTTCTATCTCGATCTGGAGAACAAGGCGCTCGCGAGAGAACCCGTCGCCGGAGAAGCAACCCTCGAATACGCGGGGCTGGGAGACGGCGTGACGTTCCGGATGCCGCCGATGGAAGAGGAAACCGAGATCACGGGCCCCATGGCGGCGAAGCTGTTCGTCTCCTCATCCACCGAGGATGCGGACCTCTTCCTCATCGTGCGCGTGTTCGACCCCGAGGGGAAAGAACTCACCTTCATGGGCTCCACCGACCCGCACACGCCGATAGCGAACGGCTGGCTGCGCGTCTCGCACCGCGCCCTCGACCCCGAGAAGAGCACCTTCTACCGGCCCTATCATCCCCATGACAAGGCGGAGAAGCTCACGCCCGGCGATGTGTACGAATGCGACGTGGAGATCGTCACCTCGTGCATCGTCGTGCCCGCCGGCTGGCAGGTGGCGTTCACCGTGCGCGGGAAGGACTATGAATACACGGGCGAGCTCAGCGAGTTCGGCAAGCAGTTCCACTACTCCACCAAGGGCACGGGCGGCATGACGCACAACGACCCCGACGACAGGCCGCCTGCCGTCTTCGACAACAAGGTGACCCTGCACGCCAGCTCCGGCCGCGACCCGTACCTGCTGCTGCCCATCATCCCGCCGAAAGAGGGGGAGTAGGTAAGAGCTGATTCGGACGTGAAGCTGGATTGTTTGTAGGGGCCGCATATCATGCGGCCCGTTCGTGGGAGGCGCGAAAATCCGGGTCGCATGATATGCGACCCCTACACGAGGCGGAATGCCGAACGGGGCGGTAGGGACAATCCCTCCTCGGGTTTGTCTTGCCCCTGTGGTTGTCCATTGTCAGGATGGCGCATGGAGGACAGGCAAGGGCCTGTCCCTACGAGTTTCCTACTCCATCACCCCGCGGCGCCGCGGCCGCCGTCGACGACGATGTGCTGTCCGGTGAGGTAATCGGAAGCCGAGGAGCACAGGAAAAGCGCCGCTCCCGTCAGATCCTCAGGCGCGCCCGCGCGGCCCGCGGGCGTGCGCGCATGGACTTCCGCCATCTTCTCGGGATTGGCGAACAGCCCCCCCGTCATGGGCGTCTTGGTGAGTTGCGGCCCCAGGGCGTTCACCTGGATATTGTGCGGCGCCCACTCGAGCGCGAGCGCGCGCGTCAGGGAGACGACAGCGCCCTTGGTCGCGACGTAGACGGCCTGGTTGGGGACTGCGCGCTCGGCGACCATCGAAGTGAGCAGAATGATTTTCCCGCCGCCGCCACCGTCGACCATCGCTCTCGCGGCTTCCTGCGCGCAGAGAAAGGCACCGCGCACGTTCGAGGCCAGGAGCGCGTCCACGTCTTCGGGCGCGTGGTCGAGCGCGGGCTTCACGATGTTGATCGCGGCGCTGTTCACCAGGACGTTCAGCCCCCCGTGGCTGGAAACCACCTCCCCTACCATCGAGGAAACCGAGGCTGCGTCCCCCACGTCGCAGGAGAGAAACTGCGCATCCATATCATCCGCCCGGAAGGCTTCGAGCGCTTCGTCTCCCCGCTCCTTCGAGCGACCGGCGATGATGACCCGCGCGCCCGCGTCGGCGAGCGCCTTCGCAATCGCCAGGCCGATGCCGGACGTGCCGCCCGTGACGATAGCGACGCGGCCGTCCATCCTGAATTGTTTTATCATCCCCACACCTCCGAAAGGCTGCTACTCACAGGCGCGGCCTGAGATATTCGACCGTCTTGGTCGCCGCCGTCTCGAAGTCGGGCTTCTGGGCGAGTTGTGCGGAGAGATAGCCCGCATAGCCCACCTCCTTGAGCGCGCCGATAATCTCATCGAAGGGAATGTGGCCCGAACCCGGGTAGGTGCGCATGTTGTCGGCGATGTGGAAATAGTCGAGCCTGTCGCCCGCCTCGCGGATTGCGCCGGAGAAAGAGGCATCCTCGATGTTCATGTGGAAGCTGTCGATCAGGAAACCCACCGCCTCGTGGTTCATCTCGTCGAGAAATTCCAGGCCCTCGCGTGTGGAGCGCACGAAGTTCGTGTTGAAGCGGTGGTGCGGCTCGAAGAGCATTTTGATGCCGCGCTCCCCCGCCCTGTCTGCGCCCGCGCGCAGTCCGTCCCACATCCAGCCTTCGGACTCCGCCCTCCGCTCGTCTTCCAGGAAATTCCCCCGGAAGCGGCCGATATTCACGGGACATCCCAGCTCGCCCGCGAAGTCGATGTGGCCGAAAAGACGCTCGATAGCCTTGGCGCGCACGTCGGCGTCTGCGTGGCAGATTTCGATCTCGTCCTGATAGGAGATCGGCGCCGTGCCGATCAAGGAGACTTCGAGGCCGGTTTCCTCTATCGTGCGGCGCAACTCGTCCTTGTCGAAAGCGCCCGCGTCGCGCGTCGCGAGTTCCACACCGTCGAATCCTAAGTCTTTCAGGAACATCAGATTATCCCGGAACGCGCCACGCACCGCGGGCATGAGCGGCGTCGTCACGTCGGGCGTTGCGACCACATAACCGATTTTCATTCTGCACTGCTCCTTTCACGCAATCGTTTCACCAAATTTCAATACGCATACAGTTCTCGTTTTGCTGCGGGTGCGGCGACACTATAGCCGCAACTCGGCGGCGGCGAAAGAGGAAGATGCGTTGCCCGAACGGCGGCGATTCTGTAGCTTTCATAAACAGGTATCCGATACCACACCAAACCCGGAGAGGAACGGCATGAGAGAAGACCAGAGGCTGCTTCACGGCGCAATCGACACCCACATCCACGCATCGCCCAGCCTGTTCCCGCGCGTCTGCGACCACATCGAGTGCGCGCGCGGGGCGGCGTCGGTCGGCATGCGCGGCGTGGTGTTCAAGATTCACCACGGCGACACGTCGGGCCGCATCCCCATCGTGCGCGAGGTGATGGGCGACGCCATCGAGATCTACGGAGGCATCACCCTCAACAGCCCGGTGGGCGGGTTCAACCCCTTCGCGGTGGACACCGCCATCAAGATGGGGGCGAAGATGGTGTGGATGCCCACCATCAGTTCGCTGAACCACCTGGAAAAACTCGGCGCGCCGCATTTTCCGGGCATGAAGCAGACCAGGGGCGTGAAGCTTAAAGAAGAGGGCCTCACCATCTTCTCCGACAAGAGGCGAACGAAAATACACGGGGAAGTCCGAACCATCTGCAAGCTCATCGCCGATGCGGGCATCTGCCTGAGCACGGGACACCTGGACGTGGACGAGGTGCGCGCCCTGATCCCCCTCGCGAAAGAAGAGGGGGTGAAGCACATCATCGTGCAGCACCCCGAGTACATCGTGGACGCATCTATCGAGGAGCAGGTCGAATTCGCCAAGATGGGGGCCTACATCGAGCATCTGGCGATCTTCTGCTTCACCCACTGGGGGGCCTATCCGACCGATGAAAACGCGCCGCCCATCTCCGTCAGGGAGCAGGCGAAGATGGTGAAGGCTGTGGGCGCGGCGAAGACGATCCTCTCCACCGACCTGGGCCAGCTCCACAACGCGCCCCCCTGGGAGGGCCTGCGCGTGTTCGTTCAGTTGATGCTGGAGAACGGAATCAAACCGCGCGAGATCGAGACGATGCTCCACAAGAACCCCGCCCGCGTCCTGGGGCTGCCCTTGAAGGCGCCCAAGCGGGGGGAGGAGGCGCCCTAGAGCGTAGGGGCGGTTCGCGAACCGCCCCTGCAGTCCTTGAATCGAAGATGCCGGGCGGAGAGGTCGCCACCCGTATTGTAAGGGTCGCATTTGGGGTGTTGAAAAACCCCGCACAGGGCCTTGTAAATAGAGGGTTTGTAGGGACAGGCCCCCGTGCCTGTCCCTGCGAAGGTAGCCACGGGGATGAACATATACGATGTGGGCATCCACAGGGGGTCGCCCCTACGGGCAAATGTGCTTTTGATCGTCATTCCGGCGAAAGCCGGAATCCATTTGTTTTGCCTTTGTTTTTTATTTCCTGATTGCTTCCCCCCAATGACGGGGAGATGAAAAGCCGGAGCATTGTCATTCTGCTTTAGAATGGATTCCGGCTTTCGCCGGAATGACGGCGGTGGTGAATTCGGAGTGAGGAGGAGCAACCTCGGATAGGCACGGGGGCCTGTCCCTACTTCGGTTCTCGATTCCGCCTCTCACAACCTATACCCCGCATCCCGAACGAATCTCGCGAGACTCGCCTTCGTCTCCTCCCCGAAGCTCTCGAACATCTCGAGCGTCGCTTTCTTGCTGCCCTCCACGGCCGGCTGATCGAAAGGGTTCACCCCGCGAAGCAGGCCGCCGTAGACCGCCGCCCACTGCCAGAGCGCGATGAGGCCGCACACGTCGGCGACTGCCAGGGAATCGAGCGTGAGCACCATGTGGGGCGTCCCCCTGCTCTCGGCTTCTGCGGCGACGCCCGCGTGCTCTAAGTGTAAAAACTCCGTGCAACTCACCCCGCCCGCGAGAGCCTCATCCTCCTCAAAACTTCCAACGCACAGCGACAGCCCCACGATGTTCTCCCGCCCCCCGAAATATCTCTGGTTCGTGTGGTGCTGGCTCTCGGGCGCGCCTGCTGCGAGAATCGTCTGCCCGCGCCCGGCCTTGCAGTAGCTCTCATGGACGAGTTGCACGATCAGCTCGCCGACGCCTGATAGCGCATGAGCGTAAATCGGCATGAAGACCTCCGTGTAGCCGGCCCTCTCGGCGCGCCAGAGTTCGAGGGCCAGACGCTTCGCCATATTCTCGCTCAAGGGCGCAGCGGCCTTTAGTTTTTCGTGGGCGTCGGCGAAGGCGGCATCAATCTCTCCGGCCAGCTTCGTATTTCCCTCCAGCATCGCCAGGGGCAGGAGCGCGTTGTTCTGGGCGGCGGTGAAGCGCCCGCCCACCTCGTCGGGATGCGGGAAGGTATCGAGATTCGCCTCGGCGACCATCGAGGCCAGCTTGCTCGGGCCGGATGAGGTGATCGCCAGCGCCGGATAGCCGCGCTCCATCAAAAGCGCGGTCTCCTGAATCACGTTTTCCGTTTCGCCCGACTTGCTCACCGGAACGATGAGCGTGTTCCCGGGATGGAACGCGCCGCCTTCGCGCAGCAACTCTCCGAGCAGTCCGCTCATGTCCGTGCCGTCGAGCAGGTGCAGCTTTCGGGCAAACCCACGACCTGAAAGCGCCAGATAGAGCGCCCACACGTTTCGTATCGACCCGCCGTTCCCGATAACGACGATATGTTCTTTTCCCTCCGCCGCGCCGAGTTTCGCCGCCATGCCCGCTACGTCCGCCCGCTCGGTGGCGAAATACGGCTCTCCGGGACCTGCCTGATATCCCGCTATCAGTTCGGCGCATTTCGCGGGATCGTCCAGCAAATCTTTTTTCTCGCGCCAGAGATCGTCCTTTCCCCTCTCGCCGAGCGGGGCCTCGAAACTCCTCAAGTACAGGTGCAGGCTCAAGCGGAAGCTCCTCGTTCGTAAGGTGTCGGAAAATGCATCGTATTATATCGGCCCCTCGTCCAGATGGGCCTTCATGCTGCGCAGGACGATGGGGATGAGGCCCGCGCGCGGGAGTTTCAACCGCTCGAAGACGTGCTCGGCCGCCTCTCCGGGCGGAACATCCCTCCCCTTCCCGGCTACGGCCTCCCGCACCAGTCCGTCGATCTCTCTCATGTACCCTGCCCCGCTCTCGATGTGGGCGGAGACTGCCTCATTCCGCGAGACCGCCCGGCTCATGGCGGAGAGCAGGACGCTCACCCCTGGAAGCGCCTTCAACTTCTCCAGGCTCGCCAGCGTGTCCCCCACGCTCTCATAGATCGGCAACGCCCCCGGTTCGGGCAGCACGTCGCCTGAGATGAGCACGCCCTCCTCAGGCATGAAGAAAGAGAGGCTCCCCGCCGAATGCCCCGGCGTGTGAATCACCCGGACTTTGACGCCGCCCGGGGATATCTCATCGCCTTCCGCGAGAAAACCCGCGAGCTTTACGGGGCCGGACACCGCATCGCGCATTCTGCCCACCGGACGGACGCTGTGCTGATAGTCCAGGTCCTCGATCATCCGCCGCTCCGCCTCGGGTCCAAAAAATTCAGGCGCAGCCCTTTCCGCGATAAGACCGTTTCCGCCGATGTGGTCGAAATGAGAGTGCGTGAGCAGGACGTGCGCTATCTCCTCGGGCTTCCTGCCGATGGATTCGATGTAGGCGAAGATATCCGGGGCTGTTGAGGCGACGCCCGTGTCTATCAGGGTGAGCGTATCGCCCGCCAGAATATAGGACGTGACGAACCTTGGAATTCGCTCACCAGCCGGTGTTTTGATCTCGAATTCCAGCCAGAGGCAATGCACGTGCGGCGTGATCTGCATGGAATCATCCGTTATGGGTGGCGGAAAGGTCATCGGTTCATCCGACACCGGAAATCTACCAAAACCGCAAGCTGCGCGAAACGGGGTTGTTGAAAAAGTCCGAAAGGAAATAAATCACTCCTCCCTTGAGGGGCTTGTTGATAAACCCCGAGAAGAAAATTTGTTTGTGTGTAGGGGTCGCATATATGCGACCCTGATTTTTTTGTCCACTACAAGGGCCGCATGTATGCGGCCCCTACAAAACCGCCCCTCCCCGGTCGCGCAAAACCCTCGTTCATCAGGACTTTTTCAACAGCCCCTTGAGGGGGGAGTGGTTAGTTCACGCTCTGCAAGCGAGGAGTAAAGTTTCATCCCTCCATGATCGGCTCCATAAGTGGAATCACAAAATCACGAAATCCTCATCTTTTCCTCGCCCTTAACTTGCTGTATAAAGCCGCTTTGCGGCGCGTTGGCCAAAAAACCTCGGCCTTCGAGCGAACGGCCGGCCGCCTGCGGAGAACATTTTCTCTGGAGAAGACGATGAACACGACCGCCTTGAGTCTCACCCTGCTCGCCGTCCTGTGCTTCGGCGTCTGGGGATTCTTCATGAAGATGGGCCAGGAGCGCCTGGGCGCGATGCCCCACCTGATGGGCATGGGCGTCACGACCGCGGTCGTCGTGGTGATCGCCGTCTTGAGCAGACAGTTCCCGCTCCCGCCGATGCGTATGGAGGTCATGTGGCTGCCCGTGGTCGCCACGGTGGCCACCCTGCTGGCCATGCTCTTTTTGGTGCTGGCGCTGTCGAAGGCGGAAGGCCAGACGGCGGGCGTGGTGGCGCTTTCGGCGCTGTATCCGGGCGTCACGGCGATTCTGGCGGCGCTGTTCCTGGGCGAGGGCTTCACGCCCGCCAAGGTGGGCGGGCTCGTCTGCGCCGCACTGGCCGCATTCCTGTTCACGCGCTAGGTGGGAACCCTCAAGCCATGACTTCCAAACGCGGACTTCGCATCGGCATCGACACGGGCGGCACGTTCACCGACGTGGTCGGCGTGCGCTCCGACTCCGGCGAGGTCTTCACCACCAAGACGCCGACGACGCCCGCCGATTTCAGCGAGGGCCTCATCCAGGGCATCCGGAAAATTCTCTCCGAGACCAAGATCCGCCCCGCCATGGTGAACGGCGTCTTCCACGGCACGACGGTGGCGACGAACGCCATCCTGGAGCGCCGCTTCGAGGATCTGGGCTTCATCGTCACGGGCGGGTTCCGCCATCTTTTGGAGATCGGGGGAGCGAACGGCGCGTCGAAGGCCAATTACGCCGCTCCCCTGCTCGCAAAACCCCGCGACGCGCTGGTTCCCCCCGAGCGTGTCCGCGAAGCCAAAGAGAGAATCTCCGCATCCGGCGAGGTCCTGGAATCCCTGAATGAACAGGACGCCTTAAAACTCGCCAGGTGGTTCAAGGGGCAGCGTATCGGCTCCGTCGGGGTCTGTCTGCTCCACGCCTACGCCAACCCGGCGCACGAGGAATTGATATTAGAGGCCTTCGAGCGCGAATACCCCGAATGTTTCGTGAGCATATCGAGCGAGGTGATCCCCGAACCCGGCGAATACGAGCGCGCCATCACAACGCTTCTCGATGCGTGCATCAAGCCGCGCATCAAGGACTATGTCGAGAGCGCTTCCAGGAAAATCGAGGACACCCTGGGCGGCGCGCCGTTCATGATCATGAAGAGCAACGGCGGGGTCTCCACCGCACGCGAGATCGCCAAGCGGCCCATCGGCACCGTGCTCTCGGGGCCGGCCGCGGGCGCGCTCTCCGCCGCCTTTCTCGGAAAACTCTCGGGCCATGAGCAGCTCATCACCCTGGACGGGGGCGGCACATCGACCGACATCGCCGTGGTCGAGGGCGGCGAGGCGAAGCGCGCCACCAGACACCAGCTCGATGAGTTTCACCTGAGGATGCCGATGATCGACGTCGTCACCATCGGCACCGGCGGCGGGTCGGTCGCCTGGCGAAGCCCCGAGGGGCGGCTGCGCGTCGGCCCCCGGAGCGCGGGCGCGGACCCGGGACCCATCTGCTACGGCAAGGGCGGGGAGGAACCCACCCTCACCGACGCGAACCTGCTCCTCGCGCGCAGCCCGCTCCATCTGGCGGGCGGCGAGGTGAAGCTCAACAAGGCGCTCGCCATGAAGGCCATGCGCGACTTGGCGCGCGGGTTCGACATGAACCCCCACGAGATGGCCTCGGGCGTGGTTGAGATCGCCGCCTGGAACCAGACGCACGCCGTGCGCCGCGCGACGGTGCAGCGGGGGATTTCTCCCAAAAACTTCGCTCTGATGGCCTTTGGCGGCTCCGGTCCCCTGACGGCGGGCCTGGTGGCCGAACTCCTGGAAATCGACACCGTCATCGTCCCGCCCTTCGCGGGCATGACGAGCGCGTTCGGGCTGGAGGTCGTCGACCTGGTGAACGATCACGCGGCGGCGCACTATCAATCGGAAGAAAACGTCCAGCCCGAAGCCCTGGGCGACGCGTATGAGAAACTCGAAGCGCAGGCGGCGGCGGGCCTCGAAAGCGAGGGGGTTCCCGCCCACCGGCGGATGATGCGAAGGACCGCCGAGATGCGCTACCAGGGAGAGGCCACCGAGATCGAGGTCGACGTGCCCGGCGGCTACATCACCCCGCCGGTGCTGGCGGAGGCCTTCGAACGCTTCCACGCCCTCTACCAGCGACGCTACACCTACAACCACAAAAGCAGCCGCCCGGTCGAGATCGTGCACCTGCGCGTCACGGGAATCGGCATGACGGAACCGCCCAACCTGCCCCTCATCCCCGCGGGCGACGAAAGCCCCGAGGAGGCTTACAAGGGCGCGCGCCTCGTCTGGTTCAAGGAACTGGGCGGGTTTCACGATACGCCGGTCTACTACCGGGAGAGGCTGCTGGAGGGCAACTACATCCCCGGACCGGCCATCGTCGAGAGCTTCGGCAGCACGACGGCCATCTTCCCCCGGCAGGAAGCCCGCGTGGACAGGTATGGGAACCTGGTGATGCGCTTCCGCTCGGAAGTCTTCGAGCGCGACGAGCGCGCCGGCAGGCCGACGGGCGATCACGGCGTGGGAGCGGCCTGGGGATGAACGCGAACCCGATTGTCAGCGAAATCCTGGCGGGCGCGCTTCGCGCGGTCGAGGAGGAAGTCGAGGACCTCCTCGCGCGCATCTGGCGAAGCCCGTCCCTGCGCGACGCGGGCGATTTCTCCGTCTGCCTGTTCGACCGCTTCGGGCGCGCGCTCACCGGGCGGGTGCTCGCCACCGGCCCGGCGCCCGTCATCCGCGCGTATCCCGATCCGGCCGAGGGCGACGTTTTCCTCCACAACGACCCCTACATGCCCCCCGCCGGTCTGGGCGAGGCCGCGGAGCTATGCCTCACCCGGCCTTTGTTCGCAGAGGGCGCGCTCATCGCTTTTTTGCAGATCAGGGGCCGTCACGACGATCTGGGCGGCGCGCTGCCCGGCGGGGCGAGCGTCGGCTCGCGCGAGAGCTACCACGAAGGGGTCCTCATCCCGCCGGTGCGCATCGCGCGCGGCGATGAGACGGTCGATGACATCAAGACCCTGCTCCTCAGGAACAGCCGCCAGGCCCATCACCTGGGGGATGACATCGACGCCCAGCTCGGCGCGCTCCGGGTCGGCGCGGCGCGGCTCAAGGATTTGACGCGGCGGTACGGGGCGGAGAACCTCACGGCGTGCTTCGCCGATCTGCTCAGAGAATGCGAACTCGCGTTCCGCGGCCAGCTCATCCCGCAACTCCCCGAAAAAAGCTGGACGGCGCACACCGCCGTCGAAACGGATGGCTTGAACGGTCCGCATGAACTCGCGCTCACGCTCACGCGGCAAAAGGACGCTCTCCATATCGAACTGGACGCGGCCCCCCAGGCGCGCGGCCCCATCAACTGCCCCCTGGAGGGAGAGGGCGCGCAGTTCCTGACCCGCCTCCTCGCTCCCATGCTGCTCCACCTTCAGGACGATATGAATGAGACTCCCCTGAACGACGGGGCCTTGCGGGGGTTTCAGATAAAATTGCCGGAACCCGGCACGATACTCACCCCCCGATTCCCCGCCCCGACGGGCCTGAGAGCGCTCACGCTCGGCAAGCTGCTCTCGGCGTTCGGCGAGGCGCTCTTCGAGGCCTCCGGCGGGCGCACGCCCACCGGCTTTGACAACCTGAGGACGCTCAGCTTCTGGGGACACGACGAAAAAGGCGGCTTCCACCTGCTCAGAGAAGCCCTGGGCGCAGGCGCGGGCGCGCACATGACGGGAGACGGGGCGTCCGCCGTTTCCCCACTCGGCGCGACCGGCGGCATGCCCGTCGAGGTGATGGAGGCGCGCTATCCGGTGCGGGTCGAGTCGATGGGGCTGGCGCAGGATTCAGGCGGTGCTGGCGCGCGGCGCGGCGGCCTGGGCGTGTTCCGGGAGTACCGGATGCTCATCGACGGCGTATCGGCGAGCGCGGCGGGAAACGCCGAAGCCGGCCCCGCGGGCGGGCCGGGCGCATCGTCCGGAAAGCCCTACGAGATGCGCCGGCGCTCCGGCAAAAAGAGCGCGCAGGCGCCCGCCGTCGGCGCGTCCACGGCGTTTGTGAGCGGCGATTCGATTCGCGTCTCCACCCCCGGCGGCGGCGGGTGGGGCGACCCCAAAGAACGCGACCCCGAGGACGTGCGCGCCGACGTTCTGCGCGGCTTCGTCTCCCCCAAGGCGGCGGAGGCGGCCTACGGCGTGGTGCTGGGCGGCGCGCCGGGCTTTCAAATCGATGCGGACGCGACCCGAAAACGCAGGCAGGGAAAATAAATTCGCACTTTCTCCCTCGATGCAGCGGATTCAAGGCGCAAAGGGGGATAAAAACCCTCCGCCGCACTTGGAGCCGCCCATCGTATCGGGTAGAATCCGCCCGCGCAGGAGTCGTGGAGCGCCCATAACGAAACAGTTTTTCATATCCCCTAAACTCTTCACAGGAGAGAGGTTCACAGAATGGCCATCAAAGTCGGCATCAACGGTTTTGGCAGGATTGGACGAAACCTGTTCCGCGCGGGGCTGGAAGACCCCGGCATCGAATTCGTCGCCGTCAACGACCTGACGGACCCGAAAACCCTGGCCCACCTGCTCAAGTTCGACTCGGTGCATGGCCGCTTCGGGGGCGAGGTGGAAGTGGGCGATGCGGAAATACGGGTGAACGGCAAATCCATCCGGGTGCTCTCCGAGCGCGACCCGGCGAACCTCCCCTGGGCGGAGTTGGGCATACAGGTGGCCGTCGAGAGCACCGGCATCTTCACCAAGCGGCCGGACGCGGAAAAACACCTGAAGGCGGGCGCCAAGAAGGTCATCATCTCCGCCCCCGCGACCGATGAGGACATCACCATCGTCCTGGGCGTGAACGACGAGAACTACGACGACGCCTCCCACCACATCATCTCGAACGCGAGCTGCACCACGAACTGCCTCGCGCCCGTGGCCAAGGTGCTGCACGAGAAATTCAAGGTGAAGCACGGGCTGATGACCACGACGCACGCATACACGAACGATCAGAAGATTCTGGATCTCCCCCATTCGGACTTGAGGCGCGCGCGCGCCGCGGCGGTGAGCATGATCCCCACCTCCACGGGCGCCGCGAAGGCGGTGGGGCTGGTTCTCCCCGAACTGAACGGCAAGCTCGACGGCATGGCGATCCGCGTTCCCACGCAGGACGTCTCGGTCGTCGACCTCGTGGCCGAGGTGGAAGCGGACGTGACGGCCGAGGAGGTGAACGACGCCCTGAGAGAGGCGGCCAACGGCCCCCTCAAGGGGATTCTCGACTACACGGACGAGCCGCTCGTGTCGGTCGATTACCTCGGGAACCCGGCGTCCTCCACCGTGGACGGCCTTTCGACGAAAGTGCTGGACAACAAGATGGTCAAGGTCATCTCCTGGTACGACAACGAGTGGGGATTCTCGTGCCGGATGGTGGACCTCATCAAGAAAGTGGGCGCGGCGCTCTAAGAGGCCCAGAATCAATGGCGACGATCACGAGCACGATTGAGAACGGCGACCCGAAACTCGGCGTCGAGGACGTCGACGTCGCGGGCAAGCGCGTTTTCCTGCGCGTCGACTTCAACGTGCCGCTCGACGATCAGGGACACATCACGGACGACGCCCGCATCCGGGCGGCCCTGCCCACCATCAACTATCTGCTGGACGAGGGCGCGCGGGTCGTCATCGGCTCCCACATCGGCCGGCCCAAGGGAAAGCCCGACCTCAGAAACTCCCTTGGCCCCGTCGCAAAGCGCCTGGCCCGGCTTCTGGAGAAGGAATGCCCCCTGGCCCCCGCCCCCACGGGAGCGGATACCCGGAGCATGGCGGAGGAGATGCGGCCCGGCCAGGTGCTCCTGCTGGAGAACCTCCGGTTTCATCCGGGCGAGGAGAAAAACGACGACAAGTTCGCCCGCGAACTCGCCTCCCTGGCCGATATCTACATCGGCGACGCGTTCGGCAACGCCCACAGAAACCACGCCTCGATGTCGGCGATCACGAAATTCCTGAACCCCGCCGTCGCCGGGTTCCTGATGATCAAGGAGGTCAGCTACCTGAGCGGCGCGGTGAACAACCCGATGCGCCCCGTGGTGGCGATCGTGGGCGGCGCGAAGGCGAGCGCGAAAATCGGCATCGTCGAGCGGATTCTCCCCAAGATGGACAAGATCGTCATCGGGGGCGGCATGGCGGGCACCTTCCACCGCGCGCTGGGCTACGAGATGGGCAACAGCCTCGTCGAGGAGCACATGGTGGATACGGCGCGATCCATCATGAACAAGGCGCAGGAGCTGGAGGTGAAGTTCTACCTCCCCAGCGACTACGTGATCGCGGACAAGTTCGAGGCCTCGGCGGAGACCAAGGTGGTGCCGGCCCAGGAAGTGCCCGAGGAATGGTATGCGCTCGACATCGGACCGGCGAGCACGACTCTGTTCGGCGAGGTGCTCCAGGACGCGAAAACCATCATCTGGAACGGGCCGATGGGCGTGTTCGAGGTGGACGCCTTCTCGCGCGGCACCTACGCGATGGTGAACCACGTGGCGAACTCCTACGCGCTGACCATCGTGGGCGGCGGCGATACCGACGTGGCCGTTCACGCGGCGGGGGAATCGCGCCGCATCTCCTACATCAGCACGGGCGGCGGCGCCTTCCTGGAACTGCTCGAGGGGAAAGAACTCCCCGGCCTGGCCTGCCTGACGGACAAAACCTGAAAACCCCGAAAAGATAAAGAGGAACTCACGATGCGGCGCGCCCTCGTGGCCGGCAACTGGAAGATGAACAAGACGATTGAGGAGGCGAGAACCCTCGCGCGCGAGGTGGCCGGGGGCGTCGCGGAGGATGGGCTCACAGGCGTGGACGTCCTGCTGGGACCGCCCTATCTCGCCCTTCCGGCGGTTGCGGAGGCGGTCTCGGGGAGCGTCGTCGGCGTCGCCGGGCAGAACTGCTCCCATCATCCGGACGGCGCATATACCGGCGAGGTGAGCGTCTCGATGCTCAGGGACGCAGGCGCCACCCACGTCATCCTCGGACACAGCGAGAGGCGCGAATTGATGGGAGAAGGCGACGGCCTCATCGCCCGCAAGGCGCAGGCGGCGAGCGCGGGCGGCCTCACACCCATCATCTGCCTCGGAGAACCGTTTACGACGAGAAAAGCCGGCAAGACGCTCTCCCGCCTCGCCCACCAGATAGAGCACTCGATTCAGGGCGCGTTCGCCTCCTCTCCTCCGGGGGGTTTCATCGTCGCGTATGAACCCGTTTGGGCCATCGGCACGGGCCTCACGGCCACGCCCCAAGAGGCCCAGGAGGCGCACGCGTTCATCCGCGAGCGGCTCGAGCACATTTTTGGCTTGGAATGCGCGCAGGAAACGCGTATCTTATACGGAGGCAGCGTGAAACCGGATAACGCCGCGGATTTGTTCGCCGGGCCCGACATCGACGGCGGCCTCATCGGCGGGGCGAGCCTGAACGGCGCAGATTTTATGAAAATCATCCGCTCCGCGGGGCCGGGTTCCGCACAGACATGAGAAGAGTGAGAAAATGACGATAGTCTTGACCGTTTTGCACGTAGCCGTTGCGATTTGCCTGATCCTCTCCGTGCTTCTCCAGGCGGGCAAAGGCGGCGGCATGGGCGCCGCCTTCGGCGGATCGAGCGATACGATGTTCGGGACGCGGGGGCCGGTGAACTTTCTGAGCAAAGTCACGACCGGCGCCGCCGTCCTCTTCATGGTGACCTCGCTTCTGCTCACCTACATCGGCTCGCACAACGCCAACCAGGGCGGATCGATAGTGCCCAGCGCGCCGGTACAAGGAGCACCGACAACACCTGCCGCCCCGGAAAAGAAATAGAGCGAGGCCGACTCCTCTATTCAAGCGTTCTAAGGGCCGACGATGCTGATCAAGCGCATCCTGCTGCTGCTCCCCTTTCTCATCGCGGCCGCGTTGTTCCAGTCCTACTTCTGGGTGCCGACGTTCTCCGATCAGACAAAAGGCGGCAGCGACGAGCGCCTCCGCCAGTTCATCACCGGCTCCATCGGCGACGCGCAAATCCTGAACCCCATCCTTCACGCCGACACGGCGAGCGGGGCCATCGTCGATCAGATATTCGAGGGCCTCATCGACAGAGACCGCGACCTCTCCTACCGGGGCCGTCTGGCCGCCTCGTGGAAAATCTATGAAGAGGCGTTCTTCGTGCCCCATCCCGAGGGGCCCGGCGCGAAGGCCCTGGCGGCGCGCATCGAGCGGGCGCGCGCCGCAGGCGGCGCGGAATGGCTGAAAAACGTCGAAAAAGCCGAAACCATCGCTCCCGTCGAGGAGAAAACCGCCATCCGCACCCCGCCTCCCAAGGGCGGGAAAGCGCCTGGGCGAAAGGCCGTCGTCATCGCCTATCCCGCGCGGGTGAAGGTGACGCTCAAGAGCGTGGATCAGGACCTCTTCAAGCATCTTGAAAAATTGCTGGGCAAGAGCGGCCTCGCCAAAGACCCCGCTCCCTACATCAAGACCGAGATGCCCGATAAACTGCTCCCACTCGCCAAGCGGCGCGTCAAGCTCACCGAGCACAACCCGATCATCATCTTCACGCTCAGGCGCGGCGTGCGCTTCCACGACGGCCACGAGTTCGACTCGGGCGACGTGCGCTTCACCTACGAATCCATCATGAATCGCAAGAACCTCTCCCCGAGGGTGCCGGACTACGAACCCGTCAAGCGCGTGGAGACGCCCGACAGGTACACCGTCAAGATCACCTACAAGCGGCTCTACTCCCCCGCTTTCGGCTCCTGGGGCATGGGGATGCTGCCCGAACATTTGCTGAACGAGAAAAAACTCGCCGAAGAAGCGAAGAAAAAGGGCAAGGCTCCGAAGGCGTTCAGCCTGCGAGACAGCGCGTTCAACCGAAAACCCGTCGGCACGGGGCCTTTCGTCTTCAAGGAATGGCGCTCGGACGAACTCATCCGCCTCGGGCGGAACGAGCACTACTGGGAGGGGCCGCCCGAGTACCACGAATACGTCTACCGAATCCTGCCGGACCCCCTCACGCAGGAGATCACCTTCTACGCGGGCACGGTGGACCGCTACGGGGCGGGCGCGCACCAGGTCGAGCGCCTCAAGAAGGACCCGAGGTTCCAGGTATTCTCGGGCCTCGGCTTCGGTTACACCTATGTCGGCTACAACCAGCGGCGCTGGCCGTTTCAGGACGCGCGCGTGCGCCGGGCGCTGGGCATGGCGGTGAACACCGCTCAGATTCACCGCTACGTGCTGAACGGCGAGGCCGAGGACATCACGGGTCCCTTCGTGAAGCAAAGCCCGCACTACAACAAAAAAATCAAGCCCGTGCCCTACGACCCCGAAGGCGCGGTGCGGCTGCTGCACGAGGCGGGGTTCCGGAAAAAAGACGGAATCCTGATGAAAGACGGCAAGCCCCTCGCCTTTAACCTCATGACGAACCACGGCAACGAGATCAGGCGCGCCGTCGGCACCGTGGTGCAGGACGCCTGGAAGAAGATCGGCGTCAAGATCACCTTCTCCCAGGTCGAGTGGGCCGTCTTCATCCGAAAGCACGTCAACCAGCTCAATTTCGACGCGGTCGTCCTCGGCTGGAGCATGGGTCTCGACCCCGACCTCTACCAGATCTGGCACTCGAGCCAGACGAACAAGGGCCAGCTCAATTTCGTGGGCTACAAGAACCCCAAGGCGGATGACCTCATCATCAAGATCCGCCAGGAATACGACCTCCCGACACAGGTCCGCTACGCGCATAAGCTCCACCGCATCATCGCGGCGGATCAGCCCTACACGTTCCTCTACGTCGGCAAGTGGACGGCGCTGCTGGACCGGAAAATCGCCCTCGCCAGGCGCTTAAAGAGCGGCAAATTACGGCCCGAAAAAATCCGCCCCACCATCACGGGCAACTATTCGTTCGACTTCAACGAGTGGCTGAAATTTCCCCAAATCCCCCGGTTCGAGAACTAACGTGGGCGCCTACGTCATCCGAACGTCGCTGTTCAAGCTGGTGACGCTCTTCGTCATCTCGGTCGTGAGCTTTCTCATCATCCATCTCGCCCCCGGCGAGCCGAGCCAGATCGACCCCCTGAACCCGCGCTTCACCCAGGAAGACCTCGCGCGCTACCGCGCCGCCTTCGACCTCGACAAGCCGCTTCCGGTGCAATACTGGCTCTTCTACAAGAAATTCTTCACCGGCGAACTCACGAGTCTCAAGGACAACCAGCCGGTTTTCGGGAAGATATGGCGGCGCTTCCTCATCAGCCTGCCGCTGTTCATCGTGGGCACCATCATCACCTGGTGCCTCTCGTTTCCGCTGGGAATCGCGGGCGCATTGCGGCGCTACAGCGTTTTCGACCGCTCCACCACCTTCATGAGCTACCTCATGATATCGATGCCGAGCTTCTTTCTGGCCTACATCCTCATCATCGCCGTCGTCCAGGGGTTCACGCTGCCCTTCACCGACTACCGCGTGCCGGGCCTGGAAGTCTCCGTGCTGGGCATCGAGACTTTCGGACGCGGCGAGGTCTCTCCCCTGTTCCGGATCAACGACCGCGTCTGGCACCTGGTGCTGCCCAGCCTCGTGGGCGCGATAGGGGGCATCGCCGTGCTCTCGCGCTACGTGCGCGGCCAGATGATAGAGGTGGTGGATTCGGACTTCATCCGCACCGCCCACTCGAAGGGCCTGGATGAGGACACCGTGAACTATGTCCATGCGCTCAGAAACGCGGCCCTTCCCTTCGTCACCATGTTCGGCCTCATCCTGCCGGGGCTGATCGGCGGCTCGGTCATCATCGAGAACATCTTCGCGTGGCCCGGCATGGGGCGGCTGGGCTTCGAGGCCGTGCTGGCGCGGGACTACCCGGTGATATTAAGTCTCAACTTCATCTCCGCCATCCTGGTCGTCATCGGCACCTTCATCTCGGACGTCCTGCTCGTCGTCGTCGACCCGAGGATCCGCCTATGAACGAGACGCTCGATATGCGCGAGATGATCGAGGAGATGGGGGAAGAACTCACCCCCGGCCAGCGCGTTTGGCGGCATCTGCAGAAAAACCGCATGGCGATGGCGGGCGGCGTCGTGCTGGTGGTCTTCTTCGTCCTGGCGGCGATTGGCTTCGTCAATTCCGCCCTCATGAGCGAGCCGATGTTCGACGCGAACGTCGTGCGCCTGCCGGACAAGCTGATGGCCCCCTTCTCCGCCCCGAACGAGAGTCAGGTGCCCAAAGAAAACCTGCCGCGCCTGGGGATATACGTGTTCGGCACCGACGATCTGGGCCGCGACGTGTTCGCCCGGATGCTGGAGGGCACCTTCATCTCGATGTCGGTGGGCTTCGTGGCCATCGGCATCGCCACCCTGCTGGGCGTCGCGATAGGCGGGATCGCCGGGTTCTACGGAGAGATCAAGCCGAGCGGCGCGCCCCTTTTCGGCTTCATCGGCGCGGGCCTCACGGGCTACGCCGTCTGGAACGAGCTGGGTTTTCTGGCGCTCCTGTTCGCCATGGCGGGCGCAGGTCTGGGGCTATCGGTGCGCCGCGACGGCCGCTCCCTGTTCCTGGAAGGCATGGCCTTCGGCGCGCTGCTGGGACTGGCGTTCGGGCCGTTCGAGCCGTTCGGGTTCAGCGGCTTCACCTCCGACTCAGGCCTCCTGGTGCGCACGCCCTACTGGCGCGAGGGATTCCTGGGCGCGGCCTGCCTCGTAACACTCGCCGCCTTCGGCGGGGCGCAGGGGCGGAACGCGGAGGAAAGCGCGGCGGACGGCTTCTCCCTGAGCGCCGTTTTCGGCGGAGGCCTCACCTATTTCCTCTTGTTCCTCGCAGGCCTGTATATCGCCTACCCGGGCCATGCGTCGCACGCCTGGACGAGCATCGCGGGGGCGGCGGTTTTCGTGTATCTCTACCAGCGATTCGAGGTCACCGCGCTTCTTCAAAGATTCCGGCTGCCCAAGGTGGACGTCATCTACACCACGGTCGTGGACGTGCAGCTCTCGTTCCCCTCGTTTTTCGTGCTGCTCACCATCCTCGCCCTCGTGACGCCCAACATCTGGATCATCATGGTGGTCATCGGCGTGCTCGGCTGGGTGGGGCCCGCGCGTTTCGTGCGCGCGGAGATCCTCTCGCTCAGGGAGCAGCCCTTCGTGGAGTCCGCGCGCGCCTCGGGCGGCTCGGACAGGCTCATCATCTTCCGCTACCTCATCCCCAATTCGCTGGCGCCCGTGCTGGTCTCGGCCACCATCGGCATCGCGGGCGCGATTCTCACCGAGGCGAGCCTGAGCTTTCTGGGATTCGGCGTGCCGCCGCCCCAGGCGAGCTGGGGGAACATCTTCTCCGACGGCAAGAAATACATCTTCGACGCCCCGTGGCTCACCTTCATCCCGGGCTCGGCGATACTCATCGTCATGCTCGCCTTCAACCTCTTCGGCGAGGGCCTGCGCGACGCCATGAACCCGAGGGCGAACAACAGGTAGCGGTAACACGTATTGTCTGGAACGGGAGGCGTTGACAGCGCGGCGCGCGCGACGCTATATAGCCTCTTGGCCTGAGCGTTGCCCCGGATGAAAATTCTCAGGCTTCATGCCCAAGTGGTGGAATTGGTAGACACGCTAGCTTGAGGGGCTAGTGGGGGCAACCCCGTGTCGGTTCGAGTCCGGCCTTGGGCACCACTATATCTTGCATTATTCGTGACCCACGCAAACCCGCCCGTATCGCCCCTCCACCCATCCTGAAATCCCGCCGAAAACAATCAGCGCTTTTTCTGTGGCGAAATCTTCGCCTTGCAACCTATATTGAGAATATAAGAGGGCGGTACATCTCGCTCGGAAGGCAAAGCCGCCTGAGGAGACCGGCATGAGCCAATACATCTGGATTTGCCCGAACTGCCGCCACCGGTTTCAGGGACACGTCTTCGATGAGGGCACCTACGGGACCGGCCCCATCTGCAACGCCTGCTGCGTGGAACTGGAATTCGCGCCCGGAGGGGATGCGGCGGATGAGTCTGCGTTAAAGGAACGGAACCGCGGGAAGCAGGTCCGCGCGACTCACCCCGCCTAAGGCCGCAGGGCGCGATGCCCCCGGTATTCCTCGTCGTAGCAAAGGTGTGAAATCACGAATCCTGTCTAAATACCGGATAGTCCGTCATTCAGCGAGTTTATTGTAGAGCGGTGCGTATCTCTCGTGGCTCGCCTGATACACCGCCATGACGTGGGGGCGCGGCCTGCTCCCCCTGCGCTTCTCGATCGGGTCGGCCAGAGCTTCATCCACCAGGGTTTGAAGCTGCCGCCCCTCACTGCGCGCAAGACTGCGGACGGCGGCCAGAATCTCCGAATCCACCCGGGTTGTGAATTTCTCTCGTCGGCGGGTCGCCATGTGACGCCTCCTATCTTAAGCCCCTCACCCCGCCTAGGGCTGCGGAGCGTGATGCCTGCGGCGCGGCGGGCTTGATGAATCCGGCGCGGCCTCGATGGGTGGCGGGGAAAGGGAACCGACTACGCGGCGGGGAGAAAATTTTTTTCCGCTCCCCTTCATCGGGGGAAATCGGCAAAACAGGGCTTCATGCTCCATGCCGAAAGCGGAAAGGGATTTTTTTATGCGCGCCGTCAATTTCATTACATGGCCGGGCGGGCATGATATGATCTCGCCCGGATGATAACGGCGCATGGGCCGCTGATGGCACCGCCGCCGCTTGCCGATAGGGCACACTTCGGAGGGGTGAGTGACGAACTACGCAGACAAATTGGAGGCACAAAAAATGTCGCAATATCTAATAGTGGATGTGGATAGTTGGCCAACCCATAAAGGAAACGAGAAACCGTATCTGGATGTTGCAATTCCTTCTGTCTTGGAGTCTGTCTTCTGCGCGCTGGTAGGTGCTTTCGGTAAGTTACCTGACGAACGAATTGAAGTCTCTTGGTGGAAAGATTTATCCAGAGTCCTTTCAGATTCCGGTCCTTATCAAATCCGTATTAATGCTCAAAATAGGAATTGGTGCGAATACGTCTATCAGTTCTCGCACAAACTGTGCCATGTAATGACGAACTACAATCGCAACAAAGGACATCGCCATACTTGGTTTGAGGAAAGTCTTTGCGAAATGGCGTCATTGTTCGTTTTGTCTAGATTATCGGAGACTTGGAAAACCAACCCGCCTGTGAATGTCAGTGGAGCTGCCGAATTTGCACCTAGCCACGCAAAATACTGTGAGGATTTCGCAGACAAACACCTGACACCAGAATGCAAAAACTTACCAGGATGGTTATCATTAAATCTTGAGGATATGCAAAACAATCCTTATCTTCGCTGCCGCAATGCAGTTGTAGCCCTTGCCCTCCTAGATCATTTTCGGAGTGATCCTTCTCTTTGGGCGGACTGCGGATTTATCAATTATTGGAATGCTGAAAACGACAAAACTTTTGAAGACTATTTGAATTCATGGGAAAAGTGTTTGAAATGCAATGACTCTGATTCGGTTCGAGTACCTGCCCTCATTAGAAAAATGTTTTACGAGTAGCAAGTCGTGAAGATAAACCAGTTGATCGCAAGTCTTGAATCCGCGCCCGTGGGCGACGGCGATCTTATGGACGAGCCGTTCCTGTGATAGCCATATTAGCGTCGCCCCCTTCATGCTGCTCTTGCACCCTAGTATTGTGTACGGACCTTTCCCTTGATGTGATGGCGTGAAGTCCGGGTTTGGACAAGCCCTGTGCCTAGACATCGTGTGAGCCCGAGCGTGGACCGGGTGCTCTACTCGGCCTCTTCCTTGGGTCGCGCAGGGCGTGATACCCCCGGTATTTCTCACCGAAGCAAAGAGAAGTGAAATCCCGCATATCCGCGAAGAAGCTCGGCCCGCCTGAGTGGTCGCAATCATTCCGGAGCATCGAGACGGACATTCTCGCGGAGCCAATCTCTCAATCGCTCGAAGATGAACGAATCCGTTTCATGCAGGCCGATGATGAAGTTATAGGTATTCTCGGCGTCCGCCGTAATCCACACCCCGTTGATCGCGAGAAACGTATAGGTGACGGCGAAAGCCGTGCGCTTGTTTCCGTCGACGAACGGGTGATTGCTCTCCATACTCTCCCAGAGCGCGGCAGCCTCCTCAATCAGATCGGCGTAGTAGCCCGTCTGTGGCCGAAACAGTGCGGCTTCGAGCAGACCCGCATCACGCACGCCTTCGGCCCCGCCGTATCGCTCAATCTGGTCTTGGTGGATTGCAAGAACTTCAACGAGGGTCGGATAGTCCGTCATTCAGCGAGTTTTTTGTAAAGCGGCGCGTATCTCTCGTGACTCGCCTGATAGACCGCCATGACGTGGGGGCGCGGCCTGCTTCCCTTGCGCTTCTCGATCAGGTCGGCCAGAGCCTCATCCACCAGGGTCTGAAGCTGCCGCCCCTCGCTCCGCGCAAGGCTGCGGACGGCGGCCAGAATTTCCGAATTCACCTGGGTTGCGAACTTCTCTCGCTCTAGGGTCGCCATAGGGCACCTCCATTCTTAGGCGAAATCTATCATGAAACATCATGAATTGTCAAGAAAGCAGACGGATGGCCTCTTTGACTTTCGCCTCAACCACTCAGGGCCGGGCTTTCTTGATGCGCCACTGCTTGAACTTCGCCCCGGTGGATGCGCACGGCGCGAGCGCGAGGTCGCGCGACATGTACGGCCCGGCCGACCTGCTTGCGGCGCCCGCGACGAGGCAAAGCGACCGGTCGGCACCGGGGCGGAACTCCATCGCCGCGTCGTCGTAATCGAAGACCTGGCCTGTGGCATTCTTCGCGCAATCCAACAGCCCAAGCGTTACCCCGGCGGCTGCCGGCGCCAGGAGCGCCGCGCACTTCCCGGAAAACGTGGCCGAAGCTATCCGCCGCGCCACCTCATCGTAGCGGAACTGCACGTCGCCGCCCCTCGGCTTGCACGAGTGCGTATGCAGCCTATCGCTGAATCCTCGTCCGCGGGTATCGATACACCACCCAAGCCCATCCTGCTCGTCCAGATTGTCCGCCAGGTAGATGACCGGCGCCGGAGTCTTGAGGTAGGGCGGCGCAGCAAACGCCGCTGCCGGGAGACCCAACAGCAGGAGAAGCGCCAAATAACCGAGACGGCCGCCAAATCCTGAACGGCGGCGGGTGCCTGTAGCCAGGATGATTGTCATGTTTTGATTCCTCCGTTTCCCCTGCATTCTATGACTCGCCGTATCGACCAGACCATATGGGAGAGATCGAGTAGACCGCCCCTCCTGCCCCTCAATCCTCCTTGGGCCGCGGAGCGTGATACCTGCGGTATTCCTCCCCGAAACAAAGCGTCGTGAAATCGCGCATCCTGTCGATAAACATCAATCCGTCGAGATGATCGTATTCATGCTGGCAGACGCGCGCGGCGAAACCCTCCAACTCCTCGGCATAGACGCGTCCCTCCAGGTCCTGCGCTTCCAGACGCACCCGGTCGTTGCGCGGCACGCGGCCATGTATGTCGGGGATGCTGAGACAACCCTCCCATTCCTCCCAGCCCTCGTCGCCTAAGGCCGTGAGCTTCGGGTTCACGGCAAAACGCAGCGTTTCCTCATCGTCGGGGTCAAATTGCATGACGAACAGCCTGATCCCCAAGTGCACCTGGGGTGCCGCCAGACCCACGCCCGCGTATTCCACCATCGTCTCGAACATGTCCTCGATGATTTCCGCAAGTTCGGGCCCCCCAAGATACTCGGGCTCGACCTCGCTCGCCTTCCGGCGCAGGACGGGGTGGCCCATGCGCGCGACCTTTAATATGGGCATATCCCTCTCCTATCCACTCCGAGACGAGGCAGACGGCAGGGCGGCGAACCAGGCGGCCAGACCGCCGGGGTCGACGGTCTCCTCCAGTGAATCCACGACGCGGTCGGCCTCGGTCAGCTTATCGGCGGGGTAGCTCGTCGTCACCGCGAGCGTCCGCATCCCGGCGGCACCTCCCGAGCGCACGCCCGCGACGGAATCCTCCACCACGAGGCACGACCCCGGCGGAATAAGTTCGGCGCGGCCCTCATTTATCCGCGCAAGCGCCGTCAGGAAACTCTCCGGGTCCGGCTTTCCCCGGCTCACCATCTCCGCCGTCACGATGATCGGGAAACAATCGATCAAGCCCACCCGCTCCAGCACGGGACGCACCTCGTGGCCCAGGGCGCCGCTCGCAATGGCGAGGGGCCAGTGCGCGGCGGCGGCGCGGATCATCTCGGCGGCACCGGGGAGAATCTGGGGCGCCAGCGCGATTTCCTGGTAGCGCGCCTCTTTCAACTCCAGGAGCTGCTCGAAGCGGTCGGGCTCTACGCCCACGCCGCGATCGTTCAGCACGTGCGTGAACAGGAGCCTGTCGTCGAAGGCGAGGTAGCGCTCGGCGTATTCCTCTTCGGTCAGGTCCAGGTCCAGCTCTTCCGAGAGCACCGCCTGGAACGCCGCCAGATGCAGCGGCTCGCTGTCCGCGATGGTGCCGTCGAAATCAAAAATGATCGCTTGTAATTCCGGCATTCTCTCTCTCCGTATCCATTGCGGCGACGCCCCGATGGAAGCCTCCGCCTTGCCGCCGCACGCCATCCGCCATCTTTTTTACCGGGCCTTACAGCCACCCTCCCCCGTCTTCGAATATGCTCTCGCCCGTGATGTAGGCCGATGCGTCGGACGCCAGAAAAACCGCGAGACCCACGATATCTTCGGGCTCGCCCACACGGCCGAGTATCGTCCTCTCGTTTAAACCCGCTTCCACTTCAGGGTCTGTGAGCGCGGGTGCGAGCATGGGCGTTCTGTGCACCCCCGGGCAGATGCAGTTCACGCGAACGCCGCGCCCGCCCCACTCCATCGCGAGCGATTTCGTCAGGCCCACCACGCCGTATTTGCTCGCGTTATAGGCCGCGCGCGCGGGCCGGTGGCCCCGTTCGCCCAGGAACGTGCCGATGCTCACGATGCTGCCGGAACCTCGCTCGAGCATCCCGCGTCCTGCGGCCTGCGCGCACAGAAAAGCGCCCGTCAGGTTCACGTCGACCACAAAGCGAAAATCCTCCGGGCTCACGTCCACGCTCGGGTCGGCGTTTATCACGCCCGCTCCGTTTATCAGGATGCCGATACCGCCCAGGGCCTCTTCGGTCCGCTCCACGGCGCGGGCCACCTCGTCCGCCTTCGTCACGTCCGCCGCGACCACCAGCGCGCGGCGCCCCAGGGCCTCGACCCGGCGAGCCGTTTCGACCACCAGGTTCTCTCTCCTGCCCAAAACAGCCACGTCCGCGCCGGCTTCGGCCAGACCCAGCGCCATCGCCTCGCCCAGGCCCGTACCCGCGCCCGTCACCAGGGCCGCCTTTCCGTCCAGACGAAATTTATCGAGTATCAAGGCAAAATCCTTTTCGATGATGAATCATGGTGAGATAGTTCGCGCCGTTCCCGTAAAAGCGCCCCAAGCTAGGGGATGGCGCATGGGGTGTCAATATGAGGGGCGATGTTTGGACCCGAGACGAGAGCATGGTGGAACGTATTTCGTAGTGGGTTTGTCGAAAAACCCCTCTCCGCCTCATCCTGAGTAGCGGCGGCGCAGGCTCTCGCCTTGAAAACCAACCCCCCCTACCCCCCCTTGACGGGCCTGTTGAAAAACCCCTGGTTTTGTGATCGTATGGAGTTATCCCCCCTCGCCCGAGATGGGAGATTCCCCGATGTTGGACCGCAAGAGGCGCGGGCAGATGGAATTGTTCGTGGCCGGTTCGCTGGAGCAGTTGATTCCCGAAGATTACATATTGTTCCGGGTGAACCGCGTACTGGATTTGAGTTGGCTTCGCGAGGAGGTGGCGGAGTGCTATTGCGCGGACAACGGTCGACCGGGGATCGACCCGGAAGTGGTGGTGCGGTTGATGCTGGCGGGTCTTCTGCTGGGCCACGTGCACGACCGGCATCTGCTTCGCGAGGCGCAGGTGAACCTGGCGATCCGGTGGTTCATCGGTTACGAGCTGCACGAGGAGTTGCCGGATCATTCGAGCCTGACGCGGATTCGCCAGCGGTGGGGGGAGGCGCGGTTCAAGGAAATATTGCGCCGCACGGTTCAGGCGTGCCTGGAGGCGCAGGTGGCGAAGGGGGAAGTGGTTCACATGGACGCGTCTTTGATACGCGCGGACGTGAGTTGGGAGAGTCTGGCGGCGCGCCACGCGGAGAAGGTGGTGCGGGAGAACGACTCGGCGGATGAGGCGGGGAAGAAGGGCGGCGGGGGTTCGGGTCCGGTGAGCCGTACGGACCCCGACGCGCGCCTGGCGCGCAAGAGCGCTCGGGCGGGGTTCGAGCCGAGCTACAAGCACCACGCGGTGGTGGACGACGAGCGGGGCGTTGTCCTCGACGTAGAGGTGACGGCGGGGACGTTGAACGAGCGGGAGATGATGGAGCCGCAGTTGGATGCGGTTTGCGAGCTCACGGGTCGCGCGCCCGCGGTGGTGACGGCGGATAGTGGTTATGCGTACTCGAAGGTGTATGCGGGATTGGAGCGGCGGGGTGTTGATGCGCTGATACCGGCGAAGAAGGAGCCTTCCCAGAGCCGTGTTCCGCTGCAGTTGTTCCGCTACGACGAGCGGCACAAGGTGGTGAAGTGTCCGGGCGGCAAGACGCTGCGTCCCCGGAAGGAGACGGAGCGGGGGCGCTACTATGGTTCGAGGACGCGCGATTGCGCGGGCTGCGCGCTGAGGTCGGATTGTCTGCCCAAGTCGCACACGAGCAGGACGGTGCTGATTCCGCATGAATATCCGGCGCTGTTGCGCGCGCGCCGGCGGCACGCGCGCCGGGGGGAGGAGGAGGGCCGGCTGTGGCGCCGCCACATGTCGCGTTCGGAGGGCTACCACGGCGAAGCGAAGAGTCGGCACGGACTGGGGCGGGCGGTGCGCCGGGGCCTTGCGAACATGAGGATCCAGGCCTACCTGACGGCGACTGCGGTGAACCTCAAGCGGCTGGCCGCCGCTTTTGCGGCGGATATATTCGCTCTGTGGAGGGCCTGGGCCGCCCGGAGACGCCGTCTGCGCGCATATCGCGGCCTCACGCGCCGATTGGGCTTCCTATCCCAAGCCGCGTGAGCCGCCATACCCCCTGCTTCAAAACAGGGTTTTTCAACAGCCCCTTGTCAGGGGGGTATGAAAAGGCGGCGCCCGCCGCCGGTAGAGGTGCTTTTGTTTTTTCTTGCCCCCCTGACAAGGGGGGTAGGGGGGTTGCCTTTATCCCCTGGGGAGGGGGCTTTTTCATCAACCCCGTTGTTGAGGGCATACATAAAGATTACACTTTTCCCGATGTGTTTGATCCCTGCAAAACGCCCCCACCCCAGGATGGGCTATCTGAATGGCCGGTACCCGACCAGAACACTCGCCGGATGAGAAGTATGAAATCTGCCCCCTATGCGGGTCGGGCGAGGCTGTGCTCTATCTTCACGCCGATGGGAGGGATTATTTTCAGTGTCCCGTCTGCCGCCTCGTTTTCGTACCGCCCGGGTTCTGGCCCGCGCCCCAGGTCGAGAAAGAGAGATACGAACAGCACCGCAATTCCGCTTCCGATGCGGGCTACGTCTCCTTTCTAAAGCAGTTGAGCGAGCCCTTGACGAGGATGCTCCCCCGGGGCGCGCGGGGGCTTGATTTCGGCGCGGGACCTTCGGCCGACGGACGCCTCGTCTTGTGTGAGCTGCTCCGGGCGGAAGGCTTCGAGTGCCTGCCCTACGATCCGTATTTCTTCCCGGAGATGCCGGACGGCCCGTTCGATTTCATCGCCGCGAGCGAGACCTTCGAGCATCTGAGGCATCCGAGAGAAGAAATCGGGCGGATTTATGAAAACTTGAAATCGGGCGGACTCCTGGGCGTCATGACGGCATTCTGGGACGAGGCCTTATTCGCCAATAACTGGCACTACAGGCGCGACTTCACCCACCTTTGCTTCTATCGGCCCGAGAGTTTCGCGTGGATTCAGGAGCATTTCGGCTTCGCGTGCCGCTGGACGGATGAGCGCCGCGTCATCATTCTGGAGAAGTTGTAATACGGCCGGACTCTGATTGCTCTCTCAAAATATGAGGCGGGCGATTGGGGTTGTTGAAAAATCCCGATGAATCAGGGTTCGACGCGACCGACAAGAATCATGAGAAACACCCCTCCTTGAGGGTCATTCCTACCCAAAGAGAGGTGAAATTCACTCCCCCCTTGAGGGGGAGTCGAGGAAGCCGAGCGGTTTGTGCGAAGGCTGACTCGGTGGGGGGTAAAATGCGTTTTATCGCCATTCCGGATTATACCCCCCACCGAATCGCTTGCGGGCTTACGCCCTTAGCTCTTCGACTCCCCCTCAAGGGGGGAGTGATTCCTCTCTCCTCGGGCTTCTTCAACAACCCCGAAGCCGCCGCCCGGAATAATTATCCCCATACGCCCACCCACGCACCCTGTTTTTAAGATTACTTGTTCGCTCCCATCCGGTGTGGCATTCTTGCCCGTGGTGAAGAAACCTCTTGATTCATGTGGGGAAACGCTCTCTTGCGCACGATGAAAACGGACATCCTCATCTTGGGTTCGGGCGGCGCGGGCCTGCTTGCCGCACTCGCCGCGCACACCGAAAACCCCGCCCTGGACATCACCGTGGCGGTCAAGGGTCTGTTTGGGAAAAGCGGCTGCACGCGCATGGTGCAGGGCGGCTACAACGTCGCGCTCGCCGAGACCGATTCGGTGGAGAAGCACTTTCTCGACACCCTGAAAGGCGGGGCGTGGATTAACGATCAGGAACTCGCCTGGACGCTCGTGAGCCGCGCGCCCGGCTGCGTGGAGCGGCTCGAAACCGTGTGCGGGTGCTTTTTCGACAGAAACGAGGACGGCACGATCCACCAGAAAGCCTTCGCGGGCCAGAGTTTTGACAGAACGGTGCACAAGGGCGACCTCACGGGCATCGAGATCACCAACCGCGTGGCCGAGCAACTCGTCAGGCGCGGGGTGGACGTGCTCGAAGAAACCAGGGCCGTGGCCCTCCTGCCCGCAAGAAGGGAGCCGGAGCGGGTGGCGGGCGCGCTACTGCTCGACATCCAGAACGGCGAATTCATCGCCGTGAACGCGAAGTGCACGCTCCTCGCCACGGGCGGCGGCCCCACGCTCTATAAAATCTCCGCCTGTGCGCAGGAACTCGCCACCGACGGCATGGCGGTCGCCTGGGAGGCGGGCGCATCGTTCTGCGACATGGAGATGGTGCAGTTCCACCCCACGGGCATCCTGACGGGAGACGGCCTCCAGATAACCGGCACGCTGCTCGAAGAAGGCCTGCGCGGCGCGGGCGGGCACCTCAAGAACGCGGCGGGCGAGCGTTACATGGAGCGCTACGACCCCGAGCGCATGGAGCGCGCCACGCGCGACGTGGTATCGCGCGCGGGCTACACCGAGATCATCGAAGGACGAGGTACGGAGCGCGGCGGCGTGTTCATCGACGTGAGCCATCTGGGAAAATCCTTCGTGCGCAAGAACTTCAAGGGCATGGTCGAGCGCTGCGCCGATCTGGGCTACGACTTAGTCGGCGGCCCCGTGGAGGTCACCCCCACCGCGCATTACATGATGGGCGGCGTGAAGATAGACACCGCCTGCCGGACGAATTTACCGGGGCTTTACGCCGCCGGCGAAGACGCGGGCGGCACGCACGGCGCGAACCGCCTGGGCGGAAACGGGGTGGCGAACGCCACGGTGTTCGGCGAGATTGCGGGCGAAGCCATGGCCGAAGAGGCGGCGGAATCCCCTCTCCTCCCCTATGACGCGGAGGCGCTCGCTGTTGCTGAGGAGAAAACGCTGGATGCGCTGGGCGAAGGTGAATCCCCCTACCCCATCCGGGCGGAACTGAAAGAAACCATGTGGAACAAGGTGGGCCTGAGACGAAACGGCGCAGACATCCAGAGCGGGGTTCGTATCCTTCACGATCTGAAGAGACGCGCGGCCGAAGCCCGTGCGGGAGGCGGACCCGCCTACAACCTCGCCTGGCAGCACGCGCTCGACGTGAGAAACCAGGTACTGGTCGCGGAACTCATCGCCTTTTCAGCGCTTGAGCGCGACGAGAGCCGGGGCAGCCACTACCGCGACGATTGCCCCGAGACTCAGGATGAGGACCTCTACAACGTCTACATCAAGCGAGAGGGCGATGCGGCGGTCATCGAACGGAAACCCGTCGCGTTTCCCCGCCTGCACCCGCAGGCGGAGCCGGCCGCGCAGTTGGAGCCCGACCCCAATTTCATCGACTGACATTTGAGCGGAGCGAAGATTAACGATGACGATAGCGAAAGACCCCGTGACCAACAAACCACCCGTCTGGAAGATCAGCGCATGGCGCTCGATGTATCCGGGCATGTGGTCCTGGGTGCTGCAAAGGCTATCCGCACTCGCGCTCATCGTCCTGTTCCCGATCCACGTGATGAACCCCTACATCGATTCGGTGCGGATCACGATGCTGCTCCTCGTCGTCTGGCACGCCATGCACGGGATAAAAGTGATTCTGACCGATTTCGGCTTTCCCGATCGCCACCAGCGGAAACTCTTCTGGGTGCTGTGCGTCTTGGGAATAGCCGCGTTCTTCTGGCTGGCCTACATGCACACCGAATACTGGAGGTTCATGGCGTGAACGAAGAAGTTCGAGTGAGCGAAGACGCGCAAATCACCGAAGGAGCGCAGGAACAAGAAACGCAGGAAGAGCCTGTCCCGGAAAAAGAAGAACAGAAAGAAAAGGCGGAAAAACGCCCCATGATGCGCGTGAAGATCCGCCGGGGCGGCGCTGCGGGCGACCCCGATGAGCGCTTCGATACATTCCAAATCGAGACCGGCCCGCGCATGACGGTGCTCGACGCCCTGGTCGCCGTCCAGAGCGCGCAGGAACCCGCGCTTTCATTCCGCTACTCCTGCCGGGTGGGCATGTGCGGCACCTGCGCCTTGAAAGTCAACGGACGCCCCGCATGGGCCTGCAGAACAAGACTCGAAGGACTTGGCGATGAAATCACGCTCGAGCCGCTCACCAATTTCCCGGTGCTCCGCGATCTGGCGGTCGACATGTCGCCTTTCTTCGAAAAGATGAAACGCGCGCGCGGCTGGCTCGAACCCACGAGCGCGGCGGAGAAGGCTCCTGCGCTCATCGCGCCGGGTTCGCGCGAGCGAAAACGCATCGAGCCGCACATCGAGTGCATCACGTGCGGAATCTGCTATGCTTCTTGCTCTATTGTAGGGCATGATAGTGACTACCTGGGGCCCGCGGCGCTCAACCGCGCCTACACGCTCGTGAACGACAGCCGCGACGCCTTGGGACTGGAGAGGCTTCTGGAGGTTTGTACCGAGGACGGCGCCTGGCGGTGCCACTCGCAATACAACTGCACGGAGAGCTGCCCCAAGGGCATCAGCCCCACGGGCGCCATCAAGGGACTCAAGCGCCGCGCCGTAACCGGCGGCGTCAGACAATTCGCCGCATCCATCTTCCGGGGCCGCGCGCCCGGCGGGTGAGAGCGGGGAGGATAACGATATGCCGACCGTCGAAACGCACGCCATCAGCAGCGAACTCATCCGGGAAGTGGCCTTCGAGCTCAACCGCCGCGCCGCCATCGGAATCCCCAAGGACGTGGGCGATTCCATCGCCGACATGGCCGAGCGCGAGACACAGAAGCTCTCGAAGTTCGTCTTGCTGGAAATCGTCAACAACTACAAGGTCGCCGTGGACGAGCAGCGCCCCATGTGCGCCGACACGGGGCTTCCGCGCTTCTACGCGAAGATCGGGAACGACGCGGCCATAGAGGGCGGCTTCGTGGCGCTGGAGCGATCGGTCCGCCAGGGAACGGCGGACGCCACCGAGCGCGTGCCCCTGCGCCCCAACCGCGTGCACCCCATCACCCGGCACGACTACAACAACAACGTCGGTATCCACGCCCCCACGGTGGATTATTCCTGGGAGCCGGACGTCGACTGGATAGAGCTCACGAGCTTCCACAAGGGGGGCCTCTTCGGCGGGGATTACCGGATGCTCTTCCCCACCGACGGCATCGACGGCATCAAGCGCTTCTTTCTCGACGTGATCAGCGAGTTCTTCAAGCGCGGCCTCTCGTGCCAGCCCGCCATCGTGGGCATCGGCATCGGCGGCACGAAGGACACCTGCGTGCGCCTCGCCAAGGAGGCGGCGTGCCTCCGCGTGGTGGGGGACAGGAACCCGGACCCCCAGATCGCGAAACTGGAAGAAGACTTGAACGACTTAGGCAAAAGAACCAGCCTCGGCCCCATGGGCTTCAAGGGCGAGGGCGCGGTGATGGACACCCACATCGAGGTGGCCTACACCCACACGGGCGGGATGCCCATCTCGATCCACCACCAGTGCTTCGCGCTCCGGCGCGCCACCGCGCGCATCCACCCCGACGGTCAGGTGGAATACCGCGAAAACCCCCTCTGGTTCACCGACTACTACCGCCGCGACGGCGTCGCCTGAGCGGCTTGGGAGACTTTTGGATATGAGCGGCACCGCAGACCTGGAGATGAAGGAACACCACCTGACCACGCCGACCACGCCGGAGGACCTGGCGAAACTCGAACTCGGCGACGTCGTCTATTTCGACGGCCTCGTCTTCACCGGCAGGATCGGCCTCTATAAGAAGCTCTTCGACGAAAAAGCGCCCCCGCCGGTGGACATCGCCTCGCTCACGAACGTGACGTTCCACTGCTCGCCCGCCGTGGGGAAAAACGAATCGGGCGAGTGGGAGGTGGCCGCCGTGACGGCCACGGCGAGCTTTCGATTCGAGAAACACCTGCCCCTCCTGTTGGACGGGCACGGGGTGCGCTGCGTCATCGGCAAGGGTGGCATGGCGCAGGAATTTTATGAGAAACACTTCAAGCGGCTGGGCGCGGTGTTCCTGAACACGGTGGGCTACGGCATCGGCGCGCAGTACGGTCGCGGCATCACCGGCGTCAAGGACGTCTACTGGCTCGACGAACTCGGCATCGCCCAGGCGATGTGGGTGTTCGAGGTGAAGAACTTCGGCCCCTTTCTCGTGGAATGCGACGCCCGCGGCAACAGCCTCTACCAGATGGCGCTCGCCGAGACGAACGTGGAGCTGGGCAAGCTTTACGAGGGGCTGCCGCTTCCAACGCTCAAGCGCATGGGCGAGGTGCACAACCCCGAAGACGAGGTTTTCTAGCAAAACCCCCGGATATTCGAACCGAACCGCCGACGAGAGGATGAGCATGTCGAAAGGAATCGCCTGGGTCACCACCAGTTGGCTGAGCGGGCTTGAAGACCCGATGCGCCACTTCAAACGGCTCGAAACCGAGGCGGGTCTCGAAGTCAGAATCGAATCGAACGGGGTGGACAAGACCGAAGATGAACTCATCGCCGCCCTTCCCGACGTGGTCGTCACCTTCCCGAGCAACGACCCCTACAACGAGCGCACCCTGGCGGCGGCGACGCACTTGAAGCACATCGCCAGAACGGGGGTGGGCTTCAACTCCGTCGATCTCGACGCCGCCACGCGCCACGGGGTGGTCGTCACGAACGCGCCGGGACAGAATTCCGATTCCGTGGCCGAGCACGCGATAGGCCTCATGCTGTGCATCGCGCGGAATATCGCTCTTTCCGACAAAAAAATGCGCGCGGGCGAGTGGGCGGACTTAAGAGTCCCCATATCGCCGCTCCGGGGCAAGACGCTGGGGATCATCGGGCTCGGCAACATCGGCAAGCGCGTGGCGAGGCGCGCCGTAGCCTTCGGCATGGAGGTCATCGCCCATGACATCGTGCGCGACGAGCGATTCGCCGCCGAGGTGGGCGTTTTCTTTGAACCCCGCGAGGAGGTGACGCGCCGGGCCGATTTCATCACCTGCCACGTGCCCCTGAACGATTCGACGCGCGGCATGGTGGACGAGAGATTCCTCTCCTCGATGAAGCCGGGCGCCTATCTCATCAACACCTCGCGCGGCCCGGTAGTGGATCTCGACGCCGCGGCCACGGCCTTGGAGCACGGGATCATCCAAGGCGCTGCACTCGACGTTTTCCCGAACGAGCCTGCGGACCACCGCCACCGCATCTTCTCGCTCGACAACGTCGTCCTTACCCCGCACATCGCGGGCCTGGGCGAGGATGCGTGCGAGCAGTCGCTCGAGTTCGCCGTCGATGCCGCACTCGACGTCATCGCCGGTAGACGCCCTGCCGGCCTTCTGAACCCCGAGGTGCTGGAAAAAGCGGGCATCAAGGACTAGAGTGGGTCGTCGCCTTATCGCCGGGTCTCACCCCCGGATCGTTCATAACAAGCCGCCGCCACGAGGATGGATTCATGCGGAAAACATACAGACTGCGCGCACTCATGGCCGTCGCCTGCCTCCTCCTTCTATTGGCCGCGCCGCCCCCCGGAGCACGAGCCAAAACCGGGGCTCCCCTGCGCGTTCCCTGGAAGGTGACCGAGCACAGGATGAAGAACGGGATGCGCGCCCTGCTGCTGCCCGACCACAGCGCGCCCATGGTGGTCATGAAGATCTGGTACGCCGTCGGCAGCCGCGACGAGCAGCCCGGCCTCACGGGCATCGCTCACTATCTCGAGCACATGATGTTTCGCGGCACCAAGAAATACGGCCCCAGGAAATTCAGCGAGACCATCAAGAAAAACGGCGGCTCCCACAACGCATTCACGGGCTTCGACTACACCGCGTACTACGAGCGCATCGCCTCGGACAGGCTCGAACTGATTATCGAACTCGAGGCCGACCGGATGGTGAACATGGTGCTCGAAAAGGCGGCCTTCGACGCGGAAAAGAACGTGGTGCACGAGGAAAGACGCACCCGATATGACAGGCCGGTGGGCAAGTTCTGGGAACAATTCCAGGCCGTCGCCTACACGAACCACCCCTACAAGAACCCGATCATCGGCTGGCCCGAAGATATAGACGCCATCACCATCAAGGACATGGAAGCGTTCTACAGGCGCTACTACAGCCCTGAGAACGCCACAGCCGTCCTGGTGGGCGATTTCAAGGTCGATGAAGCCATCGCGCTGCTCGAAAAACACTTCGGTAAAATCCCCAAATCCCCCACCTTCCGGAAAAGGCCCGCGCTCGCCGAGTTCCCCCAGAAGTCGGAGCGCAGGGTGTACGTTCGCGCGGACGCCCAGCTCCCCTATGTTGCTATCGGCTATCACGCCCCCAACTGGAAGAGCGAGGACGCGCCCGCCCTCGTGATGCTCGAAGCCATCCTGGGTGGTGGAGAAACCTCGCGGCTCCACCAGAGGCTCGTGCGCAAGGACACTCTCGCGCTCGGCGCGGGTTCCGATTACACCTACATCTCGGTGGACCCGATGATCTTCTATCTCTACGCGCGGGTGGCGCCCGGTAAAAAGGCTGCCGATGCGGAGAAAGCCCTGCTCGAGGAGGTGGAAAAACTCATCGAAAAAGGCGTTACGGACGAAGAGTTCCGCCGCGCGCTCAGGAACATCGAGGCGAACACGGTTTTCGCCATGGACTCGCACTACTACCGGGCGAGGCTCCTCGGCTCGGCGGCCATCGCGGGCGACTGGCGGCTGCTCGAAGGCTACCTGCCCACCCTCAGGAAGGTGACGCCCGCCGACGTGGTCCGCGTCGCCAGGAAATACCTGCGCCACAAGAACAAGACCACCGCCGAACTCATACCGACAAAGAAAAGCCGCCGCGCGAACACCGCCAAAAGCCGGGGAGGACGCTAGCATGAGGCCCCACCGCATTCTCTGGACACTGGCCGCTGCATTTCTTCTGCCCGCCCTGGCATGGGCGGACGTCATCACCTACGAGCGCGAAGAACTGCCGGGCGGCGGCGTATTGCTCGTCAAGCAAAGCAGGCAACTGCCCATGGTGCGCATCGCCATCTCGATTCCAGCGGGCGCGCGCCACGAGGCGCCCGAACAGGCGGGACTCGCGAACCTGACCGCCGCCCTGCTCACCCGGGGAACGAAAACGAGAAGCGCTTCGGAGGTCGAGAAGTTGAACGATGCCTTGGGCGGCGGCGTGGGCATGGAGGCAGGCCGCGCGCGCGCAGAAGCCTCCATGCGCGTGCTCACGCGGGATATGGAAGAGGGCCTCTCCCTGCTGAGCGACGTACTCAGAAACCCCGTCTTCCCGGCGGAGGAGATCGGGAAGACGAAAAGGCGCATCGTGGGCGGCCTGCGCAGACAGCGCGAGCGTCCCGGCCATCTCGCGAACAAGGCGCTCCGGAAGAGTCTTTTCGGCGAAACACCCTACGGCCGCCTGGTCGAGGGGGCGGAGGCGTCGATCAAGAAACTCGGCAGAGAAGACCTCGTCCGCTTCCACAAAAAATGGTACGGCATGAAGGGAACGATCTTCGTCTTCGTGGGCGACGTATCGCTCAAGCGCGCCCGAGAACTCGTTCTGGCCCGCTTCCAGGGCTGGCGGACGGAGGGAGGTGAAATTCCCGAATCGACGCCCCCTGCGATTCCGAAAAAGATGCAGGTGGTCAAGATCGACCGCCCCCTCTCCCAGGCCACGGTGATTCTTGGCAACCGCTCGCTCAAGCGCACGCATCCGGATTTCTACGCCGCGCGCGTGATGAACTACATCCTGGGCGGCGGCGGGTTTTCCAGCAGGATCATGGACAACCTGAGAGAGGACAAGGGCCTCGTCTATAGTGTCTACAGCTATTTCGCCGCAGGCCGCTTTGCCGGCCACTGGCGGCTCATGCTCCAGACGAAGAACAAGACGGCGAACGAGGCCATCCGGGAAGCGATCGGGGAGGTGGAGCGCATCCAGGAAAAAGGGGTGAGCGAGGAGGAACTTCAAGACGCCAAGGATTTCATCACCGGGAACTTCGCCACACGCTTCGGCTCGTCGGGCCGCATCGCAAACTACATCCTCGCGGTGGAGCTTCTGGGCTTCTCGCCGGGATATGCGGATGAATACCTGAAAAAAATCCGCGCCGTCACGAAAGAACAAATCCTCGCGGCGGCGAGAAAACACATCCGGCTCGACCAATCCACCCTCGCCGTGGTGGGAAATCTGAGCGAGGCGAAACTCGCCTTTTGAGGCGCGCGAGCGTTCGAGGAGGAAAGAAGGTGAAGCGCGAAACGGTAACGCCCGATTCGCTGGCCGCACCGGCCGGGCATTTCTCGCACGGGGTCATCGCCGAGGGCGGGCGCACACTCTACGTGGCGGGCCAGACGCCGCTCGATGAGGACGGCAACCTCGTCTGCCCGGGCGACCCGGAGGGACAGGCGCGCCAGTGCTACCGGAACATCCAGAGGGTGGTCGAGGCGGCGGGCGGGCGCATGGCGGATACGGCCAAGATCCAGGTGTTCGTGACGAGTCTCGACTACAGGGCCGCCGTCGGCAAGGTGCGGGCCGAGTTCTTTCCCGATAATCCGCCGGTGAGCACGTTTCTGGTGATCTCCAGTCTGGCCGAACCCGGTTTTCTGGTCGAGGTCGAGGCGATCGTCCCCCTGCCCGGATAAGGGAACGAGGCGGTGAGCGGAAAAACCACCCTGCGCTGGGCGTTCGCACTCGCCTATATGGCGGGGATTCACGTCTGGACGGCGACGGGCGGGCGGAATCCCTCCTCGCCCATGCCGTTCGGGGTGGACAAAATCGTGCACCTCTGCGAGTTTGGACTCCTCGCCTGGCTGCTCTGGCGGCCCTGGCGGGAAACGCTCCCCCGCTGGGCCGAGGGGAAGACCGCCGCTTTCGTCTTGCTCCTCACCGTCCTGAACGGCCTGGGCGACGAGTTGCACCAGCTGTTTCTCCCCCACCGGAACGCGACGTGGGGAGACCTGGCGGCGGACGCAGCGGGGGGCGGGGCCGCCGTTTTGTGGTGTCTCCACCGCGAGAAGACAAGGCCCCGCAAGACGACGCAGGGATAGGAGAATACACGTTGTCCAGTATCCGGGATGCCCTCACCGAAGACATGAAGGCCGCCATGCGCGCCAAGGAGACGCTCAGGCTCTCCACCATCAGGATGGTGCGCGCCGAGATTTTGAACAAGGACAAGGAAGGCGTTGAAGAAACATCACAAAAAGATATTCTCAAACTGCTCCAAAGTATGGTAAAGAAACGAGAGGAAGCCGCCGAGCAGTACGCAGCCGCCGGCCGCGAGGATATGGCCCAGAAGGAACGCGATGAGATCCGGATCATCGAAGGCTATCTCCCCGCGCAGATGGAAGATGCGGAAATCGAAGCCGCCGCCCGGGCGGTCATCGAGGAAACCGGGGCCTCCTCGATGAAAGACATGGGCAAGGTAATGGGAATTTTGTCACGAGAACTGGCCGGGCGCGCTGCGGGCGCCCGGATTTCCCAGGCGGTCCGGAAACTCCTGGGCACTTAGGCAAGAAGGAGGTCTCCAAATGAAGAAGCCGGCCTACCGCTTAGAAGACGTCGCCACAGCGTACCAATGCGAACCCGAGCAGGAGGAGATCATCTCCGCTCTGGCCGAGCGCGACTACCGTGTATTCGAAGTCGAGCAGCCCGCGGGAGCCTTCGTGCCCTACCACACGCACGATGAAGAAGAAGCCGTGATCGTCATCGAGGGACAGATGCAGTTCAACGTGGAAGAAGAGCTCGTCCTCGTTCAGCAGGGCGAGGTGATCACCATCCGGGAAGAAGCCATCCACAGCGCAGCCCAGATTGGAGAGGAGAAGGCCAGGCTCCTGCTCGCCTTCCCGAACGACGGCGACGATCCGCCGGTCATCGACCTCGACTGGGAGGGCGATGAGGAGGACGACAACCTCGGCTACGCCTGAGTCCGACTACTTCGCCTACGGGGCGAACCTGCACGTCGCGCAAATGAAATCCCTCTGCCCCAGGAGCGAGCCCGTATGTCCCGCGCGCCTGGAAGGCTACCGCCTCACCATCGCCCTGCCCACCACGGCGCAAGGGAACCAGCCCGGCTGGGCGACCGTGACGCCCGAAGCGGGCGCACAGGTGCCGGGCGCGCTGTTTCGCCTCCACGCCGACGACCTGCCCGCGCTGGATCACTTCGAGGACTACCCGGCGCTCTACGACCGGAAGGATGTGGAGATCGTCACGGCGGAAGGCCCCATCCGGGCCATGCTCTACATCATGCGACATCCCATAAGAACGGCGCGCCCGGCGGCGCACTACGTCGAAACGCTCCGGCAGGGATACCGCGATTTCGACCTGCCGATGGAGGTGCTGGAGGGCGTTCTGGGGGAGACCTTTTCTTGATTATCGGGTAGAAGGCCTGTTGCCTGGCGTCAGTCGGCGGTTCTCTCAAGCAGACGGCGCAAGGCCAGCATCGCCGTCTCGCTTTGCTTCATCGTGATTTCGCTTTGCTTGAGCAACACTTCCGTTCGTTTCGTGGACTCTTCAAGCTGCTTGCTGATGGTATCCGCCAGAATATCCGTTCGTCTCATGGATTCTTCGTGCTGCCTGGCCATGCTTTCCGCCATGATCTCCGTCCGCTTCATGGATTCTTCCTGCAGCCTCGTCAGCGCGTCCGTGCGATTCATGGACTCTTCGTGCTGCTTGGCAAAGGCGTCCGCCATGACCTCGATCTGCTTCATCATGGCGTCTATCTGCCTGTCCGTCTGCCGGGCGCGCCTCTCGGAGGCGTCGCTCATCCGGTTGATGCCGTAAAAGAACAAGCCCGATTGCACCATGCCCACGAACAGGGCCACGCCGGCCTGAACCCATCCCACGAGCAAGGTCGCCTGCTGGAATTCCGTCATTTCCCACTCTCCCACGCCTGAGAATAAATCAACATACGAGACGCCATCAACTCGTCCCGTCCCGGGTGGGTCCTCATTTCTCGTGGAGGTCGTAAAGAAGCATAGCATAAAACGAATAAATTACAAAAATAATATGCAAAAAAACATACGCCCAGGCCGGGGGCTCACTGCGTCCTAAAAATCGCCCTTCTCCTGTAAATACGGAATGAGGCCGCCCGCCTCGATCATCGCCCAGAGGCCGTCGGGAAACGGAGCGAAGGTGATCGTCTCATCGCCTACGCGGGCCTCGCCCTTCACCGGGTCGACCCCTATCTCATCGCCCGCTCTTATCGCGTCGGTATCGCACGCGATGACGGGGAGCCCTGAGTTGATCGCGTTCCGGTAGAACATGTGCCCGAAACTCCTGGCGAGCACGCAGCTCACGCCGAGTTCCCTGAGCACCACGGCGGCATCCTGACGGCTGCTGACGAGCCCGAAGTTCTCCCCCGCCGCCACCACGTCGCCGGGCTGCACGTTCTTCGAGAAACCGGGGTCCAGTTCCCTGAAGGCGTCGCGCTTGAGTTCTTCGAGCGTCGTGCCCGGCGGGCGGTATTTGACCGACAGATGTACGTCGGTGCTGATGTCGTCCCCGAAGCGGTGGACTTTGCCCTTCATCGCCACGATTTCATCCCCCTCATCATGCCTACAGAAATTCCCTGGGGTCGGTGATGCGGCCCGTCAGCGCGCTCGCCGCCACCGTGGCCGGGGAACCCAGATATATCTCGGCCTCCTTGCTGCCGAGTCTCCCCGGAAAATTGCGGTTGGCGGACGAAATGGCGCGTTCCCCGTCGGCGAGGCAGCCGTTTCCCGTCATCGAGGCGCACGGCCCGCACGCGGCGGTGAGCACGGCGGCACCCGCTTCGGCCAAGGCCCCGATGGCCCCGCTCGCGGCGGCGGCCTCGTAAATTCTCTTGCTCGTGGGCGCGACGTAGAAGCGAACGCCCGGCGCGATCTTCTTGCCGCGCACGATTCTCGCCGCGATTTCGATGTCCTCGAGCCGTCCGTTCGTGCACGTGCCCACGAACGCCTGCTGGACGGGCAGGCCCGCGTAGTCTTCTATCGGGTGCGCGTTCCCCGTAGCGGGCGGAGCGGCCACGACGGGCGTGAGCGAGGAGACGTCGAGATGGATTTTCCGGGCGTATTCGGCGTCCGGGTCCGGCGAGACGGGCGTGTTGAACCGCGCCCCGTGCGCCCGCGCCCAGTCGAGCGCCTTATCGTCCACCTCCATGATCCCCGTCTTCGCCCCCATGTCGACCGACATGTTCGCGACCGTGAAGCGCGCGTCCATCGAGAGGTCCGCAAGTGCAGGGCCTCCGTATTCCACCGCCATGTAGTTCGCGCCGTTCTCGCCCATCTCGCGCGCGAGGACGAGTTCCATGTCCTTCGAGAAAACCCCGTGCGCGAGCGCGCCGGTGAACTCGACGCGAACGCTTTCGGGCGTCTTGAACCAGAGCTTGCCGGTGGCGTAGGCGGAGGCGATTTCCACGCTCTCGACCGCCACGCCCATCGCGCCCAGCGCACCGTAGGTGCATACGTGGCTGTCGCCCCCCACGGCGAGCGCGCCGGGGCCCACCCGGCCCTCCTCCGTCACGACGGTGTGACACACACCCGCGCCCGGCTCGAATACCTCGACGCCGTGCTCCTCACCGAAGATTCTCAGCTTCTTGTGGTGGTTCGCCCAGAGCACGTCCTGCGCCGGCACGAAATGATCGATGACGAAATCGGTCTTCTTGGGGTCCATCCGGAACTCGAAGCCTGCGTCCCTGAAGATGTCGACCGCCTTGGGCCCCTTGGCGTCGCCCGCCATGACGTAGTCGAGTTCGGCGATCACCAGGTCGCCCGCCCTGGCCTCGCTATCTGAGTGCGCGGAGAGGATTTTCTCCGCCATCGTCTGCCCCACGGTGTTCTCCTTGCTGAATCTTTCATATCGGGAACGCAAAGCCTTTGTATACACCAAAAACCGGGCGCGCGGAATTGTGAGGAGGCGTGCGCCTCGTGGTGGATTCAGAGGCACAAGGCGACGAGGAGCCGAAAGCGCCGTCGCTTTGACTTATCCCACTCTCTGGGCGAAACTGGCGGAACTGGCTGCTCCACGAGGACAGACAGGAGAGAACCGAATGACGGAATACGAAGCCGCAAGCCTCACCGTGCAGCAAGCCGCCCTTGCGCTGCAAAAAGACACGCTCGCACTGCAGCAGGCCACTCTAGCCTTTCAACAAGCATCGCTCGCCGTGCAACGAGCTTCCGTATGGGTCGCTGCCCTCGTCGGGGCCGCGCAATGCAGCCTCATCGGAGTCGGGTTCTACATCATGCGCCGGGCCGCGGTTCAGCGCGACGCCCAGCACCGGGAAAACATGGCGCAGCACAGGGAAACCATGAAGGCGCTGGACAGCCGACACCAAGAAGCCATGACGGCGATGGAACGCCAACATCGGGAAAACATGGCGGCGATCGAAGGTCAGAACGAGGCGCTCAGAGAACTCATCCGCCGCACGTCCGCGGCGCCCGACTCGCAGGACGGCTGAGGGGGCGGGGGCTTCGCCTCTCCTTCTCTTTTTCCTCCTTGACCTCACCTGAAGCAGCGCGCTTGCAGGCTTCGCCCCTCAATCGGCGGGGCGGTGGCGCGCCAGGACGTCGGCGAGGATGTCTCGTGCGGGGGGTGTGCCGTCGAGCGGGCGCAGCTTGCGGCTCTTGATCTTCCAGCCCTCCGGCGTGCGCACGAGCTCCCAGCGGTTGGCGAGGACGCGGTGGATGCGGTAGCCGGTCGAGACGCCGTGGTTGGGCAGTTCGCGCTCTGCGCCCTGGTGGTCCGGATGGATGAGTTGCAAATAGGAGGTGACCCGGGCCGAATCGCCGTCGAGTTCGACGTACGGCAGCCCGGCGAAGTGGGCGAGGCCACCGTGGATGGCCTCTCGATGCTCAGGCCTTCGGGTGATGGCGGCGATGGCCTCGTTTCCGACCGTGTAGTCGAGACTCTCCCCCCGGTCGAAGACGCCGTCCTCGGTGAAGACGGCGCGGGTGTAATAATCTGCGCCCGTGTCCGCGCTCGGCGGGTGCGAGGCGATCAAGTTGTAGATTTCGAGCCTGTCCTCGATATCACGCAGCCGCGCCTCGAGCGACCCAGGCCCCGGCGCCCTTTCGGTTTTCGTCATGTCGGCTTCTCCTCGGAGGTGGGATGGGAAATGGGAATATCGCACGTTTTGGGGACGCGCGTCCTCCTGGCCGGTCAACGCCGAAGCAAAACGCCGCCATTCCGGCGTATGCCGGAATCCAGGCGGGCATGAGTGGAAGAAAGTCCATCATTTGGCGATCCGATATGGGCGGCGGGATTCCCTGAGCCCCGGGTTCTCTCATCGGTTCTGGATTCCGGCATTCGCCGGAATGACGAGCAAACATATAATTTAAATCGACCGGTATGTCAATCGTTCGACTGGCTACGCCTGGATGATGCAAATAACTGATAATACTTGATTAAATAACACACCTTTCGAATTTCCCCTCTTGTGTTTTCGTCATATTTATGCTTGAATACGCTCTCGTTTGACGCCGCTTGTATGCGTTTTGATTACATATTTCCGGGAGGAACCATGCCGAGAAGAAGCGAGTTCAAGCTCACCAAGCGCGCGGTCGACGCGCTCGCGGTCAAGGAGAAGGACGCCGTATTCTGGGACCGGGACCTGGCGGGTTTCGGGGTGCGGGTGCACGCAACGGGCCGGAAGGTCTACGTGGTGCAGTCGAGAGGACCGCGCGGGCCTGTGCGCGTGACGCTCGGTCGCCACGGGGCGCTCTCGTGCGATGAGGCCAGGAAACGCGCAGCGCCCGTCATCGACCGGATCAGGCGGGGCGAGGAGCCCCTCTCCGGAGAGGCGGAACCCGCGCCCACGGTGGCGGACCTGGCCGGACGCTTCATGCGCGAGTACGTCGCGAGTCGCTGCAAGCCGTCCACGGCGCCCAAGTACCGCTCCGTGCTCGACAACCATATCCTGCCGGCGCTGGGTTCGATGAACCTCGGTGACGTGGGCAAGGCGGAGGCCGCGGCGCTCCAGCACGCCCTGCGCGCGACGCCGGGGACGGCGAACGCCGCGGTGGACGTGCTCAAGCGGATGTTCACGCTTGCCGAGGCGTGGGAACTGATACCGCCCGGCCGGAACCCGTGCCGGAGGCTTCGCCGCTACAGGACGCGCAAGCGGGAGCGGTTCCTGACGCCTGCGGAATACCGCCGGCTGGGCCGTGTGTTGCGGGAAGACGATACGTCGTGGCCGCCTGCGGTGGCGGCGATCAGGATTCTCCTCCTGACGGGATGCCGGCGGGACGAGGTGCTGAGCCTCAGGTGGGACGACGTGGACCGCGCGGCGGGGGAACTGAGATTGAGAGACACGAAGACGGGACCACGGATGGTTCCGCTGACGGGGCCGTTGCTCGACGCGCTTCCCCCGCGGGGGGACGGTCCCTGGGTGTTCCGCGCCCAGCGGGGCGGGGGCAGGCTCACGAACCTCTATCACTACTGGAAGCCCCTCCGGGCGCGTGCGGGGCTCGGAGACGTGCGCCTCCATGACTTGCGTCATTCGTATGCGAGCCGGGCGCTCGCGCTGGGCGAGAACCTCCCGGTGATCGGGGCGCTGCTCGGACACGGCGAGGTGGCGACGACGGCGCGCTACGCGCACCTGATGCGGGATGCCGAGCGGGCGGCGGCCACCCGCGTGGGGGAGAGCATCGGCGTCCACGTCACGAACGGGAGGATGGAGCGATGACGAAGCCCGCAATGAAAACGGTTTCGAACCGGATGGTGGGGAAACTCGAGGTCCACAAGGACACGGTGTTCTGGGACAAGGAGCTCACCGGCTTCGGCGTACGTGTCTACTCCACGGGGAGCAAGGTGTATATCGCGCAGGCGCGGGGGCCCGAGGGACCCAGGCGGGTGACGGTAGGGCGCCACGGCGTGATCCATTCCGAGGAGGCGAGAAGACGCGCGGCGCTCCTCATCGCGCGGATCAAGGCGGGCGGGGAGGCCGCGCCCGTGAGATCCGCCGGCGGCCCCACCGTGGCCGAACTCGCCGGGCGCTACATGGCGGAACACGTCGAGGTGAGGTGCAAGCCGCGCACGGCCGCCGCGGTCCGGGCGGCGCTGCGGGCCCACGTATTGCCCGCTCTGGGGAAGATACCGCTCGCATCGCTTGAGGGGGCGCAGGCGGCGGCGCTCCACCGGGGACTCCACGAGACGCCGGCGGCGGCGAACGCGGCGCTGCGGGTACTCTCCTCGATGTTCGAGGCGGCAGGCGACTGGGGGCTTTTGCCCGAAGGAACGAACCCGTGCCGCGCCATCGTGAAATACCCCCTTCGCAGGCGGGAGCGGTTCCTCACGGAGGCGGAGTTCGAACGCCTGGGATTGGCACTCGACGCGCTGGAGGCGGAGGGCGGCGCGTCCGCCTGCGCCGTGGCCGCCATCAGGCTCCTGATGCTGACCGGGTGCCGGAAGTCGGAGGTCCTCGGGCTGCGCTGGGAGGACGTGGCGCTCGGGGAATCGGAACTGAGGCTGGCGGACTCGAAGACGGGCGCGCGCGTGGTCTCGCTACCGCCGGCTGCGGCCGGACTCCTGGCCGCCCTCCCGCGTCTTCCCGGAAATCCCTGGGTCTTCCCCGGCAGGAAGCCGGGCGCGCGCCTGAGCGGGCTCGATCACGTCTGGCGAAAGGTCCGGGCGCAGGCGGGGCTCTCCGACGTGCGGATCCACGACCTGCGTCACTCCTACGCCTCGAGAGCGCTGGCGCTGGGAGAAGGACTTTCCGTCATCGCGAAGCTGCTCGGCCACTCCCACATACAGACCACGGCGCGCTACGCGCATCTCGCGCGCGATACGGTGCGCGAGGCCGCGGAGCGGATAGCCGCGAGCATCGCGGCCGACCTGCTGGACGGAGGGTAGAGACTGGCGACAAGAAGGAACTGGACGTGCCTGCTTCAAGGCAGAAGGACCGTGGATCTGTGGTGTATGAACGCGTAAAGACTGCAGACTTGGAATTGAGATTGTAGCTGGATATGTGATCAGTGAAAAAGATTATATATCGCAACATTGAGGCATGAATGATGCTCGTCATTTTGTAAATACGCCCCAACTTAACAGAATGAGGGAATTGAAGGAGAAAACAGGGATTGGAGAAAGAAAGACTGATACTATAGAAATATTTTATGGGGTATGAAATGAAATTTACGAGACCAACTTTAGTTGCGGCTACCGAGCTCTTGGAAGGGCATACCCAAGCCGATTTTGATCAAATGATTATACGATTGAACCTTGAGAATCACATCACCGAAAGCACCAAGGTCAGCGTCAAAAAGAAATGTGCTCTTTTAGCTAGAATTCTTGTAAACAACCCGAACTTTAGCATCGAAACATTTGACGGTTCCATGACACTTGGTGAAGCAGTTGTCCGAGAGGCACTCACATTTATGAGACCACCGCTTGCTCATTATCATAAAAATTTAAGGACAGACTTTAAGCGCGGTCTTGCTCGTGACGGTTACGTGATTTCTTTCGATCAAGACGAAGATCGTCCGATATTATTGTCCGCGCTACCGGCTGATTCCGAGTTGGAATTACCCGAAGCGGACGATGAAATACGAAAACTTCTCAAAGAAAAGAATTTTACCATTTCGTTGGGACATCTGGATCAAGCGGTCAAGGCCCATACTCGTGGCGATTGGGCAGCGGCCAACAGCCAGATTCGGACATTTATTGAGAGCCTGTTCGATGGAATCGCACATTCGATTAGCCCGGAAGAAGCACAAAAACGCCAGACTTCCGAGTCCCGTCGAGCTCTATTAGAAAAGCTCGATTTTCTATCATCCGCACGAAATGAATGGACGAGTGACGGAAAAAACTACATCAACGGCCTTTTTAAGATGCTTCACAAAGAGGGGCCACATCCTGGGCTATCTGACGAAGAGCACAGCACTTTCCGCCTGCACGTTGCTCTCGTGACCGCTCGAACTTTTTTGCGTCGCCTTCGCTACGATTGGTCAGGTTGAGTAGGAACAATGCCATAAGGTACCTCATCAACCGCGTCCCGCTCCTCAATGAACTCCACGAGCCACCCCATATCCCAGACTCCGTATCTAGACCTAAGGCTGAACAGGATGCTGTTCAAAATGCGAAAAGCACCGTGGTCGATAGCCAAGCGGACAGTCACCCGAATCTGCAAATTTGTTTGCGCGAGTTCGATTCTCGCCCGACCCACCTCTCCGGAGCGGCGCCCCTCGCCCGTCTCCTTACTTCGACCGGATCTTCAGCGCGGGGTTATGGATAAAGAAGTTGTACGGAATGATATGGATGGCCTGCCACTCCGTCGACATCACCAGTCAGTTATCGGTGCCATAAACAGTGGAAGTCAGCGGTGAACAATGTCACCACATCTGCCTCCTGCAGCGGCCAGTCAGCCTTAACCCACTCCGCCAACATGTCGGAGTCGTCGCCCTGCATAGTGAAGCCGCCACCTACATAGCGTTGGGCCGTATTTGGGGCCAGGAAGGTGGCGGCTCATCACCTCATCCCAATAACTAGGTCGCGCCGACGCAGGCCGCCTAAGGGGCATCATGCGTCCGTGCACAGATTGCATACCCGCGCACCGGATCCACAAGGGATTCTTTGACCGGGGGTGGCACCGTTCTCTGGTCAAGCTACGTCCTGTCCGAAAAGTATCACCCTCAGCCGCCGCCTGTGCTACTCTGATATACCAAAAGGAAAGGCTCCACCCCTACGCATGGTTGCATATCGGTGTTTGCTCGGCGAACAAAAACGATGTGCAGTTACAATTAGATACATTAAGGAGGAAATGGGGCATCATGAGTGGCGATGACTGGAAAGCGGAAACACAAGAGCGATTACACAAGAGTGCTATTTACTGCGCATTAAGGGAAAAATGTGAGGGCAATTCTCCTGGCAATCAGGTCTTATCTCTCGTTGATGAAGCAACGTCTTTTGCATACCAGAAAACCAAGACGATTCTAATGCACATGGGAGAATTTACTCTCCATGATGGCGACCATCTATTCCGTGTTTTAAAGTTAATGGAGAAGCTACTTTCTCCGGGCAAAATTAAAGAACTCTCAGTCCCGGAATTGATGTTGTTGATACTTAGTGCATTTTTTCATGATATTGGAATGGCGGCTAAAGAAAAGGATGTAACTTCATGGAGAAAGGTTTGGGACATATCTCCATCGCTATCAGATGAAGAAAACGATGAGTTCAGTAAATTTCAAAGATTCTATTTGTCAAAGCCGGAGCTTAACTCGCAGATTGAATCGTACATCGCGCAGGGGAAAAATAGCGAAGCGGATTTGCTGAAAAATTACATTGTTTCCGATTACATTAGAGCTACACATGCCGAACGAGCAAGGGACATTATTGAAAAACATTGGAATGAAAAAATAAGGTATAGAGACGTCGATTTAACTGTCGATTTTGCAGAAATTTGTTTCAGTCACAGTAATGACGCTCTCTCACTTTTGGAACTCGACAGAAACTATCTTTGTGGGGACGGTATATATGCTAATTTGCAACTAATCGCCGTGATATTGAGGCTTGCAGATATTCTTGATTTCGACGCAAAGAGAACACCGGAAGTCTTATTCTCGCATCTGTTTGTAAGGAATCCGATATCGATCAACGAATGGAATAAACACAGAGCTATTGAAGCATGGTCTATCAGTGAGGAATCTATTCAATTTCATGCCAAGTGCATACATCCTGCTATAGAAGCATCAATTCACGATTTTTGCGACATTATCGATCGGGAGTTAAGCGCCTGCAATAATATTATTTCATCAATAAACGATTTCGATAGAAACCAAGGAAAAGAACATACAACTAGTATTCCCTTTAAGGTGGATAGATCAAAAATTGAAACAAAGAAAGGTATTAATGGTCAGCCGCTTTATCTCTATAAAAAAGCACAGTTCAACTTGAGTAAAAATCAAGTTATAGATTTATTAATGGGCACGAAATTATATGGTGACCCAGAAGTTCCTCTTAGAGAGTTATTGCAGAATTCGATCGACGCTTGTTTGCTGCGAAGCGCTATGGAAAAGAGTTGGGGCAATTTATACGAACCAGAGATACACATAAAATATTCAACTGAAACCGATGGAGACGTACTTGAGATAATTGATAATGGGACTGGAATGGATCAGCATATTATCGACGCATACTATTCAAAAGTCGGATCGTCATTTTATATGTCTCCTGATTTTTATGAACTAAAGTCAATAGCAAAGGCGAAGTTTATGCCAATATCTCGATTTGGCATAGGGATTTTGTCTTGCTTTATGGTGGCTGATACATTGGTAGTAGATACCCGAAGAGTTTATGGACCTCACGATTCGAGTGACGCGATAAATATTACTATTGAAGGCCAAGAAAGCATATTTTGGATAAAGCCGGGGCAACGAACAATACCCGGAACATCAACCAAACTATTCCTCAGAAAAAACGTAAATCCGTGGGATAATTTGAGCGAAGACGAGTTCATTAAGTCCGTTGAAAACGTATTGCCAAACCCGCCATTCAAGATAGTAATAGAAACAGAATCTCAAGAAAAAATAAGAGATGAAAAATCGTTTAAGGAAATAAAGGCTGAACAACTAAGAGAACATACATGGGATGAGCATGATAATATTAGAGTATTTAACATAGATTTTGATAATCAAGAAAAAGGATTTGTTGGCTCCGTCATTGTAGCGATATTAGAGTCTCATGGCTCGCCGACCACTAGTATTGAAATGACGTCCAAGTCTATTGTGATTGAAGGTGAAGATTATTCTTTAGACAAGAGTTTGCGGATGGTCAGTAATGAAATAAAGGAGTCTACGACATCAATCACTATAGATGAAGGAGGAATAATAGAGCAGTCGAATTTATATAGTAGTCATTGGAAATCGAAATCTTGGCTTTCGTTGCACGGAATTGAAGTCCCTACAACGCTATTTCCAGAATCGTGGAGAATGCAAAAAAATCAGGTAAAACTGAATTGGCCATTCCCAATGTTGATAGTGGTAGATGTTTGTGGAAGCATGGACTTGGATCTGAATTCTTCCAGAACTCAGATAATTATGAGTGAGAAATGGCAGAAATTGGAAGAGACGATGGCATTTGAAATTTGTTCGAAGATTGCTTGCTCGGTATCAACCGAATATTGGGCTACGTTGAAGGGGCTACTGGAAAGCAATACGAAAAATGAAATCTTCATTGATAGCTTACGCAGAGTTGAAAAGAATCGTACGGCAGGTGACTGAATATGAGTTTTGATTTTTGGTAAATTGCACTTTGTATTTTTATTCGGATCAAGGGCGAAAGTCTCTTGTGACTCTACCTCTCCAAGTTAAGCGCTTAGCTCGTTTTTCTAACATCATTACGACCTACGAATATCGAAAGAGTTTTGTCGCTAAGAGAAAAAGTCTGCTCGACAACAGAGCGGAAGTTTTTTATCCGTATTGACGTAATAAATTGTGCCATTACTTTCTCCTGAGTCCCGAAAACTTCACTCCAATCACCTTGTTCTTTCTGCATTCGCAAAAGCGGGTGGGACTGGGACAGTTTGCGATAGCTCAATTTCTGTTACTGCCGTATTTGCCATCTTGGCGGTAGCCGTGTCGGTAATTGCCCGTCAACTTACCTGTTTGATTTCCGCTGCTATTGCAGCAGGACAACTAGGATCGCCTTCATCGCACTGAAAGCGCCCGGCTTTAACATCCCGGGCAGTCCCGCCCGCGCCTCGCGTGGTTTCAGGCAGTGGGGGAATTACGACGAGCGGGGAATCCTTGTAGTTTGTTGAAACTGTTGCGGGTATTTGTTTTTGGAAACTTCGTTCGGGATTTGCTTTCTGGAGGAAGTAATCAAAACGGAAACGGAGGAATTCAAACTCCAGCGTAGACCTGCGGGGTTATGTCGGTGTAAACGTTCGGGCGGGCCGTGATGGTATCGTGAAAACAGCCTTAAGCGTCATACCGCCTCCTAACCGATACGTTCCAGGAGCTGCTCGATCACATTGCTGACTTCGCGTTGGCGCAGCATGCGAGCTTCGCGCAGGTCGGCTTCGTCACCCTCACCCAGTTCGAAGCGGGCCACCTCCACGGGACCGTCCTTGCGATAGCCCTCGACTTCGTCGTCTTGTGCGAAGCGATTGCGAAGAATTGCCAGAGAGTCCCGGATCACTGCGCCGTGGCTGCCTTCCAAAGTGTTGCGGAACATCTCCGCAACGTTGTCGATACCCTCGGGCGCGTGCTCGATGCAATAGACCAGGTCATGCGCGTCCTTGCGCTCGAAGCGCTGATCGAAGGCGAACGCCTTCAGGCAAGTGAAACTCACCAGATTTGCGTGCTTGACTTTTTCGACGGCGATGGCTTCGCTGTTAAGGAGCTTTGCCTGAATCTCCGTGACCCGGTGGAGATCGAAGACAATGGACGAGTGCGGAATGTTGAGCGCGGAGATGGTCCCTTCCGTAGGCAGCGGCTGAACCCTGCCACCGGCGATCTCAGGCGCGTCGGCGAGCAGCTCCAACTCAATCAGCGCGCCATGTTCGGTGCGGGTCTGCCACCGCCATGAGGACCTCTGGCCCCTGTCGTTCTTGAATGGCTCGAACGCCATTCTTCGCAGGTTGTCCTCGAGCGTGTTATACGCCTCGGTTTCGGCCAGAATTTGCAGGTCGATGACGACATCCAAGTCGAGCGTCCCTGCATGCGCCGGCACTGCCGGTGGTCTGGCCGCCACCAGATATCTCGGCGTCAAGCCGCCAACCAGAATTACCGACTCTTTCCAGGGGCCTAATCCGCGCAGCAGGGTAACGAGAACGCGCTCGCAATCGACTGTGTGCTGATTGGTGTAGCCGTGCAGTGTCGTAGGCTTCGCCACTAGAATCCGAGCCTTTCCTGGCGAAGGTGCTTCGCCATTTCTTTGGCGCGGCCCTCACCGCGAATCAGGTCGAGGTAGACTTGTATAGGACTCGCCAGCCAAGTTCCATCCACCAGCTCTCGAAACAAAAAATCGCCGGACGTCTTAACTTCGATGATCATGAGGTTTGCACCCTGGTCTACGATGTGGGCATCGAGTGCGCCCAGGACTCCATCTGCGGTGGCGCCAGCCATCATCCGGCTACGCACTTGGGAGAAAGTCGATAGAAAGGGGGCGTACCGTTGCCCTGCCGCCTCGTGAGTGAGCGCGTATTCAGCCTTTCGGGCGGCACAGACCTCGGCGAACTTCTGAACCAGCCCCTCCGCACGCACCGAGGGCACAAAGTAACGCCGCATTGCAAGTGGCGGCATCACCGCCAGTTGCCTGGCCCATTCATTCAGCAAGGCGCCAGGCTCTCGAAGATCGCGTTCCTTGGTCGGTCCCTGCCCTCGCGACACTACCCAATCGTATTTCTCAAGTTCAGTCAGCACCTGCGAGGCGGTCGCGGGCGAGACCCGCGCCTGCGCCGCGACCTCCTTGACTCCGAACCACTCGCCATGCCGCATCAGGAGCGCGTGCAGCACCTGCGCACGTCGACCCGAAAACAAGGAGCGAATGGATTTCGACAAGGTCTTCGAGAGCGGCTTGTCCACGTAAACGTAGATGTTGTGAGCAGGGAGAAACAGGCTGCCCCCGCTGTCATAGTAGCCAACCCGCTCGTCCCTCAGCAGGTCTTTGGCTCCAGGTGAAATTGATTGGGCCACTAAGAAGAACAACGTTTGCCGTGCTTCCGCCGATTGCGGCCATCTACGTGCAAAAGCCTGGAACTGCCAAAGCATCTGTCGCACATCACGAGGATAGAGGGTCTTCTTCACTACTATCATCAGAGTGGCAGCCTTCCCGCCCGCCCTAAGAGCAACCCGGGCGTCATACTCTCGATCCGGACCACTTGGCTGTATAAGTGAACCCAACTCCGCTTGCACCCCGGGCAGCCCCTGCAGGGCTTCCAGGAACTGATCAAGCAACTGTTTTTCCACAACCTTTTCGGCAAGCATCAGCAATCTGCCTTTTTTCTGTACAGTAAATATCGCATTTATAGCATATATTCACTGCAATATGAAAATTCACTGTGCAGCAAATATAGTCCGTAGGCATCCAAAGGCTTACAGGTAGCCTTACAGAACTATGCCATATTGGAGCACCTCATGCATGATTCCGGCACAATTAACTGCGAGGTATCGAGCATCATCGACAACCTACCGCCAAACGACACAGGAGTACTTGAGGCCTGCAATGACCTGCTCTTCCTTTCTAGGGCTGTAACGGTTTTCTAGTCTCCCGCACCCCCGCAGTCGTTCCTATTCTTGAGGCATGGACGGTGTGCTTGTTGGTTTGTTAGATATTATAGGGAGCCGATAAATTAGATTTTTCAAGCTGTTTCCGGCAACGGAAAAATCCATTTATCTTGTTGATATTAAATAATATGTCCATTTTTGATGGAATGCGCCTTTCACAACCCGTAATCAAGCAGAAAGCGGATTCATTATAACTCGTGCGTATCCCAGGGAGGCCCTGGCGGTATCCGATGGGGTGGACGCGACTTCCCGGTGCCATCAAACTGGGCGAGTTGACATAGTTCGCCGCCCTGCGGGAGGAACGAGATGGAACAGGTCCCCATGATCGGCATCGACTTGGCGAAACATGGTTTTCAACTCCACGATGCGCGCCCGGCGCCCGTCTGAGCAACCTGAACGCGACGTGGGGGTGGTCCACAAAAAGGCGGGACTGGAAGACGTGCGCATTTACGATCTGCGGCACAGCTACGCCTCGCGGGCGCTCTCCGTCGGCGAAAGCCTGCCGATGATCGGCAAGCTCCTCGGCCGTCGCAAAGTCCAGACCACTGCCCGCTACGCACACCTTGCGCGGGACTCGGTGAAGGCCGCGGCCGAGCGGGTTGCGGACAGTCTTGCTACTGACCTCGACAGTCCTCCGAGCTTTGCGGCGGCTACGTAAGGTCAAGTAGGACTTGACCCTGAACGCATCCGCCTTGGTCGAGTACGGTACCGGGTTCATGGCTTGCCCGGGAGTAGCGCATCTCCTATGTGTCATATCACCGAGCTTTTAAAAACTCCATTTCAGCCTCAAGATATGACAGTTCCTGCTCGATATCTGAGAGCCGTAGTTGTTCATAAATACGCAATAATGCGTTTCGTTTTTTTTCACCTAGTTCCCTGATTTCATCGCCAAAGAATTTATATGTCATTATACGAACAAATTTAGCAAATTTTTTTTCGACCCCATGAACTTTCATAATATTACGTAGTGATTTGCGTAATTTGTCAAAATTCAGCTCAGGTTTGCCTTTCGTGATTTTTTTTGTTTCATCATTCGGCACCTCAAGAAGCCGTGAAATTTCGCGTCCTAGTGAAGATTTTTTAACCGCATTTTCTGCGCGTTTTTTTGCTCGCTTGTAAATTTGAAGAGCTTCTTTTTCAAGCTGCAAATGTTTCTCGACTGCTTCTATATCCAATTGCTCATTTGGAAATGCAGGGGTGGGAAGAAGAATCAGACATAAAACAATAAATAGATAACGCATTAAAACCCTCCCGCTTGGAAATTTCATCAAGAGGCATTGCTACCAAGCTAAAGGGATAAGTGTCAAGAACATACGTTCAGTTCTCGTGTATGTGCTGAATTGAAGAAGGCGGGGTATTCTTGCTCAAATCCTGTTTTGACGCCCGTATAGAGGCGTTTGGTGAATTCCAACGGCGTTGCCGGTAAAATCCTAAACTTGCTGGAAACATTGGAGGGGTGCATCCTCGGCAGAGGCATCACAAAACCGTGCCGGTAAGCGTCGGCATCCAACCGAGGAGGCACTCCTATGCAGAAGAGAATACAGGCATCGGAGCATACACGTCAGACCCTGTCCGCCCTGATCGAAGGTCGTCTGTCGACATCGGATGCGGGGGCGACCTGGTGGAGCTGGCCACGCGACTCATCGTGGAGGAAGCGCTCGAGGCGGAGAGCCACGACGCGCTGGGCGGGGAGTACTACGAGCATGGAGCGAAGCCCGGCCAGGGCTACCGCAACAGCTATTTGGTGTCACGGGAGATTTTGACGGGAATCGGGCCGGTGCGGGTTCGTGTTCCGCGGACGCGGGACAGGTCCGGGGCGGGGCGGTGTTTCCGCTCGGAGTTGCTGCCGCCGTATTTGAAGAAGGCGAGGCGTGTGGAGGCGGTAATTCCGTGGCTGTACCTGAAGGGGATATCGACGAACGACTTCGGCGAGGCGCTCACGGCGCTGTTTGGCGAATCGGTGGGGGGTTTGTCTCCGGCGACGATCGCGCGGCTCAAGAGCGGCTGGGAGCGTGAGTACGCCGAGTGGCGTGAGCGGGAATGGCATGGCGAGGAGTTCGCGTATCTGTGGGCGGACGGCATCTACGTGAACGTGCGTGGCGAGGAGCGGCGCTGTCTTTTGGTGGTGGTGGGGTGCGACGTGCGTGGCCGCAAGCACTTCCTGGCCTTGGAGGCGGGGTTCCGGGAATCGAAGGAGAGTTGGAAAGCGGTTCTGTTGAGCCTGCGGGACCGGGGCGTAAAGGCGGCGAAGCTCGCCGTGGGCAACGGGGGATTAGGGTTCTGGTCGGCTCTGGCCGAGGTGTATCCCGAGACGCGGGCGCAGCGCTGCTGGGTTCACAAGACGGCGAACGTGCTCAACAAGCTGCCCAAATGCGTTCAGGGCGAAGCGAAGTCGATGCTGCACGAGATTTGGCGGGCCGACACCCGGATGAATGCGCACAAGGCGTTCGAACGCTTCTGTGCCACCTGGGAGGCGAAGTATCCCAAGGCGGCCGAATGCTTGGCGAGAGACCGGGAGGAGTTGCTCGCCTTCTACGACTTCCCGGCGGCGCACTGGGGGCATCTACGGACGACGAACCCCATCGAGTCGACCTTCGCCACCATTCGCTTGCGAACGGCGAAGACCAGGAACTGCTTGAGTGAGAAGACGGCGCTGTGCCTCGTGCATCAGCTCGCCATGAGCGCCGAGAAGCGATGGCGCCGGCTACGCGGCTTCCGTCATCTGGCCGACGTAATCGCCGACGTGAGGTTCGTCGATGGAGTGAACGAAATAGAAACGGGCAGGAAGGTCGCTGGATTCAGGACGGCCATACACAACATTTGACAGTAACTCAGGAAATTACCTTGCCGCCTTAAATGTTAGATTAAACAAATATACCCAAACATCCCATTTTTTAATGATCATACTGATCAGAATGACTAACAAAATGGTTAACAAAACGATACATATAGTAAGGTGATTAAGTCGCTTTTTTCTAGTCAAAGCTGCTTTTGCTCTCTCATCTTCATTCATTAAAATTTCTTGTGCTTTATGCAAATTCTTGTTGCTGGCGCAACGTGCAATATCGTCAGCAAAGATACCCCATATCTCTAATCTTTCCTCATCCGCTTTTTCATCACCATAAAAAGACATTGCTTTAAAATCCACTTTTTCTATGGGTGTCGGGTAAGGGATATTGAATCTTTGACATACGTCTATTATTTGTTTTGAGGCATCGTATGACAAAGAATAAGATGATTCTGCCCTTGGTTTTCTTCCGTTAACATGATCGCTCCATTCGAGTAGTTTTTCATAATATGAATGGAATCTTACTGAAGCAAAAAACAACGAGAGAATTTTGCCATAATGTATTGCAATAAGTGTAAAAATCAACGCAACAGATATGGCTGGAAAGAAAGGTTCAAGTAGAGGTATGGCAAGTTTAAGCTTGGTTTTAAACCCTGAAAAATTCCAAATAAGATCGGTGGAAATAAACCAACCAAAAAATTGTAAAAACAACTGAATTGCATTTGTTCCTAGTTTCATGTTTTGAATCCTTCTTGATAAAACTCTTCAAAAAACTTACAGAATTTTATGTAAAGACCTATACTATCTCCAGCAATAAAGAAGAAAATCTTTGTAGCCAACTCTGTAGGCCGCGTATTGATTTAACCGACACTGGAGTAATATAAACTGATTAGAAGTACCTCTTAGTAGCTCCGAAGAATTCTTCATATTACTATAGTCTCTGGCAAGAGGCGGGGATTTCTACCTTTGCAACGCTACTAACGTTGCTTGAAAGCTTTACAGGTGTGGTTAAAGACGGGACTCCCAATTCCGTTTAGCACAAGCTATTAACATCCCAAGCGATAGCAAGAGTTAAAGCGGCAGCAAAAGTTAGGGCTGAAAGCAAGGGATGAATAGCAAGAGCCGAATAAAAGCGATGCAAACGATTCATCTTGAAGAAGGGGAGAAAGAGGGTTAAGTCCTAAACTTGCTGGAAACTTTGGAGGGGTGCATCCTCGGCGGAGGAACCATGAACCCGTGCCGGTGAGCGCCGGCGTCCCACCGAGGAGGCAACCCCATGAAGAAGAGAATACAGGCATCGATACATACCCGCCAATCCCTGTCCGACTTGATCGAAGGCCGTCTGTCGAGTCCCGATGCGCGAGCCGATCTGGTGAAGCTCGCCACGCGGCTCATCGTGGAAGAGGCGCTGGAGGCGGAGAGCCACGACGCTTTGGGCCGGGAGTACTACGAACACGGCGCGAAGCCCGGCCAGGGCTACCGCAACGGTCACCGCCCGGGTCGTCTGAAGACGGCCGAAGGGTTCATCGAGTACGCGGCGCCTCAGATTGCCGGGCGCGAGGAAGGGTTCCGCTCCGAGATACGCGAGGGCCTCAAGGGGCGCACCGAGGCGCTCGAGGGGCTGGCGGTGGAGCTTCTGGCGCGCGGCCTGTCGGTGCGCGACATCGAAGACGTCTTCACCGACGAGAGCGGTCGTCTTCTGCTCTCGCGCACGGCGGTCTCCGAACTCGGCGAACGCCTCTGGGAAGACTACCAGGAGTTCGCGTCAAGGGACCTGGGCGAGCACGAGGTCGTCTATCTGTTCATCGACGGGATTGCGGAACGTATCCGCCCGGGGAGCAGGCGCGAGCCGGTTCTGGCGGCCTGGGGATTCACGGCGAACGGCGCGAAGGTTCTCCTGCACCTGATGGCGGGTTCGAAAGAAGACGCCGAGACGGTGAGCGCGTTCTTCCACGACATGCGCGCCCGCGGCCTGGGCGACCCTTTGCTGGTGGTCAGCGACGGAGCGCCCGGCATCGTCAAGGCGATCGAGACCTGCTTCCCGCGCTCGGAGCGGCAACGCTGCCTGGCGCACCGGATGAGGAACCTCGCGCGCCATCGCCCGGGAACTGGCCGAAGGGATAGTCAGGGACTACGAGTCCGAACTGCCCGGCGCCGTGGCGTGCTTCCGCGACGACTTCGAAGCCTGCATCGCGCATCTGCGGGCGCCCGTCAACCACCGCCGCGCCGTGCGCACCACGAACCTGCTCGAGCGCCTGTTCGTCGAGGAGCGGAGGCGGATGAAGATCATTCCCAACGCCTTCGGGGAAAAGCCGGTGCTCAAGCTCATGTTCGCCGCCATGATCCGGGCTTCGGAGCGATGGCGGGCGCTCAGGGTCACCGGCTTCGAGCGCCGCCAGATGGACGCCCTCAGAAGGGAACTGGACCAGAACTACGAGGCGGAAAACGACATCAGGCAGCCCTCGGCCGATATGCGCCCTAAGAAATTATCCAGCATCTACAGGACTTGACCTAAAATATATCGCTCAAGAATGAATAGATCCCCAGCTTCTTTTTCTCAATTTCAAGAGGATTCTTGTGCTATGGCTGTAGCTAAGGGTATTGTTGAAGCGCTTTTGACCTAGTATTTTTCGAATTTGCACGGTTTACGTCTCCCGAAATTTATAGAAGCTATGCACGGCCCCCTTATTGCTGATATCCAGTTTCCATCTTGCAATCGAACCGAAATACACCTCCGCTGCCAATGCACTTCGTTGCTGGTACAGTCCGAACGTGGGAACCACTGAATTTCTCGCCGTAGTCGAGACTAGGGACCCCAGGAAGCGCTCAGGCTCGGTCCTGGCCCGCTGGCGGGCCCGCTATTCTCCCCGGCGGGTATCCTGACTGCGTGGACGCAATGTACGGCTTTGGGCTATGGCTCTTCGTGGAGCGAAAACAGCATATCTACAACAGGATCAGGCAGCATAACTTATTAGGACCTGAAACATAGGAACCATGGCCTCCGGGTTTCGCTCCGCTTCGCCCTTCATCCATGGTTCCAGAACTCTCATATCTAGTGATAAAATTATTGAGGGGAGATCGTGTGAGCAAAACCCGATGATCGCAAGCGCCTACAGATAGTCCAAGGAATTAACCATGTTCTGCGAAGATCAAGAGACGTTCAATGCCCTAAACGCCCTCGATTCGGCGATTCGGAGTCGCGGCGGTCCTCTAGTTGTCTGGCTGGGTGCTGGCACTAGTGCGTGGATGGGCTACCCATTGTGGCGCGAGCTCGCCGAACAGATGCACAGGCGGTTTACAAGAGAGGTGAGCACCTACTCCAAGAACACTACCTCGGCTCTATTGGCGGCGGAAGCATACCCAAAGCTTTTTCAGGAGATGCGGACATGCGATTCAGAGCTCTATTTCTCTTGTCTCCTTGACGCTTTTTCGTATCGGCAACCAACCCCTGTTTATAGACGAATGCTGCATGCATTGGAGCAGGTCAAGCCGACGGGCATCGTGACCACCAACGTTGACGAATCCCTCGAGCATCACCTAATCGGACGGGAGACCGTTCAACGGTCCGACGCCGAACGTATGCGGCAACTCCTAGCCGAAGGCAGGGCGTTCATATGCAAGCTGCATGGTTCGATCAGCGCGGTCGAGACCATGGTGTTCTCCAAACAGGACTACGACGATATTCAAATTGACATCCCGTTCCTGAATTCTCTTCACTCGGTCCTCTCCAATTCAACGGTTCTGTTTCTAGGCTATGGTTTCCAAGACCAACACGTGATTTCCGCCCTTCAACACAGTTCGACAACCCATCCGCTATTTGGAACGGGTCCGCATTTCATCGTCACTCCGGAAGGATCGTCCGAAATTCCTCTAGGTGTGAGACGTATCAGTTATGTCGCCGACCCGCCGGACCATCGAAGCGCATTGTTGACACTTGAAGCCGTTGCGGACATCAGGCCTCAGCCAGGTCCGACCACATCAACTCCGGGGGATACCGGGATTGAGGAACGCAACGGTGAGAGCATCTGCTTCATTGGAGAGTTACTACCTCCGGGTAAGTTCACCACGTCGCAAACGGTGACCGCGGAGAACAGTTCGGGAACGCGGGAACTTATCATCGGTGAAGGCTATGTAGATGGCGAAGTGGTTCTTCACGACTACTCGGCATTGCACGATATCGTCGTCGGTTTGGTCTGTTTCGATGTGATTTGCCTGTCGATCGGCCACTTGGGAAAGTTGCACAACCTGCTGGGTTCAGCTTGGTTTTGGGAGTTCGTCGAAGCCGGGGCGATACGGCTGGTCATCCCACCGCCAGAACCCGTCGTGGTCTTTCCGGAACCGGGCGCTCTGGTAGGCCATATAAAGGAAATCAGGTTGGGCTCTAGGGCTAGTTCCACAGAGTCGTTCGAGGAGATGACGGTCGCCGAGAGAATTCGTCGGCATCTGACGCCCATACCGGGCAAAGAAGAAATAGCGGAAAGACAGATGGACATGCTTGAGTCGTCTTCAGTCGATCTGACGCATGCGCTAAAGACAGATCAAGTGTCGGACAGAACTCGCAGTGCCATGATGCATCCCTCCATTCGTCGACTCTTGGGCATTAGCGGGGGAACACCGCGAGGCGCCGTCCCACGATGGTTGGTCTTTCCCGTATTGCGCTTGGCTGGAGTAGTAGGCAAGGGAGTTATATGTCAACAAACCAACGCCAGCGCTACGCGGCTACTCTTGGGGTGTGAAAAGCTGGCGAGCGTAGCTTTCTCCGCTTCTGCCGGGACGGAGTGGGCCGACGACGCGGCAAGCTACGTCTTGACCGGTCGGTTTAATTCGGATCTGGGTGCTTTGATCGAGGAGCAGCCAGAACTGCTACGTGGAGTATTGCACTTTAGGGAATCGGCCAGTGGGAAGAGTTTTCGTCGCGAGGTAGCAGAGCGCCTTGCGACAAACGAGGGGGGCAGGTAATTACGGCGGTGAATGCCGGACTGCGTCAAGCGCTCTCGATGTCCGTTCTTGAACAAGCTCGGGATCAACTCTCAGGGCTGTTTATGACGCGAGCCTCTGGCCCGCGTCTTCGACCTGCCGTATGGGGCGACCTTCGTAACGGGGAAGAACGAGTGGCTAGCTGGCGAAAGCGAAGCCGATTTCTGCTGGATGATCTATGCAAAGCCAATAACTTAAAACCCTATGAAATGTGCCCCTGTGGGTCAGGAGAAAAGGTCAAGTTCTGCTGTTTTTTGGCACTTCGGTGAACAAGCCACTTGATACAGCGACTATCAGATGCAGCTCCGCGTCCCACTAATTCTGCATACAAGTGAGGTCGAAGCATTCCAGCGCCTGAAGTGCCAGTTTGTCTCCTCCCGAATAGTCTTCGGACAACTCCGACAGGAAGAACGGCTCAATCTGCTCGACTAGCCTAAGATGCCGATCAAGGACATTTAGGTGCTCACAATCAATTTCTCGCCACCTGGGAGGCGAAGTATCCCAGGGTCGTTGAGTGCTTAGCGGAGGACCGATTGCCCGGCCTCCATCTACTGGCTGACATGCTCGCCGATGTGAAGTTCATAGATGCGGTGGTTGAAGGAAAGATGGACAGGAAGGCCGATGGATTCACGACAGCCATCCAGCAAATTTGACAGTAACTCCACTCTATCTTGAGAAACCGTTGCTCTAATATGACTAGAACAGACCTCCTCCGTACCCTCCACGTTGTAGTGGAAAGTAGATGCAGCCCTGCTCATCCAGACTACATCTTCTTGTATTTAGTCCTTCTTTCAATATGCATGTTTCAAACTTGTTTTTTACTGCCCTTCCTGGTTGTGGTAATTTTTTCCTTGAGCTATTCGCTGTGATCTCTGTTCCATACGCCATCGCATCTGTTTTGCATATCTTCGCCCTCAGGATTTCTTCTTCTGCACATTCGTTGCTTTTGCATATAACCATCACGCCGTTCTGGAGTTGTTCCACTTTGTTATACATGATTGACAGTCCTATCAAGATTCCTATGAGGATGCCTAGTCCTTTTGTTGTCTCCCATATTCCTTTAGCTCTTTCTCGCCCTTTTTTACTCGTTAATCTCACATAGATTTCTCTCCACTTTATTTCTCTTGCAAACCACCCCATAGCTATCAGTATAAGTCCACCGACTATGTTTGCAGCTACTTGCCACCAGAACTCACGGCCCATTATCTTCATCCTTTTTGGCTTGTGTTGAGAGCATTGGGAGCCCTTCGGGATTCAATTGGTTTCAAAACCACCCCGACCCGCGCAACATTCTAGGCATAATTTACGGAGACGACCCTCGCTACCTACGCGTTCGTTGATGTTTGCGTGTGCGCGATCCGTTTTACTTGAGTGCAAACTGCCCCCCGTATCACACGGTCGCAGGGAGATATCGTGCCGAGCGGCATGCATCGGAACACTAACATGCCTGAACCATTAGCAGAACATTTCAGCATGGAACCTCTGCCAGCTACTACTTGATTGTATAACTCGTGAATCTCGCATATTCCATTGTTAAAAGGGCAAAGAATTCTTGAACAAGATACTCCTTAGCCCGAGATAGACAGACTACTATTGAGCATTTTGCCCGATTTCCGCCTGATGCCAAAACTTTCCAAAAGGACTTCAATCGAACAGTTCTAGGCCAAGTGTTAGTTGAGTAAATGTTTCGATTCTTATCAAAAAAGCATCACTCGATCATTTCGTATCAACTTAATACAAATCTATTCACCGGTCTTGGTAAATGCATAGTGAGCAGGATGAGGTGTCAGTCTGAACATATCTGTAGCGATATTTTCGCTGATGTCGCCGATTCGATGGCTATTCGGCGCGAATTTCTCATAGAGGAAAATTCTTTCCAGATGATCCACGTTTCCTAGCTGGTGTTTGTCCTTGCCGACATCGGAGGTTTTACCTACGCATCTTCACTTGCCAAATCTGCCCAATCACACGGGCCCTTCTCCGATTAGCCTAGCAATTCAGGCGCAACTTCAGAGATATTCCGGCTGATTTGCTTGATTTCTTCGTCTCGTCCCGCCTTCTCCATGTCGCGGATGATGGCCTGCGTGGTGAACATGGCGGAGCGAAGCAGGTGGATTTCCGCCTCTGTGTGGGGCCATTCGCGGCGCTCCAGGGCTTCCATCACGAACTCTACTACCAGCCGGTTGGGCGACATTTCGCGCTTTTCGGCCTCATTTTCAATTCGTTTCCACTGTTCGGGCGTGACTCTGATGTTCTTCTGTATTGTCTGAACCATTCGTTTCGCCGCTCCTATCAACAAGATTTTCATCCGTTCTAGTCGCAAAACGGCCGCAAAAATTCTCATTTCTTGCACCAAACGCATCCGCCGAGCTCCCAAAAATCATACCCGCGACGCCGTTTCATGAACTACCAAAATGGTAGCCATCATAGCGCAGCGCACCTCCGGGTACTACCAATCTGGTATCTTGCAGAAAACCCCCGTATTACATCGTATTACAATGAGCATACGCCATTTTTAAGCGCAGGGATTTCAAAGAGATAGCGTGATACCAGATTGGTATTACTTGTTTCGGCACGACGGGGGTGCGCGGGGGGATGAACCGTAAAAGCCAGGTGTTGGAGATCGCAGTCATTCGCAGCCCACGCGACACCAGCATCAGCGATGCGTCCGGTGTGAAACCCGAAGCGCCGAAGGGCGTCAGATTGCCGAATTCGTGAGAACGAGAGATGGGGGAACCGGCGCCGGAGAGACTGGCGAGCGGGAGCCGCCGCGGCGCTTGAGCGGACAGAGCGAGTGGCAAGAGGGAGTGAGGGTGCCGGAGCTTGCGCCTGGATTTACAAGCAGCGGGCGCACAAGGCGCTGCAGCTTGCGCTTTACATCACAAGCAGACGAACGACACGGGAAGCGACGGGCCGCGCCGCCGGGCGGCGGAGACTGTGAGAGTATTGGATTTCACAGTCTCCGGAACAGGGCTCGCTTACGCTTGCAGCCCGATGGCCGGACACTGTCTTCAACTTCGGGAGCAACAACACCGCAGAGCCGGGAGAGAAACGTCTCGGCGGCCGGTCAGCTCGGGGTCGCGGTCAAGTCCTCGAAGAATCGGCTTCAAGTTCACACGCCATTCGTCCCCAACCGCTGTTTTTGCAGACAATGCTCCACAAATGCAGCTCCGCCCAGCACACGCATGACCCGCTTGAAGTTGTAACCCAGCGTCATCAGGCTGAATTCGCCGCGGCATTTGCCGAGTCCGCGCATCACAAAATGATCCATCCCCGCCCAGCGCTTGATCGTACCGAATGGATGTTCGACGAGTGTGCTTCGCCCGCGCATCAATGGCACACGGGCGTTCATCTTCTTGCGATGCCGGTCCACCACGTCCTCATGCTCCCAGCGTTGTATCCTGCGCGTCGATCTCGACTTTGTCAGGCATCGGCCCGACAACGAACAGTCCCGGCAAACCGCCGCCGTCCCGCGATAAAAGTAATACAGCCTGCCCCTGACGGTGGTCGTGCCGCCTCGAACCAGACGCTCTCCGGCCGGACAGACATACGTGTCATCCTGCGCATCGTAACGGAATTCATCGCTGCCGAATCGTCCGTCCTTGCCCTTGCGGGCCGTCTGGTTCGGTATCGGAACATACACCTCCATTCCCTTGTCTTCGCAACTCTTCAACTGTGCGCCGTTGAAGTAGCCCGAATCCGCCAGGCCGACCAGGCGTTCGCTGCCCATGGCTTCGCCGGCTTTCGTCATCATCGGCTCCAACTGAGCGGAGTCATTGCCGTCCTGCACCACATCCTCCGCGACAATCAGCTTGTGCTTGTCGTCCACCGCGATCTGGCAGTTGTATCCGCCCACCATTATATCGCCGTTCCTCAGAAGTCGAGCATCTGCATCGACCCCCGATACCTGACGCTCTCCGCTTTCCTGCAAATGCTCTTGCAGTGCCTTCTTCTTTTGTTGCCTCTCGATCAAGGCCTTGAGCTTCACCGGCAGGTCCGGATCCTCCGAACCGTCCCCACACTCCTCCCCGCGCGCATCCGCCTCGTCCAACTGCCGGTGATACGCCGCAATCCTCTTCTCCAAACGCCTCAGGTCCCTTGCCAGGGACCGCTTGGTTTGGAAGCTGTCCAGGTTCGCATCGGCCTTCAAAAAAGTCCCGTCGACCGCCACCCGGCTGCCGCCCAGCAGCGAGAGTTCGCGGCACAGCAGCACGAACTCCCGGTTGGCCTCCTGCAGCGCAGCCACATTGTTCTTGCGAAAATCCGCAATCGTCTTGTAGCTCGGCGTCGCACCCTGGCACAGCCAGATCACTTCCAGATTGCGCCGCGTCTCCGCTTCGAGACGGCGCGAACTCCGTACCCGGTGCTGGTAGCCGTACAGATACAGCTTCAGCAGCAGCGCCGGGTCGAAAGCCGGCTGACCGGCGCCGCAGTTCGCTTCGGCATGCGCGAACCCCAGCGCCTCCAGGTCCAGCGTGCCGACGAACGCATCGATCGCGCGCACCGCATTGTGCTCGGACACGTAGTCGTCCAGACACGGCGGAAGCAGCATCATCTGGCTTCGGGACTGCACCTCCTGATAACGTCTCTCGGACATGGTGGTGACCCTTTATGTGGTTATCTCACTCACCGGTAAAGATAGCATGTACAGACAACCCGGGCATCGCTCGCCAGCGTCACCCACCAGAATCGTGGGAATACTTTCACAGTCTCCGGGCGGCGACGACGCGACCCGAGGAGTGTTCGCATCAGGCGGCCACGCGTTGCACGGGGATGCCGAGCGCTCTGGCCTTGTCGACGAGGTTGTCGGTGATGCCCGAGCCGGGGAACGCGATCAAGCCCTTGGGGAGGAGGCCGAGCAGCTCGTCGTTCCGCCTGAAGGGAGCGGCCCGACCGTGCGCGTCCCAGTCGGGCTTGCAGACGATCTGGTGGACGCCGTTCCGCTCGGCCCATCCCGCCGCTATCTTCTCAGCACCCGGGCCACCGCCGTGGACGAGGACGACGTCGGCGTACTTGGCTTTTAGCTTGTCGAGCTGGCCGATGATCTTGCCGGCGTCGGTCGCTTCCTTGCCGCCCGCGACGGCGACGAGTGTTCCCTGGGGGAGGTGGGCCGTGTTCTCGCGATCCTTTTTCGCGCGCTGGAAATCACGCGCCTCGATGACCGCAGACGTGAGCTTGCCGGTCTGCGAGACGTGCGATCCTCGCCGGGGCCGCCATACCTCGCCGGTCTCGACGCGGTAGGCCTCTGCGGCCGTGTCGCGCAGCCCTTCGAAGGCGTCGCGGCGGGCGGTGAGATTCTCGGCCCGGTCGGTGGCGAGTTCGAGTTCGCGGGAGCGGATCTCGGAGCCGTCCTGCTCGCGCTGCAGTTCACGGATGCCGGGGATGAGTTTGTCGGCGGCGCGGTCGAGGCGCTGTGTCTGGGCGTCGAGGGTGTTGACGAAGCCCCACAGGAGGTTTCTTCGCTCATCTGCAAGCTGCGTTCCGTCGGGCGCGGCTTCTGCGAGCAGGTGGAATGCCTTGAGGACGGCGGCGGTGGCCTCGGTCTCGCCCCACACGGGCCGGTTGTCGAACTCGTCAGGGCCGGGGGTCGCGCCGAAGAGGGCGGCCTGTCCGCATACCATGGCGGTGAAGGATTCGTTCTGCGCTTCGATGTTGTCAACCTCGTGCATGATGTTCTCCTTGTGGTCGTGTGTCGCGGTGGCAGTCATCGTTCACTCCTTTCGTTGTCCTCAAGCGAGGGGATGGTTGAATTCGGGAAGAGCGTAGCCACGCTCGTTGCGCCCCACTTCTTTCGGCATCTCGTCGAGATACCTGGCGGCCCACTCGGCGGCGCGTGCGAGTACGTCGCCGTGGCACGGAAGGGGATGGCAGTGGCAGCCGAGCTCGCAGCCTTGCAGGTCGGCGAGTTCGTAGAGGTCCTGCTCCTCGCGCCGGATTCTTTCCCAGAGCCATCGCCGGTATTTCTCGATCACCTCGGCGCGCTCGCCGTCCTTGCCGATGCGGAAGGGGTTTCCCCACTTCGTCATGCGGTCGATCCTGACCAGCAATCCGCCTCCGAATTGAGGCGCAACGTAGTCGTTCAAGTTCACCACGGTGGTTTCCATGCCTTTCTCCTTCGTAGAGAGTTAACGGATGCGCTTCTTAGCGCCCCATTTTCAGCACGTAAGGGCATCGGGCGGTGTTACCGATGCCCGTAGGCGGGCGAATCAAGGGCTTGTCATTTTCCGGGGGGTTCCCGAAAAACACGGTTCATAGAGCGGCGCTCCTGTTTTTCGCCGCTCGACGTTTTTTGGGGGGCACCGGCAAATGATGGCCGCCTGCGGCCACCCTTTATTCGCTCGGCGTTCGTGCTAAAATGAGGACGCTAAGAGAGAGAGGGTAGTACCGCCACCGGGACACAAGAGCCTTTGGTGTTTCACGATGAAGGCGAAGCTCATCGGGAAACAATCTCTCATGCTGCGGAAAGGGTCATTTCGGGCCGTCTTTTCCGGCCCGAAATTCCCGCAGCGGGGGGTGGACCGAGCCACTATCTGGAGCATGGGAATGATTACAGGCGCATGCCGACTTCCGTGAACATGGTTCATCGTTCACGGACCGGAGGATTTACCGGGTGTTCCCGGTAGATGAGAGATGGGGTAATCGGGTTGGCCCTCGAACTACCGCGTGTAGCGGATGTTCCTCTGTCATATGATCGAGGCGAGGCCGGGATGGCTCCGGTGTCTCTCGCCCGCAGGAGGAGCAGCCATGAACTACTTTGCAGGACTCGACGTGTCGTTGGAGTGGACGAGTGTGTGCGTGGTGGACGTGGACGGCGGGATCGTCCGGGAGGCGAAGGTCGCGAGCGAACCCGCGGCCCTCGCGGCGTTCTTCACCGGGCTGGACTTCGGCGTGAAGCGCATCTGCCTCGAGGCGGGGCCGCTGTCGCAGTGGCTCCATGACGGCCTGGCCGAGGCCGGGCTCCCGGTGGTTTGCGCCGAGACGCGGCAGTTGAAGGCGGTGCTCTCGGCCACGGTGAACAAGAGCGACCGCGACGACGCGCGCGGGATCGCCCAGCTGGTTCGCGCGAACCTGATTCGCCCGGTGCACGTGAAGACGGTGTCGAGCCAGGAGAAACGCATGCTCCTCGCCAACCGCAGGTTCATGCTGAAGCAGTTGTGCGACGCCGAGGCCCACATCCGGGGCACGTTGCGCAACTTCGGACTGAAGATGGGCAAGGTCTCCCGCCGCGGGCTGGAGGCGCGGGTAGGGGGTCTGGTCGCGGATCGCCCGGAGTTGGCGCGCCTGGTGGCGCCGATGCTGCGGGCTCGCTCTGCGTTGCTGGCGGAATACGTCCGGCTGCACAGGATGATGCTGGAGGCGGTGCGCGTCGACCCGGTCTGCCGTCGCCTGATGACGGTCCCCGGCGTGGGTCCGGTGACGGCGCTGACCTTCCGGGCGAGCGTCGACGTGCCGTCGCGTTTTGCGCGCTCGCGCTCGGTGGGCGCGCACTTCGGGCTTGTGCCTCGCAAATGGCAATCCGGAGAGGTCGACCGAACGGGAAGAATCTCCAAGTGCGGCGACGCGATGATGCGCGCGGCGCTCTACGAAGCCGCCAACGCCTTGCTCGGGCGCACGACGCGGTGGTCGTGGCTGAAAGCCTGGGCGATGGGTGTGGCGAAGCGTCGCGGCAAGGCGCGCGCGAAGGTTGCGCTCGCCCGCCGGCTCGGCGTCATTATGCACCGCATATGGATGGACGGCAGTGAGTTCCGCTGGAAACGCGACGGCGTGGATGACGTAGCCTCCTGACATCGGGAATCCAAAAGGAGAAGAATCCGAAAATTACAGTAGCTTCCGCTATGGCAGAGGATGCTCCCGTGGGGACGAGGGACGAGGTGAGTTCGCTGTCGGCTCAGTTCCGCTCCGTCGGTGACGGTGCGAGGGCGTATGAGAGATTGTTCCACCTCGTTCTCCGACCCCATCCTGTTGACGGCCCCGGACCGGGAGCCGATCACGTAGAGAAGCGAGACCCCCATGGAGCATCGTCTAAAGCCAAGGCGGAAAGATCCGGAAAAACCAGGGCAGAGGAACTTGACTTGCTCGTCCCGATTAGAGAAGAGCCGACAGAGCGGACCTTCTCTGGATAAGGAGCAAAAGAAAAGGGGCCGACGCCGAAGCGCCGACCCCTGGTGAGCCTAGAACGGGATGTCGTCCCCGGCTACGCCTGCCGCCACCGCCGCCGTCTCGGCGTGCGCGCCGTTACCGTTGCCATTGCCGTTCCCGTTCACCTTGTCGAGGAACTGCACGCGTCCGCCCGGCGCGATGAGGATCTCGGTCGAGAACCGGTCCGAGTCTTCCCCGTCCTTCTTCCAGCGGCGGGTCTGGAGCTTGCCCGCGACGTAGATCAGGCGGCCCTTCTTCGCGTGCTTTTCGAACATATCCACCAGGCCGGGCTGGAAGGTCACGACCCGGTGCCACTCGGTCTTGTCCACCCGCTCGCCGGACTGCTTGTCGACGTAGCCCTCGTCGGTCGCGATGGAAAGATTCGCGACGCGACCGCCGCTCGCGAGATGGTTGACGGTGACGTCGGCGCCGAGGCGCCCGATCAGTTCCGCTCTGTTGAGTCCGAATGCCATGATGATTCTCCTTCGTGGTGTGAGTGAGAAAAAGTGACAGGAGGGAGAGAGCCTTTCTCTCTACCCCCCCGGTTCGCCCTACACGCTACAAAACTCCTCCTCGCCTTCCGCCTCGGCGCGCAACTTGCGGATCGTGTACGCGTCGAGTCCGAGTTCTGCGAGCAGTTCGTCCGTGGTGGGAACATCGACGTCGAAGTCGTTCTCGTACATGGCCAAGCCTCCTATCGGGGTTGTCGCCGGCAGCGGGAGCTGGAGACCGTCTCCCTCTCCCCTGCCGGGCCTTTGCCCGGCTCCCCGCTTCGCTCCACCTCTCCCCCGGGAAGGTTCACGTCCGGTGATGACCGCCCACGGAGCGTGAGCGGCCTCTGTTTCGACCGGGTAGCTCCGGAGACGGACGGAAGCGAAAGCCCACCCGGGCCGGCGCGCGGTCCAGGATTCAGATGGATGGGGCTTGGGCGAACGGAGGCGTATCGAGCGACGGGGCTTCCGATGCCGGGTTGTCGGCGACCGAGGCGGCAGGGACGGCGATGTCACGATGGCGACGTTACCGGTGGCGGGGTTGCTCTGCCGGGTCGCGGCCGCCCCGTGTGGTCGTATCCGGCCTCGCTGCCGGGCTCCCTGCCTGCCGTCCTGCACGGCGCGCCCGGGTTCGGCTGGCGGCGCAGCGGGGTGGCCTTCCCCCCGCTCCGGGCGAGAAGGAACCCGGACGGATTCGAGACGGCGATGCGCATCCGGCGAGCGGCGGAGGCGAGGCCGGCCGGCGACTCCCCGGCACGGGTTATCGAGTGGCGGCTCGCGCGGTGGCGCGTTCGGGGCCGATGCCGACGGCGGGCCGGCTGCGCAGCAGGGCGGTCGTCAAACCCTCCCCCCGGCCGGGTCTGCCCCCCGCCGGCGAGCTGACGGCAGTACGTACTACCGGCTGCACGTGCAGGCGGCGAGCCGGTGCAAGCACCTACCAGCTGGTGTACCTGGCTATAGGCGACGCGTCTTCGATGATTTCCACCTGCTCGCGGGAGAGCTTCTCGAAGGCGAGGCACATGGCCACCTCCTCCCAGGAGTCGAGGGGGCCGTGCTCCTCGCCCGTGGCGAGTTCGACCACGATGTAGCGCGGCGGATAGACGGGCATCCCCTTGTGCTCTGCCGAGGAGTGGTACGATCGGCGCGCGCAGGGAGTACATCTCACCCCTGCGTCCGCATGGGCGCCGCAGTCGACGCAAATCCCCCGTGCCCGCCTGTCGTGATAGCGTTTCCGGCTCGCGGCGTTCTTGCGCGGACGGCGTTTTTCTTCTTTTGCGGCGCACGAAGCGCACGTCGAAGCCTCATCGACGACTTCCGCACCACACCGTCCGCAAAGCCCTTTCACTCTCCTGGCGGCGTAGAGCTTCCGTTCTTCAGCCCGCCTCGCCTCCCGGCAGGTCTCACAAACCGCGCCAGCCTCGACGGTTTCGCGTCCGCAGCGCGGGCACAAGCCGGCCTCCACCCGCTCGCGCCTGCGCTTCCTCGCCCTCTCGCGCGCCATGCGGCGGCGGCTCTCGGGGTCGCGTCCACCATATGGGGCTCCCCCCGCTCGGGCTTCGGCGTATCGGGCGCGTCGGGTCTCCCGGTCCCTCTCGAGGCAGGGCTCGCACAGGCTGCGCCCGGGCGCGGGAGGAATCTTTCCGCATCGGGGACACATGCCCCGCGCGAGCCGGTCGGCGGTGCGTTTGCGGTGGCGCTCGCGTTCATACGCGCGGGCTTTTTCCAGGTCCTTGTAGGGCATCCCGCCTCCCTCCCTGGGGTGGATGGAATCCGTGCGGCCGGCGCCGGTCCGGCCAGACGTCTTGCGGACGGAAGTCCTTCCGGGGGGGACTTCCTCACCGGGTGAGCATCCGGGCCCACACGAGGTGCTCGCCCCACAGCTGCAGGCCGCTGCCGGGGACCCGGAGCCCCGTGCAGACGATGAGCTCGTCCCGCGCGGGACGCATCTCGCGGACCGTACGGCGCGAGGCGGTCACGCGCTTTCCCTTGCGTTTCCCGCCCTCTTCCGGGGGGAGGGGCCTGATGTCGCCATCGGCGGACTTGTAGCGTTTCACTTCGTAGCGCTCGTCCGCCAGGCCGCGGGTGAAGAGATGGGTGAGGAAAGTACTCGCTTCGGGTCCGGGTTTCCGCATCGCGCGCCTCCTTGGGTGGGTGGATGATGGCGGCGGAGGCGAGCCACGAACGCGAGAAGACTCCCTCCCGGCTCCCCTCCGCCGCCCCCTCCCGGCCGGCCTCGGCCTCCCGGTGGCGCAGAGCCGCCGCCGGCGGGAAAGACGGCGGTCCGGTTGTTCAGGGGAGTCTTCGTTCGGCTTGGGGGCCTTCTACGGGAAGGGTGCGTCCGGGTCCTGGCCGAACAGCTCCTGCTCCTCCAGCTCGCGGCGCCAGGCGTAGCGTCCCGTCCGGGCGGACCACTCGAAGTCCTCCTCTTTCCCGTCGGGCAGTTCGTAGCGAGCGAAGGCGGACCAGTCCCCGTGGCGGAACCCCCGCCACAGGGCGCAAAAGAGAGCCGTGAGGAGGCACCAGAGGGCCGAACAGGCCCAGACGGCACCCAGGGGGCGGAGGCCGATGCCTGCCGCGAGAGAGAGGATGGTGGCGAGGAGCGCGAGGATGGGTCCCGCCAGGACGAGCAGCCTCGCGGAGCGGGATGGATTCTGGTTACTCATGAGTCGCGCCTCCGGGATTGTGAGAAAGGGGTCGCGGGCGCCGCCCGGCCTCTCCGGCCTGGCTCCCGCGCCCCCTCGCGGCCAGGCTCGGCCTCTCGCCGGCGCGGGGCCTGGGGGAGGCGCGCGATGAACGCCCCGGCCCTCGGGCGCTGGAATGCGGATATCGAAAACCCTTGCAAACGGGCGGTTTTTCAGTTTATTTCCGTGCGGTGCGGACTACCGTATGCACCCGGGATGAGCGAACGGGACGAAAGAAGAGACGCGCATGAACAAGAACGCCGGAACTTGTTCGATTACGCCCCAGGCGGAGCGCGCCGTTCAGAAGGTCATCAACGTTGCGGAGTGCCGGTGTATTGTCGCGAGCAGACTGTCCGGGCCGGCCCGAAGAGGGTGATGGCGCAATGATCCGGCAGGCGTAAGCGTTCGGGCGGGCCGTGATGGACCCGGCGCCGGGCGCATCGCCTCCATCGGATAGAATTTTCCCGGGCGACTGGTAACGCGATTCGACATGTGCTAATGATGTCGGCATGAAGATTCGCGCAGAAGCTGTCGAGACGGAGTTGGCGTTGGCCGAGAGGCCGGATGAGCCATGGCCTCATTCCCCCGGGTTGTCCACAACCGCAGAGGCGTACTGGCGTTCGCTGTACGAGCGCGAGCGTGCGCGCGCGGAGGCGGCGGAGGCGCGCTGCGAGGAGTTGCGTTGGGCGGAAGTGGATTCCCGCTCCCGTGCGGGCAAGCTGAAGCGGCATCTCGACGCCAGCCGGAAGAAGCTCGAGGCGGCCGCCGGGGAGGCGAAGGAAGCCCGCCGCGCGGCGAAGGACGCGCTGTCGCTCAAGGCGGAAGTGGCGCGGCTGGAGAAGCTGCTTGCGGAGGCGGGGGTCGATCCGCGCAAGCGCAGCCCGCTCATGTCGCTGCGCATGGAGGTCGTCCGGCTTCGCAAGGAGCTCTCGGGCGTGCCGTCGCCGGGGGAGGCGGGGCGGCTGCGCAAGGCCCTGGAGGAGCGCAAGGAGACGATTCATGCCCTGCGCAAGGAGGTCGGCCGGCGGGAGAAGGAAGTTGCCCGGCTCGAAGATCGTCTGGCCCTGGAGAAGCAGAAGTCGGCGACCGACAAGGAGACCATTCGGAGCCTGGACGAGGAGGCCATCGGGCTCTACAGGAAGTTGAGGCGATTGCGCGACCAGGCGGAGGTGGTCGAGTCGCTGTCTGCGGAGGTCTACCGTCTTGAAGTCTCCCTGGGGGCCGTAGGCATTGCGACCGAACGGCTGAAGGCGCGGTTGCTGCGCGCTCTCGAGGCGGCGCGCTCGAAGTCGCCGTCTCGTGCAGATGAGGAACTGCGCAAGGCCCTGGGGAGGTCGCGGCGCCAGAAGACGGCGCTCAGGTCGCTGTCGAGGGAGAACGGGCGTCTTCGCAGGGCGCTCCGCAAGTCAGAGACCATCCGGGCGCGGCTGGAGGCCGATCTCGCGAAGCTTCGCGCCACCGGAGCGGTGCTGGCGAGAAGACTGTTCGGGCGCAAGAGCGAACGGCAGGAGAGGCCGCGCTCGGAGCGCAGGCGCGGCCGGCAACCCGGCGCCGCCGGTCATGGCCGCACCCCGCGGCCCGCGCTCGATGAGAGGACCGAAGTTCGCAACCCGCCGGCCGGTGCGCGCGTCTGCGCCGGTTGCGGGAAGCCCTACGTGGCCAATGGCGCCGAGGTCTCCTCCATCTTCGAGATCGAAGTCTCGGCCCACAAGCGCGTCATCCGCCGTCCGAGATGGCGCAGGAGATGCGCGTGCGCGTCGTCTCCGGTGGAAGTGTCGGCGCCCGCCGCGCCGCGCCTGTTCGCGGGCACGCCTTACGGGACGAGCGTGTGGGCGCGCTTCCTGTTCGAGCGCTACGCCTGCTTCCGCCCGCTGCGCCGGGTCGCCGCGTGGCTCTCCGACCAGGGGCTTCCGGTCTCTGCAGGCACACTGGGCGACAGCACGCACCGCTTCACGCCGCTCTTCGAGCCGCTGGCTGCGGCGATCCTCGACCGCCAGAACGAAGCGGCGGTGCGTCACGGGGACGAGACGACGTGGCGCGTTCAGTCGCTTCGCGAACAAGGACGCTCGAGCCGCGCCTGGCTGTGGACCTCGGTCAGCGCAGACTCCGTCTACTTCCACGTCGACCCCTCGCGGAGTGCTGAGGTCGCGATGAAGCTGTTCGGCGCGGCCGGCTCCCATACGGTCATCGTCTGCGACCGCTACAGCGCCTACAAGAAGCTGGCGCGCATTCCCGGGGGTCTGGTGACTCTCGCATGGTGCTGGAGTCACGTCCGGCGCGATTATATCCACTGCGCCGCCGGCGATGAGCGGCTGACGCCGTGGTGCGAGAGATGGATCGAGCGGATTGCCTTGCTTTACCGCCTGAACGAGGCGCGCCTGGCCAGTTACGACCCGGGCGTCGAACGCCAGGATGCGGCGTTCGACGCGGCGCACGACGAATTGAAGAAGGCGCTCAAGGACCTGTTCGCGCAGGCCCGACGGGAGATGGCCGCTCTGCCCGCGCAGGCGCGCGAGGGCAAGGCGCTTCGCTCGCTGCTGAACCACCGCGAGGGGCTGAGCGTCTTCATCGAACGCCCCTCGGTGCCGATGGATAACAACGCCAGCGAACGTGCGCTTCGGGGCCCTGTGATCGGCAGGCGGCTCTCGTTCGGCTCCGACAGCGAGGCCGGCGCCAGGTTTACGGCGATGATGTACTCGGTCCTCGGAACCCTCGCGTCGAACGGGGTCGACCCGCTCCGCTGGCTGGAGGCATGGCTCACGGCCTGCGCGGAGAACGGCGGCCGGGCGCCCGGGGACCTCTCCGCGTGGCTGCCCTGGTCGATGAGCACGGAGCGCAGGCGCGCCCTCACGGCGCCGGGATGACGCCGTGACCGAGTGCCGCTACCACGGACGCGACTTCACGACGGAAGAGATGGCGCTGCTGCGCGAACTGATCGCAGGTCCACCTGCGCTCAACCGCCATGCGCTATCGAAGGAGTTCTGCCGCCGAATCGGCTGGTACAAGCCCGACGGCGGACTCAAGGACATGATGGCCCGGGTGACTATGCTGGCCATGCACAAGGACGGCCTGATCACGCTGCCCCCACCGAAGTGGCGCCAGAACCGGCCCGGGCCGATCGTCTTCGGACCCGACACCGAACCTCCCCTCATCCCGGCGCCTGAGACCCTCGACGAAGTCCGCCCCCTCGATATGCGCGTCGCCGTGCGCGGAACCCGCGAGGGCAGGCTCTGGAACGAGTTCGTCGCCCGCTACCACTACCTCGGCTACAAGACCCTCGTCGGCGCGCAGATGCGCTACGCCGTCCACGACCGGGGCGGCAGGCCCCTCGCCATGCTCGGCTTCTCCACCGCCGCGTGGAAGCTCGCCCCGCGCGACAGCTTCATCGGCTGGACGCCGCAGCTGCGCGAGAAGAACCTCCCCCTCGTGGTCGACAACCCGAGGTTCCTCATCCTGCCATGGATCAGGATCCTCAACCTCGGCTCACACCTCCTCGCCATCATCCGCAGGCGCCTGCCCGAGGACTGGACCGAGCGCTATGGCACGACACCCGTCCTCGTCGAGACCTTCGTCGAGACGCCGCGCTACACCGGCGCCGTCTACAGGGCATCGGGGTGGATTCACGTCGGTATGACCCAGGGGCGTGGACGCTACGACAGATACACGAAACGAGACCAACCGAAAAAGGACATCTGGCTACGACCGTTGCGCAGAAACTGGAAGCAAGTCCTCAACCGGTAAAATCATCCCCCATTCCGGCCCGAACTACTGCTTCAAGGCACTACCATCACGGCCCGCCCGAACGCTTACCGGCAGGCACGCCCCGGGATGCGCAGGGATTTGATTCCCCTCGTTAGCGTTTTGATTACTTGCTGCGAATGGTGGATTCCGAACGAGACCCGGGGGAAATGAATGCTTCTCAATGATATCAACGGGATCAGGAGATTTTACAACCGCTGGAAACGCCCCGCCCCCTGAAAACACGCGGAAAAGCCTGTGAGTCCCACTCCTCGCCGCCGGCACGCTCGGCGTATCGGCGTTGTCGATGGTGGCGCAGCGTCTGCGCTGGCGAACCATACGGCTGCGGGTTAAGGCGTGCCCGCCGCCCTGGAAAATCCGCAGGCAAAGTCCGGTCGTCACATCGTCACGGAACTCATATCGTTTCTCGCGGGATGCTTCATGTCGTGGATTGCGGGCAGGCATCGATCAGCTGAAATGAATCGATGCATGGGGTCTGAGAACAAAACGCCGCGGGGCGTCGTCAACCCGCTTCCTGACCGCTCAAACCGTCGGGCGATAAAAACCGTTTTGCAATCGGCAGTTAGCCCGAGCGGCGCTTGAGCGGCAGCGCCCGCCGCGCACTTGCGGAGACAGTCCCCGAACCGCCGCGCGGCGTCCGGGCGGCAGTATAGGAAGCACAAGGCCAAACGGCAATGCGCAGGCGGACGACGCAGGCGGACGACTCATGGACGGAATGTCCATGCACCCATCGGCACGAGGCTCTGGCGACGCAAGCCGCCGGGGTCTGCGGCACATGGCGATACGCGACCGAAAGGATCGGTACGGACCAGTTGACCGCGTGAAAGTCAGAAGCGCCTTACGGTACGCACTGGCGGGAAATATCGGCTCGTCTCACTGGGTCCGTTTCGCTCCGAACCCGCCCACGTAAGGGCCCGTATCGAATACGCCGTAGGCTTCGTAGTGAGCGGGCCCGTGGAAATCGCCTTCAAGACGGTCGGTTCCGGCGGTTCCGGTCGCAAACCGGCCGTCCGTCAGCGGTATGTCGGACCAACGGGGCGAGCCGATAGCAAACCCGGGAATATCGACGTCAACTCCAACCCGCGGTCGAGACAGGTCTGCGATGGTGAGTGTCGCGGTTCCTTGCCCCCGCTGGAACGTGCTGGTCGAGACGGCCTCGGCAACGCCACGCCAGGTTGCACTCCCCGTGCCTTGTGGGTTGGTACCCGTGGCATTGCCCAGGACGAACGCGACTGCATAGTTGAGGTCGCCCGTGAACGGCACGCCCTGGACTTGGCCGGCCATTGGTCCGTCAACAACTTGCAAATGTAAGGCACCGTATTGGCCCCAGACGCCATACGTGTCGTAGGAAGGGTACTCCGTGAGGGTGGTCTCCGCGAAGAGAAATGAAAGGTCCACGTCGACCGAGGCCGTAAGAGTGTCAAACCCGCCTTGCGATCCCAAGTCCTCCGCCGGCACGGCCACCTGGACCCTGTTGTCCGGATGCCGAAAGTCCTCGACGGTAATCACCCGTTCATCGCTGACGCAACGCGATCCAGTGCACGAATAGTTATTGACCACATGATCGCTTGTGCTTTGTCCCCGCCCGGTCCAGTTGAAGGTATAACGAAGGTGGTCGCTGGATTGGAGCAGTGTATCCGCTATGTCATAAATATGTTCCCAGCGGTCATGCGGCGGCACCGGCATCGTGGAGGCCATGCCGTCCGTCGAGGTCGCCGTGACGGTCCCGTCCTCGGCGGTCACCGTCACCGCGCAGTCCGCCCCGCCCGCAGGGCAGGAGAAGCGCACCCCGCCCACGTCGCGGTGCTCGCCAGCGGGAACGGTGACCGTGCCGGCGGGGTTGGCCGTCAGCCAGCCGGAAAGGTCGTGCATGTCGGGCAGGCCCACCGCGTGCACCGGCGGCGGCGCCAACATGGCGGTGGCCATGCCGTCCGTCGAGGTCGCCGCGACGGTCCCGTTCTCGGCGGTCACCGTCACCGCGCAGTCCGCCCCGCCCGCAGGGCAGAAGAAGCGCACCCCGCCCACGTCGCGGTGCTCGCCAGCGGGAACGGTGACCGTGCCGGCGGGGTTGGCCGTCAGCCAGCCGGAAAGGTCGTGCATGTCGGGCAGGCCCACCGCGTGCACCGGCGGTGGGGGTTCCATGGGCGGCGCGCCCGAGAGGGAAGACGAGCCACCGCCGCAACCGGCGAGCGTGACAAGCAGCAGCGCGAAGCAGGGGATGAGGAAGGAGAAGCGGTCGCGTGAGCGCTTGGGCGCGTCAGGCCTGTCCTGAGCCTGTAAAAGACGGGAGGAGCCCTTCGATAAACCCGGGCCTGCCGGCCGCCCAGGGCTTCTGCCGGTCTCTTCCGGATGACGGACCATGCCGCCTCCGGTTGCAAGCCTCTCCATGCGATGTCTTATTTTCATTTTCCGGGTCCTTCCCTCTGGTACCTCTGGTGGAATTGTCTGAGCGGAATAAAAAATACGAATCCGCCTGATATTCGCCATACTTCTCCCGCCAGGGACCGCCCGGCGGACGTGCCGGGCGATCCCCTGGAGGAAACCGCTACTGCCGGTTCGCCGTATCCCGGGCAGCCCGAAATACGGTAGACTTGCGGACTCGTAGTCCGGGCCGGTGGTTCCGCGAGACAAGAATCCCTGCGGTATGCGCCACCTCGAACCCGGGCTGGAGTCCGCTAATTGTCGTTATGGGACACCAGAAGCCCCGTTTTCCCCCAAAAACCCGTTTCGGAGGGCATTCGGGCCGCAAGTGAGCGAAATATAAGCGAAAAAAGGCGCAAAACGACGCCCGAAACCCCTCCGAGGACCCCGGAATTGCGCTTGACATGGCCGTGAGAGGTGTTAAATTTTCTGATAACGACAATTATCGGACTCCAGAAACCCGCCGTTTCGCCGGTATTCCCCTGCGAAACGGCTTTTTTTGTGGAAATTCCCCGCCGTCGTCCATACTTGGTAATCGAGGAGGCGCTCGAGCGGCCCCGGCAATGGACACGGCCGCCGACCCGGAAGGTTGGCTTCTCGGCATGACGACGGGGGCAAGACCATCCGACCCGATGCAGGACATCGCTTTGACGAGGAGGCCGGCCCGACCGGCCCGTGCGGCCGCCGACCTGGCGAAGGCCTCGATGTCTGAGAACACGCGGCGGGCGTACGAGACGGCGCTCAGGGGATTCGAGCGCTCGGGAAACCCCGAGACCGACGCCGGGATAGCGGCGTACCTGGGGGATCTCTGCGAGGGGGGGCACTCGGCGGCCGTGGCCGCGATGGCGAGGCTGCGCCACGGCCTGTGAAGTCCGCCCGTCTTCTCCCGAATATCTCTCTACCGCCTCTTCTTTCTCCGGGCGGCTCTCTCCTCGGACGTGGAAGTCCACCTCCGGGCGGAGGCCCACTTCTCGAGGTCTTCGAGCAGGTAGCGCACCCGGTATCCGATGCGAAGAAAATCCGGCCCCTCTCCGCTCACGCGGTAGCGCTCCAGCGTCTTGGGCGAGAGGCCGAGCCAGGCGGCCGCCTCCCGCGTGTTCAGGTGGTTCTCCTTCGCGCGCTCATCGGCGTCTCCCGCGGCCCCGGGTTCCCCGGCGGCGTCCCACGTCCCGTCGAACGGGTCGGGCAAGTCCGCGAGCCTCTCGCGTATGGCGCGGATCTCCTCTCCCGTCGCGTTGGCCGCCATCCAGGCGCGCACCCGGTCGAAGGTCTTGAGATACGGCGAGGCGCCCCGGCGCAGCCTCCCCACGAAGGAGGGATTCCCCACGGTCTCCTCGCCCAGGATCGAGACCTTGGTCCCGCTCACCACGAGAAACGCCTCCACCTCGGCCCGCAGGAGCGGTCCCAGCGGCGGATACCCCATGAACGCGAGCACCCGGTCCGCCGTGTCGACCCGCAGGGGCCGCCCCCGGGCCTGCAGGCCCACGAAGCCGGGAACCCCCAGCGCGCCCACCCCGAAGCGCCTCGCACTCATCCCTCGGCGCGCGCGCCAGAGCGCAATGCTCCGGCGCAGCCGCTCGTCCAGCGGGGCGCCGGTATCGTCTTTAAACGCGGTCATGGCGCGCGAACATAAGGAAAGGACGAGCGCCCGTTCAATCGTTGTTTCTAGCGCGGAAGGTACACCCGGGAAGAGTCCGCGCCTGCGTTCGTGCGCGGACCGCTCATCGGTTCAGCCTGAAATCACGGGCGTTTTCCAGAAAACGAAGGTCGCCGGAGAACGTGCAGCGGGGCGCTACGGAAAAAAAGGAACAATGTCGCTCACACCGCGGCGCCCTGTTTCGCGAGTCGTCGCTGCGAATGACTGGCGATTGGCGGTGAACGGTATCTCGAACTGCCGCTGTTCGGGAACTTGCTATTACGGCTTGGCTGAATGATTGGCCCGAGCGCTCACGGACGAGCGCCCGCCGGGATGCTCTGGAGTTGTAATGAACCCGCTTTCGTTTTGATTACGGGCCTGCCAGGGAAGATTCATGGCAACCTGTTAACTAATCTTATTACAGCACCTTACAGGATAATCGAAAATGCCCGAAACTGCTCTTGTCTCTAAGACGAGCAAAAGCGAAACCCGCAAACACTCCTTCATCAATCGGCAAACGCTCGCCTTGCATGCCACCCGTATCGGCCTCACCCTGAGTAGCCGCCGATGGCGGCGTATCGAAGGACGCTTCCGATGCGCCCCGTTTGACCCTACCTCCTCGGTCGGGTCAAACCCTCGATACGGCGCGCAAACACGCCTACTCGGGATGAGGAAAGAGTGAAATCAGAAATCTTGTTTGCTCGGCAATCCCTTTCACACACCTCGCGCATTTTCCCGCAATTACGGTTAGGGGCCACCAGCCGGGATTCGCTACCCTGGCGCGCAAGGCTCGCTGCCCGGTTCGATTCGACGGCTTGCGGGCGGAGGCGCTTTCGGGAGAGCATCGGGATGGGAGCAGGAGGAAGGACGATGAGGCGAAGCGGCGATGATTTCAGGACTTCGAACAGGGCTCCCCGAGCGAAGCTCGCAGTCGCGAAGATCCCACTCGGAATTTCTGATAAATTCGATAAATATAGATAAATTCACGGGGTTATTCGATAAATTGCCGAAAATTAAATTCTTAGGCTTTGACGCCGCGAAATCCGGACGCAGGGGCATTCTGCCATGGCCCGCGCCTTCCGCGATGTCGGCAAATGCGGGGAGTTGCGGGGGTGGATGAATTTATAGCGAAACATACGATAATCACCATAACTATCTGAAAAGGGGAGTGTTTTGGACTGGATAGGGGCGGGTCTTCTGGTATTGGGTGCGGTCGTGGGCACCTTGAATGCAGCCACCGGCGTGGGCTGGGGCATCATCATGGTGCCGACGCTGTTCCTCATCCCCTCGCTCACGCCCCAACAAGCGGTGGCGGTCTCGATTCTCGCCTACCTGTTCAACTCGCTGGTCGCCTCGTTCGAGAACGTGCGGAGCGGGCTAATCGTCTGGAATTACGCGGTTTATCTAAGTATCGGGGCCATCATCGGCGGCGTAGTGGGTGCCCATCTGCTGCAAACCTTCTCGGCCCTCACGCTCAAGAGAATCGTGGGCGTTCTGGTGATCGCCGCGGGCGCGAACCTGCTCATCAACCGATAGAGCCCCCCCGGCGCGGGAGTTTCATGATACACTCACCTCATCGACTCACACCTGCCTGCAGATAGAGGCCGCAAAATCAAAGGTTTCGCCTGATTCAGCTCATGTGATTCATCGGCCCGCTATCCCAGCAGCTTCCTCTTCATCCACCCCAAAACCCGCGCCACGGCGGAGAACAACCCGCCGACTCAGGTGGGGCAGGCGTGTTGCTCCGGCGGCGTTTCGTGCTTTTCATCCACCGGCTTCGGCGTGCGGGTCTCCAAAGCTCAGCCCTCTTCTCCCCCCGAGCTCCCGGCGCGCTCGGGGGCGATATCGTAAAGATAATCAAAAGAATAGATGCCCGCCCCGCATCCGCCGCGCCAGATGAAGTTGAGGGCGTAGCGCCCCACCATCTCGACGTTTTCGAGCTCAGTCGGCCCACTCGGCCCCGAGAGAACAACGAGGGGGTTTTTCTCGCGCGCCTTGCGCTCCTCCTTGCAGTTCGCGCACGGACAAAGGGCCGCGAGGTAGTCGAAGCCGTAGGCGCTCTTCTCCCCGCTCGCCCACTCGACGCGAAACTCGCGGGCGGGCTTGTCCACCGTGAGATCGACGGGATGGGCCTTGTCGACCGGCGCGCTCATGAGACGCCGGCCCCGTGATGGCGTTTACGGCGCATTATCTCGCCTTCATCCCGTATTTCTCGTACTTCTTCGATGAGGCGGTACTGAGCTTGGCGGACTGGGGCGTCTTGAGCTCCAGCAACCAGGGCCGCTCGGCCGAAGTGGCCCGAACGGCGTCCAGGAGACCCTGCTCGTCGCCCTCGCTCTCCCAATCGCCCTCTTCGAGCTTGACGAAAACGGGTTTGCCCTCGCCGAAATCGAGCGTGGGAACGCCGAAAATGCCCTGCTCGGCCGCATCCTCATGCTCTTGCGCGATGAGGGGGATGGTGGCGCCGCTTTTCATGTCCTCCTCCCATCGATCGACATCGAGGCCGACTTCCACGGCGATATCGCGCAAAACCAGTTCACTGGTGATGTCCTTGCCGTCGCGGTGCCTCGCCCGGTGGAGCGCCACGTGGTATTTATCGAACTGGGTCTCGCCCTGCAAAGCCGCGCATTTGGCCGCCTGATGCGGGGGAAGGTCCCTGCTCGGGAAGGTCTTGTCTTCCCAGGCCTTCCAGTCCTCGCCGCGCGCCGGGCCGAAATTCGCCTGCTCGAGCACGAAGGCCTTGTAATCCACTTTCAGATCGCTTCTTTTCTCCTGAAGACGAACGAGCCACTCCATGGCCCGGTAGGCGTAGGGTCAGACGTAGCAGTTCCACATGGTGACGTTCATGATTTTCTCCTTAAAAACGAGTTATGAAAGAGCATGGCGCGCTAATGATACACCACAAACTCGCAGATGAAAAAGCAGAGCAAAATCTTTTGAAAGTAGACGTTTTTCGCTAGTTTTCCGGCGCGAGCGCCTTGTTCAACAAGCCCTGCGCACCCGCATTCAACGAAAGCTCCCTGGCGGCCTTCTGCCCGCGCGCGGACATCTTTGCCCAAGTTTTCCGCAAGATGCCGATGATTTTCTCCTCATCATGAAGCCGGGAGAAATCCCAGAAGTAGCTCTCCAGAAAAACCAGGCAGGCGACATCCTCAAGCGTCTGGGTTTCCGGGTTTGATTTCAAGCCCTGCTTTTTCAAAAGCATACGCACTTGGGCTATCGTTTCCTCATCGTAACCCACCTTTTTGAGAATCTCGGCCGCTTTCTCCCCATGATAGTCATAAAGGCGGATCCGCCATTGGTGATACCCCCTCCTGCCCAGAGGATATTCCGAACGTGGAATCTCCCATCTGCGTATGTGTTGGCTCCGCACAGCCAGACGAAGGGCCTCTGAGGCTTGCGGCTCTATAGTTTCGAGCCATTTCGTCATTCTCATCGAATACAAAAGCTCTTTGGGATAATCTTCGCCCGCGAAACTCTCGGTGTTCGGATCCTCGGAATTCGCCTCATCGATGAGACGCAAGGCATCTTCAAAACGTTTGGGATCTTCACTCATGATTTACACCTTCTCAGTTGCAACAAGCATCACCAGAATCACTCCAGACAAGACTACTCAAGAATAAACGCCTGCTTGGGTTGACAAAAGTGAGAAAGTAAAATATTTTCCACGAAAAGTTAAGTATTCTACTTAACAATAAAAAGTAAAAACTGAATTTTATACGGGAATCTCTCATGTATCAAGGAAAAGTACAGATTGTGGGAGCAGGTCCGGGGGACCCGGACTTGCTGACACTCAAGGCAGCGAAAGCTCTTTCAAACGCAGACTTGGTGGTTTATGACCGTCTCGTGAACCCTGAGGTTCTTGAGCTTTGCCCGGAAAACTGCCAACTCGTCAATGCGGGAAAATCCAGTGGTCGACACACCATGAGCCAAGATGACATCAACGAAACTCTAATCCATTTCGCCCATCGCGGTTATCAAGTGGTGCGTCTAAAAGGCGGGGACCCTTTCGTGTTCGGTCGTGGCGGCGAGGAAGCGCAAGCACTGACAGAAGCCGGTATTCATTATGAGATCATACCAGGCATCAGTTCCGCCCTGGCCGTGCCCGCCTATGCCGGAATACCCGTCACCCACCGAAACCTCGCCTCGTCGTTCACGGTCGTAACAGCCCATGAAGACCCCGGAAAACCAGAAACGCAAGTGGATTACGCGCATCTGGCAGAAAACAAAGGAACACTCGTTTTCCTCATGGGCGCGCGCTCCATCGGACGCATATCAGCCGCTTTGATGGAAAACGGCATGTCGAAAGACACGCCCGCCGCCATCATTGAAAATGGAACCACAAACAGGCAGTTGGCCTACCGCTGCTCTTTGGGAGAAGCATCCAGCCTCGCACAACGCGAAGAAGTATTCCCACCCGCTGTTTTTCTCGTCGGACCCGTCGCCGGCCTTGAAGACCTCGTTTGGTTCGAGGCCGATGAAAGTCAAGAAATTTCCTGGCGCTGTCCCACGGAAGAATCCCTGAGCAAAGTCATTTCGTAAATGCCGGGCTTTGGCCCGGTACTTAATTCATTATCCAATATGTGCACAGTTGTTCATGTAAGGAGTAAGTGATGCATGAAGAATCACGAAAACCATTGTCTCGGGAAACAGGCGTCATTCCTGTGATCCCCGAAGAATTCGATGATTTCGAAACACAAGCCACCAGATTCCGTAATGGGGAGCTCGATAACGGCGAGTTCCTCCCCTATCGCCTCAGGCGCGGCGTATATGGCCAGCGTCAGGCGGACGCACAGATGGTGCGCGTGAAAATCCCTTTCGGCGGTCTGAGCGCATCCCAACTCGAAGCCCTGGGGCGCGTATCGCGCGATTACGTGCCGTTGGGAAAAGGCCATGTGACGACACGGGAAAACGTGCAGTTTCATTTCGTCCCTCTCGACCAGTCCGCCGATGTCCTGAGGCTTCTGGGCGAAGTGGGACTTACCACGCGGGAAGCATGTGGAAATTGCGTGAGAAACGTCACTGGCTGTCCCTATGCGGGTGTTTGCAAGGACCAGGTTTTCGACGCCACGCCCTACGCAGGCGCATTCGCGCGTTACTTCGTCCGTAAGGATTTTACCCAGGACCTGCCGCGCAAATTCAAGGTGGCGTTCTCCAGTTGTGGTTCGGACTGCGTCGGCGGCGGAATTCATGACATCGGTTTCATCCCCGTTATCAAGGAGATGGAAGGAACTCCCGTACACGGTTTCAAGATGCTCGTCGGTGGCGGCCTCGCTACCTTCGCGCGTACCGCCGAGGTGCTTTACGAGTTCGTTCCGGTATCCGATTTCCTGAGGGTGAGTGAAGCCCTCATCCGGGTTTTCGACCAGGCGACTGAACTTCGCAAATCCCGCTTCAAGGCGCGCATCAAGTTCCTCGTAAGCTGGATAGGGATAGACGGGCTGCGAGAACGCGTCGAAGAAGAGCTCAAAAAAGATTGGGCGAAAGAACCCGTCAGTCCTGAACCCTACCTTTGGAATGATGACGAAGAAACCGACGCCCCCCCCGTCTTGAACACCCTGAACGGGGCGGGGGCAAGCCCGAATGGCGACTCGGCGGATTATTACGCCTGGAGAAAAACGAACGTCACCGCGCAGAGGCAAGAAGGCTACTTCGCCGTTGATGTAAAACTCCCATTGGGGAACATCCATACGGATCAGTTCTTCGCCCTAGCCGACCTCACCCGACGTTTCGCGAGAGGACGCGCAAGGACGAGTTTCGAGCAAAACCTCGTGCTCAGGTGGGTGCGCGAAGGCGAACTTTATCCCCTCTGGAAAGAGCTTCAAAGAATCGGGCTCGCCGAAAAAGGCGCACGGGAGATATCCGACGTGGTTTCCTGCCCGGGAACGGATTCATGCAAACTCGGCATCACCTCGTCCATGGGCTTGGCCAACGCCATACGCGAAACACTTCATGAGATTGATCGGGATCCTCTCACGCGGGAGATGCACATCAAGATGAGCGGTTGCCCGAATTCTTGCGGACAACACCACATCGCCAACATCGGCTTTCACGGGGGGACGCTCAAAGCGAACGGCGTGATGCTGCCCGCTTATGAAATTTTCCTAGGTGGCCAATACGATAGTACCGATGGAGAAATCCGCATCGGCAAACGCATTCAGGTTCGGATTCCCGCAAAACGCGTTCCCGCCGCGCTCAAGAAAATGTTGTCCCACTACCAGGAAAACAGAAGCGAGGGCGAGCGATTCAACGAGTTTTTGGATCGTGTGGGCAATGCGTCCTTTGAAGACTTATTGCACGAGTTTCACCTTGCCGGTCAGTTCAATGACGAGCCCGATTCTGATTTGTTCATCGACTGGAGTCAGGACAGGCAATACGTTCTGGAGAGAGGAGAAGGCGAATGCCTGGCCTAGAAAAACAATTGGAATTTTTGGACGAGGCGTCCGAAGATCAGGTGAAAATCGCTGTTTTGCTCGTCGGTCACGGCAGCCGCGCACAAAACGCCAACGAAGCGCTTTTCCGCGTCGTGGACCATTTTCAAAAAGCATGGCCGCATCGCATATTGAAGGCCGCATTCCTGGAGATCAGCCACCCCTCCATTCCAGAGGGAATCGACTTGTGCGTAGCGAAAGGAGCTGAAAGAATCATCGTCATCCCTTACTTTCTTTTCAGGGGCAATCACGTAAAAGAAGATTTGCCCGCCTTCATCAATGAAGGCCGGAGGAAATACCCGGATATCGACATCATTTTGGGCCCGCATCTCGGCTTCCATCCCAAGATGATCGAGATCGTCGACGAACGAATCCAGCAAGTGCTCGATACCCTAAAATTCGAGGAGAATGCGCTCCCATGACTGACCGAAACGGGTCCGCCCGCCCCATCGCCATTTATTATGAACATCCCGAGTGGTTCAAAAAGCTTTTCGAGGAACTCGACAGAAGGGATGTGGCATATGAAAAAATAGAAGCCCACAACCATCGCTTCGATCCAACCGAAACCGAATCGCCTTATACGCTGATTGTAAACAGGATGAGTCCGTCTGCATGGGCGCGCGGGCATACCCATGCGATTCCCTACACACTCGAGTATTGCGCGCACCTCAAGGCGATTGGCGCCAATGTGATCAACGGCTACAAGGCCTATCTCCATGAATTCTCAAAAGTGCGTCAAACCCGTCTGCTTAACAGTCTGGGCGCCAACCACCCGAGGTCACGGGTGATCAACCACCCCTCCCAGGCTCCGGCGGCGGCCGAGGGGTTCAGTTTTCCCATCATCACGAAAGCGAATATCGGGGGAAGCGGAGCCGGCATACAAAAATACGACACGCCTGAAGAACTCCAACGAGCGGCGGATGAAGCGCGCATCGATTTCGGCATCGACAATGTGGCGCTCGTTCAGGAATACATCCCGCCGCGTGGAGATCAAATCGTCCGGGTCGAAGTTTTGAACAGCAAGTTCCTTTATGCGATTCAACTGGCGTTGGTGGACCCGAATTCCTTTAATCTCTGCCCGGGCAGTTACTGCCGCCGCAACGAGGAGGTCGCATGCGGGGTGAACGGCAGAAACGCTTTGATTGAGAAGGTCACACCACCGAGAGAGGTAATCGATACAGTCGAGAAAATCATGCAAACAGCCGGGATAGAGGTCGGCGGCGTAGAATATCTGGTCAGCGACAAGGATGGAGAAATATATTATTATGACATCAATGCGCTCTCCAATTTCGTGGACGATGCGCAAAATCTCATCGGTTTCGACCCTTGGCCGCTGATGGCCGACTTCATTCTCGATCGCGTGCAGCACCCTGCTCCGGCTCTAAGTATTTAGTGCTCAGGCCAAAGCGCTTTGATGGGCCTACATACTTTTCTATAATGGGGGCGTGTTTGAGACAGCCGCCGTATATGCCCTCATATCAGCAATTTTGCTTGCGCTAAGGGATATCTTCGGACGCTTTGCAGTTCGTGGCATAGACCCCATCACCGGAACGGCCTTTACCGCCATCATCGGCCTGCCCGTTCTCTGGATTGTCTCTGTTTTGAGGGGAGATTTTTCAGATCCCTGGCCGGGCTTGGGCTGGCCTCTTCTATTCATCGCCATCGCGGGAATTTTCAGGGTCTGCTTTGCGCGCACCATGCTCTTCGCCGCCACGCAGCACATCGGGTCCGCGCGCACGAGCACCATCGTCGCGACGAATATGATATTCGCCGTATTCTTCGGCGTCGCCTTGCTGGGAGAGGCGCTCACGGTCACTATCGGGCTGGGCGCCCTGCTCGTGTTTGTCGGCTACCTCTTCATCGCCAGGAGTCATCCCAATCACCAGGGGGGTGAATCCCCTAAAAACCTGTATATCGGAATGGGATTGGCGCTCGGCTGCGCGCTGGCCTTCGGAGCAGCCGCAGTGCTTGTGCGACCCGCGGTGGGGTTCTTCACCTCAGCCAACGAGGCGAACTTCTATTCCAACATTTTCGCGGTAGCGGCTTTTTTGCCTTTCCTTTTCCGCAAAGGAAAAATTGGCGAAATCAAAAGCTGGACTCCGAATAACTGGGGGTTCCTCGTTCTGGCCGGCCTATCCGCTAGCCTCGGTGTTACGTTTTTATATCTCGCGTTGGCGAATGCGCCCGTCGTCTACGCATTCCCCATCGCGCAATCAAGGCCTTTGTTCGCCATCGCTATTTCATGGGCTTTTCTTCAATCAGAAGAGAGAATGAACTGGCGCGTCGTGGCGGGCGCGCTCGCAATTTTTACGGGCACGGTTACCCTGATTTTCAACGGATAAGGTATTTGGGCAGCTCCACGAAAAACCTCTGGAATCAACCCTTCATTTCCATGCAAAAAATTACGCACGAGCCTGGCAGGAGGAAAAAACAAGTTGCGGAAGGTCAGGCCTTGGGCTAAAGTTGTATAAAAATACTGGATATTCACTCCATCGAGGAGAATTCCACGACATGATGAACATCGGGGAAGAAAAGCTGGATTCTGTTGTCATCGTTGCGATTGAGGGGCGTGTAGACGGTACCACCGCCCCGGAGTTGGAAAACCGGATTTCGGAAATCGTCAACCGTGGTGATGCGCATGTCTTGTTCGATTGTGCAGGAATGACATATGTCAGCAGCGCCGGGCTGCGCATATTTCTCACGAGCGCCAGAAAATGCCAGCAAAACGGGGGCAAGTTGATGATCTGCGCGCTACAGCCCGATTGCAAGTCAGTGATAGAAACCAGCGGTTTTCATACTGTCATCGATTGCCACGATACTCGTGAGGCAGCCCTTGCGGCGGCTTCATAAAGGAGCGCTCCATGCTGACATTTGTCGATGAAATCTTATTGCTGATGCTCGATGACGAGAAAGGTTCGTTTCTTCCCATTCGCGAAAGCACGATGGGATATGTGCTAGCGGGCGCCGTTCTCATGGATCTGGCGTTTGCAAACCGCATCGACACCGATCCCAGCCAGTTGATGGTTCTGGACAAAACCCCGATCGGCCACTCGCCGCATGATCGGATTCTCGAAAACATAGCGGCTTCCGACGAAACCAGGGATGCCAAGGCCTGGATTGAAACGATTTCCCGAGAGGCCACAGAAATCCGCGAGCAATCCCTGTCCGGTCTGGTCGATAACGGTATTCTGGAATCCCAGGAAGAAAAGTTCTTATGGGTCTTCCGGGCGCGGAGATACCCGACGATCGATGGTCGCGCCGAGCGCGAAGTGAAGCTGCGCATCACCGGCGTGTTACTTTCGGATGAAACTCCGGATCCCAAAGATGTCGCTCTAATCTGTCTTGCCGATGCATGCAACATTCTGCGTGACGTATTTTCCGACAGGGAGATTAGTCGGATACGTCCCCGTATCGATCAGATCCGTAAGCTGGACCTCATCGGACGTGAAGTCAGTGGAGCGATTCAGGAAATCGAACAGGCGATCATGGCGGCGATGACGCATGCCCATCACTAATCATCGGGAATTTTGACCAACTACTGGAGCGAAGGTCTAGTAACTTCCGTTTATTGATAGTCGACGAGAAAAAGGCTTCTTTTTTGCTTTACCACTAGCGTCATGTGCGAACATGGCACCAGCCTTTTGCCTATATATTTGCGCTATTTCTTCTGCGCACCAAATTCACGGATCGCATCGAAAGCACCAGGTCGTTTTCCTGGTTGTATGTCCTGAATTCCATGAGGACAATCCCGCGTCCAGCCTCCGAGCGGGACGCTCTTGTCTCAATGACTTCCGCTTCGACCCGCAACGTGTCTCCGGGACGAACGGGCTTTAGCCAGCGGATGGAATCCATGCCGGGCGAACCCATGCCCGTGGTCCCGATAACGCCCGTGTCAATGAACAAGCGAAACGAGGTCCCGATAGTATGAAAGCCACTGGCGATGATCCCACCGTATGGAGACTCAGCCGCCGCTTTTTCATCAATATGGAACGGCTGGGGGTCGTACAACTCGGCGAATTCTATGATTTCTTCCGTGGAAAGCGTTTTCTCTTTCGTATGAAACTTCTCGCCAGTCTTGAAATCCTCAAAATGTTTTTCTCTCATAGAAACAATTATCCAATCTCATGTTATGCCGAGGCACCGGGATATTTCTTTTCTGCTTCCTCGGCCCCTTGCGCCAAATTGTAATCCTCATCCAACTCCCCCGTTCCGGCCGGAAATTTCACGGTGAAGAAAGTGGCTTCGCCATCAACGGCTCGGCTTCTGTGGTTCGTATACCTGGGGATGTGAATCAAGTCTCCACGCTCCACGATCTTGTCTTCCTCCCCGAGTATATAGTGCAGCTTGCCATCCAGAATAAGCGTGAACTGCTCTTCGTTCGGGTGCATGTGGAGCGGAGGTCCCTCCCCTTCCGGCTTTGTCACAATGCCCACCTTCATGAACTCACCCACAACACTTTTCGCCCTGACTTTGGGATTCGTCTTGCTGTTGCTCTCCTTCATTCCATCAATTTCATAAAAAGGCATGTGCAATCCTCTCCGTTCGTCGTAAAACCTATAATTCCTCGTACTCACTGATAGACATGGGCAACGCGACCGGCTCTTTTCGTTGCGCGGAAACGTCCATTGCCATTGTGAGCAGGAGGTTTCTGTGACCATCCTGCACAGTGGCGTGCGGCGTTTCCAATCCTGTGAAGATGCGCCCGAACCAGGCGTTGGTTTCTTCGCGCATCGGGCCCCAGAGTTGTTCAAATACAACGTCTCCAGGCGGATAACTCGTCAGAAAATCCACGTTTCGCTTCACATCGGGCGTATAGCCTGCCGGTTGCGCATTTTCACTGGCAAGAACCAAGTCTCTATGGGTGTCGTCGATGGTGAGAACGCCCTCTGTGCCCACGATGCCGATTTCCAGACTATAGACGGAGCCTGGCCAGACCGTCGGCAGGGCCCATGAGATATTCATGCTCCATATCGTGCCGTCATCAAAGGTGAAGATTCCAAGGGTCGCGTCCTTGGTGCCGTAAGATGCGCCAAGCGCCTTATCCATCGAGCGCGCATAGATTTCTACGGGCGTTTTCCCGTCCATCAGCCACATGCAGATATCGAGGCTGTGCGTCCCCGAGACGACCATCGGCGTGAGGATGCCGCGGTATTCCGTTTTCTCCACCGTGGCAATGGGCACCAGCCGGTTCATGAAGGCTCTCGTGACGACCGTGGTGACATCGCCGAGCTGACCGGTGCGAATTTTTTCCTTGGCGACCAGAAACCGCCTCCTGAAACGCTGGGTATAGCCAATAACCGCATCCAGACCTGCGTCTTCGATGGCTTTGAGAACCCGGGCCGAATCGGCTGCGTTCGTCGCCAGCGGCTTTTCAATGAACATATCGTGGCCCCCATCCACAGAGGCCAGTATGGGACCTACGTGCTCGTTTTCCTCTGTGGCGATAATGGAAGCGGTCACCTCCGGTCGGGCCAACAGCTCTTTGTAGTCCGTAGTGAAAAAATCGGCATTCGTTTCATCGGCGAGTTTTTTTCCCACTTTCTCGTTGATGTCACAAAGGCCCAGCCATTCGACGCCCGGATAATCACGGGCGAATTCAGCACGAATTCTACCGATCGTTCCACAGCCTATGATGGCCAAACCTATTGGTGCTTTTTTTCCATTTTCGGTGTTCATTCATTACTCCCTAATAAATACGATGAAATTCTCAAGAGACGCGTTTCAGGCTTACTGCCCCTTTTAGCGGGAAAACATTCCAGGCGCCTAAAATCGCCAAATGCTCAAAGCTAGTCTTTGATCTCGACGCGAATTGCTTCCAAGGGTTTGTCTCCATGGTTCTCTACGGCATGCAAACCCTCCCTCCCCAGCCAGAAAGGAACACCTTCTTTGCGGTCTTCGCTTATGGCGCAAGCCTCGCCCTTTTCATTGTAATAGGTGAGTTTCGGAAAACTCATGATAGTGAATACGCTTTCCCATTTGTGCGTGTGCTCTTTTTCAAGCTCGCCCGGCTGAATCGTCACCCGCAAAACGCGGACTCTTTCGTTTTCAAAAATTATTTCATGGTTGTTAGGGGCCGCGATTACGGCATCCAACTCCTCAGGCGTTCCGGGAATGTATGGCGGCCTACTTCCAGTCGCATTTTCGCTCATCTTCTAACCCTCCCATGAGAAAACAAGCACGTGAATCATGTAAACAATGATTTCGGCAGCATGGCGTGAACTCCCTTCACGCCGTTTACAATTTGCGTGACCCGCAAGTCCACGGCAAGACTGCAAAGTGTATATGCATCATCTCTGCTCATGCCGCGCAACTCTCCCAGAAATTTAATCGTCTCACGCAGCGCCATTTTGGCCGCGTTATCGAGAATAGGGTCAAAGCCCATCAGGATATAATGCGTGTCGGTTTCCGCCCGGGGATTATCGAGTTGCATATCCTTTCTGACGATGATTTCCATCGTCCCCGAGAGACCCGTTTCGATAGCCGTCAAACAGGCTTCCCCGTCTCCCTGGCAGCCGTGCCCATCGCCTACGGAAAACAGAGCACCCTCGTTAAAAATCGGGAAATAGACGACAGAACCCGAGATGAGTTCTTTGTTGTCCAAATTCCCGCCCCACGCACTTGGAGGATAGCTCCCCACACGGCCTACGGCAGGCGGGGGCGCCACGCCGAAGTTGCCGAAATAAGGCCTCAATGGCACCCTGACGCCCGCGCCCCAGTCCCCCGTTTGCGCTTCCAGATCGAGGTCCACGATGACGGTGCGCGTATACGGAAAATCCTCCGGCAATCCCCCCATCATCGGCCGGATGGTATTATATCCCCAGTCATAGCGCGTCTTGACCTCGTGGATGCGGACTTCCAGCACGTCTCCGGGCTGCGCGCTTTCTACAGCCACAGGACCCGTCATGATATGGGGGCCAAGCTCCTGGGAAACCTGCGCGATGATGTTTCTCAAATTTTGGGACGCCCGGTCCCCGAGTTCCGCCAGATATTCCTCGCGTCCCGATTCCGTATGAACCTCCAGCGTGTCGCCCGAGCGAATGCGCATCACAGGCTCCAGGGAGGCGTCATAATAGCCCCAATGGACGGTATCCGGGTTTGCAATCAATTCATGAGTCGCCATCAACACACTCCTTCATCAAGAATACTCTTCGGCAACATCGCGTGAACGCCTTTGACCCCGTTCACAATCTGCGTGATACGCAAATCCACCGCCAGACTGCACAGTGTATACGCATCATCTTTGCTCATGCCGCGCAATTCCCCTAAAAACCGAATCGTCTCCCTGAGCGCCATTTTGGCTGCATTATCGAGAATCGGATCGAACCCCATGAGGATATGATGAGTCGGTGTCTCGGCGCGGGGCATTTTCAGACTCAAATCCTTTCGGACGATGAGTTCAATTTTCGCGGACATGCCGCATTCCAGGGCGGAGAGACAGCTTTCCCCGTCCCCCTGACATCCGTGTCCGTCACCTATGGCGAACAAAGCACCATCGTGAAATACGGGAAGATAGACGCGAGAACCTGCAATAAATTCCTTGTTGTCCATGTTTCCGCCCCAGATTCCCGGCGGAGTGGATGGAACACGGCCGAAATCGCTCGGTGGTGCTACGCCGAAGTTGCCGAAATAAGGCCTGAGCGGCACTTTCACGCCTGCGCCCCAGTCCCCCGTATTCGCTTCTTTGTCTATTTCCACGATTACCGTTCTCGAATACGGAAAATCCTCGGGCAAGCCGCCCGCCAGGGGCCGAATGACGTTAAAACCCCAATCATAGCGCGGCCAGATTTCCAGAAATCTCACTTCCAGGACATCCCCCGCCACAGCTCCTTCGACAGCGATGGGTCCGGTGAGGATATGACCGCCCAGGTCCCTCTTACCGCGCTCGGCGATTTCTCGCAGATTTTCAGAAGCTCTTTCCCATATCGGAGATTCAAGAGTCCTGATCCCCGGCTCGGTGTGAATTTCGAGCACATCGCCTGAAGCGACGGTGAGAACCGGAGAAAGGTCGGCGTCATAATAACCCCACTGGATGTTGTCGGGGATTTGCGCAATCACATGTTCGGCCAAGGATGACACCTTATAAATATGAAACTTATTCGAATAAAGATTTGGGCACCATGGCGTGAACGCCCTTGGTGCCGTTCACGATTTGGGTCACGCGCAGGTCGACCGCCAGGCTGCACAACCTGTACGCATCATCCCGGCTCATGCCCCGAAGCTCACCCAGAAACTGAATCGTCTCGCGTAAGGCCATCTTCGCCGCATTGTCGAGAATCGGGTCAAAACCCATCAATATGTAGTGCGATTCCGTCTCCGCGCGCGGGGTCTTGATGTCCATGTCCTTGCGGACGGTCATCCCGAAAGTGCCGATGAGGCCCATCTCGATTCCGTTGATGTTCGCCTCCCCATCCCCTTGGCAGCCATGCCCGTCGCCCACGGAGAACAAGGCGCCTTCGGTGAAAACAGGTAAATAAATCGTCGAGCCGGCCGTGAATTCCTTACAATCCGTATTGCCGCCCCACTCTCCCGGGGGAGACGACGGCACGCGCCCAAGCACCGGAGCGGGTGCCACACCGAAATTTCCGAAAAAAGGCCCGAGCGGCACCTTGACACCCGCGCCCCAGTCGCCCGTTCCACTCTCCTCGTCCACCTCGACAATCACAACCCTCGTATAAGGGAAATCCTCCGGCAGACCACCCACCAGGGGCCTGAAACCGTTGTAACCCCAATCATACCGGGGTCTGATATCACGAATCTTGATCTCCAGAACATCGCCGGGTTCGGCGCCTTCGACCGCCACCGGACCCGTCATGATGTGCGCACCGGGTCCCTGTTCCATCGTCTCCAGGATTCGCCTCAGATTATCCGAGACTCTCTCGGGATGTTTTTGCAGAAAATCTTTGCGTCCAGACTCGGTTTTCACGACGAGCGTATCGCCGGAAGCGATCGTCATGACGGGAGCAAGAGCTGAGTCATAAAAGCCCCAATGGCAGGTATCGACGGTGGTATCCAGTTCATGCGTGGCCACGAGCACTCCCTCCCTTTCATCATTGTGCTGCAAAAATATCCTGGAAGGATATCGTCAGGCGTCAGTTGAATCCCCGGGCGATGATCATCCGGTGATATGTTCAGGATTCGCCGTCGACTCTATCATCCAGGGCCTTGAAGATCAAAAAATCTACCCTTCAAACAAGCTCAAGCGAGAATCGCGTCTACGAGCGCAGGCAACACCTCGCCCGTTTTCCCTTGAATCCGTAAGTCCGCTTTGGCGTCGAAACGGGTGGGGCCTTCGTTCACGATGATGAGGCGCGCCCCTGCTTTTCTGGCGCGCTCGGGCAATCCTCCTGCCGGCCTGACCGCCAATGAGGACCCGGCCACCAGAAAAACCTCGGCCTTTCTTGATGCCTCAACGGCGCGGGATAATTTTGCCGAGGATAACCCCTCTCCAAAGAAAACGGCATCCGGTTTCAGCAAGGCCCCACAGTCCTTGCACTTTGGAATTGCCTCACCACCCCGAACCCGTACGTGGACTTCAGAACGAGGTAATTTCATCCCGCAACCCACACAAACGCACACATGACTCGTCCCGTGCAATTCCACGACCTCGTCCGGGTCATGACCCGCTTTCTGGTGAAGCCCATCTGTATTTTGCGTCACAAGCAATTTCAGACGACCGTATCGGGACAATTTCGCCAAGGCGAAATGCCCACCCGAAGGAGTGGCGTTTTGGACCAAATCGTACCCGTCCTGGGCGACTTCCCAGTAGCGTCTTTGTATTGCCTCTGAAGCAAGCCATCGACGAATTTCGAAATCCTTTGGGTCGAACCGATCCCAGATTCCACCTTTGGACCTGAAATCGGGGATGCCGCTTTCAGTGCTTATGCCGGCTCCAGTAAGGCATACGGTGGAGCGAGATTCCAAAACCCATGCCGCCGCTTGCTCGATGAGTTTTTGCTGGGAATCACTCAATCTTCATCCCCGGGTGAAAAATAAATAATGGCAATAACAACAATGAGATGTGAAATTCAGCCGCCAATTGATGTATGGTACGAAAGAATAGAGCGCATGCAAACAAGAAGTGATGAATCGTGAGGATATGGAAATTGTCTGACACGAAAAAGCACTTTTTCAGATCTTCAACGCTCTTCATTCTGCTCGCTTTGGGAATAAGTCTGTCCGGCTGCGCCGACCCCTTTCTTCCCAAAGTCAAGGAAAGCTCCGTCAAAATCCTGAAAAACGCCATTGAAGTAGAATTCACCCAACTGACCCGTGAATTCGACCGACTTGACCAAAAAGGCGACTTGGGACTTTGCGCTCCGCTGCTCTTCGGAGTGGCTCGTTTCGCCGTTTATCAGGCGGTGGAGGAGAAAAGAACCGCCACCATGGCGCAACTAACCCGTTTCATCAGGAGGGCGCGGGCGGCCATCAAGCGCGCGGAAGAGAAGATGCAAAGAAAACAATGCGTCGATACGGATGCCGACGGCCTCACCGATATAGTGGAATTCCGAAAATACAAAACAAAACCGGACAATCCTGATACAGATGAGGACAAAATATCCGACTCTTTGGAAATCCGCCGGTACAGGACCAATCCGCTCAAGGCGGATACGGACGGCGACCTGCTCGACGATGGGGATGAAATTTCGCGCGGCTTGAATCCGCTCCTCGCCGACAGTGATGGGGATGGGTTCATAGACGGCATAGAAGTCGCCCATAAGTCGAATGCGCGCGATGTGTGTTCTCAGCCCCTGGACGCCCAGAATCTCGACCGTCTGCGCGGATGTGGACAGAAAAGGATTCATACCAAGCCGGTTCAAGTTCAAACGCCGCGAAAACATACTCGGGCGCCCGCAAAAACAAAACCAATCCTGAAAGAAAAAAGAAGCCTCGAGGCCGGAAAGCCCAAAACGAGGCCCTCTCCCAAGCCGCCGGAAGAAAAAACCCGAAACGTCAAAAAAACCAATTCCGAAAAGAAAACACCGAAACCGGCGCTAAACGGCAACGGCTCGCATCCTGCGCCAAAAACCCAGGCTATTCGAAGCCGCCAGGCAAGCGTGGTCACTACTGCAGCCAAAGAGCCTCAAAAAGAAATCACCCATGAGAAAAGAAATCATCTCCCCGCGAAGCCGCAGGATACGAATCAACAGATCGTGAAAAAAGTGAATACCGCGGGAGTAAAAATAAAATCGAATCCCGAAAAATCACCGAGCCGCGCACCTGTTACGGCTTCTCTCATGGATAATTCTGAAAAAACGGAAGACCCCACCACGGTTCCTTCGAAACCCGTATCTCCGAAGCCAGCGAAGAAAAAAATGTTTCCTTCTACGCCTGAGAGCTTCCCCTCCGCGATTTTCTTGAGGTTGTGGTAGAGTCGCTCATGATGTCCTTGGTATATAGATATGCCAGAAACTGTGCGACTATCTGGTGAGGGTTTTTCCGCCCCAAACGCAAAAATCAACGCGACGCGATTTGAATCGTTTTTCTCAGCAAGAAAAGAAGAGAACAGGAGAAAATAATGATGGAGCAGAAAACAGCCCTGAATCGATTTAGCCGGCGCATCACTCAGCCGCCCTCACAGGCCGCCTCACAGGCCATGCTCTACGGCGCGGGGCTGGATGAAATCGACATGAAAAACCCCCAGGTCGGCATCGCCAGCATGTGGTGGGAGGGAAATTCCTGCAATTTTCACCTCAACCGGCTCGCCGAATACATCAAGCAAAGCGTGAACGCCGAGAAGAAAATGGTCGGTCTCATTTTCAACACGATCGGCGTGAGCGACGGTATCTCCATGGGCACGGAGGGCATGAAATACTCCCTGCAATCCCGGGACCTCATCGCCGATTCGATCGAGACCGTCGTCGGAGCGCAATGGTATGACGCCCTCGTCACACTCCCCGGCTGCGATAAGAACATGCCCGGCTCCATCATGGCGATGGCGCGGCTCAACCGGCCCAGCCTGATGGTTTATGGCGGCACCATCAGCCCGGGGTTTCTGAATGGAGACAAGCTGGACGTGGTCTCCGCCTTCCAGGCCTATGGCGAATATTTCTCGGATAAAATCGACGAAGAACGCTTCCAGGCGGTCATCCGGCATGCCTGCCCGAGCGGTGGGGCCTGCGGGGGGATGTATACGGCGAACACGATGTCCTCATCCATTGAAACGCTGGGCATGAGCCTGCCCTACAGTTCATCGAATCCCGCCATGAGTGAGGACAAGAAAAACGAGTGTCTCGACGTGGGGAAAGCCGTCTATCACCTGCTCGAAAACGACATCAAGCCCAGCGACATCATGACGAGAGAAGCTTTCGAGAACGCGATCACCATCATCATGGCGCTCGGCGGCTCGACGAACGCTGTCTTACACTACATCGCCATCGCCAAGGCCGTCGGGATCGAACTCACGATTGACGACTTTCAGGAAATCAGCGACAGAACGCCTTACGTTGCAGATTTGAAGCCCAGCGGAAAATTCGTCATGGAAGACCTCCACGACGTGGGCGGCGTGCCGGCCGTTCAAAAACTTCTTTTGAAAAAAGGTCTTCTCCACGGCGATTGCCTCACCGTCACAGGCCAGACACTCGGAGAAAACATCGAAGCCTTGCCTGACCTTCATACGGGACAGAAAGTCATCGTGCCGCTTTCTTCTCCCATCAAGAAAACAGGCCACCTCCAGATTCTCTACGGAAACCTTGCGAGTGAGGGCGCCGTCGCCAAGATCACAGGAAAAGAGGGAGAACGCTTCGAGGGTCCCGCGCGTTGTTTCGATTCCGAGGAAGACGCCCTCAAAGGACTGGAGGAAAACAGGGTTGAAAAAGGAGACGTCGTCATCATCCGCTACGAAGGCCCCAGGGGCGGTCCCGGAATGCGGGAGATGCTGACGGTTACGTCCGCAATCATGGGAGCCGGCCTCGGAAACGACCTCGCCCTTATCACGGACGGGAGGTTCTCGGGCGGCACGCATGGTTTCGTCGTCGGACATGTCACGCCTGAAGCCCAAACCGGCGGCCTGCTTGCTCTCGTTGAAGACGACGACATTGTTTTGATTGACGCCCAAAACCGCGTCATGGAACTCAAAGTGCCCGAGGAGGAGATAGAGCGACGGCGACAGAACTGGAGTGCGCCCCCGCTTAAATTCACCAAGGGCACACTCTACAAGTACGCCAAGTGCGTATCTTCCGCATCGGAGGGTTGCGTGACGGACGAATAGAGGTTGAACACAAAAAAAGAGGGGAGAAAACGACTCCCCTCTTTACTTATAGCTGCGACGCCATTCTACGATGCGCCGGTATTCTTCTTGCGGTTGGCGAATTCCTCGAAATACCCTCCGATGGACGAGGCCGCCCAGTCAAAACCAATCTCTCGGGCTTTTTGCAGCACTTCGTCTCCGCTTAGGCCTTCTTCTTCGGCCAAGTGAACAAGCGAGCAAATCCCGGCTCGCCCCACGCCTTTTCAGTGAACGTATACCGGACCGTCTTTCCTGGCCTCATGGAGCGCTTCATGGATTTGTCCGGATAACGCATCGTTTATGGTGGCGGCGTTCACGGGAATATTCACAAAGTCCATTCCCAGTTCCCTCGCTGCCTCTCGTTCTGCATCGGGTGGCAACTCCGGTTCTTCCTCATCGGCGAAACGCAAATTGACCAGGGTTTTAATCCCCTTATTCGCCAGAGATTCCATATCCTTCCGGTCCGGCTGACTCCCGAACACCAGATTTTCCGCCAACTCAAAGTAGTCCATACCCCTTTTCCTCGACGATAGTTTTAGACTCGTTGCACCAGTTCTCGACAGCGAAGCAGGCAGGTTGCCTTTTCTTCTTCTCCGTCACGTTTATAAACTCCAAGCAGATTGTTGATCATTCTCTCCACAATGCGGCGAGGGGGAGTTTCCTGTAAAAACCGCATGTCGAAATGATACCCGAAGCTCCGCACAATCGCCGCGCAATCCCCTACGCTTAAGCGTTTTCCCCTGTCGAAGGGATCCAAAAATATGGGTTGCTCATCACCTTGGTATTTCACGATAAAATGTCCCGGCATTCCGACTCCGTAAAAGGGAAGTCCCAACCGCCCGGCAAAAATCAAATACAAAGCGGAAAGCGATATGGGGATGCCGCGCCTGCGCTCCAATACGCGATTCATGAAACTGTTCTGCGCATCATAATAATTGTCCCGCTCGCCATCGAAGCGAAGCTCCCCATGTAGATACTCCACGAATTCGTCGACAATGGCATCGGCTTTGACTATACCCTCCAATCGCCTCCGCAAATGATTTTCCATACCCAGCAGTTCGTCTCTTTTCGTTTCCATGTTTTCGAGCGGATGGCCGAAAGACGCCAACAAGAAGCAAGCGTCTTCCAGATCCACACCATCCACCGAGGAAAGAGACCAGTCCGAAAAAGCAATCTCGATTTGACTGTAATGAAATTCCCGAAGCGATGGCGGCAGTATCACCTCGCTCGTCTCATGCTTCTTCATCATATCCAGAAGTCTTTTCTGCTCCTCAGTCGAAAATTCGGCAACCTGGCGGTCCAAAGCCGTCCTTACACGCGATGAGCCATCATTGAATAAATGACAGACCGCCTCTAATTGCGAGTCACTCAACGACAAAATGCCACTCCCCGGTTAGTGAGCGTCTTCCCCTATCTCAGCCATTGAAATATGGTATTATCATTCGAACTTATCCACAATTCGCGCTCGCCAAGAGGAATTGCATGTCTACGTATGCCGACGTTGTGGCGGAAGTCCTTCAAGACGCGGGCATCGAATTCATTTTCGGGGTTCCTGGAAGTTTAAGTTCCGTCGAACTCATCGAAGCTGCGAGAAAGCGGAACATCCGCTACATCCTATGCAGCAACGAGAGCAGCGCAGCCGTGAAGGCGGGAACGTACGGCATCATGACTGGACGACCGGGAGTCGTGAGTACGGGTGTCGGCCCGGGGGCGGCTGCGGTCCTCCACGGCGTGGCAAACAACTATCTTGAGCGTGCTCCCTGTCTCATTTTGACCGACCGCTTCTCCGACGAGCAGTTTCGACGTCAGGGACGGCAAAAACTCGATCAGGATCGTTTATTTCTTCCAATTACGAAAGGTACGATTAAGCTCGCGAAAGACAACGCCGCGGTAGCCATCAGGCGGGCACTGGCCTTGGCGGTGGAGGGAAGGCCGGGTCCCGTGCATGTGGACCTCCCCTACGACGTCATGCTGGCAAGCGCTTCAGAAGACGATTTCCCCCCCAAGGAGACCCCAGAAAAATTTATCGGCCGCACCGGGTCGGCACACCCTGGCATCGGCGCAACTCTCAACGCAATTTCGGAGTCGAAAAACCCGATAGTGATAGCAGGACTCCAGATAAACCGCTCGGGACGAGAAGCGGAAAAAGAATTCATATCATTCGCCGAAAAACTCGGTGCGCCCGTTCTCGCCGCACCTTCGGCGAAAGGCGCCTTGCCGGAACACCATCCCCTTGCCATGGGCACCTTCCGAGGCGCTCCCTCAGAACGGGAATTGATAGACAAGTCGGACTTGTTTCTGTTGGTGGGATTCGACACGGTGGAAGTGTTTGCACCCGGATACTGGGACTATCCCCAGAAAGTGATCAATCTCGATGAAGTTCCGCATCTCGATGATTTGATTCGGCCGGAAATTGAAGTCGTTGGCCACCTTGCCGACATCCTCAGGGAGTTGAGCGCTACCGTCTCCCCCAGCCATGCCTGGAACACCGAGGAGATGGATTCCTATAAAAAAATGAGGCAATCCGAATTGTTCCCCACCGGAGAGGGCTTGATGCCCGGTGCCGTCATTCGGATTGCGCGGGAATGTCTCCCCGACAACGGTATCATGACCGCGGATGCAGGGAGCCATAAAGTACTCGCCAATGACATTTGGGAGACGAGGCGCCCTCTGGGTTATCTGACCTCCAGCGGGCTGGGTTCGATGGCGGTTGCCACACCCGCCGCTATGGCCGCCAAGTTAATCGAACCAGACACACCGGTTGTCTGCCTCACCGGGGATGGGGGTTTTCTCATGCGGATTGGCGACATGGAAGTCGCCGTTCGAGAAAATATCCCCTTCGTCACCGTCGTATTCAACGACCGCTACCTGAACCTGATCAAAATCAAACAAGACAACCGCTCTTTCCCGCGTTTTGGCACCGAGTTCCGAGATTCCGACTATTCGTCGGTGGCGAAAGGACTGGGTTGTGAGGGCGAGAGAGTTTCTACTGAAAAAGAATTGAAAGATGCACTCGCTCGTGCATTTTCATCCGATATACCCTGGGTCATCGACGCCGTTATCAATCCTGACGGCTATGTGGCTTCAAAAGACGTTCGCGCAGAGTAATGGAAATTTTTTGCTTGACACAATCTTCTCAACAACGCATGTTATACTGTATCTCGTTCGCTTTGATGGGGGGAGTTCGCATTCCCTTGTGAATCAGAGTCCAGGCTGGGGCTGGGCATGATATCCTCGACCTCATGAGGGGTCTCGCGCGGGAGGATTGTAAGTGCCAGAAGGAACAGTGAAGTGGTTTAGCGACAAAAAGGGGTATGGCTTCATTTCTCGGGAAGATGGCGACGACATCTTCGTTCACTTTTCCGCCATCGTTGCGGATGGATTCAAATCACTGAAAGAAGGTGAAAAGGTCACATTCGAGATCACCCAAGGTCCCAAAGGACTTCAGGCGGCGAATGTAACCAAACAAGAAGAATAACTTTCCTCCCTATCATCGTATCTCATCGGGTAAAAGCTACACGCTGGCCTCGGTATACTCTAAAACCGCCTGTGCTGCATTTTCCCCGCTTCTCACCGCACCCTCTACGGTGGCCGGCAATCCCGTGCGAGTCCAGTCTCCAGCCAGAAAAAAACCCTCTATCGGCGTTTTCGTATCTACCCGGTATCTTTGCTCCGCTACCCCGTTCGCCCAGGTAGCGGCGCGCTCCCGCACCACCAAAATATCTCGAATATGGTTACCGGGAATCATTCGATTCAGACAATCTCTCGCAGAAGACTCGATAGTCGATCGCTCAGCAGATGCGATGGAATCTTCCGCTCCTGCCAACAGACACACCAGATTCCTCGCGCCTTTTCCACTGGATTCCGGGCGAAACAGCCAGTCCCATTCCTCATCTACAATCGCTTCGAAAGGAGGCCCCTCATCCGGTTCCTCAAGCCAGCAATAGGCGCTGGCAATAGGCCCCGGGCGTAGTTTTCCCAGATTCGAGAAGGGCGCCCGCTCACTGAGTTCCCCGCCCAGCAGTCTGCCAAGGGCGTCAGGCGGCACGGCGGAAATAACGGCAGCCGCATGCAAGGTCTCGCTCTCTTTCAGAATCACGCCCCTCATTATTGAATTCTTGACGTCGAACCCGACGGCGGGCTGCTGAAGCCTCAACTCTCCGCCGTGGTGCCGGATGCGTTGAGCTGCTCTATTCGCCCAAAGCGTTCCCAAAGCCTTCATCGGCACCCCCAGCGCAGCTCCCTTTGGTCCATCGGCGAAGGCTTCCCGAATCACCGCCTTGAACAATTCCGCACTCCCCTGCTCCAAAGGCAAGTTCAACACCGCGCGCGCAAACGGCTCCCAAAACCAGCGCACTGTTTCATCCTTCTGGCCCAGCCGCCCCAGCATTTCATACATGGATTCATTCGGGTTTTCATCATTCGATTCGGAAATTATCTTCGAAAGACCTTTCAGAAGATTCACTTTCTCCCCAAGACGAGGGCCACGCCATTTGAGCAAGCCCCGGAGTTGCGCCAAAACTCCTCCACCTTCCGGAAATGACAATTGCGTGCGTCTAGCCGAATCCGCTTCCCGAATCCGGTAGCTCACTTCCAGGGAGGGTGAGAACAAAACATCATCAGTGGCGCCAACTCTTTCCAACAATGAGCGCAACGCCGGATTGGCCGCCATGAACAAATGCGGGCCCCAGTCCAGCTCCAAACCCGTGGATGAGTGAATGAAACTGCGCGCCCGGCCGCCGAGCAACTTCCCCGCCTCGAGCACGATTACTTTGATGCCCGACTCGGCAAGGCGTAAGGCAGCGGACAGCCCTGCGGCGCCGCCGCCGACGATGACAACCGGTCGCTCGAATCCGACAGGTTCAGGCATTTATGCTTCCAGAAAACAGCGAAGCGCTTCCAGGAGTTTTTCCCTGGACTTCAAAGAGGGGCGATAATCCATATGTCGAAAATGATTCTCCTCCATCTCGCTCAGAAGTCTCCGATAAATTCGGCCCATGATTCTGGCGGGAAGAAGGTTTCCTGTCTTCTCGCAACTCAAAGCTTCGTTCGCCCCCTCATAGTATTCACGCGCCCGATGCGCCAGGAACCGAAGAAGGCTTAAAACCTCGGAAGTATCGTTTTTGTCTCTCAAATCGGATACCGTTACTCCATACTTCTCCATTTCGCTTCGCGGAATATAAATGCGTCCCTGTTCCGCATCTTCCCATACGTCTCTCAAAATGTTCGTCATCTGTAGCGCTCTGCCCAAACAAACGGCGTAGTCTTTCGCAAAAACTGATTTCGCCTCAAAGATGCCCAGACACGCCAGCCCTACGGCGGACGCCACCTTGTCACAATAATTTTCAAGGTCCGTGAAATCTTCAAATCGGCTCTCTTCCAAATCCATTGCGACACCGTCACAAATCGCCTGGAAATGCTCCGGCGGCAAGTCGTATTTTCGCGACGCCCATGCGAGTTCCCCGATTATCGGGTGGGCTGGACTCTCCTCGCCCAACTGCTCCAATGCCTCTTTCCACTCGCGCAACGAGATTTTTTTACCAGATAGCTCGCCTGGCTCATCGGCGATGTCGTCGGCCATGCGGCAATACGCATAAACCGCCGTGATGGCGCGCCTTTTCTCCGCAGGAAGGCTGAAAAAAGACAGATAAAAATTCGACCGGCTCGCACGAATGAACCAGCGGCAGTATGCGCGGTTCAACTCTTCTTCGGCATGCCGATCCACACTGGATTCGAGTCGATAGACCGGGCGAAAGGCAGCGAGCAACGATTGGGCCTTATCCCGGCCATTCAAAAGCGGGGAACCCGCGCAGACGTTCCATTCCGCACGGGAAATTGCGTCAAGCGCCGCAACGCCGCCGCGCCAAATCGCGCGAAGTTCACGGCCCAATGCGCCGCGGGTTCGGTACAAAAGGGGCAAACCCTGCTTGAAGAGTCTTTTTGTTCTCTTTATCTGGAAAACCAGGAACGCGCGCAATTGAGGCGTCGCCGCATCTGCAAGCAAATCATCCTCGGAGACAGCGAATCGTTTCATCTCATCCTGCGGCATGTAGACGATGCCGCGCTCGGCGTCTTCTTTCACGTCTTGTAAGTGATTCGCAATCTGCAAGGCCGTGCATATGGCGTCCGAGGCGCGAAATGCCTCTTCATCGCGTATCCCGTGCAGCATGAGAACGATTCGTCCGACGGGATCCGCCGAGCGGCGGCAATAATCGAGCAAGGCTTCATAGTTCGGATACCGGAGGACTGTGACGTCTTGTTTGAATGCCGAGAGCAAATCCAGAAATGGCTGTAAAGGCAAATCAAATTGTTGAAGCGTATGGGAAAGCGCTATGAACACGTCCGAATCCGCGACTCCCTTCTGGGCCGACACGAGTTTTTCTTCCCATTCATCGAGACGGTCGAGCCGCTCTTGTGCGGGTCTTGTCGTATCCGCGATATCATCGGCGCCCCTCGCGAATGCGTATACCGCGGCGACGTGCGGCCTTATCTTCGCCGGCAACAACTTCGAGGCGACGGGAAAATTTTCGTAGTGGCCGACTACGATTCTTATGCACGTATCATAAGCGGCGCTTAAACCAGCCTTTGAGACGGATTTTGCCTCTTCACCCGAATCCCCTATTTCCTCGCCATTCATGAGAGATTCTATCAACCGCGCATCCGCAGGCAGGAAATCAAAATCCCCGAGCGAAGAAGGATGGACCCACTCGTGCTCCGCCACCCCCAAATTCTGAGCCACTCCGCTTTTCCATTCGCAATCATAAAAGCGAAGATGGACGTCCCTGTCGGGATAGCTGTGACGGGTTTCCCAATGAAGAGGGCCAACGCGCACTTCGACCCCTAGTTCCTCGCATATCTCCCTTTGCAAGGCTTCCCGGGGGTTCTCGCCATCCTTTATTTTACCGCCGGGAAATTCCCAAAAACCCGGCATGTGTCCACCCTCAGGGCGCTGACAAATGAGAATGCGCCCTTCATGCCGGACAATCCCGGCGACGACGTTCAACTCCAAAGCGGCGGTTTCGCTCTTCATCCAAGCTCCAAGAGTTCAATCCTGAGGAGGGTTGGTTGCCGCATACTCCGGCAAGCGCCTGAGAACACTTGAAAACACGATGGGTTCCGCCAGGGGCAACGCCTCGGCCAGTTCTTTTTCATCCGCAAAATACTCACCCGGCAGAACCAATCCCGGCATCCGCAGCTTGATCGAATCCCCTGGAAACGGCCAAGGGGATATTTCCAGATCGTCCACGTTAGCCGTCTTCACTTTCAAGCCGCTTTGCTTCAAGGGGTGGACAGCGTCATCAGGTGGGGTGATTTCCGGCGCCCGGCACGCCAATAGGGATAACGTATCGCAAACCCTGAGCAAAGACACGGAATTTTCGATTGCTCCTTTGTGTCCCGGCTCAATCAGGGCGTCCAACATCTTCTGCCGTTTCGATTCAGCGTGGATAAACCCGTTCAGCACTTTGGAAACTTCGCCGGGCGCCCCCCTTCTGCCTCCCTCGGCGAGCGCAGAGAAGTGAATGCTGACCAGACAACCCGAAAGCGGATGAAAAGACGCGCAGGCATCAATGCCCTCCGACCATATTTCCACCGCCTTGTCCGCCGTTATGCCGAAAAAACTGTAAGGCAGTTTCGTCATTTCATCCCATCTCGGCGTGGCATCCGGGCGGCACCATCCAACGTCATGGTTGTCGATGGCGAACAAAACTTTCTCTCTGAGTTCATCCGGCGGGGAGGGAAGCGATTCAATACCTATCCAATTTCGTGCAATCGCGCCTGCGGCCCGGGCATGGTCATGCTGACAGATGAGGCGAACATGGCTATCCCGCGGACAAACTATCATTTGAGACACCAAAAAACGGTGGAGTATACATTCTCAATCCGTTGAATCTCCAACTCCATGACCCGGAAGTATTTTATTTCGCCTGTAGAAAATGTAACAACCACCATGGCGGCAAACAAGAAAAAACAAGCAAATGCAACAACCACTTGAACAAGCGCGCCAAAACACATAATTTTGCTACAAATCAGTATATATTCTTGTCCTGGAAATAAGGAAATCGCGCCAAATCATGAATCGAGAAAATTCCCCGCAGGATCCCGGTTCAGTCGGTCTGACGAAAACACGCACCATCACCCTGCCCGATCCGTTCCGGACCGATTCCGGCGAAACATTACCCGAAGTCCAGATTGCCTATGAAACATACGGCGAACTCTCGCCCGGCGCCGACAACGCCGTTTTGGTCATCCACGCGCTTACGGGCGACGCGCACGCAGCCGGCTTCCACAGTCCGGACGACCCGCGTCCGGGCTGGTGGGACCCGATGATCGGCCCCGGAAAGGCCATCGATACCCGAAAATACTTCGTCGTCTCCTCGAACAACCTGGGAGGATGCTCCGGCACCACGGGGCCCGCTTCGATCAATCCCGCTACGGGCAGAGCTTACAACACCGGCTTTCCCGTCACCACGGTGGAGGACACCGTTCGCGTCCACAAGCTGCTTCTCGACCATCTGGGCGTAAAACGCCTCAAAACGGTCATCGGCGGCTCGCTCGCCGGGATGCAGACCCTCGAATGGGGACTGCGCTACGGCGATTTTTGCGACTCCGTCATCCCGGTCGCGGGAGCCGCCCGCCTGGACCCGATGGGCATCGCATGGGACAAAATCGCCCGGAGGGCCATCACGGCGGACGGCGACTGGAAAGACGGCGATTACGCCGCCGGCCAGGGGCCACGCAAGGGCCTGAGCGCGGCGCGCATGCTGGCCCACATCACCTATCTGAGCCGAGGAATCATGTGGGAGAAATTCGGCCGCGAGATCAGGGATAAGGACAAAATGCTGGAGGACATCGCCTCGCGGTTCGAGGTGGAGAGCTATCTCGATCACCAGGGAGACAAATTCGTCGATCGTTTCGACGCGAATTCGTATCTGTATATCTCCCGCATGATGGACCTGTACGACGCTTCCCTGGGCTTCGAGAGCCTCGAGGCGTCGCTGTCCCGGCTGAAAACCAAATGCCTGCTCGTATGCTTCATATCCGACTGGCTCTTCCCGCCGGAGAGAAGCATGGAGATCGCCCAGATTCTCCAGAAACTCAGGCGTGAAGTGGAATTGCACACGGTGGAGTCCACCTACGGGCACGATGCTTTTCTCGTGCAATACGACAAGCTCACCGAAATCGTCGGTGGCTTTCTCGAAAGGCTCGAAAACGGCGGCCCGGTCGGCATCAACGCAACCCCCATACCCCGGGGCTGCAAGCGGCTGGTTCTCTCTGTGCCGGGTCATCTCGTGCAGAAACCTATCTTGTGGGAGATCGGCAGAAAATACTCGTTTGCCATCAACATCATGAGGAGCGAGCTGGACGCCCAATCAGGGTGGCAGGTTTGCGAATTCGACGGAAACGAGGAGGAAATCGCACAGGCGATCGCTGAACTCCGGGAGATGGGGGTGTGGGTCGACCCCGGAGGGCATGACACCATCGACCACGACCGCGCCGAAGTGGTATAAACCAGAAAATTGCTGCCATTCTGATATTCACCGGATATTGCAGAGTTCGACAAAAACCAGACGGAGGCAACGCCATGAGTGAGTTGAAAGAGCCGATCGTAGTGGTGAAATACTCGGATTACACATGACCTTTTTGCTATGTCGCCACCGTGGGTGGCACGCCCGTGATTGAAGAAGACCCCGACGTCGTCGTCGAGTGGGTCAGCTGGGAGGGGAGACCGCCCGGCCAGGAGTTCGCCGGCTACTCGCCCGAGCAGAAACAGGAAAGCTACGAGAATAACCACAAACCTCTCGCCGAGAAGTACAACGTGCCCATCCGGGTGGCGGGAGGCGACTACCGCACCACCAACCTCCACATGGCCACCTATTACGCCCGCGACAAGGGGAAGTTCAGGGAATTCCGTGATCGCTGCTACAAGGCCCGCTGGGAGGACGACCTGAACCTGGAGGATATGGACGTCATCGCCGGGCTCGGTGAGGATGTCGGCCTCGACGGAGAGGAAATCAAGGCCGTCATCGCCGAGGGCCGCTACATCGGCGCGCTGCACAGCCAGCGCGCCCAGGGAAAAGGACTGGGTATTTACGGCATCCCCACGTTCGTGGTGGAGGGGAAGCTCTTCTGGGGCAAAGACGTCATCGACGACGTCAAGGCCGAGGTGGCGCGCGTGAAGCAGGAACGAATCGAGAAGGAGAAAGAAGAGGGCTAGTCTTCGCCTCGCCCGTATGAACCGGACGCCCGCTCCCGCGGGGTGCCGAACCGCCCCGATTCGGGGCCGGGCGGCCCGGGCGGACGGGTTCGCCGCGCGGGGAAACGCGGGCAGTTGCGGGCAAATGCGGGGGCGCCGGAAAACTTTTTTTTTGCGCCATATCTGAGTGCGGGACGCTCAGATTCATATGACAACCCCTTTGATTACAACCATTTGCATAGTCGGAAATTTACGGGAAAACCCCGTTAATTTATCGATATTTCTCGCATTTTTCAGGAATGCCCCTCGCGCGGAAAACGCCGGGCCCGTTCGCTTTCCTCTTTCCAGATACATCCGGCCCATATCCATACGGAACTCCTCCCGATTCGCGCGCCCCATCCTGCCCCGCGCGGACGCATGCCCGGTAACGCCAAATGCGGGCAAATGCGCTCCCGGCCTGAAAGCCTCCCCTACGACACCCTTCCGGAGAGATCACAACACCCGTCATTCCGGCGAAAGACGGAATGACGAACAAAACCGAATCGCATCCGTAGTAGGGACAGGCCCCCGTGCCTGTCCGAGGCCCCCGTGCCTGTCCGAGGCCCCCGTGCCTGTCCTGACGAAGGACAACCACGGGAATGGATATCTTCGATGCGGGCGGCCACGGGGGGCCGCCCCTACGGGAAAACCAACCCCCCCTACCCCCCCTTGACAGGGGGGTATGAAAAGGCCCCGTCTGTAACCCCCGCAAACCGCCAACGCCTCATTCCTCACCCTGAGTAGCCGCCGAAGGTCAGACGCGACTGAGAAAGGAGCGTTTGTATCGAAGGGCGAGGGGAGTCGAACGCCTCGCGCTGGGCGAGAGCAAACGCTCATTCATCAATCGCATTTGACCTTTGATACGGCGCTTACGCGCCTACTCAGGATGAGGGGTGTCGGGCAACGGCGGAGCCTGTCCCGAGCGAAGTCGAGGGGCCGCTACTCAGGATGAGGCGGATAGGGGTTCTTCAACAGCCCCGTGGAGCGATTTTGGTTGAGCGCGCGCCTTTGATGTTCACTCCCCCCTCAAGGGGGGAGTTGATCCTTTTTTGTCGGGGGAGAGGTCTTTCTTACCCCCCTGTCAAGGGGGGGTAGGGGGGGTTGCCTTTCAACAAGTGAGAGGGCAATCGAACCGACCGGGGAAGCGACACCCCGTAGGGACAGGTCGCGACCTGTCCCTACAGCGATTACGCGCCGCAGTTGTAGGGGCGGCCCCCCGTGGCCGCCCGTCGGTCGTATTCACCCCGATACAGGAAAGGCGCGAGGGCCACGGACAGGCACGGGGGCCTGTCCCTACGGGTCCGCGGGGGCGTAGGGACAACCCCCCGTGGTTGTCCGGGACCGACGTGTCCGCCCGATTGCTCGGAAAGAACGAGGCGGAGTGTAGGTCGGATATATATGTCCGACCTACACTCCCTTCGGCAAGGCAGTAACCCCCCTTGTCGGGGTCTGTTGAAAAAGCCCCTCGCCGAGGGAAAATTTGTTTGTGTGTAGGGGTCGCATACATGCGACCCGGCCTTTTTGCCTTCCAACGCCGGGCCGCATATATGCGGCCCCTACACTCCCTTCGGCAGGCCGGAATCTCGTTGCCGTCATTGCAGGGTTTTTCAACAACCCCTTGTCGGGGGGGTCTTATTCCACCGAGAAGAATTTTATATTCACTCCCCCCTTGAGGGGGTCGGGCTTTCCCCTCGGGAAGCCAGACAGAGGCCGAGCGGTTTATGCGAAGGCCGATGTGGTGGGGGGACATGCCACAGACAAAAACTCCCCCCACCGAGTCAGCCTTCACCTGTCGGTTCGGCTTCCTCGTCTGGCTTTCCCCTCGGGAAGCCAGACCCTCAAGGGGGGAGTTGATTCTTTCACTTCGGCAGGAGGGGACAACCCCTCAAGGGGGGAGTGAATCCTCTCTGCTGAATAGCAAACAAGTCTGAAAGGGGGAGTGAATTTAGGATTCTCCCTGGTGGAGGGAATAACCCCCCCTACCCCCCCTTGACAGGGGGGTATGAAAAAGCTCCGATGAAAGAGGGTCTCACGCGATTAGGGAGGGGACGGTTGTTGTAGGGGCCGCATATATGCGGCCCATTGTTGGAATGGGAAAAAACCAGGGTCGCATATATGTCGGACATATATGTCCGACCTACAAAACCATCGTACACCCACTGCTTCAGGGGGGTTTTTGTTTTTACCCCCCTGACAAGGGGGGGTAGGGGGGGTTGTTTTTATCCCCTGATGAGGAGGGGCTGTCCTTTCAAGAAAAAAAGGCCGACACCCCGCGAAGGGCCGGCGGAAGGCGGGAGTTGCCGCGACACAATCCCTGAGGTCCGGGGCCCGGCCGAGCGGGGCGCCGGCCTTTCTGCATGAAGCGAAAACAGGGGCCGCCCGTTGTTCCCGTTCCCGGCTCGAGGACTCAAACTCACAGCAGGGAGCGGTACAATTTGCTCTCACGAGAGAAGCAACCAACGGGCAACCCCCTTTTCGCTCTCCTCATATCGCCTTGGGCCCCGGGGCCGTGAAGCCCCGAGGCGAAAGGCGTCATTGCTCTTCGCTGCTACTGCTTCTCCGCGCCGAACGCACCGACCATGCGGCCGATGGTGCTGAACTCGGAATAGAAGGTTCCGGTCACCGTGGTCGGGATGTTGCTGCCGTCTCCGTCCGGGGCGTTTCCGGGCATTTCGTCGTACATGGTGCCGCTCCACGTGCCGGACGCCGGCGCCTTGTTGCCGTTGATCGACCAGACAGTGGGGTCATTCGTAGGAGCCGTGATTGATCCGTCTGCAGTGCCCAAGGCACCGCGGGCCAGTGACACGCTCCAGCCCGGATCCTCGGACCCGTCGTTCAGCCGGAAGTTGTCAATCGTGCCGGTCACGCCGGGGTTAGTGCCACTGAACGTGGCGGTCAGTTCGGCGTCCGCCGTGAAGTGGCCGCCGTTGCCCGTGCCATCAAGCGGATTGTCCATGGCGAACTTTCCAACGGCGTTTCCGGCATAGGTCGCCGAGCCGGTTATTGCGGTCAGGTCTCCGGCATTGTCGAGACCATCAGTGCTATTACCGGGGTCGGTACCAACTCTACTCGCGAACGCACTCGCCGCCGTCGGCTTGCCGTCACTGTCCTTGCTCACCCACCAGCCGAAGTACAGGTAGTGGGCATCGGGCCGGGACACCATCGCGCCCGCGTCGGGCTTGAAATGCCAGGTTCCGCCCAACTCGCTCGGGGCGCCACTACCATCATTCGTCGATGAGCAACTGGATGGGCAACTGTATTCTCCTGGCGCACCGTCATACGTTCCACGGACGAATACTGCAGTACTCCTGGAGGGTACAGGGTGATTTTGCTCTCCCGAGTGCGTGAAGGCATCTGCCCTGACTAGACCGATGTTGGCGGTGGTTACTTCCAACGAACCAGCATTTGGACTGCCTGCCGCTATAAGAGTATGTGCCTCGCTGAACGGTTCCGTGTCTGCGGGACCCTGGTTCGTGTAGACCCTGGCTTCGTTGGTGACCCTCGAGGTGCCAGTACCCGAGGTAAGGGCAAAGTCCATGCCCGACCAGCCGCCCAACGCTCCGGCGGGGTCGCCGGCCTTGAGTGTTGCGGAAGCAGGGTCAACGGTGGCTCCGAGACTCCCCGCGCCTGCAGGGGCATCAATCACGAGGCCTGCCGCCGAAAGGGCAAGTGCGGTAGCGTCAATGTTGGCCAGCGCGTTACCACCCGCTTCGGGCCCTCCCAGCGCCGCGTGCAGATCCTTGCCGAGTTTCGCATTGGCCGCGTCCGCGTCCTTTTGCTTAGCGGCCATCGCCGCCGTGCGGGACGTCTTGGCAGCGGCCAGCTGCGGCTCGAGCGTGGCGAGCGTTCCCTTGGCGCTGGCAACGTCGGTATCACCGTCGGGAAGGTCTACCGCATCGTCGATCGCCTTCTTGAGAGCGGCAACCGCCGCGTCCGCAGCAGCAACCTCGCTATCGGTCGAGTCGTCGCTCACACCCGCGACCGCAGTGCGGGCCATCGTGACGGCACTCGTGATCGCCGTACGCTGGGCCGTCATGCGACCGTCGCGGTCCATGCCGGTCTGCGCCACCCCCACGGTCTCCGTGGCCGCCTCCAGTTGGGTCTGGTACGTGGCCTTTTCGGAATCGCTCAGGTGGGTCGCCGCAGCCAGCGCCGTCTTGAGCGCGTCAACGGCAGCATCGGCCGCGTCGATCTTTTCCTGCGTGTCCAGATCGTCGAGGTCGATGTCGGCAAGGGCCGTGCCGGCTTCCGTCAGCGCCGTGCGCTGCCGGCCGACATTCTCGGCGAGAGCCGTCTCCGCACGGTCCACCTTCCGCTGGGCCACCGTCACGTCGACGGTGGCGTCGAGCTTCTCGGCGTCGGTCAGATTGGTCGCCGACTCCAGAGCCAGATCAACCCCGGTGATGGCTGCCACGGCCGCGTCGATCTGCGCCTGCGTCATCAGGTTGTCGAGGTTGAGAGCGGCAAGGGCGGCAACGGCATCGGCGAGCGCCTTCTTCTGGGCTGCGGTGTCGTACCTGCCCTGCGCGGTCATCACGGTCCGATCGGCGGTCCCCAGTTCGGTCATGGCCTCGGTCTTCTCGGCGGCGCTCAGCTCCGTCGCGTCATCCAGCGCCGTCTGAAGCGCGTCGATGGCGCCCTGGGCGGCGTCGATCTTCTCCTGCGTCGACAGGTCGGTCAGGTCGATTGCCTGGAGGGCCTCGACGGCACTCGTGAGCGCCATCGTCTGGGCCGCATGGTCGAGAGCGCTCTGCGCGGCCGCCACGGCTGTCTCGGCGGCTGTCACCTGCGCGTCGTACATCGACGTGTCGTCGACGTCGGCCGCGGCGGCGATCGCCGCCTTGAGCGCGGCGATGGCGGTTTTCGCGGCGGCGATGGCATCCGCGTCCGACAGGTCGGACGTGTCGACATTGCCGGCCGCGGCCATCATCGCCATTTTCTGCGCATCGACCCGAGCCATCATGGCCAGGGCCGCCACGCGCGCGGCGACCTTCGTGTTCAGGTCCTGGAGCTGCGCGCCTGTGATGCCGGCGGCCACCGCCGTGGCGACCGCCGCCTGTGCGGCTTCCGCCGTCTCGGCCGCCGCGATTGCATCAACCGCCACCTCATAAGCTGTCGGCATCGCTGGCGGGTCAGGGTCCGGCGCAGCAGCACTGCCGCCGCCGCCACCGCCGCAGCCGGCCAGCGTCAGCGCGAACAGCGCCGCCAGCGCGAAAGCGTAGAACTTGTTTATCGATTTCTCTTTGAACATCATTTAGTGAGTCCTCCTGAATACACAGTAGAAAAAGGGATCTTCAGTGAATTTCCGGCTTTCTCCGATTAACCTCCTTTCGTCAGCTTTCATTTCGGGCCTTCACAAACTGATTCGTATCTCGAGCCGCCTGAAACGCGGCGGACTTGAACCCTTTCATGCTCCGGGCCGGTGGTGAGTCTTTCCGCGAGAGGCGGATTCCTGCGGTATGCGTCCACCTTTCCCGGCCTGGTGACCGCTAATTGCTATTAACGGCCCCCAGAAACCCCGTTTTCCGCCGAAAAACCCGATTCGGGGCGCATTCGGGCCGCAAATAAGCGAAATATAAGCGAAAAAAGACGCAAAACGGCCTCCGAAACCCCTTCGGGGACCCCGGAATTGCGCTTGACATGGCCGTGAGAGATGTTATATTTTCTGATAATAGCAATTATCGGACTCCAGAAAAGCCGTTTCGGTCGGAATCGACCACCGCCGTCATTCCTGCGCGGTCATATATGTCCGACATATATGCGGATGACGACCCTTCTATGTACCGCCGAACCCCGGAATGACGATGGAAAGCCGCCCCTGCGGGTCGTTGCGATTTACGTGGTTTCTGTAGGGACAGGCCCCTGTGCCTGTCCGAGGTCGCGACCTGTCCCTACGGATACCTCGCCCCAAAACCAACCCCCCCTACCCCCCCTTGTCAGGGGGGGTAGGGGGGGTTGCTCCCTCCACCGAGGAGAATTTTACATTCACTCCCCCCTTCAAACTTGTTTGCAATTCAGCAGAGAGGATTCACTCCCCCCTTGAGGGGTCTGTTGAAAAACCCTCCGGTGGGGAAGAAATCCCGATCATCGAATTGTTCACCGTAGGGACAGGCCCCCGTGCCTGTCCGAGGCCCCCGTGCCCTTGCTGTATCTGGATGAATACGACCGACGGGCGGCCACGGGGGGCCGCCCCTACAGTCGCCATTCGAGGGGTGTGCAGGGACTTTTTCAACAGCCCCCTCAAGGGGAGGTTGTTGAAAAACCCCCGAGAGGAAAATTTGTTTGTATGTAGGGGTCGCATATATGCGACCCTGATTTTTTTTTGCCCACTACAAGACAAGGGCCGCATGTATGCGGCCCCTACAAAACCGCCCCTCCTCGGTCGCGCAAAACCCGCGTTCATCAGGGCTTTTTCAACAGCCCCAAGGGGGGGAGTGAATCCTCTCTGCTGGATAGCAAACAAGTCTGACAAGGGGGGTAGGGGGGGCAGGACAGCCCCGAGGAGGGGCTGTCCTTTATCCCCTGGCAAAGAGGACTTTTCAACAACCCCTCATCAGGGCGCTTTCAGCGGTCCCCTGCGGCGGGGTGTTCTTCGTCCGCCTTTTTGCCCTTTCATCCCCGATTCGATAAGCTGGGGATTCTGCATCCACTATCTTGAGGAGAGAATCCGATGGCGCAATTCGACGGAATCGTGATCGGTGCGGGGCATAACGGCCTGGTGTGCGCGGCGTATCTCGCCCGGGCGGGGCTGAAAGTCGCCGTTCTGGACAGCGAACCCGAAATCGGCGGCGGCTCGAGCACCCAGGAATTCCTGCTGCCCGGCTACCAATCGAACATGCACGCGAATTTCTTCATCGGTCTGGACGATTTTCCAATCGTCAAGGACCTGGAACTCGACAAACACGGGTTCAAGTGGCTCACGCCCGACGTGCAGCACGCCGCACTGTATCGTGACGGCACGGCGGTTCTGCTGCACCGCGACGCGGAAAAAAGCGCCGCGTCCATCTCACGATTCTCTCAAAAAGACGCCGAATCTTACGTCTACCTCCACCGGCGATTCGCCGTGGAACTCGCCCCGCTCATGCGCAGTTTCCTCTTTCACCCGCCGCTCCCGCCGGAGGAAATCGTCTCCCGGATGGAGGGCGACGCGGGACGCGAGATTCTGAGTTTTGCGAAAATGTCGATTTTCGAGGCCATCGAATCGCATTTCGAGCATCCCAAAATGCGGGCCTTGTTCTTCTTGTTCTCTCACGCCATTACGGTGGAGAACGCGCCGGGGACGGGTATCTTCCTGCCGAGCCTGTTCTCCACCCACACGACGCTCGGCCTCCCGGTGGGGGGCGCCATCCAACTGCCCCTGGCGCTCGAGCGCATCGTCATCAACAACGGAGGCGTCGTCCTGAGAAGCAGCCACGTGCGCGAGGTGATACGGGAGAACGGCCGCGCGACGGGCGTGATGCTCGAAGGCGGAGAGAAGATGACGGCGACGCAATTCGTCGCCTCAAGCCTCAACGCGCCGGCTTCCATCAAAATGGCGGGAGAAGACGCGTTTCCCGATGAGGTCAACGAAAAGGTGCGGAACTGGGACTGGGGCTTCCATTCCCTGAGTACGCTGCATCTCGCCCTGGCCGAACCCCCGCGATATACCGCAGAGAACTTCGACCCGGACGTGGGCCGGGCCTACAACATCATCTTCGGCGCGGATTCCGGCGAGGAGATGGCCGAAAACACCGAAGAGCGCAGAAACGGCCTCATCCCGTCGCGCCCCATGGGCAACGGTTCATGCAACAGCCAGCACGACCCCTCCTATGCGCCCCCAGGCGGCCACGTCGCCTTCTGGTGGCCGGGCGCGCCCTATGAACTCAAGGACGGCGGCCCCCGGAAGTGGGATGAAATCAAAGAGGAATACACCGAACGCCTCGTGGACGTGTGGCGGGGCTACGCTCCGAACCTCACGCCGGACAACGTCCGCGCGGCGAAGCTCTACACCCCGCTCGACGTGGAGCGCGGGAACAAGAACATGATCCGCGGCGGCGTGCGCATGGGGGCCTACATTCCCGAACAGCTGGGGGTCAACAGGCCCCATCCCCTGCTCTCCGGCATGCGGACGCCTCTGGAGGGGTTCTATCTGTGCAGTTCGAGTTGCCAGGGGGGCGGTCTGAACGGGGCGCCCGGCTACAACGCCGCCGGCGTGATCGCTGAGGATCTGGGCGTCGAGAAATGGTGGGAGCCGCTTCCTGCGCCCGCGGCGCCCGCGCGCTAGGTCTCCGCGCCGGGGATCATCACCACCGCCTCGATTTCCACGATGTCGTCCTGGTTCAGCCTGCTCACCTCCACGATGGTGCGCGTGGGCAGGTTCGGCCCGAAGTATTCCTCATACAGCCGGTTGATGACCGGGCGGTCGGCATCCATGTCCCTCACGTAGACGACGGTGGAAACGAACGTGGCGAGCGACCCGCCGCCCGCCTCCGCAATGGCTTTCAGGTTCTCGAAAGTTCTTCTGGCGCGCGCCTCGATGGTTCGCTCGACGAGTTCCCCCGAATCGGGGTCGATGCCGCGCTGGCCGGCGATGAACAACAGGTTCCCCACGCGGCGCGCCTGCACGAAGGGCCCGGTGGGCGACGGCGCCTGGTCTGTCTGGATGGTTTGAGGCGACTCCAAGGCGTCCCCCCGGTTGGACAGCAGGGAAAAGGCTGCCCGAGCGGATTCCCTGCCGCGCGGCGCCGCTATTATTTCTTGCCTTTCGGCAACTCCGCCGGAAAAGCGATTTTGAGCCATTGCTGCGTCAGAATGGTCGCGGCGTTCTCGTCTTTTCCGGGAATGAACGCGATGGGTTCTTTGGGCTGGACGCCCTCCTGATCGAGCATATAGACGTCCACGCCGAACCCGTACAGGTCATGATCGCGGGTTTCGAGGTTGTATTTCACCCCATTGTTCGTCAGTTGATTCATCCGGGATTATCCTTTCAAGCTCACTGGCGAAAACTCGACGATGAAGGTTTCAACTCCCACTATCATAGCCGATGGCTTGAGCCCGCGTAAAGTTTGGAGGCGGCCTCAAACGCATCCGTTCTCGAGGTTGTTGAAAAAGTCCTGCGCGCCCCTCGAATGGAGGCCGCAGGGGTCAGACATATATGTCTGACCCTGTGGCCGCCCGCCGGTCGTATTCACCCCGATACAGGAAAGGCGCGAGGGCCACGGACAGGCACGGGGGCCTGTCCCTACGGAACCATCGCGCCCTGCGCAGAGCCATCCGATGAACCCGCTTTTCCTCTCCGGCGGGTTTGCCCCCGCCGTCATTCCGGCGCACGCCGGAATCCAGGGAATTTGATTTTGGCTTTATCGTTTTTGTCTTGTTGTTTTTATGGTTGTCCGGCGCTGCTGCCTTCCTCATCGGCTCTGGATTCCGGCAATCCCTCCCTCCCCGGTCGGCATTGATTGCCGGAATGACGAACAAAATCGCAAGAGATGTAGGGACAGGCCCCCGTGCCTGTCCTGACGAAAGACAACCACGGGGACAGACATCTTCGATACGTCCTTCGACAAGCTCAGGACTACTCGGGGTGAGGGGTGTCGGGCGGCGCAGCGGTGCGGCGGATGAGTTCCTTGAGCGCCTCCATGTTCTCGTGGTGCTGTTCGCTTTGCTCCCCGCGCAGCGCCTTGAGCGCCTCCATGTTCTCATGGTGCTGATCTTTGTGCTCTTCGCGCTGGGTGGCGAGTGCGTTCATGGTTGCGGCGTGCTGAGCTTTTTGATCCTCTCGCTGGGCGGCGAACGCTTCCATGGTTTCCCGGTGCCGGCTGTCGAGCGCCGTCATGTTCTCCCGGTGCGTGCGCTCCATCGCCTCCATGGTTACGCGGTGCTGATCTTTTTGCGCCTCGCGCTCGGCGGCGATCGCCTCCATGTGTTCGCGGTGGCGGCTGTCGAGCGCCTTCATGGTCTCGCGGTGCTGGGCGTCGCGGTGGCGCGCGGCCTGGCGCATGAAGTAGAGGCCGTAGGCGATCAGGGAGCACTGCGCGGCCCCCACGAGCGCGGCGACCCACACCGAGGCCTGCTGCGCCGCGAGGGACGCTTTCTGGATGGCGAGGGATGCTTCCTGCAGCGCGAGTGTGGATTCCTGGATGGCGAGGCTTGCGGCTTCGTATTCCGTCATTCGGTTTTCCCCCACGTTAGTGGGTCCTCATAGGCGTTACTCTAATGCGCCGCCGCGCGTTCCGTCAAGACGGATCCCGGGCGGGGAGGGAGGGTATTGGTTCGTCATTCCGGCAATCAATGCCGACCGGGGAGGGAGGGATTGCCGGAATAACGATCAAAATCGCAAGAGCTGTAGGGACAGGCCCCCGTGCCTGTCCTGACGAAGGACAACCACGGGGACAGACATCTTCGATACGGGCGGCCACGGGGGGCCGCCCCTACGTCACAAAACGCGGGTGGTTACATATTCCCCCCACCGCATCGGCCTTCGCACAAACCGCTCGGCCTCTCCGTCTGGCTTTCCCCTCGGGAAGCCAGACCCTCAAGGGGGGAGTGATTCTTCTCTCTCGTTGGTTGGCAATGTTGTTCAAGGGCTATGTCTGCAGCCGCGCAGATGAGCTGAATTCCGAGCGAGAAGCCTTTCTCAACAACCCCGTTCTTGACCCCGTTTGGGGCCTATGATAAACGCAAAACCCTGGGCCGTTAGCTCAGTGGCAGAGCGCTGCCTTCACACGGCAGAAGTCACTGGTTCAAATCCAGTACGGCCCACCATTTTCATTTCGCTCGGCGCTCAACGAAAAACGCGGCCTCCTGGACGTCGATCCCTTCCAGAAGTTCCGTCATCTGTATCTTTCTGGCCTCTTCCGCCGAGCGGCACGAACCCTCCACCTGCGCCAGGGCATGGACGGCCTCCCGGGGACCGGTTTCGGGCGCAGCGCCCGTGCGGGCGCAATCGGCGAACTCCTCCACCTCGTCGAGAATCATGTCCGCCATCTCGGGTACGGGCACGTCCGTCCAGCCGGCCTCGCCCGCCTTTTGAATCGCCAGCGTGGTCTCATCGTTCGTCCGGTGGGCCAGGGTGATATCTTCGCGAATCATCTCGAGGGAGACCACCGCCTGTGTGCCGTGCAGCCTGAGCGTGAATACGCCGGGCGTCACGAAACTCGTCATCAGGGTGGAGACGGGGCCGCCTTCGTGTTCGGTGATCGTCATCGTCACGTCGTCTATCTCCGCAGGGGTGGCCAGCTTTTTGTGAACGCCCGTCACGCAAACGGGGTCGCCCAGCAGGTAGTTCAGCGTGTCGCAGTGGTGAATCCCCATCTGCATGAGGGGGCCGCCCGGACACTCGTCCCTGAAATAGCGCCACCTGTCGGGGGTGAAAAACTGCCCCATGTGATTTGAAAAAACGGCCTCCGCCCAAAGCGGCCTGCCGATGGTGCCGTCTTCTATCAGCGCGCGGATTTTCCGGTGCCCCGCCGCGCGCCGGTAGCAATGCCCCACCGCCAGGGTCTTGCCGGACGCCCGCCAGGCTCCCAGCACTTCGGGCGTTTCGGCCAGGACGTTCGTTATCGGCTTTTCCACCCAGACGTGCTTGCCCGCCTTGAGCGCGGCGATGATCTGGGCCGCATGCACCTTGTTCGGCGTGGTGAGGAGAATCCCCTCCACGTCTGGATTCTCCAGTATCGCCTCATAGCTGGACGCCGCCTCGCATCCATGCTCCTCCGCGAATGAGGCGCGCTTTTCTTCGTTGCGCGTGTAGCAGGCGACCAGGTCTATCTTCCCGCTTCTGCGGAGGGCGTCTCCTATCGGCGTCGCCCACCACCCGAGGCCCACGAGGGCCGCTGTGAAATTTTCCTGTGACATATAAACTCCCCGTTCTGAAGTATCTGGTTTCTCCGAAATATGGCTCCTTTGAGGATGGGTATCCTCACATCAAACTCAACGGGTCTACGTCCACCGCCAGGCGAACGGAGGAAAAAGCCGCTTCTCCGTCAAATTCCGCCCTCAGCGAATTGAGCGCCTCGCCCAGGCGCTTCGCCCCCCTGGCCTTCAGGATCATGTGATACCGCCATACGCCGCGGATCCTCACGAATGGCGCCGGCGCGGGACCCAGATATTCGACCCCCACAGGGTCGGCGGCGCGCCCGGCGGCGGCAGCGCCATGCCTGCGCAAGTATGACGCCATCCATTCACCGGCTTTCGCGGCGAGGTGCTTGTTCTTGGACTCGAAACGCAGCCTGGCCAGGCGCCGATAGGGCGGGTAGCCCAACTGCTCCCGCGCCAGGGCTTCTCTCTTGTAGAAACCGGCGTAATCATGCGTCCGCGCGCACTGAACCGCGAAATGGTCCGGCCTGAACGTCTGGATGATGACTTCACCGGGCAAATCGGCGCGGCCCGCCCGGCCCGCCACCTGGGTCAATAGCTGAAAAGTGCGCTCGCTCGCCCTGAAATCCGGCAGATGAAGCCCGACGTCGGCCACCACAACCCCCACGAGCGTCAGTTTCGGGAAATCGTGGCCTTTCGCCACCATTTGCGTCCCGATGAGGATGTCGATCTCCCCGCTTCGCATGGCGCCGAATATGCTCTCGTATGCGCCTGCCCGGCGGGCCGTATCGCGGTCCAGACGCTGGACGCGCGCCTCCGGGAATCGCGCTTTCACGGCCTGCTCGACGCGCTCGGTCCCCACGCCGAAGTAACCCACCTGATCACTGCGGCAGGAGGAGCACCTGTTGGGCGGATGCGCGCTGTAATCGCACCAGTGGCACTGCACCCTGCCCCCGCCTTCCCGGTGAAACGTCAGCGGGATGGAGCAGTGAGGACACTCGAGCGCCTCCCCGCAATCGCGGCACAGGATCACCGAAGAGAACCCGCGCCGGTTCAGGAACAACAGCGTCTGCTCGCCTCGCTCCAGACGCTCGCCGACGGCGGAAGCCAAATCGCGCGTGAGAAGCTCGGGCGTCCTGGGGTCGGAACCGGCCTCTTTTCTCAAATCCACCAGGCGCACCTGAGGCAACCTCCCCCCCGTGGGCCGACCCGAAAGCGAGCGCAGACGGTAGCGGCCGCTTCTGGCGCTCGTATAGCTTTCAATCGACGGCGTCGCCGAACCCAGCACGACCGGAACCCCCAGATTCCTGGCGCGCACGATGCCCGTATCCCGCGCGTGGTAGCGAGGGGACTCCTCCTGCTTGTAGGAGCCGTCGTGCTCCTCATCCACCGCAACCATCCCCAGGTTCGGGACCGGGGCGAAGACGGCGGACCTCGTGCCCACGACGATGGGCGCATCCCCGTTCTTGATGCGCCGCCATTCCGACAGGCGCTTTTTCTCCGAATAGGCGCTGTGCAGACAGGCCACCAAACCGCCAAAACGCTCCTGAAAGCGTCCCAGGAGCTGGGGAGTCAGGCCGATTTCCGGCACCAGAATCAATGCGCCCAATCCGTTTGCGAGGGCTTCTTGCGCAAGGCGGATGTAGACTTCCGTCTTCCCGCTTCCGGTAACGCCGTGAAGAAGCGTGACCGAAAAATGCTTTTCCTCGATATCCGCTTTCACCAGTTCGAACGATTCTTTCTGCTCATCGGTGAGGTCCATAGCGGGCGCACCGCCCCCTGGACTCAGCTCGCTCATATTCTCTTCATCCGGGAGGAGACCCTCCTCCACCTGGACCCACCCTTTTTTCTCCAGCGCCGCGCAAGCGGCGCGCGCACCCTTCGAGAGGGTTTCCAGTTCCCCCAGCCGCACCCGTCCATTTTCCGCTTCACTCAAAAGACGCAGGATTTCCACCTGCCGCTTCGCGCGTTTTGCGAGAGACTCCAGCTCACCTTCCGGGGGCATCTCGAGAAGGCGCGCGTACTTCGCCGTTTTGGGCGGAGAGCCGCCTACAGAATCGACGACTTTCTCCACGAAGCCCGCGTCGAGAAGACGCATGAGCTCCGGGCGCGTCCCGCGCCCGAACGACGCCGCAAGAGAACCGATGGTTCTCGGACCCTTGCGAAGCGCCACCAGAATGCGCGCCTTGTGGCTCCCCTTACCCTCCGAGGGCTTGAGGCCGGGCAGGCCCAGGCCGCCTTCTTCGAATGCCGCCTCCACCCGCCCTGTCTCACTCAGGCGGTAACGCTCTACGGTTTTCTTCTCCCTGTGGGACGGCAGCGCGAATTTGAGCGCCTCCCCCCAGCCGCAACAATAGTACTCCGCCACCCATCTGGTGAGTTCCAGAAGTTCCGGCGTGAGCAACGGCTCATCGTCAAGCATCTCCAGAACGGATTTGATGGACCCGGGCTCGACCCCGGGGGGCGGGCTTTCGCCCGGCGGGTGGACGACGTATCCCGTCACCTTCCGCCTGCCCAGCGGCACCAGCACGCGCAGTCCGGGAGCCAGCCTCTCCGCGAGTTCACGACTTGCCCGGTAGGTGAGCGGCTTTAGCTGCGGGACGCTGAGCGCAACCTCGACATACCGGCTTCCCGGTTCATGCGCTCGCGCGGCCTCTTTTTTGATGGTGTATTTCACGGACGAGGCGTCCCGCCGCTGAGAATAATATCGAGGTGTTCACTGGTGAGGTTGCGCCCGCTCAGGATTCCGGCGACCCGCTTGCCCTTCAAATCCATCTTCATGGCGGCCGCCGTCGGGGCGGCGCCCGCACCCTCGGCGATGACGTGTACTTCGGAGACGAGCAGGCGGATGGCGTCGCACATCTCCTCCTCGCTCACGGTCACGATTTCATCCACGTATCGCCTGATCATCGAAAACGTCAGTTCGAAAGGCACCCGGGTGGCGAGTCCGTCCGCGAAGGTGTCCGCTGAGGGCTGAGCCAGCATTTTTCCTTCGTAAAAGCTCTTGAAGAACGCCGGAGCGTTTTCCGCCTGGACCCCCACCACGTGGGCCTTGGGGTTGATGTGTTTGGCGACGAGGCCTGCGCCGCACACCCCGCTTCCCCCGCCGAGGGGTACGATGACGACTTCGATATCCGGCTCGGTTTCCATGATCTCGAGCGTCTGGGTCGCCACGCCCGCGATGAGGTGCGGCTCGTTGGCCGAGTGAACGTAGCGCATGCTGCGCGCTTCGCACTGCTCCTCGCACCACACCCTGGCGTCGTCGAAATCCTCCCCCGCGAACGCGACTTCCGCCCCCAGCCTCTCGATGGCCGATATTTTATCCGCGTTCGCCCCGTTCGGGGCCGCGATCAACGCATTGACCCCGAAGATCCGCGCGGCGTAGGCGATGGATTGACCGTGATTGCCGGTCGAGGCCGTGATGAGGCCCGCCTGCTTCTCCTCCGGACTGAGCCTGGAGACGAGATTCACGCCGCCGCGCACCTTGAACGCGCCGATGGGCTGCATGGACTCGAATTTCATGAAATACCGGCACCCGATGCGTCCGGAGAGCACCGGCACCTCGTGAAAGGGCGTGGGCTGCAAGTAGGCGGCGACCCGTTTTTGCGCTTCCAGAACATCGTCAAACGTGGGCTCGCGCATGGTTCCTCCACAGGTGGGCGTATCAAGACTTCTTATATCAAAATTTCCGTCTCCGAGAGTCCCCGTGAGATAAGTAACCTGTGGTTTTCGCTATCCGCCTGAAAACCTGTGCATTATGGGGCTGTTGAAAAGCCCCCGGGAAGCGATTTTTGGAATTGAGGCAACCGACGAGAGAGGAGAAATCACTCCCCCCTTGAGGGGCATTGCCAAGGAAGCAGGAAGTGGATTCACTCCCCCCTTGAGGGGGAGTGATTTTTCTTTCTCTTCTGTTGGCTGCCTGCGACAAATCCAGAAACTATCGCTCTTTCAACAACCCGCAAAGGCTCGGATGTTGACCCCCTTCCTCACGCAACCTAGAATGCCCTTCCCATACAAGTCATCACACAGCCGTGGAGGTTGATCATGAAGAGCGCCCTGGAAATAGCGATGGAGAAAACTTCCGCCATCGGCGAGCAAGCGCGCCAGGAGCTGGAAAAACTCACTCCCGAGCAAAGGGACAAGATTGAGGAAATCAAAAAGGTTTACGAGGGGAAAATCGCCGAAAAAGACGTTCTCCATCAGCAGGAATTGATGAAAATGACGGGCGGCGCTCCCATCGAAGCCATCGAAGCGCAACTCGAACCCGAGGCAAGAGATGCGCTGAACGCGTTCCGCCAGAAATTCAGAAGCGAGCGCGAGGCGCTTGAAGAAGAACGCGACGAGAAGATAGAAGCCATCAAAAATGAGAGTTAAACGTCCATGAGCCGGGTAGCGATTGTCCGTTGCGAAGACTACGACAAAGAGCGCGTGAGCGACGCCGTCGCCGAGGCTCTCGAAGCGTTGGGCGGCGCGGCGCAATTCGTCTCAACAACCGACGAGATACTGCTCAAACCCAACATCTTGAAAGGTGCGCCGCCTGAGAGCGCGCTGACGACGCATCCCGAAATACTCCGGGCGGTGGCGCAGCAACTCCAAAATTCGGCGGCGCCGCCCCGGAAAATATCCATGGGCGACAGCCCCGCCTGGGGGAGTCTCGCCAGTTGCGCCGAGCAAGCCGGTCTGTCGAGGGTATGCGAGGAACTCGGGCTTCCCCTCGTCTCCTTCCGGAAAGGGGTGAAGGTTCCCAATCCCGACGGAGTCGTTTATGCGCACCTCACCATGGCGAAAGAGGCCATGGATGCGGACGGAATCATCAATCTGCCGAAGCTCAAGACGCATTGCCAGCTTTACATGACGGGCGCGGTCAAGAACCTCTTCGGCTGCGTGGCGGGGAAAAGGAAGGCGTGGTGGCACTTCAAGGCCGGGACTTTCGAGGATTATTTCCCGCTCATGCTCGTCGAAACGGCGCGGCTGCCCAAGACGAGGCTCTCCGTTCTGGACGCCGTCTGCGCGATGGAAGGCCAGGGGCCCGCACAGGGAACTCCCCGCCGGGTGGGCCTCATCATCGCGAGCGCCGACCCGGTGGCGCTCGACCGCGTCGCTTGTGAGGTCACGGGACTCTCGCCCGATAAGCTGAGAACCCTGGAAGCCGCCCGCGTCACGGGCTTCGGCGAACCAGACCTGGACAAGATCGAAACAGTGGGATTGCCCATTCAGGAGGCGAAGGTGTCCAGGCCCCTGGTCGAGCCGAGGATGATACCGATAGGCTTCAGCATTCCGCGCGTCGTCAAGAGCACGCTGAAACAGCAGTGGCTCACGCGCGTGCGCGAACCCCTCCGGAAAGTTTCGTGAATCTCGGCAGAATTTAGATATTCGAGCGGCTCTGCGAGCCGTCCACGTTCCAGCAGGCCCCGTGCACGAGGCTCGCTCTCGGGCTGACCATGAAGACGGCCACGGCGGAGAGTTCCTCGGGGCGGCCGAACCGGCCCAGCGGCATTTCCGCATCAATGAAGCCCTTCAGGCCATCGGGCGCCTCGTCTATCCGCCGCTCCCACACCCCGCCCGGGAAGAGAATGCTGCCCGGCGCAATCGAGTTCACGCGAATGTTGTCTTGCGCCGTCTGCTGGGCGAGCCCCTTGGAGAAGCTGATGAGCGCCGCCTTGGAGGCGTTGTAGGTCATCGCGCCCTTCGACTCGCGTCCGTAGATAGAGGCGACGTTCAGGATGGAGCCGCCGCCTCTTTTTTTCATCTCCGGTATCGCGAGGCGCGAGAGCGTCACCGCATGATAGAGGTTGAAGCCGAACCCTTCGCGCCACTCCGCATCCGTGATGTCGAGAAACGCCTTGGGATTGCTGCCGCCGACGTTGTTGACGAGGATGTCGACGCCGCCGAACGCATCGAGCGTCTTGCGCAGAAAAGCATCGGGCACGCCCTCCTGGGTCACGTCGCCAACCAAACCCGCCGCGCGCCCGCCGCCCAGCGCGTTCAGCTCATCGACCGCCTGGTTCAGACGCTCCTCGCCCCGCGCGCTGATCGCCACGTGGCAGCCCTCTCCCACCAGATCCTTCGCGATGTGGAAGCCGAGCCCCCGGCTTCCGCCAGAGATCATCGCCACCTTGCCGGTGAGCATCAAATCCATCGTTTTCCTCCCCCAATTCGGAGAATGAGAGCCTCGCGACGCCCTTATGCAGGCTCGTCCAGCGTCTGGGCGGCGCGCAGCAGCGTCATCGAGTCCGTCCCGTCGCCGTGCAGGAAGGTGAGGAGGTCGCGCATCATCTTCTCCGTCGGCGTCTCCTTCATGATGCCGATGCCGCCGAGAATGTCCGTGGCGAAGGCTATCGTCTTGAGCGCCACCTGATCGCTGAACACCTTTCCGTACCGCGTGAAGCGCGTGTTGTAGCTCTCGTCGTTCTCCACGCCCCAGCAGATGCGCCACATGAACTGCTCGGCCACCTCGATATTCATCAGCATCTCGGCGAGCATGTGCTGAATCGTCTGGTGCTCGATGATGGGCTTGCCGCCCTGGATGCGCTCTTTCGCGTGCTGGAGGCAGAAGTTGTAGATGCCGCGCGCGATGCCCGTGTTGCACGCCGGAAGCTCCGCGCTGCCCCGGAACACCGTGGCGAACGTCTGGAAGCCCTTGTCGACCTCGCCCAGGATGTCGTCCTTGTGGACGCGCACGTTGTCGTAGTAGCTCTCGGCGTTGGGATACAGCCTGTAGCCGAGCTTGTCGTGCACGTTGCCGTAGGTGACGCCCTCCTGGTCTCCGTGCACGAGGAAGCAGGTGGTTCCCTGATGAAGCGGAACATCGGGGTCCGTTCTCGCGAAGACCAGCAGAATCTTCGCCCAACTCGTCAGCGACGTGAAGCGTTTCGCCCCGTTGAGCACGAAATAATCGCCGTCCCGGACCGCAGAAGTCTTGAGGCCCAGCGCGGGGTCGCTCTGCCGGTAGATGTTGTCCGAGCCGTAATCCGGCTCGGTTATCACGAACGAGCCGACGCAATCGTGGTCTTCCACGAACATCTTGCCCCACTTTTCAAGCACCGCTTCCGAACCGCATTTGAAGATCGCGTTCGACACCTTCCAGCACTGGCTCAGGCACTTGATGACGCCGATCTCGATTTGCGCGCCCGTCCAGAGGCAAAGGGCCTTGGTCGTCGTGTCGGCCCCGATGCCGCCATGCTCCTCCGGGACCGCCATGGTGCGGAGGCCAAGATGCGACGCCTTGTTCAGAAGCTCGCCCGGATAGCAATCCTTGGGGTCGGGCCGTCGGTCCATCTCCGCGGCGACGGGCGCGACTTCGCGCTCCATGAAATCCCGGGTCAGGTCGGCCAGCGCCAATTGTTCTTCGGTAAAAGGATATTGCATAACTCCTCCAGATTCTCGAGAAGAATTCTTGTCGAAAGTAAGTGTGTATTCCTTGGTTATCCTCCAGCGCCTATGATGGTGTCAACTTCAAACCGCAACTGCTCTCGCATCTCTCAGGGGCTCGCATGTATCGCCGACGCCTCGCGCAACTCATCCGCTATGGGAGCCTTCTCGTGCGCCGCCGTTCCATCAGCCCCCAGCGAAACGTGGATATTCGCCAGCCAGTTCTCATCGTCCCGCTCGGGGAAATCAGACCTCGTATGCGCCCCCCGGCTTTCAGCGCGCATGAGCATCGCGCCCAGCATCGCCTCCGCCGTCAGGCACATGAGCCTCGTCTGCGCATGGCGCGAGACGAGCGAACCTGCGGGCGTCAGCGCTTTTATGCTTTCTCGTTGAGCGGCGATTCTCTCCAGTCCATCCTGCAGCGCCTCCGAAGTCCGCTCGATGCCTCCTGCGGAGAACATGGCGTCTCGGATATTTTCTTCAATTTCATCGAGTTGATTTTCACTCGTTTGCTCTGCGCCTCGCGCATCCCTTTCATTCTTCTCGGGCGGCCCGCCCTCTCCTTCCACATGAGCGGCGGCCCGACCCGCCCGGTCGCCCATGACGGCGCAGACGGTGAGGCCCCCGCTCGCCAGACGATTCGCCCCGTGCAGGCCGCCGCCGTTCTCACCGGCGGCGAAGAGGCCTTCCACGTCCGTCTTCCCGTTCGTGTCGATGATGACGCCGCCCATGCACGAGTGTGCGGCGGGAGCGATTTCTATCGGCTCTTTTCGCACGTCGAGACCCGCCGCCTCGAAATCATCGAGGATCTCGCCCATCACGTCTCTCAGCCCGTCATAGGGCGCCTTGGTCAAATCGAGATACAGGCCGCCGTTTTCAGTTCCGCGCCCCTCGACGATTTCGCGGTGCATCGCGCGGGAGAGAACGTCGCGCTTGGCGTGTTCCATGTCATCGGGCGCATAGCGGGCCATGAACCGCTCGTTCAGGGTGTTCCGCAACCGCACTTCAGGGAAGGAAAGCGCCATGCCGCCCGAGTTTCTGCCCCTGAGCTGCGGCGGATGGGCCATCGCCGTCGGCGTGAATTGCACGAACTCCATGTCCCTGAGCCGCGCCCCGGCGTCGAGCGCCGCCCCGTAGCCGACGCCGGCGACGCCCGGCGCGTTCGTGGTGATGGGGTACATCCCCCCCAAGCCGCCCATCGCGAGAACCGTGGCGCGAGCGTGCACCCGAAGCAGGCTTGAGTCCCCCTCTCCCTGAAAATCAGTTCCCACGACCCTGCCCCCGCCGTCACGCAGCATTCCAATGAAAGAGAGACCCTCCAGAACGCGCGCGCCACTCTGCGCGAGCCGGGCACCGAGAATCATCATCATCCGGGGGCCGCCGCCCGGCACGCGCGCTCCCCGGGGATAGGTGTGGCCGGGGAGTTTCGTGGGCGTCATCCGGCCGTTTTTCTCCAGGAAGGGAACCACGTAATCACGCAGGCGCTCTATGGCCGCGCCCGACTCGGCTGCGACCGCCCGCACCAGCGCGGGGTCGGACATGAACCATCCGCTGCGGAAATTATCCGCCACCATGGTTTCCACGGAATCTTCCGGCGGGGAGAAGCCCTCCAATACCGTTGCGAAAACGCCGCCCGCGCGCGCGGAATTGCCCGTCAGGCCGGCCTCGCCCTTCATGGCGATGCAGACGTCCGCCCCCTCTTCTCGCGCGGCCAGAGCGGCCAAGGTTCCGGCCAGCCCTCCGCCGACGACCAACACGTCCGTTCGTATCTCTTCCACGATTCCTCCGTACATCAAGCAGCGGGATAAGGGAGCGGGTCGCGCTCCCCGATTTCCTCGAACCCCTTGCGCCTCAGGATGCAGGCGTCGCACAACCCGCAGGGCCGCCCGTCATCCAGTGGATCGTAACAGGTATGGGTGAGAGAAAAATCCACCCCCAGTTCCAGACCCTTTCGCGCAATGTCGGACTTTCGCATCGCGCTCAAAGGCGTATGAATATCGAGAGGCGCGCCCCCAACGCCCGATTTCGTCGCCAGGCGCGCCATTTGCGCATAGGCGTTTATGTATTCCGGACGGCAGTCGGGATACCCCGAATAATCGAGCGCGTTCACCCCGATGAAGATGTCGCTCGCGCCCTTCACCTCGGCCAGGGCGAGCGCATAGCTCAGAAAGATGGTGTTTCGCGCAGGAACGTACGTTACCGGTATGCCCTCCCCGATGTCATCGCGCTCTTTGGGCACTTCGATGTCGTCCGTGAGCGCGCTGCCGCCGATGGGACGCATGTCGATGGACAAGACGGTGTGGCCGGACGCGCCGATTTGTTTCGCCACTTTTCGGGCAGCCTCCAGTTCGCAGCGGTGCCTTTGCCCATAATCGAAACTGAGCGCCTCGCAGGCGAATCCCTCCCCTTTCGCGATGGCCAGTACGACGGCGGAATCCATGCCGCCGCTCAGGAGGACGACCGCCACACTTTTCCCGTCCATGCGCGAATTCCCGTCAATGAGCCGAGCGGATGAGCCATTCTGCGAAAAACCGCATAATAGGGTATTCTAGCGACTCGGCAAAGGCGAAAGGCGTATTTCTCTCAACCGGAGGAGCGGATGATGCCGGTGGCGACGGTGAACGGCGTGAACCTCACATACACCGTGAAAGGAAGCGGCGCGCCCCTGGTCGCGATGCACGGATTCGTCAATTCCATATACACCTGGGAGCCGGTGATGGATGCGCTCGCAGGCCGCTTTCAGGCCTTTGCATACGACCATCGGGGCCACGGGGGATCGAGCAAGCGCCTCGGCCCATTTGGTATCGAAACCCTGGCCGAGGACCTGCTCGCGCTCCTCAACTTCTGGGGACTCGACAGGGTCCACCTCATGGGACACAGCATGGGCGGACGGACCGCCCTGTTGTTCGCTCTCGAGCACCCGGAGAGGGTCGACAGCCTGATGCTCGTCGCCTCATCCGCCGCAGCGCCTGAAGGAGAAATGAGGGGACGCTTCGAACTTCTCCGGCAACTCGCGCTCGATGAGGGAATCGAGGCGGCCCTGGCAAGCGAGGGAATGCGGGCGACGCTGCCACGGGACTACGTCGACGGAGCGAGCGCGGAAGAATTCAGGAAGCGCTTTCTCAAGAACACCCCTGAGGATTACGCCGCGGCGGTGGACGCCATCCTCGACACGCCGGACATGAGGGAGCGCCTGGAAGAAATCCACGTCCCCACCTGGGTCTGCGTGGGCGAGGGAGACGCCGGGGCGATGGCGTATGGGGAGATGTTCGAAGAGCGAATCGCGAATTGCGTGAAAACCATAATCCCCGCCTGCGGGCATTTCCCGATGCAGGATGCGCCCGGGGCCTTTTGCGCCGCGTTCGATGATTTCGTCGAGGCGGTGATTGATTCGGACTCATAAGGAGAACCTCCATGACGCATGACGAGGCGCTGGCCTTCCTGAACGAGCAGCATTACGGCGTCCTGAGCACCCTGCTCGCGGACGGCAGATCGCACCCCACGCCCATCGTGTTCGATTACCAAGACGGCGTCGCCGAGATATCCATGACGTGGAACCGCGTGAAGGCCAGGAATCTCAAGCGGGACTCCAGGGCCACGCTTTGCGTGATGCCGCAGGACAGCTTCTATCCCTATCTCTGCGCGGAGGGCGAGGCAGAACTCGTCGAGGACCCAGACGGCGCGAAAAACCTCGATCTCTACCGCCGCATCACCGGAAAGGACCCCGACGACCTCGACGAATACCTGCAAGCGATGAAGAACGAGAAGCGCCTCGTGGCGAGGCTGCGCGTCACGCGGATGTATCCGGTTGGGTGAGTTGAATAGGGTGTTACACTGAGAATAAATATTAAATGAATTTTTCGATACTAATAGCAGTTTGAATTGTAATTATTAAGAAGAATCGAAATTATGAAATACGACGCAATTACCCTTGACACCAATATATTTCGGAACAAGGGATGGAATCTTGAAGGGGGTATTTTAGGGCAATTGACACAATTTAAGGAAGGCTCAGTCGAATTCGTACTATCTGAAATTGTTGTCAGAGAAATTCACAAATACCTCAAGATTGAAGCCCAAAAAGCTCAAGAGGCGATCAAGAAAGCAAGTCGGGAATCGCGCAAGAATGGTTTGTTCACCCAAGAAATCTCAGAACAGTTAGACGGTTTATTCAAAAAGGCTCTCACGGCTGATAATGCTGCGAAACAACGTCTTCAAACATTTGCTGACATGACAGGTATGAGATGGATACCAGCAGAAAATGCTGACGTAAAGGAACTTATTCTACGTTATTTTAAGCCTTCCGCCCCTTTCGAAACATCAGGCAATAAAAAGAATGAATTTCCAGATGCCATCGCCCTTCTATCCTTGGAGAAGTTCGCGGAATCAGAGCAAAAAAAGATATTGGCCATTTCCAAGGATACTGGATGGGTCGATTTTGCGAAAAGTTCAAAGTGGCTCGATATTGAAGAAGATCTCGCAAAGGCTCTTCAGATACTGCAACAGCACACAGAAGAAGCTATGAAGATTATAGCTATGTTGTTATCGGATATGGGTCAAGACAACCGACCCGCTCTGCTCGAACAAGTTACCAATGCCATGAGCGATGCAGTTAACGAAATGAATGTTTATCCTGAAGCAAGTTCTGCATACCGCTATGAAGCGGACTGGGTATTCCTATATCTTGAGGATTTTCAATTTATCAAATCTGAAGATGGGTTCGATTTCACAGTAGTGCAAATCGGGAATGGCAAAATCGTTGCCCAAGTTGGAGTTAATATCCAAGCCAAAGCCGAGTGCCAATTTACCTTTTCGACCAAGGATCCCATTGACAAAGATTACTTCCCAATCGGTAGCACAAATGCAGAAACTGAGGTGGAATTCGATGCTTCAGTTCTTTTCTCATTCGAGGGAAATTTCTCCTCCGCTCCGATAGAAATTACATTATCGGGCCTGGAATTGGCCGAAACGATTGACACAGTAGATTTCGACTTTGTAGATATCGACTATAGTGACGATGTGTACGATGATGACTACTCGACAAACATATTCTAAATTTAATCCTGTCTTGAAGCCCGATTCTTCTATACTATTGCAATGCTAACTGTGGTCTCAGCAATATGATGTTACATGAGACAGTAATTACCTTTCTGGACAATTCTCAATTATAGTTTCTGCAGTGCTTTCATTGGCGTGAAAATAACTAACCATTCTTCCACGCTTTCTCTTCTCTGTTTAATGCTATCATTCAGACCGAATTCTTTGCGATATGGAGCGGTATGTATCCCGGCATCGACAATTTCAGAAATTTTAGCACGGAGATAAAACCTCATGATGGATACGCTTACTACTCATTTGCCTACTATCCTGGCAAGTGGTGCTAGCGTAGCTCTTGTGTCATTGGGACTAGAACACTGGAGACACAGGCGTTCCAGAAAAGATCGCATTCGCCACTTGGCTCTTAGGATAGTATTTTCCCTCGAAGGATACGCGATTGAATGTGGCGAGAAGCTAAGTGACCACAAGCTGGCTATGGATCATGACGGTCAAGCTGGCAAATATATGAGCAATGTACCGCAACCTCCGTCATTTCCTGACAGTCTCGACTATGCACTCATGAAATCCGAAATCTTGGAAGCGATTCTTGACTTTCCGCAACGGTGCCAAATGGCTGACCGGGAGCCTGCATTTTGGTGGGATGTCATCGCTGACATTGATTGCGTGCGCAATGCTGCCTCAGAAAATACAGTCAAAATGGGAGTGCGTGCAATCCAACTCGCACAGCGTATTCGCAAGGAATACAAACTACCGGAGAGAAACCTTACCTTCGGAAAATGGGACATTGTTGAGTTCTTTGAAATTGAATTTAGCCGAATTTCTGAGTTGGATTCCAGACGTGCTGCGACAGATCCAAATACGTCGAACTAATCACTTCTTAACGCTACAAAACTCAGAGCGTGCCAATTGAGCTAGAGAGAACGAAGACGGACAGATAAAACCCGTGGTACCTACGCAAATCCCATCTCCCGTTTCATGCTATAATTCAAAGCGAATCCACCACACAAGGAGGACCTTTCATGGCCGTTACCGCAGTTGTCAATTTCGCGCTTCCCGAAGGAAAGACCGAGGAGGAGCTGGTTGCCGGTTTCGAGAGTTCGACGGCTCTCTACCGCGACGTACCCGGCCTCTTGCGCAAATACTATCTGCTGTCCGAAGACCGGCGGACAGGCGGCGGGGTCTATATCTTCGAGTCGCGCGAAGACGCCGAGCGGGTCCACGACGAGGTCTGGCGCGCCAGGCTGCGCGAGCGCATGGGGGTCGAGCCCGACGTCCAGTACTTCGACTCGCCCGTCATCGTCGACAACGAAGCCAAGGCCGCTTCCACGGCATAAGGAGGACGCTTCATGGCAGTCACCGCAATCGTTCGCTTCACGCTTCCCGAGGGAAAGACCCAAGAGGAGATGGCCGCGGCCTTCGAGCACTCGGCCCCTCTCTACCGTGACGTGCCGGGTCTGGTACGCAAATACTATCTGGTGTCGGACGACGTGCGCACAGGCGGCGGGGTCTATCTGTTCGAGTCGCGCGAAGACGCCGAGCGGCTCTACGACGACGCCTGGCGCGCCGGGATACGCGAGCGCCTCGGCGTAGAGCCTGAGATCGAATACTTCACCTCGCCCGTCATCGTGGATAACGAGGTCGGAGCCATCTCCACGGCGTCTTGACCGCCCGGCGATTCGCGCTCCCCTTCGAAGGCGTCAGCCAAACGAGTGGGAGCATCCGTCCTTCGTGTTCCGCCTGACGGAATGACCGCAAAAAGTCGGGAGCCTGTATGATCGGCGTCAATGCGCTGACGCTCTATCTCGTCTTCGTGGTGTTCGCCGTGGGCGGGAGAATCGCGCTTCACTACCTGGCCACCGGAGATCTCGGCATACGCACGGTGAAGCGAACCGCTCCGAGAATCGCCACCTACACGAGCATCCTTATGCTCGCCTCATTCTCAGCTACTTTCGTTCTCTCCTTGCTCGACGCCACCGGAGAGATTCATCCGCAAATCGATCCCGGCGAGTCAGGAAGATCACTCGGCGCAGCTATTTCGCTTGCCGGAATCACGATCATGGTCATTGCGCAATACCAGATGGGAACCGCGTGGAGGTTCGGCGTCGACCAGGTCGAGAAAACCGATTTGGTGACGGATGGGCTCTACTCCCTCGTCAGGAACCCGATCTATAGCGGCGTGTTCCTGTTCTGCATCGGCATGCTGGTGTTGTTCCCGCACATATACATGCTGATTTACCTCGCCACGGCCTGGATGGGCATCGAGTTGCAGGTGCGCCACGTCGAGGAGCCGCATCTTCGCAACCTGCACGGCGCCGTTTACGAGAAATACGCCGAGCAGACGTACCGATATCTCCCGAGTCTCACTCGCAAATCCGGGCGATAGGGGGTTGTTGAATAACCCGAAATCCGGCCCTTGGGGAGGGTGTGGTTTTGTTCGTCATTCCGGCGGTGGTCTCCCTCGACCAAGCAGAGAGGAAAATCCCTCCCCTCTTGAGGGACTGTTGAAAAACCCTGAGAGAGGAAATTTGTTTGTGTGTAGGGGTCGCATACATGCGACCCTGATTTTTCGCCGCCCTGCGACGGGCCGCATGTATGCGGCCCCTACAAAACCATGATTCCCTCCGCCCCCCCTCCTCAAAGGGGTTTTTCAATAGGCCCTTGTCGGAGGGGGGTATAAAAAGGCGATACGCCCCCGCCGGGTTGAGGGACTTTGCTTTTTCTTGCCCCCTGACAAGGGGGGGTAGGGGGGGTTGCTTTCAAAGAGGGAGGTAGGGGGTTCGCGCGAAATCGACCTCCCCTCTAAAGGCAATGTCCCCCGACGGGGACTTTTTCAACAACTCGCGATAAATATCGATTCAGCCTACGAGCGCCTCTAAGCGCGAACAGATTTCGGGGGAAAGCGCGCCTGCGCCCGACGCCGCCGCGTTCTCGCTCATGCGGCCCGCCCTGCCGGTGGCGGGAATGACGCTGGAGACCCTCTCGTCCGCAAGAAGGTATTTCAGGAGCGCCTGCCCCGGCGTCCCGTCATGATGCGCTTTCAGTTCCGGCATACGGGCGATGGAGCCTTCCGGCCCGAGCAAACCGCTTTTCAGGTGACTGAATGGCCGCATGACGATCACGCCCAGGTCCATCTCATCCGCCAGGGGCAGAACCTCCTCGCGGCACTGCACCTCGCCCAGATAATAGGGTATCTGGATGGCGTCGTAGGCGCCTGTCTTCATGGCTTCGATGAGTTCGGGGAAATTCTCCGGCCGCCTGTCCGTGATTCCCAGATAGCGGATTCTTCCCTCTTGCTGATACGCCTGCATGACGGGCGTCACCTCGCGCCAGCCCGCCATGTTGTGAATCTGCAGGAGGTCTATCACGTCCGTCCGCAGGCGTCTGAAAGAGCGCTCGATGCTCGCGCGGGCCGCCGATGCGCTCGACTCCCACACCTTGGTCGCCAGGACAATCTTCTCCCGGCTTCCGGCCAGCGCCTCACCCAGCACCCGCTCGGATTCCCCGTATATGGGCGCGGTATCGAAAAAATTGATCCCGCAATCCAGGCATTCCCGGACGATCTCGACGCACCGGGCAGGTTCGCCGCTCGCCATGTGCATGAAATTATGCGATGTGCCCAGGCCGATCTCGCTTACTTCAAGCCCCGTCCTGCCCAGAATACGGTAGTTCATGTCTCTCCTCATCGATGTATTTTCAAGCCATCTACCTAGGGCAACGCATACGCCAGATGCCTCGAAACGAATGTTTCATTTCCGCGTTGCTCCCCACAAGCAACTCACCGGCAATGCATATCGACGTTCGCCGAATCCCAGCTTCTCTTCACCGAAATAGAAAACGATCGAGGTCACTTTCCGGGTCTTTCCCGGACCTTTGCCGGCAAACCATTCCAAATGCCTGAAATCTTGACGGCTCACCGAGGAGGACGCTTTTACCTCAATGGCCGCCACATCGTTTGCGCTCTCCGCAAGAATATCGATCTCCCGCCCCCGTTGGTCGCGCCAGTGATAGAAACGAAAACCGTTATTCTGGTAAGGCGCGGAACGCAAGAGTTCAGAAACAACAAAGCTCTCGAGCAATCCACCAAGTGCCTTGGGGTCGGCATCGGGATCGAATGATCGCGGCGTCAAGTTTCGTAGCGCCGCCGCTATCCCTGTATCGGCGAAATGATGCTTTGCGTTCTTAATCTCGCGGCGGGCTTCTCCAGATGTCCAAGCACCCAGTTTGATGACCAGCGAAAGCCGTATCAGCACATCAAGGTACTGTTCGATAGTATTCCGTTGCACACCGATAAGTTTGCAAAGCAACGAGATGTTGAGTTCGGAACCTGTACGAATGGCCAATTGATCAAGCAAACGCCGCAGGGCGTCGCTTTTTCGGATACGGACAATATCGGAAACATCGCGATCCACCACCGTATCAACGTAATCGCGATAGACCTTCTGCCGCCTCCTGTTATCGAGCTCCCGGATCCCGGGAAACCCTCCTCTCAGGACGAGATCGATATAGTCCGCCCTCGTTGCGGTTTCCGGCGCCGGCAGATCGTTCAAGTTCGGCGATTTGGAGATCGCCCAATCAAGTATCTTCGACGGGCCACGCGACATCGTTTCGGCCACGGTCATCGGCCACAACTTCAGCGTCAACATGCGGCCGGCAAGCGAGTCGGCCACATGCAGCGTTGTGAAAATGTTGGAGGAGCCCGTGAGAACAAACTGCCCCTTTTGATTACCGAGATCGACAATCCTCTTGATCGCCAGCGACAGCTTCCCGGAGCGTTGCGCTTCGTCGATTACCAGCGGCCCATCTTTCAGCTCACCGACGAGCCGCTGCAACTGCCCCCATGGGTCGTCTTCGATTGCTTCCAACAACGCATCATCGTCGAGCGTGATGAATCTTCCATTCTGGAGAATGTCCCGAACGAGCGTTGTCTTGCCCACCTGACGAGCCCCCACGATGTTGATCACACGTGAATAGCGCAGCGCGTCCAGCAATTCGGCGCTCAGGTGGCGTGGCAGGATCATTCTGTCCTCATGCATTTAACGCATCTACGAAACTGGTGAAATTACCAATACAAATGTGGTGAAATTTATATTACAGATTCGGTGAAATTGTCAATACAAATATGGTGAAAGTGATATTATAAACACGGTGAAAGTGTTAATAGACTGCCGGTCAATTTAGCAATTCGGCACACCGTCATGGATGTGCCGCGCCTATTCCCTATTCATCCGAGTGGACCAACCCTGTTGGGATAGCGCTAGAACTTACTTCGGACGAGGGTTCAGGCGCGCTCCCAAATCACCCCGCCGCTCTTGCCAGAATCTCGCGGTAACCCGCATACACCGCCTCCCCGTAGGCGGGCGGGGCGTGCACTTCGGTGAGTTTGCCGCCCTCAATCGTCTTATCGGAAGCGTAGGGGTTGAAGACGGCCTCCCCGCTCGGGAAGATGAGGGTGGGGCTCGTCATCGGCATGCCCTCTTCATCCCTCAGACGCATGGCCTCCCGATAGTCGTCCATGACGCCCGCCTCATACACGGCGGATTCCAAGTCCGCGCGCACTTTCGAGGCGTCGAGACCCGCCTCTTCCGCCATCTCGCATAAAACCGCGTTCTCATCCACGCGCCTGCCCTCGTAGAAAAAGCCGCGCCTGATCTTGAGGTCGTAGACGCGCGCTTTTTCGGGGTCCTGCGAATAGGCGCTCGCATAGGCCTGATAGGCGCGCAGCGTGGTGCGCAGATATTCCTCGTGCGGCCAGCTTCTGCACGGCGAGAGCGGCTCCTGAACGGCTATCAGGGGCCATTCCTGATCCACGATGTGGCGCGGCGCAGGGCGGTCGTTGATGATTTCCAGGGGAAATGCGCGCCACTTGAGATGCAGCCTGCCTTCGAACTCGGGCATCACCTTGTCCAGCCGCGCCGCGGCCATATACGCCCAGGGTCAGTGGTATTCGTGGAAAATCTCGACAACCGCCGCATCCGCCATCTCATGCCCTCACAGATAAGAGAAAATATCTCAAGATGAAATCAGGGAGAGGCGCGTCCTCTCCCCTCCCCGATGATTTACACCTTCGTCTTCATTGAGGGCAAGCCGCTGTTTCCCCGCGAGTGCTTCATGCGCTCGATAAAAGCTGTGGTATCATGCCGAAAGATCAAGGAGACGCATGGAATGAACCCTGAGGATAAGTCACTCGCTTCCTTGCTCGCCGACGCCGAGACCATCGCCGTGGTCGGCCTCTCGGACGATCCCTCGCGCACGAGCCACCGGATCGCCGCGTATATGCGGGAGGCGGGGTACCGGGTCATCCCGATTAACCCCAGAATCGAATCCGCCCTCGGGGAGAAGGCATATTCAAGCTTGGACGAGATCACCGAGCGCGTAGACATCGTGAACGTCTTCCGGCGTTCGGAGGAGATACCCGCCCTGGTGGATGAGGCGATAGAGAAGCGCCCGCGCGCGTTCTGGATGCAAAAAGGCATCTCGAATCCCGCTTCCGCGCGCCGCCTCGAGGCTGCGGGCATCACGACGATTCAGAACCTCTGCATCAAGACCGCCCACCGGGAACTCGCACAAACCCCTCGATGAGAATGGTCCGCTGCGAATCTCGCAAAAAGTCCATCGCTATCTGCTCCTCGGCGCAGGCGCTTTGTTGGTCGTGGGAATGTTTGGTCTATTAGAGAATTTCCTGCTCTACCACCCCTACCGGGAAATCGAGGTGACGCCCGGAAACTACGGCGTCGTTTACGAGAACATCTCATTCAAGACAGAAGACGACATAGGCCTGCACGGCTGGTACGTCGCGCCGAAAGACCCCGACGGCCCGGTCCTCCTGTGGGCGCACGGCAACGCGGGCAACCTCTCCCACCGCGCGGAGAACATCGCGCTTATCCAAAAAGAACTCGGCGCCGGCGTCTTCATCTTCGACTACCGGGGTTACGGGAAAAGCGAGGGCAAACCGGGCGAGGAGGGCCTCTACGCCGACGGCAGGGCCGCGTACGCCTGGCTCGCCGAGCGCGTACCGACCGAGCGGATTTTTCTCTTTGGCCGCTCCTTGGGCGGGGCCGTGGTGGTGAAGCTCGCCCTGGAAGGAAAGAAAGCGCGCGGCCTGATTCTCGAGAGTCCCTTCGAGAGCACCCTCGCCATGGGAAAGAAGATGTTCCCCTTCCTGCCGGTGGGCTGGATCATCTCCTCCAAATTCGACAGCGCGGCCATGATCCCCGAAGTGGAGACCCCCCTGTTCGTCCTGCACGGGGATAAGGACGGAATCGTACCCTTCGCGCAGGGGAGGCGGCTCTACGAGGCGGCGGGCTCAAAGCACAAGCGGTTTTTCACCATCAAGGGAGCGGGCCACAACGACACGTATTACACGGGGGGTACGCCCTACTGGGCGGCGTGGCGGGATTTTCTAACCAACCCCGAGTCAAGGTGAGTCTGGAGTCGGTTTCGTCTTCCTGGCCCGGCGCCTCGCCCGGAACTCCTGCAGCAGCCTTTCATGGTGCACGCTCGTGAAGAAACTCTCGACGAACGAATCCACCGGATGGTTGATGAGGTTCTCCGGCGTGTCGACCTGGACGATCACGCCGTCGCGCATCACGGCAATCCTGTCGGCGATCTGAAACGCATCCGATAAATCGTGCGTCACGAGCAGGCTGATCGCCCCGATCTCGTCGTGCACTCTTCTCAGTTCTTTTCGGACCTCCAGCCTCGCGACCGGATCGATGTTCGCCAGGGGCTCATCCAGGAGAAAAACCTGCGGGGGTATGGCGATGGCGCGGCCGATGGCGACTTTTTGCTGCTGGCCCGCACTCAGGCTGTCCGGGCGGCGGCGGGACCATTTTTTGCTGATCCCCAGACGCCGCATCACGTCCTGGGCGCGCTCGTTCAGGATGCCCGGCAGCCAGCGGCGGATTTTGAGCGCGAAGCCGAGGTTCGAGTATTTCTTCTCGTCGAAAACCCTCATGTGCGGCCAGAGGGCATAGCTCTGGAACACGAGCTGCACCCCGCGCCTTCCGGGAGGAATGCCGTTCAGCCGCACGCCGTCGAGATAAATGTGGCCGCCGTCTTCATCCTCCACGCCGGCGATGAGGCGCAAGAGCGTCGATTTACCGCAACCCGTGGGACCGACGAGCACCATGAACTCCCGGTCTTCGAGCGCCAGGGAGAGATTGTCGACCGCGCAAACGTCGTCGAAATCTTTCTTGAGTCCAGTAATCGTCAGACGGCTCATGCTTCTCTCCGGCTCATTCAGCCCTCGGGCGCCAGCTCGTTCAGCTTCTCGACGCCCGGGGTGAAGATCTCCTCCAAGACGAGCGGCCCATCGCCCGCGTTGCGCGTGGAGTGCTCCTGGTTCGGCGGAAAAACCACGACGCCGCCTGGCCCGAGCACCACTTCCTTCCCGCCGCAAGCGAACCTCGCCGTGCCTTCCAGCACGATCGTCATCTGCTCGTTCGGGTGCGAATGGGGGTTGTACATATCCACGCCGGCGCGAATCGTCTGGCGAAGCACGGTCAGACGCTCGCCCGCCACCACGCGCTGAATCCTCTCCCCGGTGTCGTGCGCTTCCATTTCTTCGAAATTGTAATATTTCACGTTCTTCTCCACCTGAATGGATAAACTTCACCGAAATTTGAACTGCGGGGCAGCATAAGCACCCGATTCATCGTATAGAAGTATTTGCATCCGCTCAAACCTTCTCCTAAAGTGTTCACAAGCCGTCTTATGCCTAGGAGACCACCATGAAGCGAACCCTCATCTGCATCATCGCCATCGCCGTTCTCGCCGTGTTCTGGACGTTCTACCAGGCGGGCGCATCGGGGCTCGGGCCCGGCGCGCGCGCGCCCGAACTCAAGGGCGGGCCCTGGATTGGCGGCGAACCCGTGAAGCTCGCCGATCTGCGCGGCAAGGTGGTGCTTCTCGACATGTGGACGTTCGCCTGAATCAATTGCGTGCGGGAGATCCCCACGCTGCGCTCGTGGCACGAGCGCTATGAAGACAAGGGGCTGGTCGTCATCGGAAACCACGCGCCCGAGTTCAACTTCGACAGGAAAAAAGAAAACGTCGAAGAAGCCATGGCCAAGCTCGGCATCAAATACCGCGTCGTGCTGGACAACGACTTCACCAACTGGGACGCGTTTCAGAATCGCTTCTGGCCGACGAAATACCTGATCGACAAGAAAGGGGTCGTGCGCTTCAAGACGATCGGCGAGGGCAACCACGAGCGCACCGAAGCGATGATCATGAAGCTGCTCGCCGAAAAATGATGGAAACAGAAGAAACGTCGCAACCGGAGAACGCGCCCGCCTATTCCTACTCGTCTCTCTTAAGGCTCACCCACTGGCTGAACGTGCCGCTCCTGCTCCTGATGATGGCGAGCGGGTTTCAGATATGGTGGGCGTACCCCGCTTTCGGCCCGGACAGGCCCAACCCCGAAGCGATCTACGAGGCGCTGCGGGGGACGGAAACCCGGGCCGACCCGCGCGCCATCAACCTGGGCGCCGACTACAGGGTTTTCGTCCAAAGCCTCACGAAAACCTTCGGCATCGGCGAGTGGCTCGCGGGCGCGCTGCGCTGGCACTTCGCCCTCATGTGGCCCTACACCATCAACGGGCTGATCTTCCTGCTCCTGCTCCTCCTGACGGAAGAAGGGAGGCACTACCGCATCACGCGGGCGGATTTCTCCGGCGTCAAGGAAATGCTCCTGCATCCCGTCAAGACCTTTCACCATTCCCCCGGCGAGGGGAAATTCAACCCGATCCAAAAAATCACATACAACGTCGTCATACTGGCCGGGGTGCTCTCCGTTTTGACGGGCCTCGCCATCCTGAAACCCGTACAACTCGGTTGGCTCACCTGGCTTTTCGGGGGCTATCAGCCGAGCCGGTTCCTGCATTTTCTGGTGATGCTGTTTCTGGTCGTCTTCATGATCGGTCATTTCCTGATGGTGATATCCCACGGATGGCGGCGCGGACTCGCGCCTATGATCGTCGGGATCAAGGCGGAGCGAGACGCCTTTCGGGCCAGACAAAGGCAATTCGCCAAAAATCTCGGGCGCGTCGCCGAGGAGGCGGCGATCCTGGTGCTCGTCTTCTGGCTCGGGAGCCTCGTTGCGGATATGATGAACGCAGTTTTGGGCGGTGAGGCCTCAGGCGTGTGGTTCGGCGCGCCGGGGTATCTCCTTATCCGCTTGGGTCTCATGCGCGGACGGCGCATTGGAGACTTCCGGCGCAAGGCGAAAGCGGGAAGCTGAGGGATGGGTACGGAAGAACAAACCGAATTCGTATTGCCAACCCAACTGGCGAGGCGCAGGCTTTTTGCCGGCAAGCTGGTATTGGGCGTCGTCTGCATCAACGCCGCGCTGGCCTTGATCGCCGCTTATCTCCTGAGCGGGCCGATGGCCTGGATAACGCGATTTGAGTTCGGGTTTCTGACGTGGGCCTGCATTTTGTATCCGACCTCCCTCGTCCTGGCCGTCCCCATCATCGCGCCCGTCGTCATCAAGGTGTTGAAGCCGCCGCCTGAGTCCTCCGGAGAGTGAAGATGAAAAAAGGCGAAAAGCGAATCATGGGATCCCGCGGGGGCAAATCGACGGCTTCGCGGCGCGGATTCATGAAGATGCTCGTAGCCGCCGCCTCCGCCTTCATGGCCGGGTGCTCGCGCCTGAACGAAGAACCCGGCGTGCAGGCCGTGCTGAGCTGGTTCGATCGCCTGAACCACAAGGTGGGCCTCATTACGGACAGCAACCACCGCCTCGCGCGCACCTACCCCCGAAGCGCCGTCCAGCCCGATCAGATGCGGCCCAACGGCTCGGTGGTCACGCCGAACTCCCGGATCATCGAGACCCCTCCCGAGGAGTGGCGGCTCGTCGTTGGGGAGGCCCATCTCAGAAACGGGCAGATGATGAAGCGCCACTGGGTGCGGGAATACACGCTCGAACAACTTCGCGAGATGCCGGTACTGGAGCAGACGGTGGAGCACATCTGCGTCGAGGGCTGGAGCGCGATATGCCACTGGCGGGGAGTGCATCTCGCGCGCTTCATCGAAATGCACAAGCTCAGACCCGAGAGCCGTTACGTGTTCTTCCTGTGCGACGACATGCTCGCCACCGCGAACGGGCACGAGCGCTACAGCGTGACGTTCGATCTCAAGCAGGCGATGCACCCGCAGAACGTCCTCGCGTATGAGTACAACGGCGAGACGCTGCCCCTGGAGCACGGCGCGCCGCTGCGTCTCGCCTCGCCCACGAACGTGGGCTGGAAGAGCGCGAAATTCCTGCGCTACGTCTTTTTCACGAACGAAGACCTGGGCGGGTTCTGGGAGAAACAAGGCTACCCGCGCTATTACGGCTTCTGACGTTTCAGGGATTCCCGATGAATTGCGCAGCCATCAACCCTGCCCGATTTTCAATGTGCATCACACCTCACCCGAAAAATGGAAGATTCGTCGCGAACTTCGGAAGCCAGCTTGCCCCCGAATTTAACCCCTTGACACCGGTCTGGCGTTAGATAGAATGAATCAGGAAAATTAGAATCAATCTTATCCAGAGAAATCATGACGCAGGAGGTTATGGGGGCTCCTTATCAACGAGGGAGATGGATGCCCCTGATTTGAGATTCGTCCAACTCGAAAGGAGGGAACTGCTGATGACGATCAGGAAACTTACGACGATCGGGTTTATGATCTGTGCGCTGAGCTTCACGATGGTGGCGTCGGGAGTCGGTGAAGCGGACGCCGCAAAGCGCATACGCTGGAAAATGGCGAGTTGGTTCCCGAGCAAATTGACCCAGCTCGGCTCGATGGGCAAAGAAATGGTCGACCGTCTAGATAAGGTTTCGGGCGGCAACATCAAGATCAGGTTCTTCGAGCCCAACGCGCTGATCCCGGCCAAGGAGTGCTTCGACGCCGTTGCGAAGGGCTCGGTGGATGCGTGCTGGTCGACGCCCGGCTACTGGTACGGCAAGGAGCCGGCGCTCGCCATGTTCGCCGCCGTTCCCTTCGGCCCCAGAGCAGGCGAATATATGGGCTGGATTTTTTACGGCGGCGGCATAGAGCTCTGGGATGCGATCTACAAGAAGCATGGCCTGAAATCGCTACCCTGCGGCGTTATCGCGCCCGAAGCGTCGGGCTGGTTCCGCAAGGAGATCAAGGGCATCGACGACCTGAAGGGTTTGAAGATGCGCTTCTTCGGGCTGGGCGCCAAAGTGATGGAGAAGGTGGGCGTATCGACCCAGCTTATTGCGGGCGGCGACATCTTCCCGGCGCTCGAGCGCGGCTCGATCGACGCGACGGAATACTCCATGCCGGCGATCGACTTGAACCTCGGCTTCTACCAGGTGGCGAAGCACTACTACTTCCCCGGCTGGCACCAGCAGTCGACGGTTTTCGAATTGCTGCTGAACAGGAAGAAGTGGGACGCGCTCACCGACACCCAGCGGGCGCAGATTGAGGTGTCGTGCGGCGACGCGTTCCGCCAGGGGCTCGCCGAGGGCGAGGCCATTCAGGGCAAGGCTTTGGCCGAACTCAAGAAGAAGGGCGTCAACATTCATCGCTGGCCCCAGTCGATCCTGGACACGCTCGAGAAGAAATGGGCCGAAGTCGCCGCTGCTGACGCCGCGCGCGACGCGACCTTCAAGAAGGTATGGGAATCCTACAGCGCTTTCCGTAAGGAATACGCGATATGGAAGGACCTCGGATACTTAAGGTAATGCCCATGTGACGGCGCTCAGCCGTCTCGCTTGAAACACCCACAGGCGCCGGAGCCGTAACGGTCACGGTTCCGGCGCCTTTTTCGCGTATGTTGCGCCGGAAAGCCCATTGATGCGGCAACTTTTTCGAATACAAGAGTTTCTGGCCCGAATCGTGACTGGCGTCGGAAAGATCAGCGCCTGGCTCTCGATTCCGCTGATGGTCGTCATCATCTTCGACGTCGTGACCCGGCGCTTCCTGGTGCTGGGCTCGACCAAGCTCCAGGAAGGCGAATGGCACCTCCACGCAGTCTTGTTCCTGTTGTGTATCGGTTTCACCTATATCGAGGACGCCCACGTGCGGATCGACCTGCTCCGCGAACGGCTGAGTACGCGCGCCAAGGATTGGGTCGAGTTAATCGGCTGCATCGTGTTCGTAATCCCCTATTGTCTGATCGTCACCTATTTCGCTGAAGACTTCGTCGAGAGATCCTGGGCCGTCGGCGAGGCCTCAGACTCCGCGACCGGCCTCCCCTATCGATGGGCGATCAAGGCGTGCCTGCCGATAGGGCTCTTCGTCCTTCTTCTGTCAGGAATTACCATCCTGCTGCGCAAGATCATCGAGTTGTTCGGCCCGGCGGATCTCCGTCAACTCCTCCCCAAAAAGGAAGAGTCCGGTACCGAACAGACCGGGTCGAACTAGGAGCGCCAGCGCATGTATATCGAGGATTACCTGCCGGCTTGCATGTTCATCACCCTGGCGATCCTCCTGTTCTCGGGCTTCCCGGTCGGATTCGTGCTGGGCGGCGTGGGGCTCTTTTTCGGCTTCATCGGCATGTATTTCGAGGTCTTCTCCCAAGTCGAGTTCTTCAACCTCGTGCTCCGCATCTGGGGTTTCGCCGACAACCTGGTGCTGGTGGCGATACCGATGTTCATTTTCATGGGGACGATGCTGGAGCGATCCGGCGTCGCCGCCAATCTCCTGTACTGTCTCCAGGTGGTGCTGCGGCGCACGCCGGGCGGGCTGGCGCTCGCCGTCACGGTCATGGGGACCATCCTCGCGGCGACGACCGGCATCATCGGCGCGTCGGTCGTGATGATCAGCCTGATGGCGCTGCCGGTCATGGTCGAGCGCGAATACAACATGGAACTCGCGACCGGCACCATCGCCGCATCGGGCACGCTCGGCATCCTGATACCGCCCAGCATCATGCTGGTCATTATGGCCGATCTCCTCGGGCGCTCGGTGGGGACCCTGTTCGTCGCGGCCATCTTCCCCGGCCTGATTCTTTCCGGCCTCTACTTCGCCTACATCTTTACGAGGTGCATGGTGAACCCCGCCCTGGCGCCGCGTCTGCCCAAGGAAATGGGTCCGCAAACATCGGGTGAACTGCTCCTGCTCTTGCTCAAAGGTCTGGTGCCGGCTGTGTTTTTGATCGTCCTGGTGCTGGGGTCAATCGTCGTCGGCTGGGCGACGCCCACCGAAGCGGCCGGGGTCGGCGCGGCCGGAGCGACCCTGCTCGCCATCGTCAACCGGCAGCTCACCTGGTCGGTCCTGAAAGACGTGGTCGAGCGCACCTCGCTCACCAACGCGATGCTGTTTTTCATTTTCGTCGGCGCGACCGCCTTCTCCTACGTCTTCCGCTCGCTCGGGGGCGACGACTTCATCCAGGACGTGATTTACTCGGTGGGGACCAACCCCTGGTGGATCCTGATGATCCTGATGGCGGTGACGTTCATCCTCGGATTCTTCTTCGACTGGATCGAGATCACCCTCATCGTGCTTCCGGTGTTCGCGCCGATCCTCGCAGAGCTCGATTTCGGCGACCACCTGCCCAAGAGCGAGGTCATCTACTGGTTCTCGATTCTGATGGCGGTCAACCTGCAGACGTCTTTCCTGACGCCGCCTTTCGGCTTCGCGTTGTTCTACATGAAGGGCGTGGCCCCGCCAGAGGTGCGTCTGCAACAGATATACCGCGGTATCATTCCCTTCGTGATTCTCCAGCTCATCGGGCTGGGGCTGGTCATCGTCTTCCCCGAAATCGCCATGTGGCTGCCGAGGGTGCTGCTCGACTAGCGTATGGCCGCCTCCCCTGCTCCACATCCTGAACGCCTCGCAAATCCAACGATTCACTGGATATATCGGCGTCTCGTCGCATAAACCGCGACGGATCATTTTTCTTCCCCTAGGCGGGCAATTTGTTTAGACTTGGCTCTTGACTCCCTGTCCCCACGGGGTTTCGGAGTCGCGCCGCTACAGACAGGGAAGTTTCCCATGTTCGATGACCCTGTAAGCTCTCCGGATACCGAAACGAAGCGTCTCCTTCGTTTCCCGCTAAAGTTCGTCAACCTCTCCGGCACAACTCAATACCACTCTTTCCGAAGCCCTCGGGCTTCCGTTCATCCCGGGTGGATATCGCCGCGACCTGCCGCCATTTCGGAAAAACCAGACGGGGGGTCTACCGTTGGCCGACAACCATCATAAAATCCTGTTGACCGGCGCGACCGGATACATCGGGGGTCGGTTACGCCGCCGGCTCGAAGCCGAATCGCACGAGGTCCGATGCCTCGCGCGCCGCCCGGAAGCCCTCGAACCACATGTCGCACCGAGGACCGAGGTGGTGCGTGGCGACCTCTTAAAGCCCGCAACGCTCCCCGCGGCCATGCGCGGCATATCCACCGCCTACTACCTGGTTCATTCGATGGCGTCCGGCGGAGACTTCACCCGAGAAGACCGCGAGGCCGCCAAGGGGTTCGCATCCGCGGCCCGGGCCGCAGGGGTTGAGCGCATCGTCTATCTGGGCGGGCTCGGAAACGAGGATGCGTTGTCCGACCACCTTGCGAGCAGGCAGGAAGTGGGCCGCATCCTCCGCGAATCCGGTGTGCAGACGATTGAACTGAGGGCCTCGATCATCATCGGCTCGGGAAGTCTCTCGTTCGAGATGATCCGGGCGCTGGTGGAGAGGCTGCCCGTCATGGTGACGCCTCGCTGGGTTCGCACGCTTGCCCAGCCGATCGCCGTCGAAGACGTCATCGATTACCTTGTCGCCGCTCTCGACGCTCCCCCGGGGCGAAGCCTCATCCTGGAAATCGGGGGAGCCGACCGCGCCTCCTACGGGGACATCATGGCGGAATACGCCCGTCAGCGGGGACTGCATAGGGTGATGATCGCCGTTCCGGTGCTCACCCCCCGCCTGTCGAGCCTGTGGCTCGCGCTGGTTACTCCCTTATACGCCAGGGTCGGGCGCAAACTCGTCGAAAGCCTCCGCAACGAGACGACCGTGAGCGATGGGATGGCTTTCGGGATGTTCGGCATCCGCCCGCGCGGTCTGGCCGAAGCGATCCGGCGAGCGTTGGGCGACGAAGAACACGAGTTGGCGGAAGGGCGCGGACCCGAGACGTCTTGACAAGCCCGCGCCCGCTTCCCTATAAACCCCTTACGCTTGGGAGCCGGTGCCGAATCCGGTAGAATATCGACTCAGGCGAAACGCCTCTCACTCCGGCGTAGCTCAACGGCAGAGCAATCGGCTGTTAACCGATGGGTTGTAGGTTCGAATCCTACCGCCGGAGCCAGGATTTTCAGGGATTACCTCACCTTCAGGCCTCATCCGCCTTCGAGACGAAATCCGAGAGCACCTCTTTCACAAGGGCGTTCATGCTCCGGCCGCGCGCGACCGATATACGGGCAAGTTTCTCATGAAGCGCGGGTCCCGGACGCACGTTGAAAGACCCGCTGTATGGCTTGTTCGGCTCGATTCCTTCCGCCTCGCACGTTTCCAGATAATCGTTCACCGAATCCTGAAACGATTTCTTGAGTTCCCTGGCGGTTTCGGCTTCGTATGTAATCAAATCCCGCACGTGGAGCACCTTGCCGTGCAAGGTTTCGCTTTCCTCGTCATATTCAATGGATCCCTGATAATTCTTGTACCTCAATACAGCTCCGATCATCTTTGGCCCCTTTCCATCCTCGTGAGCAAATCTGATTCCCCGCCATTCCCCTTTAGATGTATTTCACAACAAACCACCTTCCTCCAACTTCTTTCTTACCTCACGTATGACATATGGCTTCAACTTTCCTTCGGCATGGGGCTGGTGAAAGAAAATCCGGGGAGCCAACGAATGAATAAACCTTCGCCGTGAGCCACCCGTTCTTCCTCCCGTTGACTGCCGATAACCCAATCCCTCCAATAGCTGAACCAATTCGTTCCATGTAAAATTTTTTGGATTCTTCCTGAACTTATCCAGCAGCTTCTCGTGTTTGCTCATCGGTCTCTTGTCTAAATATCACTGGCTCAAACCATTAGAGCAACTATAAATTAGTTGCATTGTATAGAGCAAACCCTAGAAATGCAACTATTTTTTCGTTGCAAGAAGAAGTCGGGGTATAGATTATGAAATGATCACGGCATGGGAGGGAAAAGACTTCACAAGGAGTGGCATTCTTGATGGCAACTGCCCTTACCTAGCAATACCCCCTCAAACGCCGCTCTTCGCTTTTTCGAGGGCTGCGACGTTCATCGGGTGCGCGTTGCGGCGGCGCTTGTCGACGCGGATGCGCAGGCGCGCAGCCTCGGCGGGACTCAAGCCGGCTTCCCGCAGTTCGCTCCGGCTGAACCCCTTGCCGGGCCGCCAGACTCTGCGCGCATCTCTCACGAGAGGGAGGAGCCCATTTTCCTGGAGAGGGGGTTCCGAGGCTTCGTCCGGTTCTTCCAATGGCAAGTCGGCAGCCGCCTCGACGGCCTCCGGCTCGCTCTCCCGAGGCGTTTCCGGCTCCGAAACCATCGCCTCCGCCACGCTTTCCTGAGAGGTTTCCGGTTCGGAGGCCGCCGCCTCCACGGCGTTTTCAACTACGTCCGTGACGTCCTCATGTTCCGAAACGACACCAGGCGTAGCGCCCGGCTCATCTTCATGAGGGACTGCAAGATCGGATGCAGTCACTTCTACGACCTTCTCCTCGACAACCGAAACGGCTTCGTCCTGCTCTTCATCCGAATCGGCCGCATCCGGCGAATCAACCGGTTCCGGCACGGCCAGGGCCTCGAAACCATCACCATATCCCTCAAGCGGCCCGGGCTCGTGAGATGGCACAGCCTCATCCACCGAATCATCCGGGATCGACGCCGCCGGAGGTTCATCATCCTCCGAGACAGCATCGTCAATAACACGCACTCCGCTGTCTCCAGGAATCTCCGGCGCCACGGGCGCATATCCCCCCACGACGCTTTCGGCTGCGTCGGGGGCTTCCTCAAACGCAGGCGCGGCATCGCCAATTGTTTCCGGCTCGCTTTCTTCAAGAATCGCAGGAGCGGACTCTAACGCCTCCCCATCGCTTGCAGTCACGCCAGAGGCGGCCTCCTCGCCTTTCAGAGGCGGCTCGGCTGCATCCGGCGAATCAGCCGGTTCCGGCACGGCCAGGACATCGAAACCATCACCATATCCCTCAAGCGGCTCGGACCCGCGAGGTATCCCGACCTCACCCGGCGGTTCCTCCGAGACCGGCGCCGCCAATGATTCCGGGGCGGGGGCATGGCCGCTTTCTGGCGCGTCCACCACGTTCGCCGGTTCCGCGCCTTGCCGTTCATCCGAAGCCAGCAACTCCAGATCGAGGCCATAGCCGCTTTCTTGCGCATCCGTTTCGCCCGTCGCATCCGGGCTCGGCGTTTCACCGGAAGCCAACAACTCAAAGTGAGAGCCATAGCCGCTTTGCTCCGCCTCGTTCTCAGAATACGGAACGCCCGGCTTGATGGCCGTGGGAGGCGGCAAATCAAACCCCTCTTCTCCCGGCTTTGGAGGTGTAGATTCCTTGCGGCGCCCGATGCGGCTGAAGAGTTTCTTTTTGATTTTCATGCCCCCCTCAAGGTCGGAAATTCATCCCGGCAGAAAACCGTCTTCAAAGGATTGTAAAGGGGCGGTAAACAAGAAGAGAAAACTTACGAATTAAAACTAACGATTCCAAAGGGTTGATGTCAAGCCGTTTGTTCAGGCATATGCGCCGGGGCGGTGCTCACAAATATGAAAAGCGCAAGAAGGCCGAGTGGGTATCAACCGTTCAAACCGGATACGGATCACCCATCCTTTTGATGGATGGTTTGCAAGTCTCGCTCGAGATCTTCGAGGTCATATTGGACCGGCGTTTTTCGGCTGCGCACATAGTCCATCATCTCCCACAGGGAAACTCCCGCATCGCGCGCCGCCCGCGCAAGGGTGACCTTTCCGTCCCCGTAGAGCCGGGAATAGTGCTCCAGCTTCCACTGCTGAACCGCGTTCGACAGCAGCCTTCGCAGGGTGGTCGAACGGTCGGACTGCTCCACATTCTCGATGAGTTCCAGTTCGCGGACCAGTTCCAGAGGGAGCCTCGCACCCACCATGCGCTCTTTTTTCATCTCTTCGCCTCTCGTGCGGCGCATTCTCGGAAATCAAGGCTTATGCGTCGTCGACAACCAGCCCGAATCAAGATACCGCAGAACAACAATTGAATCATGCGAAGGTTTCGCCTTTTTGTCACAATGGATAATAACTCTCACAAAAAGCTCAAGCATCTATCGGAGCGTTGCGAATTGATTCGCTGGAGAGTCCATTAACTCTTTACGAATATAATCATAGACTTGCTGAGTTCGCTTGTACGCACCATGTGATTCGACCACATGCTTACAGTTGATGACTTTAGTCGCAGGGACAATATCGTCGATATTCTCAGGTCCACTGTAACCGAGCGCCGAATCCCACTCGGCTAACGTAAAGCCAATACCCAAAACATCATCGTTCTTAGAATGAAAGATATAGGCGTTATCATTATATAAAGTGGCATCGTAGTACCGCTCACCAGTTTCAACCGATTCATTATCCACAGCAGCTGCCATCATAAACTGCCAGAGTTTGTCGCACTTTTTGAATGCAATTACTTTTAACCTCTCACATGCAATAAGAGATATCCTGCATCCAGTACTGTGGGACATAATTCCCAGTTCTGAACAATTTCTTATGGTAGTTTTCAATAGTTTTGTGAACCTTGGCGACACCGCCGAAGCCCGGTTTTTCGCAGCATAATAATCCAAGAAATCATCACCACCCGGCCATGTGTAACCAACAACAACGTCGAAATAACCTATATGTTTTGACTGCATCTCATCTACAATTTTATACGCACGAATCACGTCATGGGGCTCATTGTTATAACCGTGACAAAGCAGGAGCACCTTTTTGTCAGCAATCAACGACTCATAATTGGAAGTTTCCCTTGGTTCTAAAATCACATCATCAAAATCAACAACTTCCTTAATTTCGTCTGGATTGCTGGAAATTTCGTTATCATTCCAAAAATCTTTTCTTGAACTAATGATATACATTTTTTCTCCCCTTCAAACATTGGTTGGTGGATGAAGACATCAGTATGAAGAGAATTATTGTAAAAACAACATCCTAGTTTTCTTCCCCTACCCGCCCGCCAGTTCCTCGGCGGTGCGGATGATGAGTTCGATGTCCGCATCCCGCGAGAGCCGGTGGCCGCCGTCCTTGACGAGCATGAGCCTCACGTCGTCGCTTTTGAGTACATTGGAAAGCTTCAGGGATACCTCCCAGGAAATCGTTTCATCGGCCATTCCGTGGATGAGGCGCACGGGGCAGGTCACACCGATCTCGCCGCGCAGGAGCAGATGGTTCTCTGCCTCATCGAGCAGTTTCTTTGTGATGGGATACGGCTCCCCCCAGATGTTGGGCGCGTGCATGACGTATCCCCGCTCGTCGAGTTCACGCTCCATCTCCTCGGTGAGCCTGTGCTTCTTGAAGCCATCCGTAAAATCAGGGCCCGAAGCTACGCCCACGAGGCCTTTCACGCGTTCGGGCCGGGCCAGGGCCGTGAGCAGCATCATCCACGCGCCCATGCTGGAACCCACGAGCACCTGGGGTCCCCGGGCGACTTCATCCAGGATCGCCAGCGCGTCCGCCGCCCACTCGCCGATGGTGCCCTCCTCGAATTTCCCCGAAGATTCCCCGTGTCCGCCGTAGTCGAAGCGAACGTAGGCGCGCCCCACCTTCCGGCAATGGGCTTCGAGTGCGCTCGCCTTCGTCCCGCTCATGTCCGAGCGGAAACCGCCCAGGAACATCAGGCCGGGCGATTCGCCCTCCAGCCGGAACCAGGCGAGCGAATTCCCGTTTTCTCTGTGAAGAAAACTCGATCCGGAGTCGGACATTTTCGTTTCAGGATGAATTTTTCAGATGGTCGAGCAGCCGGGCGGGGACGCTCCGGATTGCGGCCTCCGCCGCCTCGTCTATGCAATGCCCATCCTCGTCGAAGACCTTGTGGACGCTCCCGATGGAAGCCTGACCGGGCAGAACCTCTCCGCCGATGTGGGTGAGAATGTGCCTCAGGTGCGCGAGGGCGTTGTCCGCGCTCGGCCCCATCGCCACACCCAGGATGGCGATGGTCTTGCCCTCGAACGTGGAGGGATAGCCCAGGTTGTCGATCGCCAGCTTGAGCGTGCTGCTGATGCTGCCGTGATACTCGGGCGTCGCGATGAGGATGCCCGCCGCCGCCGTCACGAGACTTTTCAGCATATCGGGATCTTTCGAGTCGCTCGGCTCACCGGGCAGGGGCAAATCCAGATCGCCCAAGTGGACGCGGTTGATCTCGAAATCGCCCTTCCCCAACTCATCGAGAGCGAGGGCGAGGGCCTTATCGGTATTGTTCTGGGGCCTGCGGCTGCCGCCGAAAACAAGGATGTAGGGAGTCATTTCCAGTTTTTTCGATTACGCGGCGACGCCGGCCGGTTCAGGCAATACGATGGGTTCGGTGTCATTGAGAAGCGGCAGTACCTCTCTGCCGAAAATTTCCGCCTCTTCCCTGTGGGGCCATCCGTTCATGATGAAATGCCGCACGCCCGCGTCGTAATACTCGCGAATCACGCCCGCGACCATCTCCGGCGTGCCGACGAACATCGTCCCCGCACCGCCGCGCACCCTGTTCACGCCCATCCAGATCGTATCGGTGATCCAGAGGCTGTCGCGCGAGCCCATCTCGTTGATGCGCATCTGTCCGGTGGACTCGGTGACGTTTTTCATGTCACTCCACGTTCCCGTATTCGAGATGTCGCTCCCTTCGATGAGCGCCTCGGCGGCGCGCACCGCCTCTTTCTTCGTCTCGCGCACGCAGACCAGATGGCGGATACCGTAGCTGAGCGGCCGCTCGCGCTCATACGCCCGGGATTCGCGCTTGCCCTCCTCGATGTCCTTCCCGACGACTTCGGGCTCGGCGGCGTACATCATGTGCACGTCCCCGTGCTCCCACGCCACCCGCTTGCCGGGGTCGGAACTTCCCGCCAGGTAAATCGGGGGATTGGGCTTCGTCACCCGCTCGGGGAATATCCCTGCGTTTTCGATCTCGAAGAATTTCCCCTTGTAGTCGAGCGGCCCCTCCGCGTTCCAGAGCTTGCGCACCACGTCCAGGAACTCGCCCGTGCGCGCGTAGCGATCGTCGTGCGGCATGAAATCCCCGTATCTTTTCTGATCCACGGGCGTGCTGCCCGTCACGACGTTGAGCGTGCAGCGCCCGCCGGTGAGGTAATCGAGGCTGTTCGCCTGCTGCGCCGCGTAGACCGGGCCGGTGATTCCGGGCCGGAAAGCCACGAGAAACTTGATCTTCTTCGTCCGGCTCGAAATCGCGCCCGCCGTCGTCCAGGCGTCGATGCAGTGCGTGCCGCACGGCACGAGGATGTTGGCGAAGCCCGCCTCCTCGGCCGCTGCCGTCACCTCGGCGAGATAATCCAGGGTGGCGGGGCGCTCGGGCGTCTTCTGGTTCACCTGCGACCCGTCCCCCGCCCTGTGAGAGCAGAGCGCCCAAATGTATTCGGTGGACATCTCTCGTCTCCTTGGCGCCTCCCGGACGTGCGGAGCGCGCGCGTTGGAAGAAGCGTTGAAACTTCATGCGGGTCACGTCCTCCAAGATTAAAGCCATCGCCATCACGGATCAAGTCCGCAAATCGGCGCCGAAGCATGGCTGTTGAAAACTCCCCTTAAGCGGTGGGGGTACGATGGTTTTGTAGTGACAACCCCTCTTCGGGGTTGTCCCACAGTTCGCGAACCGCCCCTGCAGGCGTCATTCCGGCATGTTTTAAGCCGGGATCCATTTTCAAGCAGAATGACGATACGCCGGCTTTTCATCTCCCCGTCATTGGGGGAAGCAATCAGGAAATAAACACAAAGGCAAAACAAATGGATTCCGGCTTTCGCCGGAATGACGATCAAAAGCATATTCACCCGTAGGGGCGGCCCCCTGTGGCCGCCCACATCGTATATGATCATCCCCGTGACTACGCTTCGCAGGGACAGGCACGGGGGCCTGTCCCTACAAACCCTCTACTTGCAGGGCCCTGTGGGGGCTTTTTCAACAACCCCCGAAGCGCGAGTAACAGGCGCAAACCGGGTTCGCAGTTCAGTCAGGTGAATGAACCAGCCGATCGGCAACCGGACGAATTCAGGGCGCTTTGTCCAAAACGACCATGTAGCGGCGCTCGCGCCTGCGCTCGACGATGACGTTTCGGCGCTCCATCCCGTGCCCCGGCAGCCGCAGCCACATCGAATACTCGCCCGGGGTGAGATTCGTCACCTCGATCGCCGGGGCCGCCTTGCCGTAGTACTGGCTCCCGATAAAGACCTCCGCACCCGGCGGGTCGGAGCGGACGACGAGGCGGCCGGCGCCCTCTCTCGTCAACCGCATCTCGATGGACGTCTTTTTCGCGCGCACGTCGACTTCGAGAACCTGGCCGACGTAGCCGGGAAACTCCGCCCGGATCGAATGACGCCCGTAGTCCACGCCCTTGATTTCGACGGGCCTGAGTTTATAGGCCTCCCCGCGCGGATTTCCGTTGAAGATGACGACGGCGCCCTCGGGCCTGCTCGTCACGACGATCTCGCCCTTGCCGCTGCGCGGAACTTCAGCGGCTTTTTTCCCCCGGGCGCACCCCATAGCCGATACCAGGGCGAATAGCATGGACAGAACAACAATGAAACGGATGGGGCGCTTCGGCGGCGAAATGGAAGCAAAGAGTCTCTTTCTCATGCTCATCCCTCCTGTCTTGCGAGACCTGAGCCTTTTGCATCCCTCCAATGTACCCTGTTTCGGGCGAGAGCAAAAGCCGGGGGAAAAGACGACCCCCGCACGCGCTTGCCCATTCCCCGCCCATGAGGAATGATGCGGGTGGATTCCAGAAAATAATCACCAGGGGAGAAGATTCCAAGATGCGGGGACACCTGAGAGGACTGACGAACTATGGCGACCCGGGCTTCAGCGTTTTCGCAAGGGGCGCCTACGCGCGGGGGTTCGGCCTGACGAAAGAGGACCTGGAAAAGCCCATCGTCGGCATCGCCCAGACCTGGAGCGAACTCAACCCCTGCCACCGCCACCTGCGCGAGATCGCCGAGGCCGTCAAGCGCGGCGTCTGGCAATCGGGCGGCCTGCCGCTGGAGTTTCCCACCATCTCCCTGGGCGAGATGTACATGAATCCGACTGCCATGTTCTTCCGGAACCTCCTCTCGATGGACACCGAAGAGATGATCAAGGGCCAGCCCATGGACGGGGTGGTGCTGCTCGGCGGCTGCGACAAGACGCTCCCCGCGCAACTCATGGGCGCGGCCAGCGCCGGGATGCCCGCCATCTGCGTGACGGCGGGGCCGATGATCGGCGGACGCTTCGAGGACAAGGTACTGGGCGCGTGCTCGGACTGCCGGGGGACGTGGGCGGAATACCGGGCGGGCAACTATGACGACGCGCGCCTCGAAGAGGTCCAGGGTTCGCTCTTCCCGTCCACGGGCACCTGCATGGTGATGGGCACGGCGAGCACGATGGCGTCCCTCACCGAGGCGATGGGCATGATGCTGCCGGGTCTCGCGGCGGTCCCGGCGGTGAACTCGAACCGCATGCGCCTCGCGGAGCAAAGCGGGCGGCGCATCACCGGGTTGATCGAAAAAGACATCACGCCCGAGAAAATCATGACGCGCGAGGCGTTCGAGAACGCCATCCGCGTGCTGATGGCCGTGGGCGGCTCGACGAACGCCGTCGTCCACCTGCCCGCCATCGCCGGACGCCTGGGCATCGACCTCCCGCTATCGCTGTTCGATGACATCTCGCGCACAACGCCCATGATCGGCAACATCCGCCCATCGGGGAAGAAATACCTGATGGAGGACTTGGCTGCTGCGGGCGGCATCCCCGTGGTGATGAAGGAACTCGAACCCCTGCTCCACGGGGACTGCCTGACGGTGACCGGAGAGACCGTGACGGAAAACCTCTCGAAAATCCAAGGGGCGCAGCCCTGGCAGGACGTCATCTACACGCGGGAGGAACCCATATCGGAAGAAGGCGGCCTCGTCATCGTCAAGGGCTCGCTCGCGCCCGATGGGGCGGTCATCAAGATTTCAGCGGCGGACCCCGATCTGCTGACGCATACGGGGCCTGCAGTCGTATTCTCATCCCAGCAGGATTTGATCGAGCGGATCGACGACCCCGACCTCCCCGCCACGGCGGAGAGCGTCTTCGTGCTCCAGAACACGGGCCCCATCGGCGCGCCCGGCTTCCCGGAGGCAGGCTCCCTGCCGCTGCCCAAGAAGCTGCTCGAAGCGGGCGTGCGCGACGTGGTGCGCATTTCGGACGCGCGCATGAGCGGGACGGCGTCGGGAACCATCGTGCTGCACGTGGCGCCCGAGGCGGCTGCTGGAGGCCCCCTCGCCCTCGTCCGGGACGGGGACATGATCACCCTGGACGTCCCGAACCGGAGGCTGGATCTCAACGTCCCCGAAGAAGAACTCCAGCGCCGCCGCGCCACGCTCGAGCCTGTGCCGCCTCATTACGACAGGGGCTACGGCAGGCTGTTCATCGAGAACGTGCTCCAGGCGCCCGATGGCTGTGACTTCGGTTTCCTGAGAAAGACGGAATAAGCCATGCGCCGGGTCCGCGTCGTCGCACGCATGCTGCCCTGCATCCGCGCCCTGCGCGGCAGGCCCTTCTCGCCTGCGATTGAAGAGCGCATGACCCGTGCGATGGATGAGGAGAAAATCGAACTCATCATCGAGCCCGACGCCGGAAAGCGGATGGCGGCGATGGAGGAGGCGGATTTCTTTCTCTGCGAGAACGACCCGCTGCCCGAGGGTTTTTACGAGCGCGCGAAAAAGCTGAAACTCATCCAGGCGGGCGGCTATTTCTTCGAGAAACTGCAAATCGAGCGCGCCACACGGGCGGGCGTACCCGTGATGACCTTCCCGATGCCGATCACCGACTCGGTGGCGGACCACACCATGATGATGCTGTTGGCACTCAAGAGAAATTTCGAAGGCGCGACGCGCGACGCCCGCGAGGGTTCGGACAATCCCCCATCCCCCCAGAGAGCCGACGGCAGCGCGTTCAACTGGACGCAAACGCAGGGAATCGCCCCGCTGCGCGGCGCCCGCCTGGGCGTTCTGGGCATGGGCGACATCGGACGCGGCGTATCCCTGCGCGCCCGCGCGTTCGGGATGGAGATTCAGTATTGGAACCGTACGCCGCTGCCCGAATCCGTGGACGATGCGCTCGGCGCGCGATCCGTTGCGCGTGATGAGTTGTTCCAAAACGCAGACGCGCTCCTGGTCGGCGTCGCCTTGAACGAGGAGACGCGCGGCATCATCGGTGAGGAGGAGATTCGCGCCCTGCCCAAAGGGGCATACATCCTGAACATCGGGCGCGGGCCGCTGATCGATCAGGAGGCGATGTATCGCGCGCTCACAGACGGCCACCTGGGCGGAGCCGGGCTGGACGTTTTCGACCCCGAGCCGTTTCCGCCCGAACACCCGCTGCTGCGTCTGCCGAACGTCATTCCCACGCCGCACTGCGCGGGCGGGGACGATGAAAACATCATCCGGGAAATCGAGGTTTACTTCGAGAACATCCACCGCGCACTGGCCGGCGAAGCGCCCCTGGGCGTGGTGAACGGCGTCGCCTGGCGGGGTTTGTAGACGATGTGCGGACGCTTCACCCTTATCGAACCCATACCCTGGCTCGCGGAAATCCTGGGGCTGGAAAACCCCGAAAAAGTGGGCGAGCTTCCGCCCCGCTACAACGTCTCGCCGGGGACGGAGGTCGCCATCGTCCGAGCGCGAGAATCCGGAGGGAAGAATGAGAGTGAACTCGCCCTCGCCCGCTGGGGCCTGGTGCCCTTCTGGGCGAAAGACGCGGATTTCGGGGCCAGGACGATAAACGCGCGCTCAGAGACGGCCGCCGAGAAACCCGCCTTCCGCGCCGCATTCCGCTACAGGAGGTGCCTCATCCCCGCGGACGGCTTTTACGAGTGGGCGGGGAGCGGGAGAAAAAAACAGCCCTTCTTCATTCATCTGGAAAACGGAAAACCCTTCGCGTTCGCGGGTCTTTGGGAGAGCTGGACCGGGGCGGACGGGAGCGTTCTCGAGACCTGCACGATCCTGACGACTCAGGCGAACGAGAAGCTGGCCGAACTGCATCACCGGATGCCCGTCATCCTGCCCGAGGCGTCCTATGCGGACTGGCTGAACCCGCGCGAGAACCGCGCGAAGGTTCTTCAGCCGTTTCTCAAGCCCTACCCCTCAGACGCCTTTTCGTATTATCCGGTGAGCGAGCGGGTGAACAGCCCGAGGAACGACGATGCGGCGTGTACCGAAAGACGCGAAGAGGAGAAGGAGCCGCCACAGCTTCAGGGGTCGCTCTTCGGGGATCGAGGCGAGGGAGCGGATGACCCCAGAGATACTTAGAGGACAGGCACGGGGGCCTGTCCCTACACACCCTAACGAGTGACGGACCGTAGGGACAACCCCCCGTGGTTGTCCGTCGTTACGACCTTTTCCTGCGAAGCAGGGCGGCTTTGCTCGTCATTCCGGCGAAAGCCGGAATCCATTTTGTTTTGCCTTTGTTTTTCCTTTTCTGATTGGTTCCCGCCAACAATGGGGAGATGGAAAGCTGGAGCATTGTCATTCTGCTTGAAAATGGATTCCGGCTTTCGCCGGAATGACGGCGGTGGCAAACATGTCGGAGAGGAAAAGCGAGTTCATCGGATGGCGCTGCGCAGGGCGCGATGGTTCTGTAGGGACAGGTCGCGACCTGTCCCTACGGTGAACAATTCGATAATTGGGATGCTGTCCCCCCTTGGGACTTTCTCAACAACTCCGCCTGCATTTCCTACGAACCGTTTAGACAAAAACTGGGCGGGCACATTCGGGCTTCGCTTCCTCATCGAATCCCAAAAACCTTCAAAACCATTCGTTATCAATAGTTTGCAATGTGAAACTCAGGAGATAGACGAACCCTCGGGTTGCTCTTCGATCGGCGCATCGGTGGTCAAACGCTTTTTCGCCGTGGGCGCGTAGCCGCCGCCGGCCATCGTGGCGGCGATTTCGAGCACCTCGCCCATCGATTCGGGGATTCCCGAGGGATAGGCCTCGTCGGGGCACTTGCTGTTCGCCATGAAGGCGCACGGCTTGCACTCGATGCAGCGGATGACTTCCCCGTCCCGTCCGGCGAGCGCCTTGTTCGCATAGTCCGGATCCGTGAGCAGGGCCCGCCCCACACCGACGAAATCAGCGCCCCCGTCGAGATACGCCTGTATCCGCGCAGGCTCGAAGGCAGCCCCGTTCGCGACCAGGGGTACGTCCACCGCCTTGCGCAGCCTGTCGAAAGCGGGGTTGTACAAATCGGGCATCACGGGCAGCCCGACGCGCGCGTTTCGCGAGCAATGGAGGATGTCGACCCCCGCCTCCACGAGCGCGGGCGCAAGAGCCAGCGTGTCCTCCACCGTGAAGCCGTTCTCGAAGGGCTCGAGGAGTCCCAGGCGGTAGCTCACCACCATCTCGTCTCCCCCGCCCTCGCGCACGGCCTGCGCCACTTCGAGCGGGAAGCGCATGCGGTTCTCAAGCGCGCCGCCGTAGCCGTCCGTCCGCTGGTTCGAGGCCGGGGAGAAGAACTGCTGGCACAGATACCAGGTGGCCCCGTGAATCTCGAGAATCTTTCCCCCCGCCTCGCGCACCCTGCGCGCCGCGTCGCCATAAGCCTGAACCGCTGTTTTGACATCCGCCTCGCTCATCTCGCGCGGCACCTCGTCTTCGGTGGGATGCGGGATGGGAGAAGGCCCCACGGGTTCCATGCCCGTGATGGCGCTGAGCGCCGTCCTGCCCGCGTGATAAATCTGCACCGCGAGCAGCGCGCCGGCGTCTTCCACCGCCCGTATCAACTCACGAAGGGCGGGGACGTGCGCGTCGTCATGCGTGCTCAACTGGTTGGGAAAGCCCTTCCCCTCCTGGTTGACGTAGGTCGCCTCGGTGAAGCAAACCGCGGCGCCTCCCCGGGCGCGGGCCTTGTAGTGCGCGTGCGACCAGGCGGAGGGCGCGCCGTCCTCTTCTGCGCGCGAGGTCGTCATCGCGGACATGAGGATGCGGTGCTTGATGCGCTGCCCTCGGACTTCGATGGGATCCGTAAATTTAGCCATGTAGAGAAATCTCCCGAAAATCACCCCCAACAACCACCATCGCGGCGAGCCCGCCGGACCCGCCGCGATGCGATCTGAAAATCAGGAGGGCGGAAACTGCGCCCGCTCCCCGCTCGTTTTAGTTTCTCGCCAGAAAATCCTCGATGTCGTGCAAGGATTCCTCAAAGCACTGGATGAGGAAGAAGTGGCTCGCCTCCTCGTAAATCTTGATCTCACAACCCGGCACGCGGTCGGCAATCTGCTGCGAGGCGCTCGCCGCGCACAGCACGTCCTGCCCGCCCGCGAGCACCAGTGTGGGGCACTTCACCTCGTGGAGCCTGTCGAGCGCGTCGTGCGTCAGGCAGGCGTGGGTGGAATTCACATAGCCGGGGATAGGGCGATCCGTATTGCCGAGCCCCGCCTCGAACGCGTCGAGTTGCTCCTTGTTCTCGTTGAAATAGTGAGGCGGGAAGAAGAAGAGCGATTGGTGCATCGCGGCCGGTCCGTAGCCCTGGGCCTTCACCACCTCGTTGATGTTGTAGAGGATCTGGTAGCCGTATCTGTCCAGCTTGCCGAAAGAGGCGGTGATGAGAAGGCTGCGCACGCGGTCGGGGTAGTCGAGCGCCATCATCTGGGCGATGGCTCCCCCCATCGAGCGTCCGATGACGTGCGCGGGCTCGGTGATGCCCACCGCGTCCATCAGGCCGATGGTGTCGGCCGCGAAATGGCTCGACGTGTAGGGATAATCGGGCGCGGAACTCCTGCCCGCTCCGCGGTTGTCGAAGGCCAGCACGCGGTAGTTCTTCTCCAGGCTCTCGATTTGCGCCTTCCACGCGCTGCAATCGCCCGCGAGGCCATGGATGAGAACGACGGGAACGCCCTCTCCGTAATCCTCATAGTAAAGCTCTACATCACCCACCTGAACTTTCGGCATCTTGGTAATCCTCTTCTGTGAATAGTCGAAAAGCCGCTCTTGGGCCATCGCGCGGCCGCTGCGGCCCGCCTGCGAAAATCGAATTACGCTCTATTTCGAGCGCGGGGGAATCAGCTCTTTTTGCCCTCGGCGCCCTCGGCGACTTTATCCATGAACTCCTCGTTGTCGAACACCCAGCCGAGGCAGCGCATGACGTTCTGCATCCCGAAGACGTGCAGATCCGGCCCGTACATGCTCTTCACGCAGTCGGAGAGCATCACCACCCGGTAGTCGTAGTTGAAGGCGGTGAAGGCCGTGTTCAGAACGCATGTGTTCGTGTTGATGCCCATGAGGCAGACGTTCTTCGTGCCCAGCGAGTCCAGGAGCATCTGGAGGTCCGTTCCCATGAAGCAGTCGAGGCGCTTTTTGTTGTCGATGACGTAGTCGCCCTCTTCCACGAGAGAGGGAATCATCTCGGTCGTCACCTCGCCCATGATGTTGTGGTCGTTCACCGTGCTCTTGCGCCCCAGGGTGAGGCGGTTCTTCTCGTCCTGAATGTCGTGGAGCGCCTTCCAGAAGTGGACCCGCATGCCCTCGCTTCCGAGGCCGGGAATCTTCCGGAAGATGAGCTTCACGTGGACGACGGGAATTCCGTGGCTTCTGGCGAAACCGAGGAGTTCCTCTGCCGCGCTGATGACGCTCTCGCAATCCTCGTCACTCGCCGGCATGGTGGCGACTTCGGGGTCGAGATGCCCCCGGTGCATGTCGATGGTGACGATGGTGGTTTCTTTGGGATCGAGCGATATCATTTCCTTCAACTGATCCGTCATCTCGGAGCGATCAAGAATCTCTACTTGTTGTGCGCACATGGCTTCACCCCTCTGCATGAGAATAGATGGACAGGTTCCTATCGAATGCTCATAGCATAGTACATATCGCCGGGATTGAAAACGGGGGGATGCGTGCGACTTGGGGGGCGGGGGCGCGTTCGTCGAACAAGCGAGAACAATCGGAAGGTACGGCTAGCTATGGAAGCGGAGGCAAGTCGGGAAAAAGTTTGCTGACTGTATCGTGTGAACATCCCTTAGCAAGATAGTCATTCCGATTTTCTATCTTATCTTGCTCGGACATCCCCTCTTGAGCCGCACGCACCAGAGCCTCTACGCCCTTGTCCGCGCCGTCGCTCTGCACATTTCGAACAAGCTTTCTCATAACCACCACCAAAAATGAGTCCCAATAATCAACAACATCTTGGGGTAATTTCCAGCAACAACCGGTTGATTGTCAAACGATACGAATGCTTTGCCTGTCTCCTCTCCGCATGGCCTCGGTGCCTAAAACCATGCGCTAGATCCGACGTTTTCGGTGAACTCTAGTATTTCCACAACCAACAAAAAAGGCTCCCCGCGCGGGGGAGCCTCATTATAAGCGACTGAAAAGTAAGGCTTATTCGCCTCTCACGGTCGCGCGGATGAACTCGCGGTTCATCTTGGCGATGTGGCTGATGCTGATGTCCTTGGGGCACATGGCCTCGCACTCGGCGTGGTTGGTGCAGTTGCCGAAGCCCTCTTCATCCATCTGGGCGACCATGCTGAGCACCCTCTGGCCGCGCTCGGGCATCCCTTGCGGCAGGTGCGCCAGGTGGGAGACCTTCGCCGCCACGAAGAGCATGGCCGAGCCGTTCGGGCACGACGCCGCGCAGGCACCGCAGCCGATGCAGGCGGCCGCGTCCATGGCCGCATCTGCGTCGGGCTTGGGGATGGGGACAGCGTTGCCGTCCGGCGCACCGCCCGTGTTTGCCGAGATGAACCCGCCCGCCTGGATGATACGGTCGAACGAGGTGCGATCCACCACCAGGTCCTTCAATACCGGGAAAGCGCTCGCCCGCCAGGGCTCGACCGTGATGGTATCGCCGTCGTTGAATTTTCTCATGTGAAGCTGGCAGGTGGTGGTTCCGGAGAATCCCCCGTGCGCTCTTCCGTTGATGACGAGCGAGCACGCGCCGCAGATGCCCTCGCGGCAATCGTGATCGAAGGCGATGGGTTCCTTGCCCTCCTCGATGAGACGCTCGTTCGTCACGTCGAGCATTTCCAGGAAAGACATGTCGGGGATGATGCCGCTTATCTGGTAGGTCTCAAGCGTTCCCGTCGACTGGGCATCCTTTTGCCGCCAAACCCTGAGGGTGAGGTCCATTACTTGTAACTCCTCACGCTGAATTCAACTTCCTCGAATTCGAGATTTTCCTTGTGCAGTATCGGGCGCCCGCCGTTGCGCGGCGCCTCCCATGCGCTCACATGGCTGAAATGCTCATCGTCGCGAAGGGCCTCGCCCTCTTCGGTCTGGTATTCCTCCCGGAAGTGTCCGCCGCAGGATTCCTCCCGCAGGAGCGCGTCGTAGCACATGAGTTCCGCGAATTCGAGGAAATCGGCCACGCGCAGCGCCTTTTCGAGCTCGGGGTTGAGTTCGTCGCCGCCTCCGGGCACGGAGACGTTCTGCCAGAACTCTTCTTTGAGCGCGGGAATCAGATCGAGCGCCTTCTTCAGGCTCTGATCGGTGCGCGCCATTCCGCAATGCTCCCAGCAAAGGAGGCCCAGTTCGCGGTGGAACGAAGTCACCGTGCGCTTGCCGTCGATCGAGAGCACGCGCTTGATCCTGTCTTTCACGTCGTCGGCGGCTTGCGTAAATTCCGAAGAATCGGCGGAATAATCGCCCGGCGTCTGGCTCGCGAGGTAATTCCCCACCGTGTAGGGCGCGACGAAATAGCCGTCGGCCAGCCCCTGCATGAGGGCGCTCGCGCCCAGGCGGTTCGCGCCGTGATCCGAGAAATTCGACTCGCCCAGCACGAACAGGCCGGGGATGTTGCTCATCAGGTTGTAGTCGACCCACAGCCCGCCCATGGTGTAGTGGATGGCCGGGTAGATGCGCATGGGCACTTCGTAGGCGTTCTCGCCCGTTATCTTCTCGTACATGTCGAAGAGGTTGCCGTAGCGCTGCTGCACCACGGGCAGACTGAGGCGCTTGATGGCGTCCGTGAAATCGAGATAGACGCCCAGGCCCGTATCGCCGACGCCGCGTCCCTCGTCGCACGCTCTTTTCGCCGCGCGCGAGGCGATGTCCCTCGGGGCCAGGTTCCCGAAGCTCGGGTACATGCGCTCGAGATAATAATCGCGCTCGTCCTCGGGTATTTCGGCGGGACCGCGCGGGTCGCCCTCTTTCGTCGGCACCCAGATGCGCCCGTCGTTTCTCAGCGATTCGGACATGAGCGTGAGCTTCGACTGGTGATCCCCCGAAACGGGTATGCAGGTGGGGTGAATCTGCGTGTAGCACGGGTTCGCGAAATAAGCGCCCTTCATATAGGCGCGTATCGAGGCGGTGACGTTGTTCCCCATCGCGTTCGTCGAGAGGTAGAACACCGGCCCGTAGCCGCCCGTCGCCATGATGACGACGTCCGCCGCGTGTTTTTCAATCTCTCCGGTCACGAGGTTTCTCGTGACGACCCCCTTGGCCTGCCCGTCGACCAGGACGATTTCGAGCATCTCGGTGCGCGAGTGCATCTTCACCGTACCGGCCGCAACCTGGCGGCTCAGGGCCGCGTAAACGCCCAGGAGAAGCTGCTGGCCCGTCTGGCCCCGGGCGTAGAAGGTTCTCGACACCTGCGCGCCGCCGAAGGAGCGGTTCGCGAGCTGCCCGCCGTACTCCCGAGCGAAAGGCACGCCCATGGCGACGCACTGGTCGATGATGTTGGCGCTCACCTGCGCCAGGCGGTAGACGTTCGACTCGCGGGAGCGGAAATCGCCCCCCTTGATGGTGTCGTAGAAGAGCCTGTAGGTGCTGTCGCCGTCGTTCTGGTAGTTCTTGGCGGCGTTGATTCCACCCTGGGCCGCGATGGAGTGCGCCCGGCGGGGGCTGTCCTGATAGCAGAAACAATCCACGTTGTAGCCCAACTCGCCCAGCGTGGCCGCAGCGCCTCCTCCGGCCAGCCCCGAACCCACCACGATAATCTTGTAGCGGCGTCTGTTGGCCGGGTTCACGAGCTTCATGTTGAAGCGGTGATTGTCCCACTTCTCCGCCAGAGGGCCTGCGGGGACGTTTCCGTTCAGGCTGCCGTTCGTATCCATACCCTTCTCCTCACCAAGGGAGAACTATTTCAACACGCCCGCCAAGACGGCCAGCGGAATCGCCATGAAGCCGGCCGCAACGAGCACGCCGCTCCAGGGGCCCAGCCGTTTGATCAAAGGGTTGTAAGAGGGATTGTTGATCCCCAGCGACTGGAACAGGCTCGTCACGCCGTGGCTCAGGTGAAGCCCCAGCAGGATCATCGAAACCAGATACACGCCCGATACCGCCGTGTTCCTGAATCCCAGAACCACCATCCGGTAGACGTCATGACGTCCCTGCGCGTCGTGCAGCTGGGCGAATTCGGGGTTCGTGGCGAACAGCGTGAAATGAAGCAGATGGTAGGCGGCGAAAGCCAGCACCAGGGCGCCCGTCAGCACGATGGAGCGGCCCGCATAGGTGACCATCGTCGATTCGGTGACGGCGTAGGCCTGCGGCCGGGCCGCCTGATTCATGCGCCAGAGGCGCAGGGCCGAACCGATGTGCACCAGGAACACGACAAGAAGCCCTATGCGCGCCACCCACAGCAATGCGCCGAGATCCTTCAACCCCTTCGCATAGGCGTTCGTCGCCTCGGGACCTGCGAACATCAGGAGGTTGCCGAGCATGTGGGCGATGATGAACAGGACCAGAAGAATGCCGGTGACGGCCATGGCGACTTTCGCGCCGATGGATGATTGCAGGACTTTCACGAACCTGCCCATCAAATTGCTCCCCCAAAAGCAAAAAATCTCGAAATCGAGAGGGTTGATTCGTCCAATCGGGTGGCAATGTATAGATTCATGCGCGCATGGTCAACCGCATTTCGGAAATTCCTCTTTTTTCACCAGACCCCGTTTCACCCCGTGGCCTATTTGTGATTTTTGCGATATTTTAGACTTGGAATCAGCCCGATTATCCGGCAAAACCACCCCGAGAGGGACGCTCATATGCTGAACGGCGACGTCTTCGTTTTCGACAACGTGGTTCACATGTACGACCTGTCGGACGAGAACCTCGCCCGCCCGGACAGCGGACTCGATCGCCTCTGGCACCTGCGGATCGGCAAGGGAAGGCGCCCCGCGGGCCAGGAGGACGTCTACGCGGGCGGAGACGCCATCGGCGGATTCGCCCGGAAATGGACCTGCGATGAACTCGGCAGGCTGGTTTTTGAGGATTCCGAGACCGACATGGCAATGGCGCAGGCGGTCGTGCTCTACGACGTCTACAAGGAGGGCTTCTCCCCCGTTCAGGCGCAATACGATTTCGCCTGCGCGAATCCCGAGCGCGTTCTCTTCTGCGGCGGAGTGGACCCCAAGTACCCGAGCGTCGAGGGCGCGCTCGAGGAACTCGAACGCCAGGTGACGGAGATGGGCGCGCGCTCGGTGAAGTTCTACAACGCCCACATCGACAGAAATTCCTGGCGGTGCGACGACCCCGAACTCGCCTATCCGATATACGAGAAAGGCCGCGAGCTGGGGCTCAACGTGTTCCAGTACCACAAGGGCTTTCCCATCACCCGCGCGCGACTGGAAGACCTGACGCCGCTCGACATCCAGCAGGCGGCCATGGATTTCCCCGACCTCACCTTCGCCATCCACCATCTGGCGCTCCCCTATTTCGAGGAATGCGTCTACATCGCGGCGCGCTTCGAGAACGTGGTGCTCGTCCTGTCGGGCACGATGCACCTCCCCCTCATCGCGCCCTGGCAGTTCAAGGAATACATGGGCAGGCTCTTGCGCGACGTAGGCTCGGAGCGAATCCTGTGGGGCTCGGAAGCCCCCCTGCTGGGCAATCCCCAGCCCATGATCGAGTGGTTCTGGGAGATGGAGATCGACGAGGAGTTGCAGGAGCGATACGGCTACCCCCCCATCACGGAACAGGACAAGCGAAACATTCTCGGCGAGAACCAGGCCAGGCTCTTCGGAATCGACGTGGAGGCGAAGAAAAAAGAGCTCGGCCTCCTCGCTTGAGGCCACCGCGGGCCAGTCGAGGCTGCGCTCTATACCAACGGGGTTTCGGTTTGACCCTCACCGATTTCTGCGCGAGGATGAGACAAGCTACTAACAATCATCTCAGACATTTCCAGGCAAATGAAAATTGGAGGATTTTCCATGCAACCACCCTATGACGGGGAAAAACTGGACCGCCTCATGAGCGAAGCCGGCGTGGACCTCGTTCTGGCCAACTCGCGCGAGAACGTGCGCTACCTGTGCGGCGGCTATTACTATCACTTTCACGAGAGGTTCACGTCCATGGGGCGCGGCCAGTACATGGCGCTGGCGGGCATCCCGCGCGGCGACGCCGGAAAATCGTTCCTGATCGGCGGAACCGGCGAGCGCGGCCAGGCGCAGGACCAGAACCTCTGGATACCCGAGCTTATCCCCTCAGGCAGATATCCGGCCGAAGCCGCCAAAGACGCCGCGCAAGCCATCTCGGAGCGCGGCCTCGGGAGCGGCGCCATCGCCGTGGAGGGCAACTTCCTGCCCGCCATCGCCAAGGATACGCTCATGAGCGAACTGCCGAACGCGACCTTCGTCGAAGCGCTCCCGATTCTCGAGGAGCTTCGCGCCATCAAGACGCCCGAGGAGATCGAAATCTACCGCCGCATCTCCCTGGCGGACGCGGAAGCCATTCGCGACGCTTTCGAGACGGCCAGGCCCGGCGCCACGACGCGCGACGTCGCCCACGCCGTGGAACGGGGCATGACGGACAGGGGCCTCCACTTCCTGTGGGTCTTCGCCGCCGCGGGGCCGGGCATGCTGCGCGCTCCGTCCGGGAAAGTCTGGGAAAAGGGCGAGGTACTCCATCTGGACGCGGGCGGCTCGGAATCCGACTACCTGACCGACATCTGCCGGATGGGGGTGCGGGGCGAGCCCACGCCGCTTGCGGACGAACTCTACAAGGCCTGTCTCGGAACGCAGGATCACGTGCGCGCCGAGATTCGCGCAGGCGCGGTGTGCGGTGATATTTATGAGGAGGGCTGGAGCTACCTCAAGAACACTGAGCACGGGGAATACGGAAACTTCATCATCCACGGCATCGGCATGGTTTCGCACGAGCAGCCCTATTTCGGCCCGGGTGTAGAGAGAGCGCTCGAAGAGGGCATGGTGGTGTCGATAGAGACCGACATCCGCCATCCCGAGGTGGGCTACGTGAAGGTGGAAGACGCCGTGGCGGTGACGGCGGACGGCTACGAACCCCTGGGCGACCTGGGGCGCGAGGACTGGGTGGTCGTCGACTGATGAAGCCGCTGTACGACGAGCAAAAACTCGCCCGCCTGATGGAAGATGCGGGCATCGACCTCTTGCTCGCGCACACGCCCCACAACATCCGCTACCTGTCGGGCGGCTATTACTTCCATTTCCGCGAGCGGGTGGCCGCCATCGGACCGAGCCAGTACCTCCCCTTCGTGGGGATTCTGCGGGAAAACTCCGAGAACGCCTTTCAGGTGGCATGGCGCGTCGAGGCGTCTCCGCGAAACGAGGTGGATACCTGGATACCCGATGTCATCTACACGAAGGCGCGGGGAACCGTCGGCGCCTCCGAGACGGCCGCTGAAGCGATCAGGAAGCGGGGCCTCGCCGAGGGAACCATCGCCGTCGAGCGCGCCTTCATGCCGGTGGATGCGATGGAAGCGCTTGCGCGCGAACTCCACGGCGCAAGGTTCGTCGATTCGCTGGAGATTCTCGAAGAGTTGCGCGCCGTGAAGCGCGAGGACGAGCTTGCGATATTCCGGCGTGCGGCGCTTGCGGATTCAGAAGCCATCCAGGCCGGCTTTCAGGAGGGAGCGCGCGACGTAACGACCAGAAGAATCGAGCAAAGGGTGGAAGAGGAAATGGTGCGGCGCGGGCTCCATTTCCACTACGCCTTCACGGCGGCGGGACCCGGCATGCGTCGCGAGCCCTCGGATAAAATCTGGGAGAAAGGGGAAATCCTCCACATCGACGCGGGCGGCTCCGAGGCGGGCTACATGTCCGACATCTGCCGCATGGGGGTGCGGGGCGAACCGTCCGCTCTGGCCGAGGAATTGCACAAAGCCTGTCTCCACTCGGTCGACGCCTGCCGGGACGCCATCCGGGCCGGGGCGAGTTGCGCATCGGTGCATGAGCGGGGACACCAGGCGTTCGCGGACACCGGCTTCGCCGACATGGGAATTTTCGAGGTGCACGGCATCGGCATGGTGCAGCAGGAGTTGCCGCGCTTCGGCCCCGAGGTGGAGCGTAAGCTGGAGGCGGGCATGGTGGTGTCCGTCGAATGCGACATCCGCCACGCGGAGGTCGGCCACGTGAAGATAGAAGACGCCGTCGCCGTCACCGAGGACGGCTGCGAGGGACTGGGGGATCTGGGCAGGGATTCCTGGGCCTGCATCGACTCATAAGAATGGATTCATAACAGCGGAGGAGATTTTTTCATGCCGAGACCATCGGGGGGCTTCACGCGGCTCCAACACGCCGCCATCAAGGTGCACGACATCGAGGCGGCCAAGGATTTCTACGTCAATACGCTGGGCTTCACCGTCTCGGAGATATTCGAGCCGGGCACGGTGGGCGATTTCCCCTTCGGGCTTTGCTTCATGCGGTGCACGGAGCTTCACCACGACATGAACCTCATCTTCTGGCCCGAGGGCGAAGGCCCCGCCCCGCCCGAGGAGCGCTCCTTCTTCTCCTTGCAGACGGGCCTGCACCACATCGCGTTCGAGGTGGAAGACCGCACGCAAATCGAGGAGTGGGCGTCTTATCTCGAAGAAAAGGGCGTTGAAATCTTCTGGGGGCCTTCCATCCACAGCCCCACCCACCCCGAAGGAGACGGCTTCTGGGGCGAGAACCACGCGCTCTACATCGCAGACCCGTCCGGCAACTGCATCGAGATATTCTGCGACATGGCCGTCATGGACCCCTACACGAACCGGGTGAACGAGGATTGGTTCCGCGACCGCCTCTCCCGAGACGGCCACCCGCGCGACGTGGCGGCGCCGCCCGAAGCCTGGAAGCCCTAGAAACAGGCGAATCAAGGGCGCACCGGGGCGCTTCCCGGCGGCCGGCATCGGCTCGGGAAACGAGCCATATACCGCGCGCGTCGATTTTGAAATGAAGTCCCAGGGCGCGGTTGCCCGCCGCGCCTTCGCGACTATGTTATATTCACGGCAAAAAAACCGCGCGCCGCTCCATCCGGTCGGGCGCAACCTATTCGGAGACAAGACATGAAAGAAGGCATGAGGCCCGGCGACCGCCTGCCCTATTCGGCCATCGTCGATCGCAAACCGCTCAAACTTCCCGGAGGCGCACGCCTGGTGCTCTGGCCGGTACTGGCGCTGGAGGTGTGGGACATCGTCCGGCCCATGGCGCGCATGGTGATACCCCCGCCCCAGGGGGTGCCGATGCTCCCCGATCATCCCAACTGGAGCTGGCACGAATACGGCATGCGGGTCGGCGTGTGGCGCATCAAGCGCATGCTGGACGATCTGGGCGTACGACCGACGGTGACGCTGAACGCCCGCACCTGCCTGGAATACCCGCAAGTCGCCGGGGCCTGCCTGGAAGCGGGCTGGGAGTTCAACGCCCACTCCTACGAGCAGATACCCATGCACAAACTAGACGACGAGCGCGCGACGATCGAGGAGTGCATGGACATCATCACGGAATTCTGCGGCAAGAGGCCGCGCGGCTGGTTCGGTCCGGGGCTGACCCAGACCTACCAGACGCTGGATCTTCTCGCCGAAGCCGGGGTCGAATACATCGGCGACTGGGTGCTCGACGACCAGCCGGTGCACGTGAAGACGACGGTCGGCAAGACGGTCGTGGCACTGCCCTACAACTACGAGCTCCACGACATCGTGAGCATGGCGATCCAGTACCATGAGTCCCGGGTCTTCCGCGACCGCGCGATTGATTACTTCGAGACCGTTTATGCCGAAAGCCACGAATCCACCAAGGTGATGTCGATCGCCATGCACCCTTATCTCTCGGGTTCGCCGCACCGGATCAAATACGTGCGCGAGACCTTCGAGCATATCCTGTCGAAACCGGGGGTGGTCTGCTGGGACGGCGAGCAGATACTCGACTGGTTCCTGAAAGAACGCCCGGCGCCGAAACCCCGGAAACGCCGCGCTAGAAGGAAAAAGGCATAGCCCGGAACCGGAAAGGATTTGAATTTCCGGGTGTCAGTGGCTCACCGAAGAAATAGAACCGGATATCTCACTCAAGCGAACGCGCGGATTCCGGTTTCAAAGCCTGCGATGATGAGCTTCTGGATCTGGCTGGTTCCCTCGTAGATGGTCGCCACGCGCGCGTCGCGCATGTAGCGCTCCACGGGATATTCGTTGCTGTAGCCCATTCCGCCGTGAATCTGAATCGCGTCGTTCGCGCAGCGAAGGGCCGCCTCGGTGCAATAGTATTTGGCGATGGAAGTCTCGCGCGTATTCGGCTTGCTCGCGTTCTTGAGTTCTCCCGCCCGGTAGAGCAGGAGCCTGCTCGCGTCGATGTCGACCACCATGCGGGCGATCATGTCCTGCACGAGCTGGTGCGCGGCGATGGGCTTACCGAACGTGCGGCGCTCCTTCGCGTAGGCGACCGACGCCTCTAAGGAGCCCTGCGCTATTCCCAGGCAACCCGCGCCCACCGAATAGCGCCCGTTGTCGAGCGCGCTCATCGCGACCTTAAAGCCATCGCCCACCTCCCCCATCAAGGCGTCATCGGGCACTTCCACGTTCGCCAGGAATAGCTCGGCGGTGTTCGAACTCCTGAGTCCCAGCTTCCCGTGCATCGTCCTGGCCTCGAAGCCGGGCGAGTCGGTCTCCACCAGAAAGGCCGCCATCTTGCGGGGGTTCTCGCGATCGGTCTGCGCGATCACGAGCGCAAGCTGCGCGACGCCTCCGTTGCTGATCCATATCTTCTGGCCGTTCAGTTTCCAGCCGCCAGGCGTCTTCTCCGCGAAGGTCTTCAGGTGCTGCGCGTCTGAGCCCACATCCGGCTCGGTGAGGCCGAAACACCCGATCCACTCCGCCGAGCAGAGTCTGGGAAGATATTTCTGCTTCTGCGCCTCACTCCCCCACTTCAGGATCGTGGTGGCGACGAGAGAGATCTGCACCGACAAGACGGTGCGCACCGAACTGCACGCCTTGCTGATCTCCTCGTTCATAATGGCGTAGGAGATGTAGTCGAGGCCCGCGCCGCCGTATTCCTCAGGGATAGGCCCGCCGAACATGCCCAACGCGCCCATCTCGGCGACGATGTCCGCCGGATAACGTTCTTTCTCGTCGTTCTCCCGGGCGACGGGGACGATCCGCCGTTGGGCGAACTCCGCCGCCGTCTCCTTGATCAGCCGCTGGGTCTCGTTGAGTTCAAAGTCCACGGTCGTCTCAGGATGGGAGGCTTACTCGTAGGTGAAGAAACCGCGGCCGGCCTTTCGGCCCAGGTGGCCCGCCTTGACCATCTTGCGCAGCAGGAAGTTGGGCCGGTAGCGCGTATCGCCCAGTTCGCGGTAGAGCGTCTCCGTCTTGGCGAGGTGGATATCCACGCCGATCAGGTCGATGAGTTCGAGCGGCCCCATGGCCAGGCCTGCGCCCATCTTCATCGCCTTGTCGATGTCCTCGGCGGAGGCCAGACCGCCCGCATAGACTTCCACCGCCTCGTTGAGCATTCCCGCCAGCACGCGGCTGCCGATGCCCGCCGGGCTGTCGAAATTCGCCATCACGGGCGTCTTGCCGAGCCGCTCGGCCAGGGCGCGGGCCGCCTCCACCGTCTCTTTCGAGGTGCCGAGACCCGGCATGATCTCGACGAGCTTCATCACCAGCGGCGGGTTGAAAAAGTGCACGCCCACGACCTTCTCGGGCCTCGATGTGGCCGCCGCCATCTCGGTGATGGAGAGCGAGGTGGTGTTCGATGCGAAAACCGCGCGCTCGGGCGCGGCTTCATCCAGCGCGCCCAGCACTTCCTTCTTGATATCCATATCCTCGAAAACGGCCTCGACGACAACGTCCGCATCCGCCGCTTTCGCGTAGCCCGTCGCAGGCGTGATGCGCGAGAAAACGGCGTCTTTCGCCTCGGCAGACATCTTGCCCTGCTCGACGCGCTTGGCGACGCGCGCCTCAAGCCCCGAAATCGCCTTCGCCACCATCTCTTCGCTCAGATCCGTCAGGACCACCGGAATCTCGTTTTGCGCGAAAAGCTGGGCGATCCCTGCGCCCATCGTACCCGCGCCCACCACCATTGCCTTTTCCATTCCCATCTCACCCTCTGGTTTTGCTCAACCTTACAACTATCGCGCCTATGCGACGCGCTCCAGGACGACGGCCACCCCCTGGCCCCCGCCGATGCAGGCGCTCACGACGCCGAACTGCCCGCCCCTTTGCTCGAGCGCGCTCAGGCAGGTGGCGATAATCTTTCCGCCCGTTGCGCCCACCGGATGGCCGAGCGCGATGGCGCCGCCGTGCACGTTCAGCTTTTTCCTGTCCCACTCGAGTTCGCGCTCGCAGGCGATGACCTGGGCGGCGAACGCCTCGTTCACCTCGATCAAATCCATGTCCGCAAGCGCCAGCCCCGCGCGTTCGAGCGCTTTAGGCATAGCCGTCACGGGTCCCAGCCCCATGTAGCGGGGCTCCACGCCCGTCGAGGCGTAGCCGCGCAGGACGGCGACGGGCTTCGCGCCCAACTCGTCCGCCTTTTCCCTGGACGCAAGCACGAGGGCGGAGGCCGCATCCGCCTGACAGCAGGAATTCCCGGGGGTGACGGAGCCGTTCTTGTCGAAGACGGGCCTGAGGCGGCCCAGTTTTTCCATCGACATGCCGCTGCGCGGCGTCTCGTCCTTATCGAACACGTTCACCTCGCCCTTTCGGCCTTTCAGCTCGACCGGCACGATCTCATCGGCGAACTTTCCGCCCTCGACGGCCGCCACGGCCTTCTCCTGGCTTTCGAGCGCGTACTCATCCTGCTCCTCGCGGCTCAGATTGTATTTTTCCACCAGATTCTCGGCCGTCACGCCCATGAGCTGCCCCGAGAGCGGGTCCTCATAGCCGTCCTTGTAGATCAGGTCCAGAAACTGCGCGTGCCCGAAGCGGTTTCCCCACCGCGCGCCCGGGTTCACGAAGGGCACGTTGGAGGTGCTCTCCACGCCGCCCGCGAGAACGACATCCGCATCGCCCGCGCGGATTGCCTGCGCAGCCAGGGCTGCGGCCTTGATGCTCGAACCGCAGCGCTTGTTAATGGTGTAAGCGGGCGTCTCCTTGGGAAGCCCCGCGCCCACCGAGATGAGCCGCGCGGAATTGGGCCCCACCCCCGCCTGCCAGCCGTGGCCGATGATGGTCTCGTCGAAATGTTCGGGCTCCACGCCTGATCTCTGAACCGCCTCGCGCGCGATGTGAACACCCATCTCCGGTGCGGTCATGCCTTTGAGCGTGCCGCCGAAGGCTCCGCCCGGGGAACGAACGCTGCTGAGAATGACGACGTCTTTCATATAAGTCCTCAATTAACAAAAGGATGAGATATCTTTTCTCCAAATTACCAGAGCAGATAACTCAAAATGCTTGAAATGGGTTCTCCATGTGTCAGGAGTTCTTATGGCATACCTCGAACGCGATAGGCAAGGAATGAGACGAAACGAAACCTTGGGACGCCTCGGGCGGCTTAGGCGTGAAACTCATTCAGCAAGAGAGCTACCCCCGCAAATCCTCCAGCAGTTTCAGGAAATCCGCCGGAGGTTCGGCCACCAGTTCCCGCTCATCCCCTTCGATGGGGTGGCAAAAACCCAGCCTGTGCGCATGGAGCGCCTGTCTCCCGATGAGGCTCTTTTGATTCGATTTGTTCTTCTTGCGGGGCCCTCTCGGCAACCGGCCCAGACCGTAGACCGGATCACCCAGGACGGGATGCCCGATGTGGCTCATGTGCACCCTGATTTGATGCGTTCTGCCCGTCTCCAGCGTAATGCCCAAAAGCGATGCGTCTCCCAGCACTTCACGGACCGCGTAGTGAGTCACCGCCCGACGCCCGCTCTCCACGACCGCCATGGCCATCCTGTGGGCCGGATGGCGTCCGATGGGAGCGTCTACCGTCCCCTCCCCCTGCGCGGGGATGCCCCGGACGATGGCCAGATAGTGGCGGTGAATCCGGCGCGCCTTGAGATCGGCGGATAGTTTTCGGTGCGCGGCATCCGTTTTCGCCGCAATCAGCAGGCCGGACGTGTCCTTGTCGAGCCGGTGAACGATGCCGGGCCTCTCCACCCCGCCGATGCCCGAGAGCTGTCCTCTGCAGTGATGCAAAAGAGCGGCGGCGAGAGTTCCCTTGCGCTGTCCGGCGCCGGGGTGAACCACCATGCCGGGCGGCTTGTTGATCACAAGCAGGTGTTCGTCCTCGTAGCGAACGTCGAGCGCAATCTCTTCGGCCTCGATGTGGGAGGGCGCGGGTGGCGGCAGCGTCACCACGACGCGCGTGCCGCTCATGAGCGCATGTGCCGTTTTCGTCTCCACTCTTCCATCGACCGAGACCATGCCGTCTCGGATGAGCGCCTGCACGCGAGAACGGGAGAGGTCTTTCAGGTTCCGGGCCAGAAATGAATCGACCCGCTTGGCGCCTTCACGGCAGACAAGCGCCCAGGTTTTCTCGCCCTTCTCCGCCACACTCATACCTTGACGAGGGCGCCGATGATGCGCGATCTGGGATAGAGCGTCCCCCGGACCTGATCGCCCGGAGCCAGGAGGTCGTGGTAGCCCTGCGCGGCCAGAAACCAGCCTTCCTTGATGATTTTTCCGCTCCCCAGCGTCAGCGGACGCATGCCTACGCCGCGAACGATTCTGAGGTGATATTTTTCTTCCAGGAAGGCCAGCTTGTTCCAGAAGATATAGGAGGCTTTGGACGCGACGCGGCCCTCGAAGTTCACCGGTTCGCCCATCAGGTCTCTGAGCGCGCGAGAGGCTCGCCAGAACGAATAAGCGAGAAAAACACCCAGAAGCGAGACGGCGGCGTAGAAGAGCGTCTCTTGTTGAAGCGGGCGTTGCGCAAACAGGTATCCCAGGCCCGAAATGCAGGCCAGAGAAATAATGCTCCAGACAACAGACGTGTTCCACAGATAATGGCGCGCATAACCGCGCGCCCTGGTCGCCGAACCTACGGAGGGTTTGTTTCGACTCGCATGCGTTCCCGAGAACGGGAAAGGGCCGAGCATCTCCATCCCTCCGAAAGTGGAAACCACCTCATGTGAATCCGGCGATTATCTTTACCCGCCTTCCCGCGTCGATGCGGTCTCGCCCGGACTCCGCAAGAGATCGACTATCATCAGACCGACCCCGACCGTGATGCCCGAGTCCGCCAGGTTGAATGCGGGCCAATGGTATTGCCCATAATAGAACAGGAGATAATCGATCACCTCGCCGTAGGCGACCCTGTCCACCAGATTCCCCAGGCCGCCGCCGAAAACGAGAATCATGCCCGCTCGTCCCCAGAGATTTCCCGGCGGATGAGAGCGATATAGATAGAGGACGAACGCCAACGCGGCCAGGGTGGCGCAGATAAAGAAAAGACGCCCCCACAGGGGAGGCAGGCCGTCCAGGATGCTGAACGCCCCGCCGGAATTTCTCAAATGTACGAGGTTGAAAAACCCCGGAACCACCGCTACCGAGTCGCCCAGGGCGAAGGTTTTATCGACGATTTGCTTGATTACCTGATCGGCCAGGGCGAAAAGAGCGGCGATGAGGAAAAACGGCTTGAGCCCCGGCCTTCGGTTCACGAAAGCACCTTCGCGGCGATGTGTGCGCAGCGCGCCGAGAGGTCGGGGAAGCGCGGGTCCGAGCCCACGTCTTCCGAGATTTTCCACGACATGGCGCACTTCGCCCCCCGCGCCTCGTTCACCTCGACGGCCAGACCCTCCACCTCCTCGCTGCGGTAGACATCGCCCGAGGGTGCCTCGCCTGCGCCTGCGAGCGCGGCGCCCGAGACGATGAACACGTCTTCCATCTCGGGCTCCAGAACCGCCAGTTTCTCGCGCATACTCTCCTCGGTGAACAGCCTCACGCTGAAATTGAGAGAACTGCCCTTGCCCTTTTCCTGATTCTGGCGGACGAGCTCGAGCGCCTTTAACACCTCGGCCCGCGCGCGCATGAGAGGCTCCCATTTATCTTCGAGCGCCTCGTCGCGCCGCGCGGCGTCGGCCTCGGGCAGGGACGCCAGGTGAATGCTCTCGCCGTGTAGTTTCGGCGTGAGTTGATAGGCTTCTTCCGCCGTGAAGGGCAGGATCGGCGCCATCATCCGGAGCAGCGCGTCCAGGATTTCGTGCATGGTGCTGACGCCCGATATCCTGTCCACATCGTCCGGCAGCGAGATGTAGAGCCTGTCTTTCAGAACGTCAAGATAGAACGAGGACAAATCGACCGCGCAGAAGTTGTTGAGCGCATGGTAGACGGCGTGAAATTCATAATCGGCGTAGGCCTGCCGTACGCGCTCGACGAGCTTGTCCAGGCGGCTGATGATGAGCCTGTCGATCTCCATGCGCTCTGCCAGCGGAACGGCGTCCTGCGCGGGGTCGAAGCTCTCATAGTCCCTCAGGTTGCCCAGCAGGAAGCGGCACGTGTTCCTGATCCGGCGGTAGGCCTCGGCCATGCGGTCCAGAATCTGCGGGGAAATGCGGATGTCTTCCCGGTAGTTCTCCCCGGCGACCCAAAGCCTTAATATCTCGGCACCATATTTCTTGATAATTTCTTCAGGGGCGATCGTATTGCCTAGGGATTTGCTCATCTTCTTGCCCTTGCCGTCCACCACGTAGCCGTGGGTGAGCACTTCGCGGTAGGGCGCCGCGTCCCTGACGCCCACAGCGGCGAGCAGGGAGCTGTGGAACCAGCCCCGGTGCTGATCGCTACCTTCGAGATACATGTCCGAAGGCCACGTCAACTCTTCTCTCTTCTCCAGGACGGCCGCCTGGCTGACGCCCGAGTCGAACCATACGTCGAGAATGTCGGTCTCTTTCCTGAAAGACGTACCGCCGCATACGGGGCAGGTGAAACCCGGCGGCAGAAGTTCCGCGGCCGGCCTCTCGAACCATACGTCCGCGCCGCCTTCTTCCATCAGGTCGGCCACGCGGTGCGCCACCTCGGCGTCCACCACGACGTGCCCGCAATCCTCGCAATGGAAGGCGACGATGGGCACGCCCCAGGAGCGCTGGCGCGAGATGCACCAGTCCGGCCTGTTCTCGATCATGCCGTAGATGCGCTCCTCGCCCCAGGGCGGCACCCAGGCGACCTTTCGAATCTCTTCGAGCGAGCGCTTTCTCAAATCGCCGTGCTCCATCGAGATGAACCACTGCGGCGTCGCGCGGAAGATGGTCGGCCTGTGGCTGCGCCAGTCGTGCGGATAGGGGTGGGTATAATCCTCCACCGCGAACAGGCGGCCCGATTCGCGCAGATGCGCGATGATGTTCGGGTCCGCATCGAAGACGAACTGGCCGGCGAAATGCGCCACGTCGTCGGTGAACTTTCCGTCGTCCGCTATGGGGCTGTAGACTTCCAAGCCGTATTTGAGGCCGGTCTCGTAGTCCTCGCGCCCGTGGCCGGGGGCGGTGTGCACGACGCCCGTTCCCTGATCGAGGGTGACGTAATCGGCCTTCACGACCAGCGAGTCGCGCTCTATCCAGGGGTGCCGCGCGTGCAAGCCCTCGATCTCCCCCCCCTGAAAGCCCGCTACCTTCTCGAAAGTGGCGCTCGCTCCCTCTTGTTCGGCCAGCTCTTTCAACCGGGGCAGGAAATGCTCATGGAATATCAGCAACTCCTCCCCGTGGCGGAACACGCCGTATTCGAGAGTCTCACTGAACGCCAGCGCGAGATTGGCCGGCAGCGTCCAAGGCGTCGTCGTCCAGATGAGAACGCTTACCCGCGAACCTTCTGCGGCCTCGCCCAGACCTTCAATCTTCTCCGACCAGCCCAGCAGTTGTTCCTCGGCGATGGGGAATTTCACATAGATGCTCGGCGTGGTGACCTCTTCATACTCCACTTCGGCTTCCGCCAGCGCGGTCCTCAGACCCGGCGCCCAGTGCACGGGTTTGAGACCCAGATACACGCCGCCGCGCTCGATGAAGCGCGCCAGTTCGCGCACGGTGGCGGCTTCGTAGTCGTAGCTCATGGTGAGGTAGGGCCGCTCCCAGTCGCCGAAGACGCCCAGGCGCTTGAACTCGTCCCGCTGGATGTCGATGTATTTCTCGGCGTATTCACGGCACATCCTGCGCTTTTGCACCTCGTCTATCTCGAAGCGCTTGCGGCCGAGTTCCTTGTCCACCTGGTGCTCGATGGGCAGGCCGTGGCAATCCCACCCCGGCACGTAGACGGCGTCGAAACCGGCCATCTGCTTCGATTTCACCACGACGTCCTTCAAAATCTTGTTGAGCACCGTACCCAGGTGGATATGCCCGTTCGCATAGGGGGGGCCGTCGTGCAGAACGTATTTTTTACGGCCCTGCGATGCGTCCCTGATCTTCTCGTAAATATCCTGCGCCTCCCAGGACTCGAGCATCTGCGGCTCGCGCCGGGGCAGGTTCCCCTTCATGGGAAACGAGGTCTTGGGCAGGTTCAGCAGTTCCTTGTAGTTCGTCGTCATTCTCCCATCCAGTCCTTTATGTCGTTTCGACAGCCGATACGGGCATCCCGGGTATTCCCGCCGCCTCCCTCACGAGGCGCATCGTCTTTTGCGCCTCCGCCCTGGCCCTGGCGCCGCCTTCGGCCAGAACGTCCTCCACATAGCCGATATCCCCTTCCAGGCGTTTCCTCTCTTCCCGGTAAGGCGCGAAATACGCATCCAGCTTCTCGAAGAGAATCTGCTTCGCGTTGCCGTAGCCGAACCCGGGCGTCCGGTATTTCTCCCTGAGCTCCTCCTGTTCCGCCTCATCGGAGAAGAGTTGATACAGGGCGAACACGTTGCAGGCGTCGGGGTCCTTGGGTTCTTCGAGCGGGATGGAGTCGGTGACGATCGACATCACGCGCTTCCTGAGTTTTTTCCCCTCCTCGAAAATCTCGATGGTGTTGTCATAGCTCTTGCTCATCTTCTGGCCGTCGACGCCCGGCACCTTCGCGCCTGCGTCGAGCCGGACAGTGGGCAGGGGGAAGATTTCCCCATATGTGTTGTTGAACGCCAGGGCCATGTCCCGCGTCATCTCGAGATGCTGCACCTGGTCTTCTCCCACCGGAACGACCGTGGAGCGGTAGATGAGGATGTCGGCGGCCATGAGCATCGGGTAATAGTAAAGCCCCATCGAGGGCGTGATGCCCCGCGCCACCTTGTCCTTGAACGACGTGGCGCGATCGAGCAGCCCCTTGCCCGTGACGGCGGAGAGCATCCAGGCGAGTTCGTTCACCTCGGGCACGTCGGACTGGCGGAAGAAAACCGCCTTTTCGGGGTCCAGGCCCAATGCGAGGTAGTCCATCGCCACGGCAAGCGTCTGCTCCGCCAGCAAGTCCCTGTCCTGCACCGTCGTCATGGCGTGGTAGTTCGCGATGAAGTAGAAGGCCTCGGCCTCGTCCTGGAGCGCGATGTGCTGTTTGAGCGCGCCGAAATAGTTGCCCAGGTGCAGTTTTCCCGAGGGCTGCACGCCGGAGAGAAACCGCGTCGGCCGGTTTTTCTCGTTTTGGCTGTCCGTCATCCGAGTGTCCTTTATCCGCGCGCCTGCGAGAAACCCGCTACGCCAAACCGAAGATTCTGAGAAGATTTAGCACAAAAACCTGCTCGGCCGTAGCCAGAGCGACGAAAATCGGCATCATGATCGTGTGCAGCGCGCCCAGCAGCAACAGGCCCAGCACGATGAAGAACCCGAACGGCTCGCTGCGAGAGTACTGCCACGCCAGCCTTCTCGGCAAAAGCCCCATGACGATCCTCCCCCCGTCGAAGGGGAGGATGGGAATCAGGTTGAACGCCGCGAGTGCGGTGTTGATGGTGAAACTCGCCCGCAGCATCAACATGAGCGGCTCGCCCACGAAGGTGAAGCCCAGGCCCGAGCCGCGCAGCAGGGAAAACAAAAAACCGCTGATGATGGCCAGGATGAAATTCGTCGCCGGCCCGGCGAGGGCCACCCACATCATCCCCCGCCTGGGATGACGGAAATTGCGCGGATCCACCGGCACCGGCTTCGCCCAGCCAAAACCCACGCCCCCCACCATGGAGATGACGAAGGCGATCGTCCCCATTAAGTCGAGATGGACGATGGGGTTAAGATTGATACGCCCCAGCATGCGCGCGGTGTTGTCGCCCAGCTTCTCGGCCATCCAGCCGTGCGCCACCTCGTGAAAGGTGAGCGCCAGCAGAATGGCCGGTATCGCGATCAGCAACTGCTGAATGAAATCCGAGGAGAACAAGGCAGTCCCTTACCCCGTATGAGAGGCGACAATGAACGAGCGGCATGAACCCCTGACATTCACAAACCGGGCGTTGACCCCGGAAACTTCCGGTGGCGGGAGTTCCACTCGCAAGCTCGCCGGATTCTAGGGGCTTGGGGCGGGAGGGTCAAACGCGAAACGCGCCGTGAAAAACCGGCCCCTTGGCTATCGTGCCTGGCCGAACGAATCCCGGAAGAAAATCTCGGCGGGGTCTTTGCGCGCGGGCGGCTTGTTGTCCTTCGCCTGCACATCGGGGTGCAGATCTTCGGTCTTGCCCGGATACCCCACGGCGAAGAGCGCCGCAACGCGAAACGGCTCGGGAATGCCGAAACCCTCCAGCACTTTCTGCTCGTCCCACCCCGCCATGGCGTGAACGGTCAGCCCGAAATCACTGCCCTGGAGCAGGAGATTCTCGAGCGCCATGCCGACGTCGAGCAGATAGCGTTGCTGCCCGAAACGCTCGGGCTGTTCTTCCGGGTTTCCGAGAACAATCATCTTGAGCGGGGCCGCGGCCGCCCACTGGCGGTTCCCCTCGTTCAGGCATTCGTCGAACTTCGCCTGCGCTGATTCCGATTCCACCACGATGACGCGCCAGGGCTGGCGGTTGTTCGATGACGGCGCCCAGCGGAACGCCTCGAGCATGGCTTCGAGCTTCTCGGCCTCGGGCGGTACGCCGTTGAAGGCGCGCAGACTTCTTCTGTTCTTGATGAGTGGGTGCATCTGTGAACTTCCTCCTTGGGAATAAAATAAAAGCAAAGTGAAAAATCGTCTCACTCGCGGTGACGTTTGCGAGAGAACGTCCGGTATGATTCCACATTTCAGCCGCGCGTGGTAGCCGAATCAGTCTGATCGAATCGGACCCGATCGATATTATCTTAGTAACGAAGGCAACTAGAGGGCGGAATCAAACGACCGCGCATCCCGATCCCGTTTTTCCCTTGACACGGAGAGACGTGTTGCGTATGTTAAATTCAAGATAGCCACCACGCCTCTCTCAATGACGTTTTTGATGACGCGGACCTTGGTGGCTTTTTTGTGCCTGCGATGACTCCTCAGTCGGGGAGCGTGCGACATGAGCCGCACTTCATAGGCGAACCAATATTTCGGCGGAATTTTTCACCCTTTATCCTCAAACCTGGCGTCGCGCCAGGCGACGGCGGCGCGAAGGCCCTCGGTACGCGCAATCTCGAGAAAGCAGGCCTTGTCCTCCGTTCCCCTGCCTTCGATCATGAGGTCCAGGTCGAGCGCGGCCTCTAACGCGCGGCCCATCCCCATGATCTCGTACGCGCGGTTCATCGCCAGCTTGGTCGCGCGCAGCAGGCTCTGGTCCATCGGCGTCATTTTCTCGGCCAGAGAGATGGAGGTATCGAGCACATCGGCTTCGGGAACCACGCGGTTCACGAGACCCATCCGGTGGGCGTCCTGGGCAGAGACCCCGTCCTCCCCCGTCAGGATGATCTCCTTCGCCAGCTTGGGGTTCGTGAGCCAGGGCAGGAGCATGACGACGATCCCCGCGCCGAACTTGAGCTCCGGCTCGCCGAAAACGGCGTCTTCCGCCGCCACGGTGATGTCGCACGCCAGGGCAAGCTCACACCCTCCCGCCAGGGCGTGTCCCCGAACGGCGGCGATAGTGGGTTTGGTGAGATTCCAGAAGCGCATGACGGCGTCGAAATCCTGCCGGAGCGCGCGCCTCCATTCCGCGAAGCCTATGGGCGTGTTCTCCGCCTGTTCCTTGAGATCGAAGCCTGAGGAAAACGACTTGCCCTCCCCGGTGAGAACGGCAACGTATATGGAATCTTCCGCTTCGATGAAATCGCACGCCTCGTTCAACTCGCGCAGCATGGCGCGGTTCATGGCGTTCAGCCGCTCGGGGCGGTTCAGGCTCACGAGCGCGACGTTCCCGCGCACCTCGAACAGCAGCGTCTCGAAAGCGGGGATGTTCATGGGGACCTGCGCCTCTTCAAAAACCCCAGAATCGCCGCAGCGGCGGCTTCGGGGCGTTCGGAATAGAAATGATGGCCCGTGTTCTCGACGATGACCAGCTCGGCACCCGGAATCCGCCCGGCCATCAGCCTTGAATTCTCGGTCGGCACGAGAACGTCCGCCTCGCCCGAGATGACGAGCGTGGGCACGCCCAAAGTCCTCACTTCTTCTGAAACGTCGAACGCCGCCATCCCCTCGTTGCGCCGCTCGATCTCCTCTTTGCTGATGGGAAAGCGGCGCTTGAAGCCGTCATAAAAGGCGACCACCTCTGGGCGTTCGTCTATCGTCTCGGGATGGAAGAGCGTCTCCAGCGCCGCCCGGCGCTCCTCTTCCGTCGCATCGGGCGCGCCGCCCCGCGCGCGCGTCTCCCGGACGCCCGGGGCCGCCGCGATTTTATCCGCTCCCCCGAAGTGAGAGCACGCGACGACCAAGCTCTTGAGTCTTTGGGGATGTTTCACCGCGAACGAGAGCGCAATCGTCCCGCCGTAGGAGCCGCCCATCAGGTGAAACGAATCGAGGCCCAAGCCGTCGACCAGCCCCAGCAGGTCTTCCGCCATGCGTGAAGGGGCGCGGTCGCCGTCGTCATGATGCGCCTTCGTTCTGCCCGTCCCCCGGTTGTCCGGCATGATGAGGCGGTAATCCGCCGCGAGAAGCCCCCGCAGCTTGCCCCAGACCTCCACCGTGGCCGTCAGGCCGCCCACCATCACCAAAGGCTCGCCGGCGCCCTCTTCCTCGTAATATATATCGAGCTTTCCCCGGCTCTCGACTTCCAGCGTCGCCACCTGAAACTCCTATCTGGCCCTACGCGCCCAGTTTTTCGGCCATCCAGTCCGCCATGTAGCCGACGACGGGCGCGATGTAGTCCATGTGGCAATGCTGGGAACCGCCGTCGGTGCCCTTGTAAACGCGAAGCGTCTTATCCTTCGAGCCCGCCGCCTTGTAGAGCGATTTCGCATCCGCCAGCGGTATTTGCTGATCGTCTTCCCCGTGCACCAGCAGGAAGGGGCACTTCATCCGCTGCACGACGCCGTCGAGGCGGAAGCCTTCGAGTTTCTCCAAGCCCTCCTCCGCCGTCTTGACGTTGAAGCTCCACGCCAGGTGGTTCCCCGGCGAGGGAAGCTGAATCCTGAACGCCGCCTCGATGCGCCTTTTCCATATCGCGTGGTAGTCCCAGATCGCGCCGTGGGCGAGACAGGCCTTGAAGCGGCGCTCCATGCTGGCGGTCCTGGGCGCGTAGTATCCCCCCAGGCTCGACGCCATGATGCCGGCGCGCTTCGCGTTCACGTCCTTTCGCTTCTCCAGCCAGTCGAGAACGGCCGAGCCCGCCACCTCGTAGTCGTGCCTGAGATATATCTTGCGGAAGCGGATGGCCTCGCCCACGCCCGGGCTGTCGACCACCACCACGCTCATGCCGCGCCGGGCGAGTGCGCCGGCCGAGATGATCATGGGCGATTCCTTGGTGCCGTCGAAACCCGAATAGAGCACGACCACGGGGGGTCTCGATTTGCGCGTGTTCTGGGCGTGGACGAAATAGCCGGGCAGCGACTTGCCCCCCTCGTAGGGAATCTCGACGAGTTCCGCCTTCGGACTGTCGTTCAGGCGGACGTAGCGCTTGAAGCTGTCGATGGATTTGCGGTAGACGCCCTGCGATTCCCTGTCCTTCGGGAAGCGGAAGCGATCGGCCATCTGGTGATAGGTGGCGGAGCGGCAGAAATGGCCCGCCGCCGTCAGGTTTTTGCCGCGGCGCTGCGCCGCCACGCCCATCGCGCGTATGCGGTCGCCCATGCGCTTCCACTCATCGAACCAGAGTTCGTCGTTGCCGACGTCTTTATCGAGATTCCTGCAGACCTCGAAAATCTCCGACGTATCCGCCCCGCCGCCCGCCACGCGCATCAGGCCCATCGAGGTGATGAACGACCAGCGATAGTTATCGGGAAAGTAGGTGAACCACGGAACCTTGCGTACCGCTTTGACGACCATGCGCCTCTCCTCCTGATACCGGAATTTTGAACCAAACCTTTGTCTCAGATGGGTGGAGTATACGCGAGATGATACCATTCCTGGAATCGGGTTATGATTCGCAGGTTCTTTTGAGCCATTCTCTTTCAGGCACACTACCGCAGGGGAGCATGAAATGCCTTTTTACAGCACCGAGACCATCGAGAACGTACAACTCCGCACGGGAAACCCGGGCGAGTACAAGCCCCTCGCCGGGGAATTCATGAAGGCGGGCGTCGTCACCTACCGTAAGGGCACGGGTTCCAAGCCTCACTGGCACAACAACGAGGAGCAATACATCTACATCATCGAGGGCAAGCGCTACATGCGCCTCGGCGATGAGGAGCGCATCATCGGCCCCGGCGACATCGTTCACATCCCCCGGGGAACGCTCCACGGCGGCAGGACGCTGACGGAAAAGGCTGTGATGTTCGTGGCGAAGTCACCCGCCGAAGACCCCGACCTGGGGGCCGATCACCACTACCCCGACGATCTTCAGGACATCATCAGGCACCTCGACGCCAAGGCGGAGGAACTCTACGGGAAGGTGTAGAACGTCTGTAGTGGCAGTTCCTGCTCGGGACTGCCCCACAGGTCGCGACCTGTAGGGGCCGTTCGCGAACGGCCCCTACGAAAACGATTCACATTCACCCTCTCGCGTCCGTCGGGATCAGTCCACAACGCCGTCATTCCGGCGTATGCCGGAATCCAGGGAATTTGTTTTTCGCCTTTGGTTTTTACCGGTATTCCCCGCGAATTATGGAGACAATGGAATGCCGCCGGATATCTATTTCATCGGTTCTGGATTCCGGCATGCGCCGGAATGACGACTAAAAACGAAAACCGGGCGGACACGCGGGTCCGCCCCTACGGAAGACGAATGGTTTCGTAGGGGAAAACCTGCATGTTCTCCCGCATCAAGCAATCGCTCCTTTATCAGTTGCGTCGAACACTCATTCATCAATCGTGTTCGATCCCTTAAAACGGATCATCGGGTGGGGGCGCGTCGGGCGCGGCTGCGCCTTGTTGACAGACTTCACCGGAATGCGACCGCGTTCAACGGACTTGAGGACTGTCTTCTTCTCGAATACGATATCGAATAAGGAAACGCAGGTCCTGATTCTGCAGCGCATGTTCCATAAGAAAACACGGAGGAGCAGCGATGATTCAACCTGTTTGCGTGGAACCTCGTCCCGGAAACTGGATTTGGATTCGCTATTCCGATGGCCTGGAAGGCGAGATCGACCTCTCCGGTCTCGTCGGACGCGGCGCATTCAAAGCCTGGAGCAAACCGGGCTGTTTCGAGGAAGTCCGCATTGCTCCCCACAGGGCCATCGCCTAGGATGAGGACGCTGAGCTTTGCGCGGACGCCCTCTACCTGGAACTCACCGGCAAATCCATCGAGGAAGTCATTCCAGGAGCGAAGTTCCTGGCCCAAGATGCCTGACACTATCTCGCCTCTTATCACTCCCCCTTAAAACGGATCATCAGGCGGCGGCGCGTCGGGGGCGGCCTCGCCGGCGGCCACGCCTTTCAGGCTCCAGGTGGTGTCCTTGACGTAGATGGCCTCGACTTCTTCGATCATCTCCGCCGCGTGTACCTCGTTCGCCGGAATGTGGATGACGTCGCCCGGCCCCAGTTCGTACTCCTCGCCGCCCATCGTGAACTTCTGCCTGCCGCGCATGATGTAGATGAACTGCTCGCAGGCGTGGTAGTGCGGCTTCGCCTCCGTGCCCGCCTCCCAGATGCGGTGGCAGAAATACATCCGCTCCCCCTTGATGCTCTCCCCGTGGCCCGAGGAGAGGCCGGGGTTCTGCTGAACGTCCTTCAGGTTCTCGAATCTGTAGATAGGCATAATTTACTCCTTGGCATCATATTGCGCCTTGCTTTCCAAGCGCGCTTGTTCATATAAATCAATATCGGCCATTTTAAGTGCTTCAACCCCTTTATCAGTGATTTCCCAAATATGTTCTTGGGTTCCAACTTGTTTTTTACTTTTCAAATATCCTGACTTTTTATAATCGGTGCGTGTTATAAGCGCCTCCAACACGTGCTCTTTTATTTCACTCCCGCTGAGAGGTCCTCTGCTATTTAGCATGACAAGCACGGCATACATTATTTTCGCATCAGTAACCTTGGTGTTCTTGGTCATCTATCAGACTCTCCTGTAACCGTGACACACTCAATTACACCCCCGCACCTTGCGGATAAACCCCGCCACGGCCTCTCCGATCTCATCGGGGCAGTCCTCCTGCCCGTAGTGGCGCGTCGGAATCGTTATCTCCTCCTGGTTCGGCCACTGTCGGCAGAATTCACGCGCGGCCCCCGCCAGGGCGTGGCCGAATTCGCAGTTGATGAAGAGTTTGGGGAGATTTCCGCTCCCGCGCAGATAATCGCTGTAGCGCTTCACGATCTCGTAATTGTCCGCAGGCTCACCCTCGAAGGGAATCTCGCACGCCCACTGGTGGGTCTGCCTTCTTTTCTGGGGGTCCCGGGTGGGTGCGCGATAAGCCTCCTTTTCCGCCTCGCTCAGATCGCGCACGATCCCGCGCTCGAACAGCATGGTCTCGACGAAGAAATTATCCTCCATCACCATGGCGAGACCCGCCTCGCCGCGCAGCGTCTGGAACTGCGCGACCCTGTCCTCGGGCATGTCCGTCCAGAGGCGCGGGCGCACCATGGACTCCATATAGGCGAGGCCGACCACCTGCTCCGGGAAGCGGGAGACGCGGTTGAAGCCCAGCGCGGCCCCCCAGTCGTGGAGCACGAAAAAGGCGTTTTCCGTCGCGCCCACCGCCTCGAACCAGGCGTCCATGTAGGGGATGTGATCCCGGTAGCGCAAGCCGCCGCCGGGGATGCCCTCCGACGCCCCGCTGTTCATCAAATCGGGCGCGAGGCACCGCCCCAGGCCCTCCAGATGGGGGCTCACGTTCCGCCAGAGATAAGAGGTGGCCGGGTTGCCGTGCAGGAGCACGATGGGGTCGCCCTCCCCGGCTTCGATATACGCCATCTCCGCGCCCAGCACGCGGACGCGCTTTCTCTCATAGGGATCATCGGGTGATATCGGACTCATGGATGGCTCCTGTCTTCCTCAGTTGGTCGTACCCTCTTCCTGCCTCGGTTCGATGAGTTCGAGCCGCGCGTCTCCCTCCAGCATCCCCACCCGGTAGAGGGTGTGCGCCAGAGACTGCGGAGATTTTAATACGCGAACACTCGCAGAGCCTCTCAAAAGGAGCCTTATTAAATCCACCATCCGGGCGACGGCGGCGCCGTCAATAAGCTCAAGCTCCTCCAGATTGAGGCTCGTGAGGTCTGCGCTCAAGACCTGGCCTTCCATCGCTTCGAGAACACGCGCCGCTCCCTCCGCATCGAGATCGCCTGTGAGTATGAAAAACTCGCCCGAAGCGGATTTTCCGAGTTCGTACTGAGGATGCGAAAGCAGGGTCTGTTGCCCGGAGTTCACCGCGAATGGGACTTAATGGGAATGCGCGTTCGTGAGGGGAAAGTCGACCGGCCTGTTCTCTTTCGCGCTGTGCTCGATCGCCAGCGTAACCTCGAGCACGGTGCGGGCGTGATGGGGAAGCGCCAGCGAGACGCTCCGGCCCATCGTCACTCTTTCGAGAAAAAGCCTCGTCTCATCGCGCATCGGCCCCCAGAAATCACCCACCAGCCAGTCTCCCGCCATCATCGACTCCAGGAACACCACGTCCGAGGTCATGCCGTCCACATACGGCGAGGGAACGCCCTTGTTCGTCGCCATGACGGCGTTCTTGTGCGAATCGTCAATCGCGATGGCCCCCTCGGTGCCCATGACTTCGAGGTCGATGGAGGTGATGTTCGCCGGCCAGTTGTCGGGCAGTATCCACGAGCAGCCGAAGTTCACGGTGCCGCCGTCCTCGAAGGTGAGGATCGCCCAAGCCCAGTCCCCGCAGCCCATGGGGTGATGCGGAAACACCTTGCTGCCCCCCTGGGCGTAGACGCGCCTGGGCTTTCTGCCCTCGAAATACCAGAGACAGATGTCCACCATGTAGGTGAGCGTGTCGGTGACGGGGCCGGCATGGGCGGCGCGCTTGTATATCTCCGCCCCGTTGGTGGTGACGTTATAGAGCGTGGCCCGCGCGGTCTGCAGATGCCCCAGGCGGCCTCTTTGAATCTGCTCCTTGGCGTTCAGGAAACGGCGCCTTTGGCGCTGCGTGTAGCCGATGAAGAGCTCGGTATTCGATTTCTCATACGCCGCGAGAATCCTGTCCGCATCGTCCAAAGAGAGGGATATGGGCTTTTCGCACAGCACGGGCTTTCCAAGTTCCAGCGCCCGGCAGACGGCGTCGGCGTGATCGAACTCGGGTGTGGAGACGATGACGGCATCCACGTCGGGATGCGCGAGCACTTCTTCATTGTCGCCCGAGTGGAAATCGGCCTGCGTCTCTTCCGCAATGAGTTTCGCACGTGCCGGGTCCCTGTCCGAGAGCGCCAGAAATTTCACCTCCGGCGAGCCCGACGCCAGGTGCGCGCGCAGCCTCCCCATGCGCCCCGAACCAATGATGCCCAATCCGATCTGCTTCACTTTTTCATCCTTTAAACGGCAGTTCGACCACCTCGCCGCCCCGGCGGGCGCTCTCTTCCATCGCGAGAGTGAGTTCGAGCACGGCGCGGCCCGTCTCCGCGTCGCAAAGCGGCACATCCTTGCCGGTGGTGACGCGCTCCAGGAACAGCCTCGTCTCGTCTCGCATCGGCCCCACGAAATCGCCCACGGCCCAGTCGCCCGGCATGGCGGAGCCCAGAAAGGCGACCTCCACCGAGGAATCGGGCGCGTAGGGCGAGGGGACGCGCTCGTTGCCCACCATCATCACGTCCTTGTGCCCGTCGTCGATGCGGATGGCGCCCTCGCTCCCGAAGATGTCCATGCTGATGGTCGCCACCGTGGCGGGCCAGTACTCGGGCAGCGCCCAGTTCCCGCCCAGGCACGCCGCCGCCCCGTCCTCGAAGGTGACGACCGCCCAGCCGTAATCGCCCATCCCGTCCGGATGATCGTGAAACACCTCGCTGCCCGCCTGCGCGTAGACGCGCACCGGCTTTCTGGGCTGGAAGAACCAGAGCGCCATGTCGGCCATGTAGGTGATCTCGTCCGTGAAGGGGTTCGCGTGCGGGGCGCGCAGGTAGACCTGGCGCGCCGTGGGGCGCGTGTTGTAGATCGTCATGCGCGCGGTCATCACCTCGCCGAGGCGGCCCGCGTCGATGTGCTCCTTGATCGCCAGGAATTTCCGCCTGATCCGCTGCGTGTAGCCGATGTAGAGCTCGGCGCCGCCCCTGGCCCTCGACTCCATGATCCTGTCCGCATCCGGCAGCGTGAGTGCGATGGGCTTTTCCACCAGAACGGGCTTTCCGATTTCGAGCGCCATGCAGATGGCTTCTGTGTGCTCGCCCTCGGGCGTCGACACGATTAACGCATCCACCTGGGGGTGTTCGATGACCTCACGGTTGTCCGAGGTGTGAAAGGCCGCCTCGTTCTGCTGGGCGACGGCCTCAGCGCGCTGGGGGTCGATGTCGGATATGGCGAAAAAATTCACCACCGGCGAGGTTGCCGCCAGATGCGCGCGAAGCGAGCCGATCTTGCCCGCGCCGATCAGGCCGACGCCTACCTCTTTCTTTTGAATCACCATTTTGCTTTCTCCCTGAGGACGCGCGAATCCTACAATCCCGACCCGCGCTCCGCAAGGCGCGCAGGGCTGATTCGAGGGATTGTTGAAAAAGTCCCTCAAAAAGAGAACCAACTCGCCCTTCGAGGGGATCGGGACAGGCCCTTCGATACAAACGCTCCTTTCTCAGTCGCGTTTGACCTTCGGCGGCTACTCAGGGTGAGGAAGACTAAAAACACCCTCATCCTGAGTAGGCCCGCAAGGGCCGTGTCGAGGGACGCCGCCGTAGGGACAGGTCGCGACCTGTCCCTACAAAACCACCCCCCCTACCCCCCCTTGTCAGGGGGGCAAGAAAAAACAAAAGCCCCTCTACCCGGCGGCGGGCGTCGCCTTTTTATACCCCCCTGACAAGGGGAGTAGGGGGGGCAGGACAGCCCCGAGGAGGGGCTGTCCTTTGTCCCCTGACAAGGGAGGCTCTTTCAACAACCCCTCGAACGAAACCGGCGAGAGACAAGACATACCCGGCATTCCCGAAAAGCGCCTCGCCTCTCAGATCATCCCGCCGACGAAACCCTGTCTGCGGGTTCTGGCGACCGGCTCGAGATCCACCCTCTTCGAGCGGCATTCCCGGCAGCGCAGGAGGGCCTCCAGCTCTTCCACGCGCATTCCGCGGTGCACTTTTCCCGTCCCTGGTCGGGCCAGGAGTTCATCGGGTTCCAGGGCCGTCTCCCGGCCGCAGGCCCCGCATGACGCGATGAAATACCAGTCCCCCCCGGCGTAATCGCCCAGACAAAGCGCCACTACCGGAAATCCTCATGCCCGGGAATGCGGCCGTACCCGATCTTGGCCCCCACGTAGCCGCCCGGAGGAGCGCAGCCGCCGTAGCCGACGACGGTGCGCGCATAGCGGCCGTTGATCGCATCGACGGCGGCGGCAAGCCTCGCCAACCGGCGTCCCTCGTCCGGCTCGCCGATAGGCAGTTCGAGTTGTGTTTCATCCGAGGAGGTGAGCCGGTCGAACGAGACGGCGATCCGGAACACCGCCGCCCGGCTCCGCGCCGAGGCGAGTGCGGGCCAGAGCGCCGAGAGGGCGCCCAGGCAGGTCAGATCGTCGTTCGCTCTTGGGACGGCCGCCGAGGCCGTCCAGGAGGGCGCATCGAGACAGTCGGCCGACAGGGTGAGCCTCCGGGCGAAGACCCCCTCCCGGCGCAGGCGCCGGGCCGCCTTCACCACCAGTTGCCTGGCCATCGGCCGGGCGGACTGCGCGCTGCGCTCCCCCGGAGGCAGGACCCGGCCGTGGCCGATCGAGCCGCGCCTCGTCACCGGCGGCTCCACAGCGTAGCCGTGGAGCGCGTACCAGAAGCGCGCGCCATTCACGCTGCCCCAGAGCGAACGCAGCCGTCCGGGATCCGTTTTCCAGACGTCCTCGACCGTCGCTATCCCGCCTTGTTTCAAACGCGCGCGCATGCGCTTGCCTACCCCGGGCAACGCCTCCAGCCCGAGGCCGAGGAGAGGACCCGGCAGGTCGGCGGGAAACAGCACCGTCAGGCCGTCGGGCTTGTCCAGTTCCACGGCGATCTTGGCGAGCCACCTGTTGGGCGCGCAGCCGATGGAGCAGGTGATGCGTTCCCCGACGGCTGCCCGCACCCGGGCCTTGATCCGCCCCGCGACCTCTTCGGGGCGGTCCCGCTCACCCAGAACGGCGGCGAGCTCGTCGATCGAGCAAACGACGTCGATCGGCAACACGGAGAGCACCGCAGCGATGATCCGCCGGTGGATCCGGACGTACATGTCCGGCCGCTGCGGCGCGAGCGTTATCCGGGGGCACAACCGGCGGGCCTCGGCGATGGCGGTCCCGGTCTTGACGCCGAACCTCTTGGCCGCAGGGTTTGCGGCGAGCACGCAACTGTTGCGCGCCCCCGCGAACGCTATGACCCCGACGGGACGGCCATGCAGGCCGGGGTCCGCCTGTTCCTCGCAGGACGCGAAAAAACCGTCGAAATCGATATAGAGCCGCTTCGGCTTGGTCGGTCGGCGCATGGCTCACCCGAGAGAATAAAAAGCGAAAATAACACATTGCCGACGGCCCGCGCAAGATGAAAGTCGACGCCGCGCGCGGTTTGATCTCGGCCGGGGTTGTTGAAAAAGACCCCTTTTCAGGGAGTAGAGAAGACGCCCCTCTCGAATAGAAAAGCAACCCCCCCTACCCCCCCTTGTCAGGGGGGTAAAAAAAGGCGACGCCCACCGCCGGTTGAGGGGCTTTTGTTTTTTCTTGCCCCCTGACAAGGGGGGGTAGGGGGGGTTGTCCGAAGCTGCGAAAAGGAAGAGAAACACGACCCCCTCCTCTGGCGAAGCGGGCGATAAAACCTTATAGTGCGTCGCCGAATCGCCGAAAACCGAAAATCACCACCGGAGGATTTCTCGTGAACGACCGAAATTCACTCGCCGCCCTCTTGCATGAACCGGGGAGGCTCGAACTCGTGGAGCGTCCCGCGCCCGAGCCGGGGCCGGGCGAGGTGCTCGTCGAAGTCGGCGCGTGCGCGATATGCGGCAGCGATTTCCACCTGATAGACGGCCACGTGCGGCGCGCGAAATATCCCGTCGTGCCGGGCCATGAACTCATGGGCGTGGTGAGCGCGCTGGGTCCGGGCGCCGAAGGCGTGGAGGTCGGCGCGCGCGCCTGCATCGAGAACCACGTGCACTGCGGGGTGTGTTATTTCTGCAAAATGGGCCGGGTGAACCTGTGCAACGACTCGCGCTCCATCGGCATGAACGCCGACGGCGGCTACAGCCGGCACGTCGTAGCGCCCGCCAAGTGCGTCCTCCCCCTGCCGGATGCGCTGGACGACGCCACGGCTTCGGTCATGCAGACGCTGGGCACGGGCTATCACGTGGTGATGAACCGCGCGCGGATGGAAGCGGGCGAGACCGTCGCCATCATCGGGATGGGGCCGGTGGGGCTGTGCGCGCTCGCTTGTGCAAAATACGCCGGATGCCGCGTCATCGCTATCGACGCGGTGGCGGAGAGGCTCGAGGTCGCCCGGGAGATGGGGGCGGATGAGACGATAGACGTACACGAGCATGATTCCGTCTCCGCCGTAAAGGACCTGACCGGCGGCCACGGGGCGGACGCCGTGCTCGAAGTCGTGGGCGGGGCGCAGAACAAGACGATGGCCCAAGCCTTCGAGATGGCGCGCAAGGGCGGGCGCATCGTGGTCGTGGGCGCGTTCTCGGTGGATGCGCCCATCGCGCTCGAACATCTCCAGCATCTCGAAAAAGAGATCATCGGCTCGCGCGGACACCCCGACACCTTCGAAGTCTGCATCGACCTCGCCGCCCGGGGAGAGTTGAACGTAAAGCCCATGATCACGCACCGGATTCCCCTTTCCATGGTGCACCGGGGCATCGAAATGATGCGCGAGCGAAAGGACGGGGCCATCAAGGTGGTGCTCATTCCGAAAGAAGGCTGAGTTTCGGGCGCGCCGCGCCGAATCCGGTTTACCTCTTCTGACAAGACAATCAACGAGACACCCAAGCAGGGAGATAACAGCGATCATGCAAAGAGAAGAAACCATCGGCTTCATCGGCCTGGGCCTCATGGGCCGGGCGTTTTCCAGGAACCTGATCGAGGACGGCTACCGCCTCATCGGCGCGGACCCGGTTCCGGCGGCGCAAGAGGAATTCAAGGCTCTGGGCGGGGAGGTTCTCGCCTCTCCCAAGGAAGTGGCCGAGGCGGCGGATTTCGTCTTCATCTCGGTGCCGAACTCGAAAATTTCCCTCGAATGCGCGCGGGGGGAGGACGGCTATCTCACAGCCGATCCGGAGAAAAAGCCGAAGGCCGTGGTCGACACCACCACGTCCGATCCCGAGGATACGCGCGAGATGGCGCGACTGTGCGCGGAGCGCGGCTTCGACTTCATGGAGGCGTGCGTGAGCGGCAACAGCGAGAACGTGAAGAACCGCTCGGGCCTCTTCCTCGTCGGCGGTGAGGAGCGGACGCACGCGCTTGTGAAGGACATGCTCGGCCGTCTGCTTTCGGACCAGATTCACTGCGGTGCTGCGGGCGACGGCGCGACGATGAAGGTGCTCATCAACTACCTCACCTGCCTGCAGCGGTGCTCGATCGCCGAGACGCTGCGCATGGGCCTGAGAGCGGGCGTGAAAGGGGAACTCCTGCTCGACGCCTTCATGAGAAGCGCCGCCGACAGCAGGCAGCTCAGAAACCGGGGGCCACGGATGGTGAGCGGAGACTTCTCGAATCCCGTGAGCACGCTCGACGTGCTGACCAAGGACATCAAGCTCGGCCTCGCCTTGGGCCAAAGCGTGAACGCGAACATGCCGCTGGGCGATCTCTGCCTGCCCTTTTTCACCGAGGGACAGGAAATGGGCTTCGGTTCCCTCGACAGCGCGGCGGTGTATAAGGTTTTCGAGGCGAGGGAGGGGGGTGGCGAGTAGGGACGAGGGTCTTGCGGCCGCTTGTTTTTGACGGCCTCCCGAAATGTTTCACCCGGAACCCGTAGGGACAGGTCGCGACCTGTCCCTACACAAGACATATCTCCCGCATCGGTCGGGAACGAGGCCGGAGTTACGCCGAAAGCGAAACACGGAAAACCCAAATACCTAACCCGCCAAAACCGCCGAACGCACCCACTCGGGAAGCGCGTCGATTGGCCGCATATCGGCCAAGCGTTTCGTGAGTTTGAAGGTGACGCTCTGGCCTTCGGCCATCCGCACCAGCCGTCCGGCGTCGCCTTCGGCCACCTCGCCCTTGCGCCAGGCGTTGAACCGGATGTCGGCGGGCGATACGCCCAGGCAGAGCAGATAGTCGTACCCGCGATCCATGCGGATATGGTTGAACTGGAAGTTGCCCGTTTTATCTTCAGACGCCGTTTTCACCTCGAAACGTCGACTTGCGATGGTCAGATCGGTCGGCCTGAGGCGTGAGCCGCCTTGCGTTTCGATTCCGTTTTCTTCGAGATAGCGGCGTATGAAATGTTCGCCGATCGCACCCCGGTTCGTGTTCTCCACGCGCCGGAAACTCTCGAGCGGCGCATTCGTCCACTTCGAGACGGGTGAATGATCGCGAATGACTTCAAGGAGAAGCTCGACTGCGTTCACGCCGGGGGTTCCCAGACTCTCCCCCCGATCCCTCGCTTCCAGAAAACGAGGAAGTAGGAATGGTTCTTTCGCGCGTGCACCTGCTTCACGGCGCGGCTCACGCCGGGCCGGTTGTTGCGCACCACGACGAACAAATCCTCCGCGACGAATCCCGTCTCTTCGTACGCCCCCATTATCTCGACGTGCGTGAACCTTTGCCGGTTCGAGCAGACCTCGTCCTGACACTTGACGATGAGAACGCCGCGCTCGCGCAGGACCCGGTGCGCCTCTCGACCGGCGTCCAGATACAGGTCGAGCACCGCTTCGTGGTACTTGCTTCCGGTTCGATTGCCGGTGCCGTTGTTGCGGTAGTGTTCCTCAAAGGGCGTATGCGAGCGATGCGCCGTTCCTCCCGGCGAGTGCATGTACGGAGGGTCGAGCACGACGCAATCGATTTCCCCGTCCCCATAGGGCAGTGCGCGGCAATCGACGCCGCCTTGAATGTCGGTGGCCCTGAGCTCGTATCGGCCGTCTGCGACGTTGCGCCAGAACACGCCCTTCCCGTAGGTCACGTCGGCGACGATGCTTCCAGGCTTCACGTATAAATCGAGGATGCGAGGGAAAACGCTGTCGTTTCTCTCGGTAGATGCGCTCCAGACGAGATCGTTCGTCGCCTCGCCGCTCCGCACGACGCGCTTGGGCGGCGATAAGGCGCGCGCCGCTGCGTTCGATTCTCTTTCAGGCGCTTTTCCCGTCTTCATCCGAGAATGGGCGTCCATGGAACCTTACCGACGTATACGGGCGGGCGTGAAAAAAGAACGAAACTACAGCAAACCTACCGCATGACCTCACGACTCGTCAAGGACGCTCTTGTTGGGTGGGCGCGTTGCGACCCGCCGGGATAAGATGACTTTCCTTTTCCTCGGAATACCCGCTGTGATTCACGGACGCACGGCGCGGCTAGAAGCTGAGCGAGATGTCGCGGTGGTGGGACATGCAGGCCGCCACGGGTTTCGCGAACCGGGTCGGCAGGCGTTCCAGTTGCCGGACCCCGATGGTTCCGCGTATGGCGGCCTCGTAGGCGGCCAGGCCGGGGTCGAGCTCCCGGGCGGCGCGGGAGCGCCACGCCACCTCGCGCTCGAACAGGGCGATCACATCATTCAGGCGCTTCTCGGCGCGCTTAAGGCCTGACTTGCCGCGCCTCGCGTCCGAGCGCGCCCTGGAGAGACCTGAGCGCAGATCGTAGGTTCCGGGCACTTTTCTGAACGCCCGCCCGGCTTCGCGGATGGCGGAACCCGCCTTTTTGGCCGTCTGCGTCTGAAGGATTTCCGGCAACCCCTTGAGCTTCGCGCCGGCTTGCTCTAGAGCCGCTACCTTCGCCAGCATCTCGCGCATCGAACGCACGGAGGCGTAGGCGTCGTCGACGTTGCGCCGGTAGGCGCGGCGGGCGCGGGTCTCCTTCTTTTCGAGAGTCAGATAACGCCGGCGCATCTTCTTTCCCCCTTCGGGGCGTCTCGCCTCGGCGCGGGCCCTTCGCTTCGTGAGCTCCTCGATCTCGTGGCGCAGCGCCGCAGCGGCGTCCGTATCGCGCCCCATGCGCCGGATGGTGGTGCGGATCTCGCGGATCTCGCGGTCTATACGCCTCTCCTCCGCGTTGACGCGCCTGATGACGGTATGCACGGGCTTATAAGTTTCTCCGAACTTCTTCCGCTCCGAACTCGTGCGGCGCACTTGCGCCACCAGCTCGAAGGTGCGGGCCGCCTTCTCCATGCCGCCGGTCAGCTTCTTGCGGACTTTCTCGGGCAGATAGCCGGTATCGAGTTTCTGCGCGGTTCGAATGCTCGCGCGGATCGCCTCGCCTTCGCGGTCGTACTGCTCGAACAGGTACTCTTCCAGGCAGTTCTGGAGGCGCGGGTTCCGCGGAGGGGGCGCGGTCTCGCCGGTGAGCGAGGTGCGCATCGGCAGGTAGTTCACCAGGGGCGGATAGAAACCCACGATGCCCAGGGCCACGAGCTGGAGCACGATGAACGCGACCACGCCCTTGTAGATGTCCGTCGTCAGCACGGTGGGCGGCGCCACGCCGCGCAGGTAGAACAGCGCGAAACCGAACGGCGGCGTCAGGAAAGAAGTCTGCATGTTGACGCCGATCATCACCCCGAGCCAGACGGCGGTGACGTTGGCCGAGGGGTCCGAAAGCAGGATGGGGGCCACGATGGGCACCACCACCACCGCTATTTCGATGAAGTCGAGGAAAAACCCGAGGATGAAGATGACCGCCATGACGACGATGAACTGGCTCCAGAAACCGCCCGGCAGGGTGGTGAGAAACTCCTTCACCAACTCTTCGCCGCCGAAGCCCCGGAAGGCCGAGGTGAGCATGGCCGCGCCAAGGAGGATGATGAAGACCATGGCCGTGGTCTTGGCGGTCTCCACCATGACGCCCGCGAGCATATTCTCGGTGCGGTAGGCGCGCCAGCCACTCCAGGCCACGGCGACCAGCAGACCGAGGACAGCGATGGCGGCGAACGTCACGCCGATGGCCTCGTAGGCGCCGTGAATGGTGCGAATGTTGAGGTCGAAGGTGGCCAGGAGGATGAAGAGCGCGAGCAGGGAAAGGCCCGCGATGATGGCGGGCGTGTAGCACCCGCGCTGCCCCTCATTCAAGCGGTACCCCGCCATGATGGTGGCGCCGACGGCGCCGATGGCGCCGGCCTGATTGACCGTGGCGACCCCCATGATGATGGAGCCGAGCACGGCCAGGATGAGCGCCAGGGGCGGAATGAGCGCCAACAGCACGCGGAAGGCGAACTGGCGGTCGAAGCTGCCTACCATCGGGATGGCCGGCGCGCTGCCGGGCCGTATGAGCGCGACCGCGAGAATGTAGATGACGTAGAGGCCCACCAGCACCAGGCCGGGCAGGATGGCGCCCAGGAACATGTCGCCTGCGCTGGCCGAGGTGATGCCGAACTCCGTGGGCATGATGAACTGGCCGGTGGAGGCCTTGTAGTCCACCAGCCGCAGCGTGCCCGCCTGGTCGGTGGCGTTCGAGAGCTGGTCGGCCAGGATGATGAGCACCACGGAGGGCGGGATGATCTGCCCCAGCGTGCCCGCCGCGCAGATGGTGCCGGTAGCGAGCCGGCGCGAGTAGCCGTTGCTCAGCATGGCCGGCAGCGAGATGAGGCCCATGGCGACCACGGTGGCGCCGAGAATGCCGGTGGTGGCGGCGAGCAGCGCGCCCACCAGCACCACCGAGATGCCGAGACCGCCCGGAACCGGCCCGAACAGGCGCGCCATGGTCACCAGCAGGTCCTCGGCGATCTTCGAGCGCTGCAGCATGATGCCCATGAACACGAACAGGGGCACGGCGATGATGGTGTCGCGCTCGACCTCCCAGTAGACGCCCCGGAAATTGGTGACGCCGGCCGTGAGCCACTGAACGGGGCCGTCCTGCGCGAAGAAGGCGCTGGCGTCGCCTGCGAAGACGTAGCCGGTGATGGACGCGAGACCGATGGTCAGGATGGCCGAGCCGGGCAGCGCGAAGGCCACCGGGTAACCCGACGCCAGCGCCCCGGCCATGGCCAGGATAAGCAATGCGAGAAAGAAGAGTTCCACGGTCAGGCCGGCTCGTGCGTGGGCTGGCTCGGCGACTGCCCGCGAAGGACCGCCATGGCGTCGAGGTAGTACGCCAGAAACTGCATCATCATGGAGACGGCATAGACGGCGAGGAAACCCGCCATCAGGTACTTGACGTAGAGACCGTACCCGCTCTGGGACGTCTCGAAATAAAGCAGCGGACTGTTGATGACGGACGCCTTGCCCGACATGCCGACAGCGAGAATGGTCCAGCACAGCGGCACGCCCAGCAGTATGGAGCCCCACGCGTTGACCAGCGCCTTGCGCCGTTCCGTGAAATGCGTGTAGAGCACGTCCACGCGCACGTGGCCTCCGGCGACCAGGGTATGGGCGCTGGCGAACAGGAAAAGCGCTGCGTACCAGAAACGAACGAGGTCGCCCATGAATGCCTGCTCGTAGGAGAAGATGAAGCGCGCGATGACGATCTGGAACTCGGCGACGACCACGAGCAGCGCGAGCCAGATGAAATCGAGCCCCCGCCTGAAGCAGGCCACCACGACGGCCGCGAGCATCAACGGCAAATGCACGTAGACGCCGCGGAAGCTCGAGACGCCGAGTTGCTGGGCGAGCGTCTTGCCGAACACCGCGGGCAGAAGCCCTTCCACGCGCAGGAACGATATGACGCCGTCGACGATGCCGACGAAAAACGTCGACCAGAAGGCCGCGGCGATGATGTAGGCGGTGACGGAACTGAGAAACGCCGCGTCCGAAGCGAACGGCCTCTCCCGGTTCCTGAGCGTGATGATGATGATGGCGATGACCGGAAGGACATAGCCTGCGAACTGCAGCCATGCCAGGAACGCCGCTCCCCCGCCGGAGAAGATGCGCGCGACGCCCGGCCAGCCATGCCAGAAGACCAGATAGTTGTTGAAGAGGAAGGCGAACATGGTAGCGGCCAGCGACAACGCGAACGCGCGGTAAAGCGCGTCCGCGATGCCGGGCCGTCTTTCGTCCTCGTTTAACCGATCCTCAGTCACCGTGGGAAACCATAGCGGTCCGTGACACTATGCGCCGGACATCTAGCTCGAGACGCCGAGCACGCGGTTGCGTTGCGCTATGAATGCCTGGTCGGCGAGGCTCATCCAGCCGCCAACCTCAAGGCGCGCCTTGGCGAAACTGTCATGGATCCGCTTGGCGAGCGGGCTGTGTGTCACCACACCCGCGAAGACCTCCTCGGCCGCTTTACCGAACGCGTCGTAGATGTCGTCGTTGAACTGGCGCACCTGGACGCCCTGGTCGCGCGTGAGCCGGGCCAGCGCAGCACCGTTCTTGGCGTTGTACTCAGCCATCATCACGTCGTTCTCCATGGAAGCCGCGGCCTCGATGAGCGTCTGATCGGCCTTCGAGAGCGAATCCCAGAACTTCTTGTTGAAGCCCGCGGACAGCATCGAGCCAGGCTCGTGCATGCCCGGATAGTAGTAGTACTTCGCGGCTTCATAGAACTTCATGAACTCGTCGTTCCACGGCCCCACCCATTCGGTGGCGTCGATGGCGCCCGAAACGAGGTTCTCATAGATCTGCCCGCCCGGCAGGGAGACCGGCGAGGCGCCGAGCTTCGCCATGACGTCGCCGCCGAGGCCCGGGATACGCATCTTGAGGCCCTTGAGGTCGTCAGGGCTGTTGATCTCCTTGCGGAACCAGCCGCCCATCTGGACGCCCGTGTTGCCGCACATGAGGCCCTTGATCCCGAACCCTGCGGCCAGTTCGTCCCAGAGCTGCTGCCCGCCGCCGAAACGGATCCAGGCGTTCAGTTCGGTGTAGGTGAGGCCGAAAGGCACGGCGGTGAAATAGGCCCAGCCCGGATGCTTGCCTTTCCAGTAGTAGTCGGCTGCGTGGTAGGCCTGCGCGTTGCCCGAAGCCACCTCGTCGAACGAGTCGAAGGCGCCGACGCGCTCGCCGGCGGCGAAGTAGCTCACCTTGATGCGGCCGTCGCTCATGTCCTGGAGCCGCTTGGCGAAGCGCTGCGCCCCGGTGCCGAGCCCCGGGAAGTCGCGCGGCCAGGTGGTGACGATGGCGATCTCGATGCGCTTCTTCATCATGGCGGGCGCCTTCTGGGCCTGGGCCAACCCGCTGCCCGTCACGACCGCCGCGGCGGTTCCGGCCGCGGCGCCGGTCATAAAGTCACGACGTTTCATTTGGTTCTCCTTTTGATGAGAGTAGTTTTATACTCACAATACGCGCGGCCGGCGCGCCGGCCGGAAACCAACAGCCAAACTTCCCGTAAGACTCATTCTTCATGCGTTGTGATGCAAGAAAACATACTATGACAAGCGCAATTGCGGCGCAACCACGAACTTGGCGACTGTCGGTCCGGCAGGGCAAGGGTCAAACGCGATTGATGAGGGGCTGTCGAAAAAGTCCCCTTTGCAGGTGGTAGAGGGGACGTCTCACTCGCCCTGAAAACCACCCCCCCTACCCCCCCTTGTCAGGGGAGTAAAAAAAGGCGACGCCCGCCGCCGGTTGAGGGGCTTTTGTTTTTTCTTGCCCCCCTGACAAGGGGGGGTAGGGGGGGTGGCCCTTTGACAAAGGCTTTTTCAACAGCCCCGATGAACGAGTGTTTGACGCGGTGGGATTGTAGGGGCGGTTCGCGAACCGCCCCTACAGCCGTCATTCCGGCATGCTTCAAACCGGAATCCAAATAGGGACGAGGCGCGCATGTTGCGGGGTTCCCTTTTCTCGATAATCGGGTTGGAAAGGTATAATAACGAAAGGCAAATGGATTACCTCGACTACGGCTGATGAGGGCTAAATGATGGCGATGAAAAATCCGCCGCATCCGGGCGGGATCGTGAGGCGGCAATGTCTTGAACCGCTCGGATTGTCCGTGACGAAGGCCGCCGAGGGCATCGGCGTCGCGCGCCAGACCTTGTCGGAACTGGTCAACGAGCGCACCGGCGTCTCCGTGGAGATGGCGATCCGCCTCTCCAAGGCGTTCGGCTCGACGCCGGAGACCTGGCTCGGCCTGCAGATGGCCCACGACCTCTGGCGGGCGCGCGCCCAGGCAGACGAAATCAAGGTCGAGAAGCTCGGGGCGGCGTGATTTTGACTCCCTTCAGCAACGCCACACTCGGGAACTCGTAGAGACAGGTCGCGACCTGTCCCTACACAAGGTAAAATTCTCCACGCATCGATCGCGATTGAACCCTATTGAAATAATTTTCGCCTTTGTTCGTCATTTCGGCGAATGCCGGAATGGCAATTACTTGATTGGAAGTAGGCCATTTGAAAAAGCCGGAGCGGATCGCGAGCCGCTCCGGCTATTTTCTTTGCCTCTCGGCGCCTAGGTTCCGAGTTTCTCCAGCCGCTCAACCCACCCATTGAAGTGAGAACATTTGGAACGGATGTTCCCCAAGCCGATCCGCTCGGCGATCTGTGGCCCATCGGTCGGTTTCACGAATTCAGGAAATTGGTCGCTGATCCGCTTCGATGGATGCGTATGTTGGCCGTCGTTGATCAGCTCCGGGGACCGGACTTCATCGGCTATTTTTTGCAATGCGGAGATTCTCGAATCCGCATTATCGAAGAAAAAGTCGAACCGGGACATATCAGAAAACAAATAAGCCTCGAATTCATGCAACTGTATGAAAGGGATGAAGCGCCTGTCACCGGTCTCGTCGAACCATGACCTTTCGAGAAATTCCACACGCTTATATGGGAGGCGGTCTAATTTTTGAGCTTCTTCGATGCCGGGAAAATCAGGAGGCAGGGCGTAAAAGTCGATCATTGTAGTGAAAAATACGCCGCTTCCCGAATCCTCCTTGAGTCGGATATTGATGTCTTTCTGCATCGCCGCGAAGTTTCTACCGCCCCCTCGGTGAATTCTGCCTTTCTTTCTGGCGTGCGCGATCAAGACCGGTTTATTCATAAAAACTTCGAAATTCGCCAGATGCGGCTTCAGTACCGTATCTGCGAATGTTTGTTCCGTTTGACCTTCGGCGAAGAGGTGGAGCCGAACCATCAGTGCGGGCCCGCGCCGAGGACGTTCTTCTCCCAGACTTCCCCGAGCGAGTAATCCTCCAACCATTCTTCGAGATTTTCGGCGGCCGGTCTCCCAAATTCCGTGGCCTCACCCTTTCGTTCGACGACGACGATATCCTCCGGTTCGAAGCTGTCGAGAAACGCGCTGGACTGCGTGCTTACGAGTACTTGTGCATGCTGACTAACCGCCTGAAACAGGGAGGCAACCACATTCAGAGCATAGGGGTGTAACCCCAGTTCCGGCTCATCCACCACGATCAGGTAGGGGAGATTTTCCTTGGGCTGCAACAGGAGAGAAATCAGGCAGATGGCCCGCAGCGTGCCATCCGAGAGTTGATGGGGGCCGAAAACGAGATCGGACGCACGATGCCGCCAGTTGAGGATGATATCCCTGGAATCAGTCGGCTCCAGATTGAAGTCCTCGAAGAACGGCGCCACCTGCCGAATCGTCGCCACAATTCGGTGATACACCTTTTCTTTTGAACATTTCAGCTCATTCAATATCGCCGCCAGATTCGCTGCATCGGGCATGAGCCAGCGTTTGTCGCCAACGTAACAATACTGCCTGACTCTCGAAGTTGGCGATGTATCGTGGAAGTGATAGACGCGGCAGCGATTCAGCAAATGCCTTTGTGCCTTCGCAGCAGGTCCACCTTTTTCCGCCTCATCTCCAATCTTTGTTTCCTCATGACCACCGCCCAAGGATATACTCCTTAGGCTGGAATAACCTGTTTGCTGGAAAGAAAGTTTCTCTTCGGCAAAAATCAGCGAATCACCGGCAGCGTGGAAAAGACGCATGAGATAAGCGTTTATTCCCCTTTCCCCCTCGAATACCATTTCCGCTTCCAGTTGGGGAGTTTTTGCAGGACCAAAGTGCAAATTGGCCGAAGCCCGCCCCGTCGCCCCGATATATTGCTGAAGCCGCCCGCCCATGAGTTCATTCACTAATTTGAAAAAGGCGATGAGATTGCTCTTGCCTGCGCCATTGGCGCCGATCAGAACATTGAGCGGCCGGAGTTCCAGCGTCATCTCCTTGATGGACCGGAAACCCTTGATCCTGATAGTTTTCAACTTTTCCATGTTCGCTTTTCCTCGTTCGTCCTTAACGACGCGCATCATACCACGATCAAAACGCGCAGGTATGTTTTCGCCCATCAAAAGGAGATACGCAAGAGGTAATCTTCTTAAGGAAAGAAAGCAAAAAGGTCGCGTTCCTTATCAATTCCATCGGGCGGCTCGCGAGCCGCCCCTACGGAACCAACGCGTTCGTCCACTTCAAAGTGATGGACGCTCAGGGACGAATCTGCAGGGTGAGGATGGTCTCGACCGGCGCGTCGTAGGTGAGTTCGTTGATGTTCAGGGCCGCGCGCGCGTGCTTTCCACGATCCTCACCGAGCACTTCGACGAGAAGGTCGCTCTCCCCGTTCACGACCCAGGGCGCCTCCTGAAAGCCGGGCGCACTGTTCACATAGCCTTCGAGGCGCACGGCCCGGACGATGCGGTCCAGGTCGCCGCCGAGGCACTCTTTCGCCATGGCGAAGTGGTTCAAGCCGCACAGGCGCGCCGACTGGTAGCCCTCCTCGACGCTGACCCCGCCGCCGAGCTTCCCCCGGATGGGGATGTCTCCGTTGTACTGGCCGATGGTGCCCGCGAGGAAAAGCACCTCGCCCACCGCCACGCCGGGGATGTAGTTCGCCACGGCGGGCGGGACTTCGGGAAGCTCGACCCCGAGCTCTTCCAGCCTCTTTTCGATGCTCATTTTTACGCTCCATGCCTGATGAGGATACGATCGCAGAAGGCGGGCGCGTTCGCCCGCGCCGGGACGATGGTAGCACGACTTCGCTTCCCTTGCGCCTGAATTTTTTCGACGACGGGCGTTTGCGCGAGGGGAGGGACAGGCCGCGACCCCGGACAACGGGGGCAGGACAACCGCGGAGGGTTGTCCCTACAAAACCCCTACGAAACGAAGCGCAGGGGGGTTGGTTTTCGAGGCGATTCCGAACCGGCCCCGCAGAGTCCATAATCAAGCCGAAAGCGGATCGATTCAAACTCACGCGCGCCCCGGTGGCGTATCGGCGTGTCCTGGAAGTTCCGGCAATGGCCCAACTCCCCGGAGAGTCCCGGCGAGCGGATGTGACCGGGAAAATCCTCAAGCCTCAGCGCCGCCTCCTGATCGCGCAGATATTCGAACAGCCTCAGCCCGTCGGGCCGGCAACTCGTCAGGCGATGCACTTCTTCTGCGCTCAGCCCCGGGGAGACGAACTCCCGCGGCCCTCACGCCTCGTCGCATCCGTTCATCGTCAGCGCCTCCCGTGAGCGGGAAATACGGCAAAAAACGCAAATGTACACGACAATAATATGCGAATAGATAATTCAGATAGAAAAAGATAGAAATTTTTTGTAAAATGGAAGCTGAATCCGGTGACCACATCCGGACGGCGAGTCGTCCCCGCCGCGACTCCTTTGAATGGAGAACAATACAATTTCTTGCGGCGGGGGCGGCGACAAAGGCGACAAACAGGAACGAATCATGACGGGCGGCATGATTCACGGCCTGCCCGCGATGAGGATGCGATAATACTCGTGCAACTGGACCGATACATCGACGCCGTTTTGCGCCACCGGTGGCTGATCATAGCGCTGGCCGTTTTGCTGATGATCATCGCGGGAGCGGGCGGGCGATTCATCACCGTTGCGAGCGATTACCGCATTCTGTTCAAAAAGGACAACCCTTACCTCCTTGCTTTCGATGCGCTGGAACACACCTTCTCCTCATCCGACAACGCGCTGATCGCCGTTGAACCCCGCAGGGGAACGGTGTTCACCAAAGAGGCGCTCGTCGCGCTCGAGGAGTTGACCGAAGCCGCGTGGAAAACGCCGCATTCGAGCCGGGTCGACTCCTTAACGAACTACAACCACAGCCGGGCGGAGGGGGATGATCTGATCGTCGAGCCGCTCGTCGACGACGCGGGCGCGCTCACCGACGCCGACCTTGCGCGAATCCGGAAAATCGCGCTGAACGAGAGGGAAATCGTCGATCGCCTCGTCTCCCGTAACGGTCGCGTGGGCGGAGTGGCGATTACCTTCGTTCTGCCGAAAAACCAGGACGCAGGTGTAGTCGCGATAACCGACTACCTGAACGCCGTTTTGAAGAAGGCCCGCGCGAGCCACCCGGACATGAACTATTACATGACCGGCACTGTCGTCATTAACCGGGCTTTCCAGGATGCCCCGCAGGCCGAAAACAAGGTGCTGTTGCCAATCGTGTTTCTCGTCATTTCGGCTCTCACGATTATTCTCCTGCGATCGTTTTTCGGGACCTTGGCAATCATTATCTTTCTCCTGTTCCCGATCATTACCACCATGGGAATAGCAGGCTGGCTCGGCGCGGTGTTCAGCCCCACGAACGCCGGTGTACCGGTTATCATCATGGTGATAGCCATCGCAGATGCAGTCCACATCGTCACGAGCACACTCATTGAGATGAGGCGCGGCCTCGAGAAATATTCGGCGATCGCGGAGTCGCTTCGACACAACGCATGGCCTGTGTTTCTGACCTCTCTCACGACCGCGATCGGGTTTTTGAGCCTGAACACCTCGGATTCGCCGCCCTTTCACGTCCTGGGGAATTACGTGGCGCTCGGCGTTGTGTGGGCCTACGTCTATTCCATGACGCTGCTTCCGGCGCTGCTCTCGGTTCTGCCGCTGCGAGCACCTCGCGTCCGCTCTCAAGGGACCACCTTTTTCGAGCGTTTCGCCGACTTCGTCATCGCTCGGCGCAGGACTTTGTTATCAATCTTCGCTCTTGGGGTAGTCGTCTTGTTCATCGGCATTCTCCGCATCGAGTTGGGCGATAACCTCGCGAAGTTTTTCGACGAACGCTACCGGGTCCGGCGCGATGCGGATTACATCTCCAGGAACCTGACCGGCCTGGATTCGCTGGAATACTCGCTCAAGGCAGGACGCGAGGGCGGCATCACCGACCCCGCGTACCTGAAAAACGTCGGGGCCTTCGCCGAATGGTACCGCAAGCAGCCCAAGGTGAGCCACGTTCAGGCGTTTCCGGACGTCATGAAGCGCCTGAACAAGAACATGCACGGCGACGACCCGGCGTTCTACAGGATCCCCGACGACCCTAGGCTCGCAGCACAATATCTGCTGCTCTACGAGTTTTCGCTCCCCTTCGGCATGGACCTCAACAACCGCATCGACGTCGCGAAATCCGCAACGCGCATGACCGTCACGGTCCAGGACGCGACGTCGCGGGACCTGCGTGAGCTCGGCAATCGCGCCCAGGCCTGGCTCCGCGCCAATGCGCCCGGTTTCGCGCAGGAAGCATCCGGACTGAGCATCATCATGGCTCATGTCTCACAACGAAATATCAAGAGCATGATGAGCGGCACGATCATCGCCATGGCCCTGATATCGCTCATTTTGATCGTGATTTTCAGAAGCGTTCGCTTCGGTCTTTTCAGTCTTTTGCCCAACTTTATTCCCGCGCTCATGACTTTTGGCCTGTGGGGCCATCTGGTCGGACGGATAGGCCTTGCTTCCTCGGTGGTTCTCGCCGTCACCTTCGGAATCATCGTGGACGATACGATTCACTTTTTGAGCAAATATCTGAAGGCGCGGCGCGAAGAAGGCCTCTCTGCGACTGAGGCTGTGCGCTACGCCTTCCGCACCGTGGGCCACGCGCTGTGGACGACGACCGTGGCCCTCTCTGCGGGGTTTTTGGTTTTCGCCGCCTCCGGGTTCGAACCCAATCAGGTGCTCGGCCTGTTGGTCACGATCACTATCATTTTTGCGCTCCTGACCGATTTCCTGCTTCTTCCGATTCTGCTGATCAATTTCGACAGGAGAAATGTCTGATGCCGCGCCCGCAGGAAATAATCTCCGCAATTTCACGACCCGGCTCGCCATTTGGAACAGACTTGACCAGGAGAATACGAAAATCATGAACACCAAGAAAGTCATTATAATCGGAGGGGGAGCAGCCGGATTGAGTGCCGCCTATACCCTCAAAAAACGTGGCATCAAGGCCATCTTGTTCGAAGCAGGCGATCAGGTAGGCGGGCGCCTGGGCGGCGACAGGGTGGACGGTTTTTCTCTCGATCAGGGAGCAGACTTCTTCTGTTCCTCCTACGACGCCGCCTTTCGCTTGTGCGAAGAATTGGAATTGCCCCTGATTCGCTCGGATATGAACCTCGGCTGGTACAGAAACGGTCAGTGGATTATGACGACGCCGATCAAGTCCATCCGCACAGCCGTCCAGAACCTGCCTACATTCTGGAAGCTGGGATTGCTGTCCCCCGGGTTCGTGAAGCTGGCCAGAGACATAAAGGCTCAATCGGAGTATCTGAATTTTGCCGGCGACTCTCGGATCGTCGAAATCGAAGGGATGGAGAACTTCGGTGACTATCTAAACAGACGCGGCGCAACCGAGTCCCTGAAGATGACGATCCGAGGGTTCCTGGAGATGACGATGGGCCACGTGGAATACTCCGGCGCTGCATACATGCAGACATATTTGTCGGAAATGCTCCTGAAGTCCGACCAGATATACGTGCCGGAAAAAGGAGCCGGGGAGTTGACCCATGCCCTGGCAGGCGCCTGCGGGGCCGACATCCGCGTCTCCACGCCCGCAAGAAGCGTGGTCATCCACGACGGGGCTGTGAAAAACGTGATCGTGGACGACGGACCCATCGAGGCCGACGCCGTCATCTGCGCCGTGCAAGCCACGAAGGTGTCTGAACTCATTCCGGATCTGCCGAGCGGAATTCGCAGCGCACTGGGCAAGGTAACGTATTCGCGCGGATGCAGAGTGGTGATCGGCCTCGACCATCGCCCGCTTCCTCCCGGCTGGCACGGAGCGTTGTATCCCGAGGACGAGACGCCGCTGCTTCTGGATCGATCCATCAACCTGCCGGCCTGCGTACCGCCGGGAAAGAGCACGCTTGATTTGCTCGTCGGCCGCGAGCGCGCCGAGGAGTTGTTCCCTCTTGACGACGAAGAAATCAAGCGCCGAATGCTTGCAGATGCGCGCCGGAACCCCCCTCCAGGCTCCAGACTCCCCGGTGACGACGAGGGGCTGTTCACCCGCGTGTACCGTTGGCCGGAGGCTGTGTGCATGGGGCCTCCCGGCATGTTCAAGGCGATAGCGGATATGCGCCTTCAAATCAAACGCGACGTCAAGAATCTCTTCCTGGCGGGCGACTACATGCGGGTTCCCTGTGTGAACGGCGCCCTGGCAAGCGGCGTCGATGCAGCCGAAGAAGTTGCGGAGTTGCTGTCGACCCGTTCCACATGAAAAGCCGGCGCTTGGTTCTTCGATAAGTTTCTGAAAATTGTTTCCCGTTTAATCGGTTGTAATAAAAAGAGTTACCATGTAAATCTGAGCGCCGGACACTCAAATAAAGCGACAAAAAAAGTTTCCTGATTCCCCCGCATTTGCGCGCCGGCCCGCCGATGGGCCTTACCGCCGCACGCCCCCCGGAGTGCCCCGCCCCATGAATCGGGGCGTTTCCGTTCACGGGCCGGACGTGATATATTCAGGCCATATCGATGCTGCCTTGAGTGAGGAGATGCGCTATCCATGGAGACGAATCCTCAGGATATCGGGGAAGTACCGGTAAGGGAGGATGGATCGTCCATCTCGACGAACGGGGCGCAGCAGGACGGCTCCGGCGATTCGAGGTATCTGCCCGACTCGGCGGGCGCGCCCCTTCCCGACGCTGAAACCGAACTCGACGAGGTAGAAACCGACGAGTGGCTCGAATCGCTCGACTACGTCCTTCAAACCAGAGGTCCCGAGCGTACGAAGACCCTCCTTCGCCATTTGCAGGTTCACGCGGTGCGCGCGGGCGTCGTCCGCCCGTTTTCGGCGAATACGCCGTATATCAACACCATCCCGCTGGAAAAACAGCCCCCCTTCCCCGGGGACCGGACGATCGAGCGGCGGATCAAGAGCCTCGTCCGCTGGAACGCGATGGCCATGGTCGTGCGCGCCAACCGGGAGGACGCCTCCATCGGCGGGCACATCTCCACCTACGCATCGGCCGCCACGCTGCTCGAAATCGGATTCAACCACTTCTTCCGGGGCAAGAACCATCCCTCGGGCGGCGACATCATCTACTTCCAGGGCCACAGCGCGCCCGGCATCTACGCCAGAGCGTTCCTCGAAGGACGCCTGACGGAGAGGAATCTCGAAAACTTCCGGCGCGAGCTCAAAGAGGGGGGCGGCCTCTCCTCCTACCCGCATCCCTGGCTGATGCCCGATTTCTGGGAGTTCCCCACCGTTTCGATGGGACTCTCTCCCCTGATGGCGATATACCAGGCGCGCTATCTGCACTATCTGGAAGACCGAGGCCTCAAGCCCGCGACGGGCCAGAAAGTCTGGGCTTTCCTGGGCGACGGCGAGATGGACGAACCCGAATCGCTGGGCGCCATCACCTTGGCCGCGCGGGAAAAACTCGACAACCTGATCTTCGTCATCAACTGCAACCTGCAGCGTCTCGACGGCCCCGTCAGGGGCAACGGGAAAATCATCCAGGAACTCGAGGCCGCCTTCCGGGGCGCGAAGTGGAACGTCATCAAGGTCATCTGGGGAGACGACTGGGATCCTCTCGTGGCGATGGATGATGAGGGCGCGCTTCTCCAGCGGATGAACGAGACGGTCGACGGCCAATACCAGAAATACAGCGTCGAGAAGGTCAAGGAGGGCAATTACCTGCGCGAGCATTTCTTCGGTGGCGACGAGCGGTTGAAGGCGATGGCCGACACCGTGTCCGATGAGAAACTCAACAGGATGCGGCGCGGGGGGCATGACCCCGAAAAAGTGTTCGCCGCCTACCAGGCCGCCATGGAATGCAGGGGTCTCCCCACGGTCATCCTCGCGAAAACAGTGAAGGGGTATGGCCTGGGCGAGGGCGGCGAGGGCCGAAACGTCACCCACCAGCAGAAAAAGCTCAATGAGGATGAACTCAAGGAGTTCCGCACGCGCTTCGAGATTCCCATGTCCGATGAGGAAGTGACAGAGGCGCCGTTTTACCGGCCGGCGGAGGACAGCCCCGAAATTCAATACCTGAAAGAAAAGCGGAAAAAACTCGGCGGATACGTTCCCACGAGGCGGAGCATTTCCACGCCGCTCAAACCGCCGCCTGATGAGTTATTCGAGGAGTTCCTGGAAGGCACGGATGGGCGCGAAGTCTCCACGACCATGGTGTTCGTCAGAATCCTGAGCAAGCTGCTCCGCGACGAGGGATTGGGCAGCCTTATCGTTCCCATCGTGCCCGATGAGGCCAGGACGTTCGGCATGGAAGCGCTGTTCCGGCAAATCGGGATCTACTCCCACGCCGGACAGTTGTACGAGCCCGTCGACCGCGACAGCCTCCTGTACTACAAAGAAGCGCAAGACGGACAAATCCTTGAAGAGGGAATCACCGAGGCGGGCTCGATGGCGTCGTTCATCGCCGCCGGGACCGCCTACGCCACCCACGGCGTGAACACCATCCCGTTCTACATCTACTATTCGATGTTCGGCTTCCAGCGCATCGGCGATCTGATATGGGCGGCAGCGGACATGTGCGCGCGGGGTTTCCTGATCGGCGGGACGGCCGGCAGAACCACCCTGAACGGGGAAGGACTCCAGCACCAGGACGGCAACAGCCACCATCTCGCCTATCCCGTTCCCAACCTTCTCACTTACGACCCGGCTTTCGCCTTCGAGATGGCGCTGATCATTCAGGACGGGATTCGCAGAATGTACCAGGAACAGGAAAAAATCTTCTACTACCTCACCGCCTACAACGAGAACTACGCCATGCCTCCGATGCCCGAAGGGGCGCAGGAGGGCATATTGAAGGGCATGTATCTCTTCAAGCGCTCGGAGGCGGACTCGGGTATCAAAGCGCAATTGTTGGGCAGCGGCACCATCATGAACGAGGTGCTCCGTGCGCAGGAAATGCTGGAGAAACGATATTCGATTGCAGCGGACGTCTGGAGCGTCACGAGCTACAAGGAACTCAGGCGAGACGCCCTGGAAGTCGAGCGATGGAACATGCTGCATCCGGACAGCGCACCGAAAACTCCATACGTGACGCAATGCCTCGCGCGCGCACCCGGCGTTTGCGTGGCGGCCTCGGACTATGTGAAGGCCACACCCGATTCGATTTCGAAATGGGTGCCCAAACCCATGATTTCGCTGGGAACCGAGGGGTTCGGGCGAAGCGAATCGAGGGAATCCTTGAGAGATTTCTTTGAAATCGATGCGCGCTACATCGTGCTCGCCACTTTGTACGGCCTTGCGCGAGACAAGAAGATATACCCCGAACTCGTGAACAAAGCGATGAAAGACCTGGATATCGACCCCGAAAAAACCAACCCGATGATGTCCTGATACAAATCCCGAGGGAGTTCCATGACCATCGAACTCAGACTCCCCGAACTCGGGGAGAACATCACATCCGGAAAAGTAGTTGCCGTTTTAGTCAACGTGGGAGACACCGTGGCAGTGGATCAGTCGGTCATCGAAGTCGAGACCGACAAGGCGCTCATCGAAGTCCCCTCATCGGTCGAGGGCAAGATAACGGAAATCCATCTCAAACCCGGCGACGACGCCGAAGTCGGGGGAACGATTCTCGTCATCGAAGAGAGCAGCGAGATTGCGGCGCCCACTCTGGACGAAGAGAATTTTGAGGAAATTACCTCAGGCGCCAAAGAACGGGTGGACCCGGAAGAAACCCGGCCCATACCGGCGGACGAACCCGCGTCGCTTTTCGAGACGACGGGTGAAGATGCCGCCGCGACGGAATCCGTGCCTGCCGGACTTTCTCTGGAACCCACCGGGACCCCTGCACCGGAGACTTCTGAAACGCCTGCGCCAAAGAGCAAAAAAGCGCCCGCGCCCGCGGCGCCCTCGGTACGCAGAATCGCCCGTGAGGCGGGCATCGACATAAGCGATGTGCCGGGCAGCGGGATTGGAGGCAGAATATCCGCGCAAGACGTCAGGCAATTCGTGGCGGCGCAAGGGGGCGCCGCCTTGCCGGATGCGCCTGCCCCGGCGCAGATGAGCGCCCCCGTTCAACTGCCGGACCTCGCCCGCTGGGGGAAGATCAAGCGCGAACCGATGACGGGAATCCGGCGCGCGACGTCCGTGAATCTCACGCGCGCATGGACGAGCGTCCCCCATGTGACGCAGTGCGAAAAAGCCGATATTTCCGAACTCGATGACTTGAGAAGAAAATTCACTCCAAAAGCGGAGACCGCCGGCGGCAAACTCACCATCACCGCCATCCTCATTAAAGTCATCGCTTCGGCTCTCAAAGTCTTCCCGCAATTCAACGCGAGCGTAGACACGGCGGCCGAAGAGATCGTCTACAAAAACTACATACATGTAGGTGTTGCCGTAGATACCGAAAACGGTTTGCTCGTACCGGTAATTCGCGATGCGGACAAGAAAAACATCATCGAACTATCGGTGGAACTGGGCGAAGTTGCAGAACGCGCCCGCTCCCGAAGACTCGCACCCGACGACATGCAGGGCGGCTCCATGACCATCACCAACCTCGGCGGCTTCGGCGGCACGTATTTCACCCCGATAGTGAACTGGCCCGAAGTCGCCATCCTCGGCGTCTCCCGCGCGCGCATGGAGCCGGTTTGGGCGAAAGACGCAGAAGCATTCGAACCGCGCCTGATGCTCCCGCTCATGGTTTCCTACGACCACCGCATCATCGACGGGGCGGATGGCGTCAAGTTTCTGAGATGGGTGGCCGACGCGCTGGAAGAACCCATGCTCATGAGCCTCGAAGGTTGAGCGACTCTCTCGAAGACGGGGAAATCCATCCCCATGAACCTCCCGGGTTGAGCGGCCCCACCATCATCCAGCGAAACCTCCTGGGTCATTACGAGAGGCTCGCGGTTCTCCCCGATTCATCTTTGGGATGTCTTTTCAATGGCGAATCTCCTGGGTGATTGGAATTTTCTGCAATACTGGTGGTGGAAACCCTACATCAAACCCCTCATCGGTTTGGCCTGGTTTGCGGGCGTCATCGCGCTGGGAGCGATCATCTTCTTCGCCGTCACGGGAAGCGCCAAACTCTCTGAATACAGAAACGCTCTCTTCCCTCCCAAAGAACCCGATATCCCCGAGGATGAAGCGGCGCTCGTCGAATTCATGGAGTCTTTCTTTCCGGAAGTATCGGAAGAAGAGGTTCTTCTGATGGAACATATCCTTGACGACGTCATCAAGGAAGATATTCATCCGCAAATGGCGCGGGAAATCGAAGCCCGGGGCATACCCGTCCGGCTGCTGGCGCTCCCGCCGCCGGAAATCGTACGCGCCGTAGGATGCTATCCCGTGGCCGTGTGGATTCCCCGTCTGAACGCGATAGAACTGTACGCATCGGTCGTCAAAAGCGAATGCAAGCGAGACCCGAAGCGTTACAGAGCGAAGATAGGCGATCTGCTGCTGCATGAAATCGGCCACGCCCTGGGCCTGGATGAACCAAAAATCAAGGATTTCGGCGTATAGCTTGCCCTATTCCTCCGCGCCGTGACCGTTCAGGTCGGCGGGGTCGGTCACCTCGATGCTCCCCGTGAGCCCGAAAAGGCGCTGCATCTTCTTCCTGAAGGCCGGCGTGAAGAGTTTTTTGGCATAAAACCGGCCCGCCACCCTTTTGTTCACCTGCGCCAGGGTGGGGTAGACGTGAACCGTATCCACCACCTCTTTGACGTGCATCTTTTTGCGGACGGCCAACACGAACTCGTGCAATATCTCTCCCGCCGCAGGCCCGACCAAATCAGCCCCCACGAGCCTGCCCTTCTCGTCGCACACCACCTTGCAAATACCCTCCGTCTCTCCATCCAAAACGGCGCGGTCCACGCGGCTCATCGGGAAGCGGAGCACCTGGATGCGATTCGCCCCCAAAGCCGCTTCGGCGTCAGCTTCGCTCAAGCCGACGTGCGCCGCCTCGGGCGTGGTGTAGATCGTCCACGGCACGGCGTCATAGTTCGTTTTCTTCTTGAGAAACGGGAGCGGAATCCCGAAAGGCGCGCTGAAGAGCATGTTCCTGAGCGCAACGCCCGCCTCATATTCCGCCATATGGGTGAAGAGATATTGACCCCGGATGTCGCCGGCGGCGAAGATGCGCGGATTCGAAGTCTGGAGATACTCGTCCGTCTCCACGCCGCGCGGCGTGTGCTTCACGCCCGCCTTTTCGAGGTCCATCCCGCCCACGTTGGGCGATCGGCCGGTAGCGATGAGGAGCTGATCGCAAGCCCATTCTCGTTTTCCCGACGGCGTATCGGCCTCCAGGAAAATCTCCTCGCCGCGTTTCTCGACCTTTTGCGTGTTCACGTTGAAGTGTAGCTTGAGGCCGGATTTCGCCAGGGAATCGGCAAGAATCTCGGCCATCTCCTTATCGAGTCTCGGCAGGAGCTTCGGCGCGCTTTGCAGCACTTCCACCTCGGCGCCGAGTTGCTGAAACGCCTGGGATAGTTCCAGGCCGATGGGTCCCGCTCCCAGCACCACTAGGCGTCTCGGCAATTCCTCCAAATCGAAAACTGTTTCGTTCGTGAGATAGGGCACGCTATCGAGACCGGCGATGGGCGGCACGAAGGGAGAACTCCCCATGGACAGCAAGAACCGCTTGGCCCGCAGCGTCCTGTCCCCTACCTGAAACGTATCGGGGCCGGTAAAGGCCCCATCGCCGAATATCACTTCGATGCCCATGCCCTCGAAGCGCTCGGGCGCATCGTGCTCGCCGATGTGGGCCTGGGCCGCCTTCATCCGCTTCATAACGCGGGGAAAATCGACCCGCACATCGCTTACGTCAATCCCGAACTCGGGCATCGAGCGCGCCTGCGCGGCCAGCCTCGCCGAGCGGATCAGGCCCTTAGACGGCACGCATCCATAGTTCAGGCAATCGCCGCCGAGTTTCGCCTTCTCCACGAGTGCTGCCTTGGCGCCCAGTTGCGCAGCGCCCACTGAGGCCACCAGGCCACCGACCCCTCCCCCGATGGATACCAAATCAAACACCGATTCTTTTTGCATGTTCATATCCTCTCCAGACGGCGAAATGCGTCTCTTCCGCAACGAACGCGGATCAGTCCGCTCAAGATGTTTCCTTTTCCAGGGGTTTCAGCCCGAACGAGAAGAACAGGAGCGCCATGAGCAAATAGCCGGCAGCTATGCCGGGCGCCGCCCCCCAGCCGAAGAAGCTGACGACGCCGCCGGGCGTGATTCGCCAGGCGTGGATGACCCCGAACCAGCTCAATACCGCGCCGGTCAGCGCCCATCCTCCCGCCTGTTTCGGCTCCTTGTCCACAAGCTTGGCCACGATGGCAGTCATGATGATGGACGTGAAAAGAAAACCGCGCTCCAGGGTGACCATCCCGACGAGGTGGAATCCCGCCTTGGCGAACGCATCCTGCCCTACTTTCCACAAGTTCGTTCCCGCTCCCCTTAAGGAGGATTCCACCATCAGCAGACCCCACGCGGCGATGGCGGGTATCAACCCGATGGCCACGGCCGGCCCGTGGTTCTTCGGTACGGCCTGGAAGGCCTGGGTGAGCATCATCACCCCGATCCAGAGCATGAGGGCGAAGAGCGCTTCGCCCGGAATGATCTTCGAGAGCGCCGCTATCGATCCGGTGAGGCAAAGGATCGTCATCACGACCCCGTTCATGGCGCTATAGCCGGAGCGCGCCCCGACTGCCTTCCAGGCAGGGTGTCCGATATATATGGTCGTGGGAAAACAACTGCCCAGACACGCCGCGAGAAGCGATCCCGCGCCGTTCACCGCCAGGGAACTGCCCGTATCGAAACTGTCTCCGCCCGCAGCCGCGCTTTCGAGGCACATCAGGCTGCCGACAAGCGTCATCAGGCCCATGGGGATGGAAACCGCGAGGTAATCCCAGGCCAGCGGGCCGAAGAGAGCGTCTGACAAAGGACCGAAGGCGAAGGATGGGAGCGCAAGGCCCACAGGCGCGGGGATACCGCCCGGAAATCCTCTGATGACGGCGGAGAGCACCACTCCCACAGCCACCGCCACGAGGCCGCCGGGCACACCGAAGGGGAACCGGAATCCGCCGAAATAATGGATCAGGATGATTCCCAGCGGGATCATGGAGAGGAGCGGATTCTCCCAGATTCTGAACGCGAAATCCATGGCGATGAACGTGAGCGCGATGCCTCCCAGTGCGGAGAGCAGGGCGGCCCTCGGCGCGACCCGCCTGATCCACCCGCCCGCCAGCGCACCGACGGTCTCGATCACCCCGCTCACGAAACAGGCCGCCATACCTGCCTTCCAGGCCGCCTCGGCGCTTCCGGTCTTGAGTTTCACCGGCAGCATGACGAAGAAGATAAATGCGAAAAGCGTCACCGTGTTCAGGCCGTAAGGCATGGCGGTCACGTCGTCGCGGCCCTCGCGCGCGGCCAGCCGCCGCGCCTGCCAGGTGTAGAAAAGATTTCCGCCCAGAAGGCTCAGCGCCGCGGCGGGCAACACGCGCCCGAAGATGAGCGAATCGGGAAAACCCAGCAGCCCTTTCAAGAAACTCACGATGAGAAGAAGGTTGATGAGGTTGTCCATCCACAGGCCGAAGAAGCCGTCCACATCGCCCTTCACGAACCATTTGGACATCGGGGTCTCCCCGTTCAGGGTCAAAAACGTCAATCCAGGCGCGTCGCGCCCTCGGGATAGTAAAACACGCGGGCTTTTTCGCCAAAGCGCGCGGGGCAGTTTTTCTCATCGAGATCGTTTTGATATGCTCCATCCAATATACAAAAATCACTTTCGCGTTCACTCGGGAGAAAAGCGATGGAAGCTGTCAAGGTCTACACGCGGCACGGGTGATACACCTGCGCCCTTACGAGAGAGTTTCTCTCGTCCAGTGGTCTGGAAGTCGTCAACCGGGACTGTACGAACGACGCCGAGGCGCAGGCGGAATTGAAAGCACTCGGCATCAAGTCCCTGCCCGTCGCCGTACGCGGAGAGAACGTGGTGGTGGGCTATGACGTGGATGCGCTTCGCCAGGCCTTCGGCATCGAAGGGGAAGGCGCAGGCCCCCTCTCGTCCGAAAAGATGCTCCACTACTTCGAGATGGTATTCGACGCCCTGCGCCGCGTGGTCCGCCAGATTCCGCACGAAACCCTCGACTGGATATCCCCCGGCAGGCCCCGCTCGCTTCGCCAGCTCACCTGGCACAGCTTCGAGCGTCCGGACCTGGTGATGCAGGCCCACGCATCGGGCGAATACACCGAGGAGATGGTGCGCCGGTATGAAACCATGGCGGACGATTACGATACCACCGAAGACATTTGCGCCTATGGGGATGAAATCCAGGCCAGGCTCACCGAATTCCTCACAGACGGCGGCGAGGCGCTCGCCAAGAAAGTGTCGAGCTATATGGGGCCCATCACCGTACATGAACTGATGATCCTCTCCCTGGGGCACGCCTTTCAGCATCTGCGGCAAACCTATCACTATTTCGGGATGCTGGAGATTGTGTCGGAAAACCCTCTCAGGCCCGAGGACTACGAGGAAGTGCCCGTGCCCAAGGATCTGTTCTAGACCATACCTGAACCATAAGGAGGCCGTTTGATGCCCTCGAAAGACACGTTCCCTCTTCGCGCGAACCGCGCCCGCATGAGGCGTGAGTTCAACGCCCAGGCGAAGATCGGCAAATACGGAAAAACGGGCCTCGACCGCGTGGCCTTCACACCGGTCTACAATGAGGTGCGCGACCTCGCCGAGGGCTGGATGAAGGCGGCGGGCCTCAAGACGCGCGTCGACGCCGTGGGCAACCTCTACGGAAGAAAAGAGGGCCGCGTGCGCGGGCTTCCCGCCGTGATGGCGGGCTCCCACCTCGATTCCCAAAGCCCGGGCGGACGGTTCGACGGGCCCGCGGGCGTTCTCACCGCTTTGGAAGCGTTCCGCCGCATCGAGGAGACGGGGCTCGCCCACGATCACCCCATCGAGATAGTGGCCTTCGTGGGGGAGGAATCCGCATGCGGGATGACGGTGTTCGGCAGCAGCGTCGCCACGGGCGTCGTGGGCGTGAAGGACTTGAAGAACACGGTGCATCCGCCCAGCGGAAAATCGCTCTATCAGGCCATCGAGGCGGTGGACGGGAGTCCTGCGCGCGTCCGCTCGTGCCGTATCAAGGAGGACTCGCTCAAGGCATTTCTCGAGCTTCACATCGAACAGGGCCCCGTGCTCGAATCGGCCGAAGTCCCCATCGGCATCGTGGACAGGGTGGTAGGATACACAAGAGGCGAGGTTCATTTCACGGGCGTCACGGCGCACTCGGGCGGACAGCCCATGCCCTACCGCAAGGACGCCGGCATCGCGGCGGCGGACTTCATGGTGCGCATGGAAAACCTCGTGAACCGCGCGCCCGACTCCCAGCGCGTCACGATCACTTTTGGGGAGATGGAGGCGCTCCCGGGATGGGTGTCCATCGTACCCGGAGGCGCGAGACTCTCCTTTGATCTCAGAAGCAGAAGCCAGGCGGTGATGGAGCGCATCCTCGGGCGAATGGAAAAGACCCTCTCCGCCATCGAGAAGGAACGCGGCGTAAAGGGCCGTCTGGACGACGTGAGGAAGCTGGCCGTCTGCCCCGCGTCGGGCAACATCCAAAAGGCGCTCCGGCGCGCTTCTCAAGAAACCGGCCACGCCGCGCTCACGCTGTCGAGCGGCGGGGTGCACGACGCCTGCCGCATGGCGGAGATTTGCCCGATGGGCATGGTGTTCATCCCCTCGGTGGGAGGTCTCTCGCACACGCCCGAGGAGTTCACGCACTTTGACGACATGGTGAAGGGTGCGGAAATCCTCGCCTCCGCCATCGCGCATCTGTCCAACGAGAAGGTGAAGGCGTAAGGCGACAAGTCAACATTAGACGTACTTTCCCAGGGATTTCACCGTTCAGTGATGCGCTGGTCCTCCCAGGTTGATCCGTCGCACCTGCTCGAAAGAGATGCTCCCCTTCACCCGTACTCTCTCCCTGAAATCCTTTATTTATTATGGAGTTATTGTGAAGCGGGTTGTTTTGTGGTAAATTTCGCCGCCGAATCAATGAAATGGAAGTGTGAATTTGTTGCCGCACCTCGTGCGGCGTGGCGTCTCGAAACGACAAACTCTACAGTTGAAATCGAGAGGGAGAAAAAAATGGGCAGGATAATCAGGCACGTTATTCTCGGGTTTGCGCTGCTCCTCGCAGTGAGCATCGCCTTCACGCCTATGGCGCAGGCGGCCAAGGAAGTGAAGATAGGCTTCAGCATGGCGCTCACCGGACCGCTCGGCCCCGCGGGCAAGGCGGCGCTTCTGGCCATGCAGATCTGGCGCGACGACGTAAACGCCAAGGGCGGACTGCTCGGCCGCAAGGTCAAGCTGGTCTATTACGATGATCAGACCAAGCCGGCCAACGTACCGGGCATCTACGCCAAGCTGCTCGACGTGGACAAGGTGGACTTCATCGTATCGGGCTACGGGACGAACCTCATCGTTCCCGCCCTGCCCATCGCGATGGAGCGCGGCATGGTGTTCATGGGCCTGTTCGGCCTGGACGCGAACGCGAAGTTCAAATACAACAACTACTTTCAGATCATGCCGGCCGGTCCCGACCCGATTGTGGACTGGTCGCGCGGCTTCTTCGAACTCGCCGCGAAGCAAAAGCCCCGTCCAAAGACGATAGCGCTGCTCTCCGCGGATGCGGAATTCGCTCGCAACGCCGTGGCCGGCGCCCGCCGGAACGCGAAGAAATTCGGCTTCAAGATAGTCTACGACAAGCGCTACCCCTTCCCCGGCACGACCGACTTCACGCCGATTCTGCGCGCGGTCAAGGCAGCGAACCCGGATCTCTTCTACGTGGGCTCCTACCCGGGCGGATCGGTGGGCATCGTGAAGGCCGCACATGAGATCAAACTGGAACCCAAGCTCTTCGGCGGCGGCATGGTGGGCCTTCAGTACACCGCCATCCAGATGAACCTCGGCAAACTGCTGAACGGCATCACGGACTACTGGTTCTGGGCGCCGGAGAAGACCCTGAAGTTCCCCGGCATCGAGGCATTCCTGGCGAAATACCAGAAAGAAGCGCCCAAGCAGAAACTCGACCCGCTGGGCTACTACCTGCCGCCGTTCGCCTACGCCTACGTTCAGTTGCTCGGAAATGCGATCGAGGCCACCAAGAGCTTCGATCAGGCGAAGATCGGCGCCTACATCCGCAACAACACCCATTCGACCGTGGTCGGAGACGTGAAGTTCGGCAAGAACGGCGAATGGGCGACTTCCCGGACGTTCCAGGTTCAACTGCAGAACATCGAGAGCAACAAGATGAGCGAGTTCAGCAAAGCAGGAAAGATGGTGGTGGTGTATCCCGAGGAGTTCAAGTCCGGAAACTTCATCTACCCATACGCGAAGGGCAAGTAACGAACCGGACATAATGCTGCGACCGGGGGGAAACGGCCCCCCGGTCCGCGTCCGGCTCGCGGGAGGAGAGCATCCATGCTCAGCATCGAATTCTTGTTGAACGCGCTCGTCGCGGGCCTCCTGCTGGGAGGCTTCTATGCCGCGATGAGCGCCGGACTTTCGCTCTCCTTCGGCCTGCTGGACGTCGTGAACATCGCTCATCCGGCCTTCATCATTTTCGGCTCCTATCTTACCTTCTATGTGAACGAGCACTTCGGGTTCGACCCGATACTCGCGGGCCTCGTCTTCGCGGTTCCCTCCTATTTTCTGGGCGTCGCGGTATATCGAATCTACTACAACTGCTTTGAAAAAACGGGAGCGGAATCCCTGCGCGGACTGGTGTTCTTCTTCGGACTCTTTTTCCTCATCGAGGTCATTCTCATCATCACCTACGGGGTGGACTACCGCCTCGTCCGCGCCTTCTACATCGGCAAGTCCACATCCATCGGCTCGGTCGGAATCGCCTACCGGCTGTTCGTGCCCTTCCTCGTGGGGGGAATACTCGCCGCCGTCCTGTACCTGTTTCTCACAAAAACCTTTTTCGGCCGCGCCATCATGGGCGTGGCGCAGGACAGCCTCGCCGTCCAGCTCATGGGGGTGGACCCCATCCGCATCAAGACGGTCGCCTTCGGCATCGGCATCGCCACCGCCGTGATCGCAGGCTCCCTGCTCATCATCATCGGTCCGGTCGAGCCGACCATCGGGCGCGAATACATCGGCCGCGTGTTCGCGGTCACCGTGCTCGGCGGGCTCGGCAGTATGACGGGCACGCTCGTGGGCGGGCTCATCCTGGGCGTCGCGGAGAGCTTCACCTCTTCATTCTTCGGCCCCTCGTGGGCGCTGGCCGTCTCGTTCGGCATTCTGCTTATCTGCCTGGCGGTCCGGCCGTCCGGCCTGTTCGGGAGGTAGCTCCTTGAGCAAGGAAAGGAAGCTCTTCCTCATCGTGGCCGCCGTACTGATCGTCGGTTCTTTCCTCATCACGACCCAGATGGAAAACCGCTTCTATTACAAGGCGGCCTACGTCGTGTTGCAGTACGTCGTCCTGGCCACCGCGTGGAACATCCTGGGCGGCTACACCGGCTACGTGAACTTCGGCACGGCGGCGTTCTTCGCCATGGGCGCCTATACCGCCGTGGCGCTCATCAAGACCTGGAAGCCGCCCCTCTACGTGCTGCTCGTCATGGGCGGCCTCGTCTCGGGCCTTCTGGGACTCGGCATCGGCTACCTGACCCTGAGGCTCAAGGGCGTGTTCTTCTCCATCGCCACGCTGGCGCTGGCCGTCGTGCTCCAGATGATCATCTCGAACTGGAGCTATGTGGGCGGGGGCGCGGGCACGGCCATCCTGAAGCCCAGGAGCGTGCCGATGTTCTCGAACTACGACGAGTTCCTCTTCTTCGTCATGGCGGCGCTCGCCGTGGTCTCCGTGGCCGTCGCCTGGCTCATCGAGAAATCCTGGGTCGGGCGGGGAATGGCCGCCATCCGCGACAACGAAGAAGCGGCCGAGTGCATGGGCGTGCCCATCCTCAAGCTCAAGCTGTTCGCCACCACGGTGAGCGGCGCGCTGATGGGAGTCGCGGGCGCGCCGTTTTCCTATTTCGTCGTCTACATCGAACCCACTTCGGCGTTTCACCTCGACTACGCCGTGAACAGCCTGGCCATGCCCATGATCGGCGGAACCACTACCTGGCTGGGCCCGCTGGTCGGCGCTGTTCTCGTGGGCACGGCCCAGCAGATAGCCACCGTCACCCTCTCTTCGGAAATGAACCTGCTCATCGTGGGCAGCCTGCTCGTGGGCTTCGTGGTGTTCGCGCCCGACGGCCTCGTGGGCCTGTTCGGCAAGATTCGCGCGCGCATCGCGGGGAGGACGGCGTAATGAGCGAAAACCTCCTCGACGTGCACGGCGTCACGAAGCGCTTCGGCGGATTCAGCGCGCTCACCCGCGTGGATCTGCACGTGAAGGAAAACGAGCGTTTCGGCCTCATCGGCCCCAACGGCTCGGGCAAGACGACGATGATCAACTGCATCTCGGGCGCTTTGGCCAACGACGAGGGAAACATCGTCTTCGCAGGACAGGACATCACCAGGATTCCCGCCTACCAGCGAACGCGCCTCGGCATCTCGCGCAGCTTCCAGATTCCCAAGCCCTTCGTCAGCATGACGGTGATCGAGAACCTCTGCATCCCGCTTGAATACGCCGCCCACCAGCACTCCCACGGGGTGGAGCTTCGCGGCGAGGCGATGGAGATACTCGAACTCATGAGCATGGCGGACAAAGCAGACGTGCGGACCGGGGGGCTCACGCAGATCGAACTGCGAAAGCTCGAACTCGCCCGCGCGATGGCGGCCAAGCCGAAGCTCCTCATATCGGACGAGGCCATGGCAGGTCTCTCCAACACCGAGGTGGACGACATTCTCGAAATTCTCGTGCGCCTGAACGAAGAGGGCCTCACCGTCATCATGATCGAGCACATCATGCGGGCGGTCATGAACTTCTCGGAGCGCATCGTCGTCCTCGACGCAGGCGAGAAGATCGCCGAGGGGACGCCCGATGAGATCGTCAACAACAAGGACGTGGAAAGGGCCTACCTTGGCGCATAGCATCGTCGTCGACAACGTATCCGCGGGCTACGGGGCCGTGCGCGTCCTGCACGGGGTCTCCATCGAGGTGAACGACGGGGAAACCGTGGTGCTCCTGGGCACCAACGGCAACGGCAAGAGCACGCTCATCAAGTGCATCATGGGGATCATCCAGCCCGATGAGGGCGAGATTTATCTCGAAGCCGACGGCGAGCGCATCAGCCTGACGGGCAGGAATCCCGAGGAAATCGTGAACCTCGGCGTGGCGCTCGTGCCCGAGGGCCGGCGCCTGTTCCCGCGCCTCACGGTGGAGGAAAACCTCCTCCTGGGCGCCTACCGCGAAGAAGCCCGCCGCGGCATCGACCGCAACCTCGCCTTCTCCTTCGAGGCGTTCCCGGTGCTCGCCGAGCGCAAGAACCAGCTCGCGGGCAGCATGAGCGGGGGTGAACAGCAGATGCTGGCCGTGGCCCGCGCGCTCATGTCCGCGCCCAAGGTGCTCCTGGTGGATGAGCCCTCCGTGGGCCTGGCGCCCATCCTCGTGAGCCGGGTGATCGCCAAGATCCGCGAACTGAAAGAAGAATACCAGCTCACCGTTCTCATGGCCGAGCAGAACTTCAACCAGGCGGTCAAGATAGCGGACAGGGGCTACATCATCGTCCACGGGGAGATCGCCTTCGCGGGCGAGGACACCGAAGCCCTCGCCGGCCACGAACTCGTGAAGAAATACTACCTCGGCGCGTGAGGGCGAAGCGTCATCCTCCCTTAGTCACGCACCTTCCCCGATAAGCCTGTCCTTCCCCGAAAGGGGTTGTTGAAAAAGCTCCTGAGAAGGTAATGGCACCCCTCCTGAAAGCGAAATCCCATAACGTCACCCCCCCCTACCCCCCCTTGTCAGGGGGGCAAGAAAAAGCAAAGCCCCCTCAGCCCGGCGGAGCGTATCGCCTTTTTTTACCCCCCTGACAAGGGGGGGTAGGGGGTTCGCGCGAAAGCGCCCTTCCCTCTAAAGGCAATGTCCCCCGACGGGGACTTTTTCAACAGCCCACTAAAGCAGAGAAGCGCGTGAAGCGCCTGTTCAGTCTCGCCGTATAGTCTCAATACCCCATATCTTTTGCGGGGACGTCGGAGGCCACCTGTATCACGATGCCCTCGGTTTCATCGGGGTGGAGAAAGAGGATTTCATACCCCCGGGGGGTGTAGGTGCCCGGGCCGAAGCCGTCCAGGAACTTCACGCCGCTATCCGTGAAATGCCTGCCCGCCGCTCCCGTATCCGGTGTGGAGAGCGCGATGTGCGAGAGGCAGGGACCGCCGTTTCGATCGAGCATCTTCGTGTAGAGGTTCTCCGGGTCGTAGGGCTGCATGATCTCGATTTCCACGTCGCCCATCCTCAGGAACGTGGCGTGCGCCCAGCCGGTGTCGGCCACCTGCACGCGGTTCGGCTCGCAGCCGAGTTTTTCCTGGAACATCCTCACAGTGCGCTCCATGTCGTCCGTGATGAGGCCCACATGATGAATCTTCTTGAACATTTTCATACTCCTCGAATGATGATTGCTCGTGAAAGCCGTACTGCAGGGAAACAACCTACCGAAAGATTCGGGCATAAGAGACACACGCGCCCTTGAATGTCAAAAGAATGCGTCCCGACGCACCGGTTCACCCATGAAATTGTCGAAACAGTAAACGAGGAAATCCCCCGTTTTTGAGTTGTTGACATCGCCATAGCGAGATTCTATGATTTTTCCATCGAAACCATTTCAAAGGGGCATTGGCAGCATGATTCGCAACGTCCTCATGTCATTCATCACCACAAGGAGGAGAAATCCATGAGTCGTTTGGACAGAAGAAAATTCCTGAAAGGCGCAGGCCTCATCGGCGGCATCGTGGCCGCGCAGACCGCGCCCCCCTTCCTGAGAGAGGGACTCGGCGCCCGGCCGATCAAGTGGGGTTCCATCCACCCGACGACGGGCCCCTACTCCACCGAGGCGTTCGACCAGGTGGAAGGCGTCAAGATCGCCATCGAGGACGTCAACAAGGAAGGCGGCGTGGACGGACGCGAAGTCAAACTGCTCTTCCGCGACGACCAGTTCAAATGGGATCAGACCACCACGCACGCGCTCGACCTGATCGACAACCACAGGATCGACTTCCTCGCGGGCTCCATGGTCGGCCCCGAAGAAGTGCGCCTGAACGAGTTCTCCCGCAAGCGCAAGATCATCTATGCGAACTATCCCCAGCACATCATGTCCACCCCGGGGAACGCGAAGAAGATGTCGCCCCTGTTCTTCACGGCGAACACCACGCCGTATCAGCTTTGCGCCAGTTCGCTCACCTATATCGCTAAGAACAACCTGGGCAAGAAAATCCACTGCGTGTTCGACGACTACATCTGGCCCAAGATGTTCATCCCCGCCTTCGAGAAGCTGACGAAGGACTTCAACCTCACCTGGAACGCGAACAGCTCCGTATCGTGGGTGCCCTTCCCGACCTCGATGGACTATTCGGCGACGTTCCCGAGAATTTTGAAGGAGAAGCCCGACGTCGTCTACGCGCTCAACTGGGGACAGCGCCAAGTCGCCTTCGTCAAGCAGGCGCGCGAAGCCGGCCTCGACAAGAAGGTGAAGATCGTTCTCGGCGCCACCGAGATCACCATGCCCGAGGCCGCCGGACTCGGCTCCTATGACGGCTTCAACGCGGCGATGATGTGGCACCCCTCTCTCGCGAGCAAGTATCCGGCCGCCAAAACGCTGAACGACAAGTTTCTGGCGCGCCGCAAACGGCCGTGCTCGAGCTACGGAATGCTCGCCCACGACCTCACGCGGCTAATTCTGGACACGGCGAAAGAGACCAAGCTCTACAAGCGCCGCGACCACTTCAAGCTCGCGAAGGTGCTCGAAGGCAAGAAGTTCCAGTACAGCAAGGGCGTGTGCGAGATTCGCCCCTGCGACCACGTCTGCATCTCGGAAGTGTTCGTGATGCGCGGCAAATCCAAGGCCGAGATGAAGGATAAATTCGATCACATCGAGGTCATCGGCTCCTCGAGCGGCGAGGGCAACACCGTCTCCTGCGAGGCGAAAGGCCTGAAAGAACCCGCCAGCGAGAGAAGGGCCTAAGAAACGGCGCATCGAGGCACCATCGGACGCTGACCGGGGCGGCTGGATTTCAGCCGCCCCGGCTTTTCCTCACGGCGTTTGACAAAGGCGGCGTTTCATCCTAGACATTGCACTCTTGCGACTTCCCCGTTCTCAAGGAGCGTGTTTTGGCAACTGGTGGTGTGGAGTTCTCGGAGTTCGTCCAGCACCTGTTCCTGGGGCTGGTGCAGGGCTCCTTCTGGGTTCTGCTGGCCCTGGGTCTTTCGATCATATTCGGGCTGATGGGCATCATCAATTTCGGGCACGGCGCCTTCTACATGCTGGGCGCGTACGTGGGCTTCACGGTTTCGGACCTCGTATTCTCTCCCTTTCTCGGGCCGAACGCGGGCTTCATCGTGGCCCTCGCCATGGTGCCCGTCGTCATGTTCGCCCTCGGGATGGTTTTTGAGCGATACGTCATCAGCAGAATATACAATACGGAGAACGAGCGCTTCTCGGGCGTGCTGATCATGTTCGGCATGTCCATCTTCCTGCCGGACTTCGTGCGCCTCATCTGGGGCAGGCCGGGAAAGCCCTTCAACATCCCGCCGATGTTCCAGTTCTCGCTCTTCAAGACGGGTACGCTCGACATCACGGCCTACAGGAGCTTCACCATCATCACCGCGGCGATTCTCGTCGCCCTCCTCTGGGTGCTCATCTACAAGACGAACCTGGGCATGATGATCCGCGCGGGAACCAACAACAACACGATGGTGAAGGTGCTGGGCATCAACGTGTCGCGCATCTGGCGACTCACGTTCGGACTGGGCATCGCCCTGGCCGGATTCTCCGGCGTCATGATAGCGCCCCTGTTCGCGGTGGACGCCACGATGGGCGAACTCATCCTGGTGCAGACCTTCATCGTGGTCGTCGTGGGCGGCATGGGGAGTTTCATCGGCCCCGTGATAGGCGGGCTGATCCTCGGCCAGCTATGGGCGCTCACGCCCCTGGTGGGCAGAACCCAATACGTGGTTCAGAACTGGACGGGCACCGTGATCGGCCCCGATTTCTGGGAAAAAGCGTCCGACATCCTGCTCTTCATCGTGATGGCGGTGATCCTGCTCTTGAGACCAAGAGGGTTGTTCGGCCAGGAAGGCGCTTTTGATTAAGGTACCTTTGCGTCTCGGGAGAGATTTCTAAAGTGGACTCAGCTGCTCCAAAAAACCGATTCACACCCAGGGAATTCTGGGCGTGGCTCTCGGAAGTCTTCGACAACTACGGCATCCTGATACTCGCCGCCATACTGGTGGTATACCCGTTCCTGTTCGACGCCCTGAACGAATCCATCATCTGGCTCGAGGACAACGACTGGGAGGAAACCGCCGAGATCGTCGCGGAGTTCCGCGGCTTCGTGCCGAGCACGCCGCTGATGATCCAGATTCTCATCTACACGCTCTTCGGCATCGCCTTCAACATCCTGCTCGGCAACACCGGGATGCTCAGCCTGGGCCACTGCGCCTTCTTCGGCGTGGGCGGCTACACCGTGGGCATCATGCACGCCTGGATCAAGCCCGGCACCTACGCCCCCGACTGGATGGTCAGCGCCTTCAAGGTGCTGCCCTGGAAATCTCGCTCATCACCTGCATCATCGTCTCGACTTTCGTCGCCTGGCTCATCGGCACCATTTGCAGCACGAAGCGCGGCGTGTACTTCGCGATGGTCACGCTCTCGATCAGCATGATCTTCTACTACTCCGCGCAGACGTTCGACGACCTCACGGGCGGAACGGACGGGCTGGGGGGTCTCGAGAACATGCGGCTGGGCTCCATCAACCTTCGCGTGGGCATCATGGACGCGAACATCACCTATTACTTCGTCTTCATCGTGAGCGTCGTATTCATCGCCGCCATCTGGCAGGTGCTGCGTTCGCCGTTCGGCCACGTGCTCAGAGCCGTCCGCGAGAACGAGAACCGCGCGCGCATCTGCGGCTACAACGTGGCGAAAGTGCGGCTCATGGCGTTCACGATGAGCGGGGCCATCTCGGGGGTCGCGGGCGCGCTGGCGATCATCTACGGCGAGACGGTGCCGATCGAGAACATCCACTTCATCACCTCGGGGCAGATCGTCATCATCACCCTTTTCGGAGGAGCGGGCACCTTCCTGGGGCCGGCGGTGGGTTCGTTCATCTACTGGTACCTGCGGCAGTTGATGAGCGTTGAGTTCGTGAAGTACCTCGCCATCTTCCAGTACTGGGAAGCGTGGGTGGGCGGCATCTTCGTGCTGATCGTGCTCTTCGTGCCCTCGGGCATCCTGGGCACCATCCGCAACATGACGCTCGAATACCGCGAGAAGAAATTGTTGAATCGAAAAGCCGTGGAAGAAGTTCTGGCGAAACATGCCGAGGACGAGGCGGCAACCGACACGGAATAACGGAAAGACAAAATGCCTATCCTGGAAACGAAAAACCTGAGCAAGCACTTCGGCGCCCTCGTCGCCGTGGACGGCGTGGACTACGAGGTCGATTCGGGCGAGCTGCGCTCCATCATCGGCCCCAACGGCGCGGGCAAGACGACGTTCTTCAACATGATCGCGGGCGATCTGATCCCCACCTCGGGCCAGGTCATCTTCGACGGAGCGGACGTCTCGGAAGTGCCCGCCCATGAGCGCTCCCACATGGGGATCGGCCGCACCTACCAGATAACGAATATCTTCCCCAAGCTGAGCGTGCTGGAGAACATCCGCATCGCCGCGCAGTCGCGCAAGATGACGTTCAACCTGTGGTCGACCGTCCCGAGCCACAAGGAGTTGGTCGAAAAATCGGACGGGATACTGGAGCGCATCAACCTGACGGAAAAGCGCGACGAACTCGCCGGCACGCTCGCGCACGGCGAGCAGCGCTATCTCGAAATCGGGATCGCGCTCGCCACCGACCCCAAGCTGCTCCTGCTCGACGAGCCCACTGCGGGCATGAGCCCCGAGGAGACGATCCAGACGGGCGAGTTCATCAAGAGCCTGGCCGATCCACTCACCATCGTGCTTGTGGAGCACGACATGGAGGTGGTGCTGGGCATTTCGGACAAGATCACCGTGCTGCACAACGGCGCCTTTCTCGCCGAGGGCACGGTGGAGGAAGTCCGCGCGAACGCAGAGGTCCAGCGCGTATATCTGAGGGAATAATGCTCGAAGTAGATTCCATCAACACGTTTTACGGCTTGAGCCACGTGCTCCACGACCTGAGCCTGAAAGTCGGCGAAGGCGAGGCGGTGGCCTTCCTCGGCAGGAACGGGGCGGGCAAATCCACCACCATGAAGACCGTCATGGGACTGCTGACGCCCAGTAGCGGCAATATCACCATGGAGGGAACCGACATCACCGAGGCGGAGGCGCACACCGTCTCGCTCGCGGGGATTTCATGGATCCCCGAGGACCGCCAGGTGTTCACCAACCTCACCGTGTATGAAAACCTCAAGATCAGCCGCATTCCCATCGACGGCGCGAAGGACCTGGACTCCCATCTCGACTGGATTTTCTCCCTCTTCCCGCGTCTCAAGGAGCGCATCAACAACAAGGGGAACCAGTTGAGCGGCGGCGAGCAGCAGATGCTCACCATGGCGCGGGGCCTCGGCACCGAGCCCAAGCTCATCATGGTGGACGAACCCACCGAGGGCCTGATGCCCGCCTACGTCGAGACCATCGAGAACGTGCTGGTCGAGATCCAGAAAAAAGGCATCGCCATCCTGCTCGTGGAGCAGAACTTCCGCATGGCGCTCAGCATCACCAAGCGCGCCTATCTCATCGAAAAAGGCATCATCCAGTGGGAAGGCGCCTCCGCCGACCTCCTCGAAGACCAGGAAACCCGCATGCGGTATCTCGGCGTCTAGGCTGGACGTAGAACAAATCCAACCTAGAAAATGCACTGTAGGGAACAACTCGACAAAGAACTCCAGGCGGACTGATGGATCCGCCTTTATGGGTCTAATCGGGACGTGCAGCTAGGTGAAGAATACATCTGTCGCACTCCCTAACTTCTCACTCATATCGACCTCTTAATTTATGCGAAGCCAGTCTTTTAGTAGCCGGATTGCCGTCTGCAAGTCTCCATCGCCTAGAGAATTCTCTGGATTCGTTCCCTGGTGCGCTAGCACATTCCTGACGTAGAGTGGAATGGGTGTTAGGCTCTTATTTCCTGATCTAATGTATTCTTTGGAATGTTGAGTAACGTCTTCTCCTAACCTATTCTGCATTTCACGTTCTATTTTCGATTGTTTGTAGTCATCAGCGAGCCCAAGCATCTGCTCAAATCGGCCGTATAGCTGGAAGAACTCTCCCACCGAATCCAGATAAATCCCTCTCATTTCAATCATTGAGCCAAGCACGCCAGCTACGCCAGCTATCGGGACCCCAACCTTGTGGGCTTGAAGCAGTAGATCATTCGAAAGCTTTACAAGTTTAAGCTTCCCCCCTTGTTGCCCGTCCTTCGGAATTTCCACGAGCTGTATTTCTACATATTTGCCTACCTGCATGACAAATTTGCCTGTCTGCGGATCCTGAGGACCCACTGCTTTTCTGATGAACTTGAGCTGTTCTTTGCCTTCAGATTCACCAACCTTCGGGTTATTCACTACAAAGAATCCTCCTTAGCACTAATACCTACCAAATGTGTATTGTAATACACTGCACAATTCACAAGATATAAACTGATGAGCTACTTAATCTCTGTCTCGTCTTTACAAACTTACTTTTTCAATCTCCGCTGCTACACAAACCATCTCCGTAAGATCTACTATGATTGAACTACAGGGATAAAGGGTGAAACGACTTAGAAGGCACAATCACTTTGGAGACAAGATAGACCGATACGACGCCCTCACCGCTCATCGACGAGGCGGCGGGCCTTCACGTCGCGCATCGGGTCGTGGATCACGCCGGGCGCCACGAATTCGAGTGCCGGCCGTATCATCACCGCTCCGCGCACCCTGTCCGGCAAGGAGGCGACGAGCCGCTCGCGCTCTGAATCCTCGGCTTCCAGGCGGATGATCATCTCATCCATCGAATCTGAATCCCCGGGCGCCGACTTGCGGACCCGGATCTGAAACTCCCTTATCGCACGTTCTTTCGCCAGGAGGTCGATGATGATATCGGGGTTCATGAGCATGCCGCGCACCTTGAGCAAATCGCCCGTCCGCCTCGGCAGGCGCACGACCCGCTCGCCCAGCCGCCCGCAGTGCGGGCAAGGCTCCCACCTGAGCGCGATGAGGTCGCCGATGAGGTAGCGCAGGAACACCGTGCCCCGGCGGTGTAGGTGCGTGAGGGCGATGGCCCCCTCCTCGCCTTCGGGCACGCGCTCGCCGGATTCGGGGTCCACCACCTCGAGCAGGTAGAGTTCGGGCACCACGTTGTGCGGCATGGCATCGTTCGCGCACTGCACGAGGCCGCCCTGCATCTCCGTCGCCGCGTAGCGCACCCGCACCTGCGGGTCATCCGCCCCGAAATGGCGCAGGTGGTCCATATACTCCTCGCGCAGGGCGTCGCTCACCGCCTCCCCCGTGGTGAGCACCATGCGCGCGCGGGGGAGCTTCGCGCCGCGCTCGCGCGCCCGCCTCAGGAAGCGGCGGACGAAACTCGGCACCCCCCAGATGATGGTGGCGCCCGAATCGGCCACCACGTCGACGGCCTCATCGAGCGAGCGCCGCACGGGGTATTCGGGATGCGGGCTGCCCGTGAGCGCGCTCACCACGGGAAGCCCCATGATTTCCGCCGAGCGCACGCAGCAGAGGAACCCGCCCAGCGGCATGGGCGAGAGCGGATAGAGGTTCGCGATGACGTCGCCTGCCCGCAGACCCTCGACCTCGTTGCACACCTTCGCCTGGAGCATAATGTGGTACTGGTCGTGCGTGGTGTTGAAAAAGGGCGAGGGCCGCCCGCTCGTGGTGCCCGTGGTGTAGGCCACGTTCCACATCGTGCGCTCCTCGAAGGGAAGCTCGGGCAGCCAGGCGGGGTCGAGGCTGAAATCCTCGGGCGCCGCCATGAAGTCCTCTTTTTTCGTGAGGGGGATTTTCTGGAGGTCGTCCAGTTCCTTGACCGCATCGGGGATGATATTCGCCTCCGCGAAGCGGCGCTTGTAGAACGGGTGCGCGCGTCCGCACAGGGCGACCATGCGTCTTAAGCGTTCTCTCCGCAACTCAAACAATGCGTCCTGCTCGTTCATCGAATGTCGTCCCCCGCCCCTGCTAAAAGATTCCGGCCTTTCTCTGCAGCCAGCGCACGTACCCGACGATCAGGGCCACTTCTTCGGGCTTCACGCCCGGCACGGGCGCCATGTCGCCGAACTTCCAGTGGTGGCTCTTCACCCCGCGCGAGACGGCCATGAAGAAAGCGGCGTCCCCGTGATGGGAGGGCTCGTAAATCTTGTGCACGAGCGGCGGGCCGATTCGAGAACCCTTCGCTTCGGGCCCGTGGCAACGCAGGCAGTTGCGCGCGAACAGCTTCTTCCCCTGGTTGATCCGGGCCATATCCTCGGTCACGGGCACCTGCGGATGCCTCGGGGGCTCGGGTCTTTTCGTCAGGGTCACGAGCAACCCGAATCCCGCCAGGAGAAAAAGCCCCGCCGCCAACGCTCTGTTCATTCCCGAAAACCTCCTTAGGCGGAGACTCCTCGCGCAGAGGCGCGCGCTCCGCAGGTCACACCACCTCTCCTAAAATATCCAAGAGAGCACCCAAAGCGGCGCAGACAGATTATGTGGATTCGCGCGCCGATTTCAAACCCCGGGCGCCCATGAACCCCGGAATGTCTCCGCTCCGCGACCAGTGCAAGAACCACGCGAACAGGAGCGCACCGCTCAATATCTGGCCCCCGCTCACCGCCCACCAGACGCCGCCCGCGCCCACCGCAAGCCAGAACGAGAGCAGCCAGGCGGCGGGGATCTGCACACCCCAGCGGACGACGCCCTCCACCAACATGGGCGGCTTCGAGCGCGATGCGCCCTGGAACGCGCCCGCCATCACCCGGCGGACGGACTCCATTAACAGGCCCGCGCACAGGATCCGGAGCGCCATGACGGCCGTGGCGTTTCCCTCCATGCCGAAAAACGAGACGATCTCCTCCGCCCAGGCGAACAAACAGACGCTCACGACCGTCATCAGGACGCCCAGGGCGGCGACGGAGAGCCATACCGTGCGCGCCACGCGTTCCGGCTTCTCCGCGCCCAGGTTCTGGCCCACCAGCGTGCGCACCGAGCTTTGCAGGCCGAAGCTCGGCATCCGGGCGATCATCGTCACGCGGTTGCCGATGCTCCAGGCCGCAAGGGCGCTTGCGCCGAAGGGCGACAGCATCCGCACCATGAGCAAAAGGGCGCTTCGCTCGAGCAGGTTCTGCGCCATGGCGGGCCAGGCGAGGCGCGCGACGCGGGAGATCTCCGCGCCGCGCGGTCGCAAGTCGGCCCACCGGAGCGTGAGCCTCGATTTTCCTTTCACGATAAAGGCCAGCATCGTCAGAAAACCGCCCAGCCGCCCCACGCCGATGCCCAAGAAACTGCCCGCGAGACCCAAAGCGGGAACCGGCCCCCAGCCGAACATGAGGAGCGGAATGAAGATGAGCGTCAAGACGGTGGAGGAGACGACGCCCGCGATGGTGATGGCGGGCTCGCCGGTTCCCCGCAATATCTGTCCGACGACAAACATGGCTTCTGCGGCGAGCAGCACGGTGAAGCCGGCGCGGATGTAGACGACGCCCAGAGCGGCCAACGCCGGGTCGCGCGTCATGAGATTCATCAACTCGGGAGCGAACCAAAGGCCCAGGAACGTGGCGATGAGGCTGAAGACGCCGACCAGGAAGATGGTCTGCCCGGCCATGATCGAGGCGCCTTGTGCGTCGCCAGCCCCCACGCGCTGGGCCACGAGCGCCTGGCCTCCGATTCTCAGTCCGAAAGGCGCCGAGCGGATGAACAACAAGGTGATGAAGCCCAAAGACGCCGCCGCCAGCGCGTCCGCCCCCAACTGACCGAGCCAGTATATCTCGAAGATGCCGTCCAGATTGCGCAGGATGCGCTCGCCGCAAATCGGCACCGAGAGGCGCGTGATGGCCCAGCCGACCGAGCCACGGGTATAATCGTATCCGCGCGTACTTTTTACTTGTTTCAGGGGACGTACCTCGACTCTAATAGAGATGCAGGAAAGCAACGCGCCCATGATACGCTAGAGCGCTCTTTACGTTAAGGGAGAAAGAGAATCGGCGCCGCCCCCGATTTCGAGCAAACTCAAGAATGAAATCCTTTTTCCGGGACACAGCCTCCGAGCTTCACGCGGACATCCTTTCCGACAAGGCCGTTCCGGCGCTTTCCGCCGGACTCACTTCCGGTCTGGGTTTGCTCGTCGCCCAGATTGCCTTCGGCAGTTTCATTTTCTCAGGCGCATTGGCCCCGTATTCCTCCCAGGGCGTCGGCCTGGTGTTGTTCGGAAACTTCGCCGCCTGCCTGATCATCGCCCTCACAGGCGGCTACCGCGGGGCGATTTCGGGGCTCTCTCCCGCGCTCGTGCTCGTGATGGCGCTGATCGGCTCCACGATGGACGCCGGGGGCGATACGCTGTTTGTCACCACGGCGGGGGCGCTCATTCTCAGCGCGATGGCCACCGGCGTCTGCTGTCTCGTTATCGGGCATTTCCGGCTCGCCACCCTGGTGCGCTTCATCCCGTTTCCGGTGGCGGGTGGATTCGTGGCCGGCATCGGTGGGGCCGTGTGCCTGGCGGCCATGTCCATGATGGGAGCAGAGACGGACTGGCGCACGATTCCGGCGCTTCTGGAACCGGCCACGTTATGGAAGTGGGGCCCGGGCGCGGCATTCGGGATTTCCCTGTACCTCTCGATGAAGCGCTGGGGAAACGCGTTGATCCTGCCCGTGAGTGTGGCGATTGCCGTTGGCGCATACCACCTTACCCTGACCGCTCTCGATATTTCCGGTGATGAGGCGAGAGCCTCAGGTCTGCTGTTCAAGAGCACCGCGGACGGAAGCTTGTGGCCGGCTTTGGGGATCGCCGATCTGGCTCACCTGGATTGGGCCGCGATGGCCTCGCAGATTTCCAATATGCTGACGCTTCTGCTGATCGCCCTGATCTGCGTGATCATGAATTTCGCCGGCCTCGAGTTGGCCGCGAATCACGAACTGGACTGGGACCGGGAGTTCAGGGCGACCGGCTTCGCGAGCCTGGTCGCCGGTCTGGGCGGCGGCACGGTGGCATGCACTATCGTGCCCGCCTCACTGCGCAGCAAGCTGCTCGGGGCCACCACGCGCCTGACCGGCGGCGTCGCCGCCCTCGTCATCGGGGTCGCATTGCTCCTTGGCGACGGGATGCTGGAACTGGTTCCGATACCGCTCGTAGGTGGAATTTTATTCTTCGCCGGCCTAGGCATGCTGGACGAAGGTCTCTTGAGAAGCTTCAAGCGGCTCCCCTGGTCGGAGTTCGGCATAATCGTTTTGATCTTTTTCACCATCATCTCTTTCGGACTGTTCGAGGGCGTGGGCGCCGGCATGCTGGCCACACTCGTGTTCTTCGTCGTGCGCCTGAGCCGGGTGGATCTGATCGAATCCCGCTTCACCGCGCGCGAGCATCGAAGCAACAAGACCCGGCCCGTCCCCGATCGGGCCATCCTCCTGGCGGAAGGTGAGGGCGTTCATGCCTACCGGCTGCGCGGCTACATCTTCTTCGGCAGCGTCTGCCCCCTGGCCGATCACCTCAAGAAATCCCTGAGCGGCGCTTCGCGTCCCGCCTGCCTGATGCTGGACTTCGCCGCCGTCTCGGGCTTCGACTACTCGGCGGTGAGCGTCCTCTCCAGGTTCTTTCAGACGGCGCAAGCCGCAGGCGTTCCCGTGGTTCTGAGCGCGCCCGGCGAACAGTTGAAATCCGAATTGGAGCGCAACCTCCCACCTCCAGTATTCGCGGAATTACTGATTGAGCCGAATGCGGACCGCGCCGTCGAACGCTGTGAGGAAATCGTCATCGAGGCATGGAAGGCAGACGTGAGCACTTCGGACAAGCGGCGCGCTTTGCTGCTGGCGCACAGTGCCGATGAACTCGAACGCTATCTGGAGCGGCAGATTCATTTCGAGGATCTGATAGAGGAACTTCGGGGCTAGCTGGAGCCCCGCCAATACGACGCCGGAGAGGCCCTCGCGGGACCTGAGGCGACAGGAGAAGGCCTGCAACTGTTGCTGTCAGGCCGGGCTTGCGCTTATGACTCCGGGGGTGCGCGTCTCCATGAGTACGGTCCTGGCGACACGATCTGGCCGACCGCTCCCCTGGATGAAAAGGAGGCCTCGGTGGTTGCAGACGAACCCTGCCGAACGATGGTGCTGACGCCGGCCGCGCAGCACTGGCTGGACGAGCACGAAGAGAGTCTTGCCATCAAGCTGTATCGTTATCTGCTCACCTCGCGGCACCGGACCGGGTCAGAAGCCGGCTAGTCGAAGAAGTTCCCTGCAGGCGAACAACCAACCCGCTTCCCCGGAAACAGCGCAACGACGATGAAGACTATCCTGTTTTCCTGCTGACTTTTCCCCTCCAGCTTGGACATGGCGCAAGGGGTTGTTGATAAAGCCTCGGGAAGCCCGACCCTCAAAGGGGAGGGCGTCCCAATCATCGAATTGTTCACCGTAGGGACAGGTCGCGACCTGTCCCTACAGAACCATCGCGCCCTGCGCAGAGCCATCCGATGAACCCACTTTTCCTCTCCAACAGGTTTGCTCCCGCCGTCATTCCGGCGCACGCCGGAATCCAGGGAATTTGGTTTTGGCTTTATCGTTTTTATCTTGTTGTTTTTATGGTTATCCGGCGCTGCTGCCTTCCTCGTCGGCTCTGGATTCCGGCCTTCGCCGGAATGACGAGCAAAATCGCAAGAACTGTAGGGACAGGCCCCCGTGCCTGTCCGATGCCCTGTTCTACAAAGGACAACCACAGGGGGCAAGACAACCCTTTTAGGTTGTCCCTACAAACGGCCGGCTCCATACGCCGAATCGCTAAAACGAGGGTTTTTTCAACAGTTCCGCAAGTGTTGCCTCCAGCCGTTCAGGCCGACACGTTCTTCTTGCAGTCCGCCCGGCCGTTCGAGAGGGGAAACCCGGCTGAATGCGGCCGAAAGACAAGCGCACCCGGATGTGAACGGAGATACCGGACACCGGCCCGCCCATGATACGCTGGAGCATCCGACAGGTGAAGGGAGCAAGAGAAACCGATGCCGCACCCCGATTTCGCGCGCTGCGCGCGCCACGTTACCGAAGACGCCGTGCGCGAACTCCTGAGCGACATGGTGGACATCCCCAGCCCCACGGGCGGGGAGTCCGGGATGGCGCGCTATCTTGTCAAGCGCATGTCGGGCGCGGGGCTGAATACGCAACTTCAGGAAGTCGACCCCGGCAGGCCGAACGCGGTCGGCGTGCGCGAGGGCGCGGGCGACGGGATGAACCTCCTGTTCACCGGCCACATGGACACCTCTTATGACGGGAATGAGGATTACCTGACCGGCGAGGGCTTCAAGCCCAGAGCCGTCCACCGGGACGGTTGGCTGTGGGGTCTCGGCGCCAACAACATGAAAAGCGGGCTTGCGGGTGCGCTGGCGGCCGTCGAGGCCATCTCCCGCGAAAATATCCCCCTGCGCGGGGACCTCTCGCTGGCCGGCGTGGTGGGCGAGATTGAAAAAGCGCCGATTGATGAATTCTCGGGTAAATCCTACTCGGGCTACGGGACGGGCACGCGGCACCTCATCCTGCATGGCGTGACGGCGGATTGCGCCATCCTCGCCGAGCCGACCGGGCTCAAGGTCTCGAACGCGAACATGGGCGTCGTGTGGGCGAAGATCACCGCAACCGGCACGATAAGCCACAGCGTCTTCTCGAACCGCCCGGGGGTCACGAACGCCGTGCGCGCGATCCACAGGATTCAAGCCGCGGTCGAGCGCTGGATACCCGAATATGAATCGAGACACTCCTGCATGGGCGAGCACCCCAACGTGACGATAGCCGCCGTCCGGGGCGGCTGGCCCTGGCGGCTTTCCAGAAACCCGGCCGAGGCGAGCCTGTATCTCGACATCCGCACCGTGCCGGGCCAGAACACCGAGGACATCAAGCGCGAACTGCGCGGCGTACTCGATGAAGCGGCGGATGAAGCCGGGCGGGCCTCGCTCACCTTCTACGTGAACGACCCGCCCACCCTTCTCGACCCGGACGACCCGCTCGTACAAGCTGCGCTTGCGGCGCACGAGGAAGTGACGGGAGAGGCATCGAAACCCGTCATCAGGCGGCCCGCGGCCGATTCCACGCATTTCAACCGCTACGGCATCCCGTGCATCTGCTACGGCCCCGGCGGGCGGATGCACCCCGACGCCGCCGAGAAAGGACTCATGCACGCCGTGGGCGAGCACGTGCTCGTCGAAGACGCCGTGACGGCGGCGAAAGTCTACCTCGCCGCGGCACTCGCGATCTGCGGCGAGAAAGCCGGTTCATAGGGGGGCTGTTGAAAAGGCCCGGAACTCTGAATTTGTCGTATGTAACCGACCGACGAGAGAGAAAAATCACTCCCCCCTTGAGGGGGAGTCGAAGAGCTAAGGGCGTAAGCCCGCAAGCGATTCGGTGGGGGGTATAATCCGGAATGACGATAAAACGCATTTTACCCCCCACCGCATCAGCCTTCGCAAAAAACGCTCGGCTTCTGCGACTCCCCCTCAAGGGGGGAGTGAACTTCAAAAGCGTACGCTCAACCAAAATCGCTCCACGGGGCTTTTCTCAACAGCCCCATCGGGATATGGATAGTGAGGCATCATATCAAGAAGAAAAAGGGAACCTCTCATCCAACTAAACACCGGAAAAATAAACCGATAAGGATACCCGCATGGATTTCGAACTGACCGAAGAACAAAAAAGCCTGCAGCTTCTCGCGCGGGAATTCGCGATGGAGGAGATGCTGCCCGTCGTGGCAGAGCTGGAGCGCCGACCTGACGGAGAAGATAAATTCCCCTACGACCTGGTGAAGCGGGGCGCCGCGCTCGGCTTCCACTCCCTGGGCGTGCCCGAGGCGCACGGCGGCGACGGGGCCGACGTGCTCACCCAGTGCGTCGTGGTGGAGGAACTCTCGGTCGGCTCGCCCGCCGTTTCCAAGGTGTACAGCCACAACTGGAAGGCGATTGCGGGCTTGATCGCCGTGGCGACGCCCGAACAACTCGCGCGCGTGGTGCCCGACTACCTCGCAGATCCGCTCTACTGCATCGGCATCGCCATCACGGAGCCCGATGCTGGCAGCGACAACGCGCTCCCCTTCGACGCGGACCCGGCCGCAGGTCCCGCCCTCAGCGCGGTGCGCGACGGCGATTCTTACGTCTTGAATGGGGTGAAGCAGTTCATCGCCATGGGCGCGCAGGCGAAATACGTCACCGCCTTCGCCCGGACGGACAGGAGCGTCCCGTGGACGAAGGGCACGACGGGGTTCATGATCTTTCCGCCGCACGATGGCTTCGAGGTCGGCAGGCTGCACGATAAGGTGGGGCTCAGGTGCTACCCCCAGCACGACCTCATCTTCCGCGGCGTGCGGGTCCCCGTGGAAGACCGCCTGGGCGAGGAGGACAGGTTCCAGGAGGGCCGGAGGAGCGTGACCAACGTCGGCACCGTGGAGGCGACGGCCACCTCCTTGGGCATCGCCCGGCGCGCCTACGATCTGGCGCTCTCCTACGCGCGCGAGCGCGTCCAGGGCGGTAAACCCATCATCGAGCACGACTTGATCGGCGCGCTCCTGCTCGAGATGTTCACCCGCCTGGAAGCCTCGAGAACGCTGCTCTGGCGCGCCGCATGGAGCATCGACGAGGGAGTGAACGATCAGAAACTCGCCCGGGCGACCAAGGTGCTCGCCGTCGAGACGCTGAACTACCTGGCGACGAAGGCGGTGGAGGTCTGGGGCGGGGTGGGCGTGATGAGGGACGCGCCGGTCGAGAAAGTCTACCGCGACGCGATTCAGCTTTATCACATGGGCAACACGAACCAGGTGAACGTCCTGAAGGCCCTGCCCCACCTGTGAGGAAATGGGAGCAACAAACTGCCTCTTGTCATTCGCGCGGTTTTTGAGGATTCTATCCGTGTAGCGAACCGGAAAGCGAGAAGGAGATTCGACATGATAGAGAAAACGGATGCGGAGTGGCGCGAGCAACTCACGCCCGAGCAGTACCACGTCACCAGAAAGGCGGGCACCGAGCGCGCCTTCAGCGGGAAATACTGGGACTGCCACGATGACGGCATCTACGCGTGCGTTTGCTGCGGGACGGAGCTTTTCGACGCCAAAACCAAGTTCGACTCGGGCACGGGCTGGCCGAGCTTCTACCAGCCGCTCAAGCCCGAAAACGTGGGCGAGAAGGAGGACAACTCCTTCTGGATGCGCCGCGTGGAAGTGGTGTGTTCGAACTGCGACGCGCACCTGGGCCACGTGTTCCCCGACGGCCCGCTGCCCACCGGCCTGCGATACTGCATGAACTCGGCATCGCTGGACCTGAAGCCGAAAGACACTTCCGAATAGTTTTATACCGGCATAAAGGGATGAATTTATACGGAACCTGACGCCATTTGCGCGATAATAGATATAAAAGAGCGCCATTTTTTAGAATCACAGGAGACAGCACCCATGAGTATTCAACGCTTTCATAACGTATCCCTGACGGTGAAGGACGCGGACGCATCTTCGAAATGGTACGCCGAGAATTTCGGCTTCGAGGTGGAATCGGATTCGGAACGCACGCCGGATTTCTCGGCCCAGGTGACGGGCGTTCCGGGCGCGATTCTCCGCGTGGTGCACATGGGCGGCCACGGGCTTCACCTCGAACTCATGGAGTACAAGGGCGCTGCCGGAGCGGCTGTGGACACTTCGCCCAACAACGCGGGCTGCCTGCAGATCGGCTTCGTCGTGGACGACGCGGAGGCGCTTTATGAGAAACTCAAATCACAGGGAACCGCCATGTGTTCGCCGGAACCCGCCACGGTGCCGAGCGGCCCCATCCAGGGCTCAAAAATCTTCTTCTGCAAAGACCCCGACGGCGTGGTGCTCAAGTTCCTGTCGATCAAGAAGTAGCGATTGGTGGATTGCAGAAAATGCTTCGTAGGGGTGTCGGACTTTCCCGAGGAGGGAAAGTTCGAATGTGTCTGCCCTGGTGATTTCGATTCTCCCTCGACTCCCAGAAGCGAAACTGTAGGGGCGGCTCGCGAGCCGCCCCTGCAAAGACAATCCCACCCGATTCAATCGAAATCACCATACAGCATCGTCATTCCGGCGCATGCCGGAATCTAGACGGACGAGAAATTCATCTGTTCTGGATTCCGGCATGCGCCGGAATGACGGGTATTTACGTCTTAGAGATAGCAGGGACAGGCCCCTGTGCCTGTCCTGGCTTGTCTTTTAATCGTGTCCGCTCCGAAAGGGGACAACCACGGGGGGTTGTCCCTACGCTCGAATACCATTCACCCCGCAGGGACAGCGCTACCCCTCCCCTCGCCCGCAGCGCAGACTCAACAGGAGCAGAACGAACGCCGCGAGGCTCGCGAGGGTGCGGACGTGGTTCCAGAGCGTCCATTCCGAGATGTAGGAGACCATCGCCTGGGCGTTCTCGGGCCGGGCCGGGTCCAGGGGCGCGATTTCGCCGTTCAGGGGCACGTTGAAGACACTCGTAACACCGAAGGCGCCCAAGAGGTAAACGAGGGCGGCGGTCAGCGCGAACCAGCATGCGGGTGCGTCGCGGCGCAGGAGCGCATGAAGCGAGGCGGCGATGCAAAGGACCAACGCGCCGAAAAAGCCGAGCGCGAAGACGGTGTTTCTCACGGCCAGATTGATAGCCTGCATGGAGGCCAGGGCGGCAAGCGGCTTCATCGCGCCAAGTCCGGGCATGACCACGAACGAGAAAGCGAAGAAGAACCCGGCCATCACCCCTATCCAGACGGTGCAGACCAGGCGCACCCAGGAGCCAAAGGACATCGACATTACAAATCCCTTTCGTGGCGGCTTTGGCCCGCACCTGTTCATCAGTCGCCCCGCCCATACATATCTTTTTTGCCCATTGGTTGACAGGCAAGAACCGCTTCCGTATCGGGTCGATTTGTAAACGATGAGGGCGGCTCGCGAGCCGCCCCTGCAAAGGTCGTCCACATTGGATCAACACAATCAAGGACGGACAACATATCCCCCTATCGTATTATCCCCTTTTCACCTTCTCACGCCCACGGGCAAACCCGCACCTTCATCCCCTCCTCGGGAAAACGGCGCGGGCGGCCACTCTCGAACTTCCCCTCCTCGGGGAAGTTCGACACCCCTGCAACTTCCATCAAACCGGACAAGACCGCATTTCCCCGCATTTGCCGTACTCTCTGACATGGCGGACTGCGGTATCGTGCGCGCGGCGAAGAAAAGAGGTAATCGCCGCCCACGCACCGTCTTCAGGAAGGGACGGAAATCGTTTTGAGGAGAGAAATCATGCTCATGGATTCGGGAATGACGATAAAAATGCAAATAATCCTATTTCCCGTAAAATTCGATTAATCATTGTCATGAACCCGGTGTCGGCGCGATAGTATGATTGGCTCCGCTTGTCTACGATAACTGATTGTTTATAATACCATTTTTCTGTTATTCCGTACCCAGCTACCCCTTGCGCTTTCGCCAAATATATGCTCGAATAGCCCCCGCTTTGATGCCGTACGTATGCGTTTTGATTACAGATTCAGGAGGGAACATGCCGAAGCGAAGCGATCTGAAACTCACCAAGCGCACCGTCGACGCGCTCGAGGCCGACGGGAAGGACGGCGTCTTCTGGGACCGGGAGCTGGCGGGCTTCGGGGTGCGCGTCCACGCCACCGGCAGAAAGACCTGGGTGGTGCAGTCCCGGGGACCCGGGGGTCCCAGGCGCGTGACGCTCGGCCGTCACGGGGAGCTGGCCGTCGATGAGGCCAGGAAACAGGCCGCCCTCATTATCGACCGCATCAAGCGCGGCGAGGATTTCAGCGCCGCGGCGCCCGGGGCGGAGACCACCGTGGCGGGACTCGCCGAACGCTTCATGCGCACCCACGTGGAGAAACACCTGAAGCCCGCCAGCGTTGCCGCATACCGCACCGTGCTCGACAAACACATCCTGCCGGCCATGGGCGGGACGGCGCTTACCGAGATCGGCGGAGCGGAAGTCACGGCGCTCCATCACGACCTTCGCGATACGCCGGTCCTGGCGAACCAGGCGGTCCATCTGCTCTCGCGCATGTTCGTACTTGCCGAAGCGTGGGAGCTGGTCCCGCCCGGGCGGAACCCCTGCCTCGCCGTGCGCCGCTACAGGACGCAGGCGCGCGAGCGGTTCCTGACGCCTGAGGAATACCGGAGGCTGGGCCGTGCGCTCAGGCAAGCCGAGGCGGAGGGCGGGGTATGGCCGCCCGCTATCGCGGCCATCCGGCTGCTCGCACTTACCGGGTGCCGCAGGGGCGAGATATTGAATCTCGGGTGGGACGACGTGGACCGCACGGCTGGGGACCTGAGACTCAGGGACGCCAAGGCGGGTCCCCGGATGGTCCCCCTGACCAGGCCCGTACTCAGGATACTGGACGCCATCCCCCGCTCCGGGGAGAACCCCTGGGTGATCGCGGGCCAAAGGCCGGGAAAACGCCTCACGGGCCTGCACCACTACTGGCGGCCCGTAAGGGAGCGGGCGGGGCTCGCAGACGTAAGGCTTCACGACCTCAGGCATTCCTACGCGTCGAGGGCGCTGGCGCTGGGCGAGAGCCTCTACACGATCGGGAAACTCCTCGGCCACACGAGCGTGGCGACGAGCGCGCGCTACGCGCACCTGATGCGCGAGGCCGAGAGGGAGGCGGCGGTGCGGGTGGGCGGGAACATCGGCGCCCACGTCGCCAACGGGAGGGTTGAGCACGGATGAAACAGCCCGTCATGAAAACGCTGTCGAACCGCGCGGTCGCAAAATTGAAAGTGGAGAAGGACACGGTGTACTGGGACCGGGAGCTCACGGGCTTCGGCGTGAGGGTCTATCCCACCGGGAGCAAGGTCTACGTCGCCCAGGCGCGGGGGCCCGAGGGTCCCAAACGCGTGGCCGTGGGCCGCCACGGGGTGATCAACGCCGACGAGGCGAGAAAACGCGCCGCCCACATCATCGCGCGTATCAAGGCGGGCGAGGAGGCGGTTCCCGAGCCGATGAAGCCGGCGGGAGGCCCCACGGTGAATGAGGTGTGCGCGCGCTATCTCACGGAATACGTCGCGGTGCGCTGCAGGCCGGGCACCGCCGCGCTCTACCGATCGGTAATCGACCGCCACGTCCTGCCCGCCCTGGGCAGGCTGCCGCTGGCCGCGCTCTCTCGCGCGCAGGTGGCGGAATTCCACGAGAGCCTCTACGAGACGCCCGCGGTGGCGAACACGGCGCTCCGCATCCTCTCCTCGATGTACCGCCTGGCCGCGGGCTGGGGAATGGTTCCCGAGGGAACCCCGAATCCCTGCAAGGCTCTCGTCAAATACCCCGAGCGCAGGCGCGAGCGGTTCCTGACGGATTCGGAGTTCACCCGCCTGGGAGAGGCGCTCGAGGAGGCGGAGGCCCGGGGCGGCGCGTCCGCGTCCGCGGTGGCCGCCATCCGGCTCCTGGCGCTTACCGGGTGCCGCAGGAGCGAGGTGCTCGGGCTGCGCCGCGAGGATGTGGCGCTCGAAGCGGCCGAACTCAGGCTGCCCGATTCCAAGACGGGCGCGCGGGCGGTCCCGCTCCCGCCGCAGGCGGTCGAGCTCCTCGCGAGTCTCCTGAGCGCCCACGACGGCCCCTGGGTCATACCGGGGAGGAAGCCGGGGACGCCCTTGAGGAACGTCGACGAGGCCTGGCGAACGATAAGGGAGCGCGCGGGTCTCGAAGGCGTGCGGATCCATGACCTGCGCCACTCCTGGGCCTCGCGGGCGCTTGCGCTCGGCGAGGCGCTCCCCGTGATCGGGAAGCTCCTGGGCCACAGCAAGATGGAGACGACGGCGCGCTACGCGCACCTCGCGCGCGACTCGGCCCAGGAGGCGGCCGGGCGGGTCGCGGAGAGCATCGCGGAGGATATTCTCTGAGTAGGCTGGGGGGAGGCTTGCGAACAATACATAGCGGATGCTGTGATAGTAACCTGCAAGACCAGGTCGATGGAGTGGAATAGCTTGTGACAGGCAGGCGTGTAAATTGATGGAGGCTCAATTGATTACGCTGGATGTATCCGGACTGATGGAGAACTTGAAAGAAGAACGTCCGATCTTTCACTCCGAAGCGGATTTTCAGCATGCTCTTGCCTGGCAGCTTCACAAGGCAATGCCGAGCGATGAAATTCGCCTGGAGTACAAGCCTTTCCAAGATGAAAGGATGTATTTGGACATTTGGCTTCCGGGCGTGGGGGTCGCAATCGAACTCAAATACCGGAGCAAAAAACTAGCCCAGGAGTGGAAGAAAGAAGCCTTTGCGCTCAAGGATCAAAGCGCACCAGATCAAGGCCGATACGATTTTCTCAATGATATCCAGAGACTTGAGCGATTAGTGGCCGATTTCCAGCCCGCAAAAACAGGATATGCGATTTTACTGACGAATGATCCGTCCTACTGGAAATTTTCTTCGAGATCGACGATTGACGCCGATTTTCGTCTCCACCAAGGCAGAGAGATTTCGGGTGAGATGGCATGGTCCCCTAAAGCCGCTAAGGGCACCACGAATGGCAGGGAAGAACCAATACGTCTGAAAGGTTCTTACGATTGTGTCTGGAGAGATTATTTCAGCTTCGGTGAAGCTGCCAATCAGCAGTTCCGATACCTCATGATAGAGGTGCGCTAAGCGGCGAAGGCGGAGAGTATAATGCTCAGGCTCTCGGATGCACCACCGCTGTCAATGCCGGGAGGTACATGATGACGCCAAAACCCACCTATGATCGCGCACCTTCGCCGGAGATGCAGGCGCTCCTGTCTCCGGGAGGATTTCTCGCGCCACTGCTTGCACTCTCGAAGCGGAAGGTCGCTCGCTGCCATCTCGATGTGCATCTGCGCTTGGACGATAAGGTAATCGTCTACTGTGGCCTTACAAAGCTTGTCGATATACGTCTGAAAAACGGGATGGCCGACTTTACGGCAGAAAGTACGTACACGACACAACCCTGTGCAGGGGGTCTGTTCCGGGAATGGAACACCCAGGAACCTGGCTTCGAGGAGACGCTGAGCAACTACCTGGACAACGTGGCCGTAGCCGAAGCGCAGACGGCGCGTGAGGGCGGCATACAGGCACGCTGGTCGCGTGTCACGGAGCCCTGGGTACCCTTCGACCGGGATGCTGTGCTCGCCTACGAGTCCGAAACGGAAAAGGCGAAAGCCATGGAGTGCCAGAAGATCGACGATGCGTATGTTCAACTGGGCGCCATCGTTGCATCCAAGCGGAAGCTGCCTTCCCGTAGAGACCACTGGGCGATGTTGCCGCAAAGGAAAAAGAGCAACGAGATCGATCAGATTGCCGTCGATCCGCAAGGCCGCCTGGTGATTGTAGAGCTAAAGGACGCATCCGCATCGGATGTTTACTATGCGCCGCTTCAGCTTCTGCGTAAGCGTTCGGGCGGGCCGTGATGGTAGTGCCTTGAAGCAGTAGTTCGGGCCGGAATGGGGGATGATTTTACCGGTTGAGGACTTGCTTCCAGTTTCTGCGCAACGGTCGTAGCCAGATGTCCTTTTTCGGTTGGTCTCGTTTCGTGTATCTGTCGTAGCGTCCACGCCCCTGGGTCATACCGACGTGAATCCACCCCGATGCCCTGTAGACGGCGCCGGTGTAGCGCGGCGTCTCGACGAAGGTCTCGACGAGGACGGGTGTCGTGCCATAGCGCTCGGTCCAGTCCTCGGGCAGGCGCCTGCGGATGATGGCGAGGAGGTGTGAGCCGAGGTTGAGGATCCTGATCCATGGCAGGATGAGGAACCTCGGGTTGTCGACCACGAGGGGGAGGTTCTTCTCGCGCAGCTGCGGCGTCCAGCCGATGAAGCTGTCGCGCGGGGCGAGCTTCCACGCGGCGGTGGAGAAGCCGAGCATGGCGAGGGGCCTGCCGCCCCGGTCGTGGACGGCGTAGCGCATCTGCGCGCCGACGAGGGTCTTGTAGCCGAGGTAGTGGTAGCGGGCGACGAACTCGTTCCAGAGCCTGCCCTCGCGGGTTCCGCGCACGGCGACGCGCATATCGAGGGGGCGGACTTCGTCGAGGGTCTCAGGCGCCGGGATGAGGGGAGGTTCGGTGTCGGGTCCGAAGACGATCGGCCCGGGCCGGTTCTGGCGCCACTTCGGTGGGGGCAGCGTGATCAGGCCGTCCTTGTGCATGGCCAGCATAGTCACCCGGGCCATCATGTCCTTGAGTCCGCCGTCGGGCTTGTACCAGCCGATTCGGCGGCAGAACTCCTTCGATAGCGCATGGCGGTTGAGCGCAGGTGGACCTGCGATCAGTTCGCGCAGCAGCGCCATCTCTTCCGTCGTGAAGTCGCGTCCGTGGTAGCGGCACTCGGTCACGGCGTCATCCCGGCGCCGTGAGGGCGCGCCTGCGCTCCGTGCTCATCGACCAGGGCAGCCACGCGGAGAGGTCCCCGGGCGCCCGGCCGCCGTTCTCCGCGCAGGCCGTGAGCCATGCCTCCAGCCAGCGGAGCGGGTCGACCCCGTTCGACGCGAGGGTTCCGAGGACCGAGTACATCATCGCCGTAAACCTGGCGCCGGCCTCGCTGTCGGAGCCGAACGAGAGCCGCCTGCCGATCACAGGGCCCCGAAGCGCACGTTCGCTGGCGTTGTTATCCATCGGCACCGAGGGGCGTTCGATGAAGACGCTCAGCCCCTCGCGGTGGTTCAGCAGCGAGCGAAGCGCCTTGCCCTCGCGCGCCTGCGCGGGCAGAGCGGCCATCTCCCGTCGGGCCTGCGCGAACAGGTCCTTGAGCGCCTTCTTCAATTCGTCGTGCGCCGCGTCGAACGCCGCATCCTGGCGTTCGACGCCCGGGTCGTAACTGGCCAGGCGCGCCTCGTTCAGGCGGTAAAGCAAGGCAATCCGCTCGATCCATCTCTCGCACCACGGCGTCAGCCGCTCATCGCCGGCGGCGCAGTGGATATAATCGCGCCGGACGTGACTCCAGCACCATGCGAGAGTCACCAGACCCCCGGGAATGCGCGCCAGCTTCTTGTAGGCGCTGTAGCGGTCGCAGACGATGACCGTATGGGAGCCGGCCGCGCCGAACAGCTTCATCGCGACCTCAGCACTCCGCGAGGGGTCGACGTGGAAGTAGACGGAGTCTGCGCTGACCGAGGTCCACAGCCAGGCGCGGCTCGAGCGTCCTTGTTCGCGAAGCGACTGAACGCGCCACGTCGTCTCGTCCCCGTGACGCACCGCCGCTTCGTTCTGGCGGTCGAGGATCGCCGCAGCCAGCGGCTCGAAGAGCGGCGTGAAGCGGTGCGTGCTGTCGCCCAGTGTGCCTGCAGAGACCGGAAGCCCCTGGTCGGAGAGCCACGCGGCGACCCGGCGCAGCGGGCGGAAGCAGGCGTAGCGCTCGAACAGGAAGCGCGCCCACACGCTCGTCCCGTAAGGCGTGCCCGCGAACAGGCGCGGCGCGGCGGGCGCCGACACTTCCACCGGAGACGACGCGCACGCGCATCTCCTGCGCCATCTCGGACGGCGGATGACGCGCTTGTGGGCCGAGACTTCGATCTCGAAGATGGAGGAGACCTCGGCGCCATTGGCCACGTAGGGCTTCCCGCAACCGGCGCAGACGCGCGCACCGGCCGGCGGGTTGCGAACTTCGGTCCTCTCATCGAGCGCGGGCCGCGGGGTGCGGCCATGACCGGCGGCGCCGGGTTGCCGGCCGCGCCTGCGCTCCGAGCGCGGCCTCTCCTGCCGTTCGCTCTTGCGCCCGAACAGTCTTCTCGCCAGCACCGCTCCGGTGGCGCGAAGCTTCGCGAGATCGGCCTCCAGCCGCGCCCGGATGGTCTCTGACTTGCGGAGCGCCCTGCGAAGACGCCCGTTCTCCCTCGACAGCGACCTGAGCGCCGTCTTCTGGCGCCGCGACCTCCCCAGGGCCTTGCGCAGTTCCTCATCTGCACGAGACGGCGACTTCGAGCGCGCCGCCTCGAGAGCGCGCAGCAACCGCGCCTTCAGCCGTTCGGTCGCAATGCCTACGGCCCCCAGGGAGACTTCAAGACGGTAGACCTCCGCAGACAGCGACTCGACCACCTCCGCCTGGTCGCGCAATCGCCTCAACTTCCTGTAGAGCCCGATGGCCTCCTCGTCCAGGCTCCGAATGGTCTCCTTGTCGGTCGCCGACTTCTGCTTCTCCAGGGCCAGACGATCTTCGAGCCGGGCAACTTCCTTCTCCCGCCGGCCGACCTCCTTGCGCAGGGCATGAATCGTCTCCTTGCGCTCCTCCAGGGCCTTGCGCAGCCGCCCCGCCTCCCCCGGCGACGGCACGCCCGAGAGCTCCTTGCGAAGCCGGACGACCTCCATGCGCAGCGACATGAGCGGGCTGCGCTTGCGCGGATCGACCCCCGCCTCCGCAAGCAGCTTCTCCAGCCGCGCCACTTCCGCCTTGAGCGACAGCGCGTCCTTCGCCGCGCGGCGGGCTTCCTTCGCCTCCCCGGCGGCCGCCTCGAGCTTCTTCCGGCTGGCGTCGAGATGCCGCTTCAGCTTGCCCGCACGGGAGCGGGAATCCACTTCCGCCCAACGCAACTCCTCGCAGCGCGCCTCCGCCGCCTCCGCGCGCGCACGCTCGCGCTCGTACAGCGAACGCCAGTACGCCTCTGCGGTTGTGGACAACCCGGGGGAATGAGGCCATGGCTCATCCGGCCTCTCGGCCAACGCCAACTCCGTCTCGACAGCTTCTGCGCGAATCTTCATGCCGACATCATTAGCACATGTCGAATCGCGTTACCAGTCGCCCGGGAAAATTCTATCCGATGGAGGCGATGCGCCCGGCGCCGGGTCCATCACGGCCCGCCCGAACGCTTAACGACACGGACGCTACGAGATACGCGTGAGTTAGAATTCGTCCGCATCCGATTTGATTACATATCGTAGATAACCGAACCTCGGCTGAAACTCAAAATAAACAAATACCCGCAATACTTTCAGCAGACTACAAGGATTCTAAGCCCGCTGAAAACCCCCCACCGCCTCTAACCACGCGAAATACGTTCTCAAAAAGAAAAAATCTATTTATCAATGGGCCACAAGTTGAGGGTTACCACCTTGGCATTCTGATGAAATCACAAGCGCGCCCTCGGGTTTACCTGCGCCTCTATTGTCTAATCATCGATTTTATTTCTTCCCGTGTCTCCGTGCTCCATTGCCTTGCCTTTACCGCCATGGGACATATCGGATTTGTGCCCGCCGTGCCCTTTCATCCCCCGAAATGGAGCTTCTTGATCACACGGTCCCGGCCCGGCTTGGTGAAATCCAGCTTGAGCGCCCACTCTCCCGTCATTTCGAGGTGAACCCGCGCCCGGTAGGTTCCGGGGGTTCCGCCCGGTTCCGCGGGCACCGGACGCACGTTGTGGGCGCCGGGCATGGACGGCATATCGGCGCCGACCGTGAACTCGGCGCCTGCGACCGGCATGCCGCTCTTCTTGCCCTTGAGGGAGATCATGCAGTCGTAGACCAGCTTCTTCTCCGCCGGCTTGCATTCCACCTCGGCCACCTTTCGCTCGCCCGCCGCCGACATCGGCGACAACACCAATCCGCCAACAGCAAAAACGATGAACAAAAGGATTTTCAGCATGGTTGCGCCTCCTCTGAGGATGGGTTGAGTGATTCAGGCGCGGGAATGCCCAGGTAATTCGACACGAGCCGCTCGTCCGACATCAGTTCCGCCGCAGACCCGTGGAGCGTAATCCGTCCGCTTTCGAGAACGTAAGCCCGGTCGGCGAGCGCCATGGTCCACCGGACGTTCTGTTCAACGAGGAGGATGGTGAGCCCCCCCTCGCGGAGCCGGGAGATCAGCCCGAAAACCTCCTCCGCCAACTTGGGCGACAAGCCGAGCGAGGGTTCGTCCAGCAGCAGCATCCGGGGCCTGGACTCGAGCCCGCGGGCGAGCGCCAGCATCTGCGCTTCGCCGCCGCTCAGGCCGGCGGCCGGACTGTCCAGCTTGTCCGCAAGGGCGGGGAACAGGCGCCGCAGGCTCGGGCGGTCGTGGCGCCGCAACACGAACCGGCCGCTCTGATGGGCGGCGGCCTGGAGGTTTTCCTCCACGCTCAGGGTCCCGAAGATCATCCGCCCCTCCGGAACCTGCACGATGCCGCGGGCGACGACGGCGTGCGACGGAAGGCCGCCAATCGACTCTCCCTCGAAGAGGATCTCACCGGTCTCCGGCGGCACGATACCCGAGATCGCATTGAGGATCGAAGTCTTGCCGGCGCCGTTTGCGCCGATGATGGAAACGATCTCTCCGGGCCGGACTTCCAATGACACCTCATCGACCGCGCGAATGCCGCCGTAGGAGACGCCCAGTCTGCGCACTTCAAGCATCGGGCGCATCGTCCCTGCCCAGATAGGCTTGGCGGACCTTCGCATCGGCGAACACCTCATCCGGTAGTCCTTCCGCTATCTTTCGGCCGAAATCGAGCACGCAAAGACGGGTGCACACGCCCGCGATCAGCGCCATCTTATGCTCGATCACCACACAAGTGCGGTTCGGAGCGACGACCTCATGGATGAGCCGGGCCATGTCTGCGGTCTCGGCCGGAGTCATGCCGCCCGCCGGTTCGTCGAGGAACACCAGCGGCGGGTCGATCGTCAGCGCACGGGCGACCTCCAGGCGCCGGCGCGCCAGCAAGGGGAGGTTCTTCGCCAGCACTTCCCGATCTTGGAGAAGTCCAACCAATTCCAGCATTTCCTCGACTCTTCTGGTATCACCGCATCTGCGCGCCGGGCGGCTTCGCAACAGGCCGAGCAGCCCGCCGGAAACCCGGCTGTGCTGCGAGGCCCATACGTTCTGGAAGACGGTCATGGTCGGAAACAAGCGGATGTTCTGAAAAGTGCGCGCGATTCCCAAGCGCGCGATTCGGTGCCCTCGCCATCCGGTGATGTCCGCGCCCTGGAAGGAAATGCGCCCGCCGCTCGGCGGGTACACGCCGGTCACGGTGTTCAGAAGCGTCGTCTTGCCCGATCCATTCGGCCCGATGAGGCCCAGAACCTCACCGGCCGCGACCTCGAGGTCGATCCTGTCGAGCGCGGCCAAAGCGCCGAAACGTTTCTCGACCTCCCTAAGCGCGAGCATGATTCCGCCTCGAGAACACAGTCTTCAACCGATGCACCCGCTCCTCGTCGAGGATGCCGCGCGGCATGAAAATCAACAGTACCGCCACCAGGCCGCCAAACACGATCATTCTATAGCCCTGGATGAAGCGAATCGCCTCCAGAAAACCGACATCGATGGCGACGCCGATGAGCGGTCCGAATGCCGTACCAAGGCCTCCGATCAGACCGTAAGCGAGGGCATGCACGCCTAACATGACGTTGAAGAACTGCGGCTCCACATAGGTGGTGAAGTGGGCGTAAAGAGCCCCGCCGACGCCTGCGATCACACCGGCCATGCCCACCGCCAGGATGCGATAGCGCACGGTATTCAGACCCTGCATCTCGGCCAGCAGGTCATCCGAACCGAGCATTCTGAGAACCGAACCCAGACGGGAGCGCTCGACGAGCAGCAAGCAGATCAACGTCAGCGCAAGTAACCCGTAGATGAGGAGCATGAACTCGGTCAGGCTGATGTCGCGCTCAAACATCCAGCGGATGCCGTGGAATCCGTTTGCACCCTCCGGACCCACCATCTCCCCATCGACTTCGACCTGAATTTCGACGATCAACAGGATCAGGCGCGCCATCTCGGCAAAAGCCAGAGTGGCTACCGAAAAGTAGAGACCGCTGAGCTGAAGCGTCAGAGCCCCCACGACCATCGCGATGATTCCGGCCGCGCACGCGCCGACGAGAATTCCCGCCCAGATCGGCATCTCGAACATAGCGGTCGCAGCACCGGCCGCGTACGCGCTCAGGCCGAAGTAGGCCTGCTGACCGAAGGAGATCTCCCCCGTCAGCAACAGCAGGTAGGCCGACAGCGCGATGAACGAGATCATGCCGATGTTCGACAGCACCGTGATGACGTAATCGTCCATCCCTCAAACCCGCCGGAAAGCGAGAGCCTCGCGGCTCAGAATGTGTTGACCCATGAGGCCGCCGGGCCGCAGCACCAGCATCCCGAACAGCAGCAGATATGTGCTGAGATCTTTATATTCGTTGCCCAGATACCACAGCGCGTGGGCTTCGACGACGCCCAGCAGCAAGCCGCCCAGAATCGCGCCCGGCAGCGACCCCATGCCGCCCAGCATCATCGCAATGAGACCCTTGAAGGTGGCCCACAAGCCGAAGAAGGGGGTAATCTGCGCATCCGTGGACAATATGGCGTAGCCTGCCACCCCGCCGATCAGGGACACCAACGCGAATGCGCACAGCGTGACCCAGGCCGCATTGATGCCCATATAGGCGGCGGCCAGCGAGCTTTCGGAGACCGCTCGCAACGCCAGACCAAAACGGGTGTGATACAACAGGACGTGCAAAACGCCTACCATGATCATCGCCAGGGCCAGCATCGAGGTCTGTTCCGCCCGGAACAGAAAGGGGCCGAGTTCGAAAGAATCGGCTACGAGCAAAGCGGGGAAGGCATAGGTGCGCTCGGGCAGCAGATGGATTGCAGCTTCCTCCAACTGCATCCAGATCACGAAGCTCGACACCATCGACGCGAGCACGGCGCTGCGGCGGATGGCGTGAAAGCACAAGCGTTCGACATAGATGCCGACGAGGACGGTGCTCGTCAGTGTCGTCAAGGCGACGATCCACACACTGACCTGATGATGCACGTGCAGCCACGTGCCGATGTAGGCGCCGAGCATGATGGTGGCGCCGAAGGAGAGATTGATCCGGCGCATCACGCCGAAGATGATCGTGAAGCCAATCGCCAGAAGCGCGTAGGACGAACCGAACATCATGCCGTCGACCGTATTCTGGACAAAATCGATCAAGACGTGCTCCTACGACTCCGGTATTCGTTAACCCTTCTGCGACCCGAGGTAGGCCCGGTGAATGACCTCGTCTTCTGCGAGCTCACCGGGCGATCCCGAGAATGTGATTTCTCCGTTTTCGATGAGGTAGAACTTGTGGGCCACAGTCAGCGCCATATGGGCGTTTTGTTCGACCAGGAAAATCGTGACGCCTTCCGCATTCAATTCGCGGATGATGTTGAAAATCTCCCTGACGATCAGCGGCGCCAGCCCGATGGATGGCTCGTCCATGAGCAGAATCTCGGGGCGATTCATCAGACCCCTGGCAATGGCCAGCATCTGCTGCTCGCCTCCCGACAGGGTGCCCGCAAGCTGACCCTTGCGTTCTTCCAGGCGAGGAAAACGCCGATACATGTCCGCGACATCGGCCGCGACCTCCGCCTCGGAAGCCCGCCGGGAGTAGGCGCCGGCATGAAGGTTCTCCTCGACGTTCATGTAGGGAAAGACAAGACGGTTCTCGGGCACCAGAGCGAGGCCTCTTGAGACCACCTTGCTGGCCGGCAGCCGCGTTATGTCATCGCCGCTCAAAACGACGGAGCCGGATTCGGGGGAAAGGATGCCTGCAATGGTGAACATGGTCGTCGTTTTGCCTGCGCCGTTAGGGCCGAGCAGACACGTGATTTCGCCCTCGGCCGCATCCAGGCAGATGCCTCGCAACGCCTGCACTTTTCCGTAGGAAGTGACGAGATCCCGAACGCTCAGCATGTTCTCAATCGCCCGCATCGAGGGAGGGGGCATCCGAGTCGGATGTTCCCAGGTAAGCCTCCTGCACAGCCTTGTTCCGCTGTACGTCGCCTGGAGTCCCGGATGCGATCTTCTGCCCGAAATTGAGAACGGCGATTTGCTCCGCCACGCCCATTACGAGTTCCATCACGTGTTCGACGAGCAGGATCGTTACGCCGGAATCGCGCATACGACGAATGCGCTGGCTCAGATCATGGATCTCCTGGCGGTTCATGCCGGCTGCAGGTTCGTCCAGCAACAACAACTTTGGGCGGGCCGCCGCGGCGCGAGCAAACTCCAGTCGCCGTTGTTCCCCAAATGCGAGGTTGGATGCGAGTTCATCGCTTTTGTGTTCCAAATCGGCGAGTTCGAGCAGGGTGGCGATCTCCCTCCGCGTCCGGCGGGTAGCGCCGAACCAGCGTGACAGAAAACCTTGCGCGGCGATATCCTGGGGCGAGTTCTGCGCCACCCACAGGTTCTGCCATACGGTGAGATTCGGAAACAGGCGGATATTCTGGAACGTTCGGGCGATTCCCGCTCGCAGGCGTTGGTGCGGAGGCTTGCCGTTCATCAGTTCCTCGTGGAATCGAACCGTACCGGCCGTTTCCTGATACACACCGCAGACCAGGTTGATGGTCGTGCTCTTGCCCGAGCCATTGGGGCCGATTAACCCGAAGATCTCGCCCTCTTGAACAGTGATGTCCAGTTCATCGACGGCCTTGACCCCACCGAAGTGTTTCGACAGTCCGCGCAGCTCAAGCATCGGACTTCTCCTGCCCGTCGAGACCGACTGCGCGTTTCAGGACCTGGGCGGTGCGTGCATCGAACAGGCCGGAAGGCTTCAGGTTCATCGCCATGATGATCAGCAACCCGAACACGATGTTGCGCCAATCTCCCAGAAACCGAAGTCCTTCCACGAGCACGCCCTGAATGAAGACGACCGCCACCAGGGTGCCGAACACGCTCGAGAGGCCGCCGAGGATCGGATAGGAGACCGCGAAGGTCGCGAGCAGCACGGTAAAGGTGAGGTGATCGACGTAGGTCGCCGTGTGCGCGTAGAGGGCTCCGCCGATGCCGGCGATGAAGCCGCCGGCGGTCATGGCCGTTACCTTCACCGCGGTGAGGTTGATGCCGACGCTTTGCGTCGCGAGTTCATCTTCGCCGACTGCCCGCAACACCGCCCCGGCGCGCGAACGATCCATCCACCACAGCGCCGTCATGACCAGGATGACGAACGTCCAGACGAAGGCCGCGATCTCCCACGGCGACCATCCGTTCGCCACGAAATACCGGATCTCGCGGAAGCCGTTGGTGCTGTCCGGTCCGACTACGATGTCGCCGCGCGGCACGCGCCAGCTCAGGTTGAAGAAGAACAGACGAACGAACTCGCCGAACGCGATGGTCGCGACCACCAGCATCAGACCCTTTACCCTCAGGGCGGGAAAACCGACGATGAACGCGAAGAACGCGGCGATGACCGCGCCCGCGAGCAATGCCGGAAGAATCGGTACTTCGAAAATCACGGTGAGAATGCCTGCGGAGTAGGCTCCGATCGCAAAGAAGCCGGCCTGGCCCAATGAGAGCTGTCCGGTCAGCATCAGGACATACGCGGACAAGCCGAGAAGAGTGTGAATCCCGATGAGTTGGGCGAGGCCGAGGTAGTACGACATCGGTGGCTAGTCCCGCTCCACAGCCGATCCGAAGAGACCGTCGGGTCTGAAAACCAGGAAAACGAACAGCAGCAGAAGCACGTACATATCGCGTTCGTTGACGCCCCGGAAGTACAGGAACGCATTCTCCAGCCCGCCGACCAGCAACCCGGCCGCAATGGCTCCAGGGATCGATCCAAGGCCCCCGATAACCGCGACGATCAGGCCTTTGACCGTGAGCGGCACGGTGATCAGCGGCGACAGCACGCCGACAGCGGACGCCGTCATCGAACCGGCGATGCCGCCGAGCAAGCCCGCGAGCACGAAGGTGATGGCGTTGGTCCGATGGACGTCGATGCCGCAGAGCTGAGCCGCCACATCCTGTTGGGACACCGCTCGCGTCGCCAAGCCCAGCCGGGTTCGGTAGAGCACGTAGAGCAGTCCGATGGTGCTGACGATGTTCACCGCCAACACGAAAAGCAAATCGCCGCGCACCCCGTAAGGGCCCATTTCGAACATCACGTCGTCGAACAATGCCGGAAAAGTAAGCGGCGAACCATCGGTCGTATGCACGACGATCTCGTCGATGAAGAACAGCGCCCCGATGGAAGCCATCAAGGCGGCAAGGTGGTTGTTGATTGGTATGAACCTGAAGCAGGTGATATACACGGCGCCGCCGATCAACCCCGATGCGAGCGCGGAGATCAGGAATACTACCGGGGCCGGGGCGTTGATGAAGGTGAACGCGGCCAGGCCGACGTACGCCCCGGCCAGAGCCGCCGCGGCGTAGGTCATGTTGAGTTTTCGCATGGCGCCGAAAATCAAGGAAAAGCCGATGCCGATCAGCGCATAGGTCGTGCCGAAGAACAGGCCGTCGCCGATGGTCTGGGTGATCTCTACGAACTCGAGCAAAAAATCACTCATGGTCTGATCTCATTTGTACCCTCAGCGACCAGGGACAATCAGCGTCGCGCGAGACTAATACCGGATACGTGATCGGACCTTCCTAGTCATGCTTTCTCGCACTTTCCTGGGAAAGACGCCAGTCCCGGCCCGGCGACATGGTGAACAGCATCTATTCGAACTCCTGTTCACCATGTCGCCGCATCAAGGATCCACCAGTCGCGATCCTGGTCGGAGACTGCGTTAGCGTGGATCGTGGACGACTTTCCACGTACCCTTTTGGGCTTGCACGAAGACGTAGGGTTTGATGGATTCGCCCTCGTTCTGGACCCGACCGATCTCGCCCATCAGTCCATCGACCTTGACCAGGGCTTCGAGACCGTCGCGTACCTTGCGCCTGTCGGCCTTCAGTGTCTCGGGCTTGGCCATGACGCCGGTCGCCTCGACCACCTGCTTGATGATGTGCGCGTTCTCCCAAGCGGCCGCGCTGTGCAGATCGGCTGCTCCGCCGTTGGCGGCGGCGGCGGCGGCGACCTTCGCGGCGGCCTTCGTGATCGGAGCGAAGCCGGTCGGGATATAGATGCCTTCCGCGGCGGCGGAGCAACCCTTGAGGGTTTCCGCGCTGGACGAACTGGTGAGTCCCACGAGCACCTTCGGCCTGATTCGCTGGCGTCTCATTTCCTTGAGCATGCCGCAGGTGGTGAAGGGGTGCGAGGAGATGATCATCATGTCGGCGCCCGATCTCTTGAAGGCGCGGGCCTGGACCGAGAAGTTCGTATCGGCAAGCAGCCAGTTGGACGATTTCGAGACTTTGAGCACATTCTTCATGCCCGCTATAATCTTGCCGGTCACCCCTTCGATGCCGCCGCCGACCCACTCGAAGCCGTATTTCTTGGCCTTTTGGACGATGACGGCGGCGAAGGTGATCCTGGAGTGGGCCTGGTCGGTCTCGGTTCCCCCGTAGATCGTCTTGACGTCGGGATACTTGGAGCGCAACCATTTGAACAACGCGTCATACATGGTGATCTCGTTGGGCACGTTGCGGAACGTCCATTGGGACTTTTTGGCAAGGCCGGGACGAATCGCGGTGTCGGTGAGAATGGGAAACTGAAGACCGCTGTCGGACTTGTCGTCCACCTTTTTCTGGAAGATGCCGTACATGGCCGCTGCGGCGCCGGAGCACGTCGGACCGATGCCGGCCAAAGCTGCGGTTTGCGATTCGACCTTGCGCGCAATCGAGATGGCCTGATCGGCGTTGCAGGCGGAGTCGTAATAAGTGAATTCCATCTTGGCCATGGTGCCGTCGCCCAGTTTCACGCCGCCCGAATCGTTGATGGCCTTTATCGCCCCTTTGAGCACGGCCTCGGAGTTGACGCCGAACGAGCGCAACGGTCCGGATTTCGCGCCCCAAGCTGCGATCTTGACGGTGCGCTCGGCCGCGACCACCGGATGCGCGAACATGAAGAATGATGCGACCATAACGAACATGGCCGCCGCCGTGAGTCTTGTGGTAGACATTTCGGATCCTCCTGTTTGAATTCCGTCCTCGTGTTTGGATTCCTTCCTGGAGTTGATCGCTGCAAGTCCCGGGCTCGGCATGGAAGCGCCTCTTGTCGTCAGCGCCTGTGGCCGCCGAACCCCTCCACACTCATATTTCATTATATAGTAATCCAACTACAATAAATATAAAGAATTTCATGTTAAATTCGTGTTTTCATCCCTCATGTATTGCGTTTTCACCTTGCATTTCACTCATGGACTGAGGCTCGGAAACCGTGGGACGAACCGGGAAACCACTTCAAACCGCACCGAGGGAATCTCAAGTCGCTGCGGGCCGGACTTTGGAAAACAATCCGACACGGGGGCGCCGGAATGCGTGCGAGTCGGGGCCGGTCGCCTAGGAGACGCTCATCTTCCGTCCACTCTCATACCACTCGGGTCCCGGCTGTTCGGGGGGGTCGTCGTAGCGCTTGATCTCGAGTTCCACGTTGTCGGGATCGTAGAAATAGGTGGCGTAGCCCACGCCGTAGGCGCCCAGGTTCTTCTCCTCGCCGCGGTGAGGCTCCCGGCCGCTGGCGCGCAGGCGGTCGATCACCTCGTTGTATTCGGCATCATCCATGCAAAAGGCGAGATGATCCATCCCGCCCTTCACCTCGACGTCGTCGGAGACGAAATCATCGGCGTGAAAGAGAACAAGGATGTCATCTCCCACGCGGAAGACGACCTGGTCGATCTCGCCGCCGTGGATGAGGCGGCGGCCGACGGGCTTGAAGCCCATCACGTCGCGGTAGAACGCGATGGATTTCTCGAGATCCGTGACGCGAAGAGCAACGTGTTCGATCATTCGCTTCATGGCGGCCTCCTTTAGGGGAGGAGGGAACTAGTCGTCGTAGGCCTTCACCGTGGGAACCGTAATGGGGGCCTCGGGTTCGGTCCTGCCCTCGGCCACGGCGCGAATCGCCGAGATGATCTGGCGATAGCCCGTGCAGCGGCAGAGGTTTCCGGTGAGCCAGTGCTGGATCTCCTCCTCGGAGGGGTCGGGGTTCTCCTCGAGCAGTTTCTTGGCCGAGACGATCATCCCCGGCGTGCAATAGCCGCACTGGGTAGCGCCGTATGAGGCGAAGGCGGCTTGTAAGGGATGCAGGTCCTCGAGGCCGCCGAGGCCTTCAATCGTCTCGACGTTCGCACCGTCGGCGCGCACCGCGAGGACGAGACACGAACTGATGAGTTCACCGTCCATGATGATCGAGCAGGAGCCGCACGCCCCCTGATCGCAGGCGCGCTTGGTGCCCATCATCCCTAAATCCTCGCGGATGAGGTCCACCAGATAGCGGTTCACGGGAACCATCGCATCTACGGGCTCTCCGTTGAGAACGAAAGATATCATCCTTTTTTCAGACATATCGATCCCCCACATTTTGCGGCCATGTGCTATTTTAATATGGCCTCACTATACCATGATTCAGCCAGTTGTGCACGGAAACCCTCAGATCTTCCGGAGCGCCGGCATGAGTTCGTCCGAGATCATCCGCATGCTGTGAAGCGCCGTGGATAGCGGCATCCCCGCCCAGTGGGTGCGGATGACGAGGTGGTTCATCCCCACTTCCTCCCAGTAGGGGCGAAGCTGCTCGTAGCACTCCTCGGGCGAGCCGAGGACGAAGCGGTCCTTGAGCAGATCGTCGAATTCCTGATCGAAGCTCTCATCTTCCGGCATGGCGTCGTCCTGGCCCCACTTGGCGTAATCCCGGTACTTCCCGAACAGATAGGGCCCCGCCATCTCGAGGGCGCTCTTCTTGTCATGGCTGCAGAAGACCTCCTTGATGCAGGGGAATTCCGCCGGAAACGGCTTGCCGCAGCGGTCGAGTTCCGCGCGGTAGAGCGCCATCTGCCGCTTGATGGTCGCCGTTGTGGAGTGGGGGTTGATGAACCAGTTGTCGCCGATGCGGGCGGCGCGCTCGATGGCCCTGTCATTATTGGCCGCCACCCAGATCGGCGGGTAGGGCTTCTGCACGGGGCGGATGTTCATGCGCACGCCGTCGAGTTTGCAGACCTCATCCTCCCAGGTGACTTCCTCCTCCGTCCAGAGGCGCTTCACGAGTTCCAGGCACTCCTCGAAGCGGCGTACGCGCTGCCCCTTGGGAACGCGGAAGGCGTCGAACTCCGCCTCGCGGTAGCCCAGCCCGACCCCGAACACGAAGTTCCCCCGGCAGAGGACGTCCATCGTCGCCACCGTCTCGGCGACGTAGACCGGGTTGTGCAGGTTGATGAGCAGGATGCCGAGCCCGAGCGTCATCTCGCCCGCTTCGGCCTGTAAGCGCGCAAGGAAGGGCACGATCTGGAGCTGCTTGTTGTTGCCCTCGTTCAGGTAGTGCTGCCCGGTGAAGAGCGAGTCCCAGCCCCTGTCGCGCGCCAGGCGCACCATGGCGTACTGCTCGTCCAGGGCGCTGACCATGTCGGTTTCGAGGTACTGCTGGTTGGTGATGAAGAGCCCTACTTTCATGTCGCGTTCCCTATCTGGAGGTGAATGGTTGGGCGACACCATACCCCAAGGCACAGGACGCCGCCATGCTGGTTGATCAAACCCGGTTGATGAATGAAGGTTTGTGGGCGTGATGCGGCGCGGGAGGAAATGCGGGCAGTTGCGGGCAAATGCGCGGGAACCAAAAAACTTTTTTTGCCGCTATATCTGAGTGCAGAACGCTCAGATTTATGTGATAACCCTTTTGATTACAATCATTTATCTGGACGTTATTTTTCAGAAATTTATCGAAAAACCCCGTGAATTTCTCGATATTTACGGGAAATATCATTATTTTCATTTTCATCGTCCATCCCCGTTCCATGAGCGCGCCTCCCCGGCTCTCGGTGACAAAACGCGAGCAAGGAGCAAGGTTTATGCCTTCGTAGGGGCGGCTCGCGAGCCGCCCGCGCTCTTCCGGGATTGCCGTCTTCATTCTCGACCCTTCGCCTGATCCCATGAGAAAGCCCCCTCGCCTTTTCGTTCCATTCCAAATCATGCGGGCGAATCGTTTTCCCGCGACGCGCGCACGATACCGGAATCCGCGATGTCAGAGAGTACGGCAATTGCGGGGAAATGCGTGGTAGGTAGATGTTCAGGATTCAGAGGGCAAGGATTCCGGCAAACCGCTGACGATGCGGGCGGTTTCCACGCTCACGTGCACGACCCGCCGAATTGCGGTTATCAAGTCCCTCGGGTCGTCGAACCACCCGTTGGGGTCGTTGATAATGCCGCTTTGCTTGTCCTGTGTAATCCGGTAGCGGTCGATGAACCACTCAAGGGGCGCCCTCCCGTTGACGACATAGTGATGAGCCTCTTGGGGGATACCGCGCAAGCTCACGAAATCGTTGACGATGAGAGTCGTTTTCTCCTCCTTATCTGAAAAACGCATCTTACTAATGCGGAAATGTTCCCGGCGTGGTTCGCCCTCTCCCGCAAAAGTCATTTCAAGCGGGTATTCCGCGCAGGTCTCGTAGCCCAGATGGAGTTCCGCCAGCGCGCGCCCGGCTTCAGCGAAAGCGTGAAAATCAGGGGCCAGGGGGATGCGCGGCAACTCTTTCGAGAGGTCGTTGGCGAAGCGTTCCCGATAGTCGGAGGCGTGGAGCACGCCGTAAATGTAGTCGAAAATCGCATCCTTGCTAATCTGATTATCCTTGTAATGAACGCGGAAAGTTCGCAAGGCAGTATCCGTGATGTTGTCCACCTGCATCAGCTTTTCTTCAAAGCCAGGAAGGTCGACCTGCGCGTAGGCTTGCTCCTGATACCGAAAGCGTGAAAAGCATTGACCATTAAACATCAGTTGGATGTCCGGCATCATATCGACCACGAGTGTCGAGAACGGCTTGGTGGAACCGACGCCCGGAATGCAGATCGCTCGGTTTTCGCTGTCGGCAGACGGAAAGATGCTATCCATTCGGTATTTCATCTGTACGAATAGATATTCAACGTAACAGTGTTGCTTTACAAAGGGACGGTACTGAGTCTTCATGATGTTGTCTGGCTGATAACAAACTGTTTTTGTTCTCTTCAAATTGTTTTTGAGTTCTCTGTCCCACCGAAGGTTTGAGGAATAGTTGCGAATAATGCTGTCAATATCTGGGAGCTGGTTGCCAGATCCTTTTAATTCCCCCATCGCACCCATGTAGTCTTCCACCATCCTACTGGCATTTTCCGCGCAAATGTCGTGGGAAAAATTACACATATACACATCTTTGCCAGTTTTTATCCCTGACGAATAAAGTTCGAATATCGCCTCATCCACCCTGCCGGCCTTTGCGTCCTTCGACCCCAACGGTCTGAAATTTTGAAACTCTGCGTTGCGCTGACCGATCCAGTCGTGGTGATCATCGGGCGAAATCTCTCGCCAGTCCTCGATTCCCACAATCGACTCGGCCTCACGCAGGATCGATAATTTCTTCTCGCGCTTGAGATAATCGCCGATGTCGCAGTAGTGAATGCGGCAATCCTCGCCCGTGGCGTTCTGGTTGCGAACGAGTATCGTGATCGCCACCGGAGCACGGGAACCCTGACCGAAAGCGTTGTCGCCTTCGGAACGTCGCAATTCGCCCGATGTCCGCGCATTCCCCCGCAGATTCAGAACGTATATCGCGCTGAACTCCTCCGCCAGACAGGCGCGCACACCTGAATCCACGTTGCCGTCAATCCATGAACCATTCGTTACGAAAGCGACGACACCCTGCTCGCCAATACGGTCGGAAGCCCAGCGGATCGCCATTTTGTAAGTGTCATAAAGGCTGTTCTTGTTTGTTGCCGTCGAACGAGCGGCATATGTCTCGGCGACGCGCCGCTCAAGCTCAGGATAGTCCACATTCGGATTTTCATCTGCTGCGCTTCTCTGCCCAACCGACCAAGGAGGATTGCCGACGACCACTTGAATCGGCGATTTCTGCTGGCGCTCCACCCGCGCGCTGTTATCCGGGAGCCATGTTTTCGGAAAACCCGTTTTCTCGGTATGCAGATTAAAGGTGTCAGTTAATACAATACCGTCAAAAGGTTCATACTCGGTTTCGGGACCGAGGCGGCCATGGAACGCCTCTTCGATGTGAATCGCCGCGATGTAGTAGGCGAGCAGTATGATCTCGTTGGCGTGTAACTCTTCGCGGTATTTCCTCAATAGATCGGCATCGTGAATAAGAGCCGATTGAATAAGCCGCACGAGAAAGATGCCCGTGCCCGTGAACGGGTCGAGCAAGTGCACACCCTCTTCGCTCAGGCTGCGCCCGAACTCCTCCTGTAATACGTGATCGGCGCTGTGCAGGATGAAATCCACCACCTCGGGCGGCGTATAGACGATCCCCAGCCTGTCTGCGTCCTTTTTCATGGCGGTGGCGAAGAAATTCTCGTAAAGCTCCATGAGCACACGCTGGCGGGCTTCAGAGTTGTCGAGGCCGCGCGCGCGGTTGCGGACACTCTCGTAGAAAGGCTCCATGTCCCGAATCTCGTTTTCAAGACCGAATTCGACGAAGTCCGCCCGCAGCCTGTCCAGCGCCTGCGACACCGGGTTGCCCGCGGCGAAATCGTAGCCCTCGAAGAGCGCCTCAAAAACGGGCCGCGTGAGAATATGCTGGGCCATCATGTCTACAGCGCTCTCGCGGGTGATGGATTCATTGATGGAGATTTTCAACTCTTCGTGGAAATCGCCGAACCACTCACGAAGGGTTACGTTTTCAGGACTCTTCAGCAGGTTCCCGATTCGCTCGACCAGCCGGGTGAAGATATCCGCCACGTCCTCCGCCCAGCTTTGCCAGTATTTCCTGTCCCCGCATTTATCCACGATCTTGGCGAACATCGCGCCGGGCGGCAGTTCGACAGGTGGAAAAGGCAGTTCGGAGACATCCACCTTTTCGCTCCCCTCTCCGTCGAAGATGATGATGCCTTCAGGGAGCGCCTTGTTGAGGTCTATCTTGTTGATCTCCGCGTCGAGCCTGTCGTCGTGCGAGCGAAGAGCGCGGAGCACGCTCCAGACGACCTCAAACTGCTCGTTGCGGTCGAGGGCGCGAGCCGGATCTACGCCCGCAGGCACAGCTATCGGCAAGATGATGTAACCGTATTCCTTGCCCTCGGCCTTGCGCATGGCACGGCCCACGGCCTGAACGATGTCTACGTGCGAGTTTCGCGGACTCATGAAGAGCACCGCGTCGAGGGCGGGCACGTCGATGCCCTCGGACAGACACCTCGCGTTCGAGAGAATCCGGCAGGCTCCGTTCTCTTCTTCGGAATCACCCTTGAGCCAGTCGATGCTGTTTTTCCGATCCAGCGCGTTTTGCTGCCCGTCGACGTGGCGTGTCTTGCATTGCAATGCGTCCGCTCGTTCTTCCTCCGGCAGCCTGTCGCGTTCCTGCGTGATGAGATCCTCCCAATGCGCTTCCAGCCGCTGCGAGGATTCGATCGTATTCGTGAACGCGATGGCGCGCTTGAGGGGGCGGATCGACCCCTCGTCCTTCCCCTTGTTCTCCGGGTTTTGCAGCGCGCGCCAGCAGCCGACCACCTTCGCCGCGTCTGGAATGGGGATATCGCTGTCCTTCGATGCCAGATGCCGGGTCAGCATCACGTCGGCCTGCTGCTCATATACGCCCAGAACCACAACCTTATAATCGGAGAGTAGATCCTGCTCGACCGCCCGCGAGAAATGAAGACGGTGGAACTCCGGCCCGTAGGTCGCCTCATCGTCCATCGAGAATACCTCGACCTCGTGGCGCGCCGCTTTTTCCTTGGCGCTTGCTGTATAAAGGCGCGGCGTGGCCGTCATGTAGAGGCGCTTTTCAGCCTTGATTTTTTCGCCATCGTGAACGAGCACGAAAGGCGAGGTTTTCTCGTCTTCGGGCCGCTCGATTCCAGTCGTCCTGTGCGCCTCGTCGCAAAGGATTAAGTCAAACGGCGGCGCACCCTCTTTTTGGGCATCCTCCACGAGGGGAAGCGAATGATATGTGCAGAAAACCACCGTCATCGCGCGCGCTCCCGCCAGTTGTAAGGCTTTTGAAATTTTAGACGGCTCGGTGGTAACGGGAATTTCAAGCTCTTCCAGCGAGGCGTCCTCGTCCCTTTTTCCGGCGCGCGTATCCGAACAGATACCGATATAACGGTGGCGAATATCCTTTTGCGTCGCCCATTCCCGCATAGATTGGGCGAACAGCGAAATCGAAGGCACGAGATAGAGCACCCGTCCGCCGACGCCCGCGACGGCCTCGGCGATGCGGAGCGCGGTAAAAGTCTTGCCCGTGCCGCACGCCATGATGAGCTTGCCGCGATCATGCTCTCGAAAACGCGCCATGCAATCGTCGAACGCTTCGCGTTGATGCGGACGCAGGCGGAACGTCTCGGGCCGATAACGCAGGTCTTCGGGTTCTTCGTGAACCAGATCGGGCCAGTCGAAACACCGATGGATCAGATCGTCCAGGCAAAGCCTGTCGCACTTGGGCTTGAGCCCGGCGATGGTCTTCTTGGCGTTCGGCCCCCACGGATGGCCGGTATCCACCACGATGCGGGCGGTGAATGGGTCGCGGGCGGAAGCGGATATGAACGAGTCGATATCCGGTTTCGAGATTCGCGTGTCGGGCGCATAGCACTTGCACTGTATGGCGCAATAGCCGCCTTCGCTCTCTTCGGCCACGAGGTCGACCCCCGTATCGCTTCCGTCAAAGCCCGAATGCCGGGCCGCCCATTCAGACCAGAGCCATACGTTTGAGAAGCGCTCCTTATACAAGGGGTCTTCGGCGAAAAACTTTTTCATCACCCGCTCGAAGCGGCCACCCTTCTCGCGCTCCGAATCGGAGACGGCGCGAATCTGATCCAGCATTTCGTGAAAACTGACGCTCAACTCTCTTCCTCCCGAAACTCACACGACACAGGCGGGCCGCTCGCGAGCGGCCCCTACGGAAGCAAATGCAAATAAACACGAGCCTGAATGTTGCGGAAGTCTATCTTTTGAGGGTCGAACGGATCAAGAGAACTCTCCCCCCCGGTCGGGATTGACCTCACACAAACCCCCTCACCCCCGGAAACGCCTCCTCCCTTCTCAAATCCGTCTCGTCGCGCCCGGCAAGAACATTCACGATCGGGAAGGGAGATTGTTTGGGCGTTTTGGGACCGAGAGGGACACACGTATGTGTCCCTACATCTGAGACGACGCCGGGGGGTGGGACAGCACGGAGGCCGTCCCCTACGGATGAGAATGCGCCTTGAATTACAAGGCGGCTCGCGAGCCGCCCCTACAAGTTAGGCAAGACCCGCGGAGCCGACAGGGCGGACACGCCGGTCCGCCCCTACATACCCTCACACCTCTCTCTGCTCTCCCCCCTCACCCCCGCCCCCCGGCCTGCTCGAAGATATCGCAGAGTTCCTCGGGGTCCTGCATATGCACCAGTGCGACCATGAGCAAAGTCCGCGCTTTGATTCCGGCGTCGCTATCAACCGAGCGGAGAGGGCCTGGCTCTGATGGCATGAGTGAAAAAGGCATTACCTCTAAGAAGTGCGAGGTTCGTAATCGAGTTGGGGTACTTCTCCGAGTTGCATCAGCAAGTCGCCGTTGAATAAAGGCGAATTCGAGTCCCATTCAATCCGGGGTGTTACGTTGCGTCTGGCTAAAATAGGCGCCGCAAATACAAACCGCTCATCATACCGTTTGTAAATCGTCTCAAAGAATCGTTCGAAGCGTAAAGGGCTTCCCATTGGCGGGAAGGTATCGAGCAACTTTCCGGTATTCGGACCGCTCGTTTCCACCAAAGCGAGGCTGATCGCTTCGTATTTACTGATTGAATCACGTAAGTCGCCGCGTCCTTGTAGTTGTTTGAATGCTTCGTGGTAGCGGACGATACCGTCCACCGGATTTCCGTCTTCCTGGAGGGCAACGTCGTTGACATGGAACTCAGGGTCGCTCCCGGCGCGATGCGCTCGAAGCACCGAGAAGAATCCGATTACGAGCGCAGCGTAGGTCATGTGCAAGTTTGTACACTCACCAACCGCTTCTTCCATTCGATTGGTGAGATTGCGAAACGCCTTCCCGGTGGTTTTACAGGAGATAGCAATGGCAGGACCAATACCGGGTTTTTCCACGACTACGTCTATATCTTTGGTTTTCAGACCACCTAATACAGTCGCCTCTTCACCGCTTGCCGCATTCGAATCGAAGCGCAAGAGATAGCTTGTGCCCTTCTTTACAACCTGGAACGGCGGATGGGGCTTTATTTCATCGGGTTGAAACCCGCCTTCAATGACCAGACGGCAGGCGATATACCAATGGAGCGGCTTGACGATGTGTTGACTTTGCGTTTTTTCTTTGGATGTAGCGAGGTGATGGAAGGTCTCTTTGGCTCCGAGCCAGTGGCAGACTTTCCAATCCTTCTCCGTGAAATCTTCAAGCCGCTTCATAATGCCTCCAGGCCTGAAGCGCCGTTATGCCGTCTTGAACTACCTTCTTTACATCCTCTGAAAGCGCCGTTTCGGACGGGACCAGGATATTGCCCGCCTCCCGGGGCTCCAGCTTTAACATGCCTCCACCCAACGGATGACCTTCTATTTCGCAGCTGAACTGGAAGACCCCCGAACGAAACGCCGCTTGAATGCGTGGCAGCATCGATTTGTCCTTTAGCAGCACTGCATGTAGTGAATTCGTGCACGCGCAACGCGCCGCATTCCGCACGAAAGAGACCCGTCGGCCGGACATATAGCTAAGGAAGAAATCGGGAATCTTGACGTCCGGGACTACGTACCAGGGATTGCGCGTTCGACATTTGAATGCCTCGGCAGCTTGCGTAGCTTGCGAAGTGCGCAGGTATGCCAGAACGGTTTGGGGAAGTTTTTGCTCTTTTCTCAGGCGTAATAGTAGCGTTTTCTGATCCTCTCGGAGCCAGCGGCTGACTGCGGATGGATTGACCTGCACAGGCGGCAAAGAACGTGCGTTTCGCACCGTCGTTTGCAAACAATCGCTCGGGATTTGAAGTCTCTCGACCTCGGACGGGCGCAGGTGGAAAAAGTCGTTCGCCCCTGAAACATAGCCGATATTGACTTGCGCGAATTCACGAAATCGTAAGCTGTTCTCGTCTGAAGCGAGTCGTCCGTATAGATTTCGGGCCGCTACGGGCAACAGAAAAGGCCGCAGGCGCTTGTTCCACGAGTTGCGCCAAGTTTCCACACTTACATTCGTTGTTTCAGTCGGCGGCATTTCACTGAAGGTAAACCGTTCCTGAGCACTAAGTTTTATATGGCTAGTGGAGCCACCCTTACCGTCAGCGTAGAGCAGCCAGCAATCTTCCGATAGCTCGGGGAAAAGCTTTTTTCGAACTGCGACGATTTGCAGGTGGTCGAAACGCTCTATCAGATATTCGATCAGCGGAGCACTATATGGCGCATGTCCTATTTCCGCCGGAACAACGAAGGCCATGCGTCCGCCCTGATGCAGGAGGTGGGCCGTAACAACCAGGAAAAGCGGCCAGGAAGAGGTCAGCCTCGAGAAGGTGGCACCTAGCTCGGCGCAAAGAGCTATGGCCCTTTGACGTTGAACGCCTTTGAATCGCTGATAACGGATGAAAGGGGGATTCCCGGCGGCGCATTCGAAACGCTCTTCGGTGTTGCTCGCCCATGCAAAAAAATCACCCTCATGAACCATCGCATGAGGCGCGCGATGTATGGCGACGGGAGTCGCAGACGGGTCCAATTCGATACCGACACTGTTGGGATGGCCGGCGATGAAGCGCCCATCCCCGCAAGATGGATCCAGAAGACGATCATCAGGATTCCTGACAGCCCAACTGAGCAGACTACGTACTACCGGGTCAGGGGTATAGTAAGCTCCCTTCTGCTTAGCGCCATTGGCGTCGCAGGAGAGATACCCACCATTTCTGTCGTTCCCCTTACTCATATTCGGGGGTCTCTTGCGGGCCTGGAATAATTCTTTATCCCATACTAACGGGCATTTATTTTTTCGTCAAGCGCTTTCGTATAATTATCGCCTGCCCATTCTAGCTACACAAACAACCTCACCCCCGGATACACCTCCTCCCTTCTCAAATCCGTCTCGTCGTGGCCGGCGAAGATGAGGTCGGGGGCTTCGGCGAAGTAGACGACGAAAGGTTCTTCCCCCCTACCCCCTCCCCCCGGCTTGCTCGAAGATATCGCGGAGCTCCTTGAGGTCCTCCGTATGCGCTAGGGCGACCATGAGCAGGGTCCGGGCCTTGACCCCGCTCAGATAGCCCGCGGATATCGCCCCGCGCTCGATCAGGCTCAGGAACGAGCCCTCGTGCGCCTTGGCGCGGTGCGGCGCGCCCGCGAAGATGCGCACGCCGACCACCACGGGGATGCCGGCGTCGAGCGCATCGCAAAGCGCGCGGTAGAAGGGGACGTTCACGTTGCCCGCGCCCACGCCCTCCACCACGATTCCGTCTACGCGCTCAGCGATGCACGCGCGCACGAGCAGGTCGTTCACCCCTTGCGTCACGGTCAGGAACTGCACGTTTTCCTTGAGGGCCGACACCTCGAAGTGAAGCCGCCGCTCGGGGCGGTAGTGGAAGAAGGCGCCCGCATCCGAGACGACCCCTATCGGCCCGCCGTCTCTCGACGCGAACGCATGGGGCCGCTGGCTGTGCACCTTGATGACGTCGCGCGCGGCGAATATCTCCCCGTCCAGCGCGACCATCACGCCTCGGCCCCGCGCCTCGGGCTCAGCGGCGATTTTCGCGGCGTAGAAGATGTTCCGGGGGCCGTCCGCGTCGCGGGCGACGGAATTTCGCATCGCGCCGGTTATCACGACGGGCTTCTCCCCGCCGAGCGTCAGGTCCAGGAGATAGGCCGTCTCCTCCATGGTGGCCGTCCCATGCGTGACGACCGCCCCCGCCGTCTGCTCATCCGCCAGAACCCCGCGCAGGCGGTCGCGCAGCGCAAACGCCGTGGCCGTCTCCATCACGTCGCTGGTGACGTTCGAGTGCTCGACCACGCTTACTTCGGCGACACCGGCAAGCTCGGGCACCGAAGCGATGAGTTCCTCCGCACCCGCCGCCGGCACGTTCCCGCTGCCTCGCGTGTCGTATTTCGACGATATCGTCCCGCCAGTCGTCACGATAGTGATGGAGGGCTTCTTCATGGCGTCTCCTTGTTGGTGTTTGGGTTTGGATTCGTGTATGGCCGTGAGGGCGCATTGTGGCCGCAGGCTGAGGCGACTGCAAGGTCAGACGGAGCAGGCGCAAATTGATTCCCGTAGGGGCGGACCGGCGTGTCCGCCCGTTGGCGCAAGAGGATAAAGATTCTGCAGGGGCGGCTCGCGAGCCGCCCATCGCTTCTTCAAGATTGACGTTATTCCTGTCAGGTTACCGTCATTCCGGCCTTGAGCCGGAATCCATTTGTTTCGCCTTTGTTTTTTTCCTGACGCCGCTCATGCCGATAGCAAGGTATAAAACGCTGCGTGCATCCAAACTCATACGCTCTGGATTCCGGCTTTCGCCGGAATGACGTTGGTGGTCAACTCCGAGCGAGGAGGGATTTTTCAACACCCCCTCGGCGGGGAGCATCGCCTTTACCCCCCTGTTAAGGGGTTGTTGAAAAAGTCCCTGAAAGGAAAACCCCATAAAGGCAACCCCCCCTACCCCCCCTTGTCAGGGGGGTAAAAAAGGCCGACGCCCGACGCCCGTCGAGGGGGGTTCGCTTTTTCATACCCGTCACCGGGTGGAGGAGGTTTGCTCTTTCATGCCCCCCTGACAAGGGGGGGTAGGGGGGGTTGCCTTTGTCCCCCGAGAAGGAGAGCTTTTTCGACAGCCGAACGGGCGGACACATCGGTCCGCCCTTACAACCACTCCCCTACACAAACATCCTCACCCCCGGATACACCTCCTCCCTTCTCAGGTCCGTCTCGTCGTGTCCGGCGAAGATGAGGTCGGGGGCGTCGGCCAGGTCCTTCACGGTCTCGAGGGCGCGCAGGGCGTCGTCAACGTGGATGTGGATGCCAGGGGGTATCATGGATTCGAGGCTCCGGTAGAGATAGCACGCGTCCACGGCCAGCACCGCCCAGCCGCGCGCCGTTCGGAAGCGGATGATCTGGTGGCCCGGCGTGTGGCCGCCCGTCCAGTGGACGCGCACGCCGTCGGCGATCTCCGCCTCCCCGTCCACGAGTTTCATACGGCCTGCTTCAAGCAGCTTCTCCGCTTCTTCGAGGTCGCCCAGGAAATGGTTGATGAAGTGGTATTCCGCCGCGTCGCTCCGCCAGAAATCGAGCTCTCTTTTCTGGAGATAGAACTGCGCCCCGGTGAACAGCCTCGGCGACATGAAGTGGTCCCAGTGCAGGTGGCTCACGATGAGCGTCTCGACTTGGGAGGGCTTGAGATCGAAATTCCTGAGCAACTCATGCTGCGGGCGGTAGTCGGCGTAATCGGGATTGCGCGCCTTCTGGGACTCCTCGCTGAAGCCGGTGTCGATGACGACCGGCGCGCCCTCGCCTTCGGGCATCAGCACCCAGAAGAAATAGGGGAGCGTGCGCGTCCGCCCCGATTCGCTCAAGTAAAGAAGCCAGGAGGCGTCGCACGTGCGCGAGCCCTGGCACAGGGCGTAGAGGTTGTAGGTCGTCTCGCTCAAGATGGAAGCCTCCTTGTAGTTCCGCTCGGAAGGGGGTTATTGAAAAACCCCTGAGAGGGTAATGGCAACCCCCTCGAAAGGGAAACCCCATAAAAGCAACCCCCCCTACCCCCCCTTGTCAGGGGGGCAAGAAAAATCAAAACCCCCTCAGCGCGGTGAGGGCGCATCGCCTTTTTTACCCCCTGACATGGGGGCTTTTCTTTCACCCCCTCGCCGGGGGACATCGCCTTTTTATACCCCCCTGACAAGGGGGACTTTCTCTTTTTACCCCCCTGATAAGGGGGGGTAGGGGGGGTTGCCTTTCAACGAAGGAGGTCGGCGCTTCGTTGTCCGATGCAAGAGATTATGCCATTATCACCGAAGCGCAAAACGCAAGGCCTGGTATTCGGCTCAAAGAAAACCACTCCCGAAGGGCGCTCGTTTTGGACAACACCTTCATCATCGTGTTCTTCCCGTTCGCAGCCGCCCTCATCATCCCCTGGTTCGCAGAGCGTTTCAGAAAACACGCCGCGTGGTTCGCCATGGTCGCGCCCGTAGTCAGTACCTGGGCGCTCTTTAATCTTTACGGCGAATGGGCGGCCGGCGGGCACGAGACCTTCACGCGCGCCATCGCCTGGGTCCCTGCCGCGAACGTGGAAATCTCCTTCATGGTGGACGGGTTGAGCCTCATGTGGGGGCTTCTCGTGGCGGGCATGGGCGCGCTCATCGTCCTCTACTCCCACTGGTATCTCCATGAACACGAGGCGCTCGGGCGCTACTACGGCTTTCTCATCGCGTTCATGGGCTCGATGCTGGGCGTGGTGTTTTCCGATCACCTGATATCGCTGTTCATCTTCTGGGAGCTCACGAGCATCACCTCGTTCTTCCTCATCGGCTTCTGGTCGGACAGGGACGCATCGAACTACGGCGCGACCAAGGCCATCCTCATCACGGGCAGCGGCGGCCTCGCCATGCTCGGGGGATTTTTGCTCCTGGGCGACGTGGCGGGCGAGTGGCGGCTATCGCAACTCGTGCTGGATCCTGCCATAGCGAGCCAGGTGTCGCTCGGCGTCTTCCTATTGATCATCCTGGGTGCTGCCACCAAGAGCGCGCAGTGGCCCTTCCACATCTGGCTGCCCAACGCCATGGAAGCGCCCACGCCCATCAGCGCGTTCCTGCACTCGGCCACCATGGTGAAGGCGGGCATCTATCTCCTCTCGCGCTTCTACCCCATCCTGGGCGCGCACCCCGCCTGGGGCTACGTGGTGACGGGCTTCGGCATGACGACGATGATAGCGGGGGGTTTGTTGTCGCTCAGGGCGTATGACCTCAAGGCGATTCTGGCCTACGGGACCATCAGCCAGCTCGGCCTCATCGTCACCTTCCTGGGCTACGGCGGGAAGGGGGCGATCATCGGCGCGACGCTCCACCTCTACAACCACGCGGCGGCCAAGGCGGCGATGTTCATGACGGTGGGCATCATCGACCACGAGGCGGGCACGCGCGACGTGCGGCTCTTGGGGAACTTAAGAAAGCTCATGCCGAAGACGCACGTCCTCGCCGTCATCGCGGCGCTCAGCCTCATCGGCATACCGCCCATGGGCGGGTTCATCACCAAGGAGATGCTCTACGAAGTCAGCCTCCACCCCGGCGGCCCGGGAAGCTGGGCGTGGTTCTGGCCGTACCTGACCGTATTCGCGGGCGTGTTCACCGCGCTCTATCACCTGAGGTTTTTAAGCGAGCCCTACTGGCAGGCGGCGGAAGGCGAAGCGCCCAAGCATCCACACGACCCGCCGCTCGGTATGCTGGCGGCGCCCGCGATACTTGTTGTCTTAGCACTTGCTTTCGGTCTGGCGCCGGGCCTGATCGAAAACGCCATCGTGGCCCCCGCCGCTTCCGCCACCCTGGGCGGCGGGGCGAGTATCGAACTTCACCTCGGCCTCTGGCACGGGGTGAACATGCCCTTGATCATGTCGGTCATCACCATGGCGCTGGGACTGGCGCTCTACTTCGGCTTCGCACACGTCAAGACCGCCCTCGACGCCTGCGCCCGCATCTGGGGGAACGCCCCCGCGCCCGACAGAATCTATGACGGCTTCGTGAACTGGCTGAGAAATGGCACCTGGGAGATCCTCATGCTCATCCAGGACGGGAACCTGAGGCGCTACATGCGCTGGATGTTCGTCCTGCCCACCGTCTGCGTCCTCTATCTCGTCTGGCGAATGGACTGGGGGACGAACGTCTTCCCCAAAGGGTTCGCGGGGGCGTCGTTTCTCCTCGTCGTGATCGCGCTCATGATCGCGGGCGCGGCCCTCGCCACGGCGCTGTTCAAGCGAAGGATCGCGGCTATCCTCGCCCTCGGCACGATGGGCTACGGCATCGCGGGGCTGTTCCTGCTCTTGAAAGCGCCCGATCTGGCCCTCACCCAGATCATGGTCGAATCCGCTTCGGTCGTGCTCTTCCTGCTGGTGTTCTACTACCTGCCCGAGCTCAAGCCCGTCCCGCGCTCGGCGGCGAAGAAGATAAGGGACTGGGGCATCGCAATCGGTCTCGGCGTCTGCACGACGCTCGTCATGGCCGCCGCCATGAACACGCACAAGTTCCGCACGATTGCCGATTACTTCATGCGCACGAGCAAGCCGGTGGCCGGCTTCAAGAACGTGGTGAACGCCATCATCGTCGATTACCGAGGCTACGACACCTTGGGGGAGATCACCGTGCTGGTCATCGCCGGCATCGCGATTTACGCCCTCATGCGGCTGGTGGGAGAGATGAAATGCGATCACTGATCCTCCAGACGATAGCGCCCGTCGTGCTGCACCTGACGCTGCTCTTCTCCATGTTCCTGCTCATCTACGGCCACAACCAGCCGGGCGGCGGGTTCATCGCGGGGCTGATGACGTCGGTGGGCATCGTGCTCCAGTGGGTGGCGGTGGACGCGGAAGAAGGCCGGCGGCGGTTCAACTGGCCCTACGAGGGAATCTTCCTGGCGGGGCTCGCGCTCTCCACCCTCACGGGAGTGTGGGGCTATATAAAAGGCGCGTATCTCAAGAGCTCGATCTACCGCTTCGCCCTGCCCTTCATCGGCGACGTGGAGCTGTTCACCGCGTTCCTGTTCGACGTGGGCGTGTACGGCGTGGTGGTCGGGGTGGTGATGTGCATCTTCACCAACCTCTGCGAGGAGGAGGCGAAGGATTCATGAGGTTGAGGAATCGAGCGGGAGCGGTTGTGATTGGTCGTGTAGGGGCCGCATATATGCGGCCCATGGTCGGCAGGCGTAAAAAGCAGGGTCGCATATATGCGACCCCTACAAACTGCGTAGGACGGAAAAACACGCAGGAGTTATGAAATGGTCTGGATACTGGCGATGATCATCGGCGTGCTGGTGACGGTGGCTTCCTACCTCATCATGCAGCGCAGGATCATTCAGGTGGTGCTCGGCATGGCGGTGCTAAGCCACGCCGCGAACCTGATGATCGTCGCTTCGGGCTGGGTGGGGGACGGCAAGGCGCCCATCGTCCCCAAAACGGGCGGCCCGCTCGACCCGTTCGCCTACGTCGACCCCCTGCCCCAGGCCATGGTGCTGACCGCCATCGTCATCAGCCTGGCCGTGACGGCGTTCCTGCTCGTGCTGGCGTTCTTCACCTACAAGAAGTTCGGCACCGACGACATCGACGAGATCAGGAGGCTCAAGGGATGAACGCCTTCTTCCCGACCTTCGTCGTCTTGCCGCTGGCGGTGGGCACGTTCCTGTTCCTCGTCAGAAAGAACCGCGCGCTGCAGGAATCGGTGAGCCTGCTCGCCCTGCTGGCGAACCTGATCTTCGCAGGGGTGCTCCTGCACGCGACGGCGGACGGGACGATCTTCGTCCACCGGATGGGGCTGTGGCCTTTCCCGTACGCCATCGTCCTGGCGGCGGACAGGCTCGCCGCGACGCTCTTGTGTCTCTCCTCCTCCATCGTCGGGGCGTGCGCGGTCTTCGCGAGGAGCTACCTCACGGACGAACAGCGTAAAGAGGCCTTTCATCCGCTGCTCCATTTCCTGCTGATGGGGATGCAGGGCTGCTTCATCACGGGCGACCTGTTCAACCTGTTCGTCTTCTTCGAAGTCATGCTCATGTCCACCTACGCGCTTCTGGGCTTTTACTACAACCTCGACCAGCTCGAGATGGCCTTCAAGTACACCTGCCTGAACCTGATCGCATCGGCGCTTTTCCTGCTGGGCGTCTCGCTGCTCTACGCCCAGGTGGGCACGGTGAACATGGCCGACCTGGCCGTAAAGATAAAGCTCCTGGGGCCGACGCCCCTGATGGTGGTGACGGCGCTCGTCTTCGTCTTCGTCTTCAGCGTGAAGGCGGCGATCTTCCCCATGCACCTGTGGCTGCCGTCTGCGCACTCTATATCGCCCACCCCCATCAGCGCGATCCTCGCGGGCGTGCTCGTCAAGGTGGGCATCTACTCCATCATCCGCTGCGCCACGCTCATCTTCCCGGCCGCGTTTTTGATACTGCAACCCGGACTGATCCTCCTGTGCCTCCTGACCATCGCCATGGGCGCGCTCGGCACCCTGCCCCAGACGAGCATCAAGCGCATCCTGGCCTACAGCACCATCAACCAGCTGGGCTACATCGCCTTCGGCGTCGCCCTGCTCTCCCAGGCCGGCCTCGCGGCGGCGGTCTTCTACATCGTCGGCCACGCGTACTTGAAAAGCGCGATGCTGCTCGGCGCGGGGCTGAACCAGAAGCTCACCGGCACGGTCGATCTCGAAGAGATGGGCGGCATGATGGGCAAGGCGCCCTTCGCGAGCCTTTTGATGCTCGTGGGGTTCCTCTCCCTGGCGGGCTTTCCGCCGTTCACGGGCTTTTTCGCCAAACTCTTCGTGCTCCAGGCGGGGTTCTCACAGGGCGCGATTCTCGCGACGGGGATCGCCCTGGGATTCGGCGTGATATCGCTTTATTATAATTTCACGACGTACCAGCGCTACGCCTGGGGGACGGGCGGCGGCGAGGTCGGGGCGGCGGGCGCAGGGATATACGGCTCGGTCGCCTTCCTCTCGGCCTTCGCGGTCATCTTCGGCGTGGGCGCCTACTGGCTCTTCGAGTGGGCGCAGCTCGTGGCCGCCCAGATCACGAAGCCCGAACTCTACATCGCCGCCATGCGGGATTTGGGATAGGAGAGACGCCTGATGCCGCTCGCCACGCTCGCATTCACCATCGCCACCATCTGGATATTCCTGCACGGGAGCGCGACGCCGGGGCATTTCTTCGTCGGGCTGATCATGGCGATCTTCATCATCCGCTTCCTCAAGAAATCCTACTACCAGGACAGGACGTTCTTCCGCATCGGCAGCTATTTCAGATACTTGCGGAGCTTCACCTGGGAGCTTCTCATCGCCAACGTCCAGGTGCTGAAGATCGTCCTCTCGCCCAAATTATCCATTCGGCCGGGCATCATCCCCTACAAGACGGTCTGCAAGACGCCCCTGGGCGTGACGATGCTGGCGAACTCCATCACGCTCACGCCCGGCACGCTGAGCATCGACGTGTCGGATGACGATGAGACGATATTCGTCCACACGCTGGACATCGACCACCCCGACGAGGTGGCCGAGGGCATCCGGGAGGGGCTGGAAGAACCCATCGTGGGAGCCGTGGAATGATAGCGCTCGCCGTTCAGATAAGCCTCGTCATGATGGGCGCATCGGTGCTCTTGGCGTTCATCCGCCTCGCCAAGGGCCCCACGACGTCGGACCGCGTGGTGGCGGCGGACACCCTCGCCACGAACGTCTTGGGCGTCATCGCGCTGTTCGCCATCCAGACGCACAACAAGCTGTTCATCATCGCCGTGCTGGCCCTGGCGATCCTGAGCTTCGTGGGCACGACGGTGTATGCGAAGTTTTTGGAGAGGGGGAAGATCATTGAGTGACGCACTCGCCGCCGTCCTGCTGCTGGGAGGCTCGTTCTTCATGCTGGTCGCCAGCATCGGCCTCATCCGCCTGCCCGACGTCTACTGCCGCATGCACGCGGCCACCAAGGCGACGACCTTCGGCATGGGCGGCATCCTCCTGGGCGCCAGCCTCATCTTCCAGAGCGCCGCCGTCACGACGCAGGCGCTTCTGGCCATTTTCTTCCTCTTCCTGACCGCGCCCGTCGCCGCGCACCTGATATCGCGGGCGGCGTATAAACGCGGGCCGGATCTGTGCGACGAGACGGCGCACGATGAGTACGGCAAGTACCTGGAGGGGCGAAAGACGGAGGAAGAATCCCCGCAACGGTATGGAGACGCATAGCGAAGCAACGCCGGGGCCGGTCGTCGGGAAACGAAACGCCGGACAAGCCTGCCCTGAGGGATCTTGAAAAAGTCCCGTATTCGACCCCTGAAAATCGCCAACGCCTCTTTCCTCACCCTGAGTAGCTGCCGAAGGTAAAACGTGACTGAGAAAGGAGCGTTTGTATCGAAGAGCGAGTGGCTCGCGCCGGTACGAGCGGGCATCCTTCGATACGCGGCTCCGCCGCTACTCAGGATGAGGCGGCGCAGTTTCGTTCGTCATTCCGGCGAATGCCGGAATCCAGGCGGACATGAGTGGAAAAAAATCCATCATTCGGCGATCCGATATGCGCGGCGGGATTCCCTGAACCCAGGATTCTCTCATCGGCTCTGGATTCCGGCATTCGCCGGAATGACGATCAAAAGCAAAGCGACGCATGTGTGGGGTTGTTGCTAAAGCCCCCCTGTCAAGGGGGGGGTTGCCTTTATCCCCTGAAAAGGGGCCTTTTTCAACATCCCCCCCGGATGCGAATCCGAATCGACGCTGTATGAAAATGGAATACCTCCCCGTCATTGCGCATTTGCGCCATCGCGCCTAAAATCATGCGCGTTCTTGCCGCCGGTACCCATTCATACAGAGGAATTACTCATGAACAGATTCGCGAAATATGCAGCAGCGCTCATCGCGGCGGCATGGCTGACAGCTCCCGCTCTCGCCCAAGCCGCCGACTGGAGGATCGACCCCACCCACACGACGGTCTCCTTCAAGGTGCGCCACCTGGGCGTCACCTGGGTGCAGGGGGAATTCCAGAGAGTTTCGGGAAAGGTCCGTTTTGATCGGAAGAACCCCGGCGCCGCGGCTGCGGACATCGTCATCGACGCCGACTCGATCAACACGCGCAACGCGCGGCGCGACAACCATCTGCGGAACGACGACTTCCTGCTCGTCGAGAAACACCCCACCATCACGTTCAAGTCCAAATCCGTGAAAAATGCGGGACCGGAGGGCCTCGAACTCGTCGGCGACCTGACCATCCGGGGCGTCACGAAAGAGGTGGTCCTCAAGGTGGCCGACATCAGCGGGGAGGTCACCACGGGGCGCGGGACCGTCAAGATGGGCGCGAGCGCCACCACGCGGATCAACCGCAAGGATTTCGGGGTGAAGTACAACCGCCTGATCGAGACGGGCGGGCTCGTCGTGGGCAACGAGGTGCGCATCGCCATCGACGTGGAGTTGAACAAGTCATAGCGCGGGCAGGCTCCGCAGTGAAGGGATAAAAGTCTCAGGCGGAGCCCCCGAAAGCGCGCACTCATTCTGCGCCTGCGGCATAGGTTTCGCCGCTTGTTTTGGCGCTATTTGTGGTATACTCCCGGCTCCGAATTATGTCGGATTCACTGTGAAAACTGAAGACGCTTGACACACAAGCCCCCTTTGGGAAAACGAGGAGGATAATCCTATGACCATCAAGAGAACGACTCTCTGGGCCATCGCGTTCGGCTTCGCACTGGCCGTCCTGGCGGCGCCCCTCGGCGCGGTCGCGCTCGAGAAAAAACTCGTCATCGTGACGTCCTATCCGCCGGATACGACGACCACCGTCAAGAAGGCCTTCGAGAAGAAACACCCCGGCGTCAAGGTCGAGATGCTCAAGAAAAAGACCACCGCCGGCATCAAGTACTTACAAGAGACGGCTTCGAACAACCGCTCCGACATGTTCTGGGCATCCGCGCCCGACGCCTTCGAGGTCCTCAAGGGCGACAACCTCCTGCAGAAATACACGGTCAAGGTGAAGGGCATCCCCAAGAAGGTGGGCGCCTTTCCGATCAACGACCCCGAGGGCTACTACAAGGGGTTCGCGGCGTCGGGCTACGGCATCATGTGGAACACCCGCTACTTGAAGGCCAAGAAGCTGCCGGAACCCAAGACCTGGGCCGATCTGGCGAATCCCGTCTATCACGGCCACGTCGGCATGAGCGCGCCTTCGCGCTCGGGCACCACCCACCTGACCGTCGAAACCCTCCTGCAGGGCAAGGGCTGGGAGAAAGGCTGGGCGGAGTGGAAGGCCATCGCCGGCAACTTCAAGACCGTCACCGAGCGCAGCTTCGGCGTGCCCGACGGCGTCAACTCCGGCCAGTTCGGCCTCGGCATCGTGATCGACTTCTTTGGGCTCTCGTCCGAGGCTTCGGGTTTTCCGGTGAAATTCATCTACCCGCCGGTGACGACGCTGGTGCCCGCGAACATCGCCATCGTCAAGAACGCGCCGCATCCCAAGGCCGCGGCGGCGTTCATCGAGTTCCTGCTCACGCCCGCGGGACAGGAAGTGCTGCTCGACAAGAAAATCAGGCGGCTGCCCGTGAACCCGGCGACATACGCCAAAGCGCCCAAAGACTTCCCGAACCCGTTCAAGGACAAGTCCATCGGCGCAGCGGTCAAGTTCGACCTGCAGCTCTCCAAAAACCGCTACAACGTCATCAACTCGCTCTTCGACGTGATGGTCACCTACCGCTTAAGCGATCTGCGCGCGGCGACCAAGGCCATCCAGGCCGCAGAGGCGCAGATGGGCGGCAAGAAAAACATGGCGGCGAAGAAGCTGATCGACGAGGCCAAGGCGCTCGTCGCCAAGGTGCCGATCACCGCGGCCCAGGCGAGCAAAAAGGAATTCAACGCGATCTTCAAGAAGAAGCGCAAGAAGGCGACCACGAAGGTGACGGGACGCCAGGCGGAGATCGAACGCGAATGGGACGCGCAGGTCAAGGCCAACTACGCCAAGGCCAGGGCGCTGGCCGAGAAGGCGGCGTCCATGCTCTAGCCCTGAAGCCTGCGCGGAGAAGGGGAAAGAATGTCTCTGGAAGCGATGGCGCGCGGCCAGTGGGGGCCGGCGGCGGTGGGCCTCATCGTCGGCCTGTTCCTGCTCGCCTTCCTGGTCGTGCCTGTCGTGAACGTGGTCTACGTCGCCTTCCAGGACCCGAATACGGGCGCGCTGACGCTCATCAACTTCGTCGACTTCTTCCGCAACAGCCTGTTCCAGGAATCCGCCATCAATTCGATCTACGTCGCATTGATGGCGGTGGTGCTGGCGTCGGTTTTTGCACTCCCGCTCTCCTATTTCACGACGCGCTTCCATTTCGGCGGGGCGATCCTCATCCAGACGCTGGGCGTGCTCCCGCTCATCATGCCGCCTTTCGTCGGCGCGGTGGCGATGCTCCTGCTGCTCGGCGAGAACGGCTCGGTCAACCTGCTGCTGGATGAGTGGTTCGGCTTCACGATTCCCTTCATGGAAGGCCTGAACGGCGTCATCCTGGTCGAGAGCATCCATTATTTCCCGTTCATCCTCATGAACCTCTCGGCCTCGCTCAACAGCATCGACCGGTCGATGGAGGAATCCGCCCAGAACCTCGGCGCGAGCGGGGTGCGCCTGTTCCGGCGCATCGTGTTCCCGCTGGCGATGCCGGGCTACGTCGCGGGCGCGTCTTTAGTGTTCCTGAAAGTCTTTGACGACATCGGCACGCCGCTTCTGCTCAACATCAACAACATGCTGGCGCCCCAGGCCTACCTGCGAATCGCCTCCATCGGCATCTCGGACCCCATGGGCTACGTGATTTCGGTCATCCTCGTCATTTTCTCCCTGCTCGCGCTGTGGATCTCGTTCCTGGCGCTTCGGGGCAAGGACTACGCCACTGTGCAGAAAGGCGGCGGCGGGCTGATGAAGCGCGACTTGAGACCCTGGGAGAAGGCGGGCTGCTACGGGGTCGTCGTCTTCATCCTGTTGCTGGTGCTCTCACCGCACTTCGGCCTCGCCATCCTCTCGCTCGGCACGGTCTGGTCGTTCAGCGTGCTGCCCGACGCCTACACCTTCTCGCACTATCTGCGCGTGGTCTCGGAATCATCCGAGTTCATCACGAACACGCTGCTCTACGCCGGCCTCGCCGCGGGCATCGACGTCCTTTTCGGCACGGCCATCGCCTACATCGTCCTGCGCACGAATCTGGCCGGCCGCAAATGGCTGGACTACGCCGCGATGGGGGCGGTGGCGATCCCCGGCGTCGTGCTCGGCATCGGCTATCTGCGCACCTTCTACGCGTTCAACGTGCCGATCATCGACAAGCCGCTGGCCTCGTGGTGGGTCATCATCGTCGTCGCCCTCGCCATCAGACGCCTGCCCTACGCGCTGCGCGCCTGCGTCGCGGCGCTGCAGCAGTTGAGCGTGATGCTTGAAGAGGCCGCCGAGAACCTGGGGGCGACCAAGGGCCGCACCATCTACCGGGTCGTCGTGCCGCTCATGTCGGGCGGCATCGTCGCCGGCTTCGTCACCAGCTTCGCCACCGCGGCGGTCGAGCTTTCGACGACCATCATGCTCGTCTCGCAGGAATCGGACGCCCCGCTCGCCTTCGGCATCTACGAGTTCATGCAGTCGGCGGCGGGACGCGGCCCGGGCGCCGCGCTCGGCATCATCGCCGTGCTCATCGTCGGAATCGCGACCTACGTCTCGCACCGCATCATCCAGCGCAAGGAAACGCAGCAAACGCCGGATATGGCCATCGTAGCGGGAGTGTGACCCATGACATCAGATCACGCCGCCGGCGTCGTCATCGAGCAGTTGAGCCTCGCCTACGATACGACCGACGTACTGAAAGACGTGAACCTGCGCATCGAACCGGGCGAGCTGTTCACCTTCCTGGGGCCCTCGGGCTCGGGTAAATCGACCCTGCTGCGCGCGGTCGCGGGTTTCGGGCCGACGCCGCGCGGGCGCATCCTCATCGGCGAAGACAACGTGACGAGGCTGCCCCCCTGGCGGCGCAACGTCGGCATGGTGTTCCAGTCCTACGCGCTCTGGCCGCACATGACGGTGCGCAGAAACGTCGCCTTCGGCCTCGAAGAACGCAGGACGCCCTCCGCCGAGATACCCAAGCGCGTCGACGCCGCACTGGACATGGTCGGTCTTCTGGAGCTTAGCGAAAGGCGACCGTCTCAGTTGTCCGGCGGACAGCAGCAGCGCGTCGCCCTCGCCCGCACCATCGTCGTCGAGCCCCGCGTGCTCCTGCTCGATGAGCCGCTCTCGAACCTCGACGCCAACCTGCGCGTGCAGATGCGCCGCGAGATTCTGGATTTACAGCGCGAACTCGCGCTCACCACCATCTTCGTCACCCACGACCAAGAGGAAGCCAACACCATCTCGGACCGCATCGCCGTGCTCGACGAAGGCGTCCTCCAGCAGGTGGGAATGCCCATGGAGCTCTACGACGAGCCGGTCAACCGCTTCGTCGCCCACTTCCTCGGCACGGCGAACCTCATGGAAGGGCGGGTCGAGGCGGGGGATGACGGAGCGCGCTTCGCCGCGTCGAACGGCATCGTCCTGCCGCTGGCGGGAGATTCCCACCCGGCGGGCGAGGAGCGGACCGCCGTGTTCCGGCCCCAGGACGTCGCCATCGCCGCATCCGGCGAGACGGCGCCCGGAATCGTCCTGACCGGCCGGGTGCAGCACCGCGAGTTCCTCGGCAACCTGCTGCGCTACAGCGTCGCCATCGGCGAGGACATCCTGCTGGTCGACGACACCCACCACCCCGGCCGCCGCGCCTTCGCCGTGGGCGATGAGGTCGTCGTGGGCCTCCGCGGCGAGCAGGTGCGCATCCTCGAGCCTTGAGACCGGCGAGCCGAAACGGAATTAACGATTATGGGGGCTTGTTGAAAAACCTAGAGAGGAAAAATTTGCTTCTGTAGGGGTCGCATATATGCGACCCTGATTTTTTTCACCCACTACAAGGGCCGCATATATGCGGCCGCTACAAAACCGCCCCTCCCCGGTCACATAAAACCCTCGTTCATCAGGGATTTTTCAACAGCCCCCGAAGCACCGCCCCTCCCCTGAAACATTCCCGAAAGAGCGCGCGGGCTTGCCATCCGCGCTCCAATCGTGGATTCTCCCCCGAAATCTGAAACGGCGTTACGAAATCCGGAGCGAAGCGAACCCTGAAACAGAAGATTATCTCATCGAAAGCGTTCGACTTCCGAACGACGAGACGAGGGAGATTCCATGCGCCATATTCTCGTTCTCTGCACGGGCAACTCGGCGCGCTCGATACTCGCCGAAGCCGTCCTGAACCGCGACGGCGCGGGAAGGGTGCGCGCCTACTCGGCCGGCTCGAAACCCGCCGGGCGGGTGAATCCGGGCGCGGTCCGTCTGCTGGAGCGGCTGGGTCTGCCGACGGCGGGCTACCGCTCCAAGAGCTGGGATGAGTTCGCCGCCGCAGGCGCCCCGCAAATGGACCTCGTCATCACCGTGTGCGATTCGGCGGCGGGCGAGACCTGCCCCGTCTGGCCCGGCGCGCCGCTCACGACGCACTGGGGGGTGGACGACCCCGCCGCTGCGCCCGAAGCCGAGATAGACCGGGCGTTCCGGGTCGCCTACCACCGCCTGAGCGCCCGTATCAACGCTTTTCTCGCCCTTGACTTCGAAGACATGGACCGCGCGACGCTGAAAGCGCGCCTGGACGCCATCAGCCATATATGAGGGATTGAACCGATGGGCCGCAAACTCCTTGCCGAAGCAATCGGAACCGCGTTTCTGCTCGCCGCCATCGCAGGCTCGGGCATCATGGGCGACGCCCTCTCAAACGGGCAGGCGGGCGCCGCGCTCCTGCCGCACTCACTGGCGATAGGCGCGATCCTCTTCGTCATGATCACCCTGCTCGGGCCGGTCTCGGGCGCGCACTTCAACCCGGCGGTCACCATGGTCTTCGCCTTGAACGGGGATATGGAACAGCGCGAGGCCGCGCCCTACGTCGCCACGCAATTCCTCGCGGGCATCCTGGGCGTGCTCGCCGCGCACTTGATGTTCGACCTGGACATCGCCCAGGTCTCGGCGAAACAGCGGGCGGGCATCGGCCAGTGGTCGGCGGAAGTAATCGCGACGGCGGGGCTGATATTCGTCATCCTGGGCGGGCTGCGCACGAACGCCGCCCTCATCCCCGCCATGGTGGGGCTCTACATCATGTCGGCGCTTTGGTTCACGGCCTCGACCAGCTTCGCCAACCCGGCGGTCACCATCGCACGGGTTTACACCAACACGTTCTCGGGCATTCAGCCGTTCGACGCGATCCCCTTCGTCATCGCCCAGTTTGTGGGCGCGTTCTGCGGCTGGCGGCTGGCGAAAGCCGTCTGGCCCGGAGGGGATGACAAGTAGAGTGCGGGCGCGCTTCAAGAGGCTGTTGAAAAACCCACAGAACGAGCGTGCTAGATTTCACTCCCCCCTTGAGGGGGCTGTTGAAAAACCTCGTTTTGAAGCGGGATGTATGGCGGCTCACGCGGCCTGGGAGAGGAAGCCCAATCGGCGCGTGAGGCCGCGATATGCGCTCATTCGGCGTTTCCGGGCGGCCCAGGCCCGCCACAGAGCGAATAAACCCGCGGCCACAGCGGCGGCGAGCCGCTTGAGGTTCACCGCAGTCGCCGTCAGGTAGGCCTGGATCTTCACGTTCGCAAGACCCCGGCGTACCGCCCGCGCCAGTCCGTGCCGACTCTTCGCCTCGCCGTGATAGCCCTCCGAACGCGACATGTGGCGGCGCCACAGCCGGCCCTCCTCCTCCCCCCGGCGCGCGTGGCGACGGCGCGCGCGCAACAGCGCCGGATACTCGTGCGGAATCAGAACCGCCCTGCTCGTGCGAGACGCCGACAGACAATCGGCCTTGAGCGCGCAACCCGCGCAATCGCGGGTCCTCGATACATACCAGCGCCCCCGCTCCGTCTCCTTCCGGGGGCGCAGCGTCTTGCCCCCCGGACACTTCACCACCTCATTCCGCTCGTCGTAGCGGAACAGTTGCAACGGCACCCGGCTCTGGGTGGGTTCCTTCTTCGCCGGTATCAGCGCGGCGACCCCCCGACGCTCCAATGCGCCGTACACCTTCGAATACGCATAACCACTATCCGCCGTCACCACCGCGGGCGCGCGACCCGTGAGCTCGCAAACCGCATCCAACTGCGGCTCCATCATCTCCCGCTCGTTCAACGTCCCCTCCGTCACCTCTACGTCGAGAACCACCCCACGCTCGTCGTCCACCACCGCGTGGTGCTTATAGCTCGGCTCGAACCCCGCCCGAGCGCTCTTGCGCGCCAGGCGCGCGTCGGGGTCCGTTCGGCTCACCGGACCCGAACCCCCGCCGCCGCCCTTCTTCCCCGTCTCATCCTCCGAGTCGTTCTCCCGCACCACCTTCTCCGCGTGGCGCTCCGCCAGACTCTCCCAGCTCACGTCCGCGCGTATCAAAGACGCGTCCATGTGAACCACTTCTCCCTTCGCCACCTTCGCCTCCACGCAAGACTGAACCGTGCGCCGAAATATCTCCTTGAACCGCTCCTCCCCCCAGCGTTGACGGATACGCGTCAGGCTCGAATGATCCGGCAAATCCTCGTCCAGCCTGTACCCGATGAACCACCGGACCGCCAGATGCGCCTGCGCCTCGCGCAGCAGGCGGCGATCCTCCGCGTAGCCCAGCAGCAGGCCCGCCAGCATCAACCGGATCACCACTTCCGGGTCGATCCCCGGTCGACCGTTGTCCGCGCAATAGCACTCCGCCACTTCCTCGCGAAGCCAACTCAAATCCAGTACGCGGTCCACCTGGCGCAATATGTGATCTTCGGGAATCAACTTCTCCAGCGGGCCGGCCACGAACAAGTCCATCTGCTCGCGCCTCTTGCGGTCCAACATCTCCGGAACTCCCATCTCGGGCGAGGGGGAATACATCCATACGATCACAAAACCAGGGGTTTTTCAACAGCCCCTTGAGGGGGAGTCGATGAAGCCGAGCGGTTTGTGCGAAGGCTGAATCGGTGGGGGGTAAAATGCGTTTGTTGCCATTCCGAATTATCCCCCCCACCGGTTCGCTTGCGGGCATACGCCCTCAGCTCTTCGACTCCCCCTCAAGGGGGAGTGAATTTTCCCTCCGCTTGGGTTGTAGTGCCCCTAAAGGGGGGAGTTGATTTGAAATTCTCTGGTGGAGGGAGAACTCCGTTGGGGTCGTTAACGGTTTTTTAGCAACCCCCAAGCGCCGCCCCTCCCCTGAAACACACCCGAAAATGCAATCAGGCTTGCCATTCCCGCGCTGATGGTGGATTCTCCCCCGGAATCTGAAAGGCGTCACGAAACCTGGAGCCAGAGCGAATGTCGGAACCGAAGAGCGTTTTCATCGAAAGAGACGGCGTGCGGCTGCACGCCCTGGACCACGGAGTCGAGGGGGAGGACAAGCCCGTCATCCTGATGCTGCACGGTGCGGCGGCGCACGCGCGCTGGTGGGATCACATCGCCCCCCATTACGGGGACATGCTCCGGCCCGTGGCGACGGATCACCGCGGCCACGGGGACACCGGATGGCAGGATGAATACATCTTCGAGGACCTGCTGCGCGACGTGGCCGCCTGGGTGGAATGGGCCAAAGAGGCGAGCGGGAGAAAACCCTGGATGCTGGCCCATTCGATGGGCGGCGTCATCGCGCTGAACCTCTTCGCGCTCGAGCCGCCCGATATCGAAGGCCTCATCGTCGTGGATTCCCCGCTTAAGACGACGGACGCGATCTTGGCCGAGGTGCGCGCCTTCGGGAACCGGCCCGCCAGACCCTGGGCGTCGCGGGAGCTGTTCGTGGAGAAATTCAGGCTCCTGCCCGCATCGGACAAGGTGAATCCCGAAACCATCGCCCACATCGCGCGCCACGCCGTGCGGCAAAACGGCGACGGCAGATGGACGGTCAAGGCGGACAGGCGCTTTCACGCCACCCGCCCGGAGACGGATCAGCGCGCCGGCTGGCTGCGCGTCGAGACGCCCGCCCTCCTCGTGGCGGGAGAACTATCGGATCGGCTGAAATCGGATTCCCTCGAATGGGTGCGCGAGAAAGTCTCCCACGTGGAGACCGCCGTCATCCCGGGCGCGCACCACCACGTCTTCATGGACGAACCCGACGCCTTCATCCGCGTCACGCGCGCGTTTCTGGGGAGGAAGCTCGCTCGAAAAGTTCGCGCCTGAACCAAATCCAGCCTTCCTTTTCGGCCCTCTTCCGTTCTCGGCCGTTTTCTGGCCCTATTGCATCACCTACCAGGAAATCTAACGCTGCGAGAATACAGACAACGGCATCCAAAGCGTCAGGGTCATCTAGCATTCGATCTTGTAAAGATTGTTTAATTCTAGGCTTAAAATGCTTACATAGCTTATTGGTAATCTCTTCTCGGATTTTTCGCTGGTCAATGTTCCCTTGCTTTTTATAACCCTTGTTCGGGTATTCATACATTTTCAGAGTGGCGGCGGGATAGACCTCTATCGCCTGCACGCCCTGAATTTCCGGGGTCCAAGCTATGGATATATCCTGCCCCTTGCTTTTCTGGTTTTGCCGAACTTTTTCGAGAATCTCCAAGGCGACAAAAGAGGTTCGCGCGATCCTGTCAGCACCCACACTGAGCGGCTTTTGTCCTGACTCCTTACGGACAACACGATCCGTTTCGCGATCAAAGAATACTTCCCGACAAGTTCTCTTGATTGTTTGACCAGCTTTGTGACTTGCCAACTTACTCCCAAAACCGTCCGGCCACCCCAAAGGAGCGTCGAGTGCGAGAAGAGTTGGAGAGTCGTCGCTTATCCATTCACACAACTGGCCCGCCACGTCAGTCGATCCCATTTTCACATCCAGAAGACAGCAATTCCCCCCGTCGAACTTAGCCCGAGCAAGACCTGTCTTCTTTGGTTCCGTCGCGCAATCGACCCCTATCAGAAAAATACCCATCACTCCGTAACAGCCAGCGGCGCCATGGCCTCGATATCGCTCACGCAGTCGATGACGACGGGCCGGTTCGCGCTGAAGGCCCGGTCGAGCGCGCTCTTAAGTTCGCCCGGTTTTTCCACCCGGATGCCCAGCGCGCCCATGGATTCGGCGATCTCGGCGAAATTCACCTCGTTCAGCATCCATAGCTCATACGCCTGCTTCGTCTGCTCGCCGCCGTAGGCGCGGTCGAAGCCGCGCTTCGACTGGTTGCCCGAGGCGTTGTTGTTCACCAGCGTCACGGCGTTTATCTTCCAGCGCACCGCGGTCTCGATCTCGGACAGATGATACCAGAAGCCCGAATCGCCGTTGAAGGTGAGCACCGGCCGCTCCGGTACGGCGCACTTCGCCCCCAGTCCCGCCGAGAAGGCCCAGCCCAGGTGGCCTGCGCTCCGCATGTAGCTCTGATCCGGGTGCGAGAGGTCGTACATGCCGCCCATCCACATGCCCGAGTGGCCCGTGTCGGCCAGCACGACGCAGTCCGAAGGCAGCGAATCCGTCAACTCCTGGCAGATGCGCTCGGGGCGCATAGGCGCGGCGTCCGATTCGAGATACCCGGTGAACTCATCGCGCCAGCCTTGCACGAACGCTTGCGCCCGCTCCACCCAGCCCGCGCGCGAGGCGGCGGAATCACCGCTCGCCGCATCGATCATCTTCTGGAGGCTCACTTTCGCGTCGCCCAGGACGGCGGCCTGTAAGGGATAGTTCCGCGCAAGCGCTTCGGGTTCGATGTCGAGTTGAATCGCGGGCGTTCCGATGGGCGGTACGGCCCAGAAGTGGGTCGTCATGCCGCCCGTCTCGGTGCCGACGAAGAAAACGAGGTCGGCCGCGTTCACGACGCGGTTCGCGCTCTTTCTCGAATAGGTGCCCACCACGCCGACCGAGAGCGGGTGGTTGCCGGGGATGTTGTCCTTGCCGTTCAGCGACGTCGCCACCGGGATGTTCAGCTTCTCGGCCAGGGCGATGAGTTCTTTGGAAGCGCCCGATGAGCGCACGCCGCCGCCCGATACGATGACGGGGCGTTCGGCCTTTTCGAGCAACTCGACCGCTTTTTTCACGCGCGCCATTTCCGGTTCGGGCCGGTAGGGGGGAAGCTCCTTGAAGTCTTCCTCGATGATCACCTCCATCTCGGCCTCTTCGATGTCGAGCTGGCCCTCGTTTCCGGCGAATTGCAGGTGCACGGGGCCCGGACAACCCGACATGGCGGCGCGGAAGGCCTGGCGCAGCATGTCCGGGAAGCGCGAGGCGTCGTCCACCGTGGCGTTGAACTTCGTCACCGGCTCAAAGGCGGGAACGTCGTCCACCTCCTGGTAGACCTTGCGGAACTTGGTTTCGGGCACGCGCCCGCCCGTGAAGGCCAGGACGGGAGCCTTCGCCAGATAGGCGTCCCGCAGGCCCGCCGCCAGGTTCAGCGCGCCGATGACCTGCGCCATGCAGACGCCCGGCTTCTTGCCCGCGCGGGCGTAGCCGTCCGCCATGTAGGCGGCGGATTTCTCGCCGTGCGTCTGGATGCGGGCGATGTTCGTGCGCTCTTCCATCTCGGCCATCGAGCGCCTGAGCACGGCGGGAACCAGAAAAGTGTGCGTAACGCCATAGCCCTTGAGCATCTCGGCCATGACCTGGGCGCCTGTCATTTTCGGCATTTGCAATTTCTCCTTGTCAAATTCAAAAAAATGTATCGCCAAGGATGCCTCTTCCGCCTCGGCATTCTATGCAATCCAAATCGCTCCCCGGACGTCGGAAGCGGGAATAACGGGGATGCGGGGTAGGGACAGGTCGCGACCTGTCCCTACGGTAATCCTCTCGCCATAAGGACGGATACATCGGCCCGCCCCGTATTTCCTCACCCCACGCGGCGAAACCAGGACCTTCATGCCGGGAAAATCCCGGATAGGCTTACCAGCTAAGGGCGAGAAAATCCAGCGCCCAAGGCATCGCGCACGGCGGCGGGAATCTCGCGCATGTCCTCCACCACGGCGGCGCCCGCTTCTCTTAACAGCGCCTTTTTCCGCGCGGGCGAACCCTCGCCGCGCTCGATGATGGCCGCCGCGTGGCCGAAGCTCACCCCCTGCGGAGCGGACTCGTTCACCATCCCCGCGATGAAGGCGACCACGGGCTTGGTGAAGCCGCCCTCCCCCATCAGGCGCGCCGCGTCTTCTTCGGCGCACGAGCCCGGCTCGCCGAACAGGACGGCGCACGCCGTATCGGGGTCCTCCTCGAACAACGGCATGAGTTCCGAAAAAGGCGCGCCCACCATCGCGTCGCCCCCCACGCTCACGTAGGTGCTCTGGCCGATTCCCTCGCGCGTCAGGAGCCAGCAGGTCTCGCTGCCCATGCCCCCGCTCCTGCTCAAAACGCCCACCGGCCCGCGCCGGAACAGGAGGTTCGTGACGGGCAGCTCACCACCCGTACCGCCCATCTTGGCGCGCCCGGGGCTGATGATTCCCTGGCTGTTGGGCCCCACGAGCCGCACCCCCGCGCGCCGCGCATGGGCGATCATCCGCGCCACGTCGTGCTGGGAAACGCCCTCAGCGCATACGAGGATCATGCCAACGCCCGCGCCCGCCGCCTCTATCGCCGATTCCGCCGCGGCGGCGGCCGGCACGAACAGGACGGCGGCGTCAGCCGGATGCGCTTCCAAGGCTGTGGCGAACGAGTCATAGACGGGCACGCCGTCGCAATCCTCGCCCGCACGTCCGGGCACAACGCCGGCCACCACATTCGTGCCGTACGCGCGCATGAAGCCTGTGTGGGCGCGCGCCTGCCAGCCGGTGATGCCGGCCACGACGACGCGCGTGGTCTCATCGAGGAGAATGCTCATGGGGCGCCTCCCGCGCTCATCCACGGCTCCCCGCGCTTCACGGCTTCCACCTGGGCGACGATGCGCTCGGCGGTCTCTTCGAGCGTCACCTCATCGCCCAGATACTGAAGGCCCAGACAGCCTGCGGCGATCTCCCGCGCCTCCTCCCCGCCCGCGCCCGCGAAGCGCACGATGAAGGGGAATTTCACCAAATCGACCCCCGTTTCCTCCACCGCGCGGGCGATGGCGCGGACTTTGAGCTGGACGCGCGAGAAACTCGTGATGTTGCTGCCCGCAAGCGCGCCCTTCACGTTCGGCATACGGAGGATTTCTTTGGTGATCTCGTAATACTTCTCCTCCAGCGGGCCGGGCGTGATGTCGAACGCCGTCGCGGGCCTGCCGCCCAGGCGCGCCATCGTGTCGAGCAGATACAGGCCGCCCCCGCCCCCGCTCCACATGAGGGCGATTTCCCCGCCTTCGATCTCCGTGAAGCGCGCCGTGTTGTATGGAGGGATCCCCGCGTCTATCTCGGCGACCCTCGCCTCCACCGGGGTGGGCGGACGCCAGCCGCCGCCTGAATCATCATCAAGCAGCGCTCCCAGTTCGGGATGGCGGAACAGGGCGTCCGCGTCCAGGTCGAGCACGCACGCGGCGGCGATAACCTCATCCTTATCGCTCAGGACGAGCGGATTCACCTCCAGAAGCCGCGCATCGGTGCGCCGGAAGAGCGCGTAACAGGCCTCGATGGCCATCGCTGCGCGGTAGAGGCCCTCCCCGTGCACGCCTATCGCGCGCAAAAAGGAGATGCACCGCTCCTCGCTCAGGCCGTCTAATATATCGACTTCGAGCCGTTTTAAGGCGTCCGGGTTATCTTCTAAAAGCGCCTCTATCTCCACGCCGCCCTCGGTGCTGAACATGACGAGCGGCCCGCGCGATGCGCTGTCGAAGGCGACCGAGAGATACCACTCCTGCGCAATCGCGACCCTTTCCTCCACCAGCAGGCGTCTCACGGGGAAATGATGCACGACGCGGCCCAGGAGTTTCCTTGCCGCATCCTCAGCATCACCTGGCGTATCGGCAACGAGAATCGCCCCCGCCTTGCCGCGCTTTCCGGCGGGAACCAGGGCCTTCACCATGAGGGGAGCGCCTATCGCGCGCGCCGCCTCCGCCGCCTCTTCCGGCGTCGTTACGGAGCGTCCCTTGGGGACGCGCACACCCGCATCGCTCAGAAGCGCTTTGGCCCTGTCCTCGAACACGCGGGGCATGGCTATCTCACCGGAAACGGAAGAGACGCTTACAGGATGGCCACGGGACGGACGGGCGAGCCCGTGCCGCCGCGCACCTTGAGCGGCAGACAGACGAAGAGAAACTCATGCGCGCGGGCTTTGCTCAACTCCTCCAGCACGGCGACTTCGAGTAGATGGATGCCGCAGTCCACCAGCATGTGGCAGTGCACCGGCAGGGAGGGGGCGGGCAGCACCTCGACGGCGAAGTTATCGCTCCCCGCCATGAAGATTCCTTGATCCGAGAGCCATTTGGCGGCTTCGAGGTCGATTCCGGGCACGCCGCCTTTCTGGTGATAATAGTTCCGGCCCGGCCAGTGGCGCATGTGGCCCGTGCGTACGAGGACGACGTCGCCCTCTTCTATCCTGACGCCCTGGGCTGCGGCGGCGGTTCCCAGTTCTTCTTTCGTTATGGGCCGGCCCGCCTCTAAAACGTCTTTTTTGAGGTATGCCGCCATGTCGATCATCACGCCGCGCCGCACCACGGGCGCGACACTCTCGACCCCGTGGGCCTTCAGACCCCCGGTCTTGCTCTGATGCCCGGCTACGTCCAGGCCGCCGTGGAGCTTCATGTCCCGCGCGACGTGGCCGAGCGCGTCGATGTGCGTGCCCGTATGGCCGGTGCAGAAGAACGTATCCACCGCCGAGCACGCCCCGCCCGCGTACATGAAGTCGCCGTGCTCCCTGATCATCGAATACCCGAACGGGCCGTGGAGCGGCACGTGGGGCATTCCGGGGAAAAGCTCTACCCCTAAATCGAACACTCTGCTGCCGCGCGCGATGGCGCGCACGTCTTCTATGTTCATCGTGACCTCATTTGTAGTTTCAGGGCCAGTGGACCGGTGCATGTTTTCTCCATCATAGCTTTGCGTCTGCTCATCGGGCAAGGTAAACAGGAATGGAAGTGAAGCTGCGTTTTAACGAGATTTCCCGGAGCGGAGCGCATGAATCTGGCGGCGTATATTCACCCGGCTTTTCAGATAGCCACCCTTTCGCTGGGCCTGGTCACGCTGGCGAACGGCCTGCGCGTGAGGCGCTCGCGCATGGGGGGCGCCGGACCCGAGACCGCGCGGGTCGCGCGGCTGCACATGCGGCTCGGGCGGTGGTTTATTGCTCTTTTTTCCGTGGGGTACGCACTGGGATTGGGGGGCATGCGCTTCGCCCTGGAAGGCCCCCTCTACGAGACGGCGCACAGCTATTTCGCCACCCTGACGCTCGTCCTGTTCTGGACGACGGCGTATATGGGCCGGAAGCTGAGGAAAAATCCGGGTAAAGATGATCTAAGGCAGATCCACTCCTACTGCGGCTTTCTGGCCGTCTTCATCGCCCTGTTCGTCGCCGTTCTGGGGATGCGGCTGCTCCCCTAGACTCCAGACTCTGATATAATGCGTCCGGCGCCGCCGCCTCACGAGGCAGAATCCATGACGGTATTCCCCTTCCGGTTATCGCATCGGATCCATACCCCAGGGGAGAAAGAACCATGCTGAGAAAATCGAGGCTCGTCCTTCTCGGCGCCCTCCTTGTCGTCTCGATATGGGCCGTCCTTACTGTCCATGCGGCGGACTCACCCAAGAACCCGTGCGCCGGAAATCCTTGCGCAGCCCAAAATCCCTGCGCCCCCAGCAACCCCTGTGCGCCGAAGAACGCCTGCGCCAGGGTGGAGAAGAGCCCGCGCATCGTCAAACCATCCACCTCCCCTGCGGGCGGCGAGGCCCGGACGGCGAGCAAGGAGCCGACCTTCACGCATCCGCCTTCCCTCTCCACCCGGAAGCGCGACGCCAGCGTGAAGGACGCCGTCGCCCGGGGCAGGAAAATCTTCCGCAGCACCGGCTGCGTCAGCTGCCACCCCAGGGGCCGCACCATCCGGGGCACCGTGGTGGACGTCACGGGCGCGAGGCATCCGGTTCCCGTCCCGCCCCTCATCGGAGCGGCGGAGCACTTCCCGCGCCTGAGCCCGGCGGGACAGGTGATGAACGTCGGGCAGTTCAACGACTGGTGCGCCAGGACGTTCATCGGAAACCCGCGCATGGATCCCTATTCGCAGGAATACAAGGACCTGGAAGCCTACGTGGTTTCACTCACACCCGCGCGGTACGAGCGCATGCTCGATTGGGAAGCGAAACGAAAAGCGTTCATGAGGACGGTGCAGCCCGCGGCCGGTGGCGCAAACCCCGGCGGAAGTGACCCTGGCGAGCCGAAAAATCCCGGCAGGGATTCTCCCATTGCGAGAAACTTAGGCGAACCTGCGAATCCATGCGCCGCCACGAACCCGTGCGCACCCCCAAGCTCATCCCCGACCAGGAATCCGCCTACAGCGAAAAACCCCTGCGCGGGCCAGAATCCTTGTGCTCCAAAGAACCCTCGCGCCGCCAAAAATCCATGCGCGAAGAAATAATGGTGGCTTGACCGGCATAATCGGGTGAGCAACCGACGCGCCCGCGCTTGAGACTCAGCCTCCCTGTATCGACGAGACCGCTGGAAGAGGACAGGAAATGAAGTTTTTGAGGGAAAAGAGGGTGTGGTTCGTTCTTACTCTCTCTTTGAGTCTCATCGCACCCGCCGCCTCTCATGCGGCCAAGAGAATCCCTCCCAAACCCGAGACGGCGAAGCAAAACGGCGGGGACTACCGGCTGGGCAAGAAAATTTACGGGGAAATCTGTTTCTCCTGCCACGGGGTCAAGGGCGACGGCAAGGGGCCGATCTGGCGGACGGTGAGGCCGAGACCGCAGGTGTTCATCAGCCCCTACATGAAGCGCATGACGGACGACTACATGTTCGCCGTCGTGAAGTTCGGCAAGATGAACGTGCTCAAAAACCGGACCAAGGGCCACCAGATAACGAACGGCGTCCCCACCGCCATGCCCTCGTTCGGCGAGGCGCTGGACGACGGGCAGATAAGAAAACTCATCCGGTGGGTGCGCGGCTTCAGCAAAGGGGAGCAGCCGAAAGATGCGGCAAGCAGTGAAATCTTCACCGACGCCTGCTCCCAGTGCCACGGCGAAAAGGGCCTCGGAAACGGTGCCCGCCCCGTGGAGGATCAGGACCCTGGAAAGCCGTTCGTCAGCCACATCCAGCCGCCGCCGATGAACTATCACCTGCGAGAGCAGATGGCGCGCTTCAATGACGGGTTTCTCTTCTGGCTCATCAAGCTCGGCCGCATCGACGTCACCGGGATCAAGAAATACGACTTCATGCAGTCCTACGGCCACTTGCTGGACGATAAAAAGATATGGTCGGTCGTGCGCTACGTCCGCGAAGCGTTCATCAACGGAAAGCCGAGAAAGGAAAAATAGGCGGGGCATAAGGGGGTTCTTTCGAATACCGACGCTGCCGGGTGATGAACGATGCGCTTGTGGAGTCTTCATCCCAGATATCTCGACGCCAAAGGCCTCGTCGCCCTGTGGCGCGAAGCCCTGCTCGCCCAGGCGGTCCTGGCGGGCGAGACGAAGGGCTACCGCAATCATCCCCAACTGGAGCGGTTCCGGGGTGGAGCCAGACCCGCCGCCCTCATCGCCGAATATCTGAGAGCCGTGCACGCGGAATCCATTGAGCGCGGTTACCGCTTCGATAAAGGCAAGACAGGCCGCAGCCGCACCTCGAAGCGACTGGAGGTAACAAGCGGCCAACTCGATTTCGAATGGCGTCATCTAATGAAAAAGCTGAAAACCCGCGCGCCGGAGCTACACGAGAAATATCTTTTGGAGGCCTCGCTCGAACCCCATCCCCTCTTCCGCGTCATTCCCGGCGGCGTCGCCGACTGGGAGCGGCCCTAGAGGGTCTATTGTAAGACAAGACGCGCTGCGCGGATTATGAGAAAATGCACGCGTTGCCCGAAATCTCCGTTTCCTGGGAGTTTCATGATGCGTTTCGACCTTGAAGCATCGCGCGAGGAAATCACCTCTTTTTGCGAACGCTGGCAAGTCACGCAGCTCGACGTCTTCGGCTCGGCGCTGCGCGAAGACTTCGGCCCCGATAGCGACATCGACTTCCTCGTCAGTTTTGAGGAAAGCGCGCGCCATACCCTCTTCGACATGGTTCGCATGGAGGAGGAGCTTAAAAAGATTTTCGGGCGCGATGTGGACCTCGTCGAGCGCGCGGGTATCGAACAAAGCCGTAACCATATTCGCCGCGAAGCCATCCTCCAGTCCACCGAGACGATTTATGCGGCGTGAAGAAGCCTGGCTGATCGACATGCTGCAGGCGGCGCGCGAGGCGGCGGCGTTCGCCGACGGTTCGAGCTTCGCGGAGTTCAAACAAAACCGTATGGCGCAACTCGCCATCCTGAAAGCCATAGAAATCGTCGGAGAAGCCGCCTCCCATGTCGGCCCTGACGCCAAAGAGGCGCATCCTGAAATCCCATGGCCCGAAATCATTGGTATGCGAAACCGCCTTGTGCATGGATATTTCAACGTCAACCTGATGCGCGTGTGGGAAACCGTCCAACAGGACATCCCCCAACTCATTTCCCGACTCGAACGGCTCGCGCCGCCAGGGGCTTAGTCTAACGCCTCCCATCCCCCGCCCAGACTTTGACGAGGGTGTGAAACTCCCCGTTTTCGCCGAACCGGTCAATGCGCTCGGGCAGGCCCGTCATCATCGCGCGGTCGAAGCGCTGCCCGACCTGTACGACGCCTAACGCAACTTCGGTCACCGCCGATACCTCACAGACCGCGCCGCTCGCTTCCAAGTCGTCCATCAGCGCCTCATACGGCGCGCCCCACAGCGGGAAGTGGAGGGATGCGCCAAGATCGGCGGCCAATTCCCGAAACGCCTCGACGCGCCAATCGCGGATATGCTCGAGATGGAGGTCACCGAAGACGAAGCGGGCGATGCGCGGAACCATGCGGGCCGCCTCGGCGATGCGCGCCTCATACGCCTCTCCCGGATGGAGGGGGACGCCCAGCAGCGGGACGCCCAGGTGTTCCGCCTGACGCGCCACCAGTTCGATATCGAGTTCCTGATGCGCGATTTTCCGGCTCGCCGCATCGAAGGTGGTGAGCAGAACGATTGGCCGTAAACCCTCGCGCCGCAAGGCCCGCCAGGTGAGATAGCTGTCCTTCCCGCCGCTCCAGAAGAGCGCGTCGGCGGGTCCGGTGGGAGGCGGAACGCCGGTCATCCAGGTGGACCGGCGGGCGAGGCGGGGGCGTTCTTCCACCGGCACCGCCTCGTGCGCATAGGGACAGTGGCGGCAGCCGCTGCCGCAGCAACTCCCGCGCCGCCTGAGCCCGACCTCGGTGAAGACGCGCCACCCCGTCTCGGGGTCGACGTAGAATTCCTCACCGTTGCGGCATGCCCGCTCATGGAGAGTCGCCCAACTATCTTCGTTCATAATTGGTTCCAGTGGGTATCAAACAGCGCCCAGACGCTCCCAGCCCGCGCCCTCGTGGCCGAAGGCGAAGGCGTCGGGATGGAGAATCTCCGCCAGTATCTCGGCGGATTCGACCAGCCTGGGTCCGGGGCGGTTGAAGAACTGGTTCCCGTCCGTGACGAACACTTCTCCCCTTTGGGCAGCTTCGAGGCGCGCCCACTCCGGCCTTTCTGTGAGCGCTGCCAACTCGCGGCGCGAGCGGGGGATGTCGAAACCACAGGGCATGAGCACGATGAACTCAGGATTGCTTTCCTCTAAATTGGCCCATTCGAGCCATGCGGAGTGTTCGCCTCGGACGCCCAAGACGTCCTCCCCGCCCGCGATCTCCACGAGTTCGGGCACCCAGTTGCCCGCCGCCATGAGCGGATCGTACCACTCGATGCAGGCGATGCGCGGCCTGCGGCCCATCTCCCGCGACCGCCCGGCGATGGCGTCCAGCCGCTCACGCAATTCCGCCAGCAGGGCGTCACCGCGTTCGCGGACTCCCAACGCCGCCGCCACCGAGGCGACATCGCGCCAGACGTCTCCCAGCGCGTTGGGCTCGAGCGAGAGAACGTCCGGTTTCGAGCGCACCAGTTCGCGCACGGCCGCTTCGACATCCTTGAGGCTCACGGCGCACAACTCACACTGGGACTGGGTGACCACCAGATCGGGTGCGAGTTCGTCGAGCAGGGCGGTGTCGACGCTATAGACGGAGACGGCTTCCTGCAGCACCACCTTCACACGCTCGTCAATCTCGCGGCTCGTGCCGTTCGGGTCGAACTTGGGCGCGGTGCAGGGGGGAAGCGCCGTGATTCCGGAGGGATAGTCGCACTCGTGCGAGCGACCCACGAGGCGGTCGCCGCAGCCTAAGGCGTGGATGATCTCCGTGCTGCTCGGCAGGAGCGATACGACGCGGTTCAAGAACCCGCCCTCCACTTATGATGAAATTCGACTTTGCGAATCCTAGCACACGATAAGCGCTCATGGCGTCGCTCGTTCGTCGTCACTTCGCCATAAGTGTAAAAGGAAAAGCGGAGAATCAAGATTTTCCAGGGCATTCAAAATGAATCCGCTTCAAGGCCTTATTCCTTCGCTCAAGCGCCTTTCCACTTCCCGTGACACCCGCAGCAACGCGGCGATGAGTTCCTCACCTACGTCCAGCACGCCCTCATACTCGGCGAGGTTGCGCTTGCGGTGGGCGTTGTCCAGCACGCGCCACTGCGCCTGCGGCAAATCGACGGTGTGCTGGAGGCATTGAAAAACCAGATAGCGCGAATCGGAGCGACAGCCTCGCAGGCGCAACGCGGCGAGCGCCAGCGCATGGGCGGCGTTGTAGGCCAGATCGAAACGGCTCTCCAGGCTTAAGTTTTCGCGCTCGGCGTCGTTCAGACGGCGAACGCCCGAGCGGACCAGACCCTCGATTTCCTCATCGGCGACCGGCTCGCTCTTGAGCCGGCCGATGCGCACCAGGTTATCGAGTTGCGGATGCGTCATCTTCGCTCCCGATGAGGATGATGTGCTCACCGGCGAGCACGTTCTTCAGAAAAAAGTTCCCGGCGGCTCTGCGTTCATGGAACTCCGTGGACGTATAAAGCGTGGGGCTGATCCGCCGGGCGAGGCCGGCCTCCACCGGCGAGAGCGCGTCGTAAACCTCCTCCAGCATCACGCCGTCGGCGACGAGGAGCAGATCGACGTCGCTGCCCGCCGTATCGGTCCCCTTGACGACCGACCCGTACACCAGGGCGAGCTCGATGCGAGCGGCGAGCGGCTCCAACGCCCGCCGGATCGGTTCCACCAGGGCGAGCGTCTTGCGCACGATGCCGCTCACCTCCTCGAACACCGGACAACCCGGATTGGCCTGGTAATGTTTCTGCCTGCCGATAGAGGTGACGCTCACCAGCCCGCAGGATGCGAAGCGCTTGAGTTCACGCTGCACGGCGCCGGAGCCGGACCCTGTTAATTGGATCAATTCGCTCGCGAAAAAGCTCCGTCCGGGCTGGCCGAACAGCAGCGCCAGGAGCCGCTGCTGGGTGGTGGTGAACAGCGCATCCGCGAGACCTGTGGATGCGGCATCGGGTCCGGACGCCCTGCGGCGAGTCATGCGAGAGAGATGTGATGCCGCCGAATTACCCATAATGGGAATTATAATGCCCGATATGGGTATCAAGCAAGCGGGGATTCAACTTCTTTCACTATTCGCCCGGGTCCACATTCTCTTTCCGCTCACGCCGCCTCGATGTCGGTGCGGGTGAAGTCCTCGCCCTTGAACAGCAGCGGCTCGTCCATCAGGTCGGCGAGCGCGTAGGCGAAGCAATCTCCGAAATTCAGCGATGCCGGATGATTCCCCTTGCCGAAGCGCCGCCAGGCGCGCCGGGCCGCTTCCAAATGTTCCAGACCAACGGGCACCAATTCGATTCCGGCGTCTCTCAGGAACAAATCGAGTTCGTCTCCCGCCGCCGCGCCGCCGCGACTTTCCAATACGATGGAAGTCTCCAGCACATTGGCGACCGACATGCGGGGGTGCGCGGCCGAGGCGATGGCCTTCTCGTAGCGTTCCGCGTCCTGCTCACGGTAGAGAACGGCGAGGAGCGCCGAACTATCGACAATCACCTGGGCAATCCCCGCTCGTCGTAGAGCATGTCCCCATGTTCTACGGCGGGCGGCCCCGGGTCCAAAAGTTTCGCACAGCGCTCCGCGATGGCGCGCAGTTTTTGAGCGCGAACGTCTGCGTCGCGCAGCCTTTTCTCGCGTTCGAGACGTTCTTGCAGGGCAACCGTAATCGCGCCGGTCATCGTCTCGCCGGTCAGTCGGGCCAAATCAGCAGCGAGCTTACAGGTTTCCTCATTTTTAATATTGAGACCCATCGCCAGCCCCCAGGGTAGAAAAAATATTTCCTTTCTACCCTACATCAAATTGTGGGCATACGCAACGACATGGTGAGGGAGAGGAATAGCGCAAGGCTGGAGAACTGCGCACGGCGACCCGTCCCTCCCCTTGCCGGGCCGCCCGCCCCCTGCTAGCATCCGGGGAAATCCACTCATCACTTTTTCACGCTTCAGGAGGACGTGCGCAATGGCGGAATTCACCGTAGCCAAGTTCAAGGACGTGTCCGAGGGTCTGCAGGAGGGCCAGTTCGCCATAGGCGAGAGGGCGAAGGCGAGCGGTCTGGCGGATCTGGACCCCATCTATCGAGATTTGCTGGACAAGCCGATCACGGTCACGCTGGGCCTCATCGGCCCCGACGGACGGGTGAACATGACGCCCATGTGGTTCGACTACGAGGGCGACACCATTCTGGTGAACACGGCCTCGCACCGGCCCAAGTGCGGATGGATACGAAACAACCCGCAGCTCACGATCCTCCTCGTGAACCCCGAAAACCCCTACCACTGGATGAGCATCAAGTGCACGGTGGTGAACGAGATACACGAAGACGGCCCGGGCGGCGAGCGGGCGACCGAACAGCTCGACCGCATCTGGACGAAATACACGGGCGCGGACCCGCCCTATGCGCTCAGGGACCCTGCCATCGACGAGAAGCGCGTGCTCTTCGAGTGCCGCGTGGACAGGGTGGCCACGTTCGGAAAGCCCTCGTAAGGGCCTGGGTTCGCAGGTCGGACATATATGTCCGCCACACATGCGGGGTTGCCAAAAAAGCCTTTATCAAGGGAGCGAACGCTCCCTCCGTGGTCGCGTTCAACCCCCTAATTCCCCTTGTCAGGGGACAAAGGCAACCCCCCCTACCCCCCCTTGTCAGGGGGGCAAGAAAAAGCAAAACCCCCCTCAACTCGGCGGTAGCGCATCGCCTTTTTATACCCCCCTGACAAGGGGGGGTAGGGGGGGTTGCCTTTATGGGGTTTCCCTTTCAGAGGGTTGCCATTCCCCTCTCAGGGGGTTTTTCAACAGCCCCTTGCCAGGGGATAAAAACAATACCCCCGACGCGGGGTTTTTCAACAGCCCCTCATCGGTCGGCAGCCCCTCCTTTCTCAGTCGGGGCTGACCTACCACACGCAGCCGCGCGCGGCGACGGGGATCACGGCTTCCAGGACACCCTCCTCCATTCCGCCGCGGACGCCGTGGTAGACGTCGTAGAGGTTGATGGTCGGGTCGCAGTGGCTGGGCTGGAACAGGAGCGTCTCGCCGATCTCGGGCCGCCTCGATGCCGGGGACAGCTCCAGTACGCCGTGCTCATCCGAAGCCCGCGCGTGCACGGCGCCCTCGAGTTCGAGGCAGGGCGCCAGCCCGCTGTCCGAGGAAAGCGCCTTGTGGCCGGCGTCCATCACCACGTGGCCGGGGCCGGTCGCGCTCACCACGGTCGTCAGCACGAAAAGACTCGGCTTGAAGTCGTCATAGATTTCGGAATTCTCGCCGCCGATGCTGCCGTAGTGGGAATCCATGAACAAATAACTCCCCGCCTGAAGCTCGTTCAGCACGCCCGATTCCGCATCCCAGCGCCATGAACCCGTGCCGCCGCCGCTCCTGACCTCAAGCGGAAGCCCGGCGGCCTCGAACGCGTCCACCGTCTCGCGCATCCTGGCGATGGCGTCTGCGTAGACCTCGCGTCGCTCAGCAAATCCATCCACGTGCTGGGCCTTGCCGTGGTAGGCCTGAATCCCCTTGAGTTCGAGTCCCCTCGCTGCTTCCACGCGCCGGCCCAGTTCTGCCGCCGCCTCTCCGGGAGCGACACCGCAGCGGCCCTGGCCCACGTCCACGTCGACGAGCACGCCGATTTCCGCTCCCGCCGCCGTCACGGCTTCTGAGAGCATCGCCACCCCCTGGGGGTGATCCACCACCACCATCAGGTTCGCATGGCGCGCGAGCGCGGCCAGACGCCTGAGCTTCGAGGCGGCCGTGACCTCGCTGCTCACGAGCACGTTCCCGACCCCGCCCTCCACCATCACCTCGGCCTCGCTCACCTTCTGGCAGCAAACCCCCACCGCGCCGAGCGCCATCTGCTTTCTCGCGAGCCAGGGGCTCTTGTGCGTCTTGGCGTGGGCGCGGAGCCTGACGCCCGTTCCCTCCAGGCGCTTCGCCATCAGGGCGAGGTTCTCCTCCATGACGTCGAGGTCGACTATCAGGGCGGGCGTTTCGATTTCACGCACCGGCGTTCCGATGCTCTGGGTGGGGGGCATGAGAAATCCTTTTCCGGGAGAAATCACTTTTTTCGTCATGAGAACATTTATTGGAGAATATCACCTGAATCGCGCGGCGGGAACCGGCTTGCCCGCCGCCCCCTCATGACGCATGATGGATTTTCTTGATTTCAGATGATTTTTCGACTCGCAGCCGGAGGGTTTTTCTTCATGCGCACCAAGGCGGACGATCTTCTCGAAGGCGCCATCGACGTTCACGCCCATATCTTCCCCCAGGTATTCGTGGAAGAACCCGGGCGCGTGCTGGACCACGAATGGGCGGAACTCGCGCGCGACGTCGGCATGCGCGGCTTCGTGATGAAGAGCCACCTGTGGCCCACCATCGCCCAGGCCAGGATTCTGAACGAGGTCTATCCGGGCGTCACGGCCTTCGGGGCCATCACGCTGAACGCCAACGTGGGCGGGCTTTCGCCCTTCGCGGCGGAAAGCGCGGCGCGCCTCGGCGTAAAGGTCATCTGGATGCCCACCTACTCCGCGGCGAACGACATCGAGGTGGGGGCCTACAGCAAGCGCATCGCGGAGGCCTACAGCCAACCCCCGCCCGCGCAGGGCCTGACCGTTCTGGATGGAAACGGCGCGATACGCCCCGAGGCGGACGCCATACTCGAAATCGCCCGCGACGTGGACGTGGCCGTGGCCACGGGACATTTGTCCGCCGAGGAGGGCGTTGCCCTGGCGAGGCGCGCGAAGGAGATCGGGGTCAAAAAATTCATCTTCACCCACCCGATCATCTTCATCATCGACGCGAGCGAGGCGCAACTGCGCGAGGTGGCGGACCTGGGCTACATCGTCGAATTCACCTGGATATCGGCCTTCCCCATGTGGCGCGACCTGGACCCCGTGAAAGTGGCCGAAACCGCACGCGTCCTCGGCCCCGAGCGATGCGTGATGAGCACCGACGCGCAACTCGACCTCAATCCCCCGCCGACGGAGATGCTGCGCATGTTCATCGCCACGATGCTGCGCCTGGGCTTCGAGGACGAGGAGATTCGCTGGATGGTGCAGCGAAACCCCGCCCGCCTGATGGGCCTGGAAGAATAAGAAGAACCGGCGCCGCACACGCCGCACCATGAGGAGAGAGGAGAACCCCGCCTTACCCCGCCCCGTATCGTTTTTTCTTGACTCCCTTAAAAAATTCCTTACAAAATCTTAACGTCGAATCGCCGCCGATGTTGATAACATTTCAACAGGCACTTGAGGCGGAGAAACAATTCCATGAACCAAGAAGATTCCATTCTCATCGTCGAGGATGAGAAGAACATCGCATCGCTCATCGACAAGTCTTTACGCCAAGAAGGTTTCCACACCATCATTGCCCATGACGGGGAGCGGGCCCTGCAACTGGCGCGCGAGTGGACGCCCGTTTTCGTCGTGCTCGATCTGATGCTCCCGAAAATGAGCGGGTGGGAGGTGTGCAGGCGGCTCCGGGAGGAGTCCGAAGTTCCCATCCTGATGCTCACGGCCAAGGAGAGAGAGATCGACAGGCTTTTCGGCTTCTCGCTGGGCGCTGATGATTACGTCGTCAAGCCCTTCAGCCCGAGAGAACTCATCGAGCGCGTCAAGGCCATCCTCAGGCGCACCAAAAACGCGCCCATGCTCCGGAAGACGAAACTCTCCTTCGGCAACCTTATTCTCGAGCCCGAAAAACACAAACTCACCCGAAACGGCGAACCCATAGCGCTCACCCCCTCGGAATACAAGCTGCTCCTGACGCTCATGAGCGCGCCCGGGCGCGTTTTTTCCCGCCACGAACTACTCACCAGGCTCTACGATACTTCGGACGCTGTGGTCGCCAGAGTAGTGGACGTCCACATCGGAAAACTCCGCCGAAAAATCGAGGGCGACCCCACCAATCCCCGCCTTATCCTCACCGTGCGCGGCGTGGGATATCGTTTTGCAGAAACGGAAGAACAAGGAGGTCATTAGCATGAAGAGTCGCCTGCTCTGGAAACTCCTGGCCATCAACCTTCCGGTCATCGTGCTGGTCACTTTGGTTGTCTGGCTGTCGATCGATTTCCTCGCCGCCGATTACTTCGCCGCCCTGATGCGCAAATACAACATCTCGCCAACGGAAACGCACCGGATGTTCCTGGACGCCGTGCATCGCTACATCATCAACGCGAGCATATTTACCATGATCATGGCCGTCGCCCTGAGTTTCTTCCTCACACGAAGGGTGTTGCGCCCGTTGTACGCGATGGCGGAAGTATCCCGGAAAGTATCGCTGGGCGATTTCACCGCCCGCGCGGATATTACATCGAAAGACGAGGTCGGTGAGTGCGGGAAGATGTTCAACCATATGGCCGATAACCTGGAGAAAATCGAGAACTTGAGAAGAACCATGCTGGTGGATATCGCCCATGAGTTGAGAACCCCGCTCACTACGGTGCGAGGCTACCTCGAAGGTCTGATCGAAGGCGTCATCCCGCCCGCCAAAGAAACGTTCTCCATGTTGAAGGAGGAAATCGTGCGCCTCGTGCGCCTGGTCCAGGACTTTCAACAACTCACCCGGGCCGAGGCCGCAAAGGTCTACTTGAGACGAGAAGAAATTCATTTGCCCCATCTGATCGAGCGCGTCATCGAACTCTATCGGCACGATTTCGAATCCAAAAATATCGGTGTGACCGTGGATTTCGGCGGTGACGTCCCCCTCGTTCAGGCGGACAAGGACAAAATTGTTCAGGCCATTGGAAACATCGTCCAGAACGCATGGCGGTACACGCCCGAGGGAGGTGCGTTCCGCGTCCGCGCGGATGCGGCCAAGGAAAAAGATATGGTAAGTTTCATTTTTTCAAATACCTGCGCGGAATTCCCGGAGGAAGACGTCGGCCTCATCTTCGAGAGGTTCTACCGCGCGGACAAATCGCGTTCACGCGAAAGCGAGGGTGCGGGCATCGGGCTGGCGATAGCGAGAGCTCTCGTCGAGGCGCATGGCGGCGAAGTGGGCGCATCGTATGACGAAGGCGTCATCCACATCTGGTTCAGCCTCCCCGCCTGATCATTCGGCTGACGATGGATTTGGCGTTTTTTCATCCATGCACCGCATCTTTTTGATATGCTGTTCTGAGTAAGCCTGCATCACGAAATGCGCTTATCATCAAATATAGCCGCCAGCCAATCAGTCAAACGGCATGAAAACCGGAAGAGTCGGAAACACACCCGAAAAGGAACCAGGCCATGCAAAACCTCTACAAAACGCTCATGATTTTCCTCGCGGCATCTTTGCTGTCTCTCGCATCGACTGGCGTGTACGCCGCCGGGCCGACCGTCATCACCCTCACCCAGACTGGCTGCCAGTTCACCGAACCCGAGGGGGAGGACCACGGGTTCAAGACCATGGGGGCGGCCGATTGCAAGGCCATCAACTCGAAAAGCGGGAAAAAGCGCCTCGCCGGCTCCAAAACCATCACGCTGAAGCCCGGCAAATACATTTTCCGGGTGACGAACAAGAACGTGCCCTATCCACTCGGGTTTTATCTGAGGGGCGCAGGAATAGGACGCCTCACGCTGCCGAAGGTCTCGGGGGGCGGCCTCGCGAAGGGGAAATCGAGGGATTACCACATCACGCTCAAAGAGGGCGACTATCACTATTCCTGCCCCCTGAACCCGACGCCCGACTACAGGCTCAAGGTGACGAACTAGACTTTCGCGCCAGCGCGAGAGCAGGCCGCGCGCGTCTTCTCGCGCGTCTATCGCGTTCGTCTCATCAACGAGCGCGTTTTGCGGAAGTCGCCATGTGTGGGGCCTGTTGGAAAAGTCTTTGCCAATAATTCCAAGGGAATAACCCCCCCTACCCCCCCTTGTCAGGGGGGTAAGAAAAAGCAAAACCCCCTCAGCCCGGCGGGAGCGCATCGCCTTTTTATACCCCCCTGACAAGGGGGGGTAGGGGGGGTTGCTTTATGGGGTTTCCCTTTCAAGGGGGTTGCCATTACCCTTTCAAGAATTTTTTCAACAACCCCGCCTGGAGGAACGTCCTCCGTCCCGGCCCGCGCGGTGAATGAAAAATACCGGACGCGCTGGAGACGCACGCCCGCCTTGTCTTATAATCATTCCATAAAATCCCGTTTGCGTGGAATATGACCGGGAATCATATACCCACCCACATGAAGTCGCATGGAGAAACTTTCTTGAACCTCGAAAATTCTCCCACCGTCTGCGTTCTGGGATTCGGCATGGCGGGCAGGCCCATCGCCCGGGGGCTGGCGGAGGCCGGAGCGGCGGGGGTGCGCGTCTGGAAAAGACCGCCCTGGCGGCCCGAACACATCGACGCCTCCGATCACCCGGCGATACTCATGACGCAGTCCATGGAAGAGGCGCTCGAAGGCGCGGATTTCGTGCTCTCGCTCGTCACGCCGGAAAGCGCGCTGGAGGCGGCGCGCAGCGCCTCCCCCTTCATCCGGGGCGCCGTATACCTGGATTTGAACACCACGACGCCCGAGGCGAAGAAAGAAATCGGCCGCGTCATCGAGGCCGGCGGAGGCAGTCCGGTCGACGGGGCGATTTGCGACCCCGCGGAAGTCTACGGGCACGAAGTCGTCACCCTGATCTCGGGTCCCGAAGCCAGGCGCCTGAGCGAGGCCATGGCGCGCTTCGGGATGCAGCTTCAGGTCCTGAGCAATCGCGTGGGAGACGCCTCCGCCCTCAAGGTCGTGCGCAGCGTGTTCACCAAGGGGCTGATGATGACTTTCCTGGAAGCCATCGAGGCGGCGAGGCGCTGCGGGCTGGTGGAGGAACTCCTCGAATCCATCGCCGGCACCGTGGAGGGCCTCCCTCTTAGAGATCTGGCCCTGAGCCTGGCGGGCACGAGCCTCATCGTCGCCGAAAGGCGCGCGCAGGAGATGGAAGACGTCGTCTCGACGCTCGAATCGCTGGGCGTGGACTCGCACATCAGCGCCGCCTCGCTCGAGAAGTTCCGCTGGCTCCAGGGGTTCGATTTCCACGAAGAACTCGGCGGCGTCCCGCCGGAATCGGTCGAAGCCATGCTTCGCGCACTCGGGAAAATTTTCGACGCCTCGCCGAAACCGGCAAGCTGAAAAAACCCCGCCTTCCGGTAAAAAGAATCTTGATTTTGTGCTTCTATACCCTTGATTTTCGGGAGCGGCATCTGCTAGCATCGCTCTGCGCTTGGGGGTATCCAGGCTGACATAATTCTCAGAAAGATGAATCGCCAGGGAGCCCGTTCCCTCGGGATTCGAATCGAAAGAATAATCATTTTTCGAGGAGGGATTATCCATGACATTTGTAATCGGGGAAAAATGCCTGGGCGAGCGCTATGCGACGTGCGTGAGCGTCTGTCCCGTAGATTGTATGCACCCCGGTGAATACAAAGGGGAGCCCTTCCTGATCATCGACCCCGAAGAGTGCATCGACTGCGGCGTCTGCCAGCCCGAATGCCCGATCGACGCCATTCTGGAGAGCGAAGACGACGACCCCGTATGGGCGGAAATCAACGCGGAACTCACCGAGGAATTCAAGAACAACGAGCCGGTCGAGCCGCGCCCGGCGAACGACCCGCCGCGCAGGTCGGACAACGTGCTGCGCTAGCTCCATCCTGCTGATTCAAACACCGCGGTCATCGGGCCGCGGTGTTTTTATTTACGCCGAAGCGCTTTTTCATTCTTCCCGCCGCACGAAAACGCGGATTTCCGGGGGAACCATGGTTTTACGTCCACCCGCAAAAGACGGCCCGCTCATCGCCGTCGCCGGAACGCGCTTCGGGCCCCCCACGGTCGAGGAGGAAATACTCTCGCCTCTGGGTTCCCGCCTGCGCCTGGGCATGGGAGCGGACGCTGAATCCCTGGTCGAACTCTGCGCGGAGGCGGAAGGCGTCATCATCGGCTCGATTCCCGCCTTCACCGCAGAGGTCGTCTCTCAGCTAAAGCGCTGCAAGATTCTCGCGCGCGGCGGCGTGGGCGTGGACAACGTCGACCTGGAAGCCGCCAGGGCGAAGGGTATCCAGGTCACCTCCGTACCCGATTACTGCGTCGATGAGGTGTCGGATCACGCCATGGCGCTCATCCTCTACTTCGCCAGAAAACTCGAAGGGGGAATGGCGGAAGTCGAAAAAGGCGGCTGGGGCATCGCCGCGCTCCGGCCCATCGCCCCGCTCCGGGGCGCGACGCTGGGCGTGGTGGGAATCGGGAGGATCGGCGCGGCTCTCGCCGGAAAAGCGCGCGCCTTCGGGATGCGCGTCATCGCGCACGATCCTTTCGCGTCAGAATCCGCTTTCGAGGAGCTGGAAGCCGAGAACGCCGCGCTCTCACGTATTTGGGAGCAATCCGACTACATCTCCCTGCACGCGCCCTTGACATCCGAAACACGGCGCATGGTGAACGCCGAAGCGCTCGAGCGCATGAAGAAAGACGCCGTCTTGATCAACGTGGCGCGCGGCGAACTCGTGGACGAGAATGCGCTGGCCGATGCCTTAAAGAGAAACGCCATCCGGGGCGCGGGCCTCGACGTGCTGGAAGTTGAACCCCCGCGTCCGAATCACCCGCTGCTCGCCCTTCCCAACTGCCGCGTCACGCCGCACAGCGCGTGGTACAGCACGGCGGCTTTGGAGGACATGCGGCGAAAGGCGGCGACCGACGTGTTGCGCGTCCTGCGGGGAGAGGAGCCGCGCTATCCCGTGAAATGATGCACGGGTCTTTGTGATACGCTACGAGGGTTCCATCATCTCCCCTTGAGAGGGTTGTTGGAAAAGTCCCCCTCCTCGGGGGATAAAGGACAGCCCCCCTACCCCCCTTTCAGACTTGTTTGCTATTCGGCAGAGAGGATTCACTCCCCCCTTGAGGGGCTTGCTGAAAAACCCCCTGAGAGGGTAATGGCAACCCCCTTGAAAGGGAAATCCCATAAAACCAACCCCCCCTACCCCCCCTTATCAGGGGGGTATAAAAAGGCGATGCGCCCCCGCCGAGCTGAGTGGGTTTTGCTTTTTCTTGCCCCCCTGACAAGGGGGGGTAGGGGGGGTTGCCTTTGGGGCGAGGTATCCGTAGGGACAGGTTGCGACCTCGGACAGGCACAGGGGCCTCGGACAGGCACAGGGGCCTGTCCCTACGGTGAACAATTCGATGATCGGGATTCCTTCCCCACCGGAGGGTTTTTCAACAACCCTCGTAGGGGCGGTTCGCGAACCGCCCGTTTCTCCGGCAAGGGCCGTTCACGAACGGCCCACTACCCTGGGTGCGGCTTTCCATCGTCATTCCGGGGTTCGGCGATACATAGAAGGACCGTCATCCGCATATATGTCGGACATATATGTCCGCGCAGGCATGACGGCGGTGGTCGATTCCGACCGAAACGGCTTTTCTAGAGTCCGATAATTACTGTTATCAGAAAATATAACACCTCTCACGGCCATGTCAAGCGCAATTCCGGGGTCCCCGGAGGGGTTTCGGAGGCCGTTTTGCGCCTTTTTTCGCTCATCTTTCGCTTGTTTGCGGCCCGAATACGCCCCGAAACGGGTTTTCCGGCGGAAAACGGGGTTTCTGGGGGCTGATAACAGTAATTAGCGGCCGCCAGCCCGGGTTCGAGGTGGACGCATACCGCAGGAATCCGCCTCTCGCGGAACGACCGGCCCGGAGCATGAAAGGGTTCAACTCCGCCGCGTTTCAGGCGGCCGAAAATACGAATCAGTTTGTGAAGGCCCGAAATGAAAGCTCACGAAAGGAGGTTAATCGGAGAAAGCCGGAAATTCACTGAAAATCCCTTTTTCTATTGATTCAGGAGGACTCGCTAAATGATGTTCAGAGAGAAACCGATAAACAAGCTTTACGCTTTCGCGCTGGCGGCGGTCTTCGCGCTGACGCTGGCCGGCTGCGGCGGCGGGGGCGGCTCTACGCAAGCGCCGGCCGAGATGCCTGATGACTCGCAGATGGCGTGCGAGGACGCGGGGGGCCGATGGAATGACAATGAGACATGCACTTCAGCCGCAGATTTGGCGGCAGAGAAATTGGCTATGGAGCGTGAAGACATCAAGATGAAACTGGCGGCCGCCCAGACGGCGGTAGGCAAGGTCGACAACGACTCGGACGCTGCCGAGGTGAGCGCCGCCGATGCGGCGGTCGCGGCCGCGAAAGCGGCGATCGCGGCGGCAGAGAACGTTCCGGCGGCGGAGAAAACCGCGAACACCGGAACCGTCACCGCGCTCGAAACCCAGCTTGCCGCCGCCAAGACGGCCCGCATGACCGCGATGGACGATGCGCAGAAGGCCAAGGATGCGGCCATGATGGCGGATGCCATGAAGCTCCATACCGGCATCGCTGCGCCGAGTGGCGATGCCACCACAACGACGGCCGCTAACACCGCCTTGACCGCGGACCAGCGGGGCGCCGCGTACAACAACGCCGCCGTTCCCGACACCGGCGTTGCCGTCGACACGCGCATCATGGTGGGCATCGGCACCGCCGATCCCGTCGCTCTGTCGGAAAAGAAGGATGCGACGGTAGCCGCCCTGCATGGCTGGGCGGGCAAGAAGTACACGGCCGAGCCCGACGACGACGGCATGTACGAAGCGGTCGTCTACTCGAACGTGGACGAGCCGACGCAGGGCAAGCCGTTCGGCACTCGCAGTGCGACAGCCACGGGATTCGAGTACCTGTTGAATGATGAAGGAGAACTGGTCGTCGACTCGACGACCGACGCGCCCACCCAGAAGCGGATCGCCAGTCCGAGCTTCGACCAGGGTGCCGGGGTCAAGACCTTCAAGCTAGCGGAGAGTGGTCGGCGCGTGATGATTGCCGGCAGCTATCACGGGGTGTCGGGCACCTGGTATTGCACGCCCACCGGCGATACCATATGCGCCTCACGGGTAGCTGCTGACGGCTTCCAGCTTGGCACCGTGGCTTCGGCGACCGACAACACGTTTACGGCAGGCGCTACCGGCTGGAACTTCAAGCCCGCCGATCCGAACACCAGGGTCGTGAGCACGCCGGACGCGATCTACGCCTCCTACGGCTGGTGGATCCACAAGTCCGAGGACGGCAGCAAATTCACCGCGAGCGCTTTCGCGGATACCAAGGGCGCCGTCCCGGCTGCCGCTGCCCTCGATACCTTGAATGGAACGGCGACCTACATGGGCGGCGCCGCCGGCAAGTACGCGCTCTACAGCGCGACCGGGGGAACGAACGACGCAGGCCACTTCACCGCAAGGGCAACGCTTAAAGCCGATTTCACCGACAATTCGATCACGGGCACCATCGACCAGTTCATGGGCGCGGACGGCATGTCGCGTGACTGGTCCGTCGAGTTGAAGGAAGCTGCCGTTGCTCCCACCGGGGGTATTACTCGGACAGGCACAGACCAGGACGGCAACGATACGGTCTGGACCATGGGCGGGACGGCCGCCGCCGCCTCCGGCGAGTGGGCCGGAACGCTCTACGACAATGACGACGGCGGCATTCCGAAGGTCGGGACCGGCACGTTCTATTCCGAGTTCAGCACGGCCGGCAAAATGGTCGGCGCCTTCGGCGTGAACAAGCAGTAGCAGCGAAGAGCACGACGCCTCAGGCTTCCGGGGCTTCACCGCCCCGGGGCCCGGGCGGGCAGCAAATCTCAAGTAGAGCGAAAAGGGGGTTGCCCGTTGGTTGCTTCCCTCGTGATGGAGCAAACTGTACCGCTCCCGGTTATGAGTTTGAGTCCTCGAGCCGGGAGGGGGAACAACGGGCGGCCCCTGTTTTCGTCATGCAGACAGGCCGGCGCCCCGCTCGGCCGGGCCTCGGACCTCAGGGATTGTGTCGCAGCAAGTCCCGCCTTCCGCCGGCCCTTCGCGGGGTGTCGGCCTTTTTTCTTCCGACCGGTCGTGCTCACCTCCTCACCCTGAAAGGCAACCCCCCCTACCCCCCCTTGTCAGGGGGGTAAAAAAAGGCGATGCCCGCCAACGAGGGGGTGGAAGAAAAGCCCCCCTGCGTTGGTTCTTCCTTCATCAGTCAGCAATGACCCCCAAGGTATTTCACTCCCCCCTTGAGGGGGAGTCGAAGAGCTAAGGGCGAAGCCCGCAAGCGATTCGGTGGGGGGAGTTTTTTCAGTGGCATGTCCCCCCACCGAGTCAGCCTTCACCTGTCGGTTCGGCTTCCTCGTCTGGCTTTCCCCTCGGGAAGCCAGACCCTCAAGGGGGGAGTTGATCCTTTTTTGTCGGGGGAGGGGTCTTTCTTACCCCCCTGACAAGGGGGGGTAGGGGGGGTTGGTTCTGGGGCGAGGGAGATGTAGTGACAGCCCCTCGTCGGGGCTGTCCGAGGCCTCTGTGCCTGTCCGAAAAAAGACAACCACAGAGGGCAGGACAACGCCCGTCATTCCGGTGGCCCTTCGCGGGGGGTCGGCCTTTTCTCCTTGAAAGGCAACCCGAAAGGGTTGTCCCTGCGCCGACTTACGGGGTTCCCTCATCTCTCAATCGGGAAACCGACGATGCTCCCCCACTCCGTCCAGGAGCCGTCGTAAATCTTCACGTCTTCATGGCCCAGCAGATACCGCATGGCGAACCAGACCAGACTGGCCCGGTGGCTCAAGCGTCAGTAGAGGACGAGTTCTATCTCGTCATCACCTGTGGCGCCCGCGCCGCCGAGAATCCGGGCAAGCTCCTCCGTGCTCTTATAGGTGTCGTCCTCGTTCAGCAGTTCCCGGAAGAACAGGTGCGCGGCCCCCGGTATGCGCCCCGCGCGCTCGGCCCCGTGGTCGAAACCGGGAGGCGGCATCACCCGCTCGCCGCTGTATTCCTCGGGCGAGCGCACGTCGAGCAGCACCCTGCCCGGCGCGCCCAGCTTATCTCGAATATCGTCCCTGCCCACGCTTAAGACCTCGCCCCCATCCGGCGCGGTGTGTGCGACGGCGGCGGCTTCCGGCGCATCGCTCGATACGGGCATCCCGTCGGCCATCCATTTTTTCTTCGCGCCGTCGAGCAGCTTCAGGTTCTGAAAACCCGCCATCCTGAGCACCCAGAAGGCGTAGGTTCCGAACTGCACCGGCTCGCCGTACAGGACGATTTCATCATCCGGCCCGACGCCCATCCCGCCCAGACGTTCGGCCAGCGCTTCGGGTGCTGCGAACGCGCGGTCCGTCTCGTGCCAGAGCGCCCCTTTCCAGAACCACCAGTGCGCGCCCGGCACGTGGGCTTCGCGGTAGGAGGCGTCGTCGCCCGCGGAGGACACCTCGATGACGTGGAGATTCGGATTATCCAGGCGTTCAGCGAGCCACGCCGCCGAAACGAGCGTGGAACCATCGGTTTGCGTCATATCTCTATACCCTCATGATGAGAAAATGATCCGGTAAATCACCCGCCGACCATGGCCGGCTTCTTCCGCCGGACCTCCGGCGTGGCTTCCTCGAACGCATGGGACGCCTGCAGCACGCGCGCCTCCTCCCAGGGCGGCCCCACGATCTGGATCGATACGGGCAGGCCGTCTTCGCTGAAGCCCGAAGGCGCCGCCATGGTCGGGAAACCGAAGAGGTTGTAGGGGCCGGTCTGCGGTCTGCCGAGGCCCGTGAAGAGATGCTCCTTCCCGTTCACCGTGCCCATTATCGTCGCAACGGGCCCCGCGGGGCAGGGATAGCCGGGCGCCAGGAGAATATCGATCTCATCGAACACCTTCGCCATCTCGCGGGTGAGGGTGCGCCGCTCTCTCATGGCGTGCATGTATTCTTCCAGCGTCACGCGGCTCGAAATTTCCAGGCGCTCGCGGACGTCGTCGCCGAATTTTTCCGGATGCGCAGCGAGCCGCTCGCGGTGAACCGCCGCCAGTTCGGCGCTGGCGATGATGCGCCGCACATCCCTCATTCTATCCGCGTTCGGATATCGCACATGGACGACGGCGCCGCCCAGAGCCTTCATGGTCTCTATCGCATTCTCGAAGCCTTTCTGCACCGAAGCGTCGTTTTCCGGGAGATAGAGGTCCTCACAAACCCCGAAGCGCATCCCCTCGACGCCCTCGCCTATCAGGGCGCAGAAATCGGGCGTCTCGCGGTCTTTGGATCCTGCGTCCGCCGGGTCGTAGCCCGCCATGGCCTGCAGCATGATGCCGCAGTCGCGCGCCGTTCTTGCGAGCGGGCCGGCGTGGTCGAGCGTCGGGGAGTTCGGGAAAATGCCGCGAAGGCTCACGCGGCCGTAGGTGGGTTTCAGGCCCATCGTGCCGCATGCGCTCGCAGGCCCCCGGATGGAGCCGCCCGTGTCGGTTCCCACCGCGCCCGGACACATATAGGCCGCCACCGCAGCGCCCGAGCCGCCGCTCGAACCGCCCGAGACGCGCTCGGGATTCCAGGGGTTGCGCGCGGGGCCGTAGTGGGGGTTCACCGTCGTGGAGCCCGCCGCGAACTCGTGCGTGTTGCACTTTCCGACGACGACGGCGCCCGCTTCTTTCAGCTTCCTCACGCACTCGGCATCCGCCGCCGGCACGTTTTCGGGGAAAAAGCTCGACCCCTGCGTCGTCAGGACGCCCGCGGTATCGATGATGTCCTTGATGCCGACCGGCACGCCGTGCAAAAGGCCGCGGTAGCGGCCGCCCTGAATCTCGCTTTCCGCCTTCGCCGCGTCCTCGCGTGCCTCGTCCGCGCACACGGTGATGAACGCGTTGAGTTCGGGGTTCAGGGCCTCGATTTGCCGCAGATGCGCGTCCACCACCTCGCGCGGTGAGATTTTCTTCTGCTCGATCTGCCGGGCAAGCTCATGTATTGAGAGAAAATTCAGTCCATCGGCGCTCATTTCGACCTCCATTCCAGCTATGTGAATTTCATATCGCTGCTATCGAGTTGATGAAACGCCACCTTACCACGACGAGGCTAACCGCGCCTTCACCACAAGAGTTTTCTTCTTCTATGCCAAACGAGCACCGAGAAAGCACGTTTGCAGGGACAACCCCCCGTGGTTGTCCTCCACCAGGACAGGCACGGGGGCCTGTCCCTACGGGTCATCAAGGCAACACGGGAAAATTGTGGCTTTCGATGCAGGGACAGGTCGCGACCTGTCCCTACCCTAGTCAACCTCACAATTCGTGAATCGTCTCTACAGAAAATGGGATAAGCGCAAACCAGGCACAATCGCCTCCCTCCGAAGACCACTTGGCGGAAACACGCCGATTTGCTATGGATGTTTCCCTGTAGACGACGTGAAAAAGATTGCCCGCGCCGGCTAAGTATGAAAATCCGGCGGCGCGGCATCACCGCATGAGGTAAGTTTTCTTGAACGGCGATACTTACGACGCCCTGGTGGTCGGCGGGGGCATCAACGGGCTCTCGGCCCTTTATCACCTGAAGCGCCTGGGCGCCGCGCGCGTCGGGCTGGTGGAGCGTTTCGAGATCGGCCACGACAGGGGCAGTTCGCACGGCGCCGCCCGCGTCACGAGAAGCGCCTACGTCGCCCCCGAATACGTCCGCCTCATGCAGTGGGTGCATAAGGAAGAGTGGCCCAGGCTCGAAAAGGACACCGGCAAAAAACTCGTATATTCCAATCCCGGGATATACACCGGGCCGCCGTGCGAGCGTTACCATTCCTACGTCCAGGCGGTGGCACAAGAGGGCGTGGACGTGGAACTCCTCACCGCGGACGAGGCGCGGGGGCGGTTCCCCCAGTTCACTTTCGAGGACGCCGAGAGCGCCCTGCTGGACAAGACGGGGGGATTCATATCCTCGATAGAGGCCATCGAATCGCTCGCCGCGCTGGCCCGCGAGAGCGGGGCGCAAATCCATGAGAACACGGCCGTCCACGGATTCGACCCGGCGTCCGACCCCGTAAAGGTCGAAACGAACGGGGGGACTATCGAGACCGAGCGCCTCGTCGTGGCGGCGGGGGCATGGGCGAAGGATTTACTCCCGTTCATTCGGCCCAAGCTCAACATCGCCCGCCAGACGGTCGGGTACTTCACGCCCGAAGACGACCCGGACGCCTACCGGCCCGGCCGTTTCCCGGTCTGGGCCTACAGGGAACAGGACGAGAACAACCTGTTCTACGGAATGCCGGTATTCGGGCGCGCGGGCGTCAAGGTGGGCCGGCATCTGAGAGTCGGGGTGGATGACGACCCGGACAACCCGCCCGACGCCATCGACCAGGAGAAAATCGACGACGTGAGGCGTTTCATGGCGCGCTTTTTCACCTGCAAGAACTGGACGCTCGCGGGCGCGGAGCACTGCCTCTACACCAACGCGCCGAATGAGGATTTCATCATCGACCTGCATCCCGAGAACCCGCGCATCGCGTTCGGGGCCGGCTTCTCGGGCCACGGATTCAAGTTCGGTCCGCTCACCGGAAGGCTTCTGGCCGAACTCGCATGGGAGGGGAAAATTTCCATACCCGATGCCGAACTGGCGAGGCGCCTTTTTTCGCTCAAGAAATAAGGCTTTATCTCTCCTGACGAGGGTCCGCGTCCCTCCTGAGGCGTCGGGTATGGACCCCCTCAAAGCGAACGCAGGAAGGCGAGCAGCGCCGCGCTCCAGACACCGCAGAAGAACCGACTCCCACCCGTAAAATTTGATTTTTTCGATTTTTCCTCTTGACAAAATGCGAGTTTTGCCAGATAGTTAATATATCTTTAACTTTATTAAAGATATTTAACATCATGTGCGGGAGTTACGCACCATAGACTGTCAAACATTCATTGAACGCAAATTTTGGAATGCAGGGAAGATTGAGAGTTACATGAAACAAGCACTGCCCCGCTGCCCCATTGCCGCCTGATTACCCCCACGATTCGGCGGCGGATGCGGGTGGCGGGGCGGCGGCTTTTTCGAAAGCCTTATGACGCCCCATCCTCGATAAGCGCCCTCAATCCGTAGGGACAGGCCCCCGTGCCTGTCCCTGCGAAGCGTAGCCACAGGGATGAACATATACGATGCGGGCGGCCACGGGGGGCTGTGGGACAGCCCCGAGGAGGGGCTGTCACTACGGGTGAATGTGTTTTTGATCGTTATTCCGGCAGTAGTCAATTCCGAGCGAGGAGAGGTTTTTCAGCAACCCCGACGAACGGAGAATGCCTCAGGACGCCCCATCCCCGATGAGCGCCCTTAGATTCTCCGCCGCCAGCTTAGCCGCCGTGCGGATGTCGGGCTTGGAGACGATCTGGCAGGTCAGCCAGCCGCCGTAGCCTATCGAGCGCAGCGCCCCGACCACCTCGCCGAAGGGAATGTGCCCGCCGCCGGGATAGTAGCGGTTGTTCTCGGCGATATGCATGTGGCCGAGAAGCTCCCTCGATTCCAGGATGGGGTCGGTGAACGACGCCTCATCCGCGTTCATGTGGTAGGTGTCGAGCATGAGAACCAGGGCCTCGTGGCCGAGTTCCCGGCAAAGCGCCGCGCCCTCGGCCGCCGTGGTCACGTTGTTGATCCAGTGGCTGCACAAGGGCTCGAGATAGAGTCTGGCGCCGCGCGCTGCGGCCTCATCCGCGAGACCGAGGAGCGCGTCGCGCATCCAGCCGAGGGAATCCTCGCGGCGCTCATCCTCGCAGAGATTCCCGCGCGAGGAGCCGATCACCATGCCGCACCCGAACCTTTCCGCCATATCGAGCGCGTCCAGGTGGCGGCGGTAGGAGACCGCCCTGATCTCGGGCACGGGGTGGCACAGCCATATCCTGTCCTGAAAGCCCATCGCTGCGGTGTGGATCATCGAAACCGAGAGGCCCCGGCTATTGATCTGCTTCTCTATATCGTCCAAATCGAGTTCAGCGGGCTTTCGCACCGAAAGCTCCACGCCGCAGAATCCCGCCTCGGCGATGCAGTCGAGGTTTTCCTCAAGGGTCCCCTGCGCGCTGGGGAGGTTGGGGGTGGAGATATCCGGCGTGGCGATCTGATAGCTGAGCTTCACTTTTGAGACTCCTCCTCTCCCATCGCGCCCCAGGACGCGGCGCGGTGCGGCGTTATCTCTATCATCCAGGCGTGGATCGTGATGGCGCCGCGATACTGCGCGTATTTTTCACGCAAGCGTTCGGCAGCCTTCTCGTAAGCTGCGGCGTCCGCATCGGCGTGGATGATCCTCGCGTTCCCGAAGATGAGGGCGAAGCCGAGTTTCGCCCAGTCGTCCTCGTAGTGATCGACCAGAAACGAGACCTGCGCGTTCTCGCGGATGTTGTCGAGCCTTTTGAGCCGCTCGACGTCTTTTTTCTGCTTGCCGTCCACCGGAATGTATATCTTTCCGTCCACGGCGGCGAAGACGACGGGCACGACGTGGGGCGCGGCGTCCTTATCCGCCGTCGCCAGCCGCGCCACGCGCGCGCGCTCCACGAACGCCCAGGCGTCATCGCCGAGCAGAGGCTTCATGATTCCGCCTCCCCGTAGCCCCCGCCGCCCGGCGTAATGAGCGTCAAGGTGTCGCCCGGCTCCATGTCGGTGGTGACCTTGGGGTCGATTTCGCGCTCGTTGATGCGCACCTGCCCCCGCCCGCCGTGCCCGCCGCCGAACAGCCCAGGTGCTGCTGATTTCGTGCGCTCGGCCATGAACGAGACCGTGATGCGCGCGGGCGAGTCGTTCCGGAAGACGATCCGCTGCCCGCAGCCGCCCCGGAATTTCCCGGCGCCGCCGGAGTCTCTCAGTATCGTCTTTTCAATCAGCGTGAAGGGCGTGATGCGCTCGATCACCTCTATCGGCGTGTGGGAGACGTTGCTGGGGTAACTCAGGCACGCGTGGCCGTCCCCGCGCGCGGTGGCGCCCGTGCCCCCGTTCTGGAAGAAAAGCCCCGCCGTCCGCACGCCGCGCTTGTCCAGCCCCGTATAGTTCACGCACCAGAGCGGGGAGCCGCTCGCCGCGGGCACCTCTTCGGGGATGACGGGGGCGAGCGCCTCGAAGACGGCGGCGGGCAGGTAGTGGCCCACCAGCATCCGGCCCCCTCCGGCGGCGGGGTGTAAGGGTTCTAAAATGCTGCCCGGCTCCGTCCGCACGTCGATGGGCCGGAAACACCCCTCGTTGTTGGGTACCTCGGGGCACAGGACGCATTTGATGGGGTAGACCGAATAGGCGTAGGTGTAGTTGTAGGCCACGTTCACGGCGCGATCGACCTGGGGCGAGGAACCCGCGTAGTCGATGACCAGGGAATCGCCCGTTTTCTCGATCCGCGTCCGCACCCGTATGGGTTCCGCCAGGCCGTCGGTCTCGATTTCGGACGCGAACTCCCCGTCGGGCAGACGTCGCAGGGCGTCGCGCATGGCCTTCTCCGAGCGGCCCTGGATCTCCTTCGTCAGCGCGCGCAGATCCTCCAGACCGTATTCATCCAGCAGATCGCCCAGGCGCTTTTCCGCCAGGCGGTTCGCCGTGAGCTGGGCGTTGATGTCGCCCATCACCAGGTCGGGCACGCGCACGTTGTAGCGGATGAGGTCGATGAGCGTCCGGTCGGGCTCGCCGCGCCGGTACATCTTCATCATGGGGATCTGGAGGCCCTCCTCGTAGACCTCCCTCGGGTCGGGCGAGCGGATTTTGCCGCCGATGTCGGGCAGATGGGCCGTGCTGGCCGAAAAACCGATGAATCTATCCCGGTAGAACACCGGCTTCACGATGTTCACGTCGGGGAGATGGCCCGTTCCGTACCAGATGTCGTTGGTGATGAGGATGTCGCCGGGCTCCAGCGCCTCGGGCGGAAAGGCTCTCAAGAAATGGCGAACCGTTATGGGCAGGGTGCCGATGAACGAGGCGATGCTGGTCGAGGACTGCACGAGCGAGTGGCCCTGATCGTCGGTGATCACGCAGGAGAAATCGTTCGACTCGCGCACCAGCGTCGAGAACGAGGTGCGTACGAGCGTCGCCGCCGCCTCGTCCACGATGCCGATGAGCCGCCGCCAGAGCACTTCCAGCGTGATGGGATCGAACGACATCAGCCTTCCACCTCTATGACGATGTGGCCACCCGCGTCTTTCCTGAAGCGCGCGTCTTCGGGGACCACGATGGTGGATTCGCGCTCCTCGACGATGGCGGGGCCTGAAAATTCCCGCCCGGCGGGCAGCGAATACCGGTGATACACGCGCGCCTCCGAGAATCCACGCTCGGGACCCGCATATATTTCTCTCACTCCTTTATCGAAATCCGTATCGTCTTTGAGGGGCGGGACTTCCGCCTCGGAGGGGCCGGGACCCAGCATGGTCAGCCGCCAGGCGGCCACCTCCGCCGCCACGTTCTCGATCTTTCGCAAATACCGCCGCTCATAGGCACGCTCGAACAGCTCCTGCATGTTCGCGGCGTCACGCACCGGCATCGCCCCAACTTCTGGCAGGGGGACGCTCACCGTGTCCGTCTGCCCCCGGTAGCGCATGTCGGCCGCGCAAAGAAACTCCCAGCGCCCGTCCACCTCTATCCCCTCGCCAAGGGAATCCGTCATCTGCGCGGCCATCTCCCGGTACGACTCCTCGACGCGCGCCCAGTCGACCGCATCCACGTCGGACACCAGGACGCGAACGGCGTCCGCCCTCGGCCGCGCCGCCAGGAGACCGGCGGCCGAAGCCACGCCCACGTCCGGCGGGCAGACGACCCGGCGGATGTAGAGTTTTTTCGCCATGTGGCAGGCGTGAAGGGGCGCGGCGCCGCCCGTGGCGATCAGGGCGTAGTTCCTGGGGTCGCCCCCTTTTTCGGCGATGTGCACGCGCGCGGCGCTCGCCATCTGCTCGGTGATGATCTCGTAAATCCCCCACGCCGCATCCTCGACGCTCATGTCGAGCTTCTCAGCCAGCGAGGAGACGGCCTCGCGCGCGCGTTCGGCTTCTAGCCGCATCGCGCCGCCCAGGAAGAAATCTGGATTGAGATAGCCCAGGAGCAGGTTCGCGTCCGTGACGGTGGGCTGCGCGCCTCCCTGATCGTAGCAGGCGGGCCCCGGGGCCGCGCCCGCGCTCTGCGGCCCGACGCGGATCAATCCCAGGTCGCTTATCTGCGCAATGCTGCCGCCGCCCGCGCCGATCTCGACCAAATCCACCGTTGGCGAGAGGATGGGCAGGCCGCTTCCCTTCTGGAACCTCGACGTCCGCGCCACCTCGAATCGGTTTTCCGTCGCGGGTTCGCCGTCTTCGATCAAACATATCTTGGCCGTGGTTCCGCCCATGTCGAACCCCAGGGCGTGGGCCTCGCCCAGCGAGCGGGCGATCTGCGCCGCCGCGAGCGCGCCGCCTGCAGGCCCCGATTCGATGATCCGCACGGGGTGCTCGCGCACGCTTTCGACCGCCGCGAAGCCCGAATTGGAGAGCATGATGAAGAGGTCACCCGCGAAGCCCGAATCGCGCAGGCTGGCGAGCAGGCGCGTCAGGTACGCATCGGCGATGGGCCGCACGTAGGCGTTCGCCGCCGTGGTGGAGGCGCGCTCGTACTCGCCCGTCTCGGGGGCCACGTCGGATGAGATGGAAACGGGCGTATCGCCCGCTACTTCCCCGATGGCCGCCTGCGCCGCTCTTTCGTTCGCAGAGTTCACCGGCGCATGGAGAAACGAGACGGCGATGGATTCCGCACCTATCTCAAGGAGCCTTTCCGCCTCGCGCTTCACGGCTTCCTCGTCCAGGGGAACCACCACCTCGCCGTCCACGTGGACGCGTTCGGGCGCCTCGGCCCGGAATTCTTCTGCGATCAAAGGCTCCGGCATCTCCTGGTGCAGGTCGTAGAGGTCGAAGCGCTTCTCGCGGCCGATCTCGATGACGTCCGAGAACCCCTGCGTGGTGATGAGGCCCGTGCGCGCGCCTTTTCTCTCGATCAACGCGTTGGTGATGAGGGTGGTGGCGTGAACGATGCTCGCCAGATCGGATGCGTCGATACCCGCCGATTCGAGTATTGTCCTGAAACCGGCCAGCGTCCCCTCTGCGGGATCGTCGGGCGTGGTCAGCACCTTGGCGATGTGGGCCGCGCCGCGCGCCTCGTCGATGAGCACGAGGTCGGTGAACGTGCCTCCGATGTCTACGCCCAGGCGAATGTTCAAATTGTTATCCATCATTCCGCGTTTACGAGTATCTCGCCGTCTTTGATGATGGCCTCGCCGTCGAACCAGACCGAAGGCGCGCGGATGATGGCGTCGAAGTGGGTCTTGGCCTGCACGTCGCCGCCCAGGTTGGCGGAGGTTCCGATGCCGATGTGGATCGTGCCGTTCACGCCTTCATCGTTCAGCATCTCGCCGGTAAAATCCCTGCATTCGGGATTGAGGCCCATCGCGAACTGCGCGACGTTGTAGACCCACTTGTCGTTCTGCGCGGCTAAAAGTTCGCGCAAGAAATCCGCCTGCCCCCCGCCGGTTATCTCCCGCACGAAACCCTCCTCGATCCGGAAAGTCACAGGCTCCTCGACCACCCCCACCCCGTAATAGGGGATGCTGCCGTCCACCACGAGCGTGCCGCTCGTCGTCCCGTCCAGAGGCGATGTGTTGGCCTCGATGTTGGGAACGGCGGTGAAGCCCGGCCCGTCGAGCACGCAGGCGTGGCTGTTGCCCGCGCGTCCTTCAAGGGAGAACGTGAGTTCGGTGCCCGCCGGATTGGTGACGCGCACCTCGCGCGCCTCGCTCAGGCGCGCCGCCAAAGCGTCGCAAAGCGGCTTTCTCGCCCTGAAATCCGCCATCAGGCCGCCGGACTCCATCTGGCCGGGCGTGAACGCCGTCATCGAGAGCACGCGCGCGCCCGCGCCTATCGCCTCCCGCGTCGCCCGCGTATGGGCCAAGGCGTGGGTGACGGGCAGGAAAACCACGTCGGACGCCCGCATCGCCTCGGCCACGGCGCGCGGAGGCTCCTCGTTGTCGATGCTCCGGGGCGGGCATACGGCCATCGTGGCCCGAGCGCCCAAGTCTCCCGCCTCAGCGCAAAGCGCCTGCGCGATGGGGAGACGCTCGTCGTCTGTGACGATGAGCACGTCCTCGCCTTCTTTCACGCCGGCGCAGTCGCCTACGAGAATTTTCGCGCCTTTTCGCACTGAACGTCCCTTACACGGAGTTGTGAATACATGATTGCGCTAGGCAGTCTGGCTATATAAGAGTAGGAATCTACACCATGGGGATAGCCGAGGCGAGTATGAACGGGGAAAAACGAGAAGTTCAAGTTTCGGGCCTCAGCCGGAAGCGCCTGATGGATATCTACGAGCGCCTCTATGAGCGATTCGGCCCGCAGGACTGGTGGCCCGGCGAGACGACGCTCGAAATCTGCCTGGGCGCCATTCTGGTCCAGAACACCTCGTGGGCGAACGCGGCGCGCGCGATCGAAAACTTGAAAAAAGAGGGCCTCTTGACGGAGGACGCGCTCAAGAAAGTGCGGGGAGACCGCCTCGCCCGCCTCATCCGGCCCGCCCGGTTTTTCAACATGAAGGCCAAAAGAATCAAAGGGTTCATCGCCTACCTCTCGAAACACTATGGGGGAGACGTGGACAATTTATTAAGCCTGCCGACGGAAGAGTTGCACGAGGAACTGATGGGCCTGGACGGCGTGGGGCGCGAGACGGCCGATTCCATCACGCTCTACGCGGCGGAGAGGCCCGTTTTCGTGGTGGACGCCTATACGAAGCGCATCTTCTCCCGGCTCGGCCATTTCGAGGCGTCGAAAAACGGGGATAAGGACTACCTTGCCCTGCAGGAGAGCCTCACGGCGCACCTGCCCCGCGACGCCCCCCTTTTCAACGAATACCACGCCCTCCTCGTGCGCCTGGGCCACACCTTCTGCCGCCCGAAGCCCAAATGCGAAGAGTGTCCGCTACGGGCTGTGTGTCCGTATTCCTGAGTCTACACGACAGGGCAGAATCCCCCGTCGATGTTCACCGCCGTCCCGGTGATGTAGGAGGCGGCGTCGGACGCGAGGAAACACGCCATGTTGGCGTATTCCTCGGCCGTTCCCATCCGGCCGAGCGGAATGTCGCGCCCCGCTTCGGCGACGTATTCCTCGAAAGAAACGTCAGGCTCCTCCCGCTCATAGCGCCGCGCGATCTGATCCGTCACGATGCGGCCCGTGCACAGCGCGTTCACCAGCACGTTATGGGGAGCTCCCTCGCCCGCCAGCACCTTGGTCATCGCCATGCCCGCGGCGCGCGAGACGGAAGTCGGCGCGCTGGCCGCGGGCGGCGCTTTTCCCGCCACGGTCACGACGTTGATGATGCGGCCCCAGCGGCGCTCCTTCATGGCGGGGAAAGCGAGGCGGCAGGTCCTGATGGCGCCGAAGAGTTTCAAGCCCAGATCCTCCTCCCACATCTCGTCGCTTATCTCCTCGAACGGCCCCCGGGTGGAGGTGCCCGCGTTGTTGACCAGGATATCGATTTGGCCCAGATCATCGAGCGCCGCGGCCCACATGGCCTTGATCGCCTCGGCGTCGCCCATATCGCACGAGTAGGCGAACACCCTGCCCCCGGTGGCGGCTTCGATCTCCGCCCTCGTTTCTTCGAGCACGTCGGGCCGCCGCGCGACGATGGCCACCTCGGCCCCCGATTCAGAAAACTTGAGCGCCATGCCCCGGCCCATGCCACGGCTGCCGCCCGTGATGAGCGCTTTTTTTCCGTCCAGACGAATGTCCATGAGAAGACTCCTCGATGATTGGGTGGTTATGATTGGTCTCAAACAAGATGCAGCTCAATAACTATCACTGCGCACGGAAACCCCATACATTCGCGAATCCGCCCGAACTGTCCCGTTATGGGGTTGTTGAAAAAGCCCTTCTCGCCGGGGGACAAAGGCCCCCCCTACCCCCCCTTGACAGGGGGGTAAAAAAGGCCGACGCCCCGGCAAGTGGGGGATATGAAAAAAGACGACGCCCGCCGCCGGCCAGGGGTTTGGCTTTTTCATACCAGCCGCCGGGTAGAGGGGGTTTTGCTTTTTCTTGCCCCCCTGACAAGGGGGGGTAGGGGGGGTTGGTTTTATGGGGTTTCCCTTTCAGAGGGTTGCCATTCCCCTCTCATGGGCTTTTTCAACAGCCCCCTCATGAAATCTTCGGCAGGGGCTGCTCGCGCGTCATGACTTCCACGATGGCCGGCTTGCCCGCGGAGAGCGCCGCCTCGATAGCGTCGTCGAGGTCGGCGGGGTCTTCCACCCGCACGCCGAACGCGTCGAACGAGCGCGCCATCTCGGCGAAATTGGGGCTCTTGAAATCGCAGCCGTAGGCCGCGCCGTAGAGGTTTTGCTGCTGGCGGTCGATCTGGCCGTAGGAGCCGTCGTTCAGGACGATCATCACGATGTTCGCGCCGTATTCGCTCGCCGTCACGAAATCGCCGATCGTCATCAGGAACGCGCCGTCTCCCACCAGGCCGATGACGTCGCGCCCGGGGTATTCCATCTTGGCGACGATGGCCGTGGGCAGCGCGAAGGACATGGCGTTCCACACGCCCGACTGCATGAAGGAGAACTGGTTCGTGAGCGGCACGTAGTAGCGCGCGAACATCTGGCAGTTCCCCACGTCGCTGACGACGATGGCGTCCGGCTTGATGTGGCGGCTCAGCGCCTCCATCAAGAGCGCCGGATGGATCGGCGTCTCGCTCTCATGGCCCTCGATAACCTCCAGGGCCTGCCTCCTCAAATCCGCCTTCCCCTCCGCGATCTGCTCCCTCACTTCGTCTCCCGCCCGTCCGCTCTCTTCCGCCAGATGCTCTTCAAGAGCGCTCAGGAACATTTTGGGGTCTGCGACTATCTCGTCCGCACCGCCGTAGTGCGCATCCTCCGCATCGTCGAAGCCGATGAATATCCGCTCTGCTGGCGCATAGGGTTCGATGTGCTCGACCTCCGCCGTGGCAGCTCTCAGGCCGATGAACATCATCAGGTCGCACTTCCCGGTGACGCCGTCCATGAAGCCTGTGTTCCTGAAGGCGAAGTAATGCCCCACCGCCAGGGGGTGGTCCTCTGCGATGACGCCCATCGCATCCTGGGGGTAGATGACGGGAATCGAGAACTTATCGGCGAGGCGCGAGAGTTCTTCCATAGCGCCTTTTCGCATCACCCCCTTGCCCGCGCAGATGACGGGGTATTCCGCGGCCAGCAACCTGCGCGCGTACTGGGCGACGTCCTCCGCATGGGGGGCGACGACCTGCGCCGGCTGCGGCTCGTATTCGGGCAGCGCGATGGGGGCATCCTGCAACAGATGGGGGCTGTAGTCGCTGAGCCTCGGTATCTCGACGTGAACCGGCCCCGGCCGCCCGCTCCTGGCGACGTGAAACGCTTTCGCCATGACGCCCGATATCTCCTCGATGCTCTTCACGCGAACACTCCACTTGGTAACCTTCTGGAACATCTCGACCAGAAAGTCGGGATCGTCCACCCCGTGGAACGCCTCGCGAGACGCATCGAGCGGTACGGAACCCGTGATGTGCACCATCGGCGACGCCGCCCCGAATGCCTGGGCCACGCCCGCAATGGAGTTCGCGCCGCCCGGCCCCGCCGTGAGCAGGCACACGCCGGGCTCCCCGGTGAGCCGCCCGTAGGCGTCGGCCATCAGGGAGGCGTTCGGCTCCTGCTTGCAGGTGACGAGGCCGATGGAAGGGGCAACTCTCAGCGCATCGTAGAACTGGAGAAGATGGGAGCCGGGAAGGCAATAGAGCCTCCTGACGTTTTCCCTGACGAGCGCGTCTACGACAATCTGGCCCGCATGCGCGGGCGCGCCGACTTCAAAAGGCATATTTGGCCTTCCAAACGCTAAAAGGAATGATGAAAGGTTGTCGGAATTTGTCGATCTAATAGGGAGGTCTTACTCATTCCTCCGCCTTGCTCGTACGCCTGATGAGTTCATGAAGCGCCGCCATGCTCTCCTCGTGCTTCGCCATGGCTTCCCTGTGATTCTCCATACTTTGTTCGCGGTTCGCCCGGATCTCCGCCATGGTTTCTTCGTGCTTTTCCATGGTTTCCCTATGATTCGCCATGAATTGCTCGTGGTTCTTCATGACTTCTTCGTGGTTCGTTCTCCCGCCCTTGATGAGTTCGTCGAGCGCCTTGTCTCGCATGATCGCCGCGCGGCGCATCATGAAAAGACCCCCGCCGATGAGGGCGCACTGCGAAAACCCGACCAGGGCCGCGACCAATACGCCCATTTTCTGCACAGCCAGCGTCGCCATTTCGAATTCCGTCATTCCAAAGTCCTCTCTTTCATCGTCCTTTCGCCATGGTAGCGGCCCCAATGAGCGTTGACAAGTAAGCCCATCGCTCGCTGCCAATCATGGCGTATTTCCTGGCGGCTTTCATCTAGCGAATCAAATATCCGTAACCGGAAAATCTTCAAAATTTACACACCCGATTTCTCGATGTGCGCGCAGAGGTAATCGCCCACTTCTTGTGTATTCAGCGAACCGCCGAGATCGGCCGTGGTCTTTTTCTCGCGGACGGCGGAGCGAATCGCCTCCCAGATCAGGTCCGCCGCCTTTTCCATGCCCAGCGTGCTCAGCAGGATTCTTCCCGTGAGGCAGACGGCGAAGGGGTTCGCGATTCCCTTGAGGGCGATGTCGGGTGCGGTGCCGTGCACGGGCTCGAACATGCACACGCGGCCCGGGTGAATGCAGCCCGACGCCGCCAGACCCACGCCTCCGACCAGCCCTGCGCACAGATCGCTCAGGATGTCGCCGAACATGTTGTTGGTGACGATGACGCCGAAATCCTCCGGCTTGAACAAGAGGTCCTGGCACAGGGTGTCGATGAAGTAGTGCTCCCCTTCCACGTCCGGGAATTCCTCCGACGTCTGCCAGAATACGCGCTGCCACAGGCCGTGCGCGTGGATGATGGAGCCGTGCTTGTCCGCCATGGTCACCTTGGGATAGCCGTGTTTTCGCGCGTACTCGAAGGCGTAGCGGCAGATGCGCGAGACGCCCTTATAGGTGTTGACGTCCTCCTGGATAGCGACCTCATCCGGCGTCCCCTTCTTGAAGTTGCCGCCCACGCGCACGTTCAACCCTTCGGTGTTCTCGCGCACGACGACAAGGTCGATTTCGGCGTCCCGTTTCAGGGGAGAAAAATCCGGATGCAGGAGCGGCGCCGGCCGCAGGTTCACGTACAGGTCGAGTTCGAAGCGAAGCGCGCGCAGGAGATCGCGGCAGTTCACGTCTTCGGGGATTCTGGGGTCTAATCCTGCGCTTCCGAACAGGATGGCGTCGTGTTTTTCCGCCAGGCCGCGCACCAGGCCGTCCACGTCCTCGGGCAGCGGGGTTCCGTGTTCGAGATAATGGAGCGCGCCGTAGTCATAGATTTCCGGCTCGACATTCACTCCTATCGCGCCCGATGCAGTCTGTATCACCTCCGTCGCCACGGGCAGCACGTCGTGGCCCACGCCGTCGCCCAGGATGACGGCCAGGGAAACCGTTTTTCCGCTCATGGGATTCCCCCGCCTAGAGGTGCTTGATGACCTTGATCCGCTGTACGGCGTCGCCTGCGAGGTGCGTCCAGACAATCGCGTCGCGTACGAGTTTTTCCACGCCCACGTCCTTCATGACGCCGGCGCCACCGTGGATGTCCATGTTCAGGTGGGTGACGCGCTGTATGACGTCCGTCGCGAAGTTCATGAGCAGGATGGTGTGCTTCATGTCGCGGTCCGCACCCTTTTCCAGGTCGCACGCGGTGCGCATGACGTAAGCGCGAAGCGCCTCGGTGAGCATGTGCATCTCGGCGAGTTTGAGCTGTATCGCCTGGTGCTCGATGATGTATTTACCGCCCTGCCAGCGCGTCCTGGCCTGGTGCATCGCCTGGTCGACCGCCGCCTGGCACACGCCCAGCCCGTTGGCGGAGAGTTCGAGATCGCCGAACTCCGACGTATCGCCCTTTCGCGCCTGAACCCCCCGGTTCACCTCGCCCACCACGTTGGCGTGCGGCACGCGGGCGTCCTCGAAGATGAGTTCCGCGTTCTGGTAAAAGCGCCAGCCGATCTTGTCGTACACCTTGCCCACGCGGAATCCCGGCGTATCCGAAGGTACGAGGAAGAGCGTGGTGCCCTGCGTGATGGGAACGTCGGGGTCGGTCCTGCCGTCGATGAAGAAGAGCTTGCCCACGCTCCCGTTGGCGATGTAGCGCTTGCGGCCGTTCAGCACCCACTCATCGCCCTCGCGCACCGCCTTAAGCTTCCAGCCCGTCCGGGGATCGTCGGAAGGCATGCGGTTGTCAGAACCCGCCGATTCCTCGGTTCCGCCTTTGCCAAGCAGATAGGTATCGTCCTCAAGGAAGGGCTTCAGGAACCTGTCTTTCTGGTCATCCGTGCAGGAGGCGGCGATGAGGTGGCTCCACTTCCAGCACTGGCTGAAGGTTTTGGATATCGCGCTGTCGCCGCGCGCGATCTCCTCCATCACCAGCGCCTGGGTGACGAAATCGATCCCGTGGCCCCCGCGATCCTTGGGCACGACGGCGGTGCGGAAACCGAGCCTGGAGCCCTTCTTGATGATCTCCCAGTCGAAGGTCTCCCTCGGGTCGGATATCATGTCCCGCTCCAGCGATATGGGCGCGACTTCCTCTTCGGCGAATTTTCTCGCTTTATCGCGCCACGCCTTTTGTTCTTCGTTCAAATCGAAATCCATGTAGATTCGCCCTCATCGGTGAAAGAAATCGGACTCTATTCCAAGTCCGCCGAAATATGCCGATACTCTTGAAAAGCTAGACGGTGACCCCCTGGCTCAGGGGCAAGAACGCCTCATCCCCTTCATGCACGAGGTCGAGTTCCCGCTCCATCTCGCGCACGAGCGGGATTACGTGCCTGCCGACGTTCACGCATTCCTCATGCAGGGGGAAACCCGAAAGGATGAGCAAGTCGATGCCTGCCTGTTCGATCTCGATGATCTTCTGCGCACACTGTTCATACGAACCCACGATGGCGACGGCCGAGCCCGAGCGAATCCGGCCCATGCCGGCCCAGAGGTTGGGGCCCACCATCTCCTCGCGCGTGCGGGCCTGCTGGTCCTTCGTGCCCTTGCTCTCGAACGAGGAGATGACCTTTCCGCGATGCGCGAGCACCTCGGGGTCGACCCGGCTCATCACTTCCTCCGCCGCCTCGAAGGCTTCCTCTTCCGTCTGGCGCGCGAATATCTGAAACCGCGTCACGTACTTGAGCGGGCGCGCCCTTCCCGCGCGCTCGCATTTCCCGTTCATGTAATCGACGCGCTCGGCCACCTGCCCGGGCGTCTCTCCCCAGAACACCGAATACTCCGCCCGGCGGATCGCGATGTCCTGTGCTATCTCGGACGCCCCGGCCATGAAGAAGGGAATCCTCGGCTTCTGCACCGGCCGGGGATACACGGTGGCGTCTTGCAGGTTGTAGAACCTGCCCTCGAAGGAGTATTTCTCCTGAGTCCAGAGACCCTCCAGGATTTCCAGAAATTCATCCGTGCGCTCATAGCGCGTGTCGTGATCCAGCGTCTCGCCGTAGCTCGCGAGCGCGCCGCCTCCCGTGACGATGTTGTAGAGGATGCGCCCGCCGGTGAGTTCGTCGAGCGAGGCCATCATCCGCGCGCAGATGGCCGGGTCGATGATCCCCACGCGAACGGCCAAGAGCAGCTTTATCGTCTTGGTCGCCGGGCCGACCACCGCGGCGTTCACCATGCTGTCCCACGTCGGGGCCTGCGGCCCGTAGTGGCCGCTCACCTGGGAGGTGGGCACCAGGATGGTGGTGAAGCCGCTTCTCTCCGCGTTTTGCGCGATGCGGGTGAACGTCTCATAGCTCGGGGGATGATCGGCGAATTTCCGGCCGATGTAGGCGCTGTCGCCGTCACACGACATATACCATGCAAGTTCTATGGCCATGAGGCTCTCCCCGGGTGGATGAACTGTCCTTAATGGAGGAGCCAGTATATATCCTGAAAAGCGCTTTCGTCACATGAGATCGGCGATTCGCGCGCGGACTTCATTCCTCCAGAAACGACTCTATCTGCCGTCGGTAGTCCGCGTCGTTCATGTATTTCTTCATGAAATTGTTTGAGGGCACGCTTTCGAGGTCTTCTGGTTGCGCGCCGTCTTTGAGCGCCTTCAGCGTGGAATAGGCCGCCCCCGCCGCCGCCATGATGGGCTGATGGCCCTGGAGCGCGACCCGCACGCCCAGACCGCCGAGATAATCCAGACCCCGCACCTCTTTTGCGCTACCGCCCAGGATGATGGGGAGGTTCACCGCAGCCGAGATGGCCTCCAGTTGAGCGCGGCTCTGGACGCCCACCACGAAGATGGCGTCCACCCCCGCCGCCTCATAGGCCGTCACGCGCGCGATGGCGTCTTCCGTACCCGTGACGCGCGGCGCGCTCGTCCGGCCTGCGATCACCAGATTCGGGTCCTGGCGCCCCTCCAGCGCCGCGCGCATCTTGCCGGCGCCCTCTTCAATCGAAGTGAGCTGCGCACCATCCGCGCCGAATGGCTGGGGCAGCACCGTGTCCTCAATCGAGAGGGCCGCCACGCCGGCGGTTTCGAGTTCCTCGACGGTGCGCTTCACGTTCAGCGCGTTTCCGTAGCCGTGATCCGCATCCACCAGCAGGGGCATCCCGGCCGCGCGGTTGATGCGCAGCGCCTGGGCGGCGAATTCCGTGAGCGTCAACAAGATGATGTCCGGCGCGCCCAGCACGGTGAGCGAGGCGGTGGAGCCTGCGAACATCCCGACCTCGAAGTCCAGGTCCTCCGCCATGCGCGCGGTGAGTGGGTCGTAGACCGAACCGGGATGCACGCACCTCTCGCCCGCGAGCAGGGCGCGGAATCTCTCTCGTCTCGGCGTCCAGTTCATATGACTTCCCGCCCGCCGTCCGAGTAGGTCACCTTCATTGTGACCATCCCCTCGTTCAGCAGCCAGGGGCGTATGGTGAACGTGCGCGCGCCGCTCGCGTGCATGGGGTCCGATTCGGCGATCTTCCGCGCCTCGGCAAGGGATTCGGCCCGGATGATGATCATCCCCTCCCCCTCCCAGCGCTGCTCATCCTCCGTCCAGAAAGGCCCCGCGCCGAACATGATCCCCTTTTGTTCGAGTTCGACCTGAAACTTCAAGTGATCTTCGAGATTCTCCATCACGGGTCCCAGACCGTTCGCCGGTTTCGTGAAGTAGACGTACATCTGCTTCTGCAGACAGCCGGCGCTGGCGTTCAGGACGTCCTGCGCACTGATTTGCGGCTCGCTCATGGTTCACTCCTGTATGAGAAATGTTGAGTATGATGACGTTTCCGGGAAAGCCACTATAGCATTTTTCAACGCACCGGCCAGCGGCTTGGGGCGTATTCGGCGGCGCGTCGAGATGGCCTTCAGCAACGTGGAGAATCTCACCCGCTCCGCAAGCTCCCCTCAAGGGGGCTGTTGAAAAAGTCCTGATAAATGAGTGTTTGTCGCGACCGATGATGAAGTAGGGGTCGTTCGCGAACGACCCCTACAGAAACTTGCGGTTCTCGATTTGGTTCGTCATTCCGGCGAAAGCCGGAATCCATTTGTTTTGCCTTTATTTTTTATTTTTGGTTGGTTCTCGCCAATGACAAGGAGATAAAAAGCCTTTGTATCGTCATTCTGCTTTAGAATGGATTCCGGCTTTCGCCGGAATGACGGCGGTGGTCAATTCCGAGCAAAGAGGGGTTTTTCAACAACCCCCCTCAAGCGCCTGAACACACCATCCGCCGCTAGCCCAGCACCAGCATCACCATGCCCAGGAGGATCAGACAGGCCCAACCCATGCGCCTGCGCAACTCGCCCTCGCCCAGCAGGATCGACCCCATCGCCACGGTGATCAGGACGCTGACCTCGCGTGCGGGCGCGACGTAGACGATCGGCGTGAAGACGAGCGCCGTCAGCACCAGCATATACGCAAGCGGGGTGAACACGGCGATCCCGAGCACGGCGAGCTTGTGTTCGCGCCAATGCTTCACGATGAGCTTCCTGCGCGTGAAGGCGTAGGGCATCAGAAACGTGGCGCGCGCGAAGTTCGACGCGTAATCGAGCAGCAACGGCGGTATGGCGAGCGCGCTGACCGCATAGGCGTCCCAGATTGTATAGCTGCCGATGAGCACGCCTGTGGAAACCCCGAACAAGAGCGAACTCGTGCGCCGCGCGGAAGACCAGTCGAAGCCGCCCGTCAGGAACACGATGCCGACGATGATCGCCAGGCCGCCGACGGCGATCTGGACGGTCAGATTCTCACCCAGAACGGAGACGGCGAACAGGGTCGAGAGGAACGGCCCGGTAGCCCGCGCAACCGGGTAGACCAGGGACAAATCGCCCCTGCGGTAGCCCTGCTGGAGAAGCAGGAAATAGGCCATGTGCAGTGCGGCGCTGCCGACGTAGAACCCGATCTCGCGCCACTCCATGAGGGGGCGCTCCATCAGATAAACGACCACGACGACCGGCAGGTAGATCAACACCGAGAAAACGGAAAACAGCCAGACGAGTTCCGGTCCGCCGTTGATGCGCTTGACCAGCAGGTTCCAGGTGGCGTGACAAAAAGCGGCGGTCAGCACCAGCGAGAGGGCAAGGAATGTCATGGGGACACTTTAAGGTCTGGAGAGCGGACGCGCCAGACCCGCCCGCCTGAAACGCGCTTCAGGCCAGTGCCCTGTGAATCGTTTCGATGCTGATGAACATTCTCAGGGGACGCGACGGCAAGGGCTGAAATCCCATGGCGGCGTAGAACGCAAGGCGTTTTTTCGAGTTGATCGGTTCTATGGATATGCTTTGTGGAACTGATATGTCCTCAGCTGTCACGCGCCACCCGCGCTTCGTGCAGGGCCATCGCCTCGCGCAAGGCTTCGGTCGGCTCTTGGGGCGCATCGAGGGCGGCGAGAACCACGGCGCGGTCATCAGCCCTGAGGAGCGTGCGCTCATGATCGGCAATCGTGAGCCGGGCGCGCTCTAAAGCTGTGCCGGTCATGAAAGTCGCCTCGTCGATGGCGTCGTTATGGTTAGGGAAATTCTGCATGGTCTCGCCTCCTTGGTCTTCCTGTAATGTACGGCATATTGCCGGATACTGTAAGTCTTGAATTATTCCAGCGGCAGAGTAAAGAGAGAGTGAGGAGCGAAAATGGCGAATGCGAGTTTGGGAATTACTCCCCCCTTGAGGGGGCTGTGTAGGTCGGACATATATGTCCGACGTATACGCGACTCTGCCTTTTCGCCTTCCAACGACGGGCCGCATATATGCGGCCCCTACAATCAATTCCACCCGGTGAGGGAGGGATTGCCGGAATGACGAACGAAGTCGTAGGGACAGGTCGCGACCTGTCCCTACAAAACCAGGTACCTATCCTGTACTGTGGGATTTGCCCCCGCGCACAGGGATATTCACTTCTTAAATCCGCGAACCCGCATCCTCCTCCCGTCGCACCGTGCCGCCCACGGCGATGGCCGCGCTCAAGAGAATGAGGTTCTTGATGATGTATTGCCCCTCCAGCGTCGGCGCGAAGGGAATCTGCGTGAAGCAGACTTCGGGCAGCAGGAAGAGCGGCAGAATCGTCCCCGGCATCTGCAGGAAGAGCAGAAAGAGCGCGACGCGGATGAGCGGGCGGAAGAGCAGCCCCACCCCTATCGCCACCTCCCACCAGCCGAGCAGGGGGATGAAGAAATCGGGCGGCAGCCAGTAGACCGTGCGGCGCACGAGCTCGGCGGCAGCGCTCATCCCAAGGGGTTTCAGTGCCCCGAACCAGATGAAGACGACGGCGAGCGAGATTCGCAGGAACAGCCGCCCGTAGCGGTTCATCCAGCCCGAGATGTGGCGATCGATTTCGTCGATGTATGTGATCAAGGGAACTCCGTCCCGGCGGCGGGCTTTGGAGCGCAACTGCTTCACCGAATATAGCCGCTTATCGCTCGCGGGGAAATGGACGCAAGTCTCGAAATCTTCCGGGCGAGACGTTTTGCGATTGTTGAAAAAGCCTCGTCGGGGGATAAAGGCACCCCCCCCTACCCCCCTTGTCAGGGGTCAAACGCGAGTGATGAACGAGCGTTTGCATAAGCCATTGACGAGAAACACATCGTCTTGCAAAACCTCCCTCTTCGGTCGGTTTTGACCCCTGACAAGGGGGGTAGGGGGGGTTGGTTTTCATGCAGGTGAAAGGGCAATCAAATCGACCGGCGAGAGGCTTTTCAACAACCCTGTTTCTCCCCTCCCCTTCACCAAACTCCCGGAGAGAGAAAACGCAAAAGCCATCAATTCCGCAAATTGAAAAACGCGCGGCGTTCGCGCATAATTTCCTCACATTCTACTCATGCGGAAACGCGGAAAGAGCGGGCGGCCCCGTCTCGGGAGCCGCGGCCTCATTCTCAAACTCAGGAGGTGCGTATGATTATCGAACGTGATCTGCCCGTCGAGATGGATGACGGGGTGGTGCTGCGGGTCGACGTATTCCGGCCCGACACCAAGGCGAAGGTGCCCGTCGTGCTGGCGGGCGGCCCCTACGGCAAGGGCGTCAAATATCAGGAACACTACAAGCCGCTCTGGGATTCACTGGTGAAGATGCACCCCGACATCCTGGAAGGCTCCCAGCACCGCTGGCTCACCTGGGAGACGGTGGACCCCGAGATATGGGTGCCCTGGGGCTACGCCTGCGTGCGGGTCGATTCGCGCGGCGCCGGCCGCTCGCCCGGCTATCTCGATATCTTCTCCCCGCGCGAGACCAGGGACTTCGCCAACGCCATCGAATGGGCGGGGCAGCAGAAATGGTCGAACGGCAAGGTGGGCCTGAACGGTGTCTCCTATTACGCCATCAACCAGTGGCAGGTCGCGGAGCTTCAGCCCAAGCACTTAACAGCCATGATCCCCTGGGAGGGCGCGGCCGACCACTACCGCGACTGGGCGCGCCACGGGGGCATCCTCTCCAACAAATTCATGGAAATCTGGTATCCGCGCCAGGTCGAGGCGGTCCAGCACGGCAACCCCGACGGCCCGCGCGACCACTGGATGGAGACGCGCTCGACGGGCCCGGCGACGCTTTCCAAGGAAGAACTCAAGGACAACCGCGCCGACACGCTCGCGAACTTCCTCGCGCGCGAGATGGATGACGACTGGTACCGCTCCCGCTCGCCCGACTGGTCGAAGGTGAAGGTGCCCTTCCTGAGCGCGGGAAGCTGGGCGGGCTTCGGCCTCCACCCGCGCGGGAACTTCGAGGCCTACACGCAGGCGGCGTCCGAAGAAAAATGGCTCGAAGGCCATCCGGGCAGGCACGAGGAGTGGTTTTATCTCGAATACGGCATGGAACTCCAGAAGCGCTTCTTCGACTACTATCTCAAGGGCGAGCAGAACGGCTGGGAGAAAGAGCCCCGCGTGTGGCTGAACATCCGCCGTCCGTTCACCGACGAGGTGGAACTGCGCAAGGAGCACGAGTGGCCGCTCAAGGGCACCAAGTGGACGAAGCTCTACCTCCACGCGGGCGGCAAAGGCAAGCTCGACTTTAACCCGCCCAAGGCGAAACGCTCCAGGACCTTCCGGGCGCTCACGCGCGGCATCACGCTCCGGACGGCGCCGCTCAAGGAAGAGACCGAGATCACCGGCCCCATGTCGGCCAAGCTTTTCATCTCCTCCTCCACGGTGGATGCGGACCTGTTCGTCACCGTCCAGGCGTTCTCGCCCAAAAACCGCGAAGTCTACTTCCAGGGCACGGTCGACCCCAAGACGCCGCTCGCACAGGGCTGGCTGCGCGCCTCGCACCGAAAGCTGGACGAGGAACTCTCCGAACCCTGGCGGCCCTACCATACGCACGACGACAAGATGCCGCTCACGCCGGACAGGATCTACGAGCTCGACGTGGAAATCTGGCCCCAGTGCATCGTGCTGCCGAAAGGGTTTCAGCTCTCCATCAACATCGCCGGACAGGACTTCGACCGCCCCGGACCCGCGGTGCAGGCCTACGTGCCCTCACGCGGCTCGGGACCGTTCCTGCACGATCACCCCGTCGATCGCTGCAAGGAAGTCTTCGGCGGGCGCACCACGCTGCACACCGGCCCGAACCACCAGTCCTACCTGCTCGTGCCGATCATCCCCAAACGTCGGCCCGGCGCAGTGGCGAGGTAAGGCGCTACAAGCGGCACTGGTTCAGCAATAGCCGCACAGGCTGAGACTTAACCGGGGGTGGGGAGAATTCCCCACCCCCGGTGTACAGCCCTCACGGAGATCGCTCCCCTCCGAGCAGAATTCCAAAAGCACTCCCCCTTGAGGGCGTTGTTGAAAAAGACCCCCTTGTCAGAGGACAAAGGCAACCCCCCCCTACCCCCCCTTGTCAGGGGGCAAGAAAAAACAAAAGCCCTTCTACCGGCGGCGGGGGTCGCCTTTTTATACCCCCCTGTCAAGGGGGGGTAGGGGGGGGTTGGTTTTCATGCAGGCAAGAGAGCAATCAAACCGAACGAAGAGGTGCCGCTCCGTAAGGACAGGCCTTCGTGCCTGTCCCGATTCGAACCATCCTGCAAAAGGGCAACCGCTCTTCAGAAAAAACAAAGACGAAGTAAATGGATTCCGGCTTTCGCCGGAATGACGACAGCGGTCAATTCCGAGCGACGAGGGGTTTTTCAGCAGCCCCTGATGGAACGGTCGAAGATACAGGAACTCGGCGTAATCACCTGCCTGCAACCAGACTTTCCTTGGTGGGCGGGAGAGGGTTCGAACCTCCGGCCTACGCCTTGTAAGGGCGCCGCTCTGCCAGCTGAGCTACCCGCCCGTGTGGGCCTCCGTTCAGAAACGGCGCGTGGAGAATAGCATTTTGCGTGTCCGGCGACCAACCCCCGGAGCCGATGCGAATCGGGTTTTGGAACGCGGCTAAATCTGGAGTTCCCCGTCCTTCGAGAAGAGCTTTCCGTCCACGTAGACCTCGCCGCCCTCCCTCAAATCGCACACCATGTCCCAGTGCAGGGCGGAGTTGTTCTTCGACCCGCTCTGGGGGTAGCCCTTGCCGAGCGCCAGGTGCAGCGTGCCGCCGATCTTCTCGTCGAACAGCGTGTTCTTGGTGAAGCGCTGGATGCCGGCGTTGAGACCGAAGGCGAACTCCCCCACCCGTTTGGCGCCGTCGTCCATGCCGATCATGGATTTCAGGAACGCCTCGTTCTTCTCCGCCGACGCCTTGACGACTTCCCCTTTCTCGAATTCGAGCGCCACGCCCTCCACCTCACGCCCCTGGATGCAGGCGGGGAAGGAATAGCGGATTTTTCCGTCGATCCTGTTCTCCTGCGGACCGGTGAAGACTTCCCCATCCGGGAAATTGTTGTGCCCCGAGCAGTTCATGAACGGACGCCCCGCGATGCCGACCCTAAGGTCGGTGCCCGGCGCCCCGATTTCCACGACTTTACGGCCCTTGAGATAACGGATGACGCGCGCCTGGTGCCTGTCCTGCGCCCGCCAGCGCCTGATGCCGCCCGCTTCATTCGCGAAACACGCGCTGAATACGAAATCCTCGTATTCGCGGATGCCCATCTCGGCATCCTGGGCGTAGGCTTCGGTGGGGAACAGGGTGAGCGTCCACCGTAAGCCCCCCTTCCCCTTCTTCTCGTGCTCTGCGGCGCGCTTCATGAACGTCTCCATGACGGGCTGTCTGGCTTTGGAGGCGAGCGCCTGTTTCTTGGGGTCCGCGCCCGAGAGCCGCCGGGTGTTCGTCTCGGAGAGTATGGAGATGACGACGTCCAGATTTTCGATCTCGAACTTCCGCACCGGCGAGAGGAACTCCAGCTGCCTGCGGGTGGCGTGTTCGTAGAAAATCTCTTCCAGCCCCGGCAGCGACACCTCGGCGGAGACGTAAGCGCCGCGCCGGACGCACTCGGCGTAGAGCGCGCGAATCAGCGGCGCGGCGGCCGTGCTGCCCCGGATGCCGACGAGATCGCCCCGCTTTATTTTTGAGGAATACCCCGTGATGATCTCCGCCATCCGCTCCACGCGCACATCTTCCATGGTTCTCTCTCCCGTAATGATTTGTTCCGGTAACGCTGTAGACGGCCTTACCCAACCCACGGCCCGCCATGAACGATGCGGGGGGTCGTGGTGAACTCTTCGCCATCATACAACAAAACGGCGGCGCCGATCCGCCCCGGCCTCGATCTCCCCCCACCGACGGACGATTCCACCTCCGCCATGAGGGGCTGTTGCAAAATCCCTCTCCGCTTCATCCTGAGTAGCGGTGAAACCGCGTATCGAAGGATGCCCTCTCGCCCGGCGCGAGACGTCTGGCTCCCTTCGCCCTTCGATACGCCGCCTACGGCGGTTACTCAGGGTGAGGAAAGAGGCGTTGGCGGTTTGCGGGAGTCGCAGACGGGCTTTTTCAACAAATCCCATGAGCAAAGGCTGCGCCGCATTGCTTCGCCTTGAACCCGCCGGGACGGCGGATGATTCCGACCGCATCCGCCGCTTCTATGACGCCTGATGCGGCGGCGCGAGTTTCTTTCAGCCGCATCCATGCGAACCGAAAGGATTTATTGACAATTCGACCCTTCGAACCTATTTTTAATTATATAGGCGTGAGTGAAGCGCACCACCTGACACACGAGTTCGACCCCCGTTCGGGGGATAAGAGAAAGGAGTTCAAGCAAGGCTCGGCCCACCAACATAGGAGCTAAGGCTGTTCGGGAGGAGAACAATTATGAAACAGTGGCGCCCATTCCCGGTTCTCGTCGGTTTTCTCTTCTCTTTCTTGCTGATCGCCACGCTCCTTCCCCCCACCGGAGCCAACGCCTTCGATCGCGATTCCAAATGGGATTCCGTCTATTCGAAGGGCAGCCGGCTCTACCTGATTCACTGCGCGGCCTGCCACGGCAAAAACGGCAAAGGAGGCGTGGGTCTCCCCCTGAACCTGCAAAGCTTCCTGTCCGTTGCCCCCGAAGGGTACATCCGCCGCTCCATCTTCTACGGGCGGTTGCCGCGCCAGATGATCCCGTACGGGACTTTCCTGAAAAAAGAAGACATCGAAGCCATCGCGACCTATGTGCGAAGCTGGCAGCTGCGCGACTACGCCGGGATCGATCAAAAGCGCGTGGCGGGTTCCGTATCCCGCGGAAAGGAGTTCTTCGACGGGATGTGCTCCGGCTGTCATGGGCGGGACGGCCTCGGCGGCCCCCAGGTGGGTGGAGGCCACGTGACAAACGCCATGGCGGGCTACGCCGGACCCGCCCTGAACAACCAGGGTTTTCTGAAATCCGCCACCGACGGCTACATCAAGGCGACGATGATGCAGGGCCGGGTCGGTACGCCGATGGGGGCCTACCTCAAGGGCAAGCAGGGCATGGTGGAACTGACCGAAGAAGAGATTAACGACATCGTCGCCTACATCCGCACCTGGGAAAAACGCGATTCGGGACCCGTAGACCCCTGGAGGGACAAGTGATGCCGAAATTCAATCGCCGTGCGTTTCTGCAATCGTCCACCGCGCTGGCCACCGGGCTCGCCATGGGCGGGGCCCTGACCCGCGACAAGGAGTTATTCCAGCTCGTCGGAGAGGCGGAAGGCGCCCAGGACACGCGGAAGCTGGTGCCCACACAATGCCCCTACTGCGGCGTGGGATGCCACACCTATTACGTCGTCGAGAATGAAAAGATCGTGGCGTGCATCCCGGACAAGGACTCCCCCGTCAACCTGGGGCTTCAGTGCATCAAGGGTCTCACGGCCGCGGAGTCCCTCTACGTCGACCGGCTGGAGGAGGTGCTGATCCGCAAGGACATGTCCAACCCGCTTACCGGCCACGTCTCGAAGACGAAAGGGCGCTTCGATAAAGACGTCTTCCGCGTCGGCACGTGGGAAGAAGGCATGGACATCGTCTCGAACATGGTCGTCGGCGTCGTGAAGAAGCACGGGGGGAACTCCGTGGGGATCTACCAGTCCGGCCAGTTGACCATGGAGGAGCAATGGCTGGACAACATCTTCTACAAGGGCGTCCTCCAGTCGAACAGCATCGAGGCCAACGCCCGGATGTGCATGACCTCGGCCGTGACGGGCTACATCCACAGCCTCGGGAGCGACCACCCGCCGGGGAACTATTCCGACATCGAAGACGCCGACTTCATCAATCACTGGGGCCACAACGCGCGCGGGTCGCACCCCGTCCTGTTCTGGCGCGTGGCGGCCACCAAGGAAAAGCGGAACATCCCGACCATGGTGGTCGACCCGCGCTACACCGGCACCATGGACGGCTACGCCCAGATCAACCCCAACAACAGCCTCTCGATCACCATCCGCCCCAACGGCGATCTTTCTCTTCAGAACGCCATCGCCCACGTCCTGATGAAGGAGTTCCCCCAGGCCGTGGACGAGGCCTTCATCCGGCAGCACACGGACGGTTTCGACGATTACCGCGAAGGCATCATGGCCCGCTACAGCCCGGAGCAGGTCATCGACCGGACGGGGATCGCCCCCTCGGTGGTCCGGCGGATAGCCTCGATCTGGGCGGACGCCACCCTGAAGGGGAAGCGGCGCAAGAAAGGCGGCGTCCTCTCCTTCTGGGGGATCGGGTACAACCAGTCCCTACATGGACAGCACCGCAACATCAACATCATCAACCTCCACCTGCTGACCGGAAACATCGGGAGGCCGGGCGCGGGGCCGTTCTCCATGACGGGGCAGCCCAACGCCATGAGCGAACGCCTGATGGGCGGCCTGACCGGGCGGCTCCCGTTCAACGAGGGCATCAAGAACGCCGCGCACCGCAAGAAGATCAACGAGGCCTGGGGCCTGCCTCCCGGACGGCTCGACGTCACCGCCGCCGCCCCGAACAAGGGCATGACCATCGGCATGTTCGAGCGCGCCATGAAGGGCGACATCAAGATAATGCAGTTCGCCTACGCCACCCACGTGGACCTGCCGGAGGTGGACACCCTCATCCGCCCCGCCATCACCAAGACGTTCACCTACATGGTGGAGGCCTACCGGCACGCCCCGAACCTGCTCTACGGCGACGTCATCTTCCCCGCCGCCACCCACGGGGAGAAATGGGGCGTGTACCAGAACAGCGAGCGGAAGATGTACGTCACGGACAAGGCCATGGAGCCGCCCGAAAACTGCAGGCCCGATCTGGACGTCATCATCGACGAGGGCAAGTCCATCGCCGCGAAGCTCGGCCTGGACGCGGAGAAGATATTCCCCTACCAGAGGAAGGCGGACGGCTACTATGACCCCGAGGAGGTCTACCGGGACATCATACGGGCCAGCAAGGGTTCGGATGCGGATTTGACGGGAATGCTGGAGGTGGAAAAGCGGGACAAACTCTCTCCCTACGAGCAGCTTCGGAAGCGCAAGGGAATCTTTTATCCCGCCCCCACGTATGAGATCGCCAAAGGGGGAGGAATCCCGCGCAAGTACATGGCGCAGGAGAAGGGCTGGAAGGACAAGCCCTACAGCGCCTTCCGCCGCAAGGACGGCAGGGCGAAGTTCAAGCTCACCGAGCAGGACTATTCACGCGCCAAGGAGCTGACGGACATCTTCGCGAAAGCGGGCAAGGACCCGGATTTCTACGCCGTGGACCATTACGACGTGCTTATCCAGATGCGCGACGACGGGTTGACGCCGGAACTTCCCGATTTCGACTACTACGGAAAGACCATGGCGGAGATCAAGAAAGCCGACAAGTACCCGTTCTGGCTGAACCTGGGGGTCGTCTTCGAGCACTTCCACACCACCAAGACGATCCGGGCGGCCACCACCCGGCGGCTGGTGCCGGAGCAGTATCTCGAAATGAACCCCCGCGACGCCCGGAAGCTCGGAATCGAGGACGGGGAATGGGTCCGGGTCGTGACGCCCCGGGGCAGCTACGAGGCGCGGGCCAGCATCGGCACGAAGAGCAAGGTCAAGCCCGCGCGCAACAAGGTCATGCCGGGGCAGGTGTTCTCCCCGTGGAACCTCTCCGTGGCGGACAGCGCCGACCCGAAGAAGAACCGCTGGCTCGTCAATGCGGTCACGCACCGGGCTTTCGATCCGGTATCGGGCCAGGCGGACTTCAAGCACGTAAAGGCAAGGATCGAGAAGATTTGAATACTTGATGCAGCGAGCGGGACGGGGAGAGGTTTCCCGTCTTCCCCGTCTCGCCGGGCTGGAGACATGGAGGTGGTAGAGTGGGCCTGAACAGACGGATGTTCCTCCTCGCAGGGGCGGCGGCGCTCACAGGCGTCGCATCCTTGCTAGCGACCGGACGGAGGAGTTTCGCGAGAGCCGCTACGCGCTTTCGCCGATTCCTCCGCCCGCCCGGCGCGCTGAGCGAGCAGGACTTCCTCGAACGGTGCATCCGCTGCGCGAGGTGCGCCGCCGTCTGTCCGAACACCGCCATCCAGATGACCGGGTTCGGGCAGGGCCTGAGAAACCTCAACACGCCCTACATCGTCCCCCGCGAACAGGCCTGCATGCTCTGCATGAAGTGCACCGAAGTCTGCCCGACGGGGGCGCTGACCCGAATCGCCGCAGACGACGAAGCCGTCCTCACCCAGGTCAAGATGGGTCGCGCGGTGGTGGATCGATCCATGTGCTTCTCCTACCAGGGGCGTACCTGCGGGGTGTGCATTCGCGCCTGCCCCTTCCCCGGGGTGGCCATGAAGACAGGGATGTACGAGCAGCCCATCGTGACGGACGCCTGCGTGGGCTGCGGGCTCTGCGAGCGCGCCTGCATCCACGTCCCCCAGGCGATCCGCATCGTCCCGGTGGAGTCCTGATACCATGGCTCGCCGGCTGAGAAGGGGGATTCAGCTGGGGGCGCTCGGTCTTCTCCTGGCCGTGCCCGCCCTCAATTACGGGGGGATCCTCTACCAGCAATACGGCAAGAACGGCTACCACAAGATATCCCTCACTGGAACCGTCTTCGAGCAATGGCTCTACCACCTGTTTTCGATCACGGTGGGCCGCCTGCCGGACCCCGCCGTCCGGTCGATGGACTGGGTGGGCAATTTCGGGTCGTTCTCGGTGTTCGGGTTCCCGATTCTCGATCCGGTGGTCGCGGCGGAGACCGCCTTCCGCACGCCGGCCGCCTGGCCGGCACTCCTGGCGGGGGCCGCGCTCCCGGTTCTCCTGGCCGTCGCCCTCGGGCGGGTCTTCTGCGGGTGGGTCTGCCCGGTGAACACGCTCCTGGAGGGATTCGACCTCCTGCGGCAGCGCGCGCTGCCGAAGATCGGGGTCCGTCCGCCGGACCTCAAAGTCCCCCGGTGGGCCAAGTGGGCGCTGCTCCTCATAGGTCTGGCCGCGGCGGTCGTCTTCAACGTCGCCCTGTGGGCGAACCTCCTTCCCCACGTTCAGATCGGGCGGGACGTGTTCTCCCTGATGGTGTTCGGCGTCACCAACGGCGGCGTCCTGATCTTCTCGGGCGTCATCCTGGCGGAACTGCTCCTCTCTCGCCGGGCGTGGTGCCGCTCCCTCTGCCCGACCGGCGCGCTGCTGGGCTTCTTCGGCTCGCTGGCCCCCTTCCGGGTGCGTAAGACCGAGAGTCCCTGCATCGAGGGCTGCACGGCCTGCGCGAGAGCCTGCCCGATGGGGGTCAACCCGGCGAAGTCGTTCTCCCTGGCCGAATGCTACAACTGCGGGGTCTGTACGACCGCGTGCCCCGACGACCTCCTGACGTTGGGACTCGCACCCAAGCGCTTTCCGGCCAGGCTTCTCTCGCGCCTGAAAAAGGGCGTCTCCCTGGGGTTGGGGCTGGTCCTGCTTCTCATCCCGCTCACCGCCTCCGGCCACCACATGCGGGGAAAGCCCCATTACGGCTATGCCGAGAACTACCCCCAGATCCCCACGCGCGAAACGCGCGTCCGGGTCGGCAGTTACGACATCACCGTGGTGAGCTATTTCTTCGAGGGGCTGCGCCGGCAGACTTCGGACACGCCGGACGACGTGCAGTTCTACGTCAGCCTCACGGACTCCAGGACCGGCCAAAGCTACACGGGTCCCCTGACCATCGAGGTGCGCCGGGGGAAGACGCGGCTTGCGGTCTTCCGGCACGACCGGCCTTTCGAAGAAGCCGTGTACCGGGTCCGCCAGTCGGTGCCGGGAACGGGGCTTTATGACCTGAGGCTCGCCGCCGAGGGGTTCCAGGGGTCCGTCTCTGTCGACGTCCAGGGCGACAGCGTCTCCTGGATGCCGTATGCGGCATCGGGCGGCGTCGCGCTCTTCATCCTGCTCCTGTTTCTCCACCGGAGGCGCTCCCGCGCGGCCCGCCGGAAGAAGACCCATGCGGCATCCGGCGCGTAAGACAATCCCGGCTCGCAGGCTGGTCTGGGGATGACGATGAAGCCGATTGAATTCGACCGGCGCGCCTTCCTCCAGAAGGGACCCTTCGCCTTTATCCAGGCGGTTCTTGCAGGCTCTTCCGCCGATGGCGGCGACACGCCCCGGCCGCCGCTCCGGCCCCCGGGCGCGGCGCCCGAGGAGGAATTCCTGGAGCTTTGCTGCGGCGTCGGCGCGTGCGCGGAGGTCTGCCCGGCCGACGCCATCCGGCTGGTCCCCGGAGCGGACGACTCGGACACCCTCCATCCGGTCATCGTCCCCCAGGAGGCCGCCTGCATCGTCTGTGAGGACCTCGCCTGCATGAAGGCCTGCCCGAGCGGCGCGCTCACCCTGGTATCCCGCGAGGAGATACGCATCGGGCTCGCGCAGGTGAGCCCCGATCGCTGCCTCGCGTGGAGCGGGACGGACCCGGGGTGTGATTATTGCGTGGACAGGTGCCCGCTCGGTTCAGAGGCCATCCGCCTCGAGCGCGCAGGAGGCGTCCGCGGCCCCGTGGTCGAGAAAGGGTGTATCGGGTGCGGCGTCTGCGAGTATTTCTGCCCGACGCAGCCCTCCGCCATCCGGGTGTACGGCCCCTGAACCCCGCCTGAAATTTCCGGTTCTGCCGATTGCATGGCCGCGGATGAATTGACGGAACAAACTCCCCTCCTCCCGGTACGAATCGCTTTGACTTGTCCTCCGTTCCGGGCGAGACTGGACGGGCTACTCCACGAGATAAACTGGAGAGAAGCGAATGACGGTATTCGAATCCGCTCCAGAACCAGGACCGATTAAGCCAATCGGCGCCGCTCCCTCTATTGCATCGGCGAATTAGCGTCATTCACAGGAACTGGGACCCGAAACGGGAAATCACTGATGGGTGCGGTCCGGCATTGAAGACGAACAATCACTTTTTATTCGAGGATGGTGGCGAGCCGGGCAAGCACTTCGTCCATAATAAGTTCAGGAACGGTTTCGAGACGCGCCCCGTTGCGGGCAGCGAGATCAAGGGACCTCGGCTGGTCGCAACGGACGACACCGGTTGTTCGGGTACCCGCGTCCGAGAGAGAAACTGCGAAGCCTGCCCTGCGCGCAAAGTCGCCGCCCGATGTGATCGGCAAGACCACGGGCGTCCCGGTGAGTCTATTGAACGGGTCCGGGGATACGATCAGTACCGGACGGGTACCCTGTTGTTCATGGCCTGCGGTGGGGTCGAGGCTGACGAGCCAGATTTCACCCCGCTTCACTACAACAACTCGTTGCCAACCGGTCTGGCCTCCATCCAGGCGCGGTCCTCGGCGGGCTGCGCAGGGGTTTCTTCGCATTGCGCGAGGAGCTCATCGAGTGAATAGACGGGACGTGCTTTGGGCTCGACGATCAGGCGACCGTCCTCCACGTCTATTTCCACCTTCGCGCCGACCCCGAGTTTCAGGAGGTCGAGAAGGGCGGGGGGAACGGCCAGCATGATGGAACCACCGACTTTGCGCAGATTTGTCGTATGCATGACACCCTCCAAGTTATATATAAATATAACATACGGAAGCCGGCAACGCAAGTTGGAGACATTCTTGAATCGGGCTTCGGAATGTTCCGTGTTCATGTTCAAGCGTCTTTGGCCGAAAGGTTGTCGCGCAACCCGGACTTTACCCGAAAGGACTCTCCAGATCAGATATGTGAAACAATTATGCCGAGTAGTCCGACTCCCGGACCGACCGGAAAAAACCAGATTTCCGTGGCATCGCTTTTGAATCTCGTGTCAATCTTTTCAAGTTCGTTTCCGCATCAATGAACGTACAAGAGTTTCCGAACGCCCAGCGATAATTCTGCTTTGCGCAGCGGTGGCTCGATTAATCACATTGATGATCGACTCATTGTTACGATCAAGTACAAGCATGAAGCCTCTGTCAGGAAAAGCTGTGAACTGGACAGCGACATCGTAAGCAGCAGGTAGCCAACTCCCCTTTATTGGCCCGTCTCGCTCAACAAAGGTAAGGCCGTGGCTTCCAATGACAAAACTCCTCTTCGGCAGGCAAATTCGTGCGATGCCCCAACCTATTTCACGAGAAAAACGCTCAGCTTCATTTTTTTCATTCGGTCTATCCCCAGCAGCAAAACTAGCATTGGCATTTGATTCTATGCGTTGCTTGAGTTTTCGAATGCGAGGATCCTGGTAAAGAATTTCTGGAGCAGGGAGATCGTAGTTTTGTTTATCGGCCAGAGCCTTCGATACTTCATAAAAGACATCACGGTCTTTGGCCGATGCGACACGCTCTTGGGATTCAGGCGTCCGGCGAGCTAGAGCTATCACAAACTTTTTGAGATGGTCATCGAGTGCCGGGTCAAGCCGAGGATAGCGCCCACATCGGACTTGTTCAATGAGGCTCGATATCGCAGGTTCAGCTTTACTTTCGATTTTAGATAGTGAATCTTCATATTCATAACTTTCAGTTGCTCGGGAGAAATCGTGCCTCGCATATAGATTACTCTTTACGAACACATTCGTGGGATTTGCTTGATAATGTTTTCTGCGTTTTTGATCTCCTACCCACAAGAAACCACTATCATCGCAGAAATTCTTAAGTAGCATCTCAGGGATATAATGATGCCGCTTCGGACGATTCGCACCCAATGGTAATTCTCCTCAACTCGTCCATTTTAGTTTCTTGGGAAATAAAAGCCATGATTCCAAATTACCATATTAGAAAAACATAGGGCTTCATCAAGCATTCTGAGAGGGGCCGTATCCTTTCACCCCCTTCTCCGCCGTCGTCTCCTCCCCCTCACCCCCACCTCAAGCGGCGCGCGCATTTTCTCGTACAAGGCGAAGAGGTGCTCCACGCGCTCGCGCTCGGAGGCGAAGCCGGAGCGGCGGTAGAGACGATCCACGGCGCGGTCGAGGGATTGGTGGGCGCGGCGAAGATCGGGCGGCATGAGGTCCGGGTCGTAGAGGTCGGCCAGCGTCGCTTCGGGGTACGCCGCGCGGGCGTCCAGAACGACCTGAGCCAAATCGACGATTTTCGCTTCTTGGTCATCCACCATTTCTGGCCAAGCGAACGAATTGTAGATGGCCGGGGAATACCTGTAATCACTTTTCAATCGGCCAGCGACCGTACGCATCCACGCCATGTGCATCGCAGAAGTAAGAACACCGAAATAAAGCAGCCCTGCTCCCGGAATAATCCTTACTTGGTCAGATGCAATAACAGTAGGCGGCTATATCGCTATCGGTATATATTCGCGCGTCTCAGACGATACTGCGGGAACCGCGAGATAAGGCGTCGTCGGTTGCCGATCCTGCGTGAACAGCGTCGGAAATTTCGCATATTCGCGCACACTTGCCGTCGGGCTTTGCAATCGTCCTTCGCGTACTCGCTCAAGCCGTTCCTTAATCGCCCTTGACGCGCGCAATTCCGACGGTTCAGCGTTCTTGAGCCAAAAACACCATCGCCACTTCCCAGAGATTAGTTCTTCACCACCAACAAAAGGTTTCAGCCATTTTTCGCATTCCGGCTCAGCCACGAGAAGTTCCGCCTTATCTTCTTCATTCAGGATTAGATTGCTGAAGGTGATGTATCCGCCTTCCGGCTTCTTGAGACGAGCGCCATCGGTCGGCTGGCTCCCCTTGTGCATTTTCAGGCGACCAATCGGCGTTCTTGAGCGCGCAGGGACCGTATACTGCGGCCCGTCGATCAAATACCCATTGATTCGCTTCACTTCAGACTCGTGGGGCTCTCCGCGCAAATGATCGTAATCATAGATCGTCTTTTTTCCGTCCTTGGCGAAGGTCATCCCGATGATGACGCAGTGCACTGCCGCTGAGCCTCGGGCTTCACTATTCCACTGAAACGTGCGATGCGCGAAACGTATAGACAAGCCACCGGCAAACAACACCGGCCATAGAACGCCAGCTTGCTCTCCTTGTACGATGGAATTTGTCGCAACGAAGGCGATCTCGATCGATTCCTTTTTTTCCGCGTAGCGCATGGCCTTATTGAACCAGCAAGTCACATAATCGAGCCGATTGAATTGCCCTTCCGTACCCCAAATGCGCGCCATGCCGGCCTGTTGATCTCTCGTGCGCCATTGATGCCCCACGAAAGGCGGATTGCCGAAAACATAAGAACAATCCTGAGGCGGGAGAAGCTCCGCCCAGTCGGTTTCGAGCGCGTCGGCGCAGAGGATGTGCGGGGAGGTCGTGAGCGGAATGCGCGTGTAGGTCTGGCCGAATTCGAGGCTCAGGCGGTTGTTCATGATGTGGTCCATCATCCAGAGCGCCGTCTCGGCGATGCGCGCCGGAAACTCGCCGAGTTCGATCCCGTAGAACTGATCCACGGTGATTTGGGAAAGCCCGGCCACGTCGAGTTCGCGCTGTATCTCGTCGGAGCGCAGTTCGCGGATCACTTCCATCTCCAGTTCGCGCAGTTCGCGGTAGGCGATGATCAAGAAATTTCCGCACCCGCAAGCCGGGTCGAAGAAATTCATACGGCCAAGTTTTTCCTGAAACCGCCTGAGTTCCGCCGAGCGGCGGCTGTCCCTGCGGGCTTTCAGGCGCTCGAACTCCGCGCGCAAGTCATCCAGAAAGAGCGGCTCGATGACTTTCAGGATGTTCTTCTCGGTCGTGTAGTGCGCCCCCTGCGCGCGGCGCTCCGCCGGGTTCATCACGGATTGAAAGAGCGCGCCGAAGATGGCGGGCGAGATGTTCGACCAGTCGAAGCGGCAGGTTTCGAGCAGGGCGTTCCGCATGGCGGCGTTGAAGGAAGGAATGCGCAGGGCATCCCGGAACAAATCGCCGTTCACGTAAGGGAAGCGCGCCAAATCCTCATCCAGCGTCCTCTGGCGCGCATCCTCAGGCGTATCCAGCACCTGGAACAGTTCGGCCAGCCGCGCCCCGGTGTCCGAGCCGTCCTCGCTCGTGCGCTCTTCGACGTAGTTCAAAAAGATGTCGCGCGGCTCGAAGATGCCCGTGTCGTCGGCGAAGAGGCAGAAGACGACGCGCACCAGGAAGCGTTCGAGATCGTCCCCCGTATAGCCCGCCTCGGCGAGGGCGTCGTGCAGGTTCCCCGCGAGTTCGGCGGCCTTGATGTTGGCGGGGTCCTGATCGCGAAAGGCGCGGCGGCGCACGCCCAGGATGAAGCCGAATTTCTCGACGTTGGCGGGCAGGTCGGCGAGGGAGAAGGCGGTGCGCTCGCGCTCGTCCAGGTCGTAAAGCTCGAAGGTCTGGAAATCACTCACCAGGATGTGGCCGGGTTTTTCTCTTTCGGGCAGGGCGTCGAAGTATTCCCCCGCCTGCCCGTAGGCGCGCTCCAGGTCGCGGCCCTCGCTTTTCTGCTCGACGAGCAGGACGCGCGGCCAGAAGAGGTCGATGTAGCCGTGGGTGTTGTCGAGGCGCCTCACGTGTTCTTCGAAGCGCGCGACGGAGCGGCGCCGGACGCCGAAAATCTCGAAGAACTCGTTGTAGAAACTCTGCGTCTCGCCTTTTTCGTACGCAGCGCCCGCCCACTCGCGGGCGAACCCCGCCGCGCGCACGCGCATCTCGTTCCAGGAGAGGCGCACGCCCGGCCTCAGACGGAGCCGCGCCGTGCGGCGATAAGGGATAGGTGGCGATGCGATGCTTCCTTACGGGTCCTCATGGGAAGGGAATATCGCACATTTCGGGGCGCGGTTCCTAGCGGGTCGGGTTTGATCCTCAAGAGAGCGGCGGCATCGGTGAACGCGGGGGGAAATGACGCCTTCCCGAGTTCGGCGCCGTTTACGACAGGGACAGGTCGCGACCTGTCCCTACCTCGCCCTGAAAACCAACCCCCCCTACCCCCCCTTGACAGGGGGGCAAGAAAAAGCAAAACCCCCTCAGCCCGGCGAGAGCGCATCGCCTTTTTATACCCCCCCGTCAAGGGGGGGTAGGGGGGGTTGCCTTTATGAAGTTTCCCTTTCAAGGGGGTTGCCATTACCCTCTCAGGGGGTTTTTCAACACCCCCCGCAAGGGGGGCAAGGGCGCGTCCCGGTCTGGGGCGGCCGCCGCATTTGCCCGCATTTGCGGGGACGGGAGAAGAGGAGAACACGGGTATCATGGCGAAGCCGGTCGCTTCGCTCGAAGATAAGGAATTTCCGAAAAATTCGATAAATACCGATAAATTCACGGGGTTTTTCGATAAATAGCTGACAATTTTTTTCTCGGGAAATGACGCCGCGGAATCCGGGCGCAGGGGAATCCTGCCACGGATCGCTACGCTTGCCATGACGGCAAATGCGCGGATTTGCGGGGATTTTCGCACCCGCACCGCTCCGGTCGACTCCCGGGCGATCAAAATCGTCTTTCATTTTTTTTATAAGTGGTATCTCCTTGTAATTCAATAGTTTAGGAGGCCGGATTCCGTCGCCGGGAAACAGTCCATAGCGAGGCGGCCCGGTTTGGTGATATAATGGGGTCACCATATCCGGGAGTCATTTCCTAAGAGGAAACCGCGATGCCCAGACGCCATAAGGTACGGAAATACAAGCCCTATCTCATGCGCTACCTCCATTCGGCCGACCCGAACTACGAGCCGGTGCTCATGGATTTGCTCGATCACGAACACGAGGTGTATGACGAGAGCACCGTCGGCGAGGGGGCCGAGTCGACCCGCGGAGAGCGGCTTCCCCACATGTGGCACGTTGTTTTTACGGAACTTACGGACATTCTCACCCCGTTCCACATTGAGCAGCTCTTCGAGCGGCTGGAGAAGGATTTCGCCGCCACCTGCCAGGTTCTGCGCGAGATGTCCGACCCGCAGCCGGTGGAAAAAGAACCCCAATTCAGGCATTACCTCATGCGCTACATGAACTCGAACGACCCGAACTACGAGCCGGTGCTCAGAGACATTCTCGAGCACGAACACGAGAGATACGACGCCATCACGGCGAGCGAGGAGGTTGATTTCCAGCGCGGCGAGCACGGAACGCTCGCCTGGCAGGCGGTATATAACCAACTCTGCAGCGTCATTTCGCCCGCGCGAATCAGGGAGCTTTTCGACAAGCTGGAAAGGGATTTCTCGGCTACCTGCGAGCTCTTCCACGAGATGGCCGAGGCCGAGAAACTCATACAGGAAGAAGAGGGCGGACCCGGCTAGACCCGGCTTCACGCCCCTTGCCACTCCCGGCCGCTATCCTTACAATCCAAGGCTCACCAAGCCGAAAGACAACCGGACACCTCATCAAATCAGAGGTTTACAGCTCATCGAGAGGGGAATCCCGCATGGCCGAATACTCATACGACCACCTTCACTTCAGGAGCGAAGACCCGCACGCCGCCCGCGATTTCTGGATCGACATGTTCGGCGCCACCGTCGTGGAGGAGCGGAAGCTGGGGCGCGCGCCGTCGTTCAACATGGAGCTGAACGGCATGGTGTTCCTCGTCTCGGGCCGGGCGGAGGGAGAAGACCCCGTGCGCACGGGTTCCGAGCCCCGCTACGGGCTGGATCATTTCGGACTCCGGGTCGACGACATGGACGAGGCGCAAAAAGAGCTGACCGAAAAGGGCGCGGAGTGGATTTGCGAGCCCTGGGAGATTCGGCCGGGTGTGAAGATCGCCTTCATCAAGGGGCCTGACAACATCAGCATCGAGATGGCCCAGCGCGGCTGATTTCTTCACTTCGGACGACATCAATCCGCAGGGACGCTCATGCCGGCATGGTATTGTTTTCATTCACTCTCAGGCGATGCCGAAGAGATTGTCCGCCGATGCGACAGGGGTGAATTTCGGGAACTGGCGTATGCGCGCTCAGAAGTGGTAATCTTCCCAGAGAAACGTATCCCGCCGCCGGGGATTTCGTCATGGAGAAATGGAACAGACGAGAGCTGCTGAAAAACTCCCTGCTCGGCCTGACCGTGCTCGGCACAGGCGCATTCGCGCTTCGGAAAACCCTCGCTCCCACGCCCGCTTATGGAGACTTGGGGGAATACGGAAAATTTCTGCTCGCGCAAGGCGAAAAGCCGGATGAGGCTCCGCCCCAGGCGCGAATGCCGACTCACTCGGACTCCATGGGACCCTATTACAAGGAAGGGGCTCCTTTCCGTGGCCGCCTGATGCCCCGGGACGCGGCGGGAACGCCCATGCTCATCCGCGGCCGCGTCTATGGACATGACACCCAGAAAACGCTCGAGGGCGCGATTATCGACGTCTGGCAGGCGGATGACAGCGGCAGCTACCACGGCATGGACGAGAAGGAGAATTATCTCTACAGGGCGCGTATGCGCTCCACAAGGAGAGGGCTGTACCAGTTCGAAACCGTGCATCCGGGGCGATACGGATTCGGATTCTGGGCGAGACCGTCACACATTCATTTTTACATCCGCCACCCTGATTACCGGCCCCTGGTGACACAACTGTATTTTCGGGGCGACCCGAGACTGGGTGACCATGAAAGAGCGAGACCCTCTTTGATCATCCCGCTCAAGAAAGTTTCCCTGGGAAAAACGTTTGAGTTGGGAAATTTCAATATCGTTCTGGTGCGGAAATGAGGAAAATCGCTAAGTTTTCAATGCCTTGAAATGCCCCGCTCTCAGCCGTAGAGGGCCGCTTGAAGCTGCTCCCGCATTTTCTCGGGCGTCATTCCAAAAGCGCGCAGCGCCTCGCCCGCCTCTTCGATGACCCGAGCGATATCCTCATAGATTTTGTACGTCTTGGTGTAGTCCGGATACTCGAACCCCATCGCCTGGCCGAGAATCGTCATGAAATTCTCGATTTCAAAGGGCTCACCCTTTTCCAGACCGCATAGTTCACGATGGCAGCTATGATAAACGGTGAGCAGCGAATCCACCCTGGCGCGGCGCGCCGAGTCGAAAAGTTTCTCGCGCATCGCCGCTTTCGCCTCAGGAATGACGAGCGTGGGGCACTGATAGGCATGATCGGAGAGTTGTTCAATCTCGACGAATTCGAGCCCGGGAACCGCTCGGAGGATTTTCACCACGTTTTCCTCGACGCCATCGCTGCCCCCGTGCAGGTGCACGGCCACGCGCTTCTCGACCTTTTGCGTGAATTCTCCCCGCAAAGTCTCCAGATTATCCACCAGATATTGTGTGATGTGGACGAAGGGCAGGATTTCCTCCTCGCTATGTTTCGTACCTCCCGCCATGGGGAGAAGCGGCTTCCCGGTGTAGAGGTGTTGATATTCGGAGTATTGCATCTGGCAAGTCGGGCAAAACGTAATGACCTTTTCCGGCTGATATGACTTGAAATGATCCAGGGAGCGCGCGCCCATCGCCGCCCCCGCCTCCAGATCTCCGCGCCTGATGTGGTTGATGCCGCAGCAATGGCCCACGCCGCCGGCCACCTCATAGTCCAGTCCCAGCCGGTCGAAAACATCGATGCAGGAGAGCAGGATGTGAGGCGTCTGGAGGATATTGCATCCAAAGTAAAACACCGCATCTACTGTGTTCGCCTCCGAGCCCCGCACGGCGGTGAGGCGTCTGAATTGCTCGGGTTCTAATTGCAAAGCGGCCATGAAACGAATCTTCCGGCTCAAGTCCTGAAAATAAGACCTGCCGACTTCCTGGATGTCCGCTTTCTCTGATTCGATATTCTGCAGCTTCAGCTTGGCGTAGGTGAGCATTTCCCGCGGATTGACGTCTTCCGGACAGGCCTCGATGCAAACTCCGCTTTTTTGGCAAGCCTTGGCCCACAATGCCCCTTCCGGTTCATGCGGACGATCGTTGATGATGTTGAGCACGGATTTCGTCACCCTCTCTGGGTCTGCGCCTTTCGCTCCCGAATACGAAACCATCGGGCAGACCTCGTAACATTTTCCGCAATGCGTACAGGCTTCGGTAATTCGGGCGATTCGCTCTTCCATGAAACTCCGGTAGGCAGTCGCTTCCATGACGTTCCTTCATGAGGATGGAAACTGAGCAGAAATTTTATGGGAGCCGACCGGCGTGGTCAAGCAAACAGATAATGGATGGTGCCACGCTGCTTGAGATAGCGTCATGTCTTGAGTAGTCGTCTCATCTCGGGAGTTTTTGACCCGGCTCCGCCAATATGTTAGTTAGGAGCCAGTTTTCCTGACTCCCTGAGTGACGGAAAACCCTCATGGAAACGGTCTCATCCCTGCATCCGCGCAAACATGATTTGCTTTTTACGGAAAGCTTCGAGGAGGTTTTGAAAAATGCCGAATGCTACAGAGAAATACGACGTCGTCGTCGTGGGTTGCGGCAATGCCGCACTTTGCGCATCGCTTGCGGCGCGAGACCAGGGCGCGAAGGTATTGGTGCTCGAAAAAGCGCCCGAGGCATGGCGCGGCGGCAATTCGGCTTTCTCGGGAGGCTTGTTTCGGTTCGCCTTTAACAGCATCGAGGACATCTACTCGCTCGTACCGGACCTTTCCGACGCCGAGAAAGAAAATATCGAGATCGACCCCTACACATCGGAAAAATTCTTTGAAGACCTCGCCCTGTTGACCGAATACCAGACTGACGGCGACCTTGCCTCCGTCCTCATCCACGAGTCGTTTCCGACCCTGAAATGGATGCAATCAAAGGGCTTGCGGCTCATCCTCGCAAGCGGCCGGCAGGCATTCAAGGTGGACGGCAAGATGCGCTTCTGGGGCGGTCTGGTTCTCGAGATCGTGGGCGGCGGACGCGGTCTCATCGATTCCCTGCTTGATTCTGCGAACGAGGCCGGAGTCGAGATTCGCTACGCATCGAAGGCGATGCGCCTGCTCACGGACCCGATGGGCGGCGTGACGGGCGTCGAAGTAAAAGGCCCCGATGGGCCTTACGAAATCGAGACGCACGGTGTGGTGCTGGCGTCGGGTGGTTTCGAGGCGAACGCCGAGATGCGCTGCCGCTACCTGGGGCCGGGCTGGGAGCTCGCAAAAGTGCGCGGCACTCCCTACAACACGGGCGACGGCATCAAGATGGCGCTCGATATCGGAGCGCAGCCTTACGGCAACTGGAGCGGCTGTCACGCGGTCGCTTGGGATTTGAACGCCCCGCCCTTCGGTGATCTCACGGTAGGAGAGTCCTACCAGAAGCACTCCTATCCGTTCGGCATCATCGTGAATATCGAGGGAAAACGCTTCGTGGATGAGGGGGCCGATTTCAGAAACTATACCTACGCAAAATACGGCCGAAACATCCTCCAGCAGCCCCAGCGGGCCGCTTTTCAGATTTTCGACCAGAAAACGGTTCACATGCTGCGCGACGAATATCGCATCCGTGAAGTCACCAAGGCCGAAGCCGACACGCTGGAAGAACTTGCCGGACAACTCGAGATCGATGTCGATGAGTTCGTTAAAACCGTTCAGGAATACAACGCCGCCGTTCAGTCGGGCGAATACAACCCGACGATCAAAGACGGCAAATGCACACAGGGTATCGATCCCCCGAAATCGAACTGGGCGCTTCCCATCGATGAGCCGCCCTATCTCGGCTTCGCCGTTACCACGGGCATCACGTTCACCTTCGGCGGTATCCGCGTAACACCCAAAGCGGAGGTCATGAACACCGAAAACGAGATCATCCCCGGGCTCTTCGCCGCGGGCGAACTCGTGGGCGGCGTCTACTACTTCAACTACCCGGGAGGCGCAGGGCTGACCCTGGGCTCCGTATACGGTCGGCTGGCGGGCACCGCAGCGGGTCAGCGCGCCGCCGAGGCGAACGCGGACACCGCGTAAATCTTCCTGTCTTTAAGGGACGAGGCGCTCCTCTCCCGGCTCAAGTGACGGGCGACGAGAAACCCCGGCGGTTGCGGCCTGTTTCAAGTTATGAGCAAGGCGCTTTACGCCGTAATACCACTCATAGAGATCGATTCGCCGTTCAGGCTCATCGTGCTTTTCAGAGGAACGGCGTCCGTCACCATTTGCTCGGCGAAACATCCCTGCTTCGCATTTTTGATGACTGCCAGTATTTTCTCCGCCGGTTCATCGGATTCCACTTCAAAGTGCGTACGCACCTCGTTGCATCCGGCATTCACCGTTCCCTTGAGAACGGAACCCTGCAAGAAATAATCGAAATCCACGTGCACCTTGGCGCGCGTGAAGGACACTTTCATCATATGCGCGTACCGCGCAAGCTGGGTGAGCAGTCAGAACCCCACCCCCATGGCAATGTAGCAAAGCGGTTGGGGGTAGGAGTCTTCCCCGCCGATGCGGGGCGGTTCATCGCAATACACTTCGAAGTGTCTGTGTGTCCCCAGTTTGAGCTGGCCCTTACCCTCTATCGTTTCGGTGTCGGCGGACATGGTGAAAGCATAGCCCTGGGTGGGAAGTTCGGGCTTGTCGATGGCGCGTTCACCGGGAACAGCGCTGTCTTTACGCGGATCGAGAGGTTCCACTTGTCTTGTCTCCTTCGGTGTCATAAGAATGGCAGCAGAAAAACGTTATTATGCACGCAAGGGCGACGTAAGAGAACCTCCAAAGCTTACATTTTCTTTCGTATAAGGGGCTATTTCGTGAACCGAATCGTCGTACCGGATGACTACCCTTCCGTTTTCACCGGCAGTTCCGCAGAGACCCGTCTGCGGGAGATCGGGGATGCGGAAATCCATACCTCCAACCCACAGACGTCAGAAGAACTGCTAAAACGCGTCACCGGGGCGGATGGCATCATCAACATCCGGGCTTTTTGCAAGTTCGACGCGGATTTTTTCTCGAATTGCGGCGGTCTCAAGGTACTTTCGATCTGGGGCACGGGCACGGATCACGTCGATTTGAAGGCAGCCGAGAGCGCAGGCGTCATCGTATCGAACACACCTGGAGTGGCCGCCGTTTCCGTGGCGGAACACACCCTGGCCCTGATGATGGCGGCCGCGCGCCAGATACCCGTCAATGATTCCGCCATACGGACGGGCGAGTGGCCACGGGGACAGATGACGCAATTGCACGGAAAAACGCTCGGCCTCATCGGCCTTGGCGCCATCGGCCGCCAGACGGCCCGCATCGCCGCCGGGGTCGGAATGAAGCTCATCGCCTGGACGTTTCATCCGGACGATGATTTCGCCGCAGAAGCAGGGCTGGAGTTCGTCGATTTGAACACTTTGTATGAGCAGGCCGACGTCGTCTCGATTCACGTACGGCAATCGGCGGACACCATCGGCATGATCGGCGCCGAGGCATTCTCCCGCATGGGGCCGGATACCATTTTGGTGAACACCGCGCGGGGGCCTATCGTGGATGAAGAAGCGCTCATAGCGGCATTGGAAAGCGGGGCCTTGGCTGCGGCAGGTCTTGACGTATTCGATCAGGAGCCTCTGCCCCCGAACCATCCGATCGGGAAACTGAAAAACGTGGTTCTCTCCCCGCACAATGCAGGCATCACACCTGAGGTTACCGAAGCGGGACTTTTGATGTCGGTGGAAAACATTGCCGCCGCACTCTCGGGCAACCCGCAAAACGTGGTGCATTCATCATGATTTGCTATAATGAGACTTTGGAATAGGCCATTTTCTTTACCCGGAGACCATCTGCTTGTGTCAATAGCGGCATGAAGATTCCTTCAATTTTTCGCCCGAATGGTCAAGGAGAAAAAAATGAGTCCTACAGGAAGGGCCTGCGTAGCAGAAGCCATCGGCACGTTTGCACTGTGCTTCATCGGCGCGGGCTCCATCATCTTGAATCAGAAAACGGGCGGAGCCGTAGGTTTAATCGGCATCGCCTTGGCCCATGGTTTGATCCTCTCGGTCATGATTTCCGCCATGGGGCACGTCTCGGGCGGTCATTTCAATCCTGCAGTCACGATCGGCTTCATGGTGACCAAAAAAACAGACAGCGGCACGGGTATCTCCTACATCATCAGCCAACTCGTGGGCGGAACCGTGGCCGGCATCCTGTTGAGAATCATCTTTGCCGCCGACGTCTGGCAAAAGGTGAACCTGGGAACACCGACGCTGGCAAGTGACGTGAGCTTCGGCATGGGGATTCTGATCGAAATCATCCTCACGTTCTTCCTTGTCACCGCTATCTGGGGCTCCGCCGTGGACGACAGACACCCCGACGTGGGCGGTTTCGCGATCGGCCTCACCATCGCCGCAGACATTTTGATGGGTGGCCCACTCACGGGCGCATCCATGAATCCGGCCCGCACGTTCGGTCCCGCACTGGCCGGAGGCGGCTTCGACGGCATCAATCACCTCGTCTACTGGATAGGGCCGATCATCGGCGGCGTGGCGGCGGCGCTGGTTTACAACAACATATTGATCAAAAAAGAGTAAAAAGAAAAAACCGCCCCGGCACTTATCAACTGCCGGGGCGGGTGCGTCTGGTTTCTTACGCGTCTTCTCTGACAACGTTTACGGGTGCACCCCTCAAGAACGCTTCGATGTTCGCTACCGGCACGTCGCGGAACCTCGCATACGTGCCATCGGTAATCCAGGCCGAATGCGGCGTGATGACGACGTTATCGAGAGTTCGATATACAGATTCTTCCGGCAACGGCTCGAAAGGCTCGAAAACGTCGAGACCGGCTCCTGCGATGCGTCTGTTTTGCAGGGCATCCAGCAGCGCATCCTCATCCACATACTGAGCGCGCGCCGTGTTGACGAAAAACGCCGTCTTTTTCATCCGGGCGAATTTCTCTCGCGTCATGAAGGGTGCTGCGCCCGCCGGCAAATGAAGTTGGAGCGATACCACATCAGACGCGAGGCATTCCTCCACAGTTGCCGCTTCCGCCCCCTCCGCCTGCGCGCGCTCCGGCGTCATCGAAGGAGAACATGTGATAACCCGCATACCGAAACCCAAGGCCATGCGGCAAACCAGACGAGCTATGTGACCGAAACCGATGAGTCCCAGCGTCTTCCCGGCAAGTTCGACTCCTGGATCCTGCGGCCAGCCACCCCCCTTCATGGCGGGGAACATGAGCGGCATTCTTTTCGCCAACGCCAGGATCAGCATCATCGTGTGCTCGGCCACCGAAAAGGCGCTTGCGGCAGGCGTGGTGCTCACCACAATCCCGCGCTCGTTCGCGCGAGCCATGTCGATCATGCGCGGGCGCGTGCCCATCACGGAAATCATCTTGAGATGAGGAATGTGATCCAGTAAATCGGTTGTCTTGAAGTCAGTCTGGTACCTGGTCGTGAGGATGATTTCCGCTTCTTTCAGGCGCTCGCGGAGCGATACTTCGCTCTCAGCATTCTCGGTGTAGTAATGCACGTCGCCCAAGGTGCGCAGGCGCCCGAGGGCTTCGGAGTCTTCAAACAAGCGGAAGCAATCGTCTGGAATAACGATTTGCATCGATGAGGCTTTAACTGTCGCTCACGATAATGACCGCCGATTTTTCGATGGTCAACCGGACCTTGCTGCCCACACCAAAGAATTGGTGCGGATCGCCGATGACGCGGAGCGGCTCTTCCAGACCCGGCACTTTCACGAGGTAATCCACCGTACTGCCGAAATAATAGCCGCGCGTTACCTCGCCATCGAGCACGTTCTGGGAGTCCGCGCCGCCCACGTCGGCATTCTCGGAATGCACATGAATACGGTGGGGCCGTATGGAGACGAGTTCTCCCGTTTTTCCGCCGTCTGCGTTCATCATGAACTTCGCGCCGTCATTGGCCTCAAACAGATCCGGAGTGCTTATTTTCCCCGGAATCGAGTTCGTCACGCCGACGAACTCGGCCACGAACTTCGTCGCCGGTATGTCGTATATGTCGGACGGCTTGCCCACTTGTTCGATCTTCCCGCTGTTCATGACGCAGATTCTGTCGCTGGTGACCATAGCCTCGGCCTGATCGTGGGTCACGTAAATGCTCGTGATGTTGAACTCATCGTGCAGGCGCCTGATTTCGAAGCGCATCTCCTCGCGCAGGTTGGCGTCGAGGTTCGAGAGCGGCTCATCCAGCAACAACACGGCCGGCTCGACCACGAGGGCGCGGGCCAGAGCCACGCGCTGCTGCTGGCCGCCCGAGAGCTCCGCCGGGTATCTGGCGCCCAGATGGTCCATCTGCACGACGGAAAGCAGGCTTTTCACGCGCTTGTCCGCCTCGGCGCCCGTAATACCGCGGAATTTCAAACCATAGCCCACGTTCTGGGACACTGTCTTGTGAGGCCAGATGGCGTAGCTCTGAAAAATCATGCTCATGTTGCGGCGTTCAGGCGGGATGACGCTGCTGACATTCGATACGACATCCCCGTCCATGATGATTTCACCGCCGTTCGGCTCGATGAAGCCCGCCACGAGGCGCAGAGTCGTCGTTTTGCCGCAACCCGAAGGCCCCAAGAGAGAGATCAACTCCCCGTGTTCGATGTGCAGATCGATTTCATCCACCGCCCGAACGTCGGTGCCGAAAATTTTCAGAAGGTTTTTTAAGTCTAAAACAGCCAACGCAAATCTCCCTTCTCTATCCCGCGGAACGCATGAAGTCCCTGCCCACCAAACGGAAACCGACGGCAATCGCCACCAAAGTGATGAGCAGGAGCAAAACGCCTAAAGCCGAAATGGGCCCCAACAGCGTTTCTTCATAAAAATCGACGATGACCACCGAGATGACCTTCGTGTTCGTCGTCCAAAGCAGAACCGAGGCGCTCAATTCCCTGAGCGAGGGCATGAACACCAATATCCATGAGGCGATGACGGCCGTCTTGAACAGCGGCACCGTCACGTCCTTGAAAACCTGAAGCCGATTCGCCCCCATGATGCGGCAACTCTCCTCGAGTTCGGGATGAATGCTCGAGAGACCCGCGTTCGACGTCTGATACGCAAGGGGCAGGTACTTGGTGAGATACGCCAGGAACATGATCCAAAGCGTCCCATACAGAACAAAAGGCTGCTTGGTATAAGCCGCGAAAAGACCTACCGCCAGGACAATGCCGGGAATCCCGATGGGCGCGGTCGCCATGAATCCCATATATTGATGGCCCTTGATGAGCTTGCGCTGTGCGATGAAAGCGGAAATCGCAGCCACGATCGTGGCCCCGGTCGCCGCCATGATGGCCAGGAGAATCGTATTGTATATCGACACTCTCACCGCATCGTTCGTCAGGATGAAATGATAATTCCATAAGGTGAGGTTTGACCATACCAGTCCGCCACCCAGGTTCTTCATGAACGACGTGGTCAGCAAAGCCATAGCGGGCAGCACAATCGCGCATACGAGCGGAATCATGCAGAGTATGAATATCGGGATCCGCCAAACGCCCAGCTTTTGCGGCCGCCTCTGCCCTCCCTTGCCGCCGACGGTGGCGTAGCCTCTGCGGCCCAATACGATGCCCCGCGTCCAGACCATGCCGATCGCCAGAATCAGCATGGGCATTGCGTAGGCCGAGGCCAATCCGAGCAGATCGTCTTCCGACACCATGAAAGCACGAAGCTGGGTCGTCATCGTGTGCTGGCCGGCCGGAATCGCCAATACCGCCGGGATGCCGAAAAGAATCATCGCTTCGAGCGCCGCCAGTATGAAACCCGCGAACAGAGAGGGCGCCACGAGCGGCAAAGTGATGCTGAACATGGTGTGGAACGTGCCGCCGCCTGCCACGTTGGCCGCGTCTTCGACGTCTGATGAGATATTGTTCAGGCCCGCTAAAACGACGATAAAGACGAGTGGAAACGTGTAGAGCGACATGGCGAATATGACGCCCTTCATCGTGAAGATGTCGAACAGGTAAAACTCATCACTCAAGCCGAATAACCCGCGAATCCATTTATTCAGCCACCCCTCGTTTTGCCCCGCCAGGAATATCCAGGCAATGGCGCCCAGGAAGGGAGGCGTCACAAAAGAAGCCAGGATGCCGTTCCTGATCAGATTCGGACAAGGGATGTCCGTTCGGCTGACCACCCAGGCCATCACGGCTCCCACCACCAGGGATATGCTACCCACGGAGACGGCGAGCATCATCGTGATGTACATCGGCTTGTAGTATTCATCGGTCTCGAAAGCGTCGATATAATTCTGGAAGGTGAAACCGCCGGCCTCATCTTCAGAAACGAAGAAACTTTCCTTAAAAAGCTGGAAGATGGGATTCGCCACCAGGATAATTAGCAGGATAAGCAGTACTACCCAGACGATTACGGTATAGTCGAATTTCCTGGTGGCCGAGGGCTCGCCTCCCGATATCGTTCCGGGAAGCTGTTGCGCATCTTGCGTCATATGGGCACGTATCCTTCCAGGCGCTAAGTGATTCTCAGAGCAATACAACCATCAAAGCAACGAAACGGGAGCGGTTTCTCGATATTACGCAAGAAACCGCTCCCGCTCATACTTGATTTACACGCCGAAGAGCTTCTTGAACATCTTGCGCGTCGGCTTGTTTTTCTTCTTCAGTTCCGCACCGCCGATGGCCATCAGGTTGATGTCCTTGAGCGCCGGCAACGCCTTTGGATACTTCACATCGGGATTGCCCACGTAGAGGAAGTAGTCCGCCAGAAGCTGCATGTTCTCCAAGGTGAACAGGTAATCGGTAAACACGCGCGCGGCGTTGGGGTTCGGCGCTTTCGTGAAAACGCCGTTCGGCGAAGTCACCAAAGCCAGACCCGCAGGCGGAACGATGGGCTTGAGCGGCTCGCCTTTCTGGATCAGCTTGAGCAGCGAATATGATGTCGTGCCCGCTCCCAGCCAAGATTCCCCGCGCGCTACGAGAGGAATGCCGCCGGCCGCCGATTGCACGATTTTGGGCTTTTGCTTGGCCATTGCCTTATAATAATCCCAACCGAATTTGTTCACGATGTTGATCATGCCGTTCGTGACGAATCCGCTGTAGCTCGGATGCGAGTGAACGATTTTGCCCTTCCATTTGGGGTCGAGAAAATCCTTGTACGTTTTCGGCGCATCCTTCGCGCTGATTTTCTTGGTGTTGTAGAAAGGCATCAACACGCCCGCGCGGAGAATCGTCCAGTAATTGTCCTTGGTGACAAACTTCTCGTTGAAGTTGTCCGTTCCGGCCGGCTTGTAGGGCGTGATGATCTTCTTGGCTTTCAGGTTCAGGAAGTGCCCCAGGTTCGACGTGTGCACTACGTCGGCGACGTAAATTCCGCCTTTGCGCTCCTGCAGATAACGACGGTAGAGTTTGCCCGAGCCGTCGCGGTGAAGAACGCACTGAACGCCCATCTTTTTCTTGTTGAAGTTGTTGCATATATGCTGCGCGATATTCAGCGTGATAGAGGAATACCAAGTTACTTTCCCCTCTTTCTTGGCAGCGCGCATGGTCGCATCATCCGCGGCGAACGCCGGTGCACTCAGAAGAGCCACCGCCAACAGACCAGCAATGATTCCTTTTAGCATTTTCATTCTCCTCTGCTTTTTGAATTAGCAGTCCAAAAGAGTGCGAAGAGTCTCAATTTCAAGAATCTTCAGAGTACGTTCTGTCTACCCACAAGCTAAAATGTAAGATGTCTCAAAAGGTAAGGCGAATCATATCAAAACTGCACGTATCGTCAAGCAGACGCAATTGCGCCCTGGAGCTTCACATAAAGAACGCTTGGAGATATTCATGTCTGTGAAACCTATGCTTCGCCCTCTTGAAGTTTACCTCTGGCGATAAAACGCCGGGCGACAAAAATGGTGGCGATCCCTCCCAGGATCGCCGCGACTCCCGGCCCGATGAACGCCCAGTCCCAATTCACGGGAAGTGCCCCATCGCCCGAGTCGTTGCTCATGTCCAGGAATTTCCCCACCACCATGGGCGAGAGGGAGCCGAGCAGAAAGCCCAAGCCCGACTGGATTCCCAATGCGGAGCCGAGGTGGCGTCTGGGCGTGAGTTCCGTGGTCAACACCACCAGCACGGGAGCGTCCACGTGCATCACGATCACCCAGACCAGGCACAGAATCTGCAATATGGAGAAAGGCGCTCCGAATGCGAGCCCGATGGAAACCGAAATGAGGCCGCTCAGAAAAAGACTCGCGGTAATCGTGGGCGGCCTGCCGATGCGGTCGGCGAACCAGCCGCCAATGAGCTTCGAGACGGCGCTCAGCCCGATGATCATGGCGGCGGATGAGGACGCGACTTGCAGGGCGCTCTCGCGCGTCTCCGCTCCCGACATTACAAGGGAAGCCGCCAGGAAGGTGACTATCCAGCCCCTGAACGCGAATACCTCCCACCTGTGCGCGCCCACAACGCCCATGAGCACCCACACCGGAGCCGGCAGCCTGGGGAACTCAAACCCGGCGTCTCCATCCCCTCTCGGTGAGGGCAGAGGCGGGAGAAAAAACATCATGGCAAGAAAACCGATTGCGGGACCCAGAGACGTCAACGCGAACGCCGTGCGCCATTCGAAATTCGCGACAAGCACACCCGTCACATAAATCGATGTGGCGACACCCACGGTGTAAAAAAACGTGTAAATTCCCACCATGCGGGCGCGTCTCCCTTCCGGGGCGTACTCCGCCACCAGCCGAAGCGCAGGCGCATAGGTGCCGGCCAGTCCTACGCCAGTGAGACCTCGAAACACCGAAGCGCTGATGAAGCCATCAGCAAGAAGCGGGAACATGAAATTCAGGAGCGTCAGCCAAAGGCTCGAGGCCAGATATATCTTTTTCGCGCTCATGTAGTCCGTTGCGGTCGCCAGCACGGCCGCGGCGAGAATGTAGCCCACGTAAAACGCCGTATAAATCGTGCCGGCCTGCACGTTCGTGAGGTTCCATTCCGCCTTGAACAGCGGAAGCGCCGCCACATAATTCGCATAGACGAACATCATCGGCACCTGGGCCGCGCAAATCGCCCAAAGCCAATGAGTTGACGCCCCGCCGCGCTTCGTCATGAAATCCCCCGACCTCAAAATGAAAAAGAGGATAATGGATTCGATGCTCTCTGGCGAGGAAGCGGGCATTTTCTTGCGCTGACTATCCGGCAACGAGCATCCTGATGTAATCTGCGTTCATAATAGATTCCAATTCCACGGAGTTTACGGATGCCGACACCCATTATTGACTTCAGGGTCTCATGCCCGATTCCCGAGGGTCTGGACAGATACCTGAAACCGACGGGCCGCTTAGCGGATTACGCCAAACATTACGGGGACAGGGTTTTCGGCAATACGGAAGAGCACCGCTACATGAAGCCGGAGGAGTTCGTCGCCTTTTTGGATGAACAAGGGGTGGACAAGGCCGTTATCAAGACTTCCGACATGACGACGATCTCGGGCACGAAATTTCCCGCCGACGTTTTGCACGAATACATCAAGGACTACCCGGACCGCCTCATCGGAACGGCCGGGTGCGATCCTTTCCGCGGCATGGATGCGCTGCGCGATCTGGAGCGCGACGTGAAAGAATACGGCCTGCGGGGCGTCAACATGGGACCATGGGAGCTCGGGCTTCATGCGAACGACAAGAAGTTCTATCCCGTTTACGCCAAATGCGTGGAACTAGGGATACCTGTTTTGCTCCACACTTCGATGAACCTCTCGAGTTCGAACCTGCTCGATTACGGGCGCCCGATATACCTGGACGAGGTGGCGAGAGATTTTCCCGAGCTACGCATCGTGGCGGTGCACGGAGGCTGGCCGTGGATACTCGAGATGATCGCCGTGAGCTGGCGGCACCCCAATCTGTACATCGAAGTCAGCGGAACGATGCCCAAATACATCGCCACGCCCGACACCGGTTGGGAGCCATTGACACGCTACGGGAACTCGGTGCTCAAGAAGAAAATTCTCTGGGCATCGAACTGGCCGATGATCAGCCCCAAGGAAAGTCTGGTCGAATTCGATAATTTCCCACTGAAAGATGACGTGAAAGAACTTTGGTTCGGTGGAAACGCTCTCAAGGTCCTGGGACTGGAAGAATAATCATCAGAAAACGAAAAAAGCGGGAGCTTTGATCGCTCCCGCTCTTTCTTTCTGATTCTCTGCTCAGCGTATGTTTACGATGCCGCCACCGCTTCTTCGACCAAACCGTATTCTCGGGCGAATGCTTCCAGCTTTGCCATATTGGCGTCAGACGGCGCGCAAAGCGGCAGCCTGTATTCCAGCGCGATGCGCCCCATAATCGCCAGAGTCGCTTTCGCCGGAATCGGGTTCGTTTCGCAGAACATCATGTGATTGAGTTCCCACATCTTGTAATGCAGCGCTTTCGCCGTGGCGGTATCTCCATCGAGTTGGGCCTGGCACATCCGGGCCACGTCCGCAGGCGCCACGTTCGCCGTCACCGAAATCGTGCCCACACCGCCCATCGCCATCATGGGCAGCGTGACGAAATCATCTCCCGAAAGCACGATGAAATCGTCCGGCACGCGGGATACGATGTCGCAGCAATTCGCCAGATCCCCGGTCGCCTCCTTGATGCCCACAATGTTGGGAATCTCCGAGAGGCGCGCCACCGTGTCGGGGGCTATCTGCACCACCGTGCGGCCCGGCACGTTGTAGAGAACGATCGGGATATCGGCTGATTCCGCGATTGCGCGGAAATGTTGATACAGGCCTTCCTGCGTAGGCTTGTTGTAGTAAGGCGCCACCAGGAGCGCCCCATCCGCACCGGCCCGCATGGCGTACTGGGTGCGCTGAACGGCCTCTGCGGTGCTGTTCGAACCCGAGCCGGCGATGACCGGAATCCTCCCATTCACCTGCTCGATGACCAACTCCACGACCCGGTCGTGTTCTTCATGGCTCAGCGTGGCGGACTCTCCCGTGGTCCCACACGCCACAATCCCGTGCGTTCCATTTTCAACATGAAATTCCACCAGAGAGCGAACGCCCTCTTCGTCGAGCTTTCCGTCGCGGAACGGAGTGACCATCGCGACATAAGAACCCTTAAACATGAGAAGACCTCCTTCTCCTTCCGCCCATGCGGCAAAAAAGAATGTCATACCCCATTTTCAGACAGGGCACGCTTGACGTGCGTCACCTTTGTGTACAGAAATTTCGTCAATACCCCTTTGGTCAATACCCCTTTGGTAGCGCAAATCCTATCAGAGCAACCAAGCAGACGCAAGAAATGGAAATTAAGGATGTCGCGCAGACAGAGTTTCTCGCCGTCACAAGTAGGGATATGAGCATACGAGCGGGCTCCTACCGACCCATTATTTTCCGCTTTGACAAGCACATGGAAAAAGTCTTTAATTGGTTCAAGTACAAGGGGAACAGATAATCCGCTTGGCTCCTTCGCCCACCCGCCCGTATCGACAGCAATTTAAGGAAAGCGCATGTTATTCGCTTTGGGTCACCATCGGCGATCCCGTTTAACCGTCATCACAGCCTGCGTCTTCTTGTTCACATTTTCTCTAATTCTCGGCGTCGATTCGGCTTCCGCGCGCCGAAAACGTTCCCGCAAAAAACCCATTCCCTATCGCTCGATCCTGCTGATTGAAGCGAACACGGGACGGGTCCTGAAAGCACGCAATGAACGGCTTCCTACAAAGCCCGCTTCCATCGTGAAAATGATGACGGCGTTAATCGCCATGGAACAAATTAGAAGAAACATCATCCACCTCGACGATATCATCACAACCAGCAGAAGCGCCTCCCGGATCGGGGGCCAGCAAGTGTATTTGAAGCAAGGGGAAAAATTTACCCTGAGGGATTTGATGAAATCCATCATCATCAGTTCTGCAAACGATTCATCCTACGCCGTGGCGGAACACATTGCCGGAGACGCCGAAGCCTTCGTCGATATGATGAACCAGCGCGCCAAGGAACTCGGCATGACGAACACCCGTTTCGTTAACGTCAACGGGCTTCCGCCGGGCGGAAAAAAACCGACCAATCAAATGAGCGCGCGCGACGCCGGCATTCTTGCCCGCGAGTTGATAAAATATCCGCTCATCATGAAGTGGAGCGCCACCAAGAACGCTCCTTTCAGGAAGGGGAGCTTCATCCTTACGAACACGAACACTCTCCTCGGGCGGTTTCGCGGGGTCGATGGCCTCAAAACAGGCTATCACCGCAAAGCGGGATTCAGCATCGCCGCCACAGCCAAACGCAAAAACCTAAGACTCATCGCCGTCGTAATGGGGTCGAGCCACTCCAGACGCCGATTCAAAGAGGCCAAGCGTCTGCTCGCATGGGGTTTCAACCAATACCGCTGGATCGATTTGGGCAAGACGAAAAAACCGAAACGCCAGCAAATCAAGGTGCTGAAGGGCCAGAAACGGACGGTACGCATCCAGTTCAAGGAAAGTGTCGAGACATTGGTAAAAAGGGGTGAAGAAAAACGTATCTCCATGAAACTGGAGTTGCCCGAAGAGGTAACCGCACCCGTCCGCGCCGGCCAAAAAGTGGGCCGCGTCACGTATGAACTGGGAGGCAACAAAATCGGCGGGACCGACCTCGTGGCCGCTGAACCGGTCAAAAAATTAGGTTTTTTCCAATCTTTGTTCCGATTCCGCTAAACGCACGTATCCAAACAACTACTCTTGTTGAATCTCACTCTCCCTGCCCATAAAAGGCAAGGCGATCGCCATGAACACGAGCATCACCACCTCGGAATCGCCGAAGTTGTACTCGAACATCCCGGCGCTTAAAAAACCCGCAGCCACGGCCAAACCACCCACCATGCGAAATCGTGTCCCAAAAGGCGCGTCTCTTGTATTCCGAATTCGCTGAACAACCAAGACGAAATATCCGATCCAGACCCAAATCCAGGCGCCCAGAGCAAGAATTCCCCGCTCGGCAGCCAAGTGAACCATATTGTTATGTAAATGGGAGGGAGATTTCGGCGTCACTTCGGGGTTTGCATACCGGGTGTAATTCTCCTGGATTCGCCCAGGTCCGAAACCCAAGAATTTCTTCTCCATGAACATCTGCAAGCCGCTATTCCACATGTAAATCCGTTCCACGGCCGTTTTATCCCGGAGGTTCACCATGCTCTTCACGCGCTGGCGAATGGAATGCGGCGCGATGAATACCACCAGTACCGCCACCAGCGCCAAACACAAACCCACCTTCTTGCGCCCACTCGCCACAGCTACAACCGCCGTCCCGACGACAAGTCCGATCCAGGCGCTCCGACTCAATGTCGTCATCAACGCAGAGAGGATGAGGAGGACCGACGTGTAGACCCATACGCTCTTGCGTTCCCGAGACGGCACCATGAGGTACGAGAACGCCAAAAGACCGGCTACAAGCAGAAAACCGCCTAGCGTCATGTATATGCTGAAAAAGCCCGACGGGCGATTCGCCAGCGACAATGTCCCTGGCAGCGATACGCCCAAGGCATACAAGGCGATAAAGCTCGTGGCCGCCAAGAGCACTTTCACCAACCAAATCGCTTCCCGGTCGTCCTGGATGACGTTCATCGCCAAATAAAAAATCATGATCTGCGTCAATTCTCGCGTTTTGATAAGGCTTTTGAGCGAATCGGGTGCATGAAAGGCGCTGGCAAGTGTAAATAGCGCGAAAAAAAGCCAAGGCATCCACAACGGAAATTTCTGGGTCAGCAAGGGAGCCGCTTTGGTCATGGAAGCCAGCCAAGCCACCACGGCGGTGAACACGCATATTTGAGCGAGCGATATCGAAAAAGGGGCTGTGACGGCGAAACCAAGAAGCCCGCCGAACGCCACCCGAGACGCCGGTGAACGCCCCCTGAATCGCTCTCCCAGTTCCGGGAAATAGACTCTTAGCTTTTGCATGAAGTTGTTCTCTCAGCTCAGAGCCGAATGCACCTGGTTGATTTTTCCAAACGCAGTCTACGATCCATCAATGTGGAGCGAATCAGGGCAAGCTTCACGAGAGCATACCTCCAGCGAGACGGCATCCCCGGAAAATTTCCGCTTTTTTCCTGATAATAAAATGAAGTCGGGATTAATAAGCGGAAACTCAACCCCATGAATGTATGATAACGCCGGGATTTCGCTTAACTATCCGACATCAAATTCAGGACGCGAGATTCACCTTTTCGTCCGGTCGTATTGTTACGCGAGCGAATAATCTTACGACATGGTTTCCCCATTCGTTGCGCTTTTGATTTCTTCGGAAAGAGATAATTCCTCGCTCACAAACTGCATTTCGTAGAGTCTCTGGTACAAGCCGCCCAGCTTCATCAAATCATCGTGCGTTCCCCTCTCCACGATCCGCCCCCCGTCGAGCACGATGATCGAGTCGGCGTTTCGGACCGTGGAGAGCCTGTGAGCCACCACAAACGTGGTGCGGCCCTTCATCAAAGGCTCCAGAGCTTCTTGAATCAACTGCTCACTCTCCGTGTCGAGCGCGCTCGTGGCTTCATCGAGCAGCAAAATAGAAGGATCCCTCAAAATCGCGCGCGCAATGGCGATGCGCTGGCGTTCGCCGCCGGAGAGGCGTACTCCCTCCTCACCCAGCATGGTCTCATACCCATTATCAAGCTCCATAATGAAATCATGGGCGTTGGCCGCTTTCGCCGCCGAGATTATTTCGTCACGACTGACGGGTCTTTTCTCCCCATAGGCGATGTTGTTCGCCGCCGTATCATTGAACAGAATCACCTGCTGGGTCACCACGCCGATCTGGGCGCGCAGGCTGCTCAGTGAATACCGCGACGCCTCTTTCCCGTCGAAAGAGATGCTCCCCCTGGCGGGCAGATAAAAACGCGGTATCAAGTCCAGCAACGTACTTTTCCCCGCGCCGCTCATCCCCACGACGGCCAGCGTGCAGCCTGCCGGAACTTCTACGCTGATATCCTCGAGCGTCGCTTCGTCCGAATAGGAAAAATGCACGTCCTCGAATCTTATATTCCGGGCTAAACGCCCCATCTCTTCGCCATCGGGATTCTTGTCCTCAGGTGCATGCTCATCCAGGACCTCGAAAACCGACTGGGCGCCCGCTATTCCTTCCACCAGGCTATGAAACACCCGTGTGAAGGATTTCAGCGGGTTGTAGGCCATGCCGAGGGCGACGGCGAAACTTATCAGCTTTCCCGGATCCATATTTCCGAAGATAACCGCCTGGGCGCCGAACCACAGAATACCCGCTCCCATCAGACCACCGATGATCTCCACCATGGGCGGCGCCAGCGAGCGAACCCGCATGGCCCGCATAATCGTGTCGAAAAAAGAACGTGTGGCGCGCATGAAACGTCCTTCTTCCTCGACTTCGGTTCCAAACGCCTTCACGACGCGGACTCCCGCATAGGTTTCCTTCATCAGGTTGCTCATATCTCCCATGCGCTCCTGACTCCTCCGCGTGATCCGGCGAATCTTCTCTCCCATCGTCACGACCAGAATCGCCACCAGGGGAATAAGTACGACGAATATCAGCGCCATTTTGGGGCTCTGGTAAATCGCCACGCCGAGCAAAGCGATGAAGGTGAACCCATGGCGGAGCAGTTCCCGCACGGACTCCGTCGCCGCATGCTGCATCAAAGAGATGTCGTATATGACTTTCGACATCAGCTCACCGGTCGTCTTCACCTCGAAAAACCGAAGCGGCAAATTCAGGAGATGCCCGTGAAGCTCGTTTCTGACGTCCTTCACCACATGCTGACCGACCCAGAGCATGAAATAGTTCTGGCAATAAGCGGCGATGCCCTTCACCAGATAGACGACGACAAGGGACAGGCAAATCAAAAGGACGATGTCGGCTCGCTTCGAGATCAAAATATCATTGATGACATGTTGAACGAGGTACGCGGGATACGCATTCAGACCGCCCACAACGATGGTGCAGGCGACGGCGACGCCGAAGCGAAACCGGTAGGGACGCAAGTATTTCAGGAGTCTGAGATATACCCGGGTGCGGCTCATCTGGCATTCTCTTGTGAAATCGAATGAGGCGTCATTTGAACCAGCTCGAATGGCGCGCCTGCACGGATCACCCCGATCCTCGGTTCGCCGTCCGGACGCCCGAATAGCGGAATCTCTTGCCCGAGCCCACCAAGTGAGGCGGCCTCGGGGAGGAGTCCCTTCTCCCGTCCGCCCATGCCCGGGAATGCTTCCGTATGAACAACGCTAGGGGCGTTCACGTCTTCGACACAGCTCCCACAAAAAGGCGGTGCGCATGAACACATAATAAGCGGAGCCCGCAGATACCCATAACCCATTCACACCATCCAGAAGGCCCATCTTCAAGACGTAGCTTTTGAAAAAACGCCAAAGAGGTCGGATGACGAAATCGGCTATTCCGGGTTGCACCCCCCTGGAAGACAAATCCTCCGCCGATAACCTGGCGTATTTCACCTGTCTTTGGAAAAAATTGAAAAGCGAGTCATAGCTGTAGTGTTCCAAAGGAGACGAAAATATACCCACCCGCCCTTCGACCACCACGGATTCGTGAACGCTTTTCTCGTTAAACGCTCCGGCATCACTCCGGAACAACCGAAGCTGGTAATCCGGCCAAAGGTCGCCGTGACGGAGCCAGCGGCCGAAGAATATGTTCTTTCGGGGCACACGATACCCCTCTGCAGGAGCATCATCAGACAAAACGGAGAGAATTTCCTCGGCAAGTTCAGAACTTACGCATTCATCCGCATCCAGACTCAGTATCCAGGAGTGGCTCGCTTTCGATAGAGCGAAATTTTTTTGCGCCGCATATCCTTCCCAGGGATGCCGGATGACCAGTGCGCCGCGTTTTCGGCATATTTCCTGCGTATCATCCGTACTGCCGGCGTCCACGACGATAATCTCATCCGCCCAGGAAACGCTGTCGATACACGCGCCGATGCGTTCCGCCTCGTTGTGGGCGATAATCGTGACGCTAATCGGTTCCCTTGCCGATTCGGAGACCGGCTCCTTTCCCGTATCGGCTTCGGCAGACGCTTCCGCCAAGCCGGACATTTTTCTAGGCCTTCCCCTGGGTTTTCTCCCACTCATCGAGCGGGATGGCTTCGTCCACGAGCATGATGGGGATGCCGTCTTCGATTTTATAGACCAGCCCCGATTCCCGGGCGATCAAATAATTCCCGTCCCCGCTCAACTCAAGGGGGGTCTTGGTGACGGGACACGCCAATATCTCCAACAATTCTTTGTCGACGCTCATCTTCCGCTTATCTCCAAATTTCAGTCAAAACGATAAATTGACCAGAAACCATCAGGTCGTTCATCACATCTCGCCAAAAACGGAAACAGTGCCCGCTTCTTTCACGAGAAACTCTTTTAGTTTCGCATATTTCGCCATGTTTTTCATGGGGCCGACTGAAGCCGGTTCAGCGCATCAATCGCTTCTTCGACCCTCACGCGCTCGAGACACTCGATATCCGGGCATCTTCTCGCGTAACAACCGCTGCAGGCGAGACGACGGTGCAAAACCAGATTCCCCGCTCCCCACGGGCCGTTTCTCACGGGTTCCGTGGGTCCCATGATCGCCAGACACTTAACCCCCATGGCGGCGGCGAGATGAAGGGGACCCGAGTCGCCGCCCACAAAACAAGAACCACGCCGAATCAAGGCCATCATTTCGCGGACGCTCGTCGCAGGTGCGACAAAAGGCTGTGTTCTCATTGCGTCCGTCACCTCATCCACCATCTTTTCCTCTCCAGGACCCCATATCAGGAGAGCGTCCCCCATGTCATTCTCCCGCCAGTGATCGGCGAGTTGTGCGAAACGGGCCGTGTCCCAGCGTTTCGTCACCCAACCGCCCCCAGGATGAACCACCAACAAGGGGCGGCCGTCTCGGCGCCCCAGGCTGTCCAAACAGTCTTCCGCCTTCTCCCTCTCTCCTTGCGTTTCATGAAGCGGAAAGCGGTATTGCTCCTTAGGCGGAACCGGTAAACCCAACGGCTCGAGAAGAGATAAATTCTTCTCCACTACGTGGTGGGGGTTCTCCGGGGGCAGTACGTGATGCGTCGTGAAGAGTACGTTCATCCCCTCTCGGCAAAAACGATGCTCGAACCCGATGCGAAGAGGCGCTCCCGACGCCCATGCAAGAAAGCCGCTCTTGATCAGCCCCTGGGCGTCGAGCGCCACGTCGGCGTCTACGTTCCTGACCGCCAGCAAGTCGCGCCTAAGAGCAGTGAAACCGCCGGAGAGCACATTTTTCCGCCATGCCTTGGTATCGACGGTCAAAATTTCATCAATATCGGGATTTCCAAGAAGCACTTCTCGAGGGACCGGCTCGACCGCCCAGGTGATATGGGAATCGGGCCGCGCATCCTTGATGGCGGCGGCCAGGGGGAGGGTGTGAACGACGTCGCCTATCGCTCCCAGGCGGATGATGAGGAATCGCTCACCCATCCGGGGCCGCTCTCCCGATGTTCTTGCCGTCTTCGCGCAATTTCTCCAGACCCTGACTCAGGGAATCCACTCGCATCCATTTACGCCGATAGTCTTTTTCCTGGATGCTCACGCGCTCTCCCCTTCAAACGCCGCCAGGAGTTCATGGGGCTCCACGACCGTCGTTCCCGCCTTCATTACCGCCAAGCCTGCCGCGCGATTCGCGAGCTCCGCCGCCTCGCGCATCGAAGCGCCCGCAGCCAGTGAGAGCGTGAACGCGGCGATCACCGTATCCCCCGCCCCGGTGACGTCGAGCACCTGATCCGACCCGTAGATGGGGATATCCGTTCTTGGAGAATCTCCCTCAAAGAGACTCATCCCCTTGTCTCCCCGCGTGAGCAAGACCGCCCGGGCGCCCGTTGTTTCAAGCAAAGAAGCCCCCGCCTCGTCGAGACGCTCTTCATCGGGCCAATACCCGAGCAATCCCGCCACCTCCTCCTCATTCGGCGTGATGGCCGTGACTCCCAGAAACGAATCCCCCGCATGGCGGCTGTCCACCGTAACGATGATTTCGGCGGGCAATTTCCGAATCGCCTCTTTCACGCCTTTCGTCACGACGCCCAAACCGTAGTCCGAGATCAAAAGTGCATCCAGACCGTCATCCGTCATTCGCTCTAATTCACCAACGAGTTGAGATTCCAGCCTTTCACCCAAGTCCAACTGCTTTTCGTGATCCACCCTGATCACCTGCTGGCGTTTGGTGTTTCGCCCCCCCGCCATGATGCGCGTCTTCGTGGGGGTGAGGCGCTCGGACTCCGCCAACAAAAGTCCGGTTTCGATTCGGCGTCTCTCCATCACCCGGCGGAGTTTTTCGCCCGCTGCATCCGCCCCCAACGCGCCGATGGCCCGCACTTTCCCGCCCAGGGCCGCCGCGTTCATCGCCGCATTGCCCCCGCCCCCGGGAGCGATCTCGCGGCGGATGAAATCCAGAACAAGAACCGGCGCTTCCCGGCTGATGCGCGAGGTGACGCCATGGATGAATTCATCCGCGATGAAATCTCCCAGCACGGCCATGCGGATGGACGGGAATCTTTTAATATATTCTTTGAGTGGAGACTTCATGTCAGCGATTCCCGCCCTCGTTCAAAATGATTTCCACCGCGTGATAGGCGTCTTCCGCCACGAAATCCGGTCGGCGGGGCCACTGCGCGCCTCGAAGCTCTCTTTCTCCCCGACCATACCCCGTGAGCACGAGGCCTGACCTGCAACCCGCGCGCCAGCCCGCCTCCAAATCGGAATACTTATCCCCCAGCATGACGGATTTTTCCAAATCGACGCCGTGCTCCTCCGCCGCCTTGAGAATCATGCCGGGATAGGGTTTCCGCATCTTGGAGTCGAGCGCGTACGCGGGGACGTCCCCGTTCGGGACGTATGGGCAATAGTAGATGGCGTCGAGACGCGCGCCCTTGCCGCCCAGTTCGTCCCGGAGCTTGCGATGCACCTTTTCGATCATGGATTCGGAGAAGTAACCCCGCGCCACGCCGGCCTGATTCGTGATCAGGATGGCGAGCCACCCCGCCTCGTTCACCTTGCGCACGGCCGCCGCCGCCCTGGGAAGCAGTTCATACACGTCGAGGTGGGTGACATAGCCCACGTCCCGGTTCAGGGTTCCGTCCCTGTCGAAAAATACCGCTGGTTTCTTTACGGCGCCTGCCTCAGTTTCCATCTTTTGCGATCCTCAATTTTTCGTTCAACAACTCGACGACCTCACTCGCCACCTCCTCGGGCGTAATCCGTTTCATGCAGTCGTGATGGCCGAGAGGACACGTTCTCGCGAAACACGGGCTGCAATCGAGAGCCTTGTGGATGACCCTGCTCCGAGGCCCTCTCGGGCCTGTTCGACGATAGTCCGTGGGTCCGAACAGCGCAATCGTCGGGGTTTTTACGAGCGCGGCCACATGCAGCGGACCCGTATCGCCGGAGATGAACACGTCCAGACGAGACAGCAGGGCGGGCAGGGTTTCCAGAGTATCCTTTCCGGCCAGATTCACCGCTCGCCTCCCGGACATCGCGTTCAATTTCCCGGTAAGTTCGATCTCATCCGGCCCGCCCAATATGAAGATCTGCGCTACCCCGCTATCCACGAGCCGGTGAATGAGTGTTTTGAAATGTTCCAGCGGCCACGTCTTGGACTCGCCGAAAAAGGCTCCGGGGTGAATCCCTACCGAAGGCGTGCTGCTCATCGCGCGATACGGGTTCAGCAGATTCTCCGCGAATTGTTGCGCTTCCGGTGTAATGCAGAAATCATCGACCTGCGCCCGGGTTTCATGTCCTTGCGCCTCGAGAAGATAGAGATATCGATCCACCAAATGCGAAATATCCCGCGGAGGAGCCACCCGGTCGCTCAACAACCAGCCCCGGCTGTCGGTTCCATACCCGATTCGCCGCCTTGCTCCTATCCATTTCGTCATCAGGGCCGCACGAAAGCTGTTGGGCAGAATCCACGCATAATCCACCGTCTGGTTCCTTAACAATCTCCTTAAAGAAAACAAACCGGACCATTTCCCCGCACCGAGCGGCAAGACCCTATCGATCCAGGGAAAACTGCGGAGCAACCCAAAAGTCCAGGGACCCGCCGCCGCCATCAGCTTCGCCCGTGGATGCACTCTCCTCAATGACGAAAAGAAAGGAGCGGACATGGCCGTGTCACCTATCCATGTGGGCGTCACTACGAGGTGCAACTCCTCCCGATGGGCATCGCCGGACAAACTCGATTCCTCCCCGATGCGTCTCCGCACCTTGAGTCACGGGGAAATGCAACAAAAACCGCTTTTTTTCAACGCTATCAACCGATGTGATGGGCGTCAATGAGCAGAAAAACACGTTTTGCATTCCGGTAAACGCTCATATAGTGTGATGTAAGCGTATCAAGCACTCGACTTCCAGAGGATTCCCTTTGAAGACATTGCACCGATATATCCTGGGCGAGTTGGTGTCCTATCTGCTCATCTCTTTGTTTTTCCTTACATTCGTGCTCCTGCTGCACAGAATGTTTCAATTCACAGATTTGGTGGTGAACCGCGGAGTGCCAATTTCAATCGTGGCGCAATTTCTTTTCGCCGCATTGCCCGTCCTGCTCCTCATCACCCTGCCCATGTCCACCCTTATCGCGAGCATCATGGCGTTCAGCCGCCTCTCGAGCGATAGCGAATCCCTGGCGATGACAGCCTCCGGCATGACCTTCTACTCTCAGCTCATCCCCGTGGGAGTGGTGGGGGCAGCCACCGCTCTCCTGAGCGGATTCCTCATGATGTTCGGACTTCCCTGGAGTCAAAACACCACTTTGGAAGTCCGCCAACAGATGCTCCACAGCCGAGTCGCAACATTCGATCTTCGAGAGCAGGTTTTTCATGACGGTTTCGATGGAATCATGTTCTACGTGCGAGAAATCGAATCGTCGGGCAAGGTGATGAAAGGCATCATGATTTCAGACACCACAGAGGCCGGGACGAACCGGGTCATCTTTGCCGACCGCGGCATGTTGTTCAAATCCTCATCATCTTCGAAAGTATGGCTGCGCCTCGTCAGGGGAACCGTCCATACGGTCAGCGCCACGGAGAAGGCCTCCGGCAAGAAAATCAGCGCGAATGACGGCTCTTCTCTCTCCGGAAACAACTATCAAATCACGCGCTTCGAGAGCCACGACCTCAATTTCGATCTCACGAAAACCATCGGTAAAACGAAAGCGCTTCGCAGAAGCCTGCGAGCTTTTCCTCTTGATGAGCTCAGAAACAGGTTAAAAGAACACGAGCCCGGAACGAGCAGGTACAACGCCGTTCTCGTGGAGTTGCACAAGAAATTCTCGGTGCCCTTGACCTGCCTCATTCTGGCTTTGCTGGGAGCGCCGCTCGGCCTACAGAACAGACGTTCGGGACGCCACGGCGGCTTGGCCCTGAGTATGGGGGTTCTGATCCTCTATTATTTGCTCGTCACCTTTGCCGAGGGCGTGGCGGAAAGCGGGCAAATCAGCGCCGCCGTCGCTGTCTGGAGTCCGAACATCTTATTGGCTCTCCTTGCGGGATACACGATACGAACCGCAGGGCTGCGCAACACTGTCGACATTTGGGGTCTGCTCCTCAAACCTTTTTCCCCCTTCATCCGAAGCAAATCATAAATTCCCGCCATGACCATATTGAGCCGCTACATCCTGATGCAGTTTTTGAGAATGGTGTTTCTTTGTCAGTCGGGAGCCATCACCCTCTTCCTTACCGCGGAGTTTATCGAGCGCATCGATGATTTTATCGAAGAGAACGCGACCCTGGCCGACGCAACCCTGTATTTCCTATACAAAATACCCCATCTCGTTTTCCTCTCCGTTCCGCTCACCGTTCTGATGGCGAGCACGTTCACGCTGATTCTTTTCTCCAGAGAAAACGAGGTTCTCGCCATGCGCGCAGGGGGTCTGAGTCTCTACCGCATCATCGCGCCCATTCTCATCGCCAGTCTGGGAATCAGCCTCCTTACCTTCTTGGCGAATGAATACATCGTTCCATTCGCCAACAAACGCGGAGAATACATTCGGCGGGTCAATATCCAAAAAACCGGCTTACGCACGCATGCCCAGAGAAACAAAATCTGGTATCGCTCGGAAAACAACACCATCTGGCAAATCACGCACTATGATCCATCTTCGGAAAAAATGAGAGGCGTTACCCTGTACCGGATGGACCGGCAAAACCGCCTCACGCAACGCATTGATGCAGATGAGGTGGTTTGGCTTCCCGCAAAAGAACATTGGGAATTCCACAAAGGCGTGATCCACGACTTTGCGGGCGAGGGGAAAATCAAACAACAAACTTTCAAAAAGAAAATTTTGGGGCTTACGGAAAAACCGGAAGATTTCCAAAAAGCCGGCAGAAACCCGGAGACAATGAATTACCAGGAACTCGGCCGCTACATCGAAAACTTGCGCAAAAGCGGCGCGAACCCCACCCGCTACGTCGTAGATATGTGGGCTAAAATTTCTGCGCCGTTCATCAGCTTCGTATTGGCGATTGTGGGTGTGCCTTTCTCCATTCGAAGCAGCAGAAGCGGAGGAGTCGCCCTGGGGGTCGCCATCGCCATCGGAATCGGCGCCATCTATCTCGTTTTTTTCCATGCAAGCCTATCGTTCGGACATGCCGGACGCCTCCCACCCGTCCTGGCGGCCTGGGGGCCGAATGCGATTTTCCTTGCGGGAGGGGCTTATTTTCTCGCCTCCGTCAGGGGATAACGCGCCCACTCCCTTCAGGATGAAAATAGCTCTTTCTCAATCAAGGCGGATAAATTCACCTCTTCATCAATCTTCATCACCACGCGAAGGACGCGATGCGGCGCATTACTCAATAGAGGAGACAGCTTCACCGCATCCTTCTCCGTGGTGAGAATGAAATCGGCCCCGGTCTTCTGCATGGACGAAACGAGCCGCACGCCATCCGCCAAAGCATAATGGGCATGATCCGGATATTCGTGATGCACCATCACCTCGACATCCAGCGATTCAAGCATTTTCTCGAAACCATGCGGATTCCCCAGGCCGCTGACGGCAACGACCCTGGTGCCCTTCAATTCATCCGGTGAACCCGTATTCTCGCCTCGTGAATCCAGGAGCGCATCGGGCTCAAGGTGGCCCGTGAACACCGGGATATCCGGTATAAGAGACTGAATTTCCTCTCTCGTACGGCCGGCGCATTCGCCCGTTAGCAAAACGGCGTCTGCGCAAATGAGGGCCGAAACCGGCTCCCGGAGAACACCTGCGGGAACCACCTTGCCGTTTCCAAAAGGAGAGTCTCCGCGCAATACCACCACGTCCATATCCCGGTGAAGCGCAAGGTGTTGAAACCCATCGTCGAGCACGACAACGTTCGCTCCGAATTCCTCGACCGCCTTCTTCGCCACAAAAGAACGCTCCGCACCCGTCAACACGAGGAGGTCGGGATAGCGGCAGGCAAGCATCGCCGCCTCATCCGCGGCCGGTGGCGCGGCCATCAGGCTTCCCTTCCCATCGCCCACAACCATCACATCCTTGGGTCTTCCGCCATAACCCCTGCTCACCACGGCGGGCTTCCGACCGTTCAAGATTAGTTTTTCCACCAGCCAGGCGACCGTGGGCGTTTTCCCCGTCCCCCCCAGGGCGAGGTTTCCAATCGAAACAACAGGTACGGGAATTTTCGAGACATTGGCTTTTTCGGCTTCATAACGCCTGCGTCGATTCGCCATCGCAGCGCCATAGAGACTTCCCAGGGGGCCGAGGCTCTTCGCCAACATGCGGGACCAGGCCGGGGCCGAGGGATTGCCCTCCCAGGCCTGCAGGACTGCGCGCCGAAAACTCATGCGGCGCCCTCATTCGATTCCGCCAGGACTTGAACGATATATTCCGCGGTTCGCTCGCAAGCACCCTGGTTGTTCTGCACTACCCGGCGGGCCGCTTCACCTGCTCGATTCCGAGACTGCGTGTCGTCCAGCCATTTCATGACGGCCGTCTCCAAATTCTCACGCCCGCTCAGTTGAATCGCGCCGCCTTGCTTCACCATCTCACGCGTCACCTCGGCGAAATTCTCCATGTGGGGGCCGCACAGGCACGGCACCGCCCAGCGCGCCGCTTCTATCGGGTTCTGGCCGCCATGGGGAATAAAACTTCCACCGATGATCGCCATCGTTGCCCATCCGTACGCATCCGCCAGTTCGCCCATCACGTCCAGGATGACTGCCTGATGATCACCGCCCGTATCTTTCATCCGGCTCCAGCGTACGGGAGAAATTCCCGCATTCTGCAGGTCTACCTCCACCTGAGCCACTCTTTCCAGGTGCCGAGGCGCGACGAGCAGGCCCACTCCCGGCGTTTTCCGGTAAACCGACGACAATACCTCTCCAATCAGTTTCTCTTCTCCCGGGTGCGTGCTGCCGGCTACGATGACGTGCCGGCACGCGCCCAAGCCATACGCTCCATGCGGGGGATCCTGAAGCGGCGCGGGCGCGTCGAACTTGACGTTCCCGGAGACCCGCACGGAAGGCGCGCCCAAATCCGAGAACCGCCCGGCGTCCCCTTCCCCGCGCACCAGTACGTCTCTGAAGCGCTTGAGGACTGAAGAGAAGAAAAATCGAAAGCGCTTGTATCGACGATACGAACGCTCGGAAAGCCTCCCGTTGACGATGGATACGGGGATATTCCGCCTTGCCGCCTCCGCCACGAGATTCGGCCATATCTCCGTCTCGATGAGCGCGACCATGGACGGCCGGATGCGCTTCAAGGCGGAACGGACAATCACAGGAAAATCCAGGGGGAGGTAGATGAGCTGCTCGACTCCCGATATTTTTCCGGCCTCTTTTCTTCCCGTTCGCGTCACCGTGGAAAGAACGATTTTGAGTTCCGGTTTCTTTTTCAAAAGCACGGGTATCAAAATAGCCGCCACGCCCACTTCCCCCACGGAGACGGCGTGCAGCCAAAGACGCCCCCCCTCCGCATCGGGCAACCCGGGCGGAAACCCGAACCTTTCACGAACGGCTCGCAAGTCGAACCCCCGAAGCCACAGGCGAACCAGAAAATAAACGAGCAATACGGGCGAGACGAGAAGAAGAACGAGGTTGTAGAGAAACAACATGAGCGGCTCACTTCCCCGCCGTGTTCTTCAGGTGGTGCTGCGCCTCTTCATTCGCATGAATGAGCCGCCTTTCGACTTCTGCCCGCTTCGCCTCCAACACCCCCTTGTCCCGGGTTCGCGGTACTTCCAGAGGTTCCCCGCAACAAAAGGCGATTCTCCCGAACGGCAGGGGCAAAATCGTCTTGTCCCAAGTGGGGATGGTGAAAAAGCGCGATGCCGCAAAAGCGACCGGGCAAATTCGATATCCCGTGAGGCTCGCCAAAGTGATGACGCCCATTTTTACCTTCTGAGGCGGGCCCTTTGGACCATCCGGCGTGATGACGAGTTGATGCTTCCCTTGTTTCGCCACCCTGACCATCTGCCGAACCGCAGAGGTTCCGCCTTTATCGCTCCCGTCCAACACAGAGGAAGAGCCTCTCACGCAATGGGTATCGAGCCGGGCCATCACCTGAGCGAGTAGTTCTCCGTCCCGGCTTCTGCTCGCCATACATGTGCGGTGAGAATGATACGCATTAAAGAAGCAGGGCAGCCCCAAATGACGATGCCAGAGCGCCCAGATAAATTGTTCATCACGCTTGCGGCCCATTTTTTCATTCGATTCCGTTTTCGGCACGATCATCGACGAAGTGGCATAGACCGCTTTCAGGTAACCCGCGATGACCAAGCCTCCCAGCCGCGCCGAAAGCGGCGCATCGGGATTCCGGCCCCATTCATCATAGGCGATGGAATCTCCATTCATGCTACGCGTCCTGCGCTTCAACACCGAGTTCCGCCGCGATGTGCGCCGCGGCGCATTCATAGGGGTTTACCCCTTCCAGGGCGTTTTGAATCCTCTCGAATGCCCTGACCTGTCCGGCTCTCACGTCGTCATCGAACAGCACTTCCCTCAAGGCATTTGCAATGGGTTGCGCGCGCACCTGCTTCTGCCACAACTCGGGAACCGCCTCATGGCCGGATAACAAATTCACAAGGCTGATGAAATCCACTTGAAGCAAAAAATACTTGACCAGCGCATACGAGAAGATATCCGCGGCATAGAGAACGACCATCGGCACACCCAGCAGAGCCGTCTCGAGAGATGCCGTGCCGCTCGCCACGACTACGGCGTCGGCCGCGCGAATCACTTGTTTCGCATCACCCCTCACGACCCTTACCTCGACGCCGGACGACTTCAAGCGGTTCGCAACGTACCCCTCCGGCAACGAAATCGCCTCTGAAATCAAAAAGCGCACCCCCGGCGTCTGCGCATGGATAATCTCCAGCGCATCCACCATGGCATCCACGTGAGAATCGATTTCCTTGAGGCGACTGCCCGGAAGAAGCGAAATCACCTTGTCGCTCATCGATAAGCCCAGTGAGCACCGGGCGCTCTCCCTGGAAGGCGCATCTCGAAGTTCATAGGCGACGGGATTGCCGATGAACACGGCTTTTCCGCCCAATTCGTTAAAAATCCGAGGCTCGAACGGAAATATGTTCAAGGCCAGCTCAAAAACATCCGCAATGATGCGGGCGCGGCCTTTCCACCAGGCCCACACCTGGGGCGTGATGAAATATATACATTTGGGCGGTTGCGGCAGTTTGCGCACCGCGCGCGCGCACGAAAGGTTAAAGCCCGGATAATCCACAAAAATCACCGCCTTCGGCTTGTGATCCGCGATCCTCCTCAAGAAATCTTTTTTGATCTTTCTCAGCTTGGGATAAATGCGGGGGATGCCTGCGAAACCAACGATGGATATGTCGCCGATGTCGTGAATCAAATCGACTCCCGCCTCGGCCATCAATTGCCCACCCATCCCGGATAACTGGAGGTCGGGTATCCTGGCGGCAAGCGCTTTCACCAGATTCGCAGCGTGAACGTCTCCGGACGGCTCTCCGGCGAGCACTACGACGTCGTTCGCCGAGCGCTCATCCGATCTCATTTTCCGACCAGCCGACTACGCAGATTCCATTCGCGTCGGCTTCCCGTATCAAGCGCTCGCGATCGATGAGAAAAGTTCGCTCAGCTTCCAGGATCAACCCCGAAGCGCCGCCTTCGCGCATCACCTGCAAGGTCTCGGGTCCCACCGTAGGCACATCGTAGCGCATGTCCTGCTCGGGACGGGCCACCTTGCAGACAACAGCCCCTTTCCCGGCGAGAGCGCATCCCCTTCGGATCGCCTCGTTCGTACCCTCGATACCCTCCACTGCGACTACCGTCCCCTTGTGAACCACCACAGTCTGGCCGATGTCCAAGGCCGCGACGCTCCGGGCCATCCGGAACGCATATTCCGCCCCTTTTCGCTGATTCCGGGGCAACTTCTTTTTCGTGATGCCCCCACGCGGGGTCATGAGATGCTCGAGATATTTCGTTTGGGGCACGACTTTCATCCCGTTCTCTTCCACAAACTCGATAACGGCATCCATGACCGTTGTATCGGCCGTATTCCTGGCATTCTTCATGAAGCGCAGAACCGTCAAATCGAAGCGCAAAGATTGGAACAAGACACTTTTCTCCACCTTCCCCACGAGCCCTATTTCTCCAACATTCTCATCGCTGAAGAACCGGATGATTTTATTTGGCTGGGTGGGAGGGATGTGGACGATGGAATCCGCCTCTCCTGACAGCGTCGCCTCGATTTCTGCGGACAAAGCCACCACGGATACGCGCTTGCCCCGCTTTTTCGCACTGGATACAAACTCGGACGGCAACCTGCCCGAACCTGCAACGAGGCCTATTCTTTCCAGGGAATCCGGCATGGGGAATTTTAGTGAGTTGAGGGCATGGTGTTTTTCAGCATCTCTACGATACGCAGGGCAATCTCCAAAGACCGCAATTCTTTCTCCGGATCGGAAACAACATCCCGGAGTCGTACCGATTGCAAGAAATGCCGCAACTCCAACTGGAGCGGATTGCCTTTGTGGACGAAAACCCTCTCCACCTGGAATTGCTCGCGGTATTTGAGCTCCTCCCGGGTCAATTGGTGCTCGCTTACGGCCTGTCGATGAATCCTCAGTTCCTGGTCCGCATAATCGAGTGTGATGAACGCGTCCGGTTGCGATACGGAAAGCGTCCTGATCTTGTTCTGCGTCACACGGCTTGCGGTCAGATTCGCCACGCACCCGCCCTCAAAGCAAATCTGCACATTCGCCACGTCGTCCCGATCGGACAGAACACTCGACCCGGTAGCCGAGAGCAAATCAATTTCCTCATCCACGAGCCGCAAAACGATGTCCAGATCATGAATCATCAAGTCGAGCACGACGCCGTCTTCTCTCACTCTCGGCGAGAAGGGCCCCAGCCTGCGGCATTCCACCAGGGTGGGCGCATCAACGATGTTGCCCAATTCCTGAACAGCTCCGTTGAACCGCTCCACGTGGCCGATGTGAAGAACCAGATTGCTTTCGGTGGCCAGGTCGAACAATTTCCAGGCATCTTCCATCGTAGTACAAATGGGCTTTTCCACCAGAACATGGATGCCGTTCTCAAGGAAGATCCGCGACACCGCAAAATGCTGCAAGGTGGGTACGGCGATGGTAACCGCATCTACCAGACCGATCAGGTCAGCGGGATCGGAGAACGCCTCCGCACCATATCTGTCGGCCAGTTCTTGGGCGCGGCTGGGAACCAAGTCACAAACAGCCGCCAGATTTGCGTCCGAAAGCTCGGAGAGTGCAGCCACATGATAACTACCCATGTGGCCGACGCCGACGACGCCAACTCGTAGAGAATCCAGCATGGGCTCTTAACCTCGTAAAAAACTTACACTTACACGCGGCCTTGGTAGATGCCATTCTTCGAATTCCGCACGAATTCTACCACGGATTGAATTTCCGCTCCTAACGGCGCCTGCGCTTCTATTTCCTCTATTTTTTGCGCCATCGTACCCGGCCCGTTGAAAAGGATTCCATATGCACGCTTGATTTCCGCTCTCACTTCGGCCGAAACGCCCCTTCTGCGCAAACCGACCACATTCAGTCCGACCACACGAAAAGGAGCACCCGCCATCTTGACGAAAGGAGGCACATCTTTCCTCACCGCAATGGGACCCACCAGAATCACCCCTTCCCCGATTCGCATACGCTGATGAACGCCGATGAAGTTGGAGATGAAGCTATTGTCCCCCACTTCCGCATGACCTCCCAGGGAGCAATGGTTCACCAGGATCACCTCGTCGCCGACACGGCAGTCATGGCCTACATGCGCTCCGACCATGATGTAGCATTTTCGGCCGATTACTGTATTTTGACCCTGGTGCATCGAACGATGGATGGTCGCCGTTTCGCGGATAGTCGTACCCGCCCCGATTTCAACCCCTCCCGAATCCGACTGCAAATCAACAACCTGCGCTTCCAAACCGATGACGGCATTCGGAAAAATCCGGCACCCCTCCCCTACGACGGCAGGTCCCTGAATGGTTGCGTTTTGTCCGATTTCGCAGCCGTCCCGAAGAATCACGTTTGGGCCCACAAAAGCGCCCGGGCCGATTTTCAAACCCTGCCCGAGATGTGCTTCCGGATGGATATGGGAAGTGGGAGCTATATCGTTCAATGTTTATCAGGACCGGGGGACGGCGTAAGCGGAGAAAACACCTTCGGCGGCTATCTGACCCCCTGCAAATGCCCGCCCTTCAAACTTCCACAAAGTCCTTCTGTTTTTCAGGAGTTTTGCGTGCAACTCCAGCAAATCACCGGGAACGACGGGACGCCTGAATTTCACCTGCTCGATGCCGGTGAAGAAAAAATCGGCATCGGGTTCGACCATTTTCAACTCGAACAGGCAAATCAAACCGGTCTGCGCCAACGCCTCGATGATCAAAACTCCTGGCATGATGGGATTACCGGGGAAATGACCCCTGAAGAAAGGTTCATCAATCGAAATCGTTTTCCGGGCTACGACAGATTTTTCTTCCGCATTGAGTGAGGTCACCTGATCGACGAAAAGAAACGGATCCCTGTGCGGGATTAATTCCTGTATCCGCTGGCTATCAATCATGATTCCAGTTCGCCGATCTTTCTTTCGAGTTGATTCACTCTATCCGAAAGCCTCGGCAAATTCCTCAATACCGCAATTCGCCTGCGCGCATCGCGAACTTCCGTGGCCGGGTTGTGCATATACACTTTCCCGCCCTCCAGGCTCTTCAGCACACCGGTATCAGCTCCGATTTTCGCGCCGTCACCGATTTCGACATGATCCACCACCCCGACACGGCCGCCCATCATGACGCCCCGGCCGATTCTCACACTGCCTGAGATGCCCACCTGGCTCGCTAATATGCAATCCTCCCCAATCACGACGTTGTGCGCAATTTGCACTAGGTTGTCGATTTTCGTGCCGCGTCCGATTCTCGTTTCCCTCAACGTAGCGCGATCTATCGTGGTGTTCGCCCCGATTTCCACGTCCTCTTCAATGACGACCCTCCCGGTCTGCGGGTACTTGAAAATACGGCCCCCCTCATCGGGAATGTATCCAAACCCGTCCGCCCCGACGACGACTCCCGCATGAAGAATGACCCTCGCCCCGATTTCCACTTCCGCATACAAAACACAATTCGGGTGTATGAAACACCCGGAACCTATGCTCACGTTCTCGCCGACATGCACACCCGCCCCGATATAGGAACCATCGCCTACCGCTGCACCGCCGGCTAGAGATGCAAATGGCCCGACATATGCGCCGTCTCCGATGCGGGCCGTATCGGAGATACTGGCCTGGGCATCAATTCCCGGCTGGAATTTCCGGGGTGGCCGGAACAGTGAAACCGCGCGGGCGAAAGACAATCGGGGGTTTTTGGTTGAAATCGAGGGGCGGTTGGTTTCCAGCCCCTGAGGAACGATGAGAGCGCCTGCGTCAGAATGCGCACTCAGTTTTTTCGCCGACTCCACGTAGCTCAAATCTTTCGGCGAAGCCCTTTCATACTCGGCCACGTCGTGTATATCCACGCTCCCGTCACCGATCAATTCCCCGCCAAGCAGATTAGCGATGTCCGCGAGAAGCATTTTATTTCTTCTTCTGGTCGTATAGCTTGATCACCCTCTCCGTAAGATCCACTTTCGGGTTGACGAACAAAACACCGCCTGAGGCATTGTCTACGACGACGTCATAACCTTCGTTTTTTCCGATGTCCTCAACGATCACGCGAACTTCTTTCAAAACCTTCTCGGTGGCTATTCTTCGGCGGTCTTGCAGGTCTCGTTCGCTCTCTCGCACCAGTCGCCTCAAATTGTCCTGCTCACGTGCGAGTTCCCTTCTTTGGGAACGCAAGTCGAACGCCTTGCGCTCTTTTTCCTCCTGGCGCCAAACCCCGCTTTTCTGCTCGATCTCCACCTGCAAATCCCGCACCTTGTTCGCAAGTATGCTCAATTCGTCGCGCCTTTTCCGAATCGCGCTTTGAAGCCTGTTTCTCTCCCTCTCCAAAGACGAACTCGCGGCCCGGCCGCCTTTCGAAACCCGCAATACGCGCTGAATATTGACGACGCCGTATTTCACACCCGCCGATTCCGCATGACCCGCATAGCCGAAGGCGAGAAGCATTGAAAGGATCAAAACAGATGGGCCATACCGCCTCACTTCAGACATCCTCCTCATCAAAGTCGAAATCGGCGCGCGCGATCCTAGAACGCGGCCCCGATTCCCAAATGCGCTTCCCTTCTGCGCTCGTTGTCTTTTCTGTCCAGCTTGTATCCGATATCGAGCCGCATGGGGCCGATCGGCGTCACGATGCGCAAGCCGATTCCGGCGCCGTACCTCAATTCCCCGAAATCGAAGGCATTATCCTCATCCCAGATGTTTCCCATATCAAAGAAAACCGCGACCTGCGTCGGGCCGATGAAAGGATGCGTCAATTCAACGGAGCCGAGAGCGGCGGAGAATCCGCCTATGGCTTCGCCCTGCGAATCCTTCGGCCCCAGGTCGTCGGAAGTGAATCCTCGAACGGTGTACCTTCTCGTGGCGTACAAACGACGGAACGCGGGCGCTTCGCCATCGAGCGCTTCGGCGAAGCGAACATTGCCCCGCAAACTCAAGACCAAATCCCGCAAAAGGCGGATTCGGAAACGCTCCCCGATGTTATGATATTGCCTGAATTCCGCTTCTGCGGTGAGAACGTCGACGTTTCCACCCAACGCCGATGAAGAAATCGTGGAGGCGATGCTCCAGTAAGTGCCGTCCGTCGGGAAAATGGGTCTGTTCAGGCTATCGTAGACCAGCCTCGGAATGATGCTGCTTTCGAGGAAAGTTTCCCCTTCCTGCGCGAGAATCGTGGATATCGCATTGGCGGAAACATTGCTGATTTCCGATTCCGCGATCTCATAGGAGAGGAAACCCCTCAAAAACTCCTGAAATTCCTTGCCGACCGTTATCCGGGCGCCCTGCCTTTCGTTGTCGAAAGTACTGTACTCCTGATCGACGAAAAAGAGACTTCCCCCAAGCGAATAGCCGGAGTCCCGGAAACTGGGGTCGAAGTATTCCGCAACCAAATCAAAGCGATCGGAAGAAATTCTGGTGAACAGGGAGCCAACCAGACCCTTGCCGAACAAATTCGCTTCTCTCAATTCGCCTTGCCCGTAAAGGCCCTCGTCGCTATTGACGCCGAGGCCGCCCGTTATGGAGCCGGTCGGTTTCTCCTTCACCTCGATTTCGATATCGAGGATTTCATCGTTGCCGGGACGCCGTTTTTCAACGACCTTCACCGTTTCGAAATAGTTCTTGCGTCTCAGACGCTGACGCGTCAACTCCAGTCCCCTCGCGCTGTACAGAGACCCCTCGATAACGCGAACGTTGCGGCGAATCACGTTCTCGCGAGTGCGGGTATTGCCTTTTACCGCCACCTTTCCGATGTATACCCTTCGCCCCTTGTTGATTCGCACCGTGATGTCGACCGTTTTCTTCTTATCGTCCGCTTTCGTGAAACTGTTCACGTCCGCGAACGTATAGCCTCGGTTGGAGAATTGATTCGTTATCTTGCGCACGTCGGCGAGCAGGCGGGTTTTGTTGAAAATATCGCCGACGAAAACAAGCATTTTCCGCCGAATCTCTTCTACGGGGATGACGTCCTCCCCGCCGCGAACCTCGATTTTGGCGACTCTGTACCGGAAGCCTTCGCGGACGGGAATCGTTATATCGATGCGGTTCCTCCCCCGGTCCTCGCGAATGACGGGCTGGCTGACCTGAACCTTGGCGTAGCCGCGGCTCTCGTACAGCAAGCGAATCCGCACCAGGTCCCTCTGCAGTTCATCTTCGTTGAATATCCCCGAACTCGTCAGGAAAGAGAAAAAACCCTTCTCGCTGGTTTCCATGACCTTGAACAATTCTCTTTTGGAGACGTTCTCGTTGCCTTCGAAATTGATCGAGCCGATGCTGACGCTTTCCCCCTCGTCGATCACCAGGGTGACGGCCACCGTATTCGGGCCGCTTTCCTTGAGAACCGCTTCTACGCGCGCGAAATAATAGCCGCTTTCCTGATAGAGTTTTCGTACATTACGGACACTTTCTTTCAGGATGGATTCGTTGACGATGGTCTGAACCTTCACCGTCATGCGCTCGCGGATTTTCTCGAGGTCCAGGTTGCTGTTTCCGATGATTTCGATCTGGTTGATCGTGGGCTTTTCGCTGAGTTGATATATCACGCGGAGCCCGCCTTCCAGAGACTCCACTTGAACCCTCACATCCCGGAAGAATCCCAGTTTGTATATGGCCCGGACATCCGCGCGGATTTGCTTGACCAATTCTACGTTGGTGTAGTTTTGCCCCTCTTTCAGCCGGACATAGAAAAGAACGGTGGAACGGTCGACCCGGCGATTCCCCTTGACTTCAATGGCCCGTATCGTGATGGCCGGTGAGTCCGACTGCCCCTTCGCCTCATGCGGAGCGGCAATAAGCAACACGACGGCCACCACGGCGCAGGCCAACACCTTCGCCGCACAACGCATAAGACCACCCCCCGAGAAAAAAGGGGAAACAAGTTTCAATTTTGCAGTGAAACTATAGGTCCTGGACACTGAGCACTTCCGTGTCTTCTTTCAGTTCGAATACCAATTCATCCCCAGCCAGCTTCGCCAGGATCGTTCCCCCGTCCTGGAATTTACCGTGCAAAACTTCTTCGCTGAGGGTGTCTTCGATGTGCTTTTGGATGATGCGGCGCAGAGGCCTTGCCCCATAGGCCGGTTCGAACCCTTGTCTGGCAATCCAGTCTTTGGCCTCGTCGCTCAGTTCAATCGTCATTTCCTTTTCATTCAGCGTCTCATTGACCTTGGAGATTTCGATATCCACGATTTTCAGGATGTCCTCGTGGGTCAACGGCCGGAAGATGATGACATCATCAATCCGGTTCAGAAACTCAGGATTGAAGGTGCGCTTCAGTTCATCGCGAATGCTGTCCCTCATCTTGTCGAAGCCGAGGCCCGTGTCCACCTTCTGGAAGCCGAGGGATGTCCCTTTCTCGATGGATCGGGCCGCCAGATTCGAAGTCATGATGATGACGGTATTCTTGAAGTCGATATTGCGGCCATAGCTGTCGGTGAGCAAACCGTCGTCCATCACCTGGAGCAAAACGTGGTAGACATCGGGATGCGCCTTCTCGATTTCATCGAGGAGCACGACGGAGTAAGGCTTTCTGCGAACACGCTCGGTGAGTTGTCCTCCCTCCTCATAGCCGACATATCCAGGAGGTGCTCCGGTGAGGCGGGAGACGTTGAATCTCTCCATGTATTCACTCATGTCGATGCGAATGAGGGCGTTCGGGTCGCCGAACATGAACTGGGCGAGCATTCTGGCCATTTCGGTCTTGCCCACGCCCGTGGGACCCAGGAACAAGAAGCTGCCGATCGGGCGCTTCGGCCCTTTCAGGCCGGCACGCGCCCGGCGAACCGCCTTCGTCAGGGCGCGCGTGGCTTCTTCCTGCCCGATGATGTGGCTGTTCAACTCCTCTTCCATCCGGAGAAGACGCTCGTTCTCTACTTCTCCGATGCGCTGCAGCGGAATCCCGGTCATCCGGCTGACGACGTAAGCCACATCATCTTCGGTGACATACGGCTCCTCATCGGTTTGCTCCGCTTCCCACTCCGCCTTCAACTCGTCGAGCCTGCTTCTGTCCTGCTCCTCCTGGTCGCGCAACTCGACGGCCTTTTCAAAATCTTGCTTTTCGATCATGTCTTTCTTGGTGCGAACCGTATCTTCAATCTGGCGCTGAAGATCCCGGATGTTGGTGGGGAACGTTTCTTTCTCGAGGCGAACCTTGCTGCACGCCTCATCGATGACGTCTATCGCTTTGTCCGGCAGGAAGCGATCCGACACGTACTGGGACGACAGGCGAACGGCGGAGACCAGTGCATCGTCCGTCAACTGCGCGCGGTGGTGTTTCTCATATTTGTCCCTGAGGCCCTTCAAAATGCTGACCGTGTCATCCACCGACGGCGGGTCCACCATCACGGTTTGGAAGCGCCGCTCCAAAGCGCCGTTTTTCTCGATATATTTTCGATATTCATCCAGTGTGGTGGCGCCGATGCACTGAACTTCTCCGCGGCTGAGCGCAGGTTTCAGCATGTTCGAAGCATCAATGGAGCCTTCCGCCGCGCCCGCGCCCACCAGGGTATGCAGTTCATCGATGAAGATAATCACATCCTGGCTTTGCGTGATCTCCTTCATGATGGCTTTCAGGCGCGCCTCGAATTGTCCGCGGTATTTCGTCCCTGCGACCAAAGCACCCAGATCAAGCTGAACCACGCGCTTGTTGTACAAAATCTGGGGAACTTCCTTCGAGATAATCGATTGAGCCAAGCCCTCGACAATCGCCGTTTTCCCGACGCCGGGCTCGCCGATCAGGACGGGATTGTTTTTCGTCCGTCGCGCGAGAATCTGGATAACGCGCTCTATTTCCTGCTCCCGCCCGATGACCGGGTCGAGTTTCCCCTCCTCGGCAAACTCCGTGAGGTCGCGCCCGAATTCATCGAGCGCGGGCGTCTTGCTCTTCTCGCGAGAACGCGCAGCCACCGGCTCCCTCAAGAGGTTGATGGTCTGCTCCCGCGTCTGCTGGAGCTTGACGCCGAAACTGGCCAGGATTTTCGCAGCCAATCCATCTTTCTCGCGGACAATACCCAACAACAGATGCTCGGTGCCGATATAGTTGTGGCCCATCAGACGGGCCTCTTCGACGGCGTACTCAAGCACTTTCTTCGCTTTCGGGGTGAACGGGATGTCCCCTTCCACGGGGCCGCTCAAACTCTTGGGCAAATTACGTTCAAGCTCCAGCCGAAGCTGTTTGGGGTCGACACCCAGCTTCTGCAAAACGGCTATGGCGATCCCGCCCCCATCCTTCAGCACGCCAAGCAAGACATGTTCGGTGCCCAGGTATTCGTGTCGATAGTGCTCAGCCTCTTCTCTGGCGAGGATAATGACTTTTCGGGCGCGCTCGGTGAATCGCTTGAACATACGGCCCTCCTTACTTTTTTTGAGCTATTTTCCCATCCACCACGGCGATCACACGATCCATTTTCTCCGCCATCGAAGCATTGTGCGTCGCCACCAGAATCGTTTGCCTGCTTCTCTCGTTAATCTCTCGAAGCAATTCAAATATCGTTCCCGCGGTTGACGAATCCAGATTCCCCGTTGGTTCATCCGCGAGTACCACAGAAGGATTGTTAATTAACGCGCGTGCAATAGCAACCCTTTGCTGCTCCCCCCCGGAAAGTTCTCCAGGCCGATGATTCCACCTGTCGGCCAGGCCCATCCGGCTTAACAATTCCTTCGCCTGCTCCTCCACCTCTTTTTTCCGGTCGCCGCGGAGCAGCCCGGGTATCATAACATTTTCCAGCCCGGAAAACTCCGGCAACAGATGATGAAACTGGAATACAAAGCCCACATGCTGATTTCGCAGTCGAGCCAACTCGACCTCGGAACGCTCATACAGGCTTTTTCCCTCCAGAATCACTTCGCCTTTCGTCGGCCTGTCGAGCGCTCCCAAAAGATGGAGCAAGGTGGTTTTCCCCGCTCCGGAGACTCCCATGACGGCCACCATCTCGCCATGCGCAACTTCGAGATCGACTCCGCTCAGAGCCATCACTTCGCCGCTGCCCATGGCGTATGATTTTTCCAGTCCCTTTGTGACGATGACCTGCGTCGACACCTCTTCTGGTGCTGCAGATTCGCTCATCTCCAATGTGCCCGAATCAACCATAACGGAGATTTTCTACCGGATCGACGCGAGAAGCCCGCCACGCTGGATAAAGTGTCGCCGCCAAACAGATAATAAAAGCAACCACTGCCGTAACAGAGACATCAAAAGGCGTCATCTGCACCGGTAATTTCTCTATATGGTAAACGCTGGGAGGCAGTATGTCCAGACCAAAGACGCGCTCTAAAAAATCCTCCACCACATGGAGATTCCATCCCAGAACGAGGCCACCACCGGTGCCCAAAACAGCCCCTACCAGACCGATAAAAGCGCCTTGCACGAAAAATATCCTCAAAATGGCGCCGCTTGTAGCCCCCATCGACTTCAGGATTGCGATTTCGCGCCCCTTCTCCATCACCACCATGACGAGCGAGCCGATGATGTTGAAGGCGGCCACGACGACGACGAGGAGGAGAAGGATGGTGAGCGTGGTTTTTTCCGTTTTCAGCGCGGAAAACAGGTTGCGGTTCATTTCCTGCCAGGAGCGGGAAGAATACGTCCCCGAGAGCGCGCCCTGAATCTTGCGGGAAATGCGCTCCGCCGAGAAAATGTCCTTCACGCGCAAATGCACCCCCGTCACGGATTTGCCGAACCCGAAGAATGCCTGGCTCTCTTTCATCGAGACGAACGAGAGTCCGGCATCGTACTGATAAAAGCCGCTGCGGAAGATGCCCACTATCTGGAATTTTTTCGTTCGGGGCACCAGACCCATGGGCGTAACCACCCCCACGGGGCTGACCATCGTCACCGTGTCGCCCTCTTTGAGGAAGAGGTTTTTCGCGAGTTCGGCCCCTATGATAATGCCCGGCTTGCCCGCGCTGGTTTTCCCCAGAATCTTGTTCAGCGAACCGTCCTTCAAGTATTTCCTGATGTCCGTCACGTCGATTTCCCGGTCCGGAACAATCCCGCGCACCACCGCGCCCAGCACACGGTTCTTGAACGAGAACATCGCCTGGCCATACACGAACGGACTCGCCGCCACCACGCCCTCATGCTTGCGTGCCTTTTCCAGGACGTCCTCCCATTTGCGCATCAATTTAGCGCCCGATCTCGTGATGACGATATGACTCTGCGTGCCCAGTATCTTGTCGCGGAATTCCCGCTGAAACCCGGTCATCACTCCCACAACGACGATGAGGGTGGCGACGCCCAGCGCGATGCCCAGCACGGATATCCAGGTCGTGAGCGAGACAAAGGCGAGTTTGCTCCGCGAGCGCAAATGCCTGAAGCCGATGAACAGTTCCGTGGAAAAAGACATCATCCGTCCTGGTGTTTGCGCAACAGGGGGAAAAGGATGACGTCACGAATCGAATGCGTATTCGTCAGCAGCATTGCGAGCCTGTCGATCCCGATCCCCTCGCCGGCCGTAGGCGGCAGGCCGTATTCCAGTGCCGTCAGGTAATCCCAGTCTATCTCATGGGCTTCCTCATCGCCGGCTTCTCTTTTCGCTTCCTGTTGCTCGAAGCGCGCCCGCTGATCGTCAGGATCGTTCAACTCCGTGTAGGCGTTGGCGATCTCGCGCCCGGCAATGATGAGTTCAAACCGCTCTACGATATCCGGGTCGTCTTCCCTGCTCTTGGACAGCGGTGAAAGGGCTTTTGGGAAATCATAGACGAAAGTGGGCTGCCTGAGCTTCGGCTCCACCAACTCCTCGAACAGGTACTCCAGGACGTGCGCGTGGCTCATATCATCCGGAATGGGATACCCCTTGGGTTCCGCGGTTTTTCTCGCGAAAAGGCGGGCTTTTTCCTGATCCTCCAATACATCGTCCGGCGCTCCGCCCACCTCGACGATGGAATGACGCCATTTATACCGCGCCCAGGGCGGCTGAAACGAGATTTCCTCGTCCCCGTATTTCAACACGTCATCCCCCAAAATCTCCCGGGCCAGCGAGGCCAGCATCTTTTCCGTCAATTCCATCAAGTCGTTGTAGTCCGCATACGCCATATAGAATTCCAGCATGGTGAATTCGGGGTTGTGCTGCGTGGATATGCCTTCATTCCTGAAATTGCGGTTGATTTCGTAGACACGATCCATTCCACCGACAACCAGGCGCTTGAGGTAAAGTTCGGGCGCCACGCGGAGAAACAAGGGCATTTCCAGGGTATTGTGGTAGGTCGTGAACGGTCTCGCCGTCGCCCCGCCCGCGATGGTCTGCATCATCGGGGTCTCGACCTCGATAAAATTCAAATCGTCCAGAAAGCGGCGTATCGACTGAATCATCCGGGTGCGCACCCGGAATACTTCGACCACCTCGGGGTTTGCGATCAAGTCCACATACCGCTGCCTGTAGCGGGCCTCCACGTTTCTCAGGCCATGCCACTTTTCAGGCAGGGGACGCAAGCTTTTCGTCAGGAGGCTCATCCGGCGGACCCAGATGGAGAGTTCGCCCATCCTCGTTCGGAACACCCCGCCCTCCGCGCCGACGATATCGCCGATGTCGATATCCCTGGCGGATTGAAATGCCTCCTCGCCGATCTCATTCATCCGGATGAACAGCTGGATCTGTCCCGTACCGTCCCGCAGATCGATAAAGGCGACTTTCCCCTGCACCCGCTTGGCGATGATTCTTCCCGCAACGGAAAAATTCGCCTCTTTCGCTTCATCGAAGCCATCCGCCGGCACATCACGAAATTCCCCGACGATGACGCCGATTTGGTGCGTCGTCGAAAACCGGTTCACGAAGGGGTTGGCGCCCGACGCCCGAATCCCCTCGAGCTTCTTCCTCCGCTGCTGGGTCAATATGTTTTCATCGTCCCGCTCATCCGGCGACGATGCCGCTTCATCCGCCACGGGGGCGTTCCTCCCATGCTCTCTTTCTGCGTTCATAAAACCGTGATTTCCCCATTCGCCTCGACCGGCGGCGATTAATCGCGCGTGTCCGCCTTCTCCTGTATCAACGAGAGGAGATAGGCGTCAATGAACGCGTCGATATTCCCGTCCAATACGGCGTTCACGTCCGAGCGCTCCACGTCCGTTCGATGATCCTTCACCATCCGGTAGGGGTGCAGGGTGTAAGAACGAATCTGGCTCCCGAACCCGATGGTCTTTTTCATGGCGTGTTGCGCCTCTTTCTCCTCGTCGCGCTTTCTTTTCTCCATCTCGTACAACTGGCCGCGCAGCAGCTTCATGGCCGTCGCGCGATTCTTGTGCTGGCTTCTCTCGTTCTGGCATGAGACCACGATGCCCGTGGGCAAGTGCGTAATCCGCACCGCGGAGTCCGTGGTGTTCACGTGCTGACCGCCGGCGCCCGAACTCCTGAACACGTCGACCCGCAAATCGTTCTCGTCTATTTCGACTTCCACGTCATCCGACACTTCGGGAACGACGTCCACGGAAGCGAAAGAGGTGTGCCTCTTCGCGCTGGCGTCGAAAGGTGAAATCCTGATGAGACGATGCACGCCGACTTCCGCCCGAAGATACCCGTAAGCATAATCCCCCTGGATGATCAGGGTAGCGTTCTTGATGCCCGCCTCCTCCCCTCCGAGTATGGAAACGAGGCGCGCCTGATACCCCTTCTCCTCCGCCCATCTCGTGTACATGCGCAAGAGCATTTCGGCCCAATCCTGGCTCTCCACGCCGCCTGCGCCTGCGTTCACGGAGAAAATGGCGTTGGCCCTGTCCTCCTCGGAATCCATGACCAGGTGGAACTCCAGGCGTTCGATCTCCCGGAAAAGGGAGGAAAGCGCTTTTTCGATATCGCTCAGGAGTTCCGATTCGGACGTTTCTTCCATCTGGAGAAGCTGGAGAAGCTCTTTCTGCTCGTTGAGTCTCCCGCTGAGGTTTTCCCAGTTGCGGATCGTCTTTTCAAGCGAAGCGCGCTTTCTCAGCGTGTTCTGGGCGGCTTCGGGGTCGTTCCAGAAATCCTCTTCACCGGCGATTTTATCGAGCCTGGCGCACTCCGCCTCCAATCGATCGAGGTCAAAGCCGCCCTCGCAGTTCAAGGAGGCGCGCCTCCAGTTGCTCACATTTCCTGCATAACTCTTCCATCTACATCTCCAATCTTTCGAATTCGAACTTCATGACCCCTCGGCACGGAGTCCAACCGGGCGGTTCCAGTCATCATATCACATCCGAGAGCCCCGTCTGGAGCGAAACAACAAAACCGCCGCCAAGGAGAAGAAAACACAGATATAGGCGAACATATCCCCCACCCGGGCGTATAAGCTGGGACGATCTTTTTTCAGCGATATGACATCGGCGTGCACCCACTCCTCAAACAGGGGGCTTCTGACCCGAATCGCTCCGGTGGGGTCGATGAGCGCGCTGATTCCCGTGTTGGCCGAGCGGACGATCGGCATCCGGAATTCCACCGCCCGAAACGCCACCATCGAGAGATGCTGCTCGGAAGCCGCCGTCTTTCCGAACCACGCATCGTTCGTGATGTTGACGAGAAACTGCGCATCTTTCATCCGCCGCACCACGCGGGGGAAAATCACCTCGAAACAAATCAAGACGCCAAATTTCCCCTGCGCGGCGTCGAATATCTCGGGCCGATCCCCGGGTCTGAACGCGCCGATGACCGGCACGAGTTTTTTCACGAAAAACAGTAACTTGCCAAGCGGGACATATTCGCCGAAGGGCAGCAGGTGCATCTTGTCGTAGCGGCCGGATTCGGTGCCCTCCGGGTTTAAGAGATAGGCCGAATTCGTCAATTTGGGGCCTTGTTTCACCTCACGCCTCCCGAGGACGCCGAAGAGCAAGTGGGAGTTCGCGTCCTTCGCGATGTCGCGGAGATACTTTTGTTCGGATGCGTGTCTTCCGTAAACAAGGGGCGCCGCCGCCTCCGGCCAGACGATGAGGGGGGGAGCGGTCGATTCATCTTCCGGGAAACGCCCTCTCAAATCCTTCGTCAGCCTTCCCATCTTCTCGAGAATACCCTTCCGCCACTTGGGAGACCATTTCACGGACTGATCGACGTTGCCTTGTACGATGCCCATCGCGCGCGACTCGCCTCGCGTCTCAAGCGGCACCTCATGGAGCCGCAGGTATCCATAGCCCCACACGAACGCCGCGGCGAGCGAGACGCTGATGACGAGGGCGAAGGGCGCTTTCCGGGGAAAACGGAAGAAATGCCAGATCGCCGCGTTCACGAACACGATGAAGAACGACACGCCGTATACGCCCGCCAGATCGGCGATTTGGATGATATGCAGATGACGGTACTGACTGTATCCCAGCAGCGCCCACGGGAAGCCGGTCATGAAATAGGCGCGCAAAAGCTCCAGGGAGACCCACAGCGGCGGCGCGAGGAGGAAAGTGAGAACGGAGCCGCCCGCATGGATGCGCACCATGCAAAATGCGAACAGCGCCGGGTAGAGCGCCAGATAGAGCGCGAGGACGGCGGTGATCAGCCATGCGAGCGACGCCGGAAGCCCCCCGTAGGTGGCCATGGAAATCTTGACCCACCAGATGATGATCCCGAAGGAAACCAGACCGCTCACCAGCCCCAGGGTGAACGCTTCGTGCGGTTTCTTCCCTTCGAGCACCCATAAAAGGGGAACGAGCGCGATCCAGGCCAGCATCTCGAAGCGAAACGGCGGGAACAGGGACGCCACCAAAAGGCCCGAGAATATGGAATAGCCGATGTCTTTCGCTTTCAAGATTCGCTCCTCCGGGGAGCACTCTTCCCGGGTTCTTCGACCAACGCGCCCTCGCCTCCGAGTTTTTCCCGCAAGGCGGCGACGAGGTTCGGCGTGATGCCCTCCACTTCGAGGAGCTTGAGATCGCTCGCCTCCAGAACGCCCCGCAGGCTCCCGAAGGTTCTCAGGAGCGCACGCCTGCGCTTGGGGCCGAGACCCGGCACGTCATCGAGGCCGCTCCTGATCCCGGTGCGCCTGCGGCGCGTCCGGTGGAACGTCAGGACGAAGCGGTGCACCTCGTCGCGGATTTTCTGGAGCATGAGCTTGGGCGCGCTTCCCTCTTTCAATTGAACGGGGTCCGACTGGCCCGGCAGGAAAACCACGTCCTGCGCTTCGGGGTTCTCGGAACTCCTGCCCTTCGCGATCGCGCAGAGCGCCACATCCGCAAGCCCGAGTTCTTCCAAAGCCGAAGCGGCCGATGAGAGCTGCCCCTTCCCGCCGTCTATCAGCAGAAGGTCGGGCATCTCGCCTCCCTCGTTCACCAGACGCTCCAGACGCCTGAACACGATCTCGCGCATGGAGGAATAATCATCCGGCGATTCCGCCACGCTTCTGATCTTGTAGCGGCGGTAGCCGTCCTTGAGCGGGCGCCCGTCCTGGAACATGACGCTCGCGCCGACGATATTGCTCCCCTGCAGGTTCGACACGTCGAACGCCTCAATCCGCACCGGCAACTCTTCGAGTCCCAGCGCCCGGCGGATTTCCTCGAGCGTCTGCTGCTCCTTGCTGAGCAAGGCGTTTTCCTGCTCCCGGGCGTGCGATGCGTTTTCGCTCGCCATCTCCACCAGCCGGCGCTTGTTTCCCCGGCGGGGATGAAAAACGGACACCTTTTTGCCCCGCTTTCCGGACAGCCACTCCCCGATGAGCGAAGCGTCGCCCACGGCGGAGGGCAGGAGCACTTCATCGGGGAAAAACGTCTTGTCCCCGTAATACTGCTTCACGAACGCGGAGACGACCTCTCCGTCGGGAACGCCTTCGCGGGCGGCCACCTGGAACCCCTGGTCGCCCAGCAGCCTGCCGCCCCTGATGAAAAACAGGCGGAACGTCGCCTTCTCTTCCTCGCGGTGGCAGCCGAGCACGTCCTGATCGCCCCCCTTCACCGAAAGCATGGTCTGCCGCTCGGTGACGTGCTCGATGCCCTGTATCTGATCCCGCACCTTCGCGGCGGCCTCGTATTGCAAATCTTCGGAGTATTCCTTCATCTGCTTCCTGAGCCTCCGAACCAGTTCCTGGTTCTTCCCCTTGAGGAAATCAAGCGCGTCGTCGACGCCGCCCCTGTACGCATCTTTGCTTTGAAGATCGTCGCAGGGCCCCAGGCACTGGCCCATCTGGAAATAGATGCACCGCTTCGCCGTCTTGTCCTCAAGCCCACCCGTGCAGGGCCTGATGTGAAACGTCTTCTGCAAGAAGCGGATCGTGCGCCGCAGGCTGCTCGCCGAGGGGAAGGGTCCCAGGTAGGAATCGCCGTCTCCCGCGGGGCGGCGGACGATGCTCAGGCGCGGGTAGTCCTCACCCGTGCTCAGCTTCATGTAGGGAAAATGCTTGTCGTCGCGCAAAAGGACGTTGTGGCGGGGCTTGTGCTTCTTGACATAGTTGCTCTCCAGGATGAGCGCCTCGATTTCATTGGCCGTCACGATGTGCTCTAGCGTGGAGGATTCCTCCACCATCTTCTGAATCCAGGGGCCTCGGCCGGTCCTCTTGGCGAAGTAGCTGCGCACCCGGCTTCTCAGGCGCAAGGCCTTGCCGACGTAGAGCACGTCCCCCGCGCGGTTCCTGAAAATGTAAATCCCCGGTTTTTCGGGCAAGGATTTCAAAAACGAGCGGTCCTCTTCCACGGAAACGGAGCTTGGGGAAAGGACGGAATCGCTCATGACACGATATTGGAGGGCTTGAGGCCGAGTTGCCGGCGCTCGATGGCGAGGATCTTGTCGCGAATCTCGGCAGCGCGTTCGAATTCGAGCTTCTGGGCCGCCTCGTGCATCCGGGCGCGAAGCTCTTCCAGCGTCGCCGCGTCGAGTTCCGAGAATTCCGGCGCGTCCCCCTCTTCCCACGAGAAGGCGTCGCCGGCGCCTCCCACGGCGGAGGCTTCGAGAAGCTCGTCCATCCTGCGGCTGATGGAGCGGGGGACGATACCGTTCGCCTCGTTGTAGGCGATCTGGATGCTTCTTCTTCTGTCCATCTCGTCCAGGGCGCGGCGCATGCTGTCGGTAATGCGGTCCGCATACATGATGACCCGACCGCCCACGTGCCTCGCCGCCCGGCCCGAGGTCTGGATCAGAGAAGTTTCCGAGCGCAGGAAACCTTCCTTGTCCGCGTCGAATATGGCGACGAGTGCGACTTCGGGCAAATCCAGCCCCTCGCGCAGCAGATTGATGCCGATCAGCACGTCGAAAACGCCCGATCGCAGGTCGCGGATGATCCGCACCCGTTCGAGCGCGTCGATGTCGCTGTGCATGTAGCGAACCCGAACGCCCAAATCCTCGTAGTATTCCGTCAAATCCTCGGAGAATCTCTTCGTCAGGGTGGTGACGAGGGCGCGGTCCCCCTTCGCCGCCACCTGGCGCACCTCGGCCAGCAAGTCATCCACCTGCCCCTGCACGGGCCGAACCTCCACCGGCGGGTCGACCAGGCCGGTGGGCCTTAGCAACTGCTCCACCACCAGCCCCTCGCTCTTTTCCAGTTCATAGGGTCCGGGAGTCGCCGAAACGTAGATCGTGTTCTTGAGGTTCGCCTCGAACTCGCTCATCTCGAGCGGGCGATTGTCCAGGGCCGACGGCAGCCTGAAGCCGTAAGACACCAGGGTTTCCTTGCGCGAGCGGTCGCCCCGGTACATTCCCCGCAACTGGGGGATGCTCTGGTGGCTCTCGTCTATCACCACCAGATGATCGCGCGAGAAATACGAGAACAGGGTCGCGGGCGGCTCGCCCGTCAGGCGCCCGTCGAGGTGGAGGCTGTAGTTCTCCACCCCGTGGCAATACCCGACTTCCCGGAGCATCTCGATGTCTTGTAAGGTTCGCTGCTGCAGGCGCTGCGCCTCAAAAGATTTGTCCTGCGCGTTCAACTCCGCCACGTGCTCCCACAATTCCTTCTGAATGGCCTCAATGGCGGTGGAGAGCCTCTCCTCGGGTGTGATGTAGTGGCTGTTGGGGTAAATCTCCACCCGGTCGAGTCTTCTCAAAACGATTCCGCGCAACGGCTCGATTTCCGTGATGGAGTCGATCTCGTCGCCGAAGAACTCGACGCGAATCGCCTGCTCCTCCTCGTGGGCGGGCAGAATCTCGACGACGTCGCCGCGCGCGCGAAAAGAGGCGCGGCGCAAAGCCGCGTCCGAACGCCGGTACTGAATCCGCACCAGTTGCGTGAGCAGTTCCTCGCGATCCATTTCCATGCCGACGGAAATATCGATGTGCAGATCGAAATAGTCGGCCGGCGAGCCCAGACCGTAGATGGAACTCACGCTCGCCACCACGATGACGTCGTCTCGCATCAATGCGGAGCGCGTGGCCGCGTGGCGCAGGCAGTCGAGCTCGTCGTTGATGGAGGCGTCTTTTTCGATGAACGTATCCGTGGTGGGGACGTAGGCTTCGGGCTGATAGTAGTCGTAATAGCTGACGAAATACTCGACCGCGTTGTTCGGGAAAAAACCCTTGAATTCGTTGTAAAGCTGCGCGGCCAGGGTTTTGTTGTGAGCGATGACGAGCGTGGGTTTCCCCAGCCGCGCGATGACGTTCGCCACCGTGAACGTCTTGCCGGAGCCGGTGACGCCCAGAAGAACCTGATGGTTCTGGCCCTCTTCGAACTGGCGCACAATGGCGTCTATCGCCTCGGGCTGATCGCCCGTGGGGGAGAATTTCGAGTTCAGTTCGAAGCTACTCATGAAGGGTCCTCTGCTCCCGAGTCAGGCGTCTCGAAACAACGAGCGGATGAAATTTTAGCGGATAAAGGAAGACCAATAAACCTTGCGGGTCAGGCGAGAGGCGTGGGTTGAAGGTATTTTTCCCATACTTGCTGCACTGCACGGGGAAACCGATAATTCAGGTGATGGAATATGAAGGATTTCGGTTTATGGGGCTGCTTTTTCAGTTTCAGTCTGGCCTCGTCCGGCGTGCGGTCCCCTTTTTTCGCATTGCATTTCCGGCAACTGCAAACCACGTTCTCCCACGTGGAACGGCCGCCGCGCGAGCGCGGCAAAACGTGATCCACCGTCAAATACCCGCCTTTCGCCCCGCAATACTGACAGGTATTCTCGTCGCGGCGCATCACGTTCTTTTTGCTGAACGGAACCTGGCTTCGCCGCGGGACGTAAACATACGTTCTCAGCCGTATGACGGCGGGCAGGTGAAACTCCATCGCCTCGCTGCGGACGAGCAGGCCGTTCGTTTCCACTGTATCCGCTTTTCCGTTGATCATCATGCGGATCGCACGACGAGCGTTGCAGACGTTTATCGGCTCATACGTCTGATTGAGCACCAAAACACGCGATTGTTCGAACACCCTATGCGCTCCCCTTGAGACAAGTGGGCGACGGGATACAAACACGATTTGCGTATCCCTTTATGTCGACCCCGCCTGTCCTTGTCAACGAGCGATCGCTTTTTTCGGATATTGCGAAAACGGCACGGCAAACTTATAATTGATGATCTCCGCAAAATGCGGAGAGACGCTTCGAAAATTCGCCTTCCCCAAGAGGATCGCCCCGTTGTTGCCCCGTTCCGGACGCGGAAAAACAACCCTGCTGATACTATGCGCCTTGGCTATTGTATGCGGCATGGGTGTCGGCGCGAGCTTCACCTATCTATACGATTTTCCCGAACTCGAGCGTCTCCACAACTACAAACCCAACACCATCACGCGCATTTACGCCCGCGGAGGCGAATTGCTCGCGGAACTGTACCAAGAGAGAAGAAAGCCCATCCCTTTGAGGCAAATCCCCACCACGCTGCGCCAGGCGTTCCTGGCGATAGAAGACAGCCGCTTCTATGACCACCCGGGCGTCAGCTATCCCGATATTTTCCGGGCGTTCATCAAAAACCTGAGCGCGGGCCAATTCGTGCAGGGCGGCAGCACCATTACCCAGCAGTTGGCGAAAGTCCTCTTCCTGACGCCCGAGAGAAAACTCAAGCGGAAAATCCGGGAAGCCCTCCTGGCCCTGGAGATCGAGCGGCGCTTCACGAAGGATGAAATACTCGAATTCTACATGAATCAAATATATCTCGGCAGCGGGGCGTACGGGGTGCAGGCGGCGGCCCGGATCTATTTCGGAAAAACGGTCGCTCAACTCACCCTGGCCGAATCCGCCATGATTGCGGGGCTGCCCAAGGCGCCCACGCGATTCAATCCCAAAACCAATCCCGAGAAAGCGCTGAATCGACGCAACCTGGTCATCAAGAGAATGCGTGCTTCGGGCTTCATCACCGAAGAGCAGGCGAAATCCGCCCGCGAAGCGCCGGTCGAAGTGATCCCCCGGGTAGCCAATATCGTACCGGAGGCCGCCTACTTCATCGAAAAAACACGCTTGGGCCTGAGCCGCAGATTCGGGCAATCCCTCTACAAAAGCGGTCTTCAAATCCATACGACGGTCGATATCGACTTGCAGAAGATTGCTCACGAAGCGCTCTTGAACGGGATCGAGAAGATTAACAAGAGACGCGGATTCAAGAGTCCCGGAGAGGAAATCAAGAGGCCGCCGCGATTGGGGAATGGATTCCAGTTCCACATTCTGGACATCGCGGGCAACATGGTGAGCGGAATCATCGGGGATTACGAGGCGGAGATGCCCGTGCCCGGACACATCGACCCCAAAAGGCTCCGGGAAGGCGACCTGCTTCTGGGGCGCGTGGTCAAGGTGGATCGCGCCGCGAAAAAACTCTTTCTGGAATGGCAGGAGACCGTGCAAGGCGCCGTCATCGCGTTCGACGCCAGGAGCGGAGCGCTCCGCGCCCTGACGGGTGGAACCAACTTCCGCCGCTTCCCGTTCAACCGCGCCACGCAGGCGCGGCGCCAGCCGGGTTCGGCTTTCAAGCCCATCGTCATGGGGACGGCCCTGTCCCAGGGCTACGCGCCCACGCACATTCTCATGGATACCCCCTTCGTCCGCCGGATGCCGGGGACGCGCAAGGACTGGAAACCCAGAAACTACACCAACAAGTTCTACGGCCCCGTCACCATGAGAAGAGCCCTGGAGTCGTCCCTCAACCTGGCCACCATCAAGCTTCTCGACCAGATGGGCCCGCAAAAGGCGATCACGTTCGCGCATCGACTCGGCATCCGCTCGAAAATGAACCCGTATCTTTCGCTCGCGCTCGGCTCCATCGAGGTGACGCCATACCAGTTCACGGCTTCCTACATTCCGTTCGCGGCGCGGGGCGTGTATGCGCGGCCCTACGAGATCACGAAAGTCACCGACGGGAGAAACCGGGTGCTGGAGGAGAACGTTCCCACGACGCACCTCGCCATCGCGCCCGAGACGGCCTATCAAATGAAAATGCTGCTGCGCGGCGTCATCACGAACGGGACGGGAAAAAAGGCCAAGAAGATCGGCGCGTTTCTCGCCGGGAAAACAGGCACCACGAACGAGTACCGCGACGCATGGTTCATCGGCTTCTCCGAAGACCTCGTGCTGGGCGTATGGGTGGGCCGTGACGACAACAAGCACATGGGCTACCGGGCTTCGGGCGGAGGCGCGGCCTTGCCCATCTGGGTCGAGGCGATGAAAGGCTGGCTCGAAGGCAGGGAATCGGAAGTTCGCACTCCCGAACCGCCGCCGGGCATCACCCTGGTGCAGGTGGATTCGCGCTCCGGTCAACTGCCCTCGGCCTGGTGCGAGGGGGAGCCGATAACGGAAGCCTTCGTGGAGGGGACGGAACCTTCGGAGCCTTGCGCCCGAAAATCCCGCCTCCCGGCGATACTGAGCGGCGGTTAAGACGCAGACGCGCCGGTGGGGTGTGAATTCCGAGTGAGAAGGGGGTTTTTCAACAACCCCGTATCATGAAAATTGAAACATATCGACGACATGGCCTTTCACCCTGTGGACGGAAGTTCCGCGAGAACGCACGAGGAGCGTGATGATTAACCAGCCGCAAACCAATTTCCGACGGATCCTGGTCGCCAACCGGAGCGAAATCGCCATCCGCGTGTTTCGCGCCTCGGTCGAGCTCGGGATCGAGACGATCGCTATCTATTCACAAGAAGACCGCTTCGCCCTGCACCGCTTCAAGGCGGATGAGGCCTACCTGGTGGGCCGGGGGATGGGCCCGATCGAGGCCTATCTCAGCATCGAGGAGGTGATACGCGTCGCGCGCGAGAACGCCGCCGACGCAATCCACCCCGGCTACGGTTTCATGGCCGAAAACCCCGACTTCGCCGAGGCCTGCGCGAACGCGGGCGTCGCCTTCGTCGGCCCGAGTCCCGATATCCTGCGCGCACTCGGCAACAAGGTGGCGGCGCGCGAGCTTGCGGTGTCGGCGGGCGTTCCGGTGGTTCCGGCGACCGGCCCGCTCCCCCGCGACCCCGAGGAGGCCGCGCGCCTCGCCCGCGAAGTCGGTTTCCCCGTCATGCTCAAGGCGAGCTGGGGCGGCGGCGGACGCGGCATGCGCACGATCGAGAGCGAAGCCGAGTTCGCCGACGAGGTCGAGGCCGCGCGGCGCGAGTGCCTGGCGGCGTTCGGCAACGACGAGGTCTATCTCGAAAAACTGATTCGCCGCGCGCGCCACGTCGAGGTCCAGATTCTCGGCGACAATCACGGCAATCTGGTGCACCTTCACGAGCGGGACTGCTCGGTGCAGCGGCGCAACCAGAAGATCGTCGAGCAAGCGCCGGCGCACTATCTCGATGCGGCGACTCGCTCGGCGATCCACGAGAGCGCACTCAAGATCGGCCGCGCGGTGGGCTACAACAACGCCGGCACCGTCGAGTTCCTGGTCGACGACGACACGGGCTCGTTCCACTTCATCGAAGTCAATCCCCGCATCCAGGTCGAGCACACGGTCACCGAGGTGGTGACCGGCGTCGACCTCGTGCAGGCGCAGATCCGCATCGCAGGCGGAGCTGCCATCGGCGCGCCCGAGAGCGGCATCCCGAACCAGGACGAGATTCGGGTGAACGGCCACGCCATGCAATGCCGGGTGACCACCGAGGACCCAGAGAACAATTTCATCCCCGATTACGGCGTGCTCACCGCCTACCGCGGCGCCACCGGGTTCGGCGTGCGGCTGGACGGCGGCACCGCCTATTCGGGCGCGCGGATCACGCCGTATTACGACTCGCTGCTCGAGAAGGTGACAGCCTGGGCGCCGACGTTCGAAGAGGCGATCCGGCGGATGAGGCGGGCGATTGTCGAATTCCGCATCCGCGGCGTCGCCACCAATCTCGCCTTTCTGGAGAACGTCATCGGTCATCCGCAGTTCCTCGAGGGCGCCTGCACGACGCGCTTCGTCGACGAGACGCCCGAGCTGTTCACCTTCGCCTACAGACGCGACCGCGCGACCCGGCTGCTGCGCTATCTGGGAGAGGTGATCGTGAACGGCAACGCCGCCGTCGAGGGACGGCCCGAACCGCCGACGCGCCTGATTCCGAGCGCGCCCGAAGCGGTCGGCGTCGATATTCCGGACGGTTCGCGCCAGTTGCTCGATGAGCTCGGCCCTGAGGCTTTCGCCCGGTGGATGCTCGATCAGGATCGGGTGCTGATGACCGACACCACGTTCCGGGACGCGCACCAATCCTTGCTGGCGACGCGGGTCCGGAGCTACGACCTCATCGCGGTCGCGCCGGCCTATGCGCGGCTGCTGCCGCAGCTTTTCTCGGTCGAATGCTGGGGCGGCGCGACCTTCGACGTGGCGATGCGCTTTCTGAACGAATGCCCCTGGGCGTGGCTGGAGCGGCTGCGCGCCGCGATGCCCAACCTCCTGACCCAGATGCTGCTGCGCGCGTCGAACGGCGTCGGCTACACCACCTATCCCGACAACGTGGTGCGCTATTTCGTACAGCAGTCGGCCGAGAACGGGGTCGACATCTTCCGCATCTTCGATTCGCTCAACTGGGTCGAGAACATGCGCCCGGCGATGGACGCCGTGCTGGAGACCGGCAAGCTCTGCGAGGCGGCGATCTGCTACACCGGCGACATCACCGACCCGGGCCTCACCAAGTACGACCTCAAATACTACGTCGCGCTCGCCCGCGAGCTCGAGGACGCGGGCGCCCACATCCTGGGGCTCAAGGACATGGCGGGCCTGTGCAAGCCCGCGGCGGCCCGACTCCTCGTCGAGACCTTAAAGGGGGAGATCGGCATCCCCATCCACTTCCACACCCACGACACCAGCGGGATTTCAGCGGCCAGCGTGCTCGCCGCCGCCGAGGCCGGGGTCGACGCGGTGGATGCGGCGATGGATTCGATGAGCGGGCTCACATCGCAGCCGAGCTTCGGCTCGATCACCGCGGCCTTGCGCCACTCCGAGCGCGACCCCGGAATCGACGCCGATACGGTGATGACGATGTCCACCTACTGGGAGCAGGTGCGCAACCAATACCGCGCCTTCGAGAGCGAGTTCCGCGCGGGCACGTCGGACGTCTACAACCACGGAATCCCGGGCGGCCAGTACACCAACCTGCGCGAGCAGGCGCGCGCGCTGGGCATCGACAACCAGCGCTGGCCGGAGGTCTCGCGGGCCTTCGCCGAGGTCAACCGGATGTTCGGCGACATCGTGAAGGTCACGCCGTCTTCGAAGGTGGTCGGCGACATGGCGCTGATGATGGTGACGGGCGGGTTGACGCCCGAGGACGTGGCCGACCCCGAGCGCGAGATCGCCTTCCCCGAATCGGTGGTCTCGCTGTTCGCGGGCGAACTGGGGCAGCCGCACGGCGGCTTCCCGCGCGCCCTGCAGGAGAAGATACTCAAAGACAGAGAGCCGATCACCGTGCGGCCCGGTTCGGTGCTGCCCGACGCCGATCTCGAGGCCTCCCGCGAGGAGGCCGAAAAGGACGCCCGGCGCCCGATCAGCGACGCCGAGTTCGCCTCCTGGCTCATGTACCCGCAGGTTTTCACCGACTACGCGGCCGCGCGGCGCCAATACGGCGACGTCAGCGTTCTGCCCACGCCGGTGTATTTCTACGGCATGGAGCCGGGCGAGGAGGTCGCCGTCGACATCGAGCGCGGGCGCACCCTGTTCATCCGCTATCTCGCGCGCAGCGAGACCGACAGCAAGGGCGAATGCACGGTCTTCTTCGAGCTGAACGGGCAGCCCCGGACGGTGCGCATCGCCGACCGCAGCGCCGCCGCGGCAGCCACGGCGCTGCCCAAGGCCGAGGAAGGCGACCCCGGCCACCTCGGCGCGCCGATGCCGGGGATGGTGACCAAGGTGTTCTTCCATGAGGGCGAGGCGGTCGATGAGGGCGACGTGCTGGTGGCGATCGAGGCGATGAAGATGGAAACCGTCATCCGCGCCGAACGCGGCGGCGTTATCGAGAAGGTCGTCGCGCCGGTCGGCACCACGGTCGACACCAAGGACCTCCTCGTCGTCGTCGGCGACGCCTGACGCGCCGGCGCATCCCGAAAAACGACCGCCCCACCCGCATCATGCGAGGCGCGTATTTGTCCCGCATTCCCCGCCTGCGCGGATTGAGCGGACTCCGGTATGCTCGGGAAGCCGACCGGCTCGTTCGGCGCGCAGATGCGGGCAGTTGCGGGCAAATGCGGTGGCGCCTGAAAAACTTTTTTCACCGCCGGATCTGAGTGCGCGGCGCTAAGATTTATATGATAACCCTTTTGATTACAGTCATTTGCATAGTCAGAAATTTACAGGAAAACCCCGTCAATTTATCGATATTTATCGTATTTTTCAGGAATTCCCATCGCGCGGAAAACGCCGGGTCCGTTCGCTTTGCTTTTTCCAAATCCTTCCTGCCCAGGTCCATCGGAACTCCTCCCGTTCGCGCGCCCGATTCTGCCCCGCACGGGTCCAAGCCCGGTAACGCCAAATGCGGGCAAATGCGGGGGATTTGCGGGGATGATAATCCCCCGGGCGGGCGTTCGGAGGCGCTACCCGCCGAAGATCGCCTCGATGAAGGCATCCGCGTCGAAATCGATGAGGTCTTCCGCCGCCTCACCCACGCCGACGTACCTTATCGGTATGCCGCTCTCGTAAGTGGCGCCCAGCGCCACGCCGCCCTTGGCCGTGCCGTCGAGCTTGGTGAGCACCAGGCCCGTCACGCCCAGGGCCGGGGCGAATTCCCGCACCTGGGAGAGGACGTTCTGCCCGGATGTCGCGTCCAATACGAGCAGCACCTCATGGGGCGCCGTGTCAACGAGGCGCCCCGTGACGCGCCTGAGCTTTTTGAGTTCCTCCATGAGATTGTGTTTCGTGTGCAAGCGCCCCGCCGTATCCACGAGCAACACATCGGCGCCGCGCGCCTTCGCCGCCTGAACGGCGTCGTACACCACGGCGGACGAATCCGCTCCCTCTTTGTGGCGGATGATTTCGCATCCGCTCCGCTCGGCCCATGCCGTCAACTGCTCACCGGCTGCGGCCCGGAACGTATCCCCCGCCGCGAGCATAACTTTAAGTTTTTCGGCGGAATACCGCGATGCGAGCTTGCCGGCCGTCGTCGTCTTGCCCACGCCGTTGACGCCCACCAGAAAAATGATTCTGGGCTCGTCCGCCGCAGGCTCCTTCGGCGCAAACGCAGGCGGGGATTCAGGGTTTTCAAGACAAGAGCGCATGATTTCCTGAACGCGCGTCTGCGGGTCCGACCCCGCGCCCTGCCCCGCTTTCAATTTCCCCAGCAGCGACTCGACGAGAGAGGGACCCAAATCCGCCATGTAGAGAACTTCTTCCAACTCCTCGAGCGTATCCTCATCGATGCGTCCCGCGACCAAACCCTTCACTTGCGCGAGAAAACCACCTCTCGTCTTCGAGAGGCCGTCACGCAATCTGCCGAACCAGCCTTTTGCGCCGCTATCTCTCTCTGAATTTTTCTGCTGCCCGGAACCAGACATCAAAGGGCTTTCCTCGACCTGCGCCAAACAAACGAACCCCGGCGACAGTGCGCCGGGGTCATCTTCAACGAGACCTTTCGTGAATGTACGGGACGATGCTACGACACACTCGTTTCCAGCACCGCTTCTCCTACGCCGTTTACCCTCTCATCCTCGCGGCTCAACTTTACCGAGACGATTTCTGAAACGCCTTTTTCTCTTTGCGTAACGCCGTAGAGGTGATTCGCGTACGACATGGTCTTTTTGTTATGGGTGATGATGATGAACTGGCTTCTATCCTCGAGTTCGGCCAGTACTTCGCGAAAACGTCCGACGTTGGCGTCATCGAGGGTGGCGTCCACCTCGTCGAGGATACAAAACGGACTCGGCCGGACGCTGAAGACCGCGAACAAAAGAGAAATGGCGGTGAGCGCTTTCTCCCCGGCGGAGAGGAGCATGATGTTCGAAGGACGCTTGCCCGGTGGTCTCACCTCGATGTCGACGCCCGTCTCCAGCGGGTCATCCGGATCAAGCAGGAACATGCGCGCCTCCCCTCCCTGGAAAAGACGTCCGAAAATGTCCGAAAAGGCGCTACCCACCTCCTCGAACGCCGCCAGGAAGCGGGATTTCGTCGTCTTGTTCAACTTCTCGATCGTAGCGTGGAGGTCGGCGATGGAGTTTTCGAGATCCTGCTGTTGTTCCTGCAAAAACACATATTCCTGGTTGATTTCATCGTATTCCTGCGCGGCCAGAGGGTTCACCTCACCCATCTTGCAAAGCCTTTGGTTCAGCATCTCCAGGCGATTCACAATCTCTTGGTACCGGGGAAGTTCTTCCCGCCAGTTCTCCGCCGTCTCCTCGAGATTCACCTGATATTCCGCTTCGGCGGATTCCTTCATAGTTTCCCGTTGCACGCGAAGCGTCGTCCGCCGCTCCGCCGCCGCTCGAACTTCATCGCTCAGAAGAGAGGCTCTGGTTTTCATATCGCGAATCGAATCCGCCAGTTCCTCATCGCGCGATTGCATCTCCTGTAAAACGCGATCACGCTCCGCCAATTCGGCTGTAACATCCGCTTTTTCATCCTGAAGAGCGAGTATTCCCTCTTCGCTCTGCGCAACGCTCTCCTGAAGACGCTCTCTTTTTTCTCTCGATTCGCGCTGCTCTTCTTCCCTGCGAGTCTTGCGAGCCGCATTCTGGGATATCCCGTCTTCTATCCGCTGGACTTCGGCCTGGCCGCCGGCCACCTGCCCGTTGATTTCCGTCAAGGCGACTTTCTTGTCCGTCACACGCGCTTCCACCTCCGAGTACCGCAGGCCGGCGCCGCTCACCTTTTTCTCGATTTCGTGGATACGCAAGCTGAATTCCCGAATTGTTTCTTCCAAACCAAGGCTTTCGTCCTTGACCGTTTGGAGAGCCTCCATGAGACGCGTCTGCTCATCGCGTATTTGCTTTTGCGCAGCTTCGAGCGTGGCCAGCCGTGTATTCAACTCTTCGTGCCTGCCTTCCGCTGCCCGGAGGGCTCCCTCCGCCTCCACGCGCATCACCTCAGCCCGCTGATACGCCTCGGTCGCATGGCGGCTTCTTTGCTCCGCTTTCGCGAGTTGCCCGCTCAATTTCCGGGAAATCGGCTCCAATTCACGAAGTTGCGCCTCAAAATGCTCAACCTTCAGGCGCATTTCCTCACACCTTCTCGAACGCTCCAAAAGGCCCTCGTTCCGGGTCAAACCGCCTTCCACCACACCATTCGCATGGATAATTTCTCCATTCAAAGTCACGCAAACGATGCCTTGGGGCCCGTTGCACCATGCCGCCTGCGCGGCATCGATGTCTTCCACCACGACAACATTGCCGAGCAGCGACTGAGCGAGATGGCGATAACGCATGTCACAACGAACAAAATCCGTCGCCGCGCCCAGAACGCCCTCTCCCAACGGGACGACGGCGCCCGGCTGGGCATCGACTCCAATCGGCAGGGCTACACCTCGCCCGGCTTCCGAACCCATCAGCGCGCGAACCGCGTCCACCGCGTCGCCGGGGGTATTCACGACCACGCCCAACAACTTGTCCCCAAGGGCGGTTTCGATGGCTTTTTCGAATTTCGGATCTACACGAATGACTTCGGAGAAAGACGCCAGAACTTGAGCACCACAAGCTCTGAACGCTTCCGCATCCGAGATTCCGCTCTCCCCGGAACCCAAAACACCCTCCAAGGCGGAGAGGGCGGAGCGCGCCTCCATCAACGATTCTTTCGCACCAGCCACGGATTCTTCATGGCGGGCCGCCAACTCGGAAGTCCGCGCACACTCAGACATGGCCTGCTCAAGTTCCAGTTTCGCCTGGCCTTCAGATGCAACCAGCGATTCCAGCCGGCTTCTCGCACCACCTGCGTCGGTTCGGGTCGATTCGAGTTGGCGCTTGACCTCCTTGATCTCGTCGCCGGTTTTTTCCATGGATTCAGCCAGTCCTTCGCGCCTCGATTCCACCGAGGCGATTTGCTGACGCGCCGCGCTCAAGCGCTCTCTTTCCTCCTCTTGGGCGCGCCTGGCCTCATCAAGCGCCCGTTCGAATTCTTTCAGGTTCTCGCGAACGGCGGCCAACTCCGCCGCGCTGACGTCATATTCCTGGCGCGCAACGCGCGATTGTTCCGTGAGCATCTCGAGGGTTGCGGCAAGCTCGACTCTTTCATTTTCAAAGGCCGCGATTTCAACGTCGAGCGTCCGGATTTCCTCCGCGCGGCGCTCATCGTCCACGTCGAGTTCCGCGAGATGGTTCTTCAGCATCTCGATTCGAGTCTCCAGACGCTCCAGGCTCCCCTCCAACTTCGTCGCACGTTGGCGGGATTCCACCAAAGCCTCTGAACGCTCCCTCAGCAAAATACGCCCGCTCTCCCTTTCGGCTTCGAGAGAAGACAATTTCGCCGACACCGTTTGCTCTTCTTCTTTGACGCGAGCATACGCTTTTTCCGCCGGAACAAGTTTTTCCACATGTTTCAGGTAGTCGAGCGCCATGATTCTTTGAGAAAGATCGGCAACCTCGGTTTGATATTCCTTATGAAAAGTCGCCTTTCTCGCCTGGCGTCGCAAGGAGCGGAGACGGGATTCCTTCTCGCGCATGATGTCGGCCACACGGAGCAGATTCGCCTGCGCAAGCTCCAGTTTGCGCAACGCTTCGTTTCGCCTGCTCTTGTATTTCATGATGCCGGCGGCTTCTTCAATCAGAACGCGCCTGTCCATGGGTCTCGCGTTCACGAGGGTTTCTATCTTGCCCTGCTCCACGATGGAGAAAGTATCGAGAGAAACACCGGTATCGAGAAACAAATCGACGATGTCCTTGAGGCGGCAAGGATTGCGATTGATGAGATATTCACTTTCTCCCGAGCGATACAGGCGGCGGGTGACCACCACCTCGTCAAAATCCCTGAACGCGGGAGAGGTCACCACGCCCTTGAGATCGGTGACGGTAAGCGAGACCTCGGACATCCCGTGCTGTTTGCGCTCGGCGCTGCCGTTGAAGATGACATCCTCCATCTTCTTCGAGCGCATGTTCTTGGGAGCCTGCTCACCCAGAACCCACCTGACGGCGTCACACACATTGCTTTTGCCGCACCCGTTGGGCCCGACCACAGCCGTAAGGCCCTCGCCAATTTCGATTACGGTCTTTTCAACGAAAGACTTGAACCCCTGCATCTCCAAGCGTTGGAATCGCAATTCAACACCTCGGCGGGCGGATGAACTTTCATTATCAGGGGGCGGTGTAGGACACTACCAGGGCGGCAGGAATCAATAACTTACCAGAATTCCCCTGCATTCGTAAAGCAAAATATCGCATTCCGGAAACTCACGGTTGCCAGGCTTCCTCAATCTTATGAACCGCTTCTTTCGCAGCTACTTGCTCGGCCGCCTTTTTGGTCGTGCCCTGCCCCCGTCCCAGCACCTTCCGACCAAGGCGGACTTCCACTTCGAATTCTTTTTCGTGCTCGGGACCACTCTCTCGAACCAGACGATAACCGGGGGGCTTATTTCCATTTCTTTGAGCCAATCGCTGGAGTTGGCTCTTGAAATCCTGGGACAGGACATCTTTTTCATTCAAGCCCGCAGCCCAGAACCATGATTCCGCCCACTGAACGCAACGGGTGTAACCGGCATCGAGATATATGGCGCCGACCAGCGCCTCGACTGCTCCCGCCTGGATGGAGGGCTTTTGCCGGCCACCCGTTTTCTCCTCCCCCTTACCCAAACGAAGGAAATTGCCCAACCCCCGGCGCCTGAAAATTCCCGCCAAAGAGCGGCCATTCACCCGTTCTGAACGCATATGGGTCAAAACACCCTCATCATCCGTCGGAAAATCCTTCCAGAGCTTTTCCGTCACGATAAGTTGCAAGACGGCATCGCCCAAAAATTCCAGCCGCTCATTATCCAGAGTGGGAATTGAACTTTCTTGCGAAAAAGAGCGGTGCGTCAGGGCCCGGACGAGAAGTTCCCTGTTCGAAAACGAATAACCGATCTCGGCTTCGATTTCGGCCAAGGTAACACCCCTGGCACCGAAACCGGAGACTTTCCCGTTTCTGTGGATGGGGGAGCCTCTCTTGCTAAGCTGCGTTGCTTTCCGCTTTCCTGAATAAGAGCGACGCGTTGGTTCCCCCGAAGCCGAACGAGTTTGTGATGGCACAGCCGATGTCCGCTTTCCGGGCAGAGTTGGGCACATAGTCGAGGTCGCATTCCGGATCTGGAGTGTCCAGGTTAATCGTGGGAGGAATACACTGGTTCTTGAGCGCCAGGATGGTGTAAACCGATTCCACGCCTCCCGCCGCACCCAGAAGATGTCCGGTCATGGATTTCGTGGAACTGACACTCAGTTTGTAGGCATGCTCGCCGAATGTTCTTTTGATGGCTGTCGTTTCGAGTCTGTCTCCCGCACCGGTGGATGTGCCATGCGCGTTGATGTAATCCACCTCCTCGGGCTTGAGTCCCGCATCATTCAGCGCCATGTCCATGCAGCGGGCCGCCCCGTCACCGCCGGGGTCCGGAGAGGTGATGTGATGGGCGTCGGAAGTGAGGCCATAACCACTGAGTTCGGCGTAAATCTTCGCGCCCCGCGCCACGGCGCGCTCATAGCGCTCCAAGATCATGACGCCCGCCCCCTCCGCCATCACGAATCCATCCCTGCCCGTATCAAAAGGGCGACTCGCCCCCTCGGGGTCGTCGTTACGCGTGCTGAGCGCTCGCATCGCGCAAAATCCCGCCATGGCCAACTCCGTGATACAAGACTCACTGCCACCGGCCACCATGACATCCACCAGGCCGCGCTGAATGCACTTCATCGCGTCCCCGATGGCGTGATTCCCGGATGCGCACGCCGTGGTCGTGCAAATGTTCGGCCCCTTCAGTCCCCAGCGTATCGAAATCTGGCCGGCGGCCAAGTTCCCCACCAACATGGGGATGAAGAAGGGACTGATGCGCGTCGGCTCTCTGGTTTGTATTAATTCCTTGTTGGCCTCGATGGCGGGCAAACCGCCCAAACCCACACCGATGATGGTGCCGTATCGCGGCGCCGTTTCCTCGTCCGGCGCTTCCAGTCCAGCATCATCGAAGGCCATTTGAGAGGCCGCAAGAGCGTACTGGATGAAAGTATCCATCTTCTTGAGTTCTTTGCGGGAAATATAATTTTCGGGCTCGAAACCTTTTATTTCGCCGCAAATCCGCGAGGCGATCCGATCCGGAGAAAAGCGCGACACTTTTCCGATGCCCGAGCGGCCCTGCATCAAGGCTTCCCAGTTTTCCTCCACCGACAAGCCCAGCGGCGTAAGCAATCCGAGCCCGGTGACGACGACCCGAACATCCGACTTCACCAAATCTTGATTATTCATGCTTCCTCTTCAGATTTGCAGACCAACGGGGTTTCTCTAATCTCCAGGCACCTTGCCGATATAGTCGTACGCATCCTGAACCGTGGAGATTTTTTCCGCTTCTTCATCAGGTATTTCGATACCGAATTTCTCCTCAAACGCCATGACGAGCTCTACGGTATCCAGCGAGTCCGCTCCCAGATCATCGGTAAACGAAGCTTCCGGCACCACCTTTTCAGGCTCCACGCTCAACTGTTCCACAATGATTTCTTTGATTTGTGCTTTGATTTCATCTGTCACGCCGATTCCTCCGAAAATCCTTCTGTCAAACCGGTACCGGGTCGTCCTTTCGACAAGAACCCAGACCCGATACGCATTTACACATCTGCGGGGCGTTCATCCGAATTCGATGACTTGCTTTTTTCTTTTCCGCTCAATGTCCTCATCAACCATCATACACGGGGATGAAATTCAGTTGAACTCTCCCAAGGCCGAAACTGCTTTCTCCAGACTCTGTGTATCTTCCACATTGTGCACCGGTATATCCCTCAATATCCGCCTGTTCAATCCTGAGAGCACTTTCCCGGGGCCCAGTTCGACCATCACATCGGGTTTTTCCTCACCTGCCGCCCGCACGGCGTCTTCCCAGCGCACGGCGGAGCGAATCTGCCGTTTGAGCAACTCTCTTGCCTGTTTTCCCTCCCGAACGGGTCGAGCGGTCACGTTCGCGTAGACGGGGATGGAAGGATCGCCTATCTCCGCTCCATCGAGCACCTCACTCATCCGCTCCGCAGCTTCACTCAGCAAGGAGCAATGGAAGGGCGCTCCTACCGGAAGCATCACCGCCTTCCTGGCTCCTTTGTCCGTCGCCAAACGAGCGGCGGATTCTACCGCATCCTTGTCTCCCGACAAGACATATTGGCCGGGGGCATTATAATTTGCAACCTCCACCACGCCTTCCACTTCCCCGCATATGGCTTCGGCCGCCTCTCTCTCGATGCCGAGCAAGGCCGCCATGGCGCCGCCGCCCGCCGGGACGGCCTCGTGCATGAAGCGGCCCCTTTTCTTCACCAACTCGACACCCTTCTGAAAATCGAAGGCCCCGGCCGCCATAAGAGCGGAGTATTCCCCCAAGCTGTGGCCCAGGGCGAGAGAAGGCCTGAAGCCGCGCTCACACAACAGGGTGCATGCGATATGGCTATGAACGAGAATGGCGGGCTGGGTGTGACAGGTGAGCGTCAACTCCGACTTGGGGCCTTCAAAGCTGAGCCTGGCGAGGTTCCATCCCAGAATATCACTCGCCCGTTCATAGGCTTCCCGAGCGAATGGATACTCATCATAGAATTGTTTGCCCATGCCGACGTACTGCGAACCTTGTCCTGGAAACAAAAACGCAATTTTCACGGCCATCTAGCAACCCTTACCTATGGCATGAACGGCAAAGCTTGAATCTATTATGCTCGCGAGAAAAACAGGGCGGGGGATGAAGCGAAATCATTCCGGACGTTCATATCATCAATTCCATTCGACCAAAGCCGCACCCCAAGTGAGGCCTCCGCCGAAAGCAGCCATGAGCACATTATCTCCGCTTCGAATTTTCCCCTCCCTCACCGATTCATCCAGAGCAACCGGGATGGTGGCCGCGGACATATTGCCATATTTGTTAATCGTGATGACTACCTTGTCCATCGACAATTCGAGCCGTTTCGCCACGGCTTCGATAATCCGCAGATTCGCCTGATGCGGGATAAACACATCGATGTCATCCAAGGTAAGGCCGCTTCGCTCCAGCGTTTCCTTGCAGGCTCCCAAGAAATAACGCACGGCCGTCTTGAACGTCTCCTGCCCCTTCATCTGCAATAAATGCTCTTTGTTGTGCACGTCGTCCGCCGTGATCGGGGCGAACCGCGAACCGCCTCCCGGCACCAGAATCAGCTCCCCGCCATTGCCGTCGCTGTAAACTCTCGAATCCACCACACCTCTTCTGCCATTCTCCGACGCCCCCACAACGACGGCGCCCGCTCCATCGCCCCACAAAACGCAGGTACCCCTGTCCTCCCAATTGGTCATCCGCGTCATCACGTCGGCGGAAACCAGGAGCACCTTCTTCATCATGCCCGAACGAATATAGGCATCCGCCGCCTGAAGGCCGTAGACGAAACCCGTGCACGCCGCGTTCAAGTCGAACGCCGCGGCCCTGTGCGCGCCGATATGCGACTGAAGCCAGCAAGCCGCGGCCGGGCACATCGTGTCCGGCGTGAGAGTGGTTACGATGATGAGGTCGATTTCCTCAGCGCTCACCCCCGCTGCTTCGAGCGCCTGATTGGCGGCATGAAGCGATAAGTGGGAAGTCGCTTCGTCAGCCCTCGCCACACGCCGCTCGCTGATTCCCGTTCTCTCGCGAATCCATTGGTCGCTGGTGTCGACCATCTTTTCCAGATCGGCGTTCGAGAGAACTCTTTCAGGGACGTATGAACCCGTCCCCAGGATGACGGAGTGGGTCACGGTTTGATTCCCTATTCGGGCGAGATGACTGCTCAAATGTGATCGTAGTCGAAAACAGGCTCAGATATCAAGAGGACGAATTTTCTTCATCTTCTTCATCGCCGCTCTTTTTTTCGTCCTCCGTTACCTTTTCGTAGAAAATGCCCGTTCGTATCTGATTCCACAAACGCCAGCCCACATCTCCGCTGCGCTGTATGGAGATATGCTTGTCGATTTCTTTTTGTATCTTCGCGTTCAGATCGACCTTGACGATACTCGCCGTCGTACGGATGGCGTTTTTCACGGCCTTCGAGTTGCTCCGGCCGTGTCCGATCGTGCAAATTCCCCCCAAACCCAGCAACGGCGCCGCTCCGTATTCGGAATAATCGGTTCTCTGGCGCATGGATTTCAGCCCGTTCTGCAAAAACATATACCCAATCTTGCTGCGCACAGAACCCACGATTTCCTCTCTGAGCAGCGTCGTCAGCATTTCACTGAGACTCTCGCTCACCTTCAAGGCCACGTTTCCCGCGAACCCGTCGCACACGACCACGTCCGTGTCGCCCTGAAAAATCGTGCTCCCCTCCACATTGCCCACAAAATTCAAATCGCTTTTCACGAAAATCTCATGGACCGCCTTGAGCACGTCGGTTCCTTTGGAATCCTCTCCCCCCACGTTCAGCAGACCCACCGTGGGCGCGGGTTTCCTGAACACTTCCTCGGTATATACGGCTCCCATAACGCCGAACTGGAACAGGTGCTGCGCCCGCGGGGTCAGATTCGCTCCCACGTCCAGCATGACGGAAAAGCCCTTGAGAGTGGGGATCAAGGCGGCAATGGCGGGTCGTTGCACCCCCGGCATCCGCTGCAAAACGGCCAGACCCGTGGCGAAGGCGCCTCCGGTGTCGCCCGCGCTGAACACCGCCTGCGCTTCATCGTCCTTCACCAACTGAAGGGCGATGCGCATGGATGAATCCGGCTTGGACTTCACCGATTTCGTGGGGGATTCGCCCATGCCGATGACTTGACTCGCCGCGCGAATATCGAAGGTGTCCCCGGGGGCCCCGAGGCGCTTGAGTTCCGCCTCGATTTGCTCCGGCTCACCCACCAATACGGATTCGATACCCTCTTCGCGGTGAGCGTCCAACGCTCCTTCTACGATCGCCGAAGGCGCGTTGTCCCCTCCCATGGCATCTATCGCTATTTTCATCATCTCTATCCGGCGTTAGTATTGTCCCTTCACATCCAAAACTTTTTGCCCCTTGTAATACCCGCAGACATTGCACACCCGGTGGGGCAGCACCGGACTATTGCAATTCGAGCAAAACGCAACCGATGGTTTCGCCACCTTGTAGTGTGTTCTTCTTTTACGGCCTCGCGTCTGCGAGTGCCGACGTTTGGGAAGCCCCACAGCACCGCACTCCTCTCACAATAATACGTTAAACACGGGCAATTCCCGCCGATGTCCTCTCGGCTCCATGCCCGAAAACAGAATCCTCACATACTAACATATTTCAAATTTCAGATTCACCACGCACGAAGGATACAAAATTCATGCGGTATCCTCCGGTTTCCAGCCCTTGAGCGGCCCCCACCGCGGGTCCGACCCCGCGCCCGCGCCGACGGATTCTCCCTCATCGAGTTTACGGCAAGTTTCAGGCGCCTCTCCCAGACATTTATCAGGACATCGGGGCTGAATGGGAATCGCCAGCCCGATCTGATCGCGAACGGGCGTCGTCAGGTCCGCCGTTTCATTTTCGATGTATGCGACCTCGATATCTTCTTCTTTCAGTTCGACTTCATCTTCTGAAGCGGGTTCTTGCGGCATTCGCGAAAAATAGACGGCCAAAGGCTCGCTGAACGGATAAGGAAATTCCGCCAGCCCGAGAGAGCATTCCAGCAAAAACCGACCGCTCAACCGACCCTGGAAACTCACCTCATCAGAGCCTGTTCTCTCCAACTTGCCGATGAGCTTTAGACTTGATGCCCGGAACCAGACTTCCTCCAAATCAGCCGGCTCCAAATCCACAGAGACGTCCAGGCCGTCATCCGGAATCTGGGCGAGAGGAAATTGAAGTATTTTCCCCATATCGTTTCCCCGGAGGAGGTGCTCGACCAGACGGGCGTACGACTTGATCATCACGGCGCATCGCGCTTCAAACCTCCCGATGCCTGAATTCAAAATATAGGGAGGTGTCGAGTCATGTCAAATTACATCGCCGGGATCCGGCAAGTATGTCCCGTATTCGATTGAATTTACGCACATCTCATCGTCGAGTCGGCGTATCTACCCGCCCGGTCGCAGCAGTTCCAGAAGCCTTCCCTCGCGAACACCGCCGGTCGATACGCCCAACGTCTTCTTTCGTCCCCACCGCATCAGCGCGCGCACGACGATAAGCCCGGCGAGCGCCACGTCCTCGCGCCCCGGTTCGAAGCCCCCAAGCTCTCTCCTTCCCTCGTAAGTCAAACCGGCAAACCGGTTGACCCATTCTTCGAAAAAAGAGTTCGGCAACGAAACGCCGTCTATGCACCCGCCCGGCGGCGCGCCTTCCGTCAAAAACCAAGCCAACGCCACCACCCCTCCACAGCCGATAAAGGGGATTTCCGCCAGTTCCGCCCCGGCGAAATCAACATTCGCCAACATCGCCTCCACCGCCTCCGAACAGGCCTGCACCTGTTCATCCGGCGTGGGCATGTTCTGCAAATAGCGCTCCGTCAGATACACCACGCCGGCGGGAAGGCTCGCCATTTTTCGAACCTCGCCACGCCCGGAGAGTATGACTTCGAGACTTCCTCCGCCGACGTCGAACACCAACGCGCGCTCGGGCTTGGCCTCCTCATCGGCGAAAACACCCGCCAGCGCCAGGCGCGCTTCCTCCTCGGGCGGAATCACGCGCATCGAAACCCCCAGTTGCAGGGCGCGCTCGATAAACACATCCGCGTTTCGCGCCTCACGCAGCGCGCTGGTCGCGAGGCCGTCCGTGAGGCCGACGCGATTCTTTTCTATGATTTGCGCAAACCGGGAAAGGCAGGCGAGCCCTCTCTCCATGGCGCTTTCAGAGAGCACTCCCGTTTCGCGGACCCCCTCGCCCAGGCGAATCAGTTCGCGCCAGCGTCCCCGCGATTCCAGCCTGCCCGCATCATCGAGCGTGGCGAGCGCCAGGCGGGCTGCGTTCGTGCCCAAATCCACCACCGCGGCAAGCGGGGCCGGGGATTCGGCACAGGCCTGTTCAGACATGAAAAATGAGGATTTCCGGTGCGGTCATGAATTTCGAAAGCGTTCCTTGTTGTTCATATAGGAGACGGCCGCGTTCTTGAAACGCTCTATTTCCTCATCGCTCAGATCGCGAACATACTTCGCAGGCGCGCCCAGCCAAAGAGTCCCGGGATCGATCACTTTGTTCTCGGGCACGACGGCGCCCGCTCCGACGACGGCGCCCTCGCCCACCTTCACGTTGTTGAGCACGATGGCGCCCATCGCGATGACGGCGCCGTCTCCCACATGACACCCATGCACGATGGCCATGTGGCCCACGGTAATGTCGTCGCCCAGCACGCAGTCGTATTTGCCGCTTTCGATGTGCAGAATGGAGCCGTCCTGTATGTTGGTGCGCTTGCCCACGCGGATGGGCATGTGGTCACCGCGCAATACGCAGTGGTACCAGACGCTGCTGTGCTCGCCGATCTCAACGTCGCCGATGACGGCGGCGGTCTCCGCCAGCCAGGCGGTTTCATGAACTTTGGGCAGCACTCCCTCGAAGGGAATCAACATGAGCAACTTCTCCCTTGTTCGGTTTCCGGTTCAAAGGTTTGACGTTCGACCGCGCACGACGGCGAACAACGGCCCGGGGACCGCGCGCGAAGCCTGAGAGTCCTTCAGCAGGGGCAAGTTGTCAAACATCGTTCGCCGCTCCTCCAGAATCTTTTTGAAGGCCGGACGCAGCGAGCGGGGAAGCGGCATGCCTTTGGGGAGTTTCGCCTTCAGGGGGTTCAAATACCGTCCGCGGCGGGTGATCCGGTAATCCAGATGAGGACCCGTGGACAAGCCCGTGGAACCCACGTAGCCGATCACCTGGCCCTGGAGGACCCGCCTGCCCCTGCGAATTCCGCGCGCATATCGATACAGATGGAGATAGGAGGTCCGATAACCGCCGCCATGACGCAGTTTGATCGTTTTGCCGGCTTGGCTTTTGCGGCCCACCCAGGTGACGACGCCATCGGCGACCGCATGGACAGGCGTCCCACGGGGCGCAGCGTAGTCAACGCCGAAGTGGGGACGATAGCGCTTGAGCAGGGGGTGAAAGCGCCTCTTCGAGAAACGCGAACTGATTCGCGTATAGCGAAGCGGAGATCGCAAAAAAGCGCGCCTCAGGGACTCGCCCTCGACGTTGTAATACCTGCCGCCTCCGCCCTTGAAATACACCGCGGTGTGCCGCCTCTTCCCCACGATGAACTCGGCCGCCAGAATCCTACCGTAACCAACGAATTCATCTCTCAAGTGCTTTCGCTCGACCAGGGCCTCCACCTGGTCTCCACTTTGCAAATCCTTGTGAAAGTCAATGACAAACGCAAAAATATCGCTGAGCTTGTTCACCAGGACGGGAGAGCCGCCGCCATTGGCAATGGCTTTATACAAGGAACTATGGATGCGGGATTGAATACGAACGACGTCTACCGAATAAGGTATGTCCTCTTTCGAGGCCGTCATCGCACCGTTCGGCGCTCGCGAAATTCTGAGTCGGCTATTATTGTCGAGTTGAAGAACGAATTCACGGAGTTCGCCGCCTTTTTTTTTCACTTCATACCGGCGACCCGCCCGGATGCGCGAAAAAATACGTTTTTCACCGACGCTATCCAGGACTTTCTGAATCACCGAACGGGGCACATCGTGCGCCATCAACACGCCGATGACCGTGTCCGCTTTGGAGAATTTACCGGTTTCCGTGGTGAGTTTTTCCTCTTTCGGCAAACTCCTGGTTGGTTGATCCCGGGTGATTTTCTCCAAAGCATTTTCATCCGGCCCCTCGCCCACCCGATGCCGGGGCGCTTTGGCGATTTCCCGCTGCGTCTTGTCTTCAAGCGCTTTTTCGGTGACGCGCACATCTGGACGCGGCGCATTCTTTCCAGACGATTCGGAAGGGGGATGTACTACGGAGCGGCCGCTCAACAACACGCTGATGCCCAGCGCCAGCAATACGCCGACCACGCAGACCATCGCGGAACTGCTGGTGGATTTTAGTTTCGAAATAAATTGCGTGACGAGACGCGCGCGCCTCTTGCGCATCACGAGTCCTTTCGCAACATCGGGCGGACTTCATACAAAACTGGCAGGTACAAGAGAAAACTTCATCTTGCTGTTGAAGTATCACTATAGCAAATTTTCCTGATTTCTCAAATTTCTATTTCGCAATCCCTCCCGAAAACAAGAACACTCCGGGCATTCATGGGCCAACCTGTTGCAGAACGATTCCCCGCCTTCCTCAACTGTGGCTCTCTCCCACGCATTTGCCCGCATTTGCGAGGCGAACGCTCCTCCCCGATTCCCATATATTCGGTGACCTCGGCGCCCTCCTGCGCCGGAGTGATGCCGAAACCCAGGCGGGAGCCAGGGAATTTCCCGACATGGAACACCCCGCCCAGGAGAGTGGAATGGGACACCGCTTCATGTATCGAAATCTCATCGACGACGAGACGCTCATCACCGCCACTTCCGTGGAGAAGGGATTCGTCGGCGCGGGCGTGCCCCGCGTCGCGAACGCGGGCGGCTCGATGGTCTTCTCGGGCGCCTACGCCGGAGAGGACCAGGAAGTCTACTTCGCCGAAATCGAAGCGCCGGGCGACGTGGGAAGCGCCCGTTTCAGGTGGCGCAAGACATCGACACCCGCGGGCGGCTGGGAAGCCTCGAACATCCCCACCGCGCTGACGGATACCGCCCTGGACTCGGGCGTGAAGGTCCGCTTCGTGAGTGGCGCGAGTTCACCCGCTTTCGCCTTGGGCGATCATTGGCAGGCGACGGCGAATCGCTTTTTTTCTCCAAGAAGAATCTACGATCTCGACCCCGCCACGAAGATGAGAAGCGCCTCGCCGCCCGAAGACCCATGGTCGCTCGCCCTTGATTTCGGTGAGGAAAAATCTCCCGACGTATTCATCGCCCACCTCCACAATTTCCCACCCGGCGCAAGTCTCCGGATTCAGGCGAACGGGTCCGCGGACTGGCGCGCGCCCGCACTCGATGAAAGGCCCATCTGGCGCAGCGACACGCTCATCCACTATTTCGCCACCACGCCGCGCTCATACCGCCACTGGCGTCTTCTGGCCGAAGGCGTAGCCGCCGATCAGGATGCCTGTCTGGAAGTCTCGGAAATCTACCTGGGGGACTTTTTCGAGCCCGCCGACCATTTCTGGTTCGGAAACGTGGTGGGAGAAGAAGCCTTCGAGGAAACAAGCCGCACGGAAAACATGGCGGAGCGTCCGGTGCTCTTGAATCGCGGCCGCAGGATCACCCTTCCCTACGAGCGTATATCGGATGAGCAGCGAGGAGCGTTTCTCGCCATGTACCGCGCGGTGAAGGACGTCGACGCCGGGCGGGCCAAGCCGTTTTTCGTTCACCTGGACGTCGACGACCCCGCCTCGGTCATTCTCGCCCACCTCACGGGCGATTTTTTGCCGCGACAGACGGGGTCGGACGACTTCTCCTTCGAACTCGATCTCAGGGAAAGACTCGCATGAGGCGCGTCACGGACCAGGCGGTCGCGGACATCGCCGGGCACGAGGGGAAAACCGCCTTCATCCTCTATCATCTCTCCACCGCCGGTGGAAAGCGCGTGTTCTGCGGAAAGCAGGTTCCCGACTCCCTGATCGGGCAAGGCGGAAGAATCCATTTCCTCGACGGCTCGCGAATTCTCGATGGTTCCCTTCTGCTGGGAGAGGGAGCGGAAGTGCTCCTCGGCGTCCATGATTGGATAGAGGACGGCGGGCGATTCTCTCTCGGCGCGTTTCAGGGTCCCTCCATTCTCGAGGCATTCCGGGAAAAGGAACTCCCCGGCCTTACGATAGCCGTCAACAACGCTCCCGACATGGACGGCCACCCGCGCATGAGCCGCATCCTTGCGACGGAGCCGCTCATTGGCGGAAAGGTCGACGTGCGCGTCGGGTTTTCAGGACAAAACATATCCGACGTTCTCTCGATCGGGAGCTTCACCATTCGCCGCATTACCGAGCGCATCGACCAGGTTTCCATGGAATGCGAGGGCAACTAGATGAGTGACCCGACGACGGACCGGCTCTCGGACGCATTCCCGATAGGGCGCGCTTCGAGGTACGCCGACCCTGAATTCGAAGACCAGAGCCTACCCATCATCTACGGGGATTTGACGGTTCCTTCGCGCGAGAACGCGGGCGTTTACGAGCTTCCGAAAATCGACCCCGCCGGGGGCGGCGTCTACTGCGTGGCCGCGCATGAGATATCGGGAGCCGTCGCGCTTTTCGACGACGGTGGCCGCATCGAGCCGGGAAGATACTCTCTGGAACTCGCCCGGAACTACCAGGGCAGGGGCGCAATCGCCACGGCCGCTTTCGCAGACCCGCCGAAGGGGCGCGTGACCGCCGTATGCAAGGGCAGGAAAAACGACAGCGGCGCACACATCGAAAACCCCGCCGAGGTCGTTTATGACCTCATGACGAGCGTCTGGGGATTCAGCGAGCAGGACCTCGACATGCAGGCCCTTTCGCGCGCGGCGGTCGGCGCGAAGGCCTACGGCTACCGGGCGGGTGGGATCATCCTGGACGACCATGCGCCCGCCGACATCCTCACCTCGCTTTTGGGCGATTTCCTCGGACGATACGAAATCGACCCGTTCGGCCGCCTGAAAATTCACATCGCAGGAGAGGAACCCTCCGCCATTTCACCCCAAAAGGTTCTGCCGCGTTTCGGCCACTCAAGCATCGAGGCGGAGATGGCGCGCGACACCGTCGTCAATCAGGTTCCGGTGCTCTATGCGAGGGATTATCCGGGCGCGCGCTACATCAAACACGACGACGGGAGCGCCACCCGGAACATTTCCTCCCAAAGGCTCTATGGCGTCAGGAGACCTCCGCAAAGCCCGCTCAGGCTCGACTGGGTCCGGCGCGAGCGCGTTGCCGCCACGGTTCAATCGCGCATCGTGGAGCGCTGTCACGAACCCACCCGCATGCTCACCATCGAGGACAGCTCCCTGAGAGCGCTCGAAATCGAACCGGACGACTACGTGGCGTTCAGCGTGCCCTGGATGCGCTCCGAGAAGCTCGAACCCCTCGTGAATCAAATCGGAGAAGTGATCGAGGTGAATTACGACCTGGGTGAGCAGGGCATGGAGCTCAAAATCCGGGATACCGGCTTTTTCCTGACGTCCTCCTTTCTTTTGGACGGGAGCAGAACACTCGAAGGCGGCCGGCTCCTGGGCGCCGAGCGCGACGCCGCCACTTACGCATAAAGGAGAAAACGATGCCCATCGGAGCCGATCTGTCCGCCCGCTACACCGAGGAAGCCATCGGCGGCCACCACCCCACGAAAGCCCGCGTCATCGACCGCCTGGCCCTCGCCGCCCTGTTCCCGGACGGAAAAATCAGGGCCGACAGGCAACCCATCGAATGCGCGGGCAGGCTCGATTACGTGAACGCCACCACCCTGGCGTTCAGGCCGGCGCTGGCCTCGGCTTATTACCCCGCCGTCGCCAATCCCGTGGCGGGCCGCCATGTGCCCTTCATCGACGAAGCGTCGGGAGACGTCTATTACGAGGATTTGCCCTGGGAGGGCATCACGATTACGAACGCGGACCTCGAGGCGGACAGCTCCCATGCGGTCTTCGTCTACGATGACGGAGGCGGGCTCAAGCTCGAATTCGATCGCGCGGGAAGCTGGGCGTTCGACGCCGCCACGGGGCTGGCGCACAAAACGCACGACAAGAGCCGCACCCTCGCCGGGGTCGCGAGAACGGACGGCTCATCGCAATTCGTCCTCTCGAACGACGTGTATGTCAGAAGTTTCTGGAACAAGGCGGTATACGCCGCGCAGTCCAAAGGAACGCTCGCCACCACCCTGTCCACCGACTGGACCTCCGTCGCCACGCACGAAATCCTGATGTGGCCGGGACATGACGTCATCCGCCAGGAAGCCGGCGGACAAGGCTGGGTGAATTCGACGAGCATCGCGGGTCTGGCGGGTCTGGACATGAACCTCAAACTGTTTGGCGGAACGGGGCAGGCCTATCCGGAAGTCGAAATCATTCGCTTGTCGAACAATGAAAAAGACAACTTCGCGATTGCGAGCACACGAATATACAGGGGCGCCCTCGCCGAGGTTCACTCCACGTTCGTCTTTCGCGTGGCGGGCTCGACCATCCTGAACATCGGCGACTATCTCTTCCAAAGCGTCGTCTTGATCTAGGAGGCCAATATGGAAATCGAAGTGACCAAAGCCGTCGGGTCGCATTTTCGAGATGAACTCGAAACCGCCGGCCTCGCGCACCTCTACCTGGGCAGCGCGCACCGGCTGAAAACGACCATGACGCCTGACGCCGACTGGCGGCCCGGGCCCGGCGAGACGGAATCCGCCCGTCCCGAAATCCACGGTCCCGGCCAGGACACGTGGGTCATCAACGTGGCCGATTCAAGCACCCGCGCGCAGCGCGTAGCCATTCTCGCCGCTCATGCCGCGCACGCGCCCGGTGGCATCGCTGATATCCATCGAGACGAGGCGAAGGAGAAACTCAACCTGTTGCTGAACGCCGCCAAGGCGCGCATCGTGGGCGTGCCGGTGAGCGCTCTGGGCGGCAAGCTGGCCGAATACGAGGAAAAAGCCAAGCTCATCGACGCCTGGGCGCAGGATTCAGGCGAGAACAAACTCGCAAAGCCGGAATTCGCGCTCATCAAAAACAGAAAAGACGCCTATCCCGCGCGCTACGCGACGGGCCAAAGCGTGGTGGATGAGTGGACGAGCCGGAGGACGGCCCTGCTCGGCAAGCTCGCCTCTCTCCTTAAAATTTATGATGAGAGCGTGCGCGACACCCGGGACGCCGCCGTCACCGCCAGCGTGGCGGCCCTGGGTTCCAGACTCGAAGAAGCCGCCTCTTCTTTCGACAAGGTGCGCTGATGGCGTCTGAAGGAAACGGAAAAGGGCTCCAGATTTTCCTCTCTATCCTGAGCATCGCCGGCCTCGGGGTGGCCGCCTACACGCCGCTCTACAACCATATCGTGAACGTGGAAAGGCGTCTGGCGGCCCACATGGCCGAGCGGGGCCACCCCTGGCTTTTGGAGAAAAACGCGGGCGCGCGCGTCCGCTTCCAGGAAGTGGAAACCCGGTTGCGGGAGGCGAAGACAATCGCCGATCTCGAATTCCGTGAACTGAAAGCGATTTCCGTGAAAAAAACGCGCGGGGACGCGCAAACCTTCGCGCAAATACTTCGCCGCCTGCGTGAGGTCGAAACCGCGCTCGCCAGACTCGACGAGCGCCTGAACAAGGAGCGTCAACCATGATTCCTTATCTTCTCGCGGCGTTTTTCTCGGCCGCCGCCGTCTTTTGCGTCATCGCGGCGATCGAGCCGCGCCTCATCACGAACCACCTGTGGCATTTCATCAACCCCTGGGCGGATTAGCGCGCCCGTTGCGCATCCCATCCAGCATCTCGTTCATGAATGAGGGATTCCATGCCGGAGCACGTCCACAAGATATCGGTGATAAAGAAAATCGACCTGAACTCCGGGAACAGCCTGAAAGCGCTCGACCGCTTCACCAAGGCGGCGGGCCGGGCGAGGATCGCTACGGAAAAACTCAAGGCCGAAACGCATGGGTCCCGGAGCGCGCTCGAAAAATCGAGCCGCGCCTTCGTGAGGTCCTCAGAACGCCTCCAGAGAGTCGGCGCTTCGTCCACTGATGCCGCCGAGGGGATGAACTCCCTGTGGAGGAATGCGGAACGAGCCGGCTCCCGGCTCGCCTCCGGCCCGCTCACGAGGGGTCTCGATGAGGTCAAGGCGAAAGCCGCCGCCCTGCCCGCCTCTTTCCGGGTCGCCGGAAGGGCGGTGAACGACTTCGCCGCGGCGAGCGAGCAGACGCTCACCCGGTTTTTCTCGGGCGTCCTCACCGGCAAAATCGACAGCGCCAAGGACCTGTTCAGCGACCTCAAGAACCACGCCATCAACATGGTTCGAAACGCCGCCGCCGAGATGGCGAGCACGCAGTTCATCAAGCCCGCGGTGGGCGCGCTCCAGGATTTGGGGCTGAACCTGCTGGGCGATCTGGGGAAGGGACTGCTGGGCGTATTCGGGTTTTCCAAGGGAGGTCTGGTGAAAAAGCCCACCCTGGGCGTGATCGGCGAGGCGGGGCCGGAACTCGTCGTACCGCTGGCGAAAATCGGCGGCGAGGCGGGGCTCATGCGCCTTTTCCAGTCCGTCTCCGAACTCGAGGCGGCGAACCGCATCGGCGGCACGGCGGTGGCCACCGCCGCGGGCGAAAAGGCGAGCGGCGCGCTGGCCGCGCGGATTGCGGCGACGAAAGCGTCGGCGGCCCTGCGGGTCGCTTTTTCGGCGCTGGACTTCCTGAGCGGCCCCAAAACCCTGAAAACAGGGGCGAACCTGGCCATCAACGTCGCCGGCGCCGTCCCCGCGCTCGCGGGCGCCACCGGCCTCGCCGCCTTCGGGCCGGCGGCGGGCGCTTTTCTGCTCACCGACGTCCTGTTCAACAAGGGCGGCGCCATCAAGCAGGTGCTCTCCTTCCTGGGCTTCAAGGGCTTCCGGGACAGGTCCACCCCCTTCACTCGGGGAATCGCGAATCTCGCGCAGGCGGCCGGGCTGTACATCGCGCTCGATAAATTCCAGAAAACCGGCGTGGCGGATGAAGCACGGCTCCTCTCGCTTCCCAAGGCGGTCTACGAAGGCCGGATGAGCGTGGACCCCCCTTTGCTGGAAAAAGCGGGCCTCACGTTTCAGCTCATCCAAAGGGCGGCCGGGAAGGCGGGCATCTCGCCCCAGGAGGGCGTGAAGCGGTATTTCGGCCAAAGCCTTTACTCATCATATTTGGGGGCGTTGCCCGTACTCATCGATGAAGGCGACGCGGCGGGGCGTTTCGTCAAGCGCTCGGCCCTCAGGCTCGTGGGCGAGGCGGGGCCCGAGCACATCATGAACGTGAACCACCCGCAATCCATCGACTTCTTTCAGCGCGGCGTGCGGCCCATCATCCGCGACGCGATACGGGAAGAAACCGGCGGAGGCGGGGGCGATACACACGTCTACCACATTCACATCGAAGGGAACCTGAGCGACAACCGCACGCTGGAGAAGCTCTCGCGCAAGCTCGAGGACATCAACAAGCGCCGCCGCCGCTACGGGCGAGCGTAGGCATTTGCTCGCATCCCGGCCCCGCATTTCCCCGCATTTCCCCTCGGAAATTTACGGCAATTTATCGAAAAACCCCGTGAATTTATCTGATTTTATCGAATTGTTTGGGAATTCCCCTAAAGCAGACCGACCACCCGCTCGAGTTCTTCTTCGGTATTGTAGAAATGCGGCGCGAAGCGAAGGGCGTTGTTTCGCGCGCTTGCGATGATTCTCTTCTCGCGAAGTTGCGCCGCCGCTTTGGGCGGGTCGGGTGACTCGATGCTCACGATGGCGGCGCGCTCCTCCCAGGGGCGAGGCGTCAGAATCTTCTCGCCCCGCCTCTCCAGCAACTCCATCAGATACGTCGTCAACCCCCGCACGCGGTCTTCGATATGCTCGAGACCGACCTTGCCAAGGAACTCGACCGAGCGGCCGAGCACCCACAAGCCCAGGTAATTCTGGTTCCCGATCTCGAAGCGGCCGGCGTCCGGGGCCAGCCCGACCTCCATCCGGGGACGCGCTTCAGGCACCATGCTGGCGCGGGCATAGAAAGGGGGCTTCATCCCGGGGATCAGGTCTTCGCGGCAATAGAGAAAACCCGTGCCCGGCAGGCCGAGCAACCCCTTGTGCCCGCCGCAGACCACGATGTCCGCCCCGAGGACAGGCAGCGACGCCGAGAGTATCCCGACCCCCTGTATCGCGTCCGTCATCAAGACGACCCCGCGCTCGCGGCAGGCCGCGCCCAGGGCGGGCAGGTCCACCCGGCAGCCCGTCCCGAAAGTCACATAGGAGACCGCCACGACGCGCGTTTGCTCGTCCATCGCTTCGATGAACGCCTCTACCGGAGGGTAGCCGTCCCCGTTTCGCACCCACCGCAACTCGACGCCGTTTTCCTCCAGGCGCTTCCATGCGTACACCTGGTTCGGGTGGTCCATTTCCGCCTGGATGACGTTGTCCCCCGCCTTGAGATCGAGCGCCTGCGCGGCGATGTTCAATCCCTCCGACGTATTCTTGATGAACGCGAGCGCCCCCGGCGCGACGCCCAGGAGCGATGCCAGCGAGGCGCGAATCTCCTCCACGCGGCCCTTGGAGAAGGCCTCCCGGACGCCGCCCTCATTCATCTCCCGCAGGAAATCGGGGATGGCGTCCTGGGCGCACCGGGGAAGGGGCGCCTTGTTGGCGAGGTCCAGATAGGTCCAGCTCCGGGTGACGGGAAACTCGTCTCGCAGCGCCGTAAAATCAGGAGCAACCGCCCCCTGTTGTTCGTTCATCGAATTTCCCCCGTTGGGTAAGTCGGTAAACCCTTATTCGGATGATTATATACAATCTTACCCGAAGGGGTTGTTGAAAAAGTCCTCTTCGCTCGGAATTGTCCACCGCCGTCATTCCGGCGAAAGCCGGAATCCAGAGCAGACGGGAATACCGAATCACAGGTCGACCAAGAAAAACGATAAAGCGAAAAGACAAATCCAAAAGCAAAGTCCCTGGATTCCGGCTTTCGCCGGAATGACGAACAAAACCGCATTCACCAGTAGTAGGGGCGTCGAACTTCCCGAAGGGGGAAGTTCGATCGTGGCCACTCGTATCGGATATGTCCATCCCCGTGGTCGCGCTTCGCAGGAACAAGCGTGGGACCTCGGACAGGCGCAGGAGCTTGTCCGCTACAATGGAATCTTCATCCATTCTTGCGCCGGAATGACGATCAAAACCGCACCGCCTCATCCTGAATAGCGGCGAAGCCGCATATCGAAGGCCAAACGCGATTGATGAATGAGTGTTTGCTCTCGCCACGGCGCGAGCCTCTCGCCCTTCGATACGCCGCCGTTCGGATTTGCGCTGTTTTACATGAAGGGCGTGGCCTCACCCCAGGTCAAGTTCCAGCAGATCCACACCGGAATCATTCCGTTCGTGCTTCTGCAACTGACCGGACTGGCGCTTATCATGGCATTTCCGGAAATCGCCATGCGGCTGCCGAGACAGTTGCTCAATTGAGTCATCCCTGGGCCGGTGCGGCCAGATCGGGCCTTCGGTCGACCCACGGTCTGGCGGCCTCGAATGCGGCGGCGGCGCGGAAGATGTCTTCCTCGTGCAGGATCCTCGAAACCATCTGCATGCCCACGGGCAGGCCGTCCCGGGTCCATCCCGCCGGCACCGAGGCGGCCGGCTGGCCCGTCAGGTTGAACGGATAGGTGTAGTAGACCCAGGATACGATGTTGCGGCCGGGCAGCTCAGGCGGCGCGTTGCAGTTCACGTCGAAAGCCGGGACGGGAAGCGTCGGCGTCAGGAGCAGATCGTAGTCCTCGAAGAAGAGGCGCATCTTCTCGCGGAAGTCGTAGCGCCGGAAAACCTTGTCGTAATACTCGTCCAGTTCCTGATCGAGGGCGCCGGCGAGCACGTCGGCTACCGCCGGGTCGAGCAGGTCCGGCTTGTCGGCGAGCACATCCTTGAGCCGGGTTCCGACGCCGGCGTAGAACTCGGCCATCCAAATGGGGAGCGGATCCTCTTCCATGACCTGTTCGACCAGGTCCACGGTGCAGCCGAGATCCTCGAACACCCTGACGGCTTCCTCGACGATCCGGACCACCTCGCCGGTCGGCTGCGCGTAGCCGAGCGTCGGGCTCCAGGCCAGGCGCATGCCCTCGACCGGACGCTCGCAGGCGGCCAGGAAGTCGGGCACGGGCTGCGCGACGCCGAAGGGATCCCGGCGGTCGTGCCCGGCGACGGCGTTCAGCAGGAGCGCCCCGTCGCGCACGGTGCGGGTGAGCGGGCCGACATGGGCGAGCGTCGGCGTGGCGGCCGCCGGGAAGACCCCGACGCGCGCGAACTGCGCCTTGATGCCGAAAAGGCCGCTGAGCGAACTCGGGATGCGGACGGACCCGCCGCCGTCGGTTCCGAGCGCGAACGGTGTGACCCCGGCGGCAACGCTGGTCGCGGCGCCGCAGCTCGATCCGCCCGGCGTCTTGGCGAGATTCCAGGCGTTCGGCGTCACCCCGGTCAGCGGGCTGTCGCCGACCGCCTTGCAGCCGAACTCGCTGGTCGTCGACTTGCCGACGATGCAGCCGCCCTGCCGCCGCACCCGGTCCACCGAGGGCGCGTCGACCGCCGCGACATTGTCCGCCATCGCCCGAGAGCCGAAGGTCAGCTTCAGGCCGTCCACGGCGATCAGGTCCTTCACCGAGATGGGTAGGCCGTGCAGCAGTCCGAGCTCTTCGCCGGACATGACGGCCTTTTCGGCCTGCCGCGCCGCTTCGAGGGCGAGGTCGGGCGAGGTCTGGACGAAACAGTTGAGCGTCGGCTCCAGCCCGTCCATGCGCTCCAGGGACGACCCGACGAGTTCGACCGGCGAGATGTCGCCGCGCGCGATCAGGTCCTTCAACTCGATTGCCGTCATGAACGCGAAATCGCTCATCGTTCCTGTCCGTCGAGCCACCCGCCAAGCGTCTCGAGCGTCTTCGCAAACCGCTCGATTTCATCCACGTCTATCGCGCTGAAGGTCCGGAATAGATCCTGTCCGATGTCCTTGTGGATCCTGTCGAGCAGCGCCGTAAAATTCGGAGCCACCGCCCCCTGTTGTTCGTTCATCCGTTTTCTCCCGTTGGGTAAGTCGGTAAACCCTTATTCGGATGATTATATACAATCCTGCCCGAAGAGGGTTGTTGAAAAAGCCTTGTGGGGCGATTTTGGTTGCGCGCACGCTTTAGAAGTTCACTCCCCCCTTGAGGGGGAGTCGAAGAGCTAAGGGCGTAAGCCCGCAAGCGATTCGGTGGGGGGTATAATTCGGAATGGCAATAAAACGCGATTCACCCCCCACCGATTCAGCCTTCGCAAAAAACGCTCGGCTTCATCGACTCCCCCTCAAGGGGGGAGTGATTTTTCTCTCACGTCGGTCAGTTTCATACGACAAATACAAAAATCAGGTCTTTTTCAACAGCCCCTCCTCGCTCACGCCGCGCCGCACCACTCGAGAATCAGGTGGAGCAGCCCCTCGACGGAGAGCTCCAGTTCGTCGATATACGTGAATTCATCGGGGATGTGGCCCCTCGGGCATTCCCCGCCGAACATGATGGTGGGCGTGCCGCCGTAGAGAACCGGGAACCGCATGTCCGTCGTCCCGTTCAGCGCCTGACGCTGGCAGGGACGGCCCGTGACCCGTTCGGCTACCGACAACGCCGTTTTGACGAACGGGTGATCGGGGTCGGTGAGGCAGGGCTCCGCGCGCCTCTCCGTCCACTCCAGGCGCGGCGGATGCTCGCGAAGCCACGGGTCGGCCCCGGCGGCCCGGGCGAGGTGGTCTTCCACGAGCCCTTTCACTTCTTCCAGGCTCTCTCTCGGGGCCACCCCCGCCACGCCCTCCAGAACGCACTCGGCCGGGAGCTGGCCGATGGACACGCCCGCGCGGATCACGGTCACCACGAGGTTCACCGTGCGGGGTTCGAGTCCGCTTATCTCGAAGCGTTTTTCCACCAGCGGTTCGCGTACCGCTTCCCCTCTTTGCGCGTCCAGCTCCCTGAGTGCTGCGTGGATATATTCGGCTTTCTCGATGGCGTTCACGAAAAGGTGCGCCGAGCCCTTGTGGCCGGCCTGGCCCGGCACGGTGATCCTGAAACTCACGTCGCCGCCCGAACCGATGTCCACGCCGCCGAGTCCGCCCGGCTTCATGTGCGTGTAAACGGCGCCATCCGCCTTAAGGCCGCGCAGAACGCACGCCAGCATGCCCCCGCCGCCGCCTTCTTCCTCCTCGACGGTGGAGAGGAGCGTCAGATCCCCCTTGAGGCAAACTCCGGCGTCCTTCAAGGCCCGGGCGCACGCGATCATGACGGCCAGCCCCGACTTGGCGTCTCCTGCGCCCCGGCCATAGAGCCGGTTGCCCTCCATCTCGCCGCCGAAGGGATCCTTGGTCCAGGCGCTCCTGGGGCCGGGCGGGACCGTGTCGGCGTGGCAAAAGAGAAGAAGCGACCTGCCGCCTCCCGCACCCCGCAGGCGGCCGATCACGTTCGGCCGCCCCGCGTAACCCCTCTCCAGCGATGAGCGAGGGGCCGAGAACGCCGGATGCGCTCTTAATTCCTCTAAATCCGCCTCGAACGCCTCCACCTCCAAACCGGCGCCTGCGAATCGTTCCTGCACCAGATTCTGGACCGCCGCCTCCTCTCCGGTGGGGCTGGGAATCCGGACGAGTTCCTGAAGCAGGGCGGCCACGTCGACTCGCCGGGCCTGTGAAATCAACTTATCAATAACGTCGTTCATGAAAATCCCTCCGCCTTTTTACATCTGCGGGTTGAATTCAAAATTCCTTCTCCAAAACCACTCCCTGGTGCTCGGGTTTTCTCATTCCCCCCTTGAGGGGGTTGTTGAAAAAGTCCTGAATTCTAGATTTGTCGCATGTAATCAACCGACGAGAGAGAAAACCACTCCCCCCTTGAAGGGGAGTCGACGAGCTAAGGGCGTAGCCCGCAGGCGAGTCGGTGGGGGGAGCTTTTTCAGTGGCATGTCCCCCCACCGAATCGGCCTTCGCCCAAGGGCTCGGCCTCTTCGACTCCCCCTCAAGGGGCTGTTGAAAAACCCCGTTTTGAAGCGGGAGGTATGGCGGCTCACGCGGCTTGGGATAGGAAGCCCAATCGGCGCGTGAGGCCGCGAGGAACGCGCAGACGGCGTCTCCGGGCGGCGCAGGCCCTCCACAGAGCGAATATATCCGCCGCAACAGCGGCGGCGAGCCGCTTGAGGTTCACCGCAGTCGCCGTCAGGTAGGCCTGGATCCTCATGTTCGCAAGGCCCCGGCGCACCGCCCGCCCCAGTCCGTGCCGACTCTTCGCTTCGCCGTGGTAGCCCTCCGAACGCGACATGTGGCGGCGCCACAGCCGGCCCTCCTCCTCCCCCCGGCGCGCGTGGCGACGGCGCGCGCGCAACAGCGCCGGATACTCGTGCGGAATCAGCACCGTCCTGCTCGTGTGCGACTTGGGCAGACAATCCGACCTCAGCGCGCAGCCCGCGCAATCGCGCGTCCTCGAACCATAGTAGCGCCCCCGCTCCGTCTCCTTCCGGGGACGCAGCGTCTTGCCGCCCGGACACTTCACCACCTTGCGCCGCTCGTCGTAGCGGAACAACTGCAGCGGAACACGGCTCTGGGAAGGCTCCTTCTTCGCCGGTATCAGCGCGGCGACGCCACGCCGCTCCAATGCGCCGTACACCTTCGAGTACGCATAGCCCGAATCCGCCGTCACCACCGCGGGCGCGCGACCCGTGAGCTCGCAAACCGCATCCAACTGCGGCTCCATCATCTCCCGCTCGTTCAACGTCCCCGCCGTCACCTCTACGTCGAGGACAACGCCCCGCTCGTCGTCCACCACCGCGTGGTGCTTGTAGCTCGGCTCGAACCCCGCCCGAGCGCTCTTGCGCGCCAGGCGCGCGTCGGGGTCCGTTCGGCTCACCGGACCCGAACCCCCGCCACCGCCCTTCTTCCCCGTCTCATCCTCCGAGTCGTTCTCCCGCACCACCTTCTCCGCGTGGCGCTCCGCCAGACTCTCCCAGCTCACGTCCGCGCGTATCAAAGACGCGTCCATGTGAACCACTTCTCCCTTCGCCACCTTCGCCTCCACGCAAGACTGAACCGTGCGCCGAAATATCTCCTTGAATCGCGCCTCCCCCCACCGCTGACGGATACGCGTCAGGCTCGAATGATCCGGCAACTCCTCGTCCAGCCTGTACCCGATGAACCACCGGATCGCCAGGTTCACCTGCGCCTCGCGAAGCAGATGCCGGTCGTGAACGTGGCCCAGCAGAAGACCCGCCAGCATCAACCGCACCACCACTTCCGGGTCGATCCCCGGTCGACCGTTGTCCGCGCAATAGCACTCCGCCACCTCCTCGCGCAGCCAGCTCAAATCCAGTACGCGGTTCACCCGGAACAATATGTAATCTTCGGGAATCAACTGCTCCAGCGAACCGGCCACGAACAATTCCATCTGCCCGCGCCTCTTGCGGTCCAACATCGGGGAATCTCCCATCTCGGGCGAGGGGGGATACATCCATACGATCACAAAACCAGGGGTTTTTCAACAGCCCCTCAAGGGGGGAGTGATTCTGGTATGCTCCATGGTGGGAATAATCCCCCCAAGTAGAATGATAGATATCTTCCCCTCGTCGGTTTTGATCACCGTTATTCCGGCAATCAATGCCGACCGAGGAGGGAGGGATTGCCGGAATCCAGAACTCGGGATCCCAGTGCTGAGTCATATATACAATTCCCCAAAGAAAGGCCCAGCAGCTACGTGTATCAATCGGCCGCGGCGTCGACGCCGACGTCGCCCGCGAAATGACAGGCCACCGTATGGCCGGGGTGGAGTTCCCGAAGCACCGGCTTCTCTTCCACGCAACGCTTCTCGCTGTAGGGACATCGCGTATGGAAGCGGCACCCTGTCGGCGGGTCGAGGGCGGAGGGAACCTCTCCCTCGAGGATGATGCGCCGCCGCTTTCTGGCCTTCACCGGGTCCGCCACCGGCGTGGCCGAGAGCAGCGCCTGCGTGTAGGGGTGCAGGGGGGTCGTGAAGAGCGACTCCACCGCCGCAAGCTCCACGATCTCGCCCAGGTACATGACCCCCACCCTGTCGCAGACCGAGCGCACGACTCCCAGGTCGTGCGTGATGAAGAGATAAGATAGATCGTGCTGCGCCTGAAGCGCTTTCAGGAGGTTCAGTATCTGGGCGCGGATGGAGATGTCGAGCGAGGAGACCGGCTCGTCTGCGATCACCAGCCGGGGCTTCAGCGTGAGCGCGCGAGCGATGCCGATGCGCTGGCGCTGGCCGCCGCTGAGCTGGTGGGGGTAGCGGTCCATGAAGATTTCGCCCGGTTCCATGCCCACCTGGTTCAGGAGCCCGACGACGGTCTCGTCGATCTTCCCTTTCTCGGCCGCGTCATGATTGAGGAGGGGCTGGCGCAGGATGGCCCGCACGGTGCGCCTGGGGTTCAGGGATTCGAAGGGGTCCTGAAAGATCATCTGCACGTCGCGGTTGTACTGCTTGAGGGCGGGCCCGCTCAGTTCCGCGACCTCTTTCTCGTCGAAGAGGATGCTCCCATCGTCGGGTTTTTCCAGCTTCGCCAGCAGGCGGGCCGTCGTCGTTTTCCCGCAGCCGCTCTCACCCACGAGGGCGAACGATTCGCCGGCGCTGAGCGAGAAGCTGATGTCGTCCACGGCGTGCACGTGGCGGGGAGGCCGGAGCCACCCCCCGTCGACCGGAAAATACTTCGTCAGCCTTTGCACTTGCAGGAGTGCCTGGTTCATCGCGGCGGACTCACTCATAAAGCCAGCAAGCCACCATCCGTCCCTCCCCCAAATCGAGAGATGGCGGCGACTCCTCGCGGCAGATGTCCTTGACGTGGGGGCAACGCGGATGGAAGCGGCAGCCCGACGGCATGTCCGTCGGGTTCGGCACCTGCCCCTCGATGGTTTCGAATACCTCCACCCGCTTGTCGGGGCTGAGCGTCGAACGCAGGAGGCCCTCCGTGTAGGGATGTTTCGGTTCGGCGAACAGGGTGAAGGTGTCGGCGTGCTCCACAATCTGGCCCGCGTACATGATGTAGATACGGTCGCAATGCTCCGCCACGAGGCCGATATCGTGGGTGATCAGGAACAGGGCGTTCTGGAGTTCCTCGCGGAGGTGGGCGAGCAGGTCCATGATCTGCGCCTGGATGGTCACGTCGAGCGCCGTGGTGGGCTCATCGGCGATGAGCAGGGAGGGGCGGCACGAGATGGCCATGGCGATGAGCACCCGCTGGCGCATGCCGCCGCTCAACTGATGGGGGTAGCTGTCATACACCCGTTGGGGGGACGGGATGCCGACGCGCTCGAACGCGTCGAGCACCTGCGAACGGGCCTCCCCCTTCGAGACCTCCTGGTGCTCCAGCACCACTTCCGCCACCTGGGCCCCTGCCCGCATGACGGGGTTCAGATATGTCATGGGGTCCTGAAAGACCATGGCGATCTCCGTCCCGCGGAGGTCGCACATGCTCGCCGTGTCCAAGGTGAGGAGATCCACGTCGTTCAGAAGTATCTCGCCCGAGAGGATGCGGGCCACGACCGGCTGGAGCCGGATGATGGTGAGCGCCGTCATGGATTTCCCCGAACCCGACTCCCCGACCAGCGCAACGGCTTCTTTGCGGTTCACCTCCAGCGAGACGCCGTCGACGGCCTTGATCACGCCGGAGGGCACGTCGAGGTAGGTCCTGAGGTCTGAGACCCGCAGGAGGCCGTTTCCGTTTTCGGCGGTCTTGTTCATAGGCCGGTCCGGTGAATCTCGGAGGAGCGGGGATTGAGCACGTCGTTCAGGCCGTCTCCCAGCAGATTGAGCGTCAGGACGGAGAGAAAGATGCCCAGACCGGGATACACGGCCATCCACCACGCCTGTCGCAGAAAGGGCTGGGCCTCGTACAGCATCCGCCCCCAAGTCACCAGGCTGGGGTCTCCCAGACCCAGGTAACTCAAGCCCGCTTCGAGCAGCATCGCCTGCGCGGTCAGCAGCGAGGCGTTCACGACCACGACCCCGATGGCGTTCGGCAGAATCTCGCGAAAGATGATCGTCGAGCGCTTCGTGCCGATCACGTGCGCGGCGTCCACGAACTGCCGCGTGCGCAGGGTGAGGAATTCCGAGCGGACGAGGCGGGCCGTCACCGGCCACGTCAAAATGGAGATGGCGAAGATGATGTTCCAGATGCTCGCCCCGAAGAAGGCCACGATAATAAGGGCGAGGAAGAAGCGCGGGATCACCATGAAGGTCTCGGTGAGGCGCATCAGGATATCGTCCACCCAACCGCCCAGGTAGCCCGAGATCGTGCCCACCAGAAGGCCCAGGAACGTCGTGGCGAAGGCCGCCGAGAAACCGACGAATATCGAGACCCGCCCGCCCCACAGGATGCGGCTGAAGACGTCGCGCCCGAGGTTGTCGGCGCCCATGATGTTGCGGAAGCTATGCCCGCCCAGCCGCGATCCCGAACCCAGCGCGTAAGGGTCATAGGGCGCCAGAAGGGGCGCGAACAAAACGAGCAGAATCAGCACCAGAAGAATGGACCCTGCGATGGGCACCGCGCGGTTCTGGCTGAACGCGCCCCAGACGGCCCTTATCTGCAGCCCTCTGTTCGAGTTTCGATGCTCGATTGTATCCGCCGATGTCGTCACGAGCCTGAGTTCCTAGTTATACGCCACGCGCGGGTCGATCATGGCGTAGAGAATGTCCGTGATGAGGTTCGCCAGCATGATCATCATCGAGACGACGAGGAAGATCCCCAGAATCATCGGGTAGTCCCGCGCGGTGATGGATTCGAAGATCAGCCGGCCCATGCCCGGCCACCCGAACACGGTCTCGGTGAACACCGAACCCGCCATGACGTAGGCGAAATTGATGCCGATCACGGTGACCACCGGGAGCAGCGCATTGCGCAGGGCGTGCCGGTAGAGCACGCGGCGTTCGTTCAACCCCTTGGATTTCGCGGTCAGGATGAAGTCTTGCGCGAGCGTCTCCTGCATCTTGCCCCGCGTGATCCGGAACACGAGGGTCATGTGGTAGGTGGCGTAGGTGATCGCGGGAAGGAGCAGGTGCTTCAGGACGTCGAGGACCGCAGGCCAGCCGGGCTCCACCCCGCGCATCGAGTACATCCCCTGGCTCGGCAGCCAGTCCAGATAGAGGGCGAAAAAGAGTATGAGAAGCTGGCCCAGCCAGAAGATGGGCATCGAATAGCCGGCGAGCGAAGCCAGGGTCGCCAGGTGGTCGCCCACCGAATAGGAATAGCGCGATGCGATGACGCCGAGAACCACCCCCATGAGGCTGGCGATGGAGAAGGCCGTCGCCATCAGGAGCATGGTCGCGGGCAGGCGATCGATGATGACGCCGAGGACGGGGGAGTTGTGCCAGGTGGAATAGCCCAGGTCCAGATGAAGCAGCTTCCAGAGGTAAATCCCCATCTGGACGTAAAGCGGCTTGTCCAGGCCGAACTCCTTGCGCAGTTCCGCGTAGGCCTCCGGCGTGGCCTCGGTGACGCTGGCCAGGTAAATGGCCGGATCGCCCGGAGCGAGATGGATGATGGTGAAGTTGATGATGATGACCCAGAAAACGAGAGGGACGGCCTGTAGGATACGCCTTACGCTGTAACGCAGAAGCGGATAATCGCCTGCCATGGATCGCCCCTCGGTGAGACGTCAGGAAACCCGCGGGGCCCCGCCCGGAGACGGGGCCCCTGAAACATGAAACACGTTTCGAATACCGGGACTACTTCTGGTAAGCGTCCTCCCGAGTGCAATACGCGCAGTAGGGACGCGTGACCACATCCGCCCATTTCGCCGAATGCGTGTGGACGAAGGGTGTCTCGAACAGCGGGATGACGGGCGCGTCGGCCGCGACCATATCGACGATCTGACGCCACGCGGCGCCCCGCTTCTTCACGTCGGGGATCTGCCATTCGGCGTCGAGGAGACGCTGAACGCCGACGTTGATGTAGGACGGCGCGTTGTTGAAGTTCGCCGAGCCGATGTTGTTCCTGTCGTAGACCCGCGTCACGCTGATCTTGGGGTCGGGCCCGGTGGTGAAGAACTGCATCATGATGTCGAAATCATGATTGATGTAGACCTTCTTCAGCGTGGCCGCCCGGTCGAAGGACTCGATCTTGATGTCGATGCCGACTTTCTTGAGCTGCTGTTTGATCACCTCGGCCGCCAGTCCCTCGAAGCCTCGGCCCTTGGCCCAGGTCACCGTGAGGCTGAAGCGCTTGCCTCCCTTCATCGGGTAGCCCGCCTCGTCGAGCAGCCTGTTCGCCATCTTCAGGTCTTGCTTGTACTGGGCGAAGCTGCCCTTGTGCGCCCACTTCATGGCCGAGTGCATGATGCCGTCCGCCACCTTCGCGGTGCCCCCGGTCGCCAGCTGGCTGATCTGGTTCTTGTCCAGCGCATACGCGATCGCCTGGCGAACCTTCACGTTGCCGGTGATCGGCCGCCGCATGTTCAGGAGCATGAACTCGACCTGCCCCGTCGCTTCTCCCCCCTTGTCGAGGACGACGAGTTTCGGGTTCTTCTTGAGACGGGCGGCCTGATCCCAGGGGATGAGGGCCGCGCGCAGATAGTCGATCTCGCCTTTCTCCAGGGCGATGAGGCGGGTGTTGGCGTCCGAGACGAACCGGATGACCAACTCATCCGCGTAGGGCTTGGGCGCGTTCCAGTAATTCGGGTTGCGCACGAGCCGTACGTGGCTGCCCTTCTTGTATTCCTTGAGCATGAAGGGCCCGGTTCCGACGGGCTTCTTGCTATACGGAGCGTTCAGGAAGGCCTTGCGGCTGCCCACGTGATCCTTCCACAGGTGCTTGGGGTAGATGGCGGGGCCGCCGAAGATCACCCCCATCACGGTGAGCAAGGGGGCGAAAGGCTTCTTGAGGCGGACGACGATGGTGTACTTGTCCGGCGCTTCCACCTTCTCCGCCACCGGCTTCCAGAACACGCGCGAGCGGGGGTTGTACGGCAGGCACTTCTCGAGCGAGAACTTCACGTCCTCGCTCGTCATCTCCTTGCCGTCGTGGAACTTCACGCCCTTGCGGAGGTGGAAGACGAGCGTCTTCCCGCCGTCCTTGACCTCCCAGGATTTCGCCAGTTCCGGCTTCGGGTTGAGGTCGAAATCGAGCGTGATCAGCTTGTTGTAGATGTTCACGGCCGGCACCTGGACCGTCGTGCCCGGTTTGACGATCAGGTTGAAGTGCCCCGGATCGGCTTCCAGGCCGACCACCAGCGTGCCGCCCCGCTTCTGGGCCCATGCTGACCCCGGGATGTGAGTGAGTACGAGCACCGCGGCGAGAACCAAGAAGATAGCGGCGCTACCGAATCGGACCTTGCGTCGTTCCATTGCTCCGCCCTCCAGAAAAAAGGATTACCACTTACGGTTCGGGGCGTTGTGCCCCGTTGTCATACCGCCTCCTGGGTTGAATGCTCCCGATAAGACAGGGGAATGATTGGATACGATAGCGCCTGGAATCCGTTCTCCTCTTGGTCCGACCCGCGTTCAGTCGGTGAAGGAAAAATCAATCCTGCGCGTGACGCTGTGCGTGTTTCCGAAAGTCGGGATGACGAGGCTGTGCTTCCCGAGTCCGCCCGCCACGAACAGGCAGATGCTCTCCTCATCGTCTACGACGGGAACGCTCTCGAGGTCTTCCTGGGCCATGAGGTCGTCCCGGCGTCCCCGCGCGCGCTCCAGGTTCGCCGGCGCAAAAAGAAACGTCGGCACCCTTCCCCGCTCGTAGAGAAAGGCCCGGATCCGCGTCGGGTCCCAGCCGTCGCGCACGAGCATGTCGACGTGTTCGGGGCCGAGGACGACCACCATCTCCCCGCCGAAGAGCGCGTTGTTGCTCCCCGCCTGCATCATCGACGAAGCGATGGACTGGAGCACGCCCTCGCCGTCCGTGCTGGCCGCGTCGTTGACCATGATGTGCGGATCGACGGCGATGACCGTCACGGCGCTGTCCGAGCGCTCGAGATCGCGCTCGACGTGGAGCGGCGGCCACGGGCTCGCCTCTTCGTTCTCGCCGATGCAACTCGAGAACTTGCCCTGGTGGCCGAAGGTGCTCCGATCGGTATCGCCCGGCTTGGCGCCCCCGATGTTCTGAAGGATGAACCGGAACGCCCTGCCGATGGTGGCGTTGGCGCGCCAGCCCTGGCCGAAGAGGTTTTCCTTGCAGTTGATCCCCAGCGCACCCCGGGCGGGGCCGTGGACGACGATGAGCTGCGCGATGCAGTTCGTCGTCCCCTGAACGCCCGGCAGGTTATAAATGGGGTCGAAGATGGCGTCGACGGCGGTGACGAGCACCGGCATGTATTCGGGCTTACAGCCCGCCATGGCGGCGTTGACGGCGATCTTCTCGATCGTGGCGTCGCCGAAGAGGTGGGGGATGCGACCGCGGGATTCCTCGGGCGGCCGCCCCGATGCCTCCACCATGGCCGCCACCCGCTCCTCAGTCGGCGGGATGACGGGCAGCCCGTCCCCCCAGCCGCGTTCCATCACGTACTCGAGCAACTCCAGAGGGGAGTCGGCCACCTCGTGGCGCGTGGATGCCAGCTTCATCCTTCGTCTACCGGGGGCGGCGTCTGCGTCAGGGACTCCGCCACGCTTTCGAGTATCCCGTCCGCGTGGGCGTGCACCGTATCGAGCGGTATTCCGGTGATGGGATGGGGGATCGAGACGATGGGGAGACCCGCAAAACCCAGGGCCCGCGCCTTCTTGCGCCCGAAGGCCTCGAACATGTCCGTGATGACGGTGAGCGTGGGGAGCCCGCGCTGTTCGAGCTCGATCGCGTCGTGGATACTCCACGGCGTGCAGGACCCTCAGTCGGGCACCGCGTTCACCACGAAGTCGCACTCCGCAGACATCCGATCGATCAGGTCCTCCTCCAGGGGGAGCGCGCTGCCGCCCTTGCGGTAGTGCGTGAACGAGCCGATGGGGTATTTCCCGCTCAAGCGCTCTTCCAGCCGGCGGAGCAGCTTGTCGGAGTTTGGTTTCGTGTTATCGAGAAGACCCAAGCGGACCCCCTCGAGAAGAGCGGGGCGCGCGGCCGGCCGCACCTTCTCCATCGGAGGGGGTATTCCCGAGGGGTCGAGAATCACCAGAGTCTCCCTCATAAAACACTCCTCCCCTGAAACCAAGCGGAATCGCACCAGGCGCGGTCAAAAGTCACGATAAGATGATAAGATGCCGGATCGTTATGGAATAATAAGATGATTGAGAGTATCTATATTCTTGCCGATCCTGTCAACAAACCCTCAGACGGCCCCCGTGCCGAGCCTTTGCGGTCTGGCGGACTTCACCGGAAACGTGCCTGCGCTTCGCCCGGAAGAAAATCGCGATATGATATACTGAGGCGGAGGCGCGAATCGTCGGCTCCTGAGTGAACATTGCGGAGAGCCGGAGCATAAGCTCGGATAAGCACTTGCGAGTTGGGCCTTGAAGATGAAAACGGTGGAATTCACCCAACGTCGAGCGAAGGGAGGAGGGAAACTGTGAAACTGAAAGTAGTCGTTCACGAGGCGGAAGAAGGTGGATATTGGGCCGAGGTCCCGGCCGTCCCCGGGTGTGCGACGCAGGGAGATACGTTCGAGGAGTTGTTGAGCAATCTCTACGAGGCGGTCGAGGGATGCCTCTCCGTGGACGTCCAGGATGTGGACGTTTCGGGCGCGGGCAGGGTCGTCGAGATCGCCGTGTGAAAATTGTCAGTGGAAAGCGCTTTTGCCGCATACTGGAAGCGAAGGGCTGGAAACTGGCGCGCACCCGCGGCAGTCACCGCATTTACGCGAAACAGGGTTCGGATATCCGCATCTCAGTGCCGGTTCATGGCGACGCGTCGCTCAAGCGCGGCTTGCAGAGGCATCTCATGAAGCTGGCGGATATCCATGAATCCGAACTGTAGGGGGTTGTTGAAAAAGCCTCGCTTCGCTTGGGATTGACCTTCGTCTTTGTTCGTCATTCCGGCGAAAGCCGGAATCCATTTTCGCCTTTGTCTTTGGCCTTTCGCCCTGACGTCCTCTCTCCCGACTGGGGAAGATACGGACGCCGCCATATATATCCGCCTCATCCGTTCCGGATTCGGGCGCGGCGCTCCCTCCCGCGAGTCGGAATCAAATGCGAAAACGAAAGCAAAATCATAAAATGGATTCCGGCTTTCGCTGGAATGACGACGGTGGTCAACTCCAAGAGAGGAGGGATTTTTCAACTCCCCTCTTGAGGGGGGAGTGAATTTCTTTTCTCCCCGGTCGGCAAAATACTCCGAATCACGAAAGGATGTCTTCCTCAACAACCCTGCAGGCCGGGCGTGGGCGTCGGGATGCGCGGGCCTTCCCGCGTCACGTCAGCGGGTCGAGGCCCAGCACCGCGCGGCGGACGAGCTCCATCCCGTAGATGGGCGCGCGCGACTGCACGAACTGCTCGTTTCCCCCGAAGCTCGCCGTGAAGGTGAAGGCGTCGCTCCCCGTGTCGAGCGCCATGTGGGTGTCGCCCAGCGCAGGCGCGCGGCGGGAGTTTTCCGGCTCGATGTTCTCGGGCGGATTGGGGCCGAAGACGGCTAACCCTAAGTCTGCGTCCGACTCCTCGCGGATTCGCCTCGCGAGCGCTTTTGCGAAACTCTCCGGGTCTTCTCCCTCATCCACCCCGAACATGCGCGCCAGCTCTTCCGCGTGCAATCCGACGACGCCGCGCTTTAAGAACTGCACGCGCTCGGGCCAGGCGTTCAGCCGCTGGATCAAGGCCCCGCCGGTGTTCGACTCCACAATCGCGATGGTCTTGCCGCTCTGGGCAAGCACGCGCGCCAGCGTCTCCTCGAGCGTCGCGTTCCCGGTGGCGTAGACGGCGGAACCCAGGATCTCGCGCACCTTGACCTCGAGACCCGCAATCATGTTGTTCGCCTCTTCGATATCCTTTGCGCGCGCGGTGATGCGCACGTCCACCTGGCCGGGGTGGGCGAGCACGCCGATACTCGGGTTCACCGATTCTCGGAACAACTCCGATATCATCTCGTCGACGCGCGATTCGCCGAGGCCGCAGGTCTTGAGAACTTTTGTTCGGATAACCTCTCCCAAATCAAATTTCTCCTGCAGGATGGGCACCGCGCACTGTGTGATGATGTAGCGCATCTCGTGCGGCACGCCCGGGCTCACGATGATGACCCCCCGCTCGTCCTCGCACATGAAGCAAGGCGCCGTTCCGCGCGGGTTCTCGATGGGCGTGGCCCCGGCGGGAATGTAGGCCTGCTTTTTGTTGTTGTCGCTCATGTGGAAACCGCGGCGGCTGAAATAGGCGCTGATGTAGTCGTACAGGTCCTGGCGGAACTCGAGTTCGACGCCCATCACCTTGGCGCAGGCCTCGCGCGTCAGGTCGTCCACCGTGGGGCCGAGCCCGCCCGTGGTGATGACCACCTGGGAGCGCTCGTGGGCCTGTTTGATGACGCCCGCGATCCTGTCGAGATTGTCGCCGACGGTGGTCTTGAAATACATGTTGACGCCGATCGACTTGAGCTGGTCTGCGATGAAGGCGCTGTTGGTGTCGATGAGGTCGCCGAGGAGCATCTCGGTGCCGATGGCGACGATTTCGCCGCGTACAGGTTCCGCCATGAAAGGTTCCTCTATGTCGATGATCAGAAAATGAAGGCCGCAGTGGGACGCCGCATATTAGGGGAGCGCTCCCCCGCCGACAAGGGCGGGATGTTGAAAAAGTCCGAAAGGAAATAAATCACTCCCCCCTTGAGGGGGTTGTTGAAAAAGTCCCGATTTCGTGATTTTGGGAATTTAGGCAACTGACGAGAGAGAAGGAACCACTCCCCCCTTGAGGGGGTCGGGCTTCCCGAGGGGAAAGCCCGACAGAGGCCGAGCGGTTTGTGCGAAGGCCGATGTGGTGGGGGGTAAAATGCGTTTTATCGCCATTCCGAATTATCCCCCCACCGAATCGCTGTCGGGCTTACGCCCTCAGTTCTTCGACTCCCCCTCAAGGGGGGAGTTGATTTGAAATTCTCCTCGGTGGAGAGACATCGCCGCAGGTGACATACACCGGGGTTTTCAACAACCTACAAAGGGGTATCAAGGCGACTAAACAAGCCCCGAGAGATCGAGCCAGCGCCCGAACCAGCGCGCGGCCCGCCGGTTCAACGTCTCCATGTGCAACGGCGCTTCGCCCAATATCGCCTCGGGGTCCGCGTCCGAGCGCGGGGATTTCATATCGCCCTCGAACGCATCCAGCCAGGTGGATATGTCCTCCATCCCGATTTCGAGGTGAAACTGGAAGGCGTAGGCGCGCGCGCCCCACCGGAACGCCTGATTGGGATACCGCGCCGAAGACGCGAGACGCACCGCGCCACCGGGAATGTCGAACGTATCGCCGTGCCACTGGAAGACGGGGAAAGAAGCCGCCTCATCGCTCAGGAGCGGATCCCCTTTCGCCTCCGGCGTCAGATCCACCGGAAACCAGCCGATTTCTTTTTTCCCCTCCCCCGGATACACGCGGGCGCCCAGCGCCGCCGCCATCAACTGCGCGCCCAAGCAAAGACCGTAGACGGGGAATCCCGCGTGAAGCGCTTCACGGAGAAAACGGAGTTCATCCGCCAGCCAGGGGTATTTTTCCGCCTCGTAGACGCCCATCGGCCCGCCCAGGACGACAATCGCGCTTACATCCTCCAGATCACCCAAAGAGCGCGGGAGAGGCTCGCCCTCCTGGAGGGCCAGGTAGCGCGCGGGAACCCCCTTCTGCGCGAGCACCTCTTCGAGCAGCGAGAGCCTTTCCACGTCCACATGCTGAAGCGCCAGAACCGACAAGCGGATATCCTCTTATCTATCGGGCCTGGAGGGGGCGGTTGAAAAAGCCGCTCCTCGCTCGAAATTCACCACCGCCGTCATTCCGGCGCATGCCGGAATCCAGAGCCGATGGGAGAATTCTGAGTCGAGAGAATCCTGCCACCTGAACCGGTTTGCCACATTTCCGTTTTTCTTCCACGTCCGTCCGCCTGGATTCCGGCATGCGCCGGAATGACGAACAAACTGCATTCACCGTAGGGGCGGCCCCCCGTGGCCGCCCGTATCGAATATGTCCATCTCCGTGGTTGCGCTTCCAAGGACAGGCACAGGGGCCTGTCCCTACAACCCCAGAATCGAAAGCGTATCCTCTAAATTCTGAATCTCGAAATCAGGCGGTTCGCAACCCTCAGGCACGGGCGCGCCCTTTCTGTTGAGCCAGGCGCACGGCATGCCCACGCTCTGCGGCCCCGTAACGTCGGCATCGAACGTATCGCCCACGAAGAGCACTTCTCCCGGCGATACGCCCAGTTCTTCGGCCACCTTGAGGAACAGCGACGACGCAGGCTTCCTGAAACCCTCATCCTCCGAGATCAGGATGGAGTCGAGATACGGCGTAACCCCCATCTTATCGATAATCCGCCGCGCGGTGGGCGAATGGTCGAAATTGCTCAAGAGCGCTATCGGGAGGCCGGCGTCTTTAATTTTCCCCAGCACGTCGAGCCGGTCCGTGTCGAACACGACGGAATTCTCGATGCCGTACATGTGGGCGTTCAGGGCCGTCTTGGCGGCGCGTTCCCTGTCTTGTGCGGGAATCGCCACCAGAAGCTCCATCAAGCGCCGGAATCGGACGATTGAGCGAACTTCTTTAAGCTCGGGGTCGTTGTTGCGCTCGCCCCACACCTCTTTCGAGTTCTGGAGCCAGAGCTGGTGGAAGGCCGGATAATTCGGCACGAGGAAACCGCCCTCGTAGAGCGCGTCATAAGCCGCTTTCGAGGTGGTCTTCTCCTCCTTGCCGTCTATCTCCACCACCGGGAACAGCTTGATGTCGAAATCGACGAGCGTGTCGAACAGGTCGAACGCAACCGCTTGATACGATGCCAAGGGAACTCCTTGTGGAAATCGAGCCGGTTTCGGGGATCAGTCGTAGGAACCGTCCATGTCCATCTTCCGGTAGGCGCTTCCGTAGAAAAGAAGCGGGGCGCGCACCTCTTCTTCGAGCACGACGCGGGTCACCCGCCCCACGACGATGGTGTGGTCTCCGCCCGGAAGCTCCTCGTGCAGGTCGCACTCCAGAACGCCCACGTTCCCCGTGAGCACGGGCGAGCCGTTCTCGCCGATTTCATGCGGAATGTCGGCGAACTGATCCTCCGCGTCCCGGCCCTTGCCCGCGAACCAGTCGGAGGTGTTCTTCTGCTCCTCGGCCAGGAAATTGATGGCGAACTTCTTCGCCTCCTGCACCATCTTCAGGCTCGACGCCTTGTTGTCGTAACACACCAGGACGAGCGGCGGGTCGAGCGAGAGGGAGGAAAACGCGTTCGCCGTCATGCCCCGGGCTTCGGTCAGCGTTTTCGCGGTGACGACCGTGACGCCCGTGGCGAACCTGCCGAGGGCGGTTCTGAATTCTTTTCCGTCGATGCTCATGTGTGCCATCCTCTATATTGAAAACCCTGGATTCGTCCGAATATATCTCATCTTTCCTTGAGTTCGCCTTTTCCGGTGTAAAGCGCAGTCGTTCTCCGTTCCTCGTCAATCGGGGCTGTTGAAAAAGCCCCGTAAAGCGATTTTGGTTGAGCGCACGCTTTTGAAGTCCACTCCCCTTTTGAGGGAGCCGATGAAAAACCCCTGTAATGCCGATATTGCCGTCATTCCGGCGAAAGCCGGAATCCATTTTCGAACAGAATGGCAATGCTCCGGCCTTTCATCTCCCCCGTTATTGGCGGGAAGCAATCAGAAAATAAAAAACAAAAGCAAAAAATGGATTCCGGCTTTCGCCGGAATGACGAACAAAACCGCACCGCCTCTTGTAGGGACAGGTCGCGACCTGTCCCTACGGACCCTCCTACCTTGATGGTTTCATACGCCGAATCACGAAATCAGAACCTTCTCAACAACCCCCTATCCTTTCGGCGTCAGGAGCACCTTCAGCCCGGCCCCGCGCGCCATGATGTCGAAGCCCCGCTCCCAGTCATCGAGCGGGAGCATGTCGGATACCATCGCTTCGGCGTCGACCCTGCCCGCCTCCAGCAACTCAAGCGCCAGCAGCCAGGCGGAGCGCTTCTGCCCGAACGTGCCGATAAGGCGGATCTCCTTGAACGCCAGCCGGTCCATATCGACGGGAACCGGCGCGCCGGGCAGGCCCACCTGGAGGATTTCTCCTCCCTTTCTCACCGCCTCGACGCAAACCTCCATCGCGCCGGCAGCACCCGCCGCCTCGACCGCCAGATCGACCCCCCAGCCGTTCGTGACCGCCAGAGCGCGCTCCAGGACGTTTTCTTTCTCTACGTTCACCGTCCACTCAGCACCCAGCGAACGGGCGAGCGCCAGCCTGTGCGCGTCCTTGCCGGCGCCGGCCACCATCACCCGCGCGCCGTGTGCGATTGCCACCTGGGCGCACCCCAGGCCGATGGCGCCCGGACCCATGATGAGGACGAAGTCGCCCTCGCGCACGCTGCATTGCTCGCACACCCCGTGAACGCAAACCGCGAGGGGTTCTGAGAGTGCTGCCGCCTTGAGACTCACGCTGTCGGGCAGGCGGTGGATCGACTCGGCCCGCGTGACCACGTAGTCGGTGAAGGCGCCGTCGCTCACCACGCCCGCGATGTCTCGCTGCTCGCAGCGGTTGTAGCGGCCCGATATGCAGTGCGGGCAGACGCGGCATGTCGACTTCGTGGGTTCGGCCGTCACCCGCGCGCCCAGGGGAATCCCCTCGACGCTTGCGCCCGTTTCCACCACTTCGCCCGAGAACTCGTGCCCCAGCACCAGGGGCGGGAAGTAGTGGAAAAACTCGCCCGAGGCGATGTGCACGTCCGTGCCGCAGATGCCGGCGTGGGCGATTTTCACCTTCACCTGCCCGGGTCCCACGCGGGGCTCCGCAACGTCCAGAAGCGCCATCTCGCCGGGCCCTTTCGCCCGTTTCACCAGGGCTTTCATGTTCGCCTCGCGTGAACCGAATCAGGCGTTCAGCACGGCGATCGCCCGAATCGGCGAGCCCGACCCGCCCGTGATCTTGAGCGGAAGCCCGATGTAGAGAAACTCCTTGCCCACCACCAACTCGATGTTGCACAGGTTCTCCGTATTGGTGCGGCCCAGCTCGCGGCAAACGAGGTGGCAGGGGTATCCGGGGCTGGTCGCCATGTCCATGCTGGGAGCGTCGGTGCCCACGTTGATGGCCCCGCACTCGCCGTAGACGTACTCGGCCGCCTCGCGCGTCCAGCCCGCGTAGGCCGTCGTGTACAGCGGCGTCGGGTGGTGGCGCTTGAAGTGCCCGTAGGTATAGAGAAGGGTGTCGCCCGGCTTTATCTCGTAATTGTAGTGATCGAGCCTGCGCTTCACGTCGTCCGCGTCGATGTAGCTGTTGTCCTCCACGTTCTCGAAATCAATCGCGATGCCCCGGCTGTAGAAGGAATCGAAGTTCATCTCGTCGATGTGGGGGGCGTCGGGCGAGGGGTCGAGATGGCTGATGGAATCCACGTGCGTGGGACCGTGCTCGCAGAACTGGATGATGCCCGAATAGTAGCTCATCTCGCTCTGGAAACGCCCGCTGGCGGCGCTTTCCTCGTGCGTCATGTTCGTCCAGCGCCAGGTCTCGGGGTGTCCCACGAACACCGGCTGGCCCTGGTAGATGTCTTGCGAGAGATCGATGATTTCGTGATTCTTGTACGCCATGGTGATTCTCCTTCGGGGTGTTCCGCTATAGGTGAAATATCCGAATCCTTGCGATTCGCTGCATGAAACACATCTTTTGAATCAGGCCAAAACCGGCGATACGACTTGCCCGCATCCGGGTTTCTTGTGGGATATGTCGTGGGTTTTGAGCGCTTCCGATATTAGAGACGGGGTGAGGGGTTGTCAACGGAAAGGGCCGGGGAGGTTGCTGATAACCCCGATGACGCGCTTCGATGTATCGACCTCACCCTGAGTAGCCGCCCCCAACACCCTTCACCCTGAGTAGCGGCGAAGCCGCGTATCGAAGGGCGCATGTCCGTCATTCCGGCGTCAATTCCGACCGGGGAAGGAGGGGATTTCACTCCCCCCTTGAGGGTCTGGCTTCCCGAGGGGAAAGCCAGACGATGAAGCCGAGCGTTTTTTGCGAAGGCTGAATCGGTGGGGGGACATGCCACAGAAAAAACTCCCCCCACCGGTTCGGTTTCGGGTAAAAACCCCCTCACCTCACCGACTCTCCCTCAAGGGGGGGTGATTTTGCAATTCTCCTCGGTAGCGAGCAATCTCCATAGGGGCCGCAAACCGGCTTTTTCAACAATCTCTCAGGCGGCGCGCCCGTCGGAGAATTGACACCGGGAAGCCCGCCTCCTTACCATGCCGACCAGACTTGAGTCCTTTCTTCACTATCGGAGAACACAGGTGGCGGACGCGCGCCGCATCTCTGCGATCCTGCTCGCCGCAGGCTTATCCAAGCGCCTGGGGCGGAACAAGCTCCTCCTGCCCCTGGGGGATGAAACCGTCCTCCGCAAGACGGCGAAGGCGGTGCTCGAAAGCGCGGTTTCCGAGGTCATCCTCGTCACGGGCTACGAGGAAGCAGAAGTAATACAGGCCGTGGAGGGTCTCGACGTGCGCCTCACGCACAACCCCCGCTACGCCTGTGGGCAGAGCACGAGCATGATCGCAGGGGTCGAGGCGGCGCATGAGGAGGCCGGGGCATATCTGTTCGTCCTGGGCGATCAGCCCCTCCTGACGTTCGGAATCGTGAACGACCTGATTTCCCTGCATGAGGAATCCCGGCCCGAAGCACTGGTCGCGGCGCCGGTATTCCAAGGCAGGCGCGGAAATCCCACACTGTTCTCCGCCTCCCTAAGAGACGAATTGCTGCAAGCGAGCGGAGATGCGGGCGGCAGGGGGATCATCCAGAGACTGGAAACGGAATCTCCCGGCAAAATCGTTTTTCTCGAACTCCCCAATGATGATATGTTTCTCGACATCGACACGGAAGAAGATTACGAACGCATGCTTCGTAAATTCCCTTAAACCTCATCAGAGCAGCGAAGGAGTGTATTCATGGTGAAAGCGTTCCAGATTGCATCCGGCCCGCGCGTCCGCTTCGGCCGCGGAGAGGCCGCCCAGATAGGAGAGGAAGCGAAGGGCCTGGGAATGGCGAAGCCGATGTTCGTCACAGACCCGGGGCTGGCGTCGAGCGGGGCGCTCGATTCGGTCCTGAAAGGACTCGAAGACGCCTCGCTCGAATATGTGTTCTACGATCAGGCCGAGGCGAATCCCTCCGACACGAGCATCCTCGCGGCCCGCGATTTCTTTGGCGAGCACGGCTGCGACGGCTTCATCGCCGCAGGCGGCGGCAGCACGATGGACACCGCCAAGGCGACGCTGGCCATCACCGCGAACGGCGGCGCGCCGAGCGACTACTACGGGCGCGGCAAGGCCACGAAACCCGGCCCGCCGCTCATCACCGTTCCCACGACGGCGGGCACGGGCAGCGAGGTCACCATGAGCTCCATCGTCACGGACACGAAGTTCATGATCAAAGCGGTGCTCGCCGACGACTCGCTGTTCGCAAAACTCGCGGTCGTCGACTCCGCCCTGCTGGCGAAACTCCCCTCGCACATCGCGGCGGGCGCAATGATGGACGCCCTCACCCACGCCATCGAATCGGTCGGCTCGCCCGCCTCCAACCCCTGGACGGAGGCGCTGGCGTTCGAGTCCATCGCGCGAATCGGGGCGCACGGCAGGGCCTACGTGGACGACCCCGCAGACCCCGAGGCCGCCGACGCCATCTCGCTGGCCGCCATGCTCGCGGGACGCGCGTTCACCAACACGGGCCTCGGCATCGTGCACTCGCTCGCGCATCCGCTGGGCGCCTACCACGGGCTGCACCACGGCACGGCGAACGGCATCTTTTTGCCGCCCGTCATGGAGTTCAACCTCCCCGCCATGCGGGAGGCCTACGCGCGCATGGCGCCGCTCCTGAAAGCCGGCGCCCCGCAGGCGGCCGAGGCGGCGATAGACGCCATCCGCGAACTCAACACGGACATCGGCATTCCGGGCAGCCTGAGAGAGGCGGACGTCGTGAACGAGGACCTCGACGTCCTCGCCAAGGACGCGGCGGAGAGCCACCAGGTCAACACGAACCCGGTCCCCTCGACCCAGGAGGACCTGAAGCGCCTTCTGCTGGCCGTACTCGAGTAGACGATGCCTGCCGAGGAAATTCTGATATCGCAGGCGCAGATCGAGAGCCGCCTCCCCGAACTCGCTGACGAGATCAACGAGGCGCTGCCCGCCGGGCCGGTTCACGTCGTCATGATCCTGAAAGGCGCGATCGTCTTCGGCGTCGACCTCGCCCGCGCCCTCGGGCGCAACACCACGCTCGGCTTCCTCTCGGCATCGAGCTACGGCGCGGGCACGCGCAGCAAGGGCCGGGTGGAAATCGACGCCAGACACCTGGGCGAGGTCGAGGGGCGGAACGTGCTGCTCATCGACGACATTCTCGATACGGGACATACGTTCTCGAAAACCATTGATATTCTGAGAGATAAGCGCCCGGCCTCCTTGAGAACGTGCGTGTTGATGGACAAGCTGGAGAGGAGAGAAGTCGATATCCACGCGGACCACGTGGGCTTCACCATCGAGAATCATTTCGTCGTCGGCTACGGGCTGGACTGCGACGAGGCCTACCGCACCCTGCCCGACATCCGGATATATGCGCCCGAGTGAATATGGCCGGAGGAGACGAACAGGCGGAAGCCGGGGAAAGAAAGGTCGAATCACTCCCCTTGAGGGGGGATCTTTGAAAAAGCTCCCCTTGTCAGGGGATAAAGGCAACCCCCCCTACCCCCCCTTGTCAGGGGGGTATGAAAAGGCGACACCTACCGCCGATAGAGGGCTTTTGCTTTTTTTGCCCCCCTGACAAGGGGGGGTAGGGGGGGTTGGTTTTCAAGGCGAGAGCCTGTGCCTCCGCCCGGGTTCGGGTTTTGGCCGTCATTACGACCAAGGATGATTTTTTCAACAATCCCCTCAAGGGGGGAGTGATTTCATAAACCTATGTCGAATGAGAATTCCATTCTCCCATAAAGGAGTAGATTTCATGCCGATTCAGGAAGTAACGATCTGGGATACCGCCGTGGAAGTCAATCAGGGATCGAGGAACCGCTACGGGGGCGCGTCGACGCTGGAGCGGGTCGTGGTCCGCTTGACGGACGATGCGGGCGTAGAGGGCTGGGGCGAGGCGGCGCCTTTGATGTATTTTACCAAAGAAACGGGCTCGGACATGGCGGCGACCCTGCGCGAAGCCGCTCCCCGGATACGCGGCAAAGAGGCGGATGAACTCCTCGCCGCGCTCGATGAGGTGGCGGACTTTGGGGGCATGGGCGCCGCGCGCACGGCGCTCGAAATCGCCGCCGTCGATCTGTCCGCTAAAACCGACGGGGCACCCTTCTCTCAAGTCTTCGGCGGGCACAAGAGAGCCTCCGTCACGCTCGACGCCCCCATCGGCCTCCTCCCACCCGATGAAGCCGTCAGGAAGGCCGAACCGCTTGTGGCGCAGGGCGTCACGACCCTCAAGGTGAAATCGGGCGTCGATATGGAGGCGGACGCCGAGCGCATCGTGAGGCTGCGCGAGCGGTTCGGCCCCGATATAAAACTCAGGACGGATGCGAACGGCGGCTACTCGCCCGAGGAAGCCCTGCGCTTCACGGACAAGATGATCGAGATCGACCTGGAACACTTCGAACAGCCTGTGCTCCCGGCGGAGAAGAAATGCCTCGACGTGTTCCGCGAAATTCGCGCCCGGGGGATGCAGGTGGCCCTGGATGAATCGCTGTTCTCCATCGACGACGCGCGCCGCCTCGTCGATGCGAATGCCGTCGACATCGGCCTCATCAAGATCGCGAAATTCGGCGGCCCCCGAAACGCCTGGGAGGTGGCGCGGGTGTTCGACGCCGCCGGCAAGCCCGCCCTGCTCAGTTCGCCCTATGAATCCTACATCGCCAAATCGGCGGGGTTCGCCCTCGCCCTGTCTTTGGAGACTTACGACAGGGCGCACGAACTCGCCCATCTGCTCGATGAGGAGCCATACGCCGAGTGGCGCCACGCCATATCGGGCGGAGCGTTCACGGCAGGAGATGCGGCCGGGCACGGCGCCGTCGGCATCCCCGTCCGCGCCGAAAAGATGGCGAGGGCCGCCGTATAACGGGAACGAATCCTTAAATCACGCAGGAGAATGAATGCGATGAGTCTCCCCACGAAGGTCGATATCGTCGAAGTGGGCACGCGGGACGGCCTCCAGAACGAAAAGAAATACATATCGCCCGAGGATAAGATAAAGCTTCTCGACACCATCACCGACGCGGGCGTCCGCCGGGTCGAGGTGACGAGTTTCGTGAGTCCCAGGCACGTCCCGCAGCTTAAAGACGCAAAGGAGGTGCTGGCCGGGTGTAAGCGCAGCCCAGATGCCGAGTATGAAGCCCTGGTCCCCAACGTGCGCGGCATGGAGCGCGCGCTCGAGTGCGAACTCGACGGCGTCATGCTGTTCGTCGCCGCCAGCGAGACGTTCAACCAGAAGAACATCCGCGCGAGCCGGGAGACGATGCTCGGGGTCGCCCGCGAAGTCGCCAAAATGGCGCTGGATGCGGGCCTCAAGCTCCGGGGCGGCGTGGTCGCCACCTTCGGCTGCCCGTATGAGGGGCGCATCTCCTATGAGGACGTCGAGTGGGTGGTCGGCGAATACGTGGACATGGGCTGCGGGGAAATCGGCCTCGCCGACACCGTGGGCATGTCGAACCCGGCCGAAATCAAAAAGCTGACCGAACACATTCGGGGCAAATTCCCCTCCGTCCGCTACGCGCTCCACCTCCACAACACGAGGGGAGCCGGCCTGGCAAACCTGCTGGCGGGCCTGGAAGTCGGGGTCGACACGTTCGACGCCTCCATCGGCGGCCTGGGCGGGTGCCCCTTCGCGCCGCGCGCCACGGGCAACATCGCGAGCGAGGACACGATCAACATGCTCCACGAGATGGGGATCGAGACCGGGGTCGACCTGCCGAAACTCCTGGAAGCCGTCGCCCATGCCGAGAAAATCCTGAACCGCCAGCTGCCGGGACAACTCCTCCACGCGGGCATCCCCGAGTGGGAAATGGCGTCCTAGCGACTCTGGCGGGTGGCGCGTGTGTAGGGGCCGCATATATGCGGCCTGTTCTGTCAGTGAAAGAAAAAGGTTTGTCATTCCGGCGTATGCCGGAATCCAGGGGTTTTGCTTTTCGCCTTTTTTTGTTTTCAGTCGACATTCCCGCTTCATCGAAGAAAAACGCAACGCCGTATCTCCACACCCATCGGCTCTGGATTCCGGCTTTCGCCGGAATGACGGCAATCCCGGCATTGCCGGCTTTTTCAGCATTTCCTTAAGGCTTAAGGATCATTGCAGACCGACGAGAGAAGAACTTCACTCCCCCCTTGAGGGTCTGGCTTCCCGAGGGGAAAGCCAGACGCAGAAGCCGAGCGGTTTGTGCGAAGGCTGATGCGGTGGGGGGTAAAATGCGATTTATCGCCAGCCCGTATTATACCCCCCACCGAATCGCTGTCGGGCTTACGCCCTCAGCTCTTCGACTCCCCCTCAAGGGGGGAGTTGACTTCAAAAACGTGCGCTTAACCAAAATCACTCCACGGGACTTTTTCAATAACCCCCTCAAGGGGGGAGTGAAATCTCCTTCTCCCCGGTCGGTTCCATACACCGAATCACGAAATAAGGTTTTTCAAGAGCCGCATAGAAACGGCCGTTTTCTCTCTCCCCACCGCTGTGATTCTCTCCCCAAAACCCCATCAGGCCCACCCGGAAAACCTTGACTTTATAGCCCAAAGCTGATTGTATGCAATATACATTTTTCCAGGAGAAGCGCATTGCCTCCCGACCCGGATCGACCGGACCCGATAGAAGAGCTGAAGGAGCTTACCTCACAGGCGCAGGCGCTGGGCGGCGAGGCGGCGAAAGAGCGCCAGCACAAGCAGGGGAAGCTCACCGCCAGGGAGCGCATCGACCTCCTGCTCGACCCCGATAGTTTTTCCGAACTCAACCTTTTCGTCGAAACGCGCGCCACGGATTTCGGGATGGATGCGCGGCGCTCCCCCGGGGACGGCGTCATCACCGGCAGCGGGCGCGTGAACGGCCAGCTCGTATTCGTGGCTTCTCAGGATTTCGGCGCCCTCGGCGGCTCGCTGGGCGAGATGCACGCGGAAAAAATCGTGAAGATGCAGGAACTCGCCATGAAGGCGGGCGCGCCCATCGTCACCATTCTCGATTCGGGCGGCGCGCGCATCCACGAGGGCGTACTCGCGCTTCACGGATACGCGCAAATCTTTAAGAACAACACCCACGCGTCGGGCGTGATCCCGCAGATATCGATCATCTTAGGTCCCTGCGCGGGCGGGGCGGTCTACTCCCCCGCCATCACGGACTTCGTCTTCATGGTCGACGGGCTGAGCAAGATGTTCATCACCGGGCCTGAGGTCATCAAGGCGGTGACGGGAGAAGACGTATCCGTCGAGGAGTTGGGCGGCGGCGCGGTGCACAGCTCGACGAGCGGGAACGCGCATTTTCTCGCCAGAGACGAGCGCGAATGCTTCGGGATGGTGAAGAAGCTGCTCTCCTTCCTGCCGTCGAACAATCTCGACGACCCGCCCCTGTCCGACCCGCCCGAGTGGCCGCCCGATGAGAACCCCGAACTCGACGGGGTCGTCCCGGCGGAGGCCACGAACGCCTACGACGTACGCGACCTGATAACCAATGTCTTCGACGACGGCGATTTCCTGGAGGTTCACGCGGAGTTCGCCAAAAACATCGTCGTCGGCTTCGCGCGCCTGGGGGGAAGACCCGTCGGCGTCGTGGGGAACCAGCCCACGCACCTGGCCGGCGTCCTCGACATCGACAGTTCTGACAAGCTCGCGCGCTTCGTGCGCTTTTGCGACGCCTTCAACCTCCCTCTCGTCAACTTCGTGGACGTGCCCGGCTATCTGCCCGGCACCCAGCAGGAATACGGCGGCGTCATCCGCCACGGGGCCAAGGTGCTCTTCGCCTACAGCGAGGCGAACGTGCCGAAAATCGCCTTGATCGTCAGAAAAAGCTACGGCGGCGCCTACATCGCGATGAGCGGGTTCGGCCTGGGCTACGACCGTGTTCTCGCCTATCCGTTCGCCGAGATCGCCGTCATGGGCCCCGAAGGCGCGGCCAACATCATCTTCCGGCGCGAGATCGGCGAGGCCGAGGACCCCGAAAAGGTCCGCCGGGAGAAGATAGAGGAATACCGGAGGCTTTTCGCAATCCCCTACACGGCGGCGAAATACGGTCTCGTGGACGTCATCATCGAGCCGCGCCAGACGAGGGGCGCGCTCATCCGGGCGCTCGAAATGACCGCGCACAAGCGCGAGGAGCGGCCGCAGAAAAAACACGGAAACATTCCGCTGTAGAAAAGGATTTCCCCGTGGATGCATTCATGCCCGGAATCTTACTGACGATCATCGGCATGGGCGTCGTCTTCGGCTCCCTGCTCGTGCTGATGGCGGTCATCCTGCTTCTGGAAAGATTCGTCGGCTCAGGACCTCAGGAGACCGACTCCGGGGCGGAGGATGCGGATACCGCCGCACAAGGTGATGATCTGGACCTCGTCCTCGCCGCCGCCGCCGGATATTTCCTCGAAACCGAAAGGCCCGAGATATTCGTTCCCCCGGTGCGCCGGGGCGCAGATTCCCTATGGGCGCGTACCGCCCGCCGGGGCCATTCCATGCAGCGGAGGCGTCGGTGAGAAATTTCCATCTGACCATCAACGGAAAGCGCTACGCGGTGAGCGTGGAGCGCGGCCCCGGCTCGGACGAACTCGAGATTACGGTAGACGGCGAGACGCATCGCGTGGGGGTGGAAGAAGAGGAGAAGGCCGTCCCCTCCGCTACCCCCGCTCCGCGTCCGGCCGCCGCGCGCAAGCCCGCGCCCCGGGCGACGAGCGTCGGCGGGAAGATACTGGCTCCGCTTCCGGGCGTGGTCCTCTCCGTCGAGGTCGCACCGGGCGATTCGGCGCGCGCAGGCGATACGCTCCTGGTGCTGGAGGCGATGAAGATGGAGAACGTGATTCTGGCGGATTCGGACTGCGTCGTTCAGGCGGTTCACGTGCGCAAGGGCGACAAGGTCGAAGCCTCTCAACTGCTGCTGGAGGTCTCATGAGCCGCCTGTTCCACTCGGTCGCCGAATTCATCTCCCTTACCGGGTTCGCGTCACTTCATTTCGGCGACGTCCTCATGCTCGCTATCTCCTGCCTCCTCCTCTATCTGGCCATCCAGAAGGGGTTCGAACCCCTGCTCCTGGTGCCCATCGGGTTCGGCATGCTGCTCTCGAACCTCCCTGAAACCGGCATTTTCGATAAAGGCGGCCTCATCCATTATTTCTATTTCGGGGTGAAGGCGGGCGTGTTTCCGCCCCTGATATTCATGGGCATCGGAGCGCTGACGGACTTCGGCCCGCTGCTGGCGAACCCCAAGACGCTGCTCCTCGGAGCTGCGGCGCAGTTCGGCATTTTCGCCACGCTGCTCGGGAGCATATTCCTGGGCTTCAACCTCTCCGAAGCCGGCGCCATCGGCATCATCGGCGGGGCGGACGGCCCCACGGCCATCTACACTGCCTCGAAACTGGCGCCCCACCTGCTCGGCCCCATCGCCGTGGCCGCCTACAGCTATATGGCGCTCGTTCCGATGATACAGCCCCCCATCATGAAGGCGCTGACGAACAGCGAGGAACGCTCGCGGGAGATGATGCAGCTAAAAGATATCGAAAAACCCGTCCGCATCCTCTTCCCCATCATCACCACGCTGCTCACGGGCCTTCTCCTGCCATCGGCGGCGCCCCTCATCGGGATGCTCATGCTCGGGAACCTCTTCCGCGAGTGCGGGGTCGTCGAGAGGCTCTTGAAGACTTCCGAAGATGCGCTGCTCAACATCGTGACGATTTTTCTCGGCGTCTCGGTGGGCGCTTCGATGACGGCGGAGACTTTCCTCAAGTGGGAGACCATCGGCATCCTCCTGCTCGGCTTCATCGCCTTCGGCATCGGCACGGCCACCGGCGTCATCTTCGGCAAGATCATGGCGGCGTGCAGCCGCACGCCGATCAATCCCCTCATCGGGGCGGCGGGCGTGAGCGCGGTCCCCATGGCGGCCCGCGTCGTCCAGAAGGTGGGGGCCGACGAGAATCCGGGCAATTTTCTGCTCATGCACGCGATGGGCCCCAACGTGGCGGGCGTCATCGGCTCGGCGATTGCGGCCGGCGTGCTGATATCACTCATCCGAACCTGATGGAGCGACATTCATGGCTGGACCACTCGAAGGCGTTCGCGTAGTCGATCTGACGCGCATTCTCGCAGGCCCGTATTGCACCATGATGCTGGGCGATATGGGCGCGGAGGTCATCAAGATCGAACATCCCCAGGGCGGGGACGACACCCGAGGCTGGGGGCCACCCTTTCTGAACGGGGTGAGCACATACTTCATCTCCATTAACCGCAACAAGAAAAGCCTCACGCTCAACCTGAAGGACGAGCGCGGCAAGGAACTCCTGCGCGATCTGATTCGCAAGGGCGACGTCGTCGTGGAGAACTTCCGGCCCGGCACGCTGGACAAGCTCGGGTTTTCCTGGGAGGAGATCCACCGCATCAACCCGGCGGTGATATTCGCCTCGCTCTCGGGCTTCGGCCAGACCGGCCCCCGGAAAAACGAGCCCGGCTTCGACGTGGTCATCCAGGGCGAGGGCGGAATCATGAGCATCACCGGAGAGCCCGACGGCCCGCCCAGCAAGTTTGGCGCATCCATTGGGGACATCACGGCAGGAATGCTCGCCGCCCAAGGGGTTCTGCTCTCCCTCTACCACCGCGAGAAAACGGGCGTCGGGCAGATGGTCGACGTCGGCATGCTCGACGGGCAGGTGGCCCTGCTCACCTACCACGCGAACAACTACTTCGGGACCGGAAAGCTTCCGCCCAGGCGGGGGAACAAGCATCCCTCCATCACGCCGTATGAGACATACAAGTGCCAGGATGGCTACTTCAACCTCGGCGTGGGCAACGACAGCCTCTGGCGCAGGTTCTGCGACGCGATGGGGTTGGGGCACATCAAGGAAGACCCCAAATTCGCCGTCAACAAGGACAGGGTGGACAACCGCCTGGAGCTCCAGGGGATTCTCGACCCCTTCTTCGCCGAGAAGACGGTGGGAGAAACGATCGAAACCCTGCGGGGAGCGGGCATCCCGTGCGGCCCCATCAACAATCTTGAGCAGGTGTTGAACGAGCCCCAGATTCTCGCGCGCGAGATGGTGGTGGATATCGACGTGCCCGTCGCCGGCCCCACGAAGGTGACCGGCGTACCCATCAAGCTCTCCGAAACCCCGGGCGCGGTGCGGACGCCGCCGCCCACGCTGGGCCAGCACACAGAAGAGGTGCTCGAATCCGTCCTCGGCATGGATGAGGCGCAAAGAAACGTCCTTCGAGACGAAGGCGTGGTGTGAGGCTCGGGAGCATGAAAATCTTCGGAGACTTATCCGCCATTATGGCGCCCAGACTTCGCAAGGGCTCGCGGGGGGATTGAGGTGCGGATACCGGGCGTTCAGATCGAAAAACCCAAATCCCTGAGCAAGATGGTGTCGGAACAGATAAAAGACGCCATTCTGAGCGGCATCTTCCAGCCGGGAGACAAGCTGGTCGAGACGACGCTCACCGAATCGATGGGCGTGAGCAGAACCCCGCTCCGCGAAGCCTTCCGGGAACTTGCGGCGGAGGGCTACATCACCGTCGTCCCGCACAAGGGGGCGCACGTGAGCCTCGTGAGCGAAGATGAAGTCCTGGACATCTACACCATCACGAGCGTGCTCGAGGGCCTCGCCACGCGCCTCGCGACCCCGAATCTTCGCGAAGGCAGGGCGAACGAAACGCTCCATGCGTTTTTCGAACAGTTGAAGCGCCACCACGAGCGCGGCGAAGTGGACGAATACTGGGCGGCGAACCGCGACTTTCACCGCCACATCACGAGCGCTTGCGAGAACTCGAGACTACAGGGGCTCATCGGGAACCTGCGGCAGCAGATCATGAAGACCCGCGTGGTCACGCTTCACGCGCCCGGGCGTCTCGATAATTCCATGGCCGAGCACGAGGATATACTCGATGCCATCCTCGACGGTGACGCGAGAGCCGCTGAACGCCTGGTGATCAGGCACCTGGAAATTCAAGGGAAATTCGTACTGGACCTCATCAAGAAATCACTTGAAAGCGCAAGCGTCCCGGTCGCAGAAGGCGGCTAGGCGAACACCTCCCCCACGCTTGCGCCCTCCATTTGCAGGGCATCCGCCACGCCCGCGTGTGTGATGCGCCCTTCGGCCACGTTCAGGCCGTCGGCGAGGTGCGGATTGCGCCTCACCGCTTCCTGGAGACCTGAGTTGGCCAGTTCCAGGGCGTAGGGCAGCACGGCGTTCGAGAGCGCGATGGTGCTCGTTCGGGGGACGACCCCCGGCATGTTCGCCACGCCGTAGTGGACGACGCCGTCTACGACGTAGGTGGGATCCGAGTGATAGGTGGGCCGTATCGTCTCCACGCAGCCGCCCTGGTCCACCGCCACGTCCACGATGACGGCGCCGGGATTCATCTCCCCCAGCATCTCGCGCGAAACCAGAACCGGCGTGCGGCCTCCAGGCACCAAAACGGCGCCGATGACCAGATCCGCCTCGCGCAGGGCTTCGCGTATGGTAAAGCGCGTGGATACCAGCGTCTTGACCCGACCGTCGAAGATATCGTCGATATATTCGAGGCGCGCGTGATTGATGTCGAAAACCGTGACGCCCGCGTGCATGCCCACTGCAATCTTGGCCGCGTTCTTCCCTACAATGCCCGCTCCGAGGATGACTACGTTTCCCCGCGGAACGCCCGGCGCCCCGGCCAGCAGGACGCCGCGGCCGCCCAGGTTTTTCCCCAGATACTTGGCGCCCTCCTGGACGGCCATCCTGCCCGCTATTTCGCTCATGGGCTGTAGAATCGGCAAAACGCCTTCGGGCGAGGTCACCGTCTCGAACGCGATGCCGTAGGCTCCGCTCTCGATGAGTGCGCGCGCCAGGGGCCGGCAGGCGGCCAGATGCAAAAAGGCGAACAGAATCTGCCCCTCGCGCATCATCGGAAACTCCGGCTCCAGGGGCTCCTTGACCTTGACGATCATCTCCCCCTCGGCCCAGAGTTCCTCCGCGGAGGAGACGATATGCGCACCCACCGCCTCGTATTCCGCATCCGCGATGCCGGCGTCGAGGCCTGCGCCCTTTTCCACCATCACGGTGTGGCCCGCCTCCGCGAGAGCCTCTACGGCGCCAGGCGTCAAGGCGACCCTGTATTCATCCTGTTTGATTTCCCTGAGCAGCCCGATTTTCATGAACCGTCCGCATCCTCTTCCACGACATGGAAGGTGCTCTCCGCCTCGGCGACGGCGCGACCGTCTTCCGCTCTGGTCGCTTTTCCCTCCATAACGACGAACCTGCCTTTTTTCTTCTTGAGTCTCCCCTCAATCAGCAAGGGGGTGCCGACGGGCAGGGGGTCGCGGTAGCGGATTTCGCTTCTCGCCGAGTAGGCGCGAATTCCCTGGAGGAAAAGCCAGTTCGCCATGACGTCATCGAGAACGCTGAAGACGATGCCGCCGTGGGTGACGCCGTCGTAGCCCTGGTGAACGGACTGCGGCGTGAACTCGGCGCGGCAGACATCGCCGTCGAGCCGGAACGCGATTTTCAGGCCAATCGGGTTCTCGGGGCCGCATACGAAACAGCCGTCTGCATCCGGGCGTCCTCTCGAAACGGACAATGGTTCGGTCTCCACATTATTTCAGGCAAACAAAAAAGGAGAGCCGCGGCGGCTCTCCTTTCGGGAGTCTCTCATATGAGGGCCTCTACGCTTCCCCTTGCGCCTCTTTTCTCTTCCGGCGGCGCTCCCGCCTTTCTTCTTCCCTGGTGGTGTCCCTGTCGACCAACTCGAGGAGCGCCATGGGCGCGGCGTCTCCCTGCCGGGGAGGGAGGCGCAGAATCCGGGTGTAGCCGCCGGGTCGCTTCGCATATCTCGGGGCGATGGTCTCCATGAGCTTGGCGACCGCAGCGGGCGTCTTGAGATAAGAGGCAACCTGCCGCCTTGCATGGAGCGTGCCCTTCTTGCCCGTGGTGATGATGCGCTCGGCGTGGCGGCGAACCTCCTTGGCCTTCGCCAGCGTCGTTCGCACCCTCTCCTCGTCGATGAGAGAAGTCACCATGTTCCTCGTCATCGCATCGCGATGTTTCGAGGTGCGCCCCAGTTTTCTGCCGTGCCATCGATGCCGCATCTATCTATGTCCTATTCTTGTTCGGAATCTTCCGGCGCGCTCAAATCGAGCGGCGAGAGATCCATATAGCTCAAATCCATACCCAGGGACAAACCCATGCCCGTGAGGATATCACGAATTTCATTCAAACTCTTGCGCCCGAAGTTCCTGGTTTTCAGCAACTCGGCCTCGGTTTTTTGCACCAACTCGCCCAGTGTGCGGATACGCGCGTTTTTCAGGCAGTTATAGCTGCGAACCGAAAGTTCGAGTTCCTCCACGCTCCTGCTGAGGCTCTCGACGATTCTCTGCTTGCGCTCGTCCACCTTGGGCGCCTGGGGCTCGGTCTCTTCCTCGAAATTGATGAATATCTGGAGGTTGTCCTTCAGTATCTTCGCCGCGTGGGCGACCGCATCGACGGGGGCGATGGTTCCGTTCGTCTCCACGTCGAGAATCAGCTTGTCGTAGTCCGTGATGTCGCCCACCCGGGTTTTCTCCACCTGGAAGGTGCAGCGGCGGATGGGAGAGAAGATGGAATCCACCGGGATGAACTGGGGGCCGAGCGTCAGATCCACGTTTCTCTCCGCGGGAACGTAGCCGCGGCCGATGTTCGCCACGAGTTCCACTTCGAGTTCCGCCTCATCGTTCATGTTGGCGATCTCGATGTCGGGGGTCAGCACCTTCACGCCCGCAGGGGCTTTGATGTCTCCCGCCTTGAATACGCCGGCCGAACCCGAATGCCGGTAATGCATGTGAACCGGCAAGGTTTCCGATTCCACCTCGATGACGATGTCCTTGAGATTCAGGATGATCTCCGTCACATCCTCCATGACGCCTGGAATGCTCGAAAACTCGTGAAATACCCCCTCGATGCGCACGCCCGTGAAAGCGGCTCCCTGCAGTGAAGACAAGATCACCCGGCGGAGCGCATTGCCCAGCGTAACGCCATACCCGCGCTCCAGGGGTTCGGCGACAAAACGGCCGAAAGTATCGGTCAAACTATCCGACTGGGGCTCCAGGCCGGTGGGTTTGACCAGATCAGCAATGGCTGTCATCTGCGTTGGTCCTCCGTTCGGCGGTTGACCACTTTTTGAAACAAGTAGGTCGAAACAAATTCGTCATTTATTTGGAATACAGTTCCACAATTTGCTGCACGTTGATGTCAATCAGAGAGTCGACCAGATTGGGCGGCTCCAGAACACGCGCTTGAAGATCGGCGTGGTCCACGTCGAGCCAGGCGGGAGCGCCGCGCACTTTCCCTTTTTCCGCGCTTTGCACGATCAGCGCAATTTTCTTGCTTTTCTCTTTAATCTCGACGACGTCGCCCTTGCGAACGGCGAACGCCGGGCGATTCACCTTCCGGCCGTTCACCCGAACGTGGTTGTGAGTCACCAGTTGACGCGCCTGATTGCGCGAATCCGCGAAACTCGCTCGGAACACGACGTTGTCGAGTCTGGACTCGAGCAGAGAAAACAGGTTGTCGCCGGTGACGCCCTTGCGCCGCGCGGCTTCTTTGTAATACAGCCGGAACTGCTTCTCCAGCACGCCGTATACCCGGCGCGCTTTTTGTTTCTCGCGAAGCTGCAGCCCGTATTCGCTCAGTTTCCCGCGCGAACGCGCCGCGCCATGCTGCCCCGGCGGAAAGCTCCGTTTCTCGAAAGAGCATTTATCGCCGATGCAGCGGTCGCCCTTCAGGAAGAGCTTCATTCCCTCTCTTCGGCAAAGCCGACAAACCGAATCTTTGTATCGCGCCAAAATTCAGACTCCCTCTTGCCTTGACCTAGACCCGACGCCGCTTGCGCGGTCGGCAACCATTGTGGGGAATAGGCGTTACGTCACGAATGAGACTCACCTCGAGCCCCGCCGCGGCCAGCGAGCGAATCGCCGCCTCCCGGCCGGAACCCGGACCGCTCACGTATACCTCGACCGAAGTCACGCCGAGGTCCAACGCTTTTTTGGCGACATCCGCAGCAGCCATCTGCGCGGCGAAAGGCGTGCTCTTCCGGGAACCCTTGAAGCCCTGCCCGCCGGCCGTCGACCAGCAAACCACGTTCCCGCCCGTGTCGGAGATCGATATCATGGTGTTGTTGAAGGTCGCCAGGATGTGAGCCTGTCCCTTGCCGATGGCTCTCCGTTCACGACGGCGCTTTCCACCGCGTTTTCCTCTACCCGCTTGCGCCAATTGAAATCTCCTACCCTATAGAGGCGAAATCAAAAAAATCAGTTGTCTTTTTTCTTTGCGCCCACCGTCTTACGCGGCCCTTTGCGGGTGCGCGCATTCGTGTGGGTTCTCTGCCCGCGAACGGGCAATCCACGGCGGTGCCGGAGGCCCCGGTAGGTGCCGATGTCCATCAATCGCTTGATGTTCATCGTCACCCGGCTCCTCAAGTCGCCCTCCACCGCATAGCCGCGCTCGATAATCTCGCGCAAGGTCTGCACCTCGGCTTCGGAGAGGTCCTTCACCTTGGAGAAGGTGTTGATATTCGCTTCTTCCACTATCTTGTTCGCGGAAGTCCGCCCGATTCCATAGATGTACGTCAAGGCGATGTTGACGTTCTTGTCGTTGGGAATATCCACTCCGGCAATACGGGCCATTCGCGTTCTCCTCTATTTCCTCGCCGCCGCTTCAGCCTTGTCGCTGTTTATGCTTGGGGTTCGAGCACAAGACGCGCACGACACCCTTGCGGCGGATGACCTTGCACTTGTCACACATCGGCTTGACGGAACTCCTCACCTTCATTTCCCGACTCCAAATCTCGCTTGAAAACCTACTTGTACCGGCTCGTTATCCGCCCTCTCGTCAAATCGTAAGGGGACAACTCCACCTTGACGTTGTCTCCCGGGAGAATCCGGATGAAGTGCATCCGCATTTTCCCCGAGATGTGGGCCAACACCTTGTGGCCGCCTTCGAGTTCAACGCGAAACATCGCGTTCGGCAGAGGCTCCACGACGATCCCGTCCACCTCGATCACGCCTTCCTTGGGAGCCCTCTCCTCGCGCTCTGCCTGATCGCGCTTTCTCTGCTTCCGGCTTCCCCCTCGGCGCGGTCTCCTCATGCGGCCAGGCTCAGAATATCCGGGCCGTCTTCGGTGATGGCGACGGAATGTTCAAAATGCGCGGAGAGTTTCTCGTCCGCCGTAACGACTGTCCATTCATCGCTTAAAACCTTCACGTCATGAACACCCATGTTCAGCATCGGCTCAATCGCGAGAACCATGCCCGCCTTCAGTTCCGGCCCCGTGCCGGGTTCGCCGAAATTCGGAACCTGGGGTTCTTCGTGAAGATTCGTTCCCACCCCATGCCCCACATAGGCGCGTACCACCGAAAACCCGGCGTTTTCCGCGTGCTTTTGCACGGCGTGTGAAATATCAAACAACCGGTTGCCCGGTTTCGCCTGCTCGATACCCTTGAAAAGGGACTCCTCGCAGCATTTCAAGAGCTTCTTCGCCCCGGGATCAACGTCGCCCACGGGAAAGGTAACGGCATGATCTCCATAGTAGCCATACAATTTCGCCCCGACATCCACGCTGACGATATCCCCTTCCTCGAGTTTCTTCCCGGAGGGCACCCCATGCACTACTTCTTCATTGATCGAAGCGCATATGGTGTGCCGATAGCCCCTGTACCCCTTGAAAGCAGGTATGGCCCCTTGCTCCCGAATCACCCGCTCCGCCAAGGCGTCCAACTCCAGCGTCGTGACACCCGGACGAATCGCTTCTTTGAGTTGCGCCATGACGCTCATCACCACCCGGTTGCTGGCCCGTAAACGCTCTATCTCTTTTCGCGAACGAAGGATGATAGCCATCAAGCAAGCACCTGGGCAATACCTTCCTCCACCCTCTGCGCGATTTCCTCAACGCTGCCCTCACCGTCGATCTCCGCGAGCTTGCCCTTGTCGCGATAAAACGCCACCAACGGTTCGGTATGCTCCCGGTACAGTTCCAGGCGACGGAGCACAGTGCTCGTCATGTCGTCCTCGCGCTGGTAGAGGTCTCCTCCACAAACGGAGCAAAGCGAGGTGTCCACCTTGGGATAGACGGCGCCGCATTTCCTGCAGGTGAGTCTACCCGCCAGGCGAGCCACCACGGCTTCGCTCGACACATTGAAATAGATAACCACATCCACGCTGTCCGGCAAGACTCTCTCCAGGGCCTCGCCCTGCTCAATCGTCCTGGGAAAACCATCCAGGATGAAGCCATGCCCGCAATCCGCCCGGGAAATGCGCTCCTCGATCACCGAAATGATAAGCGCATCCGGCACGAGGCAGCCCTGGTTGATGACATCCCCCACCTGCTGGCCCAGCGCCGTCTTCTCCTCCACCGCCTGACGCAACATGTCTCCCGTCGAGATTTCGGGCACCTGGAGGGATTTCGAGAGCGCAGCGCCCTGGGTGCCTTTTCCCGAACCCGGAGGGCCCAGAAGAATCATTTTCACGCTAGCCCGCTCGCCCCCGTATGCGCCCGCGGCGCAGGAATCCTTCATAATTTCTCATCACCAGATGAGACTCAATCTGCCGCTGGGTATCGACAGCCACACCCACGACAATCAAGAGCGCCGTACCACCGAAGAAGAACGGCACGTTAAACCACTGGATCAGATACGTGGGTAATATGACGATGGCGCTCAAATAGATGGCGCCCAGGAACGTCAGACGGCTCAGGGTGCGGTCGATGAAATCCGCGGTGGGCCGGCCCGGACGTCTTCCCGGAATGAAGCCGCCGTACTTTCTCAAATTCTCCGCCACGTCCATCGGATTGAATATGATGGCGGTATAGAAATAAGCGAAGAAGAAGATCAGAACGACCGTCAGCACCACATACCAGGTGCTCGGCGGCGTGAGCGCAGCACTCAACTGCTGAAGCCAGGCCACGTTCGAGAACTGCGCGATCGTGGCGGGAAAAAGAATCATCGAACTCGCGAAGATCGGCGGGATGACGCCCGAGGTGTTGACCTTCAAGGGAAGGTGCGTCTCCTGGCCGCCCGCCATCTTCCGGCCCACCATCCGCTTCGCATACTGGACCCTTATCCTCCGCTGCCCCGCCTCGAACCAGACCACGAGGCCCACCACGGCCACCATGCCCACCGCCAGCACTATCATCACGAAAGGCTGCAACTCGCCTGTGCCCAGCAGGCGGAACGTATTGATGATCGCACCGGGCAGACCCGCGACGATGCCGGCGAAGATGATGAGGGAGATGCCGTTGCCGATGCCGCGCTCGGTGATTTGTTCTCCGAGCCACATGATGAACGAGGTACCCGCCACCAGCGTGAGAACCGTCATCAACCGGAAACCCCAGCCCGGGTCGGGAACCACGAGCGCTCCCGTGGGAGCGGACATCTGCTCGATGCCGATGGCGATGCCGAAACCCTGCACCGTCGAGAGAAAGACCGTGCCGTAGCGCGTGTACTGGTTGATCTTCTTGCGCCCCGAGTCCCCTTCCTTTTTCAGACGTTCCAGATGAGGAACCGCGACCGTGAGCAACTCCAGGATGATGGAGGCGCTGATGTAGGGCATGATGCCCAAGGCGAAAATCGTCAACTGGCTCAGGGCGCCGCCCGTGAAGAGGTCGAAAAACTGCATGAGGGTGCCGCCGCCGCGGCTCAACTCGGCGAAAAACGCGGCCAGCGCCACGGTGTCGATTCCCGGCGTGGGGATATGCGCCCCGATGCGGTAGACCGCCAAAATGCCGAGCGTAAAGAGAATCCTGTTTTTCAGCTCGGGCACCTGAAAGATGCTGGGGACGCCGCCTTCCCTCACTCGCTTTTATCCTCCGGCTTCGCCGCGAGGGCCACGATCTCCACGCTGCCGCCCGCGCTCTCGATTTTCCGGCGGGCCGATTCGCTGCATTTCTGGACCTTGAGGTGAACCGCGCGATCCACTTCGCCCTCACCCAGGATTTTGACGCCGTCTTTCGCTACTTTTCGAATCAGGCCGGCGGCCCGCAGGGCGTCCGCGTCGGCGTTCACGCCCTCGGCCAGCACGCCCAAACGCCCCACGTTCAACTCGGAGAACTCTTTTTTGAAGCGGTTGTTGAACCCACGCTTCGGCAAGCGGCGCTGGAGCGGCATCTGACCACCCTCGAAACCGACTTTTCGGCTGTAGCCGGAACGCGATTTCTGCCCCTTGTGCCCGCGTGTGGAGGTCTTGCCCCTTCCGGAGCCCGTACCGCGGCCCACGCGCCGCCTGGCCTTCACCGCCCCGTCCGGGGAGGACAAATCACCCAGGCCCGTATATGAATTTTCCGGTGTCGCGTCGTTCTCGGACATTTGAACCCGGGGCGCTAGGCCCCCTCCTCCACTTCTACGAGATGCTTGATCTTGAACACCATGCCGCGAATGCAGGCGTTGTCCGCCTTCACGACCGTCTGGTTGATCCGCCTCAGGCCCAATCCATGCAAGACGGCGCGCTGCTTCACGTTCGAACCGGAAGTGCTCTTTCTCAAGGTGATTTTCAGCTTATCCTGCGCCATCTTTCCCTCTATTCTTCCTTCGCGCCGGCGTCTTCGTCATCGCTCGCATCGTCGGCGTCACCTGCTTCGTCGGCTGCGGCGCCGCTATCCAAGGCATCTTCCGCCGCGGCCTCCGCCTCTACTGCCGCTGTCTCGGTGTCCTCCGTCTCTGCGTCTTCGGCGGCGTCATCTTCGACGCCGATTCCCCGGAGCGCCAAAACTTCTTCCTTGTTGCGCAGCGAACTCAAGCCCTGCAGCGTCGCCTTGGCCGCATTGTGCGGGTTGTTCGTGCCGATGCACTTCGTCAATATGTCGCGCACCCCGGCGACGTCCAGAACCGCGCGCACGGGGCCGCCGGCGATGACGCCCGTTCCCCGCGCCGCCGGCTTGAGAAGCACACGGCCCGCGCCGTATTTGCCCATCGTCTGGTGGGGGATGGTCTCATGGTCGAGGGCCACCTTCACCATCGCCTTGCGGGCCTTCTCCACGCCCTTGCGGATGGCTTCGGGCACCTCGTTCGCCTTGCCCATTCCGATGCCGACCTGGCCCTTCCTGTCGCCGACGGTCACCAGGGCGCTGAAACTGAAGCGCCTGCCGCCCTTCACCACCTTGGCCACGCGGTTCACGTAGATGACCCGGTCGATGAATTCACGCTCTTCAGGATTCTCCGGCTCCCTGTCCCGGCCTCGTCTTGCGTCTCGCGCCATCAGAAACTCACCCCCGTCTCTCTCACGCTGTCGGCCAGCGCCTTCACGCGGCCATGATAGAGATAGCCGTTGCGATCGAAAACCACTTTTTCCACACCCTTGGCCTTCGCGCGACCGGCCAGCAGCTTGCCGACGATGGCGGCGCCCGCCACGTTGCTCCCGCCCGCGTTTTCGACTTCCTTCGCCTCGGAGGCGAAATTCTTCTCGCGCGAAGAGGCCGCGGCCAGGGTCCGGCCCGAGACGTCATCAATCACCTGGGCGTAGATGTGTCCATCGCTCCTGAAAACCGTCAAACGAGGACGCTCGCCCGTTCCGCGGCTCTTCTTGCGGATTCTCACCTTTCGCTTGCGCCTCGCCTCGAGTTTCGTCAATCGACCCACTTCTCAAACCTCCCGCGCTACACGCCGGCCTTGCCGACCTTGCGGCGAACCGTCTCGCCCGCATAGCGGATGCCCTTGCCCTTATACGGCTCGGGGGGCTTCACCTTGCGGATTTCGGCGGCCACCCAGCCCACCAACTGCTTGTCGATGCCCTTCACCTTGATCGCCGTCCGGTTGCGGTCGCTCTGCACCTCGAAGGTGATGCCCTCGATCGGTTCGATGCTCACCGGATGCGAATATCCCACGTTCAGGACGACTCCCTCGCCCCTCGCCTCCACGCGGTATCCCAAGCCGATTATCTCGAGTTCCTTCTCGAACCCTTTCGTCACGCCTTCGACCATATTGGCGATCAGCGAGCGCGTGAGGCCGTGGAGCGATTTGTCCTGGCGCGATTCGCTGACGCGCGTGACGACGATGTTCCCGTCATCTATCTCCACCTTCGGCCTGTGGTGCAACTCGAGGTCGAGTTCGCCCAGGGGCCCTTTGACGGAGATTTTCCGTCCATCGAGCTTCGCTTCGACGCCCGAGGGGATGGGAATCGGCATTTTTCCGATGCGTGACATTCAAACCACCTCACCAAATTTCACAGAGAACTTCACCGCCGACCCCCAGGTTCCTCGCTTCCTCATCCGTCACCACGCCTCTCGACGTCGTGAGAATGGCGATTCCCATGCCGTTGAGCACCTTGGGAACCGACTCCTTGTCCACGTACACGCGGAGGCCGGGCTTGCTGACGCGCTTGAGGCCGCTCAACACCAGCTTGCCGTCCTGGGGCGGCTTGAGCGCCACCTTGATCCGCGTCTGTCCCGTCGGACCCGGTTCGACATCGTATCCCTTGATGTAGCCCTGGGACTTCAGGATTCCGACGACTCGCGCCTTGAGTTCGCTGCCCGGAATCTCGACGCTATCATGGCCCGCCCGCACCGCATTGCGAATGCGCGTCAGAAGATCGGCAATGGGATCCGTCATGCTCATACGCTTTGTTCTCCGGCTACCAACTCGACTTCGTGACTCCCGGAATTTCGCCCTTGAGCGCCAATTCACGGAAACAAATCCGACAAATCTTGAAACGCCTCAAGTAGCCTCGCGAACGTCCGCAACGCTGGCAGCGGTTATACGCACGCACGCCGAACTTGGGCGGCTTCTTCTGTTTCGCAATCAAGCATTTTTTCGCCACTGTATTTCCTCTTAACTCGCCCGGAAGGGGACGCCCAACTCGCGAAGCAGCGCCCTGCCCTCTTCATCCGTGTTCGCCGATGTGTTCAGGACCACCCCGATGCCACGGGATCTCTCCACCTTGTCGATATCGATTTCGGGGAAAATGAGCTGCTCGCGTATCCCGAGGCTGTAGTTTCCGCGCCCGTCGAAAGACTTTGGACTCAAGCCCCTGAAATCGCGCACGCGGGGGAGCGCCACGTTCACCAGCCGGTCCGCGAAATCCCACATCCGCGCGCCGCGAAGCGTCACCATCGCCCCGATGGGCATGCCCTCGCGCAGCTTGAAATTCGCGATGGATTTCCTCGCGCGTGTGATGACGGGCTTCTGGCCCGCAATGCTCGTCAACTCGGCGACGCCGTTCTCCAGAGTCGCCGCATTCTGTACGGCCTCCCCAAGACCCATGTTCAGAGTGACCTTCACAAGCCGCGGAATCTGCATGACGTTGGCGTATTCAAACTCCTTGCGGAGTTTTTCCACGATTTCGTCACGATAAAGCTGCAACATTCTGGGCACGTACGCCATTTCGAATCAAATCCTTCTTTCTTCTACACCGTATCGAGCAATTCGCCGCTGCTATGCGTCACGCGCACATGCGCGCCGTCTTCGAGCCGCTTTCTCCGAATCCGCGAAGGCTGGTTGGTCTTCGGGTCCACGGGCATGACGTTGGAAATATGTATCTTGCCCTCCCGCTCCAGAATACCGCCTTGCTGCTGCCCCTGGCTCGGCTTCGTGTGCCGCTTCACGATGTTCACCTTCTCGACGATGACACGGTTCTCATCCTTGAGCACCTGGAGCACCTTGCCGGTCTTCCCCTTCTCGCGTCCGGCGATCACCTGAACGATGTCGCCTTTTTTTACATGCGTTTTCTTTGAACTCGAACCCATCTCGTTCCTCACAGAACCTCAGGCGCGAGCGAAACGATGCGCATGAACCGCTTGCGTCTCAACTCGCGGGCCACGGGCCCGAAAATGCGCGTCCCCATCGGTTCGCGCGCCTCATTGATGATGACGACGGCATTGTCGTCGAAGCGAATGTAGGTGCCGTCCTCGCGCCCGGTCTCCTTGACGGTTCGAACGACGACGGCGCGCCGGACTTCTCCTTTTTTCACGGGACTGTTCGGCACGGCTTCCTTGATCGCCACGACGATGATGTCGCCGATCCGCGCGTACCGCCGCCGCGAGCCGCCCAATACCTTGATGCACTGGGCGCGCTTCGCCCCCGAATTGTCCGCCACGCTGCACATTGTTTCGACCTGAATCATTTTTTCGGTTCCCTACTTGCTGCGCTCGATTACATCCAGAAGACGCCAGCGCTTCCTCCGGCTCATCGGCCTGGTTTCGATGATGCGCACCCTGTCTCCCGTATTGAGTGAGTTCTCCTCGTCGTGAACCAGGTATTTCTTTCGCCTGCGCACGACGCGCTTGAAGGTCGTATGCTTGAACATGCGCACCACCTCGACGGTGGCGGTCTTGTCCATCACGTCGCTTACGACTCTTCCTTCCCGAACCTTCCGCCTGCCTCGAACATCACTCATCTACGATCCCTCTCCCTCGGCGCCCGCGGCCTGCGCGCTTTCGCGCTCACGCTTTGAAGTCAACACCCGCGCCAAATCCCGCTTCAACAGTCCGATGCGCGCCGTGTTGTCCAGTTGGCCCGTCGCCTTTCGAAAACGCAGGTTGAACAACTCCTGACGCAATTCGTTCTCCTTGAACCCGAGTTCATCATCGCTCAGTTCGAGGACCTCGCCGTATTTCACGCCATCATCCCCCTCAGGAAGAGGTTACAATCCTGGTTTTGCACGGCAGCTTCTGGGCGGCCAGGCGCAGCGCCTCGCGGGCGACATCGTCGGCGACGCCGTCCATCTCGTAGAGAATCCTGCCCGCGCGCACGGGCGCCACCCAGTACTCGGGCGAACCCTTGCCCTTGCCCATGCGAACCTCGGCCGGTTTCTTGCACATGGGCTTATCGGGGAAAAGACGAATCCATATCCGCCCACCGCGCTTGACGTGGCGCGTCATCGCGATGCGGGCCGCCTCGATCTGGCGCGCCGTAATGTGCGCCGTCTCCAGGGTTTGAAGCCCGTAGGAGCCGAACGAGAGCGTCGAGCCGCGCTGGGCCTTGCCGTCCAGACGACCCTTCTGCGTCTTTCTGAACTTCGTTCTTTTCGGTTGCAGCATGTCTCGCTCCTAAGCGCCTGTTACGAACCCAGCGTCTGGGAAGGCGTTCTTCTCGCTTGCCGGATCATCTCGCCCCTGAATATCCAGACCTTCACTCCGATGATTCCGTATGTCGTCTTGCCTTCGGCGAACCCGTAGTCGATGTCCGCGCGAAGGGTCTGAAGCGGCACGCGGCCCTCCCGGTACCACTCGGTTCGCGCAATCTCGGCGCCCCCGAGCCTGCCGGAACACTGAATCTTCACGCCCTTGGCGCCGAAGCGAAGGGCAGAGGTCACCGCTTTTTTCATCGCCCGGCGAAAGGCGATCCGGCGCTCGAGCTGCATGGCGATGTTCTCGGCCACGAGCTGGGCGTCCATCTCGGCCTTTCGCACTTCCTTGATGTTCACGTTCACCTGGTTGCCGGTGAGTTCCTGCAGATCCGCCTTCAGCCTGTCCACCTCGGCACCGCGCTTTCCGATGATGATGCCCGGCCGGGCCGTCCAGATGTTGATGCGCGCACGCTCGCTCGCCCGCTCTATCTCCACGTTGCTCACGCCTGCGTGCGAGAGGCGCTCCTTCACGTACTTGCGGATGCGCTGATCGTCCAGAAGCAGGTCGCCGAAATTGTGCTTGGCGAACCAGTGCGAATTCCAGCCTCTGGTGATGCCGACCCGAAAACCGATGGGGTGAACTTTTTGACCCATTTGTATCCCCCTAATTCGCTTCGCCGATATCCACGCGAATGTGGCAACTTCTGTGTTTGACGCGGCCGATGCGCCCGCGCGCACGGGCGCGGAACCGCTTGAGCGTCGGCCCCACGTCGACCCGAACGCTCTTCACGATGAGACCTTCGGGATCGTCATGCTCCCCCTTGTCGGTGGCGTTCGCGAGCGCGGAGAGAAGCACCTTCTCCACCACCTTGGCCGATGAGCGCGTGGACAGGCGCAACAGGTTGAGAGCGTCCGCCACCCGCTTGCCGCGGATCATATCCGCTATCTGGCGCGTCTTGCGCGGCTTGGCGCGGTGATATTTCAAAATCGCCTTCGACATGTCATTCCCTTGCCTGTTTCGACCGACCCGCCAAAGCCTACTTCAGCGTAACCTGCCGCTTCGTCATTCCCGAATGCGAGCGGAAGGTGCGGGTGGGGGAAAAATCCCCGAGCTTGAAGCCCACCATGTTCTCCGTCACGTACACGGGCACGAATTTCTTGCCGTTATGCACGGCGAACGTATGGCCCACGAAATCCGGTACAATGGTGGAGCGCCTCGACCAGGTCCTGATCATCCGCTTCTCGCCGCTCTCGTCCATCGCCTCCACTTTCTTGCGGAGGTGCGCATCTACGAATGGGCCCTTGTGAAGAGAACGTGGCATCGCTATCCAATCTCCCTGAAATCCGGCTACCTGGATTTTCTTCGCCGCACGATGAATTTAGAAGAAGGCTTATCCTTCTTGCGCGTCTTGTAGCCTTTCGTCGGCTTGCCCCACGGTGTCACCGGGTGCCTGCCTCCCGAACTCTTGCCCTCGCCGCCACCCAGCGGGTGATCCACCGGATTCATGGCCACGCCGCGAACGTTGGGACGACGACCCAGCCACCGCTTTCGCCCCGCCTTGCCGAGACTCACGTTGCTGTGGTCCGAATTTCCCACCTCGCCTATCGTGGCGTAGCAGGAAAGGTGAATCATGCGGACCTCTCCGGAGGAGAGCCGAAACTGCGCGTAATTCCCCTCCTTCGCCATGAGCTGGGCGCTCACGCCCGCGCTGCGGGCGATCTGCCCGCCGCGCCCCGGCTTCATCTCGATGTTGTGGCACGTGGTGCCCAGCGGAATCCGGTCCACGGGCAGCGCGTTGCCGACGCGGATTTCCGCCTCCGGCCCGGAGCTTATGGTCGCGCCCACTTCCAGCCCATCGGGCGCGATGATGTAGCGCTTCTCCCCGTCGAGATAGACGATGAGCGCCAACCGCGCGGAGCGGTTCGGATCATATTCGATCGAGCGCACCTTGCCGGGCACGCCGGTTTTCTCGCGCCGAAAATCCACCACCCGGTAGCGGCGCTTGTGGCCTCCGCCCCTCTGATAGGTGGTGATGCGGCCCCGGTTGTTCCGTCCGCCGGATTTCGACATCCCCTTGGTCAGGGATTTCTCGGGCCGATCCGTCGTAATCTCGTCCCGCACGAGAACGTCCTGGAACCTCCGCCCCGGAGAAGTCGGCTTGTATTTTTTCACCGGCATGACACGCGCCTCAAAATCTAGGTAGATTCAAAAAATTCGATCGTGTCGCCTTCGCGAAGCGTCACAATCGCTTTTTTCCATGCGGGCTTGACGCCCTGGTGACGGCCCATGCGAACCTTCTTGCCGGGCACCCGCATCGTGTTCACGTTCAGCACCGTAACGCCGAACAACTCCTGCACCGCTTTTTTTATCTCTATCTTGTTTGCTCCGATAGCTACTTCGAAGACGACCTTGTTCGCCTCCTCGGTGCTCGCGATGCTTTTTTCCGTTACGCAGGGTCTGCGGATGATGGACGTGTTTTCCATGACCTAGCCCGCCAACCTTTCCGAGATGCCGCCGAGCGCGCCCTTGGTGCAAACGAGGTGCTCGTGACCCATGATGTCGTATACGTTCAGACCCTCGGGCCTCATCGGTTTCGCGCCCTTGATGTTTCTCGTCGCCAACTCGAAATTCCGCTCACCCCCGTCGTCCACGATTAACGCCTTGCGCCCGAGGTTCAGGTTCTCGATGACTTCCGCCATGAGGCGCGTCTTGGGCTCGGGCAGATTGAGGTCGCGCACGACGAGCAGTTTTCCTTCTTTCCATTTCAGATTCAGGGCGCTCCGGAGTGCGCCGCTTTTCATCTTCTTGTTCATCTTTTGGGTGTAATCGCGCGGTTTGGGGCCGAAGGTGACCCCCCCGTGCCGCCATATCGGGGATTTGACGTCGCCCGCGCGAGCGCGTCCCCCGCCCTTTTGGCGAAAAGGCTTCGCGCCCGTGCCGTGCACTTCCTTGCGCGTCAGCGTCGAATGCGTGCCTGCGCGCCGCGCCGCGAGTTGCGCCTTCACCATCTGGTGGATCAGGTGCACCTTCACCTCACCGTCAAAAACGGACTCGGGCAGATCCATCTGCTCCACCACCTGGCCTTCCAAGTCATACACATCAATCCGGGGCATGTCGTTCCTCAATTCCCTCGCGCGGCCCGCTTCGAAGCCTTCAGGGGGTTCAGGCTCCTGGCCTGCTCCTTCGGTTTTTCCAGCCCGCCCCTGTTGCCCTTGACGCTCTTGCGCAAAACCACAAATCCATCGTTCGCTCCGGGCACGGCGCCCCTGAGCAGAAGCAGATTCTCCTCGGGGATGACGTCCACCACCAGGAGTCCCTGCGTGGTGACCTTTTCGTTCCCCATCTGGCCCGGCATCTTCTTGCCCTTGATGATCTTCGAGGGATACGCCGAAGCGCCCATCGCCCCCGGCAGGCGATCGAACATGCCGCCGTGGGAGGCGGGCCCGCCGCCGAATCCATGACGCTTCATCACGCCCGCGAAGCCGCGCCCCTTGCTCGTGCCCGTCACGTCGAGCCGGTCGCCGCGATCGAATATCGTCACGTCGATGAGGCTGCCCGCCTCGAGTGCCGCGTCCTCATCCTCCAGCGGAACTTCCTTCAGATATCGAAACGGCTGCGTCCCCGCTTTCTGGAAATGGCCCAAAGCCGCTTTCGAGAGGCCCTTTTCTTTCCGGGGCATGTACCCGAGCTGAACGGCCGCGTAGCCGTCATTCTCCTCGGTCTTGCGCTGCACGACGGTGCAAGGACCCGCCTCGACCACCGTCACCGAGATCGCTCCGCCATCCGGCGAAAACACCTGGGTCATCCCGATTTTTCGACCAAGCAAAAATTCCATCACATCATCCCGGTTAGTTCAGCTTGATTTCGACGTCTACGCCTGCGGCGAGTTCGAGCTTCATGAGCGCATCCACCGTCTGCTGGGTCGGCTCCATGATATCCACGAGCCTTTTGTGCGTCCGGATCTCGAACTGCTCTCTCGATTTCTTGTCGATGTGCGGGCCGCGCAGCACCGTGTACTTGTTGATGGAAGTGGGCAGCGGCACCGGCCCCACCAGCGAAGCGCCCGTTCGCTTCACCGTATCGACGATCTCGCCCACCGATTGGTCCAGCAGACGGTGATCGTATGCCTTGAGTCGAATCCGAATCTTCTGGCTCATTTCCCCCGCTATCCTTCCATCTCTCTACTCGACGACCTCGGTGACGACGCCGGCCCCCACCGTGCGGCCTCCCTCGCGTATCGCGAAGCGTAGCTCGCGCTCCATCGCTATCGGCGTGATCAACTCCACGTCCAGCGACACGTTGTCACCCGGCATCACCATCTCTCGCCCCTCGGGCAGCGTCACCAGACCCGTCACGTCCGTCGTGCGGAAATAAAACTGAGGGCGGTACCCGTTGAAAAACGGCGTGTGGCGGCCGCCCTCTTCTTTCGTCAGGATGTACACCTCGCCCTTGAACTTTAAGTGCGGCTTGATCGACGCCGGCTCCGCCAGCACCTGGCCGCGCTCTATCTCGTCTTTCTTCACACCCCGGAGCAATACGCCCACGTTGTCCCCCGCCTGGCCCTGGTCCAGGAGCTTTCGGAACATCTCCACGCCCGTGGCGACGGTCTTCCTCGTGTCCGTGATGCCCACGATCTCCACCTCATCCCCAACGTTCACGATGCCCCGCTCCACGCGGCCCGTCGCCACCGTACCCCGGCCGGAGATCGAGAAAACATCCTCAACAGGCATCAGGAACGGCTTGTCGACGTCGCGGACGGGTTCGGGGATGTAGCCGTCCACCGCCTCCATCAACTCGTCTATCGAGGAGGTGTCCGTACCCTCCAGGGCCCTCAGCGCGGAACCCGGCACCACCGGGATGTCGTCGCCCGGGAACTCGTAGGTCGAGAGAAGCTCGCGGACTTCCAGCTCCACCAGCTCCAGGAGCTCCTCGTCGTCCACCATGTCGACTTTGTTGAGATACACGCAGATGTAGGGTACCCCCACCTGGCGGGCCAGCAGGATGTGCTCGCGCGTCTGCGGCATCGGTCCGTCCGCCGCCGATACCACCAGTATCGCGCCGTCCATCTGCGCCGCGCCCGTTATCATGTTCTTCACGTAGTCCGCATGGCCCGGACAGTCCACGTGCGCGTAGTGGCGGTTCTCCGTCTCGTATTCCACGTGCGCCGTCGCTATCGTGATGCCGCGTTCGCGCTCCTCGGGCGCCTTGTCGATCTCGTCGAACCCGATCTCCTCCGCCATCCCCTTCTGCGAGAGGTGCCTCGTGATCGCGGCCGTCAACGTCGTCTTCCCGTGGTCCACGTGACCTATCGTCCCCACGTTCACGTGCGGCTTCGTGCGCTCAAACTTCGCCTTCGCCATGACGCGAATTCTCCTTCTGATAGAAAATCAAAGAGGGCGGCTCACGCCCGCCCCCTCCAGATATACCTGCCTATACCGTTTCGACCGCCGTGCCTGCGTTTTTCGCCATCAACTCCTCGGCAAGCTGGCGCGGCATCTCTTCATATCGGCCAAACTGCATCGTATAGGTCGCCCTGCCCTGGGTCATCGACCGAACGTCGGTCGCGTAACCGAACATTTCCGAGAGCGGGACGGAGGCGTTCACCACCTTGGCGCCCGCCCTGTCATCCATCTCTCGAATCCGGCCGCGCCGGGAGGTGAGGTCTCCCATGACATCACCCAGAAAATCCGAGGGGCACACTACTTCCATATCCATGATCGGCTCGAGCAGAACGGGCTTCGCCTTCTTCGCGGCCTCCCGGAAGGCCATGGAGCCTGCGATTTTGAAGGCCACCTCCGAACTGTCCACCTGGTGGAACGAACCATCGAAAAGCGTGACCTCGATGTCGAGCAACGGATATCCGGCCAAAACCCCGTTCTCCATGGCTTCTCTGACGCCATTCTCGACCGCCGGGATGTATTCTCTCGGAATCACGCCGCCCACAATCTTGTTGACGAACTGAAACCCGCCGCCCGGAACGAGCGGTCTGATGGTGATCTCCACGTCCCCGAACTGCCCGCGTCCACCGGATTGGCGCACGAAACGCCCGCGCGCAGCGGCCTCGGCCCGGATCGTTTCCCGATAGGCGACCTGGGGCTTGCCCACGCTGGCTTCCAGCGCGAATTCCCGAAATAGCCTGTCCACCAGAATCTCCAGGTGCAACTCCCCCATGCCGGAGAGGATGGTCTGCGCCGTCTCCTCGTCCGAACGCACCCGGAAGGTCGGGTCCTCATCCGAGAGCCTCGCCAGGGCGTTGCCGAGCTTGTCCTGGTCGGATTTCGTCTTCGGCTCGATGGCGATGGAAATAACGGGTTCGGGAAAGTTGATGCTTTCAAGAAGGATGGGGTGGGAAGGAGCGCAGAGCGTATGGCCCGTTTTGGCCTGTTTGATGCCCAGGGCGGCGACGATGTCGCCTGCGTGGGCCTCCTGTATCTCTTCACGCTTGTTCGCGTGCATTCGCATGAGACGCCCTACGCGCTCCTGCTTGCCGGTGATCGTGTTCAATACGGAGGAACCCGATTTCAGCACGCCGGAATACACGCGGATAAATACCAGTTGGCCTACATAAGGGTCCGTCATGACCTTGAAAGTCAGCGCGCAGAGCGGGTCCTCGTCCGAGGGCGCTCTCTCCTCGGGCTTTCTGCCCAGTTCCAAATCTTCATCTGACAAGACGGCCTGAACGGGGGGAATTTCGAGAGGAGAGGGAAGGTAGTCGATGATGGCGTCGAGAAGGAGTTGAACGCCCTTGTTCCTAAACGCGGAGCCGCATACGACGGGAACAAATTCGCCGCAGATCGTTCCCTGTCGAATTGCGGCCCGAATCTCCTCGGGAGAAATCTCCTCGCCTTCCAGGTATTTCTCCACCAACGAGTCATCGAACATCGAGAGCGTGTCGAAGAGCTTTTCTCTCAGATCATTCGCTTCGTCCTTCAGATTATCAGGCACTTCCGCCTCCCGGTAGGAAGCGCCCATCGGGTCGTCGAACACCCGCGCCTTCATGGTCACGAGATCCACCATGCCGGCGAAATTCTCCTCCGCCCCGATCGGCAGTTGCAGCATGAGCGGGTTCGCGGCGAGACGCTCCCTCACTTCATTCACCACCCTTTGGAAATCCGCGCCCGTCCTGTCCATCTTGTTGACGAACACGAGGCGGGGAACGCCGTATTTCTCCGCCTGCCGCCAGACCGTCTCGCTTTGCGGCTCCACGCCGCCCACGGCGCAGAACACCGCCACAGCGCCGTCGAGAACCCGCAGGCTTCTCTCCACCTCTGCCGTGAAATCCACATGGCCGGGCGTGTCGATGATGTTGATGACGTGATCGTTCCAGGCGCAGCGCGTCGCCGCGGAGGTGATGGTGATGCCGCGTTCCTGTTCCTGCGCCATCCAGTCCATGGTGGCCGCGCCGTCATGCACCTCGCCCATTTTGTGGGTTCGGCCCGTGTAGAACAGGACGCGCTCGGTCGTCGTCGTCTTGCCGGCATCGATATGCGCCATGATGCCGATGTTTCTCGTTTTCCGGAGCGCTTCGCTGGGCACGGTCTATCCTTCCCTGGCCTACCAACGATAGTGTGCGAAGGCTTTGTTCGCCTCCGCCATGCGATGCGTGTTCTCTCTCAGGCGAACGGCGCCGCCCGTATCGTTCGCAGCGTCCATGATCTCGGCGGCGAGGCCGTTCGCAATCTTCCTGTCCCGGCTCCGCGCGTTCTGGATGATCCAGCGGATACTGAGCGCCGTGCGCCTGTCGGGCCGCACTTCCACGGGCACCTGATAGGTGGCGCCGCCCACACGCCTGGAGCGGACCTCGAGAGCGGGCTTCACGTTGTCCATGGCGCGCTTGAAGACCTTGATGGGGTCTTCCTTCATCTTCTCCTCCACCACGTCCATCGCCCCGTAGAACACGCGCTCGGCCAGACTCTTCTTCCCCTTGAGCATCAGGGAGTTGATGAACTTGGTTACCAGCCGGTCGTTGAACTTCGGATCCGGCAAAACGGTTCTTTTCGTGGCTCTTTTTCTTCTCGCCATGAAATATGAGTCTCCCTGCTGAACCTGAAACGAGAACGCCGCCTACTTCGGCTTTTTCGCCCCGTATTTGGAGCGCCCGTTACGACGCGCTTCCACGCCCACGCTGTCGAGCGTTCCCCGAACGACGTGATAGCGAATGCCGGGCAGATCCTTCACGCGTCCGCCGCGGATCAAGACGATGGAGTGTTCCTGAAGGTTGTGTCCCTCTCCGGGGATGTAGGTGGTCACCTCCATGCCATTGGTGAGACGCACACGAGCGACCTTCCGGAGCGCCGAGTTCGGCTTCTTGGGCGTCGTCGTATACACACGAACGCAAACGCCGCGCTTCTGGGGACAATTGCGCAGCGCAGGACTATCGGTTTTCGTCTGAATCCGCTTGCGCCCCTTGCGTATCAACTGGCTGATCGTCGGCACCATTCACTCCGAATCATGAGAAAGCCGCCCCGAAAAATCCCGCTCTTTCGAGACCAAAGCGTTCTTCGCCCTCATCTCGGGGCCTTTTATTTCGACTACGGCTGAGCCTCGAGATGGGGCAGCCAAATAATCTTAATTATTTCAATTACTTGCAAGGCTCTACGACTTCAAGAACCACGCACTCCAGACAACGAAGCGGCGATTATAGCCCTACACGCGCTCTTGTCAACCTCACACGCGGAAAAAATCCATATTTTCAAGGGGTTATTCCGAGGGCACCCCCTCTTCCGCCGCGGGGGCCGTTTCCTCTTCTTCATCCACGATCGCAGGGATATCATCACCGATGGGCGCCAGCTCGACCTCGGGGGAGAGGAGCTCCACCTGCTGGTAGCGGCGCGCGCCGGTGCCGGCCGGAATGAGCCGGCCCATGATGACGTTTTCCTTGAGACCCCGCAGGAAGTCCACCTTCCCGGAAACCGCGGCCTGCGTGAGCACGCGGGTGGTCTCCTGGAAGGAAGCCGCCGAGATGAAGCTGTCCGTCGACAGGGAGGCGCGGGTGATGCCGAGCAGGATGGGCCGGCCCGTCGCCGGGGTTTTCCCCTCTTCCTCGGCCTCCTGGTTGCGCCGCTGGAACAGATCGCGCGTCACCTGCTCGCCGATGACGAGGTCGGTCTCTCCCGGATCGACGACTTCGAGCCTCCTGAGCATCTGCCGCACGATGATCTCGATGTGCTTGTCGTTGATGTTCACGCCCTGGAGGCGATACACCTCCTGCACCTCATTGACGAGGTAGTTCTGCAATTCATTCTCGCCGAGCACCGCCAGGATATCATGCGGGTTCACGGCGCCGTCCATGAGCGGCTCACCCGCCCGGACGTAATCGCCCTCCTGTACGTTCACGTGCTTGCCCCGGGGGATGAGGTATTCGCGCTCATCGCCTTCCTCGGAGACGACCATGAGGCGGCGCATGCCCCGCAGCGTGCCGGCGAACTTCACGTGCCCGTTGATCTCGGAGATCACGGCGTTCTCCTTGGGCTTGCGCGCTTCGAACAACTCGGCGACGCGCGGCAGACCGCCCGTGATGTCCTTGGTCTTGGAGGTCTCGCGCGTGATCTTGAATATGATGTCGCCGGCGGAGATCGCCTCCCCCTCCTGGACGCTGATGTGCGCGCCGGCCGGCAGGGGATACACGGAGATTTGCGCGCCGGCCGCATCGAGCAAAGCAGCGCGCGGCTGGAGCTTCTCATCGGCGTGATCGAGGATCACCCGGCGCGAGAGACCGGTGATCTCGTCGATCTCCTCCTGCATGGTGAGACCCTCGATGACGTCGAGCAGCGCGATGCTCCCCTCTTTTTCCGCCATAATCGAAAACGTGTAGGGATCCCACTCGAGGAGAATCTCGCCCTCGCTCACCCTGGAATTCTCCCGCGCGCGGACGTAGGCGCCGTAGACCACGGGGTAGCGCTCGCGTTCGCGGCCCGTCTCGTCGCAAATGGCGATCTGCCCGTTGCGGTTCATGTTGATCAGATCACCCTTCTTGCTCGTGATGATCCGCAGGTTGATGTACTTCACGAAACCCTCGCGTTTGGCCTCCACCGTGCTCTGCTCGCCCGCGCGCGTGGCCGTGCCGCCGATGTGGAACGTGCGCATGGTAAGCTGCGTGCCCGGCTCGCCGATGGACTGCGCGGCGATGACGCCGACCGCCTCGCCCACCTCCACGATCTGGCCCGTGGCCAGGCTCCGGCCATAGCATTTCGAGCAAACGCCCGATTGGGTCTCACACGTGAGCACCGAGCGGATCGTGACCCTCTCCACGCCTGCATTTTCGATGAGGCGAACTTTCTCCTCGTTGATCTCCTCACCCGCCGCGCAGAGAACCTCGTTGTTGAAGGGGTCCCGGATATCGTTCAGGGCGATCCGGCCGATGATCCGCTCGCCCAGCGTCTGGATGATCTCGCCTCCCTCGACGAGTGCGCTCATCTCGATGCCGTTGATGGTCCCGCAGTCTTCCTCGTTGATGATGATGTCCTGGGCCACGTCGACCAGCCGGCGCGTCAGGTATCCGCTGTTCGCCGTCTTGAGCGCGGTGTCCGCCAATCCCTTGCGCGCGCCGTGCGTGGAGATGAAGTACTGGAGCACCGAGAGGCCCTCGCGGAAGTTCGCCGTGATCGGCGTTTCGATAATCTCGCCCGAGGGCTTGGCCATCAGACCCCGCATTCCGCCGAGCTGGCGCAACTGGGCCGTGCTGCCGCGCGCGCCGGAGTCGGCCATGATGTAGATGGGATTGAAGTCGAACGGCTGGTCGTCCTCGCCGCCGGGTCCGCTCATCGCCGTTTCGTCGTCTTGCTCGAGCACCTTGAACATTTCGCCCGAGACCTCCTCGGTCACGTGCGACCAGATGTCGATGATCTTGTTGTAACGCTCTCCGTCCGTGATCAAGCCGTCACGGTATTCCTTTTCGACCTCAAGCACCTCGCCTCGGGCCTCCTCGGTGAGTTCACCCTTGCTGACCGGCACCTTCATGTCGTCGATGGAGATGGAGATGCCCGCCTGGGTGGCGTGCGTGAAACCGAGGTTCTTGAGCGCGTCGAGGAACGTCACCGTCTTCGAGCGGCCCGCCTTTTCGTAGCAGGTGGCGACGAGACGCGTGAGCGCACGCTTGTCCATGACGCAGTTCGCCGCCTCGAACGGAACGCCTTCGGGCAAAATTTCGAACAGGAGAACCCGTCCGACGGTGGTTTCCACCAATTCGTCTCCCAGGCGAATCCGGATGCGCGTCTGCAGACCCACCTCGCCCTGGTCGAATGCGACTCTCGCCTCGCCCACGTTGCCGAACACGTGGCCCTCGCCTTTGGAGCCGCCGCGCGGCTTCGTCAGGTAGTAGCAGCCCAGAATGATGTCCTGGCTGGGCACGGCCAGAGGCATGCCGTTGGCCGGCGAGAGAATGTTGTTCGCCGAAAGCATCAGCACGCGCGTTTCCTCCACGGCCTCCACCGAAAGGGGCACGTGCACCGCCATCTGATCCCCGTCAAAATCCGCGTTGAACGCCGCGCACACGAGAGGATGCACCCGGATGGCCTTGCCTTCCACCAGAACCGGCATGAAAGCCTGCATGCCGAGACGATGCAGCGTGGGCGCGCGATTGAGTATCACCGGATGGTTGCGAACCACTTCTTCGAGCACGTCCCATACCTCGGGGCGCTCTTCTTCGACCATCTTCTTCGCCGCCTTGATGGTGGCGACCAGGCCCTTCTCCTCCAACCGGTTGAATATGAAGGGTTTGAAGAGTTCCAGCGCCATCTTTTTGGGCAGACCACATTCGTTGAACTTGAGCTCGGGACCGATGACGATGACCGAGCGGCCCGAGTAATCCACCCGCTTGCCCAGAAGATTCTGGCGAAAGCGGCCCTGTTTTCCCTTGAGCATGTCGGAGAGGCTCTTGAGCGGGCGCTTGTTCGGGCCGCGGAGCAGTCGGCCCCTGCGGCCATTGTCGAACAGCGCGTCCACCGCCTCCTGGAGCATGCGCTTCTCGTTTCGGATGATGATGTCCGGCGCCCGCAATTCCTGGAGCCTGAGCAGGCGGTTGTTGCGGTTGATGACCCGGCGGTAGAGATCGTTCAGGTCGCTCGTGGCGAAGCGGCCGCCGTCGAGCGGCACCAGGGGTCTGAGCTCGGGCGGCAGCACCGGAATGACTTCGAGTATCATCCATTCGGAGCGGTTGCCCGAATTCTTGAAAGAATCCACCACCTTGAGGCGCTTGATGAGCTTGCGGCGCTTCTGCAGGTTCGAAGTGTCGCGAATCTCCGCCTTGAGTTCCGCGGAGAGCGTCTCGAGATCCAATTGAGCGAGCAGTTCGCGAATCGCTTCCGCGCCGATGCCGATTTTGTACTCGTCCTCGTCGTATTCATCTTCAATGTTCCGATACTGCTCCTCCGTGAGGAGTTCGAATTTCTTGAGGTCCGTCTCGCCCGGATCGATGACGACGTAGTTCTCGAAATAGAGAATGCGCTCCAGTTCGCGCAGCGTCATGTCGAGCATATTGCCGATCCGGCTGGGCAGGCCCTTGAAAAACCACACGTGAGAGACCGGTGTGGCCAGTTCGATATGGCCCAGGCGCTCGCGCCGCACTTTCGAGGAGATGACCTCGACGCCGCATTTCTCGCAAACCACGCCCCTGTACTTCATCCGCTTGTACTTGCCGCAAAGGCATTCGTAATCCTTCACGGGGCCGAAGATGACCGCACAGAACAGCCCGTCCCGCTCGGGCCGGAACGTCCGGTAGTTGATGGTCTCGGGCTTTTTCACCTCGCCCGAAGACCAGGCCCGAATGGTGTGCGGAGAGGCGATGCGAATGCGTATCGCGTCAAAAGAAACAGGATCCTTCGGCTTTTCGAATAGATTCAAGTTGCTGTCCAATTCAACCCTCCTTGGGAGTATGTGCGTCATCCCTTGGGCGACGGCCGATGGAACCGCCGAACAAACAGGCTCAGAAATTCAGGTCTAGCTCGGCGCCTCGCCGCTCTCTATCAATTCGACATCAAGGGCGAGACTCTGAAGCTCCTTCATCAACACGTTGAAGGATTCCGGCAGACTCGCCTCCAGCGAGTTCTCTCCTTTTACGATGGACTCATAAATCCGCGTGCGGCCGGAGACGTCATCGCTCTTCACCGTCAATATCTCCTGCAGCGTCTTGGCGGCGCCGTAGGCCTCAAGCGCCCACACCTCCATCTCACCGAGGCGCTGCCCGCCGAATTGCGCCTTGCCGCCGAGGGGCTGCTGCGTCACCAGAGAATAGGGGCCCGTCGAGCGCGCGTGAATCTTGTCGTCCACGAGGTGGTGGAGCTTGAGCATGTAGATCATCCCCACCGTAACCTTCTGCTCGAAGGGCTGGCCGTTTCTTCCGTCATAGAGCTGGGTTTTGCCGTATGGCGGCAACTCCGCCTCTTCCGTAAAGCGCACGATGTCCTGCTCCGTCGCGCCGTCGAACACCGGCGTCGCGAAATGCTTGCCCAGCACCTTCGCGGCCCACCCCAGGTTCGTCTCCAGAATCTGGCCGACGTTCATGCGCGAGGGCACGCCGAGGGGGTTGAGCACGATCTCGATCGGCGTGCCGTCTTCGAGATAGGGCATGTCCTCCTCGGGAACGATGATGGAGACGACCCCCTTGTTGCCGTGGCGGCCCGCCATCTTGTCGCCCACCTGGAGCTTGCGTTTCATCGCCACGTAGACTTTCGCCATCTTGAGAACGCCGGGGGGAAGCTCGTCGCCGCGCTGAAGCTTGGCTATCTTTTCCTGCAGAATGCTGTCGAGCAGCTCGACCTGTTCGTTCGTGTGGTCGGAGAGGACCTTGATCTGGTCGAGCAACGCCTTATCGACGGGCAGGTTCAGGAGGTGGACACCGCTGATCTTCGCGAGGCCCTCCTCGTTCAATTCCTCCCCCTTGGCGAAGAGGCTCTCACTCGTCCTGAGGTGAACCACGTCGGCGAGGGCGCGCTGCCCGATGAGCAGAGAGCGGATTCTCGCATCGCCCTCCTCGTTCAGAATGTTGATTTCATCGCCGTAGTCCTTCTCCAGCCTCTCGATTTCCGCATCCTCGATCTGCTGCATGCGGGCGTCCTTCTCCGCGCCCCGCCTGGAGAAGACGCGCACTTCCACGACCGTCCCCTCGATCCCCGGAGGCACCCTGAGCGAGGAGTCGCGGACGTCGCCCGCCTTCTCGCCGAAGATGGCCCGCAGGAGCTTCTCCTCGGGGCTCAGCTGCGTCTCTCCTTTGGGCGTGATGCGCCCGACGAGCACGTCTCCCGGATTGACCCGCGCGCCCACGCGAACGATGCCGCTCTCATCGAGGTCGCGGAGGGCTTCTTCGCTCTGATTCGGGATGTCGCGCGTGATCTCCTCGGGGCCCTGTTTCGTGTCGCGCGCCTCGATTTCGAACTCCTCGATGTGGAGGGAGGTGTAGATGTCTTCCTTCACCACCTTTTCGGAGATGACGATGGCGTCCTCGAAGTTGTAGCCGTTCCAGGGCATGAAGGCGACAAGCATGTTTCTGCCCAGAGCGAGCTCGCCCTGATCGGTGGAGAACCCATCCGCGATGATGTCGCCCTTCTGCACCTCCTGGCCCACGTGTACGATGGGTTTCTGGTTGATGCAGGTATTCTGGTTCGAACGGCGGTACTTCACCAGATTGTGGATGTAGACGCCCTCTTCGGCCAGGTTTCCCGCCTGCTCGGTCGCGCGAATCACGATTCTGGTCGCGTCCACGCTCGCCACACGGCCGTCGCATTGCGCGATGACGACCGCGCCCGAGTCCCTTGCCGCGATTCCCTCCATGCCGGTGCCGACGAAGGGCGCCTCGGGCCGCAACAGGGGAACCGCCTGGCGCTGCATGTTCGAACCCATGAGCGCGCGGTTCGCGTCGTCATTCTCCAGGAAGGGAATGAGGGAGGTGGCCACGCTCACCAACTGCTTGGGCGATACGTCCATGTAGTCCACCTGCTCGCGGGGCACCATGACGAACTCTCCGCTCGTCCTCGCCGAAACGAATTCGTTGACGAGGTTGCCCTTATCGTCCACGGGCGCGTTCGCCTGGGCGATCTTGTACTTGTCCTCATCGATCGCCGAGAGCCATTCGACCGATGCTCCCACGCGTCCGTTCACCACCTTGCGGCAGGGCGTTTCGATGAATCCGTACTGATTCACGCGCGCATACGTGGAAAGGCTCGCAATCAGCCCGATGTTCGGCCCCTCGGGCGTCTCGATCGGGCAAATGCGGCCGTAGTGCGTGGCATGAACGTCGCGCACCTCGAAACCGGCCCGGTCGCGCGTCAGGCCGCCGGGTCCCAGGGCCGAGAGCCTGCGCTTGTGGGTGATCTCCGAGAGGGGATTCGTCTGGTCCATGAACTGGCTCAACTGGCTGGAACCGAAAAATTCCTTCACCGCCGCCGTGATCATCTTGGAGTTGACCAGATCGCGCACCAACAGATTTTCCATGTCCTGGATGCTCAGCCGCTCGCGGATGGCGCGCTCCATGCGCACGAGACCGACGCGGAACTGGCTTTCGAGCAACTCGCCCACGGAACGCACGCGCCGGTTGCCGAGATGATCGATGTCGTCCACCACCCCCTGACCATGGCGAAGCTCGATGATGTAGCGGACCGTGGCGATAACGTCGTTGAGCGTCAGGGTTCTCTGATCCAGCGGGAGGTTCAGGCCCAGCTTCGTGTTCAGCTTCAGGCGTCCGATGCGCGACAAGTCATATCGCTTTGAGTTGAAGAAAAGATTCTCGAAAAGGAGCCTCGCCGTTTCTTTCGTCGGGGGATCGCCCGGGCGCAGGCGCTTGTATATCTCGACGAGAGCATCTTCTTGCGTCTCGCATTTATCCGACGTCAGGGTGTCGCGGATGGTCCTGTCCGCCCCCACGCCGGAGACGTAGAGAATCGCCAGCTTGGGGATTTTCTTGTCTCGCAGGGCGGCGAGAACCTCGGAGGTGATCTCGAGGTTCGTGTCGAAGAGCACCTCGCCGGTTTCGGGGTCGGCCACCGGCTGGGCCAGAATGCCCCCGACGACTTCCTCGTCCTTGAGTTCCAGAATCTCCACGCCCGCGGACTGAAGCTTCCGAAGAGCGGCGCGCGTGAACTTGCGCCCCGACCGCAGAACGAGTTCGCCCGTCTCGGGGAGGACGATGTCCTCGAAAATCCTCTGGTTCACCATGAGTTCGGAGAGTTTCTTGTAATAAGTGTCTCTCTTCTCGTCGTAGAAGAGTTCCTCGCTCTGGTAGAAAGAATTGAGAATATCGTCTTTATCCAGGCCGAACGCGCGCAGCAGAACGGTGACGGGAAGTTTGCGGCGCCTGTCGATTCGGACGAAGAGCAAATCCTTGCTGTCGAATTCGAAGTCCAGCCAGCTTCCCCGGTAGGGGATGAGCCGGGCCGTAAAGGCCGATTTGGCGGTGGGCTTCACCTTGTCCGCGCTGAAGAAGGCGCCGGGCGAGCGGTGCATCTGGCTGACGACGACCCGCTCCGTGCCGTTGATGATGAAGGTGCCGTTCTCCGTCATCAGGGGGATTTCCCCCAAGTATACCTTTTGCTCCTTCACCTCGCGGACGCGGCGCTCCTTGGTCTGCTCATCATGCTCGTACACCGTAAGGCGCAGCATGACGCGCAGGGGCGCGACGTAGGTCATCCCTCTCTGGCGGCATTCATCCGCCTCGTGCTTTTGCCGGCAGAAGACCTCCACCCCGTCGTCGTCCTTCACGCCGGGGCCGCCAAGGCCGGGATATTCGTTGCCCTTCGACTCCCAGACGCCTATTTCATAGCCGAGGTATTCGAGCGTTACATTCTCGGCGGCATCGGAGATGGGGAAGACGCTGCGAAACACGCCCTCGAGACCCTCGTCCGTACGTCGCTCGGAGGGCAACACTTCCCATTGGAGAAATCGTTCGTAGGAAGACAGCTGAATGTCGATCAAATTCGGAATATCGATAACCGCAGGTATGGAGGCGAAATCCTCTCGAACCCGACGGCCGTTCTTGCCATTTTTTATATTCATGTCGGCTCACCTCAAAAAAGTGGGGGCGATACGAGTAAAGCGCCGACCCCGCCGCGACCGGCAGGGATCGGGCCATCGGCATCCCGGGTGAGCCCTATGTGATTTCCACCTCCGCGCCTACCGCTTTGAGCTTATCGGCAGCAGCATCGGCGTCTTCCTTGGGAACCGCCTCCACGACGGCTTGGGGTGCGCTCTCCACCAAGTCTTTCGCCTCCTTGAGACCAAGATTGGTCAGTTCGCGGACGGTCTTGATAACCTTGATTTTCTCTGAACCAAAAGCTTTGAGGGTGACGGTGAAATCGGTTTGCTCCTCCGCCGCTTCGCCCGCGTCGCCGCCCGCCGCCATTCCCGCTCCGGCCACCATCATGGGCGCGGCCGCGGTTACGCCGAACTTCTCCTCGAGCTCCTTGACGAAGTCGCTCAACTCCATCACCGTCATGTTTTCAATGAAATCGATTACTTCTTCTTTGGTCGCCACAATTCGCCCTTTCCTCGCAATCGCAATAGACCATCGGCCAGATCAAGGCCATTTTATCTTGAAAATTTCACTGTTTGCCCCCCTTCTAAGGGCAAACAGTTATATTACACTTATTCTTTCTTTTTGGCAATGGCGTCGACGACATTTATGAGTTGGGAAACGACGCCGTTCAGAACTCTCGGCAGACCCGCCACGGGGGCCTGTAAGGCGGAGAGCAACATCGAGAGCAGCACATCGCGCGAGGGCAGTTCCGCGAGCGAGTCCACTTCGGCGGTTTCCAGAAATCTGCCGTCCAGAACCCCGCCCTTGATCTCGCCGGCGGACTCTTTCTTCACGAATTCCTTGAGTATCTTGGCGGGCGTCGAGGGGTCGCCGTCGGTCGTCACGATGGAAATCGGCCCGATGAGCCTTCCCTGCAACTCCTCGAAACCCGTGCCCTCCACCGCGCGCTCGGTGAGCGAATTCTTGACGACGGAGAGCCGAACGCCCGCTTCGCGCGTTTGCCGCCTGAGCGCGGTCATCTGCGCGACGCTCAGCCCGCGGTAGTCGAACAACACCAAAGAGGTGCTCTCGTTAAAACGAGTCTGGAGCACCTCTATCGCCTCGAGCTTATCTTCGCGGGGCGCCTTGCCCGTCGCCAGCCTCCCCTTCTCCACAACTGCTGTCGCCATTTCAGGGCCTCCCTATTTCAATGCCGCGAGAAGAGACTGGTGGTCGACCTTCACGCCGGGCCCCATCGTGCTGGAGATGGTGAGGCCCTTGAAGTACACCCCCTTGCTCGCCGCGGGCTTCGCGCGAACGAGCGCATCCACGACTGCGGAGATGTTCTCGGAGAGCGCCTTCTCTTCGAAACTCACCTTTCCGACCGGGGCGTGAATAATGCCCGCCTTGTCCACGCGGTATTCCACCTTGCCCGCCTTGATCTCCCGAACCATGCGGCCCACGTCGAAGGAGACGGTGCCGGATTTCGGGTTGGGCATCATGCCGCGCGGGCCAAGCACCCGCCCGAGCTTGCCCACGACGCTCATGACGTCCGGCGTCGCCACCACGCGGTCGAACTCCATCCAGCCGCCCTGAATCTTCTCGGCCAGATCATCCGCACCCACGTACTCGGCGCCCGCCTCTTTGGCCTCGGCCACTTTCTCGCCCTTGGCGAACGCCACGACGCGCTCTTCCTTGCCGATGCCGTTGGGCAAAGCGACGCTTCCCCTCACCATCTGCTCCGCATGGCGCGGGTCGACGCCGAGTTTGGCGCTGATCTCGACGGTTTCGTCGAATTTCGCCGTCGATATCTCCTTCAACAAACCAACGGCCTCTGCGAGCGGAATCTGTTTTTCCCTATCGATCCGCTCCCGGGCTTCTTTGTATTTCCTGCCGTGCCTGGGCATTCGCCTGCCTCCTCCTTCGTGGTTCGAACGACGCCCGGAGCGGACGCCTCCCACCTGGTAAAATAAAAACTACCCGCTGACCTCGATCCCCATGCTGCGGGCCGTACCCTCGATGATCCGGACGGCCCCGTCGAGGTCGGCGCTGTTCAGGTCCTCTTTCTTGATCTCCGCGATTTCCTCGAGTTGTTTTCGCGTCACGCTGCCGACACCCTCGCGTCCGGGTTCGGAGGAGCCTTTCGCCAGGGCGGCGGCCTGTTTGAGGAGAGCGGAGGCCGGCGGACTCTTCATGATGAAGGTGAAGCTCTTGTCCGCGTACACCGAGATCACGACCGGTATGATCGTGCCCTCCTTGCCCTGGGTCTGCGCGTTGAAGGCCTTGCAGAACTCCATGATGTTCACGCCCTGCTGGCCGAGCGCGGGACCGACGGGCGGGGCGGGGTTCGCCTGACCGGCCGGTATTTGAAGTTTGATGATGCCAACCGCTTCTTTCGCCATTTTCCCCTCTCGGAGCGACAAAGCCTGAGACTTGCCCGGGCTGCGCCTCGCTCTATCTCCCGGACGCGGCGAACGCCGCGCCTCCGATAAACCTTTTCTTCCCTATACCTTCTCCACCTGGAGCATCTCGAGTTCCACGGGCGTCGCCCGGCCGAAAATGCTGACCATGACCTTGAGCTTTCCTCTGTCGGCGTGAACCTCGTCGATCTCGCCGGTGAAGTTCACGAAAGGCCCGTCTATCACCCGGATGCTCTCGCCTTTTTCGAAATCGATCTTGGGCTTGGGCTTCTCGGCCTCTCCGCTCATCTGCTTGAGGATGTTTTCCATCTCGCCTTCAGAAAGGGGACTCGGCGCCGTTCCGCCCAGAAAACCCGTTACCTTCGGCGTGTTCTTGACGACATACCAGGTGTCCTCGTCGCACTCCATCTTAATCAGGATGTAGCCGGGGAAGAATTTCCGGTTGGTCGTGCGCCTCTTCCCGCCCTTCACCTTCACCACCTGCTCGGTGGGAACCACGATTTCACCGAGTTTCTCCTCGTATTCCTTCCCGCGAAACTGCTCTTCGATCGAGCGCTTCACCTTGTTTTCAAAACCCGAATAAGTGTGCACCACGTACCAGTTCATGGACATGCCGGAATCCTGACTTAGAAGCCGAAATTGAGGAAATAGCTGACGGCTCGGGACAACGCCAAGTCGACGAGCCCCAAATATATCGCAATGATGAAGACGAACACGAGGGCCATGGCGGTTTGCGCCGCCGTCTGGCGCATATCGAGCCACGTCACGCGCTTCGCTTCGCTCTGCACGTCACGCAGAAAGGTGCGCCCCTGATGAATCCAGCCCATCACCTTGTTATTCATACATCCGCTCTCCGCAGCCGCTTACGACGTTTTCGAATCAAGGCCCGGCCCCGGGTTCATGGCAGGCCAGGAGGGACTCGAACCCCCAACCGCCGGATTTGGAGTCCGGTGCTCTACCAAATTGAGCCACTGGCCTGTGAAAACCTTTATTGTTCCGAAACGACCGCCTTGTCCGCTCTACTCGACGACCTCGGTGACGACGCCGGCCCCCACCGTGCGGCCCCCCTCGCGTATCGCGAAGCGTAGCTCGCGCTCCATCGCTATCGGCGTGATCAACTCCACGTCCAGCGATACGTTGTCCCCGGGCATCACCATCTCCCGGCCCTCGGGCAGCGTCACCAGTCCCGTCACGTCCGTCGTCCGGAAATAAAACTGCGGACGGTACCCGTTGAAAAACGGCGTGTGGCGACCGCCCTCTTCTTTCGTCAGGATGTACACCTCGCCCTTGAACTTGAGGTGCGGCTTGATCGACGCAGGCTCCGCCAAAACCTGACCGCGCTCTATCTCGTCTTTCTTCACACCCCGGAGCAATACCCCCACGTTGTCGCCCGCCTGGCCCTGATCCAGGAGCTTCCGGAACATCTCAACGCCCGTGGCGACGGTCTTCCTCGTGTCCGTGATGCCCACGATCTCCACCTCATCCCCAACGTTCACGATCCCGCGCTCCACGCGGCCCGTCGCCACCGTTCCCCGGCCCGATATCGAGAAAACGTCCTCCACCGGCATCAGGAACGGTTTGTCGACGTCGCGTACGGGTTCGGGGATATAGCCGTCCACCGCCTCCATCAAATCGTCTATCGAGGAGGTGTCGCTCCCCTCAAGTGCCCGTAGCGCAGAACCCGGCACCACCGGGATGTCGTCGCCCGGGAACTCGTAGGTCGAGAGAAGCTCGCGGACTTCCAGCTCGACCAGCTCCAGGAGCTCCTCGTCGTCCACCATATCGACTTTGTTGAGATACACGCAGATGTAGGGTACCCCCACCTGGCGGGCCAGCAGGATGTGCTCGCGCGTCTGCGGCATCGGTCCGTCCGCCGCCGAAACCACCAGTATCGCGCCGTCCATCTGCGCCGCGCCCGTTATCATGTTCTTCACGTAGTCCGCATGGCCCGGACAGTCCACGTGCGCGTAGTGGCGGTTCTCCGTCTCGTACTCCACGTGCGCCGTCGCTATCGTGATACCCCGCTCGCGTTCTTCGGGCGCCTTGTCGATCTCGTCGAACCCGATCTCCTCCGCCATCCCCTTCTGCGAGAGGTGCCTCGTGATCGCGGCCGTCAACGTCGTCTTCCCGTGGTCCACGTGACCTATCGTCCCCACGTTCACGTGCGGCTTCGTGCGCTCAAACTTCGCCTTCGCCATGACGCGAATTCTCCTTCTGTTGAATATTCAAAAAACAATTATCTTCATGGGGAGAGGAACCCTTTCCTCTCTACCTTGCCATTCCCGAAAAACGCGCCTTTATACCCGCTCGGCCGAAACCTTGTCCATCGCCAAAGGGAAACCATGCGAACCCGAGGGATTCCAGGGCGTTTCATGCTGCTTGCAGAATAATGCACGAACCTCGAAATTTCAATGAACTTCGCCTGCCCTGGAGCCCACGACCGGACTTGAACCGGTGACCTCTTCCTTACCAAGGAAGTGCTCTGCCGGCTGAGCTACGTGGGCCGGCTACGCCCCGGGCATGCGAACATCATTTGTTTCAGCCGGAGCAACCTCGGCGAACGATGACCCCCGGCATTCGCTCCGGGCGGATAATACAACTTATCCCGTCCAGAGCAACCCCGGGAGCCAAAATCCACACGAATGAAACTCATATCAAGAAAAGGCGAAAGCCTCGAATCATCCTGGAGCGGGAAACGGGGCTCGAACCCGCGACCCTCAGCTTGGAAGGCTGATGCTCTACCATCTGAGCTATTCCCGCTTCTGAATCCAAAGCGCCCGTCTCAAAGCGTCCCGACTATCTGTCTGCTGGTGGGGAGGGGAGGATTCGAACCTCCGAAGGCTGAGCCGTCAGATTTACAGTCTGATCCCTTTGGCCACTCGGGAACCTCCCCGGAAAACCGCCGTTCCTCAAAAACAACCATAAAAGCTATCAAAAAAACCTCGCGGGAACCATCGACTCCCCGAAGCCGTTTCTATCTTATCCAAGATGTCCGGGAGGCGCGTCCCGCCGTGGAGCTGGCGAGAGGACTCGAACCTCCGACCTGCTGATTACAAATCAGCTGCTCTACCAGCTGAGCTACGCCAGCCCGCAAAGGCGGGTTAAATTAGGCCCACCGACGCACCTTGTCAACCCCCTTTATCCCCCTGGAGAGAGCGAAACGCAAGGAGCGCAGGGTCGGGGGTTCGACCCCGGATATCAAGGCGCCCACGAGGGAGAGGCCTACACCTGAGCCGCGCCCTCGTCCTCCGCGCGATTCTCGCATAATCCGTGGAGCAGGATCGCCGCGGCGACCGAGGCATTCAGCGAAGACACCACGCCCTCCTCCATGGGAATCCGCACGCGCACGTCGCAGTTCTTCAACACGAGCGGCCGCACGCCCCTGCCCTCCGCTCCGATGACCAGACAACAGGGCCGGGGCAATTCATCGACGCCCAGCGTCTTATCGCCTCGCGCATCCGCCGCCAGCGCCCAGTAGCCCGCTTCCTTGAGCGCGGAGACGGCGCGGGCCAGATTCGTCACGCGCGCGAGCGGCACGACCTCCAGCGCGCCCGCGGCCGCCTTCGCGGCGACGGGCGTGAGGCCCACGGCCCCATCCTTCGGCCAGACCACCCCGCCCGCCCCCAGAGCCGCCGCGCTCCTCAGGATAGCGCCGAAATTCCTCGGGTCCTGCACCCCGTCGAGCAGTAAAACGGGCGGAGCCGCCGCGGGTTGCGCTTCGATGAGATCATCGAGTGAGAGAAGCGGCGTGGGATGCACCTCCGCCACCAGGCTTTGATGCTGCGCCGTGGCGGCCATTTTCGCGAGTTTCCTGGAGTCGAGCACCTCGACGGGTATGCCGGATGACTCCGCGAGCCGCACCGCCTCGGACACCCGGCGGCTCCGGCGGCCATCGGCAATGAGGAGCCGCTTCACCCGCCCCGGCCCGCGCGCGAGAGCCGCCGGCACGCTGTGCGCCCCGCAGACGTATTCGGGTTTCCGTTTCAAGGGTTATGCTCTTCGGTGATGAGATGAAACCCGGCGAGACCGGAACCTTCGGCCTCGCCCCCGCGCGGCGTTCACGGTACCCTTCGCTTCCAGAGGGTGCCGTCGGGGCCGTCTTCCAGGACGATGCCGGCCTCCGCGAGTTCCTCCCGGATCCGGTCGGCCTCGGGGAAATCCCTGCTCGCCCGCGCCTGCGCGCGTTTTTCGAGCAGGTTTTCTATATCCTCATCGCGCAGGACGCCGTTTTGTTCCTCATCCCCATCCGAGGACAGAGCGCCCGCGGCGCTTCGGAACCACTCCTCGGGCGGGTGGGCGAACAGACCCAGAACTTCGCCCACCTCCTCGAATACGCCGCGCGCAAGGGCGGCTGCGGATTCGGGCAGCGCGCCCGCCTCGTTGATGAATCCGTTTATCCGGCGCGCGAAGTCGAAGAGATACCCCAGGGCGCGCGCGGTGTTGAAGTCATCGTCCATCGCTTCGGTGAACTGGGCGCGGAAGGCGGCGGCCTCCTCCTCCACCCGCTCGCGCCAGCCACCCGTATCCTCCCCGCCGCTTCGCGCGAGCCTGAGCCGCACGTTGTAGAGCCTGTCCAGCCCTTTCCTCGCCTCACCCACCACCTGATCCGAATAATCCACCGGGTGCCTGTAGTGCGTCCCCAGCAGGAAATAGCGGATCACCTCGGCGGGGTGGTCTTCCAGAATCGCCTTGATGGTGAAGAAGTTGCCCTTCGATTTGCTCATCTTCTCGTGGTTGATCTGCACGAAGCCGTTGTGCACCCAGTAGCGCACCCACTCGTGCCCGAAGCAGCCCTCGCTCTGCGCAATCTCGTTCTCATGGTGGGGGAACACCAGATCCTCCCCCCCGCCGTGGATGTCGAAACGATCGCCCAGATATCGGCTCGACATGACGGAGCACTCAATGTGCCAGCCGGGGCGGCCAGGCCCCCAGGGACTCTCCCATTCGGGCTCGCCGGGCTTCGCCGTCTTCCAGAGGGTGAAGTCGAGCGGGTTGCGCTTGCCCTCGCCCGGTTCGATGCGGTGGCCGGCTTCGAGTTCCTCGGTGTTGCGGCCCGAGAGCTTGCCGTAGTCTGCGAATTTCTCGATGTCGTAATACACGTTGCCCGCGACTTCGTAGGCGATTCCCTTCTCGATGAGTTTTTCGATCATCTCGATCATGCCCTCGATGTTCTCCGTGGCGCGCGGGGCGATGTCCGCCCGCCGAACGCCGAGCGCATCCATGTCGACGTAGTATTCGCCGATGAACTTCTCTGTCAGCTCATTGATGGGAATCTTGAGACGCCTGGCGCGGGCGATGATCTTGTCGTCCACGTCCGTGAAGTTGCACACGAAGAGAACATCGTAGCCGCGGTATTCGAAATAGCGGTGAATCACGTCGAAAACGATGGCGGCGCGCGCGTGGCCGAGATGGCAGTGGTCGTACACCGTCACCCCGCACACATACATCTTCACGCGGCCTTCTTCCAAGGGCACGAAGGGTTCTTTCATCTTCGTCAAAGTGTTGTATAGCTGCAGACTCAAATGACTCTCTCCGGAAAACCCGTAAATTCAGGCGTGAAAATGCGCTTCAGGTCGTATCCGGGGGAGAATTTGTCATGCCCCGCCGATGGGCGTCAAGGAGACTCCACGCTTATGGTGCAAACCGCGTGCGCCGCGACGCCCTCCTCGCGGCCCGCGAAGCCGAGCCCCTCGCCCGTCGTCGCCTTGATACCCACCCGATCGGGCGGAATTCCCAGAACGGAAGAGATGACCTCTCGCATCTCGGGGATATGAGGAGCGAGTTTCGGCCTTTCCGCCACGACCACGGAATCCACGTTCCCCGGCCTCATGCCGCGCTCGGCGAGAAGCGCCACGGCGCGCGCGAGGAGTTCCCGGCTGTCCGCGCCGCGATACGTCTCGTCCGTATCGGGAAAATGACTGCCGATGTCGCCCAGGGCCGCCGCGCCCAACAATGCGTCGATGATCGCGTGGATGAGCGCATCGGCGTCGGAGTGCCCGGCGAGACCCCGCTCAAAGGGAATCTCCACGCCCCCGAGAATGAGCTTGCGACCCGCCTCGAAGCGGTGGACGTCGTAGCCTACCCCGACGCGTATCATGTGGAAGCCTCCGCTTCGGCATGTTTTTCGAGTTCCATCAGCCGCACCGCGCGCTCGACGTCGCCGGGCGTCGTCACCTTGATGTTCTGCGCGCTGCCCTCGACCAGTTTCACCCGAACGCCGACGGCCTCGAGCAGGGCCGCCTCGTCGGTTCCCTCGAAATCATTCGCGTCCGCCCACTCCATCGCGCGGACGAGCAGTTCGCGCCGCGCCGCCTGGGGCGTCTGGGCGAGCCAGAGGCCCTCGCGCGGGCGCGTCGATTCGATGAATCCCTCGGCGTCGCCCGTCTTCACCGTATCCACCACGGGCAGGGCCGCGATGGCGGCGCCGGTCTCCGCCGCGCCGATGAGGCACCTCTCTATCAGATCGGGCGTCACCAGAGGACGCGCCCCGTCGTGCACGACGACCCAGGAAACATCATCTCCCAGGAGGTCGAGCCCGTTTCGCACCGAATCCTGGCGGCGCTGCCCGCCTTCGACGACCTGAACCTCTACGCCAATTCCCTCAGGAAGCTCGGGCGGGTCCGCGCCGGGGGGAACCGCCACGACGACTCGCCCCACGAGGCCCGCCCGCGCGATTCGCAATAGAGCATGATGGAACAGGGGTTTTCCGGCGAGGATTTGGAACTGCTTGGCGACCGCGCCGGGCAGGCGCAAGCCCTTGCCTGCAGCGGGAACGATGGCCGCCGTCTCGTCGGGATCCGGCAAAGCAGAAGAAGAGAGCGCGCGCTCAGGCGCCGGTTTGCGATAGTTCGGCTTCATCTCGTATTTTCGTAAAAATCATCCGCCCGGCGGTGGTCTGCAGGACGCTCGTCACGGAGACGGCGATCTGGTCGCCGATTCGGTTCTTGGCGTTATCCACCACCACCATCGTCCCGTCATCCAGATAGCCGACGCCCTGGTTGTGCTCCTTGCCCTCCTTGATGACAAACACGCTCATGTCCTCGCCGGGCAGGACGACCGGCTTCACCGCGTTGGCCAGCTCGTTGATGTTGAGAACGCGCACCCCCTGGAGTTCGGCCACCTTGTTCAGGTTGAAATCGTTGGTCATCACCTTGCCGCATATCTCCTTGCCCAGGAGCACGAGCTTGGTGTCCACCTCCTTCACGCGGGGGAAGTCCGTTTCGACAATGTCGATGTCGAGGTCCTGGTTCTGCTGAATCCGCTGGAGGACGTCGAGACCGCGTCGGCCGCGGTTTCGTTTCAGGGAATCAGAGGAATCGGCGATCTGCTGCAATTCCTTGAGCACGAACTGGGGCACCACCATGGGGCCTTCGACGAAGCCCGCCTCGCAGATGTCGGCGATGCGCCCGTCGATGATCACGCTGGTGTCGAGAATCTTGGCGTGATGGTGTTTTTTGGCGCCCGCATCTTTTCCCTGGGCGGGAAGAGACGGTGAATACAAGCTTCCCGCCACCGAGCCGAGAAATACGCCCATACAACTGAAAAGCAGGCCGATGAATGCGCCGGCCAGGGGACGGACGTTTTGCGGAAACGCCTCCCCGATAAGAGCGCACAGCAGCAGGGCGGCCAGAAGGCCGAAGAGCAGGCCCGCGGCCCCGCCGGCCAGAACGCCGACCTTGAGCTTTCCGAGTTCCCTCGCGAGCGCCAGCAGCAAAACGCCCGTCAAAGCGCCTCCGGCCAGGCCGGCCGCGCGGCCCGCCACGCCCAGGGCTTCTGCGAGCGCAGCGCCCAGGACGCCGCACAGGACGATGAAGAAAACGCCCAGAATCAAGCCCAGGCGGTTTGGGCCCGCCTTTTTCTCCTTCGGTATCGTCTCTACCGAGATCTTCTTCGTGGATTCATTCATGTATATTTCCCCCGGAATATCTTATTACGATAAATATTGCCGTGGCATACTATAACAACCTTGTTACGTAATGATTTCGGGCGGAATCAATTCCGCCTTCGATGATGAAGCGCCGGGCTTCCGGTCTGATTCCGGCAGGTCGAGTGGAGGGCGAAGCGGGGCAGGCGTATCGTCTCCCCAAAATAAGAAGCGAAAAATGGCTATTCTTCATCCAGCATGAAATCCCCGCTCTTTCCTCCCGTTTTTCTCACCAGCCGAACATCCGAGAGCACCATGCCCTTATCCACCGCCTTGCACATGTCGTAGACGGTAAGGCCCGCCACGCTCACGGCGGTCAGGGCCTCCATCTCCACACCCGTTCTGTCCTGCGCGCGCACGGCAGCCTCGATGCTCAATTCGCCGGGCGGCTCATCGGCCGAGAAGTCTATTTCCACGCTCGTTAAACGCAGCGGATGACACATCGGGATGAGGTTCGCGCACTGCTTCGCCGCCATGACGCCGGCGATTCGCGCCGTGCCCAGCACGTCGCCCTTGGGCAGACCGCCTTCGAGAATCAGTCGCAGGGTTTCGGGCGCCATCTCGAGGCGGCCGCGCGCCACGGCCTCGCGGCGGGTGACTTCCTTATCCCCCACGTCCACCATGCGGGCGCGGCCCTGCTCGTCGATATGAGAGAGTTCCTGGGACACGGACGACGCCTCCCGAGCAAACCGGAGAAGCGGGAGATTTCGCTTCACGGGCGGAATGTATGGGATCATCATACAACAGGAGCGCGAAACATTAAAGGGAAAAGAAAAACAAGGGGTTTGGGGAGGAGGCAGGTACAGGTCGCGCTACAAAAACAACATGGCCTACAGCTTCGCCAGGGTGAGGCCCTTTTGTTTCTGGTATTTGCCCTTCTTGTCGGCGTAGGAGGTCTCGCACTCCTCGTCGCTCTCGAAGAACAGCACCTGCGCGATTCCCTCGTTCGCGTATATCTTGGCGGGCAGGGGCGTGGTGTTCGACACTTCGAGGGTGACGAAGCCCTCCCACTCGGGTTCGAAGGGCGTGACGTTGACGATGATGCCGCAGCGCGCGTAAGTGCTCTTGCCGACGCAGACGGTGAGCACGCTCCTGGGGATGCGGAAATACTCCACCGTCTTGGCGAGGGCGAAGGAATTGGGCGGGATGATGCAGGTGTCGTCCTTGACGTGGACCAGCGAGCGCTCGTCGAAATTCTTCGGATCCACGATGGTGGAGTTCACGTTCGTGAAAATCATGAACTCATCGGCGATGCGGATGTCGTAGCCGTAGGAGGAGACACCGTAGGAGATGGCGCCCTCGCGCACCTGCTTGTCCTCGAAGGGTTCGATCATCCCGTGCTCGCGCGCCATCTTCGATATCCACCTGTCCGACTTGATCGACATCGCGTGAACCTCGTCTCCCGGGGCGCTTCGTGAAAACCCGGATCCCACCTGAAACCGAAAACGACCGATGCGCGAAATCCCGGGAGGTGAAATTCCCGAGCACATAATATCTGGGGGCGAGAGGAGACCAACTCCCCCCACCCCCAGACGACCTCCCCTGTCCGCCCGAAACGGGGGAGACCTGACAAGCGCTTCTCCGGTCCGAAGCCCGAGAGACACGCTTGGGATTCGCTGTAGTCATCATGTTTCGAGGAAAATCATATAACCACAAGATATAGTGGCACGTCAACGATTATTTTGCCCAAAACCACAATTTCTTGTGGATAGGCCGTGGAATATCCGGGGGTATCCGGGGGAGAAGCTGTGGAAAAAATGTGAATAAAACGCGATGACGGTCGTGCGACGGACTATTGGAACCGATCTGCGTGAACCTTGACTTTCGCTCCCTCGCGCAAGCGCCTGAGCAGCGCCTCGTACCTCTCGTTTCGCTTGATCTCCGAATAAACGAGCTTTACGTCGTCTTTCACGTCTTCATACTTCGCATCCGCAGCCCCCACGCGCTCGAGCACACGTATCACCTGCCAGCCGGCGGACGTTCGAATCGGGTCGCTCGGCTGGCCGATGGGCAGTTTGAACGCCACATCCTCAATCGCCTTGTCCAATGCGCCCCGCTCGGCGGTTCCCATCATCCCGCCCGCATCGCGCGTACCCTCGAATATCGAGCGCTGCCTCGCCACCTGCGCGAAAGGCGTCCCTTTTCTGAGTTCGGCGACGGCGTCCCAGGCCTCCTGTTCGGTTTTGAGCACGATGTGGGCGAGGGTGACCGCTTCCCTGCGGCGGAACCGCTCCTTGTTGGCGAGGAAGAAATCGCGCAACTGCTGCTCGGACGCGCTCGCCGTCTCGGCGTCACGCCTCAGGAATTCCTCGATGACGAGCCTTCGCTTCAACCGCGCTATCCTTTTGCTGATCTCGGGAGATTCGTCGATTTTTTGGCGAATCGCTTCCTGGTAGAGAAGTTCCCCCTGTACGATACCTTCGAGAAACCGTTCCTTGTTCTTGCGGATGCGGATGCGCACGGCGGGCGCCAATTGTCTGAGTCTCGCTTCAATTTCCCCCAGGGTGATTTTCTTCTCGTTCACCTCGATGACGACTCGGCCCAATTCCTTCATGGCGGGGCCGCCTTTCCTGCTCGCCCCTTCGGCGCCCAGGCCGCATGACAATGCAATCGCTGCGATCAACGCGAATATCTTTTTCATGTCCATCTCATTCCCTTTCCCTGCGAACCTCTGGAACTATCCGGAACCATCGACCCTTAATATACCGGCAAAAGGCGCCGAGCGAAAATTAAAATTTTCGTATGAAGGTCTTCAAACGAAATAAGCGAAAATGAGCGCCAGGTAGCATACATATCCGGTCAGGAACATGATCCCTGCCCTGCGCCCCATGCCGCGCTTCCACAAGGCGAGAAGCAAGAACATCAGCATCAACAAGAGCATGAACGGGAAATCCAGAACGAACGATTGATGCTCTATCCCCAAAGGCGCGATGAGAGACGCCCCGCCCAGCACCCATGCGATGTTCAGGACGTTCGCCCCCAGCACGTTGCCGACGGCCATGTCCCCATGACCGCTCAAGGATGCGGAGACGGCCGTGATCAGTTCGGGCAGCGAGGTGCCGACGGCCACGAGCGTAAGGCCGACGATGAGTTCGGGAACGCCCATGGCGCGGGCGAGATGCACCGCGTTCTGAACGAGCAGAACGCTGCCGAAAACGACCGCCAGCGAGCCGGCGATGAAACGCAGCCCGATATGCTGCTGTTCCCGGTCCGTCACGGCGCTCCCGATATCGAAATCCGTCCACGTGGCCCGCTTCATGGTGAACCACAGATAAACGGGCACGAAAACGAACAAGACCACGCCCTCGACGCGGGCGATTTCTCCGTCCCAGCCCAGGGTGAGGAGCAACACGCCCATCATCAGCATGAAGAGGCCTTTCGGCAAAACGTCCGCCCGGGCGAGAGACACGGGCTCGAGCAGGAACGCCACCGCCAGGATGAGTCCGATGTTGCAGACCGTGGAGCCGACCGCGTTTCCCACGGACGTGGCGGGATGGTCCAGCCAGGCCGCGATGACGGAGACGCTGAACTCGGGCGCCGTCGTAGCCAGACTCACCAGGGTGGCGCCGATGATTACCTTGGGAATTCCCGTGATTTCGGCGACTCCCACCGCGCCGTCGGTAAACCAGTCGGCGCCTTTCGTGACGATGAGCAGGCCCGCGGCGAAGAAGATGAGATTCGCCCAGATGGGAAAACTTGCGAAATATGCTTCCATCCTCGAGAAGCGTCCTTTATATGGCTATACGGCGCCGGTTCCGAATCGCCGGAGTTCGTTCACTTGCCCTGGAACCTGGGTTCTCGCTTCTCCAGAAAGGCGGCGATTCCTTCCTGAAAATCCCGGCTGGCGACCGTCTCGGCCTGCGCGCTCGCCTCTGCGCGCAGCGCCGTCGCCACATCCAGGCCGCCTGAGGCGCGAATCAGCTTCTTCGCCGCGCGAAGCGCAATCGAAGGCCCCTCGGCGAGCCTTCGCCCAAGTGCTGTCGCCTCCTCCATGAGCGCGTCGTCATGATGAACCGAGCGGACGAGGCCGATGGCGAGCGCCGCCTCCGCGTCGATGACGTCGCCCGTCAAAATCAACTCCAGGGCCTTCGCGCTGCCCACGACGCGGGGCAGGAAAAACGTGCCCCCGCAATCGGGGACGAGTCCGACCCTGGAGTACACCTGCCCGAACGACGCGCCCGCGCCCGCCAGGCGGATGTCGCAGGCCAAAGCGATATCACATCCCGCGCCTACGGCGAAACCGTGAACGGCGGCTATCGTCGGACAGCGGGCCTCATGGAGTTTCGCCAGCGCTTTTTGATAATCCGGCCAGAGGAACTCCTCCATCCGCTCGCCCGCCCGGATGCGCGCCTCGATCTCCTTCAGGTCCCCGCCCGCGCAGAAGGCGCGCCCCGCCCCGCTCAGAACCATCGCGCGGATGTCGGGCTCGCTGCATCGCTCGCACACCTCGTATAAGTCTTTCGCCATCTGCCGGTCGAGCGCGTTCAGCGCCTCGGGGCGATTGAGCCGCACGAGGGCCAAGCCCCCCTCTTGCTCGAAACCGATTGTCTCCCACGCCATGTCCTGTTCCCCCGTAATCACCATTGCCGATTGGTCTGGAAAAAATTTTTATTTTTTCTTACAATATGGCATATCTTCCGAAGTTGGAAGGATGGAAGGAAGAGAATTGGTTCAATCCGGGAAGTATGCCGGATACATTCGCGGTTGGTATGCCCGTCGCCCACCGGATTCGCGTGCAGTTGCGAGCGCGGGAGCTTTATAGAGGGGTGCAAAGTGGAATCGCCGGACGCTGTCATCAAGATATACGATCGCTGGGGGAAATTCTACGACCTGGTCTTCAAGCACGTGTTCAGTGAAGGCAGGAACGTCGGCGTCGACCTGCTCGACCTCCAGCCGGGCGAGAAACTGCTCGAAGTGGGCGTGGGCACGGGTCTCTCCCTGCCGCTCTACCCGTCGACGTCGGAGATCATCGCCATCGACCTCTCTTCGAAAATGCTCGAGAAGGCGAAGGAGAAGGTCGAGAAGATGCGCCTTCAAAACGTCGAACTCTCCGTGATGGACGCGCAGAACATGGCGTATGCGGACAACACCTTCGACTGCGTCACCGCCTGCTATGTGGTGAGCGCCGCCCCCGACCCGCACAAGGTCGTCTCGGAGATCTGCCGCGTGTGCAAGCCGGGCGGGCGCATCGTCTTCATCAACCATTTCAAGAGCCAGAAACTTCTGCTGGCCAAGTTCGAAGAACTCATCAACGGGGTCTGCAAGAAATTCGGATGGGAGACCACTCTGGACCTCGAACCCCTGCTCGAGGCGAACAACCTGACTCTCGAACGCCAGGAGCGCGTGAACATCTTTGACTACTGGCGCGCGGTGCTCTGCATCAATACCGACAAATAACCCCTTTGGCCACGTTCCGAAGGTCTCGACGCGCGGCGCATCCGCCCGCGCGGTAAGCCGAGATGAACCCCGAATCGAACGCCTACGGCGTGCTTCTGGCCTCGGTAGCCTCGGCCGCATGGGCGGTGTTCGTCTATTTCATCAAGCGCGCGCTCATGAACGCGCCCGTCCTCAAGGTCACCGCCGTCATGACGAGCGTGAACGCGGCTCTCGTGACGCTCATCGCCATCGGCCTCATCTCGAAAGACGATTTTCAGGGCGTCACGACAGCCACTCTTGTGTTCGCCTTCCTCGCGGGTTTTTTCCACATCGGCATATCGCGCACCTTCTATTACCGCGCCATCCACCGCATCGGGCCGAACCGCTCCATCCCCATCGCGTTGACGTACCCCGCCATAACGGCCGTGGGGGCTTCGTTCATGCTCGGGGAGACGCCGACGATCTCCATCTTCACCGGCCTCGCGATCCTCCTCATCGGCATCACCCTCATCGTTCAGGCCGAACCATCCCGGGAGGCGGAAGCCGAAGCCCACGGCGCGCGGTGGAAGCTGTTCGGCTGGATTTCCGCCGGGGTCACCTCGCTGCTCTGGGGCGTGGCCGCGGTTTTCTTCAAAAAAGCGTCCCTGAACCTACACCCGCTCGCCACCGCCGCGATAGCGCTCTGGGTAGGGGCCGCCACGGCGTCGCTGCTGATGGCGCTCGACAGGGGCGAGGAATCGCGCGGCCCCATCCCCGCCTCGGCCTGGAGGTGGATTTTCGCCGCAGCCGTCTGCCAGACGATCGCCGTTCCGTTCTATAACTTCGCGTTCGTCCACACGCTGGCCGTGCGCGTGACGGCCATCATCTCCGCCCAGCCGCTCATCGTCCTGGTGCTGGGCTGGCTTTTCCTGCGCGAGATGGAAAACATCACGCCCCGGCTCGTCCTCGGCGCGCTCCTGACCGTGGCGGGCACCATCGTCGTCATCACGTAAAGCCGGGGGAGAGTTCCCCTCGCCTCATGAGGGTGCTACCCTTGAGCTTCTAATCATTCAGGAAATTTTTCGAAACCCCATTTCAACAAGGAGACCGACATGGGCGAAGTCATTCACGTCACCAAGGCCCGCATCGTCAAGGAGCCCGGCAGGGGAATGAAAACGGGCTATCTCGACGCCTTCCCGGACGAGCCGATTCCCTACGGCATCCACGGGGGCATCAAGAACTTCTACAAGGCGGAACCCGAGGAAGAGCGTCCGGCCACGCTGGATCACCTGGCGGCCGCCGTCGCCGGCTGACTGACGGGCAACATGGGAGGCGCGCTGGATGCGCGCGGGATAAAGAGCAGCCCCGACAACCTCGTGGCGGAAGTGGAAGGCATCATCGAGAACGTGGACGGCATGGCCCTGGTCACGAAGATCAAGGTCAATTACAAGTGCCGAATCCCCAGGGGAAAGCGAGAAGACGCAGAGCGCGCCCTCGCCGTGCACGAGAAGGGCTGCCCGGCGAGCCAGAGCGTTCAGCGGGGGATTCAGGTGGAGTATACGGCAGAGTTCGAGGAGGTGGACGAGTAGAGAGTTCGCAGGGCAACGGTTTCTTAGGGGCGGACCCATGTGTCCGCCCGCATCGAGGATGAATGGCGTAGGGACAGGCCCCCGTGCCTGTCCGTGTCGTAAGCATCACAAAGAAGGACAACCACAGGGGGTTGTCCCTACGATCCAGGCTCCGTTCGCCCCGTAGGGACAGGTCGCGACCTGTCCCTACCACCTTGTTGCACCTAGATTTCCATAATTTGAGATGAAAACGGTGATTGCTGGTTGAAGAACCGGCTAGTCCGCAGATTTGCGCTGCGAGGTCATGAAGCCCTCGAACGTCCCTTCCAGTTTCGCCATGCGTTCCCGGAGTTCGGCGATGTCCCTGTGAAGCCATGTGTGGGAACCGACGATCGTGATGACGACCACGATGAAGCCTATCCAGATGTTGCTTTCCATTGTTCCATCCCCCCATCCCGAAGCAGGGATTCTCTCTCCGCCGTCCGAAAGCGGCCGTGACAACTTCCCCCACTTGCCGATGACCTTGACGCATAGGCGGCATCACAAAACCATTTTATCCCATATCCCGGCCATGGGTTCAAACGTGAATTCTGTAGGGACAGGCCCCCGTGCCTGTCCTTTTCGCAAATCATAAAGAAGGACAACCACAGGGGGTTGTCCCTACGGTAGGCTCAATTTCTCTTCAAACACAAGATTTACCTACACGAACAAAATGCCGTAGCGATACCTCCGGTCGATCCACCACGCCGTGCAGAGGGAGAACCCCGCCAGGAGCGCGAGCCCGCCCGCCTGCGTCCAGGTGCCCACGAGCAGCGCCCCGACCAGGAACATCAAGGCGAAGACGAATACGCTTAAAGCCAGCCACAGACCCGCGAGCGCCGATACGGGCGCCGAACGCGCATCCGGCCCGCGCACCCGCCCCCATGCGCCCGGCGGGCGCACGCTTATCCAGAAGTTCCTTAAAACATCCGGCCTCGCGGGCCTCGTGATGAAGGTGACTATCAGCATCGCCGCGAAGCCGACGCCCACCTCCGCGGCCAGCAATACGGGAAATGCGGGCGGCTCCCCATCCCAGTGGAGATAGAGGGCGGTCGCGCCCGCGGCCAGCATTCCTGCAATCTCCGTCCAGGCGTTCGCGCGCCACCACAGCCAGCGCAGGATCACCGGAAGCCCCAGCCCCGCACCGAGCGAGATGTGGAACTTCCACGCCACCTCGATGCTTTTGATTTGCCCCGCCACGGCGAAAGCGCCGAGCGCCATGATCAACACGCCCAGCCGGCTCACGAAGACGACTTCGCGCGCGCCCGCTCCTTTTCTGATGAAGCGCGCATATACGTCGTTCACGAGATAGCTCATCCCCCAGTTCAGGTGCGTGTCCACCGTGCTCATGAACGCACCCAAAAGACCCACGAGCACAAGGCCGAGAACCCCCGCCGGCAGAAGTTTCTCCATCAGGAGGGGATAGGCCGCCTCGCGGTCGGCGAGAATTTTCGCCTCCATGGAACCTGGGAGAACGTCCACCCCCTTGGGCACGAGGATCAGGCTCACCAGGCCGATGAGTATCCACGGCCAGGGCCTCAGGACGTAGTTCCCGACCGTGAAGAGGAAAGCGCCCGCCTGGGCGTCCCTCGGCGAGCGCGCCGAGCACAGCCTCTGGCCGATGTAGCCCCCGCCGTCGGCGTTGTTGTGCGCCCACCAGACCACGAACAGATAGATGAGGATCACCTGCGCCCCCGCCCATCCCGCGCCCTCGGGCGGGAAGAAGGAGGTGATGTTCGCCGCGCCCTCCGCGCCGTAAATCTCGCCCAGCTTCGCGCTCATGCCCGAGAGCCCGCCCACGGCTTCGACGGCGTACCACGCGAACAGGCAACTGCCAGCCATCGCGATGACGAACTGGAACAGGTCGGTGAGCATGACGCCGCGGATCCCGCCCGCGCTCGCATACGCCGCTATCATCAAGACGAGCAGGGCGACCGTTACGCTTTCGTTCACGCTTCCCATCGTGAGGACCGCGGGCCAGTACGCCTCGACGGCCGTCCACAGGTTTTGGGGCAGAATCTCCTCCCATCTCAAGAAGGGCTCGGCGATCTTCGCCATGGCGCGGAACACCCAGCCCAGGACGATCAGGTTCACGATGAGGGAGGAATAGACGGCCTTGAAGCCGCGCAGGAATGCGCCGGGGCCGCTCCCGTAGCGCAGTTCGATGAGTTCGGCGTCGGTCACCACGCCCGCGCGCCGCCAAAGAGGGGCGAAGAAGACCGCGACGCCCACGTTCCCGATGACCCACGCCCACCAGAACCAGTTTCCCGAAATCCCGCGCTTGGCGACGATGCCGGCCACGACGAGGGGGGTGTCCGAGGCGAACGTGGTCGCCACCATCGAGGTGCCTATCCACCACCAGGGCAGGCTGCGCCCGGCCACGAAATATGAAGCCAGGCTCTTAGACGCCACTCGTGAGGTGAGAACACCGACGATCAAGGCGAAAACGATGTAGCCGAGAATGAGCGACCAGTCCAGAGTCGAGAGCATGCGCACGTCTCTACGAATGGGCGGGCTTCGCGCGCATCCTACAGGGAAAGACAAGAAGATGCGATACGGCAGGCCTTGCTTATCCGCTCGGAGCAAGCCCTCCCTCCCTGGGATTGCCCAAAACCCCCCGCGAGGGGGAGGGGCCGGCGGCGCGCTCGCCGCCTTTGCGCACATTGTCCTTTGCAGGGTGTTTGTAGGGGTCGCATATTATGCGACCCGTGTTTTGTCGATGAAAGTCAGGGCCGCATAATATGCGGCCCCTACAAGAGCATTCCCCATGAGAGTCGGATGCGTGATGAGAGATTGCAGGAACGGGGCACGACCTGTCCCTGCGGAAAAATCTCGAAGGTCGGGATTCACTCCCAGCCGTCGACGCAGAAACGTCCCGCAGCGCGTGCGGGGCGCTTCACCCGAAAGAAAAACCTCCTCCTGTCTCCGGGAGGAGGCTCTCGCAGGGGGTAGATGCGAGATGGATGATTGCGTGGCGGAGGAGCGCCGACCCAATCAGCACTCCTCGTGCCGGCCGGTCGGGGCGTGCCGCCTAAGAACACCCCGACCGGCATTTCCTGTATCCAGGGCAAGCCCCGCCCGCCCGACCGGGTCGGCGGGCGCCGGTTTAGCGGGCGACGAAGTTCCGGTGCACCCAGCGGTCGTTCCCGCGCCGGACTTCCATGTAGAACGACTCGCTCGCCTTGCGCGTCTCCAGGTTCAAGCCTCCCGGCATCGCTCTCAAAGCGGGCTTCGCGGCGCGCGCGGAATCGATGAACGCGGCGACCTCGGCAAGCGTCGGCCGTATGCGCTTGGGCGCGCCTTTTTCGGCAATGGCCTCCGTCGCCGCCGCCTTGAGTTGCCGCTGCCACAGCTTGCGGAACAGGCCGGTGCTCTCGAATTCATCGCCGCTGTTGATCCTGCCGTTCACCGCGAAGACATAGCCCACGGCATCCGGATGCTTTGCCGACAGTCCACCCAGGGCTTTCTCATAGCCCACGAGGGCCGAGGCGAGGCGCTTGTTCTCCAATGACAACTGAAGGCTCGATCGCGAGCGTTCGTCGGCGACTTGCGCCCGCACGGCCCGGCCCAACCCCTGCTGTATCATCCCGACCGAGCGCCACACTTCGCCCTGAAGGGATGCGCCTCTCCGCCGCCGTATCCTCCCCAACCTTCCGCTCCAAACGGCTTCGGGAGCGGTCTCGTAGCCCATGCTTTTCATCATCGCAATCTTGCCGGCCCTGGAAGGCATGCGGTATGCGGAGGTCGAAAACGCCATTACATTCTCCAGGCCGCGCCTGGCCCACCTGCCCTGCTCCACGCAAAAGGCGCCGATGGGGATGTAGCCCGACTTCGGGGGGACGATCAGGCTGGTGAGCAGGACGCGGTCCTGCTTGCCGCCCTTGACGATGTCGCCCGACTGGATGAAGACCTCGCGATCCCCCAGGTTGCGGACCTTGAGGCGGCTGACGCTGCCGGTTTCGACGACCTTGACGAGGCCCCGCCTCATCGCCTCGCCCAGGGTGATCGGCGCGGGGCCTTCGCTTCGGCCCTCGCGGTGGATCAGATAGATGGAGAGATTGTTCTGCGTGTAGGGGCCGCTCAGGCGGTAGTCCTTCCCCGCTGTAGCATTGGCCGGCGGGGGCAGCCCGATTGCGACCGCGCAGGCGAGCAGAACGGCGACGCCACACGCCCGGAACATTCTCGATGCAATCCGCACCCTGCGGGCCGGGCGCCCTTTCAAAGGTCTGATGTGCATGATTTTCCCTCCCCGATCACTCAATCCCGGCGGCGCAATCTCTTCTGTATCGCTGGACAAGCGGCGTTGCCGCACATTCTCGTACGGCAGCCGCTTCTCGTATTCCTTCATTTCAGCCTATCTGTAGTTATGACGGGGCCGGGTTCCACTTGTGGAAATTCGGTGTGCGGCGGAATGACGGGCATAGGCGAAACCACTCCCCTTCGTCAGGAATACCAATTGTAGGGGCCGCATTCATGCGGCCCATTGCTGGGCGGCAAAAATAGCAGGGTCGCATTTATGTGTGGGGCAGCCCCGAGGAGGGGCTGCCACCTACACTCCCTCGCTTCCGTCGAAGCCATGTCACTACGCTGGAATGACGATCAAAACCGCATTCGCCTTGTAGGGACAGGTCGCGACCTGTCCCTACGGTGGGATCCCGACCGAGGGGAGAATTGTCGAAAAAGCCCCCTTGTCAGGGGGTAGAGGGGGCATCCCTCTCGACTGAAAAGCAACCCCCCCTACCCCCCCTTGTCAGGGGGGCAAGAAAAAACAAAACCCCCTCAGCCCGGCGAGGGCGCATCGCCTTTTTATACCCCCCTGACAAGGGGGGGTAGGGGGGGTTGCCTTTATGGGATTTCCCTCTCAGGAGCTTTTTCAACAACCCTCCATGAGGGGAAGTATTTTTCTATCGCAACCGTAGACGCAAAAACGCCCCGCAGCGCGTGCGGGGCGTTTCATGTGTGGAGAGTCTGTATTCAGTCTTTTCGTCTAGCCTTGGCTTCCGTTCGTCTTGAGCCGTCCCAGCACCTCCAGCACGTGGTCCGGCGTGATGGGGATGCGCGTGAGGCGCGCGCCTATCGCCTGGCCCGCCGCACACGCCACGGCGGCGGCGGCCGCCGTGCAGGGGGGCTCGCCGATGCCCTTCGCCCCGTAGGGGCCGAGCCCCTCGCCGGATTCCAGGATCACGTTGTCCCACTCGGGCGTGTCCACCGAGGTGGGGATGAGGTAGCCGTGGAACTCGTTGTTCAGGAGCGCGCCCTTTTGCGTCAGGACCTCTTCGGTCAGGGCGTGGCCGACGCCCATCATCGCGCCGCCCTCGAACTGGCCTTCCACGTGCTGCAAGTTGATGGACTGGCCCACGTCGTGGCCCGACCAGTAGTTGAGCACGCGGAGTTCGCCCGTATCGACGTTCACCTCGACTTCCGCCGCGTGGATGCCGAACACGTAGTCCATCCAGCCGCCCGCGTCGCCGTACTGCTCGTTGCCCTCGTATTCGTGGACGCCGAGCTTCGTCTTGCCCACGGCGTGGAGGTCGACGCCCATCTTCCTGCACTGCGCCACGGCTTCCTTAAAGGAGACATCGCGCTCTTCGGCCGCTTTCACGTACACCCTGCCTTCGCGGATATCCAGGTCCTCAGGGTTCGCTTCGAGAAGTTCGGCGGCGCCCTTGAGGATTCTGTTCTTGAGTTCCGCCGACGCCCGGTAACACGCGCCGCCCGAGATCATCGTCTGGCGCGATCCTGCAGTGACCCCTACCAGCGGGGTGACGTGGGAGTCCGACATCGTCACCGTCACGTCCTCGAGCGCTATTCCCAAGGCTTCCGCCGCAATCTGGCGGTTCGTCTGCGTCTGGCCCGCGCCGACGTCCGAAGCGCCGGTGCGCACGCTCACGCTGCCGTCCTCATCGATGCCCACGTAGACCTCGCCCTCGTTCCTCGGCCTTCCGTATCCCCCGACGTTCCCGATGATCCCGACGCCGACGCGCCAGGGGCCGTGGTCTTTTTCGGGGACGCGGCCCGCCGAGCGGCCGATGAGCTTTTTCGTCTCCTCCGCCAGTTCGGGCAGCATCACGCGCGTGGGCACGGGCTGATTCTGTATGAGGGTCTGGCCCTTGGCGATGAAGTTCTTCTCGCGGAACTCGAGCGGGTCCATCCCCAGCCGCTCCGCGAGCTCATCCATCTGCGCCTCGTAGGCGAAGCACACCTGGTTCGCGCCCACGCCGCGCATCGCCTCGGTGAAGGGGTTGTTCGTCCGGACAGCGCGCGAGCGGCCCCGCGCGTTGGGTATCTCATAGGGGCCCGCGCTCACCACCAGCGCGCCCAGCAACAGCCCCTTGCTGTTGGCCGTATAGCCGCCCGCATCGCCGATGATGTCGACTTCTATGGCGGTGAGCTTTCCGTCCTTCGTCGCGCCCGTCCTGTACTTCATGAGGAAGGGATGCTTCTTGCTGCCGGTGTTCATGGTCTCCTCGCGCGAGTAGGCCATGCGCACGGGCCGCCCCGTGCGGATCGACAGGAGCGCCATGAAAGCACCGAGCAGCGGATGCTCCTTGCCCCCGAACGCCCCGCCCAGCATCGGGCAGTCATACCGCACGCGGCTGAGCGGCAATCCCAGCGTCCGCGCCACGTTCTGGTAGTTCTCGATCATCTGCGTGGGCACGCGGATGTTCACCACCCCGCGCTCGTCCACCCAGGCCACGCCGCCTTCTGGTTCGATGAAGGCGTGATCCAGACAGGCGGAGAAATAGGTCTTCTCGACGATAACGTCCGCCTCGGCGAAGCCCGCCTCCACGTCGCCCTTGCCCGCCTTCCAATCGCAGACCACCTCGCCCTCTTCAAGGGAGGCGAAGTCGTACGCCCCCGGCAGCGGCTCGTAGGCGACGCGCACGAGCGAGGCCGCTTCTTCGGCCAGGTCCCGCGTGTCGGCGGCCACGAGCGCGACCGCGTCTCCGATATCGACCACGAGGTCTTCGGCCAGCACCGGGTAATCGGGGTAGCGGCCCGCGTTCAGGCCGGGAATGTCCTTCGCCGTCAGGACGCAGTGCACGCCCGGAAGGGCGAGCGCCTCGCCGGCGTCTATCTTCTTGATCCTCGCCGGCGTCATCGAGGCGCGGACGACTTTCCCGTAAATCTCGCCCGGCATGTGGAAGTCATCACCGTAGACCGTGTCGCCGACCGCCTTCGCCAGGGCGTCTTCTTTCGTCGGCGACGCGCCGACGTGCGTCATCTGAGCCATCGTATCCTCCTGAATATCCCCAAAAGCTATCCGCGCAGGGCCGCCACGTCCACCACCTCGCCCGTCGTCGCGCTCTGGACGACCGCCTCGAGTACGGCGACCACTTCGACCCCCTCCGGCCCGCCGGTCTCGGGCGTCGCCTCGCCCCGGACGCACTTGCAGAACTCGTCCATCTCATCCGCCAGGGCGTCTCCGCCCACGACCTCGACCTCGGTTCGGGCCTCCTCGCCCACCTTGGCCACGTAGAGCTTTCCACCTTCCTCTTCGCTGTAGGCCCTCATCTTCGTGCCGAAGGCCGCCGTGTCGCATATCTTGGGAACCACGAAAGAAGAACCGATATGGCCGAGCGGGCCGCTCTCGTATTCGATGATGATGCTCGTCGCATCGTCCAGATTCGTCTTGCCGAGCAGCTTCTTGCTGAAGGCGGCCACACGCTTCGCGGGGCCGACCAGGTACTGCAGGTTGTCGATCATGTGGACGCCCAAGCCCGTCATGGAGCCTGCGGGGCATTCGGCGGGGTCGTTGCGCCATCCCGGCCTGGATTCGAAACCCATGGGCAGCGAGAGGTTCGCCTCCACCTGGTGCACCACACCCAGTTCGTCATTATCTATCATCTCGCGCATCTTGCGGTTCGCGCCGAAGCGGCGGCGGTGATGGCCGACTTGCAAGGTGACGTTCGCGCTTGAGGTCGCTTCGTGCGCCTTCTTGGCCTCATCGACGGTGAGGGTCAGCGGTTTTTCGACGAAGACGTGCTTTCCGGCCGATGCGGCCGAAGAAATCATGTCCAGGTGCGTGGAGTGGGGCGTCGCGACGATGACGCCCTCCACTTCCGGGTCGTTCCACACCTCGTCCAGACTGCCCGCCGTCCGGCAACCGTGTTTCTCGGAAAACGCCTTGCGGGCGTCCTCGCTGCGCGCGAAGCCCGTGACCACCTCGCCCGAACCGCTCCGGTTGAGTGCCTCCACCAGAACGCCGCCCCACCAGCCCAGCCCGATAGAGGCGAGGCGCACCTTGTCCGTAGCCATTTTTCGACTCCTTAATCACTGAATGGATGAATTTTCAACATCGAATATACGCCGAGTGATTTCACTTGGGCCGCACCATAACCCAAAGGGGCGCGCTTGAAAACCGGGCGAAGGGAAAATGAGGCGCAAGAAAGCCGCCAAAAAAAACCTCCTCCCGTCTCCGGGAGGAGGCTCTCGCAGGGGGTAGATGCGAGATGTATGATTGCGTGGCGGAGGAGCGCCGACCCAATCAGCTACTCCTCTCGCCGGCTAACCGGGGCGTGCCGCCTATGAACGCCCCAATCAGCTTGCTCTTATAATATGCAATAGCTGTGCCATTTCTATGAAATTAGAATATGCCTTATTTTTCAATTAGATAACAATATATATGTTCGGTCAAATTGTCATTTTGTCACGATATGTCCGACGAAAACGACAAATCGTCATGGCGGGGGGTGCCCAAAGGGCGGAAACGGGGCGTTGAAAAGGTCCAATGCGCGAGGTTTGCCGTCATTCCGGCGAAAGCCGGAATCCAGGCGAACGGGAGTGGAAGAAAAGCGGGAATGCGGAGATTCAGTGCGGGTGGCGGGATTCCCTTAACCCGGGTTCTCTCATCGGCTCTGGATTCCGGCATTCGCCGGAATGACGGCTGTAGGGGCGGTTCGCGAACCGTGGGACAACCCCGAGGAGGAATTGTCACTACAAAACAATCGTACCCCCACCGCTCCAGAGTTTTTTTTTCAACAAACCCGAATCCCCCGCTTTCAGTTCGAAGCGGGTGATTTTTGGGGAAAGGCGTCGAACGCCTCGGACACGGCGGCCTTCATCTCATCCCCCTGGGAAAACGCCGTCGTCGCGCGGGCCCCCGATACCCACAACGCCTCCCGAGAGTCCAAGTCCAACAAACGTATTTCCATCCTGGCGACGCACACTTCGACGTCTTCGCAAGTGCGCCCGCCTCCGGCAATCACCACCGCCTGCGCGCCCGAACGCTTAAGCGCCCCCAGATGGGCCTCGGCGATTCCGCCCGCTGCGTCCAGCAACTCCTCCCCTTTTATTTTTGCAAGTTCCTCCGGCCAGCGAAGCGCCAGATAGCCCTTGGCGGCGAGGGCGTCGCGGATCAGAAAGGCGCCCTCTATCATCTCGATTTTCTTCACATCGGGCGCCTTGAGCCCCGCCTGCGCGTAGACGTCGCGGAAGAGACCCGTCCAGTCGCTCGGGTAGCGAAACGGAGCGACGGCGATACGCTCAAGCGTCCGTATCCGCCCCGGCCTGGCGACGCCTTGTATCGTCGACACCTCATAGGCGCAGGCCGGAATCATCAGGAGCAGAAAAACGATCAGAGAGGCTCGAAACCGCGATGCGAAGGCGTTTTGTTTCACAATCCGAGGCTCCAGGCGAAGTGCTCCACCAGGCTGAGGAGCAGCGCATACGCATCCAGGCTTTCGCGCCAGATGGAGACGCCGTAGGAGGCCGCCACCCCCCATCCTCCCACCGAGACGAGCGCGGCGCCGCCGATGAATACGAGACCCAGGAAGAAGATGAAGACCCATGAGAAAATCCGCCCGCCGCGCGCGATGTCGGGCTGCGACGCGCCCAGCGCGCGGAACGTCATGAGCACGTGCAGGCACAGCGTGAGGCCGGCGAGGAACGCCGCCGCCCAGCGAATCTCCTCGTATCCGAAAATCCAGTCGAGCAACGCTCCCAGAATCAACACCACTATCGTCGGCAGCGGGAAGAAATACGGCGCGAGGGTGATGAGGGGGTTCGTTCCGCTCAGGCCCACCTTCCCGCTCCCCTGGTTCACCTCGAACGAACGCACCTTCTTCCCCGTGAGCAGGGCGAAGGCCATGTGCGTGAACTCGTGCACGAAGGCGTAGAGGAACTCCGGCGGACGCAAGCGATGCCAGACGGCGTATGCACAGGCGCCCGCGATGAAAGCCCAGCCCTCAGTCGCAGGCATATATGAACCCCCGCCGCTTGCGAGAAAAGCGGCCGGGAGGATCTTGCCGAACGACAGCGCCGCGCCCCAGCAGGCGGGCAGGAGGAGGACGGCGACCATCCAGGCCAGAGGTCTCAAGAGAAACGATTTCATGAACTCACCCGTCTCGGTCCTCGGGCGGCGAGGCGAACACCACGCAAGCATGGCCCATATCCCGCTCCCCGACAAGACGGACGGTCGCAAATCCTATCCCGGCGGCAGGTTGACCGGAAGAGCGGAGCGCTATATAGTTAACCATATGGTTAATCATTAAGTTATTTCATGACGAACCTGATACAGGAGCATTCCATGAGCGGCGCAAGAATCATTTCCGGCATACCGGGCCGAACCATCGAAGCGGGAGACGACCCGGAGAGGAGTTCGCCCTGCGCGGCTTCTGCACCGTGCAAACCATCCCCCTCCCATTCGAACGCGGGGGCGTGATGATGAACGCCAAGAAGCTGATCCTGGGAACCGCCGCTTATACGATCTGCACCTTCTCCCTTGCCGTGATCTGGCATGTCCTCCTTTTCAAGGAGAGATACGAATCGTTCGGCTACTTCGAGGGAGAACCGAACTTTCTGCTCGGCCTGCTCACCATCGTGCTCCAGGGCGTTCTGCTCTGCGCCCTGTTCCCGATGCTGAAAACCGAGGGAAGCAGCTTTCGTCGAGGGTTCAGGTTCGCTCTCATCACCGGCGCCTTCTTCTGGACTTCTCACGTGCTCGCCTTCGTCGCCAAGCAGGAGGTGACGGGGGCGTCTGCGTTCATCTGGATGGAAACGCTCTATCTCCTGCTGCAATTCGGCGTGTTCGGCCTTTGCATCGGCGTCATCCACCGCGAAGAGAAATTCATCTGAAAAGCATGGAACCGGAAGCCGGGAGTTATATGGTGAATCACGAAATCATTTCACGCACTACTAAAAAGGGGAGTTCCCATGAACGGAGCGCAGATGATCGCCTTCACTTTCGAGATGAGCGACGGACTCGTGAAACGGGCCTTGAAGGGCCTCGACGATGCGGACCTCATGAAACGGCCCAGCGACCAGGACAACCCCATCGGCTGGCTGATGTGGCACAAGACGAGGGTCGAGGATTGCGCGATGGCGGCCGTCGCCGGTGAGGAGCAGGTCTGGATCGCCGGGAAATGGCACGAGAAATTCGACATGCCGCCCGAGCCCAAACAAATCGGTTTCGGCGATTCGCTCGAACAGGTGATGCGTCTCAAGTTCACGAAACAGGACGTTATCGGCTACGCCAACGCCACCCGGGCGAGAACGCTTTCCACCCTGGAGGCGCTTTCGGCGGAGGACCTCGAAAAAGAGATGACCGACATCGGGGGCAACGCCGCCAAGACGGGAGAATACCTGGGGAGAGTGGCCACCGACTATCACCAGTACTGCGGGCAGATCTGCTACCTCCGGGGATTCATCACCGGATTCGGCTGGGCGTTTTAGAAGCAACCCGACCGAGGAGGGAGGGGTTGGAGCCGATCGGGAAGGGGTTGTTGAAAAAGTCCTCTCCCTCAAGGGATAAAGGCAACCCCCCCTACCCCCCCTTGTCAGGGGGGCAAGAAAAAACAAAAGCCCCTCTACCGGCGGCGGGTTTCGCCTTTTTATACCCCCCTGACAAGGGGGGGTAGGGGGGGTTGGTTTTCAAGGCGAGAGCCTGCGGCACCGCCCGGTTTCAGGTTCTGTCCGTCATTCCGGCCTTCGCCGGAATGACGATCAAAACGCAAGAACTGTAGGGGCAGGCCCCCGTGCCTGTCCGATGCCCTGTTCTACAAAGGACAATCACAGGGGGTTGTCCCTACAAACGGCCAGCTCCATACGCCGAATCGCGAAAACGAAACTTTTTCAACACCCCCCTGAAAGGAGGGTATGCCGACCCATGAACGCAGGAACCGGTCTGGACGCGACTTTTTCCGCACTCTCGGACCCGACGAGGCGGGCCATCCTCTCGCGCCTCTCCCGGGGGGAAGCCACCGTCACCGGCGTGGCCGCCCCTTTTGATATCTCCCTGCCGGCGATCTCGAAGCATCTTCGCGTTTTGGAGCGCGCCGGTTTGATCCGCAGGGAAAAAAGAGGCCGCGTCCATCGCCTGAGACTCGATGCCGAACCGATGCGCGAGGCGTCCGAATGGCTCGATTTCCACCAGCGGTTCTGGGAGGAGGGATTCGATGCCCTCGCCCGCTATCTCGATGAAACAACTGACACGGAGACATAAAACATGCTCGAAATGACAAACACACTCATCATCAAACGAACCTTCCGGGCGCCGAGGGAGAAAGTATTCGCCGCGTGGACGGGGGCCGAGGCGTTACAGAAATGGTGGGGAACGGAGGGACACACCGTGCCCTCGGTGGAGATGGACTTAAGCCCGGGCGGAAAATACCGCGTCGAGATGCGGACCGACGAGGGCGAGTCGTTCTACCTGAACGGGGCGTTCGTCGAGATACGCCCGCCCGAGCGGCTCGTCTTCACCTTCCGCTGGGAGCGGGGGGATTGGGATTACCCCGAAACCCTGGTGAGCATCGATTTCACCGGAGAGGGCGATGAGACCACCGTTACCCTCACGCACGAGGGATTCCCGGACGAGAACATGCGCGACGAGCACCACGGAGGCTGGGGCGAGTGCCTGGAGAATCTCGGCGCGTATCTGGGAGGGGGATGACCTCCCATCAAGTCCGGTTCGTTTCAGGAGAGCCGGGCGGTTCACGAACCGCCCCTACGCCCTCTCGCATCCGTCGAGACCGGACGGCAAGGATGTCATTCCGGCGCATGGTAGGGACAACCCCCCGTGGTTGTCCTGTCTCGGACTCCCCCCTTGAGGCGCTGTTGAAAAAGTCTTTGTTAAAGGAGCAACCCCCCCTACCCCCCCTTGACAGGGGGGTAAAAAAAGGCGATGCGCCCCCGCCGGACTGAGGGGTGTTGCTTTTTCTTGCCCCCCTGACAAGGGGGGGTAGGGGGGGTTGCCTTTATGGGATTTCCCTTTCAAGGGGGTTGCCATTACCCTCTCAGGGGGTTTTTCAACAAGCCCGACAAGGGGGGAGTGAATCCTCTCTGCAAAATTGGAAACAAGCAATTCAGGACAGGCACGGGGGCATGTCCGCTACGGATGAGAGAGGTTTTGTTCGTCATTCCTGTGCATACGCCGCATCGACGGCACTCCCGAAGGAGGTCGTGAAATTCGCCCAATAGCGGCCCGCGCGCCGTTTTGCTATACTCTCTAAAACTAAAGACAATCCGCATGTGAAGAGGTTTTTTCGATCCTGAGCCAGGAGATATGCCGGGGGCGGCTCGGTTCCCGCATCTCCTGCAGCATGGAGGAAAACGTCATGCCTCGTCGTTCGCTGTTTCTCCTGTTCGTCGTTGCGCTGGTCTGCCTGCCGATAAAGAGCGCGCATTCGGCCCAATATCCCGGCTACCCCGTTCAGTTCATCATCTCCTTCCCGCCGGGAGGGCCGGGAGACACCACGATCCGCATCATCCATCCCGCGCTCCAGAAAAATTTCGGCGGCGCCATCCAGCTCGTCAACAAGCCCGGCGCCGGCGGCGCCATCGCCTACACCTACGTCAAGAAGGCCAAGCCGGACGGCTACACCATCCTCTCGACCATGTCCGCGCCCCTCACCGTGGGAACGGCGCTGCGCACCCTGCCCTTCGCGCTGGATGACTACGAGTACATCGGCGCGTACGCCTTCGGCGCGACGGGGGTCGTCTCCAAACCGGATTCGCGCTGGAAGGACCTCGACGGCCTTCTCGCCTACATCAAGAAAAACCCCGGAAAGCTGAACTACGGCACGAGCGGTGCGCCGACCGCGCCGTATCTCACCATGGCGGCGGTTCTCGCCATACGCGGGCTGAAAGCCACCCCCGTGCACTACAAGGGCTCCGGCCCGGCGCGCAACGCCGCCCTGGGCGGCCACGTGGATTTCTCCGCGGGCGGGTTCGGCGCGATGCAGGCGCTCCTGCGGGCGGGCAAGCTGGTGGGCCTCGCCATCACGGACAACGCGCGGGATCCCAAGTTCCCTAACATCCCGACCTTGAAGGAGAAGGGGCTCGGACGGGCGAGCATCGGTCTCTGGGCCGGGCTGTGGGCGCCGAAGGGAACGCCCAAGGCCGTTCTCGACAAGCTCTCCGCGGCCCTCAAGAAGACCGCCAATGACCCGGCGGTGGTGAAAAAACTGAACAAGGCGGGCTTCCGGGTGGAATTCGTGGACGGGCCGGGGGCGAAGAAGCTCGCCCGGCAGGACCACGAGACTTCCAGGGAGATCATGAAGGCCGTCGGCATCAAGAAAAAATAGAGGGGGCGACGTGCGCAAATTCGCCCCTCCCGCGGCGCTGCTCGCCGTTTCGCTGCTCATGGGCTGGTTCGCCCACCGGCTAGGGCTGGGGAGCATCAACCGGCCCGAACCGGGATTTTTCCCTTTCTGGATTTGCGCGGGTCTCGCGGCCACCTCGCTCTACCTGATGACGCGGCACCTCCGTCAAAGCCCCGTAGATGAGGCGTCCACCGAATCCGAGTCCGTATTCACGCTCGACCGGTTCCGGCGGGTGCTCTCCGTCATGGCGGGGACGGCGCTCTTCGGCCTCCTTCTCGAATTTTCGGGATTCCTCGCCACGACTTTCATCTTCATGGCGTTCTGCTGGCTCGTCATCGACCGCCAGTCTCTCCTCCGGGGTCTCCTGATCTCGGCGGCAGCTTCGGCGGCGGCTTTCGTCCTCTTCGTGAAATTGCTGAACGTGCACTTCCCCCGTGGTCTCTTGGGGTTTTGATGGGCGATCTTTTCGCAAACCTCTATTTCGGCTTCTCGGTGAGCCTCGCCCCGTACAACCTCCTCGCCTGCTTCATGGGCGTTTTCGTGGGGACGGCCATCGGGGTGCTGCCGGGCCTGGGCCCGGTCGCCACCATGTCCCTCCTGCTCCCGATCACCATCAAGATGGAGCCGACGGCCGCCATCATCATCATGGCGGGAGTGTTTTACGGGGCGATGTACGGCGGCTCCACCACGTCGATTCTCCTGAACCTGCCCGGCGAGGCGTCCTCGGTCGTGACCACCCTGGACGGCTACCAGATGGCGCGGCAAGGCAGGGCGGGGCCAGCGCTCGCCATCTGCGCCTGGGGCTCGTTCATCGCGGGAACGCTGGGCGTTCTCGGCATCACGCTCATGGCCCCCGCCCTGGCCGAGATGGCCGTGAAGATCGGCCCGCCGGAACTGGTCGCGCTCCTGTGCCTGAGCTTTCTGCTGGTGGTCCAGTTCAGCGGCGGCTCGCGCCCGCGCGCCGCTGCGTCCGCCCTGCTCGGATTCCTCCTCTCCACCATAGGTCTGGACCCGGTGGAATCCACGCCGCGCTATGACTTCGGCACCTTCACCCTGATGGACGGGGTGGGCTTCGCTCCCTTGGTGATCGGCCTGTTCGGCATCTCGGAGGTGCTGATCAACCTGGAGAAATCAGAGAAGCTGGAAGTGTTCAAGGGCCGCATCAAGGGGTTGTGGCCCACGCGGCAGGACTGGCGCGACTCAGCACCTGCCATCGGGCGGGGGAGCATCGTGGGGTTTTTCATGGGGATCCTGCCCGGCATGGGCACCATCGTGCCCCCATTCCTCTCCTATTCCCTGGAGCGGCGCATCTCGAAGCGCCCCGAAAAGTTCGGCACGGGCGTGATCGAGGGCGTGGCGGGGCCCGAGGCGGCCAACAACTCCGCCACGGCGGGCAGCATGATTCCCCTCCTCACGCTGGGCATCGCCCCGAGCGCCGCGGTGGCCGTTCTGACGGCGGCCTTCCTCACCCACGGCGTGCAGCCGGGGCCGCTCCTGATCACCGAGCACCCCGCCATCTTCTGGGGGGTGGTGACGAGCATGTACACCGGAAACGCCCTGCTCCTGCTGCTCAACCTGCCGCTCGTGGGCATGTGGGCGCGCCTGCTCACCGTGCCCTACCGCTACCTGTGGCCCCTGATTCTTCTGTTCTGCGGGATCGGCGCCTACAGCGTGAGCAACAACCCGGCCGACGTTATGCTCATGGCGGTCTTTGGACTCCTGGGCTACATGATGCGCAAGTTGAACTATCCGGGCGCGCCGCTGGTGCTCGCGTTCGTCCTCGGCAGGCTTTTTGAGGAAAAGGTGCGCCAGTCGCTCGTCATCTCGCGGGGGAGTTATGAAACCTTCATCGCCCATCCCCTCGCCCTGCTCGCGTGGATCGCCTCTGCTATCCTGCTCCTCTATCCATTTTTCCTGCGCGGAAAGAAGACCACGCACTTCCCACCGGAGGAGGAAGAATGAAGATCACCCTGCTCGGCACGGGCGGCCCCCGGCCGGACCCTGCGCGCCAGGGTTCCTCTCTCGTGGTCAACGTGGGCGAGGAGCGGCTGCTCTTCGACTGCGGCAGAGGCGTGGTCACCCAACTCGTCCGCGCCGGCGTGCCCCTCGCGCAGGTGAATCCCGTCTTCATCACGCACCACCACTACGACCACATCAGCGATCTGGGCGACGTGATCCTGAGCACCTGGCTGCAGGGCCGTCCAGGCGCCTTGCGCGTATATGGGCCGGCGGGAACGGCGGAGATCGTAACCGCCCTCATCGATCGGGTCTACGCGAAGGACATCCGCTTCCGGGCGGAGGGAGAGCCCGCGGTCGGGGGATGGAAGCCGGTGGAAGTGAGTGAAACCGGCGCGGGCCTGGTGCATGACGGCGACGGCTGGAAGGTCTATGCGGAGTTCGTCGAGCACGGCCAGGGTCTGGGGATACCCGATTTCGACTGGACGACGCTGGGCTATCGGCTGGAGGCGGAGGGAAAGACCCTCGCCATCAGCGGCGATACAGTCCCCTGCGCGGGACTGGATCGTCTGGCGCGGGGAGCGGACGCGCTCGTGCTGTGCTGCTATCTGGCCGCGGCGGAGGTCGTGGACGCGCATACCGAACGCCTGACCCGGTATCTTTTTCCCTCCTCAAAACAGGCGGGAAAGATCGCCGCAAATGCAGGCGTCAAGAAACTCGTCCTCACCCATTTCCGCCAAAAACCCGAGCACCTCATGCGCGCGATCGAAGAAGACGTCCGGCGGGATTTCGACGGCGAAGTGATTTTAGGGCGTGATTTGCTGGAGATCGAGGTGTGAGGGGGGGTTGAAAAACCCCGTTTCGGGAGCGGGCGTATTACTGGCTCACGCAGCGGCGGAGAGTAAGCCCAATCGACGCGAAAGGCTGCGATGTTGGCGCAGACGGCGTTTCCAGGCGGTGCAGGCTCTCGCCTTGAAAACCAACCCCCCCTACCCCCCCTTGTCAGGGGGGCAAGAAAAAACAAAAGCCCCTCTACCGGCGGCGGGCGTCGCCTTTTCATACCCCCCTGACAAGGGGGGGTAGGGGGGGTTGCCTTTATCCCCTGAACAAAAAGGGCTTTATCAACAGCCCCTTGAGGGGACATTTGCGCTGAAGAACCCCCTCCGGGCTCCGGTGGCGCCGCCCACGTGCACGACCCTCTCCTTTGCGGATAGAATGCGCCTGTTCGCGTTTCTCGCCGCCGTTTCCGCTGAGGCCGCCCGTGCTGGAAATCCTCGCCGATCGCACCTACCGCCATCTCTTCGCCGCGCAGGTCACGGCCCTTGCGGGCACGGGGCTCGCTACGATTGCGCTGGGACTTCTCGCCTACGACCTCGCGGAAGAGGACGCGGCGATGGTGCTCGGCGCCGTCTTCACCATCAAGATGGCGGCCTACGTCGGGGTCGCGCCCATCGCCGGCGCCTTCGCCGACCGTATCCCGCGCCGGGCGCTGCTCGTGGCGCTCGACATCGTGCGCACCGCCGCGGCCCTGGCGCTGCCCTTCGTGACGCAGATCTGGCAGCTCTACCTCCTGATCTTCGTGCTGCAATCGGCCTCGGCGGCCTTCACCCCGACCTTCCAGGCGACGATACCGGACGTGCTGCCCGAAGAATCCCGCTACACCCGCGCGCTGTCGCTCTCACGCCTCGCCTATGACCTCGAGAACATCTTCAGCCCGACCCTCGCGGCGCTGCTGCTGGCGTTGATGTCCTACGACGCCCTGTTCCTCGGCACGGCGGCCGGCTTTCTCGCCTCGGCTTTGCTCGTGGTCTCGGTATTTCTGCCGAGCACAGCACCCAAGGCCCCGCGAAGCGTCTACGAGCGCACGACCCGCGGTGTCCGCATCTATCTCGCCACGCCCCGGCTCCGCGGGCTGCTGGCGCTCAATCTCGCGGCGGCGGCCGCGGGCGCGATGGTGCTGGTCAACACCGTCGTGCTCGTGCGGGGCGGGCTGGGGCTCGGCGAGAGCGCCGTGGCGTGGGCGATGGCCGCATTCGGGGGCGGCTCGATGCTGGCCGCGCTCGCCCTGCCGCGCCTGCTCGACCGGGCGCCGGAGCGGGCGGTGATGCTGACGAGCGCCGCGCTGATGATCGCGGGCCTGTGCGCGCTCGCCGCGTTCATCCCGGGCGCCGGGCTCTCCTGGCCTCTCCTGCTCGGCGCATGGGTCGCGGTGGGGATCGGCTATTCCGGCGTACTCACACCGTCGGGACGCCTGCTGCGGCGCTCCTCGAACCCCGAGGACCGGCCCGCGCTCTTCGCGGCGCAGTTCGCGCTCAGCCACGCCTGCTGGCTGGCGACCTATCCGCTGTCGGGCTGGTTGATGACCGCCTATGGCGCGTTCGCCGCGCTCGCCGGGTTGAGCGCGCTGGCTTTCTTCGGCGCGGCGCTCGCGCTTCTGCTGTGGCCGGGCTCCGATCCGGTCGCGATAGCGCATCGTCACGACGACCTCCCTCCCCATCATCCGCACCTGCGCGGCGGGCGCGAACACGTTCATCCTTACATGATCGATGACTTGCACAGGCGCTGGCCACCGGCGGACCCGCGTTCACCCGACTAGCGCATCTCGCGCGGCGCGGGGGCGGACGCGCTCGCGCCGTGCCGTTACCCGGCCTAGGGGGAGGGGCAGGCTCTCGCCTTGAAAACCAACCCCCCCTACCCCCCCTTGTCAGGGGGGTATGAAAAGGCGATGCGCTCCCGCCGGGCTGAGGGGGTTTTGCTTCTTCTTACCCCCCTGACAAGGGCCTGTTGAAAAACCCCTGGTTTTGTGATCGTATGGAGTTATCCCCCCTCGCCCGAGATGGGAGATTCCCCGATGTTGGACCGCAAGAGGCGCGGGCAGATGGAATTGTTCGTGGCCGGTTCGCTGGAGCAGTTGATTCCCGAAGATTACATATTGTTCCGGGTGAACCGCGTACTGGATTTGAGCTGGCTTCGCGAGGAGGTGGCGGAGTGCTATTGCGCGGACAACGGTCGACCGGGGATCGACCCGGAAGTGGTGGTGCGGTTGATGCTGGCGGGCCTGCTGCTGGGCCACGTTCACGACCGGCATCTGCTTCGCGAGGCGCAGGTGAACCTGGCGATCCGGTGGTTCATCGGTTACGAGCTGCACGAGGAGTTGCCGGATCATTCGAGCCTGACGCGGATTCGCCAGCGGTGGGGGGAGGCGCGGTTCAAGGAGATATTGCGCCGCACGGTTCAGGCGTGCCTGGAGGCGCAGGTGGCGAAGGGGGAAGTGGTTCACATGGACGCGTCTTTGATACGTGCGGACGTGAGTTGGGAGAGTCTGGCGGCGCGCCACGCGGAGAAGGTGGTGCGGGAGAACGACTCGGCGGATGAGGCGGGGAAGAAGGGCGGGGGTTCGGGTCCGGTGAGCCGTACGGACCCCGACGCGCGCCTGGCGCGCAAGAGCGCTCGGGCGGGGTTCGAGCCGAGCTACAAGCACCACGCGGTGGTGGACGATGAGCGGGGCGTTGTCCTCGACGTAGAGGTGACGGCGGGGACGTTGAACGAGCGGGAGATGATGGAGCCGCAGTTGGATGCGGTTTGCGAGCTCACGGGTCGCGCGCCCGCGGTGGTGACGGCGGATAGTGGTTATGCGTACTCGAAGGTGTATGCGGGATTGGAGCGGCGGGGTGTTGATGCGCTGATACCGGCGAAGAAGGAGCCTTCCCAGAGCCGTGTTCCGCTGCAGTTGTTCCGCTACGACGAGCGGCACAAGGTGGTGAAGTGTCCGGGCGGCAAGACGCTGCGTCCCCGGAAGGAGACGGAGCGGGGGCGCTACTATGGTTCGAGGACGCGCGATTGCGCGGGCTGCGCGCTGAGGTCGGATTGTCTGCCCAAGTCGCACACGAGCAGGACGGTGCTGATTCCGCATGAATATCCGGCGCTGTTGCGCGCGCGCCGGCGGCACGCGCGCCGGGGGGAGGAGGAGGGCCGGCTGTGGCGCCGCCACATGTCGCGTTCGGAGGGCTACCACGGCGAAGCGAAGAGTCGGCACGGACTGGGGCGGGCGGTGCGCCGGGGCCTTGCGAACATGAGGATCCAGGCCTACCTGACGGCGACTGCGGTGAACCTCAAGCGGCTGGCCGCCGCTTTTGCGGCGGATATATTCGCTCTGTGGAGGGCCTGGGCCGCCCGGAGACGCCGTCTGCGCGCATATCGCGGCCTCACGCGCCGATTGGGCTTCCTATCCCAAGCCGCGTGAGCCGCCATACCCCCTGCTTCAAAACAGGGTTTTTCAACAGCCCCGACAAGGGGGGGTAGGGGGGGGTTGCCTTTATCCCCTGAGGAGGGGGGCTTTTTCAACAATCCCGGGTAGGGAGCAAAAGGGTTGCAGGGGTGCGTAGGGGCGGACCTGGGTATCCGCCTGCGCCGGGCATCACGGCGATGGGGAATCGTCGGGTATGGCGGCGACGAAGCGCGCGGGACGGCGGACGTATTCGGAACCGGATGCGTCCTGCATGGCCCGAATGTCCCGGAAAATCTCCGCCGCGTCGTAACCGAAGCGCGCCGCGTGCGCATCCCGCGCGGCCCGGACCTCGGCGATTATCGGGTCAGTCATGCGCCCGCTTCTTGGGTGGGGGAGCCGGAGGCGGTTTGGGTTTGGCGAAATTCCTGGGCCTGGACGATACGCCATCCCCAACCCGGACCAGACGTTTCGAGGGCGGTGGTATCGGTTCTTTGGCCATTGTTTACTCCTCCGTTCCTTCATCAGGCGAAGCACTCACAAACTTACTCGTAACCGATTCCGAGCTTCTGGCTCTCTTCCGTAAGCCGGTCCAGAGCTTTCAGGCGCGCCCGTTTGGTTCGCTCCTCGTAGGCCTTCAAGTCGTTGAACATAACGCGCCTGTGCGTCCCGACCATTCGACAGGGTATCTCCCGGTTATCGAGCAGTTTGACGATGAATCCCCGCGATACGTTGAGCAAATCTGCAGCTTGCTGGGTCGTCAGTTCCGCGTTCATGGGTATCAGCGATACGGCGTTGCCCTTGGACATCTCGTCCAGCAGATCGATAAGCAGGCGAACCGCCGCAAAGGGCAATTCGATAACATCGCGTTCATCCTCGGCGAGCCGAATGGCTACCTTATCAGGACAGTCCGCGAGTTTGTCTGCAAGCGCCCGAGCGGACGCTTTCGCAATACTCGCCTCCCGGGAGCTGGGAAACGCCGATGGGAATTGCATTATCGTGCCTGCCATATTCAATCTCCCCTTCAGCCTCGGATTCTCGACACATCGTCAATATAAAGCATATTCGATATAAATGCTATAATCGATATAAACGACGCGACTCCGGTTTCAGTGGCTCTTGCCTGGCGAGCGAGCTTAGGCTGGAGGCAGGGGCAATTGCCATCTCGCACGGCATCACGAAGAAACGCAACCACGGGGATGGACACCCCCGATACGGGCGGCTCGCGAGCCGCCCCTACAAGAGCAAAATCTTTGCTGCCCATTCGTCGATCAAAAATTACTCTCCCCCAGAGAGTCGAGGACGCCTATACGTCGCGGGAGTGTTTTACGTCGCCATACAGCCTCGCCCCCGCATTTCCCCGCATTTGCCGTGCTCCGTGAAACCGCGGACTGCGCTATCGTGCCCGCGCCGAGGGAGGTCAGGATCGACCGCCGTCAGGGAGAGGAGGCTATCTCATGGAATCTGGCTTTGGAGGAAGAGTGAAGGCGGCGACCCCCCCAACCCCCTTCCTCAGAGGGACTTTTTCTCGCCGAGTAGGTGCGCTCATGAAACGGGGATGGATCAGAAAAATGAAAATAATCCTATTTCCCGTAAATATCGATAAATTCACGGGGTTTTTCGATAAATTCCTGAAAAATGATGGTCAGATAAAGGGTTGTAATAAAAATGGTTATCATATAAATCTGAGCGTATCACACTCAGATATAGCGGCAAAAAAAGTTTTTCGCTTCCCCCGCATTTGCCCGCAAGTGCCCGCATTTGTTCGCGGCCGCCCAGGGGAGTTCGGCCCGGAGCGGACACGCCATGAGGCCGCGCACGGCGTCTCTGCCGGGCCGGTTGGATTGCTGTTCCTCATCGACCCAGCTGCCGGCGCCCATAATCCCGACCGACATCGCGGTCGGTTGGGAACGCGAACGGACGAGCGGAGGCGTTCAAGTGCAACGACGAACGCTTCGCCCTGTTGCCCAAAGGCGGAATCGCGCTCCCGGGTTCGGGCATCACCGACAACTTCTTCGACGAAAGCAATCGAAGCGGAAGCGGTTTCATTAAATCTCCTGCGCATTCCAGCGCGTATTTTTCTTCAAAGTCTGGTTCCCGGCGGCTTGCCCCCACAAGGTTTTCCGCGACGGTCTTTGAAATTGCCGGAACACACCACACCTTGCTCTATGACCTGCAACAAATCGACCCATTCCCAGGGGCGCAAATGGCTACACGCGTGGGTCGTGCGTATTCTCTCCGCGCTCTGCTTATGTTTCTATGCTCTCCTTTCTGCTGAAAAATCGCTTAGCGTTTGCCCCATTTTTTCTTCTCCACGGTCTCTTCTTCAATCCCGTAGAAACCCTCGAGGCCGATCAGGTTCTCAATCTCCTGGCGGGCGGCCGTGAAATCCTCATGCGTCATGCCCGTGTAATCGCCCGTCTTGCGCACTTCCTGCAAAGCTTTTTTCATGAAATGGAAACTGACGGTGAGATACAAAATGGCGTCGATACAGGCGACGTAGCCCAGTTCCGCCATCTGGCTCTCCGAGTAGAGCGGCCTCCCGTCCCTGTTGCCCCGGCTCTGGACGTACACCAGAGGAATCTTGGACTTTTGGGGAGCGGCGATGGCTTCCTTGTGGTTCCGGGGAAATACGAGGCCCATATCCGCGCCCACGTCCGCCGCCATGTTCACGCGCCTGACCGCCTCGCCGATGCCCCGGAAGCGCGCCGTATCAGAGCGCGCGATGATGACGAAATCCTTGTCCGTCTCGTCTCGCTGGCGGCACGCCATCCTGATCTTGTCGACGAATTCCTTCGCCGGAATCGCGTGCGCGACGTATTTATGGTAGTGCGCGCGCTTGGGGTAGAGCTGATCCTCGATGTGGATTCCCGCGATGCCTGCGCGAATGAACTCCCGCACGGCGCGCATGGTGTGCATCGGCTCGCCGAACCCCGCGCCTCCGTCGGCGAGCGTGGGTATTTTCACCGCGTTCGCGACGTCTCCGGCCACGTCCACCTGCTCGCGCATCGTCACCATCGGCTCGGTGATGCAGCGCGAACCACCCGTCACGAAACCGCCCGTATAGGTCGCCTTGAAGCCGAGGCTCTCAACGAGCCTACCACCGATGGGGTCATAGGCGACGGGCATGAAGATGAAATTGCCCCTTTTCAGCAGGGCGCGGAACCTGGTGGTGTTGCGGCGAATGGCCATTTGCATCTCCTATACGGCGAAAAATGAACCTCTTGGGTTTTCCGATGCGTTGTTTGTTCGATTTATACCTTATGGGTTTCCCGGGAAGCCACGAGTTCCCTGAACCGGGAGAGGTTGGGCTGCTCCTCGATACTCATCACGAAATCGATGACCGCATCCTGCCTCTCCGGTCCGAGCACGGACGCCGTGAGGTCGCGGAATTTCCCGAAGACCGCCTCCTCTGTGGGCCTGTTCTCCGGGTCGCCCCGGCAGTAGTCGACGCGCTCGTGGATGCGCTCGCCATTTTTCAGGTGGAACGTCACGTCGCACGGTTTTTTCTCATGGTAGATGGCCGTGAGCTCGGGATCGGCCTCCACCCGGGTGGCTTTGGCGAACCGAACGAGTTCGGGGTCGTAAAGGGATTCACCCTCGAGGTCAGAGGGCGAAACCCTGCCGCGCCTCAACGCAACCGCCATGGCGTATCCCATGTGAAAGATCATCTTGGCGGGAGGGCCCGGCTCGTAATCCCAGCCGCACTGAATCTGCGTTATCTCACCGGCCCGAATCGAGATGCGCTCTACGTCTTCGAGCCTTACGCCGTGCTTTTCGCGGGCCAGCAGCGCGGCGTCGATGCCCGTCTGGCTGCTGTGGCATGTCGGATAGAGTTTGATGGAGGTGTCCATGAGCCAGTACTTCTCGCCCAGACCATCTGTGAGAATCTCCGGCTTGGGGTTCTTCGTGGTCATGGAGAAAAAACCGCCATCAGGCGCTTCCAGGGGATTGGCTGAGCCCCGAAAGCCTCCCTCGGCCAATAGTGCGGAAACGACCCCGTTTCTCGCGGCCGTTCCCGCTGCGAGGTACAACTCCATGCCTGACCCTTGCGTGAAAGCGAAATTGCCCGAAGCCTGCCCCGCCGCCGCTGAGATGGCGTGGTGCAGGGTTTCGGGCGAGTGGCCCATGGCGCGCGATGCGGCCGCAGCCGCCCCGAAGGAGCCGCAAGTTCCCGTGGCGCGCCATCCCTTCAGGCGATGCTCAGCCATGTTGACCGCCATCCCCAAGCGTGCCGCCGTTTCATACCCCGCTGATATCGCCTCAAGAAACGTCTTGCCGTCTGATCCCTTAAGCTCGCAGGCTGCCAGGGCCGCCGGAATCACGGCCACGCCGGGATGAAGCTTTGATTTGCGATGCAAGTCATCAAAGATAAGGACGTGGGAGAGGACGCCGTTGGTGAGAGCGGCTGTGGCCGGGTCGGCCCCGAATCCCCGTCCGATAATGGTGCAAGGTCCGCTCCTCGAAGCTGCTTCTGCGGCGCACAGTGGAACACCCGCCTCCTCGGTTCCCAGCGCCCCCAACGCGCAGCCAAAATGATCCAGAAGGCAGAGCTTCAGGAAATCGGGAACATCCTTCGGCAGATCCCCAAGGCGCAGCCCCGACATGAACCCGGCAAGTTGTTTCGAGCGATTCATCGTACTCCCAGGGCGCGATGAAAAAGCGCCGCCGCGCCCGCTACCTGGCGGACGCGGCGCGCCGTTTCATCCAGCAAGTGAAATTAGTTGCCGGTCAGTATCTTGAGCGAGTCCTTGGTCCATTTGTCCCGCATCTGGTCCATTTCGTTCGGGTCCCACCAGTGGTATTTGAAGTCGGAGAGTTTCGCGCCCTCTACGCTGGTGAAGTCCTTGCGCAGAGAGAACTTGCCCTTGTCGGAAACCACTTTCTGGCCTTCGAGACTCGAGAGCCAATCGATCAGCACCTTCGCACCTGCGGGGTTGGGACCGCCTTTCGTGATCGCCATGGGAGCGACGAGCAGCGCGCCGCCTTCTTTGGGGAACACTTCTTTAATCGGTGCGCCCTTGCCGCCCGGGTAGGGGCCATCGCGGCGAACGAGCATGGAGAGGTTCACGCCGAAGTGGCGCTCGCCTGATTTTACCTTGTTGTTCGTGGTGCCGTGGCTGCGCACCATCATCGCGCCGTTGTCGCGTGACTTTATGAACCAATCGCGCCCGAAGAGCTTGTACATCGTGAACACGAAGTAGTAGTGGCCGCCGCCGATTTTCGGATCGCCGAAGCTGATCTTGTTCTTCCACTTGGGCTTGTGGAAGTCGAGCCAGCTGTTGGGGATGTCGCCGCCCTTCACGAGTTCGGGGTTGTAGGAAATGTATTGCAGCCAGGAGGTGTGATAGAAGTAGCCGCAATCCTTCGCCACGGCCCAGTCACGATAGTCCTTGTAATTCGGGCTGCAGTGACGGGTGAGCTGGTTTTTTCTGTTGAAGCTCAGGAACATCCCCGGGTCGGCGGTGGAGATGACGTCCATGCGAACCTTCCCGGCTCTCAGTTCTTGCTTGTAGAGGTTGGCGATTTTTCCGGACTGGCTCCGGATCATCTTCGCCTTGATGCCGTACTTGCTGAATGCCTTGTTGAACGCCTTGTTCAGCTTCCGCTGGGCGGGCTTGAAGATGATGTTGTACACGATCACCTGCCCGCCTTTAGTGTCGGCCGCCATTTTGAGCGTTTCCTTGTCGGCGCCATGCGCGCCGCTCGCCACCAGACCCATCGACAGCCCCAGGCATATGACGGGGATTATCCACTTCTTCATCTTGCACCTCCTTTGAGATTGAGAAAACGACTACGATTCCACGACAACGCATCGCTCCGGCTCGGCGGAGACGAGCACTTCCTGACCCGTTTCGAACATCTGCGTTGGTTCCGCATGTATCTCGAGCGCTTTTCCGGAAACTTCCACCGAAAAAATGGTCGACTCTCCCAGAAAAGTCGAATGAACCACTTTGCCCCTCCATTGGTTCGGGCGTTCGGCCCCATCCTGGGACGTGGATAACTCGATCGCCTCGGGACGAATCGAGACGTATACCATATCCTCGTCGGGCATCACCTGCGCGCCGACGGCAATCTCGATTCCCTCATCTGAAAGAACGAGCGCCTCGCCTCCCGCCCCCTCTTTCTTCGCACCCTCAAAGAGATTCGTGGTTCCCATGAAACTGGCGACGAAGCGGTTCTGCGGACGATTGTAGATTTCACGCGGGTCGGCGATCTGCTGCAAGACCCCGTGATCCATGATGGCGATGCGGTCCGAGAGCGCCATGGCTTCGGTTTGATCGTGCGTGACGTAGACGGCCGTGAAATTGAGTCTTTCTTGCAACTCCCGAATTTCGAGCCGCATCTGCACGCGCAGATTCGCGTCGAGGTTGCTCAGAGGTTCGTCGAACAAGAGCAGGGAAGGCTCTGAAACCAGGCTCCGCGCAAGGGCGACGCGCTGCTGCTGTCCGCCGCTTATCTGCGTGGAGTAGCGGTGCTCCATGCCGTCGAGTTGAACGAGTTTGAGCGCGTTCATGACTTTTCCGGAAATTTCCCCACGCGGCATGCCACGCGCCCGGAGCGGATAGGCGACGTTCTCGAACAGCGTCATGTGCGGCCAGATGGCGTAGGATTGAAACACCATGCCGATCGCGCGCTTCTCAGGCAGAACGAACACGCCGCCGTCGATATCGGTGACGACCGTCTCGCCGATGGTGATACGCCCGTCGGTCGGTCTCTCGAGGCCGGCCAAGCATCGGAGCGTCGTGGTCTTCCCGCACCCGCTCGGGCCGAGCAGCGTGAGCATCTCCCCTTCTTCGACTTCCAGGTCGAGGACGTCCACCGCGCGCACTTCGTCGAAGTGTTTCGATAGATTCTCAATGGTCAACGACGGCAACTAGCTTTTCCTCCACTATCGGTAGACGGGGGTCACATCCACCTTGAAAACCCACTTGAACACAGAAATGACGACGAACATGATCGCCGTCAGAAGCAATGCGCCGGTACACATGATGTTCAACTCACCGTCCGTCCACTGCTCGAAGATCAGAACGGGTAGAACGCGCGTTTCATGTGTGGTCAGAAGAACCGCCGTGGATATTTCGCGCAAGAATATGATGAACAGCAATATCCAGGTGGAATAAATGCCCGGGCGCAACAAGGGAAAAATAATTCTCCGGAAGGTGAGGAACCAGCTCCCGCCGTGAACCCGGCTGCTCTCTTCGAGTTCTCCATGAACCTGCACCACGTTCGCCCCCAGGGCGCGGACCCCGTAGGGCATGAACAGGGTGAGGTACGCGACGACGAGAATCCAGATGGTCGCCCAGATTGGCCACTGGATGTACGCCCATATCATCCCCAGACCCATGACGATTCCGGGAATTCCCACCGGCATGACGCTCACCTGCTCGAGAATACCGCGGCCGGGCGTTTTGCTCTTGTGGATAATGTAGGCGATGACGGCCGTCATCAGCACGCTGATGGTCGCCCCGCCGGTGGAGAGATACATCGAGCGGATGAAGGAATCGAGCAAATCGGGATTCGTGAAAAAGACCTCCCAGTTCTCCAGCGTCCACAACCCGAACTTGGGCGTGGCGTAGGGCTGCATGCTGACCTTAATGAGCACCAGCCCGGGCAGGATGACGGCGAGCAGCGCGTAGAGCGCCGTGAACAAATAGGCAAAAGGCGTCAGGCGCCCGAGAGAATAGAGTTTGAGGCGGAAACCGCGCCCGCTCACCAGGGCGTAGGAGCCTTTTCTGAGTATCCAGCGCTGCAGGAGAATGCAGACTGCGGTAATGGCCATCAGCGTGAGGGCGGCGACGGTCGCCTCCCCGTAGAGTGGCGGGGCGAAGACCGATTTCGCAAAGATGTCCGTCGCCAATACCACGATGCGCGCCGGAAATCCCAGAATCGCCGCCACACCGAAGATACCCATCGTAATGACGAAGACGAGCGTCATGCCCGAGAGAATGGCGGGAAGGATGACCGGAAACGTCACCCGCGTGAGGGTGCGGAACAACCCCGCGCCCGACATGAACGAAGCCTCCTCATACGTCGTATCCACCGAGCGGAGCGCCGCCGAGGTGAACAGGTACATATAAGGGGCCATGTAGATACCCGAAACCCAGATGATCCCCCAGACGGAATAGACGTTGATGGGAAGCCCTGTCCAGAGCTTGATCATACCGTTGGTGGGGTTGCCCAGAAGAATCCAGGCGAGCGCTCCGACGAATGTGCTCGTGAAAAAAGGAAGTATGGCGGAGAGCTCCACCCAGCGTTTCCCGCGCATGTCTGTCTTCACGACCAGCCAGGCCAGCGGCGATCCGATGATCGTCGCCAGGAAGACCACGCCGAAGCCAACCAGCAGGGTTCTGCCCACTGTGCGCCAGTAGCCCGGATTGCCGAAAACGACGCGGAAGTGCTCGAGCGTCCACACGCCCCCCTCGCCCGGGGGCTCGGATTGAAACGCGCCGTAGAACAGATTGAGGACGGGAGCGAGAACGAACCAGAGAACCAACAAGGTCATCACCACGACCGTGACGACCTCGAAGGGCGTAACGCCGGCTGCGCGCAGCCTTCTGAGCGGCGCATGGAAATAACGCTCGAACGCCCCTCGTGGATTCTGAACAACTGTTCCGGCCATGAAACTTCGCCTCTCGCATTACCCTCGGGCTATGAGAGCTGCCGCGCCTTCTGCGCTACCCCATGACACGACTGATTATCCGCTCCACTTCCTCATCGGTCGCCAAACTTTTCTCCTCGATCAGCGCTCGAACGCCCGAGATGATTCGATCCATCTGGGCTTCGTCCGCCTTTTTCCCCATCTGATTCACCTTGGCGTCCAAGGGACTGTCTGAACCTTTCTGAAGAGCCGTGGGTCCATACACGATGTGTCTGCCGCTGCCCACAGTCTCAGAGCGCAGGTTCTCCCACAAAAACCAGTCCCCGCGAAGGATGCCGGGGATGTGGAGTCCGCCGTAACTGAACATGTTGTGTCCCACCACCGGGGCGTTCTCGGCGACGGGAATCTCATAGAGTTCAGAGACGAGGCTGCTGAGTTCTGTGATCTTTTTCAGATCGATCCCGGTCTGATACCCGAAGAAATACTCCAGCCCCACGGCGATCTGCTCGAAGCCCGCGTTGCCGCAGCGATGGCCCGTCCTGTTGATGCACACGTCGCACGCCATGGCGCCCGCCCGGATACCCTCGAAGGTGATGGCCGTGGCGAGGCCGAAATCATCATGCGCATGAACGGACACCTCTATCTTGTCCTCACTTGCCGCGCGCACGGCATGAACCACCATCGCCATCGTCTGCGGCAGGAACCACCCGCGCGGGTCGTAGCAGACCCACCGGTCCACGCCGGCGGCGACGGCGCGCCGGATCGTCTCGGGAATAATATCCGCGCGTGGATGATCCGTGCCGAATCCCACCTTCAAGCCTTTTTCTTTCGCGTAGGCGATGCACTCTTCCATCCGCACGAGAAACGACTCGCCCCGGAGCGTCGGGTGGAGCGCTTCGGTCATCGTATAGCCCTGCATGCCCACGAAATTCACCATGTCGGCCCCGCAACCGGCGATTCCGTCGATGTCTGATTTCCAGTTCGGGAGCCAGCAGCGCGCGTGCATGCCGCAAATGATTTTTGAACCGCGCTTTTTCAGTTCGCTGACGAATCTCTGATCATCAGGCAGCGAGCCGTAACCCACCTCGGCTTCCTGCACGCCCGCCTCATCGAGTAACTCGGAGATCCGCAGCTTCTTCTCCACGCTCGCATAAACACCAGGCGTATTCGCGCCCGAGCGCAGCGTGTCGTCGCGCAAGACGATGTGCCGGGGCTGTGCGTTCACGGCATCGGGCACCGCCAGGGCATTCATGGGGCTGGATATCCAGCGACTCCGCTCATCCAAGCGCGCGTCCAGGTTCATGGCATCCTGATCTACCCAGGAGGGAACATCCACTATCGCGTCTCCAAATCCGGTTCAGTTGCGCAAATCTCTCCGAGAAAGCCTTCCGACACTGAATATCGGAGGGAGTGATAATTCCCCACGAAGTGAAGAAGTGAATTGTAATTGGCGGGAAGATTACAACACGATTCCCCCATCACGCGCAATCCAAACCGATGTCCTGGGTATCCATGGAAAACCACCCCTCCATTCTCTTTCACGGAGCGGGAGCAACCACTCGAGTACGGAATCTAGCCCGAACAAGCAAGGTGGAATCCTCCGAGGCCTTTGCCCAAAAGCTGGAAACTCGTGTAAAACTCCCTCTCTAAACCTACGGATCGACATGTCCGCATCATCTTGACGCCACGCTCAGGAAGCGGAATGCTCCAGAAGGTTTTCCAAACAGTATTAGCGAAAAACTTTAGTCTCATATGAGTTGGTGCGTTCTGCTCAAATGAGCTTCGGCGGTTAAACGCCCGCCCGCGAATCGCCTCATTTTGGTGAAGGAGAAAGAATTTCATGCCGGCCGGACACACGAAAGCGAGTTCGAAAAAAGCGGCCTCGCGCCGAAAGGCCACGAAGCGGCGCGCATCGGCGGTACCCGATCCGGTCGCGCTCGAGGTCTTCTCGAACGCCTTGCTGTCGGTGGCCGAGGAGATGGGCGCGGCGCTCATCCGCACGGCCTATTCCACGAACATCAAGGAGCGTCAGGACGCCTCGACGGCCATATTCGACGCGGAAGGCCGCCTCATCGCACAGGCCGAGCACATTCCCATGCACCTGGGCGCGATGCTGAGCATCATCCGCAACATCCTGAAGCGCTACCCGCTGGAAGAACTCAGGCCGGGCGACGCCTTCCTGGCGAACGACGCCTACCACGGCGGCGGAACCCATCTCGCCGACGTCACGGTGGCCTCTCCGGTGTTCGACGGCAAAAGGCTTATCGGATTCGTCGCCAACATGGGCCACTGGCCGGACGTGGGCGGCATCAAGCCGGGCGCCGCGATGACCGAGGGCTGCAACGAGATATACCAGGAAGGCTTGCGGATACCGCCCATGAAAATTTTCAGGCAGGGCGTACTGCAGGAAGACCTCTTCTCCTTCATCCTCCTCAACATGCGCTTTTCAGAGGACAGGCCGGCCGACCTGCGTGCGCAGGCGGCGTGCAACCAGTTGGGCGTCCGGCGTCTTCAGGAACTGAGTGAAAAATACGGCGCCGAGCGTTTTCTCGAACTCGTGGAAGGCGTGCTCGACTACAACGAACGCACGATCCGCTCGAAGATCAAGGAACTGCCCGAGGGGACGTGGGATTTCGAGGATCAACTCGACGACGACGCCCACGTGCCCGGTCCGGTACCGCTCAAGGTGACGCTCACCATCTCGCATAATCCTAAGCCCCACATGGTTTTCGATTTCACAGGTTCGAGCCATCAGAGAACGGGCGGCGTGAACGTCGTCTATGAAGCGCTGTTCGCCACTGTCGCCTACGCACTCAAGGCGACCATCGATCCCGAACTGTGGTCGAACGCGGCGTTCGAGCGCGTGGTGAGGCTCGTAGCACCCGAGGAGAGCGTCGTAAACCCGAGCCCGCCCGCACCGGTGGGCGGACGCGGCACCACCTGCCAGCGGCTGGCCGATCTGCTCATCGGCGTCATGTCGAAGGTGGCGCCCGAGCGTGTTTGCGCCTGCGGCCACGGCACCACCTCCATCAACATCCACGGCTTCGACGACATCCGGGGCAGGCCGTTCATCTGCATCGACGGCATCGGCGGCGGCATGGGCGGCCGCGACACCAGCAACGGCATGGACGCCGTCCAGATTCACACGAACAACATACCGAACCTACCCGTCGAGATATTGGAGAGTGAATACCCCATCCGCGTGGAGCGCTTCGAACTCGTTCCCGACAGCGGCGGCGCGGGACGCCGCCGGGGCGGACTCGCCACGAGAAAAGACTTTCTGATGCTCAGCGACACGGGCTTCATCGCCCACGCCGACAGGCACGACTTTTCTCCCTGGCCTCTGTACGGCGGCAAAGAGGGGGCCCGCGGAGTCCATCTGAAAAATCCCGGGGAGCCGAATGAAACGAAACTACCGAGCAAGGGCGGCCCCCACGAGGTGAGAAAGGGAGAGGTGCTCAGGTGCCAGTCGGCCGGAGCCGGCGGATACGGCGACCCGGCCGGGCACTCCCCGGAAGAGTTGGCGGCCGACCTCGCGGACGGGAAAATTACGCTCGAATACGCCAGGGCGTCCTACCCCGCGGCTCTGGTGAAAGAAGCGCTGATACGCAAGGAGGCCCTTTAGCATGGTTCCCAGGAAGAAAGAAAAATACCGCGTTGGCGTGGACATCGGCGGCACGTTCACCGACGTCGTCCTCATGGGAGAGCAAGAGGGACTCATTGCCTCCTATAAGGTGGACACCACGCCGGTGAATCTGGAGGGTTGTTTCGTAAACGGACTCCTGAGGGCGACGCAAAACATATCCCCCGAAGAGGTGGGGCGCATCCTCCACGCCACCACCGTGGCCACCAACACCGTTTTGGAATCAAAAGGGGCGCGCACCGCCCTGGTCGCAACCAAGGGGTTCCGGGACATCCTCGAGATCGCCCGCCAGCGCAGGCCGAGCCTGTATAACTTACAGGAAGTAAAGGCCAGGCCCCTCATCCCCCGGCGGCTCTGTTTCGAGGTGAACGAGCGGCTGGGATGGGACGGAGACGTCGTCACCAAACCGACGAAAACAGAACTCGACCGGCTCGCGCATGCGCTCGATGCCTCGGGCGCCGAGTCTGTGGTGGTCGCGCTGCTCTTCTCCCATGTGAATCCCGCCCACGAGCATCGGGTGAAAGAACATCTCATTCGCGCGCTCCCGGGCCGTCATATCGTTGCTTCTTCTGACATCACGCCCGAATTCCGCGAATTCGAACGAACCAGCACGGCCTCACTCGTCGGCTACCTGAAGCCCATATTCGCGCGCTACACCGAAAAACTGCACGAGGAGGTATCCCGGCTCGGCCACCGCCCCGAGAAGCTCCTCATCATGAATTCCGCCGGCGGGCTGATGTCGCCGGCTTCTGCGCGCGAGCGCCCCCACACGCTCATCGAATCGGGTCCCGCGGCGGGCGTCATCGCCGCCACCGTTCTCGCGAGGGAGATCGAAGAGGCCGACATCATCTCGTTCGACATGGGCGGCACCACGGCCAAGGCGAGCCTCATAGAAGGAGGAGCCTACAAGACCACCACCGAATACGAGATCGGGATGGGCATGCACCAGTCCCTGGCGGTGCGCTTCACGGGATATCCCGTCAAGACGCCCGTGATCGACCTGACCGAATGCGGCGCAGGCGGCGGCTCCATCGCTTCGGTAGACGGCGTGGGCGTTCTGAAAGTCGGCCCTCACAGCGCGGGTTCCGAACCCGGCCCGGTCTGCTATGGGCGCGGGGGCGAGGAACCCACCGTTACGGACGCCAACCTCGTACTGGGCCGCCTGAATCCGGATTATTTCGTCGGGGGAGAATCCCGCCTCAACCTCGAATTTGCGGAAAAAGCCATTGAGGAGAAGATAGCCGGGCCGCTCGGTCTGTCTACCATGCAAGCCGCTTCGGGAATCATCGAAGTCGTGAACGCGCATATGGTCCGCACCCTCCGCGTAGTTTCGGTCGCCAGAGGCTATGACCCGCGTAATTTTGCGCTCATCAGTTTCGGCGGGGCGGGTCCCCTGCACGCGGCCGATCTGGCGAACGAACTCGGGGTCCCACGCATCGTCATCCCCGAGGCGCCGGGCGTATTCTCCGCACTCGGCCTGCTCCGGGCGGACTTGAGAGCGGACTTCACGGCCACGACCCGCCTGAGCCTCGACGGGGAAAACGCAGGAGCCATCGCCGCGCTCATGGCCGACCTCGAAGCTGAGGCGGACGAATGGCTCAAGGCCGAGAAGGCGCCCCGGACAAAGCGCACCCTCGCGCGCTCGGCCGATCTGCGCTACCCGCTTCAAAACTACGAGATCAACGTGCCGCTGCCCGGAGGCAAGGTGAACACCAGGTGGCTCGGAAAGGCGCGAAGGGCGTTTCACGACGCGCACTTGCGCCAGTACAGCTACTCCGATGAGGCGGAAAGGGTTCAGGCCGTGAACCTTCGCGTCTCGGCCATCGGTCTCACGGACCGGATTCGCCCGAAAAAAATCGCATCAGGCTCACGAAGCCCAAAAGCGGCGTTCAAATCCGAGCGGAAGGTGCATTTTCAGGAAACCGGAAACTTTATCCACTGTCCCATCTATGAACGCGAACTCCTCAAAGGCGGAAACCGGGTTCCAGGCCCTGCGGTTATCGAACAACCCGATTCCACGGTGCTCATCCCCCCTTCGTTCCGCGTGGAGGTGGATTCACTCGGCCGGCTCGTGATGACGCGCAAGAAAACAGGCAAAACGAAGCGAGACCCTCGCTAGCTGCGCTTCTTTGCCCTACGCTTCGCGCAACTTCCTCGTTGCGGCTTCATCGAGCACGCCCGATTCATCGACCACGACCCTGTAGATTTCCTTTGCGCGCCGGGCGGAGATTTTTCCGTCACGGACGTCGAGAGCCACCTGGGACGGTTCGCGCTCCTGCGGCGGGCCGTACCCCCCCGCTCCAGGGGTGACATGGACATACACCGTCCCCTCAGGCACGTGAATCGTCTCGTTTCCCTTGAGGCGCTGCTCTTCGTGCGTATCGGGGTTCAGGACATTCTGGCAAACGGTGCCGTCGAGACCGCCATGCAGCCCCCATGGAGCATGTTCCGCCCTGCCTGAGCGAACCTGGAGCATTCCACCCTCGGGCGCGAGTATGCGAATTTTTCGCCGCACGCCAAGGCCGCCCCGGAACTTGCCGGCGCCCTCGGAATCAGGCTCATAGCCGTATTCCTCCACCAATACCGGATAGGTACTCTCCACCATCTCGACGGGGGAGTTCGCCATGTTAGCGGCGACGTTCGCCACGCCGTCGATGCCGTCCATCGAAGGATGACCGCCCCACGCGCCCACAAGCGCTTCGCTGAGTATGCTGGGTACGCCGTTTTTCGTAGCGCCTACCGTATAACGCGTGGTGCCTCCCTCACTCGCCGCCCGCACCAGGTGCGGAGCCGCCTGACCCAGGGCGCCGAATATGCAATCGGCCACCCGGTAACCCACAACACCCATCGCACCCACGGCCGCGGGAAAACTGGGGTGTACGAGCGTTCCCTCTGGCGCTATGAGCCGAAGCGGCCTGAAAAAACCCGCCGTATTGGGAATTTCCTGGCTCATGATGGAGCGCACCGCCAGATAGAACGCCGAACGCGAATATGCGAGAGGGGAGTTGATGGCGGTGGGCGCCTGCAAATAGGTGCCGGTGAAATCAGCGGTCAGGTTATCCCCGTCTACCGTGAGGGTGACGAAAAGACGCTGCGGCTCGCCATCCATGCCGTCGTTATCGAGCCAGTCCTCAAAAGGATAGACGCCATCGGGCATCGCGGCTATTTCGGCGCGGGCCATCTTCTCGCTGCGGTCGAGCAAGCCCGCCATGGCGGCGCGCATCACTTCGTTGCTGTAGCGCCGCGCCAGAGCGGAGAGACGCCTTTCCCCCAAACGGCAGGCTGTGAGCTGCGCTTCCAGGTCGCCGAAAAAATCTCTCGGAAGGCGGGAGTTTTTCTCGATCAACGCCATGAGCGTCTCATCGCGCTTTCCGTCGCGCTCCAGCAGGAGAGGCGGAATCCTCAATCCCTCGGCGAAAACCTCCCGGCTGTTCACCGGAACACTCCCCGGCACATGGCCGCCTACATCCGTCATGTGAGCCATGGCGACAGCATGTCCCATCAATTCATCGCCGCAGAATATCGGCGTGACGAGCACGATGTTAGGCAGGTGCATGCCGCCTTCGTAGGGGTCGTTCATGATGAGAGCGTCGCCCGGGCGCAGGTTTCCCTCGAACCTGTTGAGCATGGCGGCCACAGCGGTCGGCAGCGCGCCCAGGTGAATCGCCATGCCCACGCCCTGAACGACCATCTCCCCTCTGGGATTGCACAGTGCTACGGTGAAATCGAGCAGGTCGCGAACCAGGGGGGAATAGGCCGTACGAACGATGACGGCGGCCATTTCATCGGCCACGCTGAACAATCCGCGCTCTACGACGGAGGTCGTCACAGGGTCCAGACGCTTTTCAAGCATGCGTTCTCCGTGTCAAGATGGCTGCATCATGAAATTGGAGTCGGAAGCTACCATAACATCACGGTGGGACGCCATTCCCGGGCGCTTCCACCTTCAGAAACCGAGACCATGAGCAAGCGAACTTTTCGAATCGGGGTGGACATCGGAGGTACGTTCACCGACATCGTCCTCATCGACGAGGATGGATGCGTCCATACGGCGAAGGCCATCTCCACGACGGACGCCTATGAACGCGGCATCCTGGAAACACTTGAAAATCTGCTTCGAGAAAACCATTTATCCGCCGCAGATTGCACCGAAGTGGCCCACGGGACCACCGTGGCCACCAACGCCATCATCGAACGCGAAGGCGCGCTCACCGGCCTCATCACTACCCTGGGCTTCCGGGACGTCCTCGAGCTGAGGCGAATACGCATACCCACCCAGTATGACCTGGGCTGGGCGAAGCCTCCCCCCCTGGTGGAGCGATTCCTCCGCGTGGAAGTGCGCGAGCGAATGAGCCATACAGGCGAGACGCTCGAAGCCCTGGATGCGGAATCGGTGCGAAGCGCTATCGCCGAACTCACCGGGCAGGGTGTGGAATCCATAGCAGTCTGTCTTTTGAATTCCTATGCCAACCCTGGGCACGAGCGTGCTGTGTACGACATCATCCGCGCTCAAAACCCGGGTGTCGACGTTTCCATCTCCTCGGACATCCTGCCCGAAATGAGGGAATACGAACGCACAAGCACGACCGTCATCAACGCTTTCGTGATGCCCGTCGTCAAGCGATATCTCGAATCGCTCGAAACAGGCTTGCGCGAGAGAGAGTTCACGGCTCCGCTCTTGATGATGCAGTCAAACGGTGGAATCATGACTGCGGAAGTGGCGCGCGCACAGCCCATTCACATCATCGAGTCAGGACCCGCAGCAGGGGTCGTCGCGGCGCACCACCTCGCGAGGCGCATTGAGGTGAACAACGCCATCACCATGGACATCGGAGGCACCACGGCCAAGGCGAGCCTCATCGAAAACGGCGAGACGACCTTCTCCCCCGAATACGAAGTCGGTGGCGGATTCTCCCAGTCGAATCGCCTCGCGCGCGGTGGGGGCTACCTCCTGCGCGCTCCCACGCTCGATATCGCGGAGATCGGTGCGGGCGGCGGCAGCATCGTCTGGATAGACAAAGGCGGCGCTCTTCAGGTGGGACCAAAGAGCGCGGGCGCGAACCCGGGTCCTGCATGCTACGGCCTCGGGGGTGTAGAGCCCACCCTGACGGATAGCTGCCTGTTGCTGGGCTATCTCGATTCTGAGGGCATCGCAGGCGGTTCGGTGAAGCTCGATCTCTCCGCCGCAGAGCGCGCCCTGGGGGAGAAGGTGGCGAAGCCGCTGGGCCTCGACATCACGGCGCTCGCCCACGGCGTCGTTCAGATCGCAACCACGAACATGACGCGGGCGATTCGTTCGGTCTCCACCGAGCGAGGGAAGGACCCTCGGGATTTCAGCCTGTTCGCCTTCGGAGGAAACGGGGGACTCTTCGCGGCCTCCGTCGCACGAGAACTGGAACTCCCCCAAGTCGTCATCCCCCCATCTTCGGGTATTTTCTCCGCATTCGGGCTTCTCTATTCCGACCTGGAGCACCACTTCACCCAGACCCTATTGGGAAGAACCGACGAACTCGACCCCGGGTCGGTCGAGTCCCATTGGGAGCGCCTTGAGGCCGAAGCGCGCGACCTGCTCTCCAAAGAGGGATATCCTGGCGAGAGATGCCATCTCCGCAGACGCGGTGAACTCCGCTACTATGGGCAAACGCATGAGTTATCGGTTCCATGGCCCGAGAACGGCTCGCCGGGCGAAGCGCTCGCCCAGGCCTCAGCGGCCTTCGAAAACGAGCATGAACGCACTTACGGTCACCGGGGAGGTGACGGACTTGTGGAGTTGGTGAATCTCCATCTCGTCGCCACGGGCGTACCCGAAACGCCGCGTTTCCCCGACTCGCTCCTCTTCCCTGAAAACCTGAACACCAGGACGGGCGAGCAGCGAGCCTATTTCGGCGCGGAGATGGGCTGGGTCGCCGCGCAACTCATCAACCGCACCATGCTCGATGAATCCATAAAAAAGGGACCGTTCATTCTCCAGGAGTTCGACGCCACCATTCTCGTTCCTCCCGATTTCACCATCGCCAGGGATGCGTTCGACAACATCACCATGCGGATTCAATGATGGATTGCTGGACGCGGGGAAAGAATACCCCGGTTTTCATGAATACGGGGACCAGGCGAAACGCTCTCCTTGACACGAATAATGCCCCTCGCTAGGTTGCCGGGAATCGTCACGAATATGCCGCGTCCCGCCGAGACGCCCGTCTCTACGGAGATGGAAATCCCGGGCGGCGGCGAAATCACCGGCCTTATCCCGAGAGGAGCGCCATGCCCGTCTATCGCTTCGAGGATCTACCCATCGTGCAGCACAACCCGAACCTCTCCAGCAACCGGGGGAAGTCTATCAAGGGCGAGCGCATGTATTTCTGCCACAGGAGGCGGCCCAGGGGCACGCGGGCGGAGCCGCACTATCACCCCTGCGAGCAGTTCATCTACGTGCTCAAAGGACACCAGAAGATCACGGTCGATGGAGAAGAACACCTGGCGGGTCCCGGCGACGTGGTCCATATACCGCCGAACGCCGTGCACTCGACCATCGCTCTCGAAGACATGGAGACCATCTACGTCAAGGACACCTCCTGGAGTCTCAAGGGCGTGCCCGCGGGCGAGCAGGCCCCCGAAGCGCCGCCCGAAGACGACCCCTTCTAAATCAAGAGGAAGACCCCATGCACGAATTTTTTCCGGGAAACTACATGCGCTCGTTCGTCACTAACATCTCGCTGAGTTGCGGGGGGAGCGTGGACGAGATAGACCGCATCGCCAAAAACCTGGAGGGCACCGACCCTGCCGACAACGAGGCGTGGCACCGCGAATGGACGGCCATGGCGGCGCGTGTGGAACGCATCGGCGCGGAAGCCCAGGAGAGAGGAAACCGCCTCACGGCCTCCCGCGCCTTTTTCCGCGCCTGCAACTACTATCTCTACGGCGAGCGCTTCCTGCCGCCCACGAACGGGAAGAAGATACCGAGCTACAAGAAGGCGCTCGCGTGCTTCGATAAGGCAATCGCGAACGACAACGCCCTCAATCTGGAGAAAATCGAGGTTCCCTACGAGGGTCGGACCCTGCCGGGGTTTTTCATGAAGCCTGAGCGCGACGGGAAGGACTACCCCGTCGTCATCTTCGTGGGCGGTCTCGACAGCACGAAGGAGAGCCAGTACTTCATGGCGGCGGCCGACATCATCGCGCGGGGGATGGCGTGTCTCATCGTCGATACGCCGGGCATCGGCGAGGCGCTTCGCTTGAGAAACATCCGCACCCGGCACGACTATGAGGTTCCAGGTGCCGCGCTGGTCGATTATCTGGAAACCAGAGACGACGTGGACGCAAGCCGCATCGGCCTGGTGGGCTTGAGCATGGGTGGGTACTACGCGCCGAGAATCGCCGCGTTCGAGAAGCGGATCAAAGCCTGCGCCGCCTGGGCGGGACACGGGGATTACTACCCCATCTGGTACGAGCGCCTGAGAGTCCCCACCGGCATCGGACAGTTCCGGCCCAGTCCCAAGTTCCAGATCCTCTGGGTGCTGGGGGTGGAGACCGCCGATGAAGTGCTGGAAGAGATGAAGAAGTTCACCATCGAGAAAGAGGCGGCGCAGATTCAGTGCCCGTTCCTCATCACCCACGGGGAGGGCGACCGCCAGACGCCCGCCTCGGAAGCGCAAAAGCTCTATGACGCCGTGGGTGCTGAGGACAAAACCATCCGCATCTTCACGCACGAGGAGGGCGGGGCCGAGCACTGCCACTTCGACAACATCGAACTGGGCAGAAGTTTTATACTGGACTGGTTTGTGGAGAAACTCTAGGGAGAAGACAAGTTTTTCCCCTCAAGGCGTGAGGACGATTTTCCCGAGGAATTTCCCGCTCAGCATCAACTCATGCGCCGCGTTGGCCTCGGCGAGCGGGAAGGCAGCCCCCACGTGCACCTTGAAACTCCCGTCCCGCAGCATCGGGAGGAAGCGCGGCACCACTTCCGGCATCTTACGTGCGAGGTTGACGCCGGTGACGCCGAAGACCCGCGCGTCCTTCGTCATCACGGCGGGGACGCGGAAACCCGCACACTGATCCTTCCCGAGTCCCGCCCCCATCAGGACGATTCGCCCGTCCACGCAGACCGCGTCGAGGTCCTTGTCGAAATTATCGAAGCCGGCGCTCTCGATGATCACGTCCACACCGCGCCCGTCCGTCAGCGCGAGGCAACGCTCGGCGAAATCCTCCCGGCGGTAGTTTATCGTCTCCTCCGCGCCCAGCTCCCGGCAGAACGCCGCCTTCTCCTCAGAACTCACCGTGGCGAACACGCGGCAGCCCATGCGCCGCGCGAGTTGTATCGCCGCAGAACCCACGCCGCCCGCGCCGCCCTGCACCAGTACGCTCTCCCCCGGCCCGGCTTTGGCTTTGATGACGAGCGCGTTCCATGCCGTCCTGAGGCCAAGCGTTACGCCCGCCGCCTCTTCATGCGTCATGTTATCGGGAACCACCGCCGCTGCAGGAGCGCGCAGACGCACCACCTCCGCGTAAGCCCCGCCCGCACAGGCGCCGAACACGCGCAGGCCTACCTCGAAGCCCTGGACACCCTCGCCGACCCCGATCACCTCGCCCGAGGCTTCCAGACCGGGTATATAAGGCGGCGTATGGTGGCCTGAGTGGTGGCTCTTGCCCGATCGGGTGGCGACGTCGCTCGGGTTCACACCCGCGGCGCGGAGCCGCACTAATAACTCATCCCGCGCGGGCGCAGGCTCATCCACCTCGTCCAGCCGCATCGGAGTATCCAGACCGAATGCCTGCACGCGCATCGCCTTCATGGGCCGTCTCCTGTGGGAGTCACCGCGAGCCACCCCCCCTCAACTCTCCAGAAAGTTCTCCACCTCGCGGTATAACTCCTCGCGGCGCTTTTCCCATTCCATGTAGTGCGTGCCGTCGCCGATGACGACGAAGCGCTTGCCCCGGCTGTTCACGAGCTTTTCGAACAGATCCCACGCCTCGGCCTCGTTCGCCGATCCGTCGTGGTCGCCGAAAATCAAGAGCGCCGGGCAGCGCAGTTTCGCCGCGTCGTAGGCGGGAATTCCCCGCGCGCGATCGAACAGATCGGCATAAGAGCCGTTGGGCGATTTCACCGCCGAGGGCCGCCGCTTCGCCCCCTCGGGGCTGAAGCTAAGGCGCGTCTCCCATACCGCCCGCACCACATGGCGCTCACGCCAGCGGTGATGCCGCGTCCCCGGAATATGGCCCCACCAGCGCCTGTGGAGGTCGGCTTCGCTCGTCCAGAACCACGCGCCGAGTTTCTCGTTGAAGTGGCCGGGTCGTTCCGGGTCCTCGAACTGCGCGGCGCGCTCGGGGTTCACGCCCGCGTAGTAGGGGGCGTAGAGCACCACCCTGCGCACCTGGGGGTTGTGGGCCGAGGCGAACGTGGGAACCGTGGTCGAGCCCCACGAGCGGCCCAGGATGTTCACCCGCTCCACCTCGCGCAGGTTTCGGATGAAGCGCACCGCCGCCCCGATGTCGCGCGCCGCGGTATGGCCGCGAATGGCGGGCGGCTTGCCGACCGGGTCTTCGATCATCTCGGGCGGGTCGCTCGACCAGCCGAACCCGCGCACCGAGAGGGCGAATACGTCGTAGCCGCGCCCGGCCAAGCGATCCATCCACGAATACCCCGGCACGGGCAGGTCGAACACCACGGGGGCCGCCGGTCCGCGCCCGTGCACCATCAGGAGCGTCTCGGCGGGCGTGAAGCGGCGCTTGCCCCCGGGACGTTTCTCTCGAACGTGGAGCCTGATGCCATTGTCGAAAGCGTCGATGTAGTGATCCTCGCAAACTATCTTTCCAGATGCCATTATCCCGTTTCCTTTTCGGTGGACTCACTCACCCCCACCTCCCGCCACACCTTCGGAAACACCTCCTCCGCCATCAGGCGCATGGTGTCGAGCGCCATGGCGTGGGGCATGCCGGGCCACTGGAGGCTGATGATGAGGTGGTTCACGCCCAGGCGCTTTGCGAGATGGGCGATTTGATCGGCCACGTCGTCGGGCGCGCCCAGGATGAAGCGGTTGTCGAGCAGGCTGTCGAGGGAGACGCCGAAATCGTTGTCCCCTTCCGGCATGGCCTTGTCCTGCCCCCATTCATGGTAGGAGTCGTATTTTTTCTTTAAGTACGGTCCGCACAGGCGGAGCGCCTCTTCCCTGCTTTCGGCCACGAACACCTCACGCCGCATGGGGATTTCCTGAGGCAACGGGTTGCCCGCTTCTTCCAATGCCTCGCGGAAGACGTCCATCTGCCGCTCGATGGTGTCCATCCGGTTGTGGGGGTTGATGTACCAGGGAAGACCCAGGCGACCCGCGCGCCTAATCCCCGCATCCGCGTTCGCGCCGATCCAGACGGGGGGATGCGGCTTCTGGAGCGGCCTGGCCGAGCACGACGCGCCGTCGAGTTCGAAGTGCGAGCCCCGCATCCAGACCTTCTCTTCCGTCCAGAGGCGGCGGATGGCCTCTAAGTTCTCGTTGAAGCGCCTGAGACTCTCCTTTTTGCCGGTTCCGAATGCCTTGAACTCCACGTCGCGGTAGCCGAGTCCCACGCCCACGGTGAGCTTGCCGCCGGAGATGATGTCGATGGTCGCGAGTTGTTCGGCCAGATCGATCGGCTTGTGCAGCGGGAGGAGAATTATTCCTGCGACGAGGCGCATCTCGGGCGCCTCGGCGGATACGCGCGTCAGGAAGGGAAGCTGCTGAAAACCCTGAAAGGGATGGGTGCTGTAGTGCGAACCCTTGGTGATGGAGGCGAAGCCCAGATCGCGCGCGAGGCGCACCTGTTCCAAATGTTCCTCGAGACGCGCGCGCATGTCGTCTTCCCGGGCGAAGTTGCCCCTGAGCATGAGGCCGAATTGCATGGCGTGGCCCTCCGGTGTGCGTTCAAAAAAAACCGCGAGGGAGCATGCCGCTCCCCCGCGGTTTGAAGCCGCTCGCGCTAGTTCTTGAACTTCTTCATGTCGATTTCCCACGCGAGGAACGTCTCATCGTGCCTGGGATTGAAGCCCAGCGCCTTCTTGTAGGCGAAGATGTCGTTCGTCTTGTAGAGAATCTTGAACATCGCCTTCTTCTTGATGAGCGCGGTCACCTTCTGGAACTCGAGGTGCTGCGCCTTGAGGTCGGCGGTGGCCGCCGCCTTGTCGACGGCCGCATCCACGTCCTTCATGCAGTGAACGCTGGAGTGACCCCGGCAGGTGGAGGTCGCCCGCGTGATGCCGCCCGGGTCGCCGCCCGCGTTTCCGTAACCTTGCAGGAAGAGCGCCACGCCCTTTTTGTTCTTCTGGAACGCCTTGCGCGTCTTCTTCCAGAGCGGGAAGGGCATCGAACGGCAGGTGGTGTCGATCTTGATGCGCTTCAGGAAGCCGGCGATGGCCTCACAGGTCTTCACGTCACCCGGATAACGCCCGATGGTGCCGTAGATGGTCGCCTTGAAGCCTTTTTCGTGGCCCGCTTCCTTCATGAGGGCTTTCGCCTTGTCGAGGTCGAAGCCGTACCATTTGTCCTTGGGGTTGTAGCCCGCGAAGTTCCACGGATGGTAGAGCGAACCCCAAATCTTGGCCTTTCCGGCCAGGAAGGTCGTGCGCAGAAGCTCGGCGTCGATGGCGTAATTGACGGCGAGGCGCACCTTCTGGTTCGCGAAGGGGCCGCCCTGGCGCGTCACCATGGAGACGAACATCATCCGCACGGCGGGCACGTCGGCCACGGCCAGCTTCTTGTCCTTTTCAAGCTGTGGGATGAACTGGGGCTTGACCTTCATGACCATGTCTACCTCGCCCTTCTGGAGCGCCTTCACGCGGGTGGTGGCCTCTTTAATGCCGCGCACGATGACGGTCTTCGCCCGGTTGGGATATTGCGAGTTGCCCCACCAGTTGGGGTTCGCCTCGAACACCATCTTGCGGCCCTTGGTCCATTCCTTGAGGATGTAGGGGCCCGAACCGAAGGTTTTTCTGGAAATAACGGACCATTCCAAGCCCTTCGCCTTTAAGGACATGATGTGGCCGAAGCGTCCCAGGCGGTTCAACAGACCGTTGTCGGGCACCTTGCTGTGCCAGATGAAGCGGTGCGAGTCGATAATCTCGATGCGGTCGAACGCCTTGAAGAAGACCCGCTGACGGCTTTTCTTGTTCATGATGCGCGTCATCGAGAACTTCACGTTCTCCGACGTGAGTTCGGAGCCGTCGGCGAATTTCACGCCCTTGCGCAGCCAGAACTCCACCTTTTTGGGGCTGTGGATCTTCCATTTGGTGGCGAGCCAGGGCTGGCGTTTGCCCGTGCCCGCTTCGGCGGAGACCAGCGTGTCATACGACCAGCGCCAGAGCATCGTGCCGATGAAGTTCGACTTGGGATGCGGGTCCATCGTGGGCGTGACGCCCGGAAGCGCGATCACCAGTTTGCCCGAGGTCATCGAATGCGCCTTCGGCGCGTTCATGAGGCCTGCGCCGACGATGAGAACCGCCAGCAGAACAACCATCCATTTACGCATGTGAATCATCCTCCCTTTCGTGTCGTAACGAGAATCCGAAAACAGACGAAAACTTCCTTCCAATACCCTGCTGCAAAAACAGCTAACGCGGCGCATGATCCGCGCCCCGGTAATCGGCCCCGCCCGGGAACGCCTTCACCGCTCGGACAGGCGCAATTCAAGCGGGACGGGCATTCAATTTGACAAGCATCAATCCCTTCGACTTATAATGATTGAACGGCATTATAGAGAAATACGTCTTTATCGCACAAGCGGCGTCTTCCTCATTTTCCGCACCGGAGCAGAGCGCATCCAGGAAGATATTGGAGACCCCGCCTCGCGTGGTCGGTTGCCCGGCTCACGAGAGAGCGCGTCAGGAAAGGTCGAAACATGCGGGCATACGTCATCCGCAGGCTGCTCCAAAGCCTGATCGTCATCAAGGTGGTGCTGGTCGTCGTCTTCGTGATGCTGCACTTGACGGGCGACCCCGCCGACGTGCTGATGCCCGAGGATTCCACCCTCGAGGACGTGGCCGAGTTCCGAAAGGCGATGGGCTTCGACAAGCCGCTCCACGTGCAGTACTACAACTTCCTCTTCGGCTTCGGGAAGAGCAAGGGCGTTCTCCGGGCGGATTTCGGCTATTCGTTCCGCCACGAGCTCCCCGCCGTGGACCTGGTGCTGGAGCATTTTCCGGCGACCATTGACCTGGCCATCGTCGCCGTCATCATCTCGATCGTGGTCGCCCTGCCCACCGGCATCCTGTCGGCCACGTTCCGCAACACCTGGATCGACCACGTCAGCTCCGTCGGCTCGATGTTCGGCCAGTCGATGCCGAACTTCTGGCTCGGCCTCATGTTCATCCTCGTCTTCGCCGTCGCCCTCGACCTGCTGCCCACATCGGGATACGAGGGATGGGAGTACATCATCCTCCCCGCGCTGACGGCGGGGCTCTACCAGACGGCGCGCATCATGCGGGTGGTGCGCTCGGGCATGCTTGAGGTGCTGGGCAGCGACTACATCCAGACGGCGCGCTCGAAGGGCGTCTCGGAGTATCTGGTCGTCGTGCGCCACGCGCTCAAGAACGCCTCCATCCCCGTCGTCACGCTGATAGGGCTCGAACTCGGCGTGCTGCTCGGCGGCACCGTCGTGACCGAAGCCGTCTTCGCGTGGCCGGGCGTGGGCTTTCTGGTCATCGACGCCATCAACAACCAGGATTATCCCGTCGTCCAGGCGGCGGTGACGCTGCTCGCGCTCATTTTCGTCATCATCAACCTGATCGTGGACATCATCTACGCGTGGCTCGACCCGCGCATCGTCTACAGCTAAGGGGAGAGGGTTTTGGCTCAGGAACAGCAAGCGACGATAGGCGAATTCGCGGAGGAAGCCGAAGAACCGCGCGGGCCATCAAACTTCCAGTTGGCCATGCGGGACCTGAGGCGCCGCCCGCCCGCGCTGTTCGGTCTGATCACCCTCGTCATCGTGTTCCTCTGGGCCGTCGTGCCCGAGTTCTTCGCGCCGCTCGACCCCTACGATCAGAACCTGAGAATCTTCCTGAAGCCCCCGGGATTCACCGACGCGGCGGGCAACTATTACCTGCTCGGAACCGACCAGCAGGGGCGCGACATGCTGAGCCGCATCATCTGGGGCGCGCGCATATCGCTCATCGTGGGATTCGCCGCCGTCGTGGTGAGCGGCTTTATCGGTATCACGCTCGGTATCGTGGCCGGCTACTTCGGCGGAATTATCGACTCGATCATCAGCCGCATCATCGACTCGGCGCTCTCGATACCCTTCATCCTCCTGGCCATGAGCATCGTCGCCATCCTAGGGCCGAGCCTGAGGAACGTCATCCTCGCCATCGCCATCAGAACGTGGATCGTCTATGCGCGCGTGATACGCGGCACCGTCTTGTCGGTGAAGGAAGTCGAATACATCACGGGGGCGAAGGCCTCGGGGTGCTCGACCTTCCGCGTCCTGTTCATGCACGTGCTGCCGAACGTGCTCTCGCCCGCCATCGTCATCGCCACGCTCTATCTCGGGCGGATGATCATCATCGAGGCGGCGCTCTCTTTCCTCGGCGTGGGCGTTCCGCCGCCGACGCCTACCTGGGGCGGGATGCTATCCCGTGGGCGCGAATACATCGACACGGCGTGGTGGATAGCGTTTTTCCCGGGCATGATCCTCATGCTGACGGTGCTGAGCGTGAACCTGCTGGGCGACTGGCTCCGGGACACGCTCGACCCCAAGATGAAGCGGCTGACGGAATAGCTCTCAAACCCCCAGTTTCTGCTGCAACCAGTCATAGATGTAGGTCGTCCCCAGCGTCATGTTGTCGCGCTGGCAATGCTGCGCGCCGCCTTCTTTCGCCTTGAATACCTTGAAGGTCTTGTCTTTGGAGCCCACGGCGTTAAAGAGCTTCCTGGCATCGCGCATGGGTATCTGCTTGTCCTCCGATCCGTGGACCAGCAGGAAGGGGCAGCGCATCTTCTGCACCACGCCGTCGAGGCGAAAGCCCTCGAGCTTTTCGAGCGCTTCTGCCGGCGTCTTCGCATCCATGATCCACAGGATGTGGTGGTCGGGCACCGCGTGCAGCGACGTCCCCCAGGCCGCGAGGCGCTTTTTCCAGGTGGCGTGGTAGTCCCAGATCGCTCCCCAAGCGACGCAGGCCTTGTAGCGATGGTCCATGCTCGCCGCCCGGGGCGCGTAGTATCCCCCCGCGCTTAACGCGATGATCCCTGCGCGCCTCGCGTTCACGTCCCCTCTCGTTTCGAGATAATCGAGCGCGGCCGAGCCCACGACCTCATAGTCATGGCGGAGGTAGAGGTTTCTGAAACGCGCCGCCTCGCCCGAACCCGGCCCGTCCACGACGAGGCAGCTCATCCCGCGCGCGACCAGGCTCTCCACCCCCCGGACGTAGACGAGTTCCTTGGTGTTATCGAGACCGTCGAAAAAGACCACGACAGGCGGCTTTCTTCTTCTCGTGTTCTCGGCGTGGACGAACCAGGCGGGCAGCGACGCGCCTCTCTCGTAGGGAATCTCGACGCGCTCGATTCGCGGCCTGTTCGTCAGGCTGGCGAAGCGTTGAAAACAATCGAGCGATTTCCTGAAGACGGTGTGGCCACGCCTGTCCTTGGGCGTGCGGAAGCGCTCGCCCATCTGGTAATAGACGCACGCCCGGAGATGATGGGCGGCCGCGGTGAAGCTCGAAGCCTCATTCTCCGCCGCCAGACCGAGCTTGCGAACGCGGTCGCCCATGCGCACCCATTCGCGGAACCAGGCCTCGTCATCTCCCGGCTCCTGGGCGAGCCGACGCCCCACCCGGTCGATCTCGCCAATCTCCGAAGCGCCCCATCTGGCGCATGAAATCATGAAACAAACCGCCGAGGACCAGCGGTACTCTCCCGGAAAATACGTGAACCAGTTCGCCTCCACCGGCATATCCGCCAAAATCCCGCCTCCCGCGCCAGATGGCCGCTTCGCTCCGGCCAAGTGAATGTTGATGAAGATTCAGGCTATGATATATCCACCTATAACATGAATCCACTCGATGACGCCGTGAGGAGAAACCATGACGACTGGAGCGCTTTCCGACGTATTCGCCTACATCGACGCGCACGCAGAGCAGACGGTGGAGGATCTGTGCGAGCTCTGCCGCCAGCCGAGTATCTCCACCACCCACATCGGGATAGAGGGCATGGCCGCACTCACCCAGGAGCGCCTGGAAAGAACCGGCTTCGACGTCACCCGGCATGAAACCTCGCACAACCCCATCTTCACAGGCTTTCTGCCGGGGCGCTCCGACAAGACGCTTCTCTTCTACAACCACTACGACGTCCAGCCGCCCGATCCGGTGGATGAATGGATAAGCCCGCCTTTCGAGCCCGCGATTCGGGACGGCCACGTCTTCGCCCGTGGGGCGACGGACAACAAGGGCAACATCATGAGCCGTCTGGCCGCCTTTGAGGCCTTCCTGGCGGTGCGCGGTGAGCTTCCCTGCAACGTGAAGTACCTGATCGAGGGCAACGAGGAGATGAGCAGCCCCTCGCTGCGCCACTTCGTGCCCGAGAACAAGGAACTCCTGGCTGCCGACGGCTGCGTCTGGGAGGACACCTTCCGCGAGGACGCCCCCGTCCTCTCACTCGGCAACAAGGGGATGTGCTATATCGAGCTCAGTTGCCAGACGGCGAACGTGGATTTTCACAGCAGCCACGCCCAGATTTACGAGAACGCCGGCTGGCGGCTCACCTGGGCGCTGGGCACGATGAAAGACGAGAACGAGAACATCCTGATCGATGGATACTACGATGAGGTCGTCCCCCTGAACGAGACCGAAGAGGCGCTGATCGAGAAGATAAAATCCTATGACGCCGAGGCGCGGATGGAAAAATTCGAACTCAGGCGTTTTCTTCTCGATCTGCCGGGAGAGGAGTTGCCGAGACGGCATCTGACGAATCCCACCTTCAACATCGCAGGCCTCAACGCGGGCTACACCGGCCAAGGGCGAAAGACCATCGTCGCGGGACGCGCGAGCGCGAAGATCGACTGCCGCCTCGTGGTGGCCCAGACGCCCGAGCACATCTACAACTGCGTGCGCCGCCATCTGGAGGAGCACGGCTTTGCGGACATCGAGGTCGAGATGCTGGGGCCGGGCTCCTTCCCCGCCAAAAGCGACCCCGAAAGCACGGTCGTCAAGGCGTGCCAAGCGGCCTCACAGGATGTCTACGGCAAGGAGGCGATCATCAACCCCTTCGGCAGCGGGAGCACGCCGACCTGGACGATCATCCGCCACCTGGGGATTCCGCTGTGCTCGACGGGCGTGGGCTACATCACCGCGCGCACGCACAGCGTGAACGAGAACCTCAAGATCGAGCACCTGATCGAGGGCGCGAAATACATGGCGGCCATCTGCGAGCGCTTCGCCGCCTCATGATTCAGGGCGGTCAGGCCTTCAGCTTCTCCGCGAGCCAGTCGCACATGTAGGGAACGGCGATGGGCACGTTGTCCATCTGGCAGTGCTGCGCGCCGCCCTCCTCGTTCCTGAACACGCGCAGGGTCTTGTCCTTGGAACCCACCAGGCGGAACAGCGCGCGGGCCGCTTCCAAGGAAACCTGCTGATCGTCCTCGCCGTGCACGAGAAGATAGGGGCAGCGCATCTTCTGCACGACGCCGTCGAGCCGGAAGTCCTCCAGTTTTTCGAGCGCCTCTTCCACCGTCTTGGCGTTCAGTATCCAGAGGATGTGGTGCGGAGGCACCGAGAGCGCGCTCTTGTACTGCGCCTCGATGCGCCGCTTCCAGCGCTCGTGATAATCAGGCTCCGCCCCCCAGCCCACACACGCCTTGAAGCGCCTCTCCATGCTCGCGTTTCTGGGAGCGTAGTACCCGCCCAGGCTGATGCCCATCACGCCTGCGCGCTTCGCGTTCACGTCGTCGCGCGTTTCGAGATAATCGAGCGCGGCCCCGCCCGCCGCCTCGTGGTCGTAGCGGAGATAGAGCTTTCGGAAGCGGATGGACTCGCCGTTGCCGGGCGCGTCCACGATGAGCACGCTCATCCCCCGGCGGACGATGTCCTCGACGCCGAGCATGTACTGGATTTCCTTGGTGACGTCCAAGCCGTCGAAATACACCACGACGGGGGGCTTCGCCTTTTTCGTGTTCTCGGCGTGAACCAGCCAGGCGGGCAGTGCGGCATCTCCTTCGAAGGGAATCTCGACGCGCTCGATTCGGGGTGAATCCGTCAGGCGGGCGAAACGCTCGAAGCAATCAAGCGATTTCCTGTACGCCGCGAGCGCCTTCCTGTCCTTGGGCGTGCGGAAACGCTCGCCGAGCTGGTAGTAGGTGCAGGCGCGCTTCAGGAGCGCCGCGGCGGTCAAGTCGTTTCCTTTGCGCTCCGCGGCCAGTCCCAGCCTCCGCACCCGATCTCCCATCCCGCTCCACTCATCGAACCAGGCTTCATCGTCTCCCACCTTGTCTTTTAAGCGCTTTCCGACCTGATCGATCTCCCCCATCGCCGCCCCGCCCCAGTAGGAGACGGAACACGCCATGCTCACCGCCGCCGACCAGCGGTAGTCTTCCGGGAAATACGCGAACCAATCGGCGCGTCCTATGGCTTTGGCCACCTTCTTTCTCCTTTCGATAGAAAAAGACCGCGCTACCTGACAACGCGGCCCGAAACCCTACCCCTCGTTCCCCGGAATGAGCGCCTCGCGTGGCGGACTGTAGATTCCGATGTAGCGGATGGGCGTGAGCGCATCGACCTGATGCACGAGACCGGGTTCGACGTGTATCGCCTGGCCCGCCTTTATCTCGCGCTCCTCATCCCCGAGGCGGAAGCGCGCCCGGCCTTCCAAGAGATAGATCATCTGCTCGTTGGGGTGGCTGTGCTCCGTGGTGGAGCCGGCCTCGCGCTCGACATAGACGAGCATCAGGTTCTCACCCACGATCACCCGGCGTTTGTAGCCCTCGAGCTGTTTGTAGTCCACTTCCTGCAGATCGTAAAAACCGCCCATTTCTTATCTCCTAAAAAACATACAAACAGACAACCTCTTAGCGCCCCGTGAAGTGGGGCGGTCTCTTCTCCATGAAGGCCTTTCTTCCCTCAATGTAGTCCGCGCTCTCGAAACACGCCTGCACGGCCGCCTGAACCGCTTCCAGGTCGCGTTTCGCCTCGTCTTTCTGGGCTTCCGCAATGGCCGTCTTGTACGCCCGGACGGACAAGGGGGCGTTCGCCGCGATTTTAGCGGCCAGGGCGCGGACACTTGCTTCGAGTTCTTCCGCCGGCGCCACGCGGTTCACGAGGCCGAAATCGAGCGCCTCCCGGGCGGAAAACCGCTCTGCGGAAAAGGTCATCTCCTTGGCGCGCGCGGGTCCCACCAGCGCGATGAGTTCGCGCATGCTCTCGTGCCCGTAGGCCATGCCGAGCCGGGCCGCCGGAACCCCGAAGAGGGCGTCTTCGGAAGCGATGCGAATGTCCGCGCTCAGGGCGAGCGTCAGGCCGCCGCCCAGACAGTAGCCGTGGATCATGGCGATCAGGGGCTTTCGCAGACCCGTCAGGCTGCGCTTGGCGCGCCACAACACGCTCGAATAATGTTTCACCTTCCCGGGGTCGTTTCGCCTCTTCTCGAACTCGGAAATGTCGGCTCCCGAGACGAAGGCCTTCTCCCCCGCCCCGCGCATGACGACGACGCGTACCGCATCGTCCGCCTCGAAGGATTCGATGATCCCCGGAATCGCCTCCCACATATCGAGGCTCACGGCGTTTCTCTTCTCGGGGTTGTTGAAGACCATCCAGCCGATTTCGTCCTCAACCTTCGCGATCATCTTCTCCGTGCCCGGCTTCACACCACGCCCTCCTCGCGCAACGCCTCGATTTGGGCCGCGTCATAGCCCAAGAGTTCCTTCAGCAATTCTCCGGTGTGCTCGCCCGGCTCGGGCGCTGCGGAGCGCATGGGCTGGGGGCTATTGTTCATCTTGAGGGCTTGGCCGACGACGCGCATCCGCCCGAGTGCGGGATGATGGACTTCAGGCGCCATGCCCAGCGTCTCGACCTGAGGGTCCGCCATCGTCTGATCCACCGAATAGATGGGGCCACATGGAATCCCCGCCTCGTTCAGGAGCGCCACCCATTCTCCGGTTTTTTTCTGAGACGTCAGGGCGTTGATGCGCGCATTCAGGGCGTCTCGGTTCCTTAGGCGGCTCTCTCTATCCGCGTAGTCGGGATTTTCCGCCAACGCCGGCGCGCCGAGCGCCACTGTCAAGCGCTCCCACAAACGCTGCCCGCCCGCTTGGATGTTGATACGGCCGTCCGCCGTCTCGAACACGCCGGTGGGAATGAACGTGGGGTGATTGTTGCCCGCCTGGCCGGGGACCTCCCCCGCCATCAGGTAGCGCGCCATTTGGAAGTCCATCATCTGGATCTGCGCTTCGAGCAGGGAGGTGTGCACCCACCGCCCCTTGCCCGTCTTCTCACGATCGAGCAGAGCCATCAGTATCCCCTGAGCGAGAATTATGCCCGCGGACAAGTCAGAAACCGGAACGCCGGCGCGCATCGGCCCGCCCCCCGGCGCGCCGGTGACCGACATCAGCCCGCTCATTCCCTGGGCTATCTGGTCCAGCCCCGGCCTCTCGGCGTAGGGACCCGCTTGCCCGAAACCCGAAATGCTTCCGTAGACGATTCCGGGGTTCACCCGCCGCACGGTCTCATAATCGACGCCCAAGCGCTTCTTCACGCGGGGACGGTAGTTCTCGACGATGACGTCAGCGTTCTTCGCCAGTTCGAAGAAAATCTCCTTGCCCTTTTCGGTCTTGAGGTTGAGCGTGAGACTTTTCTTGTTGCGGTGCAGATTCTGGAAATCGAACCCGTGCCTGCGCCCGCCCATCACGTCCACTCCCATCGAGGCGGGAAGCTCGATCTTGACCACCTCTGCTCCCCAGTCAGCGAGTTGGCGCACCGCCGTTGGCCCCGAGCGGGCCTGCGTGAGGTCGAGCACCTTGAAGCGCGCGAGCGGCAAGAATGGTTCGGACACTGCAAAGACTCCACCTGATTCGAGGGAGAATCCCGGGTTTTCGGCGATTCCCTTTTCCATGAAGTGTTTGGCGTTATCTTAGCAGGTTTTGGGAGGGAGCCTAAGCCGGTCGAGGGCTATATACATTTTCTACAAAGAAAACGTCGAGAACACTTTCCAGAAGTCCGGAGTCACGACAGTGGAACCTGTTCCAATCAAGGAGCGGACAATTTCGAACCGATGTTTCGTCCGTTTAGAGAGGCTGGGGAATCTCCCGCGAGCGTGAAATGCTTGTAGTTTATTAAAAGTATTGCGGGTATTTGTATTTGGGAATTTCGATTGAGATTCGCTTTCTGTAATAAGTAAGCAAATCGAAAGCAGGCTGATTCAAACTTATATGGACACCTACCCGGCGACAAGGAGTAAGCGTTCGGGCGGGCCGTGATGGTAGTGCCTTGAAGCAGTAGTTCGGGCCGGAATGGGGGATGATTTTACCGGTTGAGGACTTGCTTCCAGTTTCTGCGCAACGGTCGTAGCCAGATGTCCTTTTTCGGTTGGTCTCGTTTCGTGTATCTGTCGTAGCGTCCACGCCCCTGGGTCATACCGACGTGAATCCACCCCGATGCCCTGTAGACGGCGCCGGTGTAGCGCGGCGTCTCGACGAAGGTCTCGACGAGGACGGGTGTCGTGCCATAGCGCTCGGTCCAGTCCTCGGGCAGGCGCCTGCGGATGATGGCGAGGAGGTGTGAGCCGAGGTTGAGGATCCTGATCCATGGCAGGATGAGGAACCTCGGGTTGTCGACCACGAGGGGGAGGTTCTTCTCGCGCAGCTGCGGCGTCCAGCCGATGAAGCTGTCGCGCGGGGCGAGCTTCCACGCGGCGGTGGAGAAGCCGAGCATGGCGAGGGGCCTGCCGCCCCGGTCGTGGACGGCGTAGCGCATCTGCGCGCCGACGAGGGTCTTGTAGCCGAGGTAGTGGTAGCGGGCGACGAACTCGTTCCAGAGCCTGCCCTCGCGGGTTCCGCGCACGGCGACGCGCATATCGAGGGGGCGGACTTCGTCGAGGGTCTCAGGCGCCGGGATGAGGGGAGGTTCGGTGTCGGGTCCGAAGACGATCGGCCCGGGCCGGTTCTGGCGCCACTTCGGTGGGGGCAGCGTGATCAGGCCGTCCTTGTGCATGGCCAGCATAGTCACCCGGGCCATCATGTCCTTGAGTCCGCCGTCGGGCTTGTACCAGCCGATTCGGCGGCAGAACTCCTTCGATAGCGCATGGCGGTTGAGCGCAGGTGGACCTGCGATCAGTTCGCGCAGCAGCGCCATCTCTTCCGTCGTGAAGTCGCGTCCGTGGTAGCGGCACTCGGTCACGGCGTCATCCCGGCGCCGTGAGGGCGCGCCTGCGCTCCGTGCTCATCGACCAGGGCAGCCACGCGGAGAGGTCCCCGGGCGCCCGGCCGCCGTTCTCCGCGCAGGCCGTGAGCCATGCCTCCAGCCAGCGGAGCGGGTCGACCCCGTTCGACGCGAGGGTTCCGAGGACCGAGTACATCATCGCCGTAAACCTGGCGCCGGCCTCGCTGTCGGAGCCGAACGAGAGCCGCCTGCCGATCACAGGGCCCCGAAGCGCACGTTCGCTGGCGTTGTTATCCATCGGCACCGAGGGGCGTTCGATGAAGACGCTCAGCCCCTCGCGGTGGTTCAGCAGCGAGCGAAGCGCCTTGCCCTCGCGCGCCTGCGCGGGCAGAGCGGCCATCTCCCGTCGGGCCTGCGCGAACAGGTCCTTGAGCGCCTTCTTCAATTCGTCGTGCGCCGCGTCGAACGCCGCATCCTGGCGTTCGACGCCCGGGTCGTAACTGGCCAGGCGCGCCTCGTTCAGGCGGTAAAGCAAGGCAATCCGCTCGATCCATCTCTCGCACCACGGCGTCAGCCGCTCATCGCCGGCGGCGCAGTGGATATAATCGCGCCGGACGTGACTCCAGCACCATGCGAGAGTCACCAGACCCCCGGGAATGCGCGCCAGCTTCTTGTAGGCGCTGTAGCGGTCGCAGACGATGACCGTATGGGAGCCGGCCGCGCCGAACAGCTTCATCGCGACCTCAGCACTCCGCGAGGGGTCGACGTGGAAGTAGACGGAGTCTGCGCTGACCGAGGTCCACAGCCAGGCGCGGCTCGAGCGTCCTTGTTCGCGAAGCGACTGAACGCGCCACGTCGTCTCGTCCCCGTGACGCACCGCCGCTTCGTTCTGGCGGTCGAGGATCGCCGCAGCCAGCGGCTCGAAGAGCGGCGTGAAGCGGTGCGTGCTGTCGCCCAGTGTGCCTGCAGAGACCGGAAGCCCCTGGTCGGAGAGCCACGCGGCGACCCGGCGCAGCGGGCGGAAGCAGGCGTAGCGCTCGAACAGGAAGCGCGCCCACACGCTCGTCCCGTAAGGCGTGCCCGCGAACAGGCGCGGCGCGGCGGGCGCCGACACTTCCACCGGAGACGACGCGCACGCGCATCTCCTGCGCCATCTCGGACGGCGGATGACGCGCTTGTGGGCCGAGACTTCGATCTCGAAGATGGAGGAGACCTCGGCGCCATTGGCCACGTAGGGCTTCCCGCAACCGGCGCAGACGCGCGCACCGGCCGGCGGGTTGCGAACTTCGGTCCTCTCATCGAGCGCGGGCCGCGGGGTGCGGCCATGACCGGCGGCGCCGGGTTGCCGGCCGCGCCTGCGCTCCGAGCGCGGCCTCTCCTGCCGTTCGCTCTTGCGCCCGAACAGTCTTCTCGCCAGCACCGCTCCGGTGGCGCGAAGCTTCGCGAGATCGGCCTCCAGCCGCGCCCGGATGGTCTCTGACTTGCGGAGCGCCCTGCGAAGACGCCCGTTCTCCCTCGACAGCGACCTGAGCGCCGTCTTCTGGCGCCGCGACCTCCCCAGGGCCTTGCGCAGTTCCTCATCTGCACGAGACGGCGACTTCGAGCGCGCCGCCTCGAGAGCGCGCAGCAACCGCGCCTTCAGCCGTTCGGTCGCAATGCCTACGGCCCCCAGGGAGACTTCAAGACGGTAGACCTCCGCAGACAGCGACTCGACCACCTCCGCCTGGTCGCGCAATCGCCTCAACTTCCTGTAGAGCCCGATGGCCTCCTCGTCCAGGCTCCGAATGGTCTCCTTGTCGGTCGCCGACTTCTGCTTCTCCAGGGCCAGACGATCTTCGAGCCGGGCAACTTCCTTCTCCCGCCGGCCGACCTCCTTGCGCAGGGCATGAATCGTCTCCTTGCGCTCCTCCAGGGCCTTGCGCAGCCGCCCCGCCTCCCCCGGCGACGGCACGCCCGAGAGCTCCTTGCGAAGCCGGACGACCTCCATGCGCAGCGACATGAGCGGGCTGCGCTTGCGCGGATCGACCCCCGCCTCCGCAAGCAGCTTCTCCAGCCGCGCCACTTCCGCCTTGAGCGACAGCGCGTCCTTCGCCGCGCGGCGGGCTTCCTTCGCCTCCCCGGCGGCCGCCTCGAGCTTCTTCCGGCTGGCGTCGAGATGCCGCTTCAGCTTGCCCGCACGGGAGCGGGAATCCACTTCCGCCCAACGCAACTCCTCGCAGCGCGCCTCCGCCGCCTCCGCGCGCGCACGCTCGCGCTCGTACAGCGAACGCCAGTACGCCTCTGCGGTTGTGGACAACCCGGGGGAATGAGGCCATGGCTCATCCGGCCTCTCGGCCAACGCCAACTCCGTCTCGACAGCTTCTGCGCGAATCTTCATGCCGACATCATTAGCACATGTCGAATCGCGTTACCAGTCGCCCGGGAAAATTCTATCCGATGGAGGCGATGCGCCCGGCGCCGGGTCCATCACGGCCCGCCCGAACGCTTACGACAAGGACCGATTCAGTGCGTCTGACGATCAGGTTGCAGCTTTATATTCGGCCTGTCGTTACAGGACACCATGCCTGCCGGCCCTGATGGAATCAGCCGACCCGCGCCTCATTTCCTCTTCAAGGTTTTCGCCTTCGTTGCCATACAGACTTTGCGGGCCGCGGTCTGACCTGTTCGCCATCTCACTTCATCCTGCCTTGCGCAATCCTTTGGTGTGTCATCTCCTTTCCGGTTTCGTGTTTTCTCTCGCCATCCGGGCTCACGCAGGATGGCCGACAAAGTTTCGCTGGTATTCCCGGGTTATGGGCCAGCAGGGCCCGGATCGTGCGCGCCATCTTGTTCGCCAGAGCGACAACGACCACGTTCGGGGGCCGCCGTCCGGCCAGGCGCAATACCCATTCGCGCGACGCCTTGCCGTGAACGATTGCGGCGCGGGCGCCGTGTATCAACAAGGTGCGCAAATACCTGTCGCCCCGCTTGGAGATTCCGAGCACGCGCATCCTGCCGCCGGTCCCGACGTGGCGGGATCGCCCATCGCGGCCACCGAAGCGGTCGCGCACAGCAAACCGACTCCGGGGATCTCCGCCACCCTGCGGCTCGCGGCGTTGTCCCGGTGCCACAGCTTCAGGCGGCGCTCGATACCGCGAACCTCCTCGTCGAGCCGAGCCACGCGCGCCCATTGCTCTCGCAGGGCGTCCACGACCATCGTCGGCAGCCGCTTCGAGACCCGGCCGAGGGCTGCGGCCATGCTCTTTCCCGTCTCCAACTCGACCCAGTACAACTGAAACACGCTTTTCGCCGTATCCACACCGACGACCGTTCTGCCATCCTTCATCATTGGACCCTCCGGTTGACCCGGGGAGACACCATGTATTCCCCTTGAGCATCTCAGAGTGCCACAGACCCTCGAGGTCCAGTATCAACCTTCTCGAACCGCGGCACTCGGTTATCGGGTAGGCGTCCATACCATTTCCTGCGTATCTCGGAGCGCTCCTGTCGGGGCGTCTTCCTGAGTCCGCCCCGCAAGTGCTTGTCAACTCATACAGTCTGGCATTCTGTTCGCCCGATAGTATCGTTGTCGTAGACATAAATACTCACCTAGCCGAGCCGCCGCTGAAGGTTTTCAGTGGTGGTTCGCAGTATAGGGTTACCATTCAGTATATTCCTGAAATTTACTTTCCGTTTAACCGATTGTAATACAAAAGGTTACCGTACAAATATGAGCGTCGCGTACTCAGATTCAGCGGCAAAAAAAATTTTCGCCTCGCGCGCATTTGCGCGCGGCCGCCTAGGGGAGTTCGGCCCTGAGCGGACGCGCCATGAGGTCGCACACGGCGTCCTTGGGACTTCTGCCCTCGAACAACACGGCGTGCACCTCGCGGCATATGGGCATCTCCACGCCGTACTCATCCGCGAGCCCCACCGCCGCCGGCGCGGTGGATACGCCCTCGGCCACGGCCGTCATGGATTCGAGTATCTTCTGCAGGGGCTCTCCCCCGCCCAGCCGCACGCCCACCGTCCTGTTCCGGCTCAGGTCGCCCGTGCACGTGAGCACCAGATCGCCCATGCCCGCCAGACCCGCGAAGGTCTCCGCCCGGCCGCCCATCGCGGCGCCCAGGCGCGCGATCTCGGCCAGCCCGCGCACGATGAGCGCCGCGCGCGCGTTCAGCCCAAGTTCCATGCCGTCGGCGATGCCCGCCGCCAGGGCGACGACGTTCTTGAGCGCTCCACCGAGCTGCGCGCCGACCGGGTCTTCGCCCGTGTATATCCTGAAACTGGGTGTCGAGAGGGTTTCCTGAATCGCTTTCGCGGCACCGGAATCGTCCGACGCCGCCGTGACGGCCGTGGGTTTTCTCTCCGCGAGTTCGCGGGCGAACGTCGGCCCCGAGAGACATGCGAGGGCACGCTCGGCGCCGCCCGCCTCGGCGAGACACCCGGAGATAACCTGGGTGGGCAGGAGCAGCGTTTTCTCTTCCACGCCCTTCGTGGCGCTTGCGACGAGCGTTTCCTCGTGAACCGAAGGCGCGAGCTTCGTCCACACCGCCCGGACGACGTGGCTCGGCATCACGCTCACGAGGACGTCCTGGCCCGCCGAGGCGGCTTCGGCCAGATCGGGCGTGAAGCGCAGGTTTTCATGCAGGGCGACGCCGGGCAGGTACAGGTCGTTTTCATGCTGGGCGGCCATGCGGGCGCAAAGGTCGGCCTCGAACACCCAGAGCATCACCTCGTGGCCGGTTTCAGAGAACAAATCCGCCAGCGCCGTCCCCCAGGCGCCGGCGCCGATCACGGCGATTCGCTGCGGCGTCATCACGTCATCCCGAGCGACGCGTCTTTCTCTTCGCCCCGGATTTCGCGGCCGCCCTTTTCTCGGCCAACGTCTGCTTCCTGGCCGCATCGCCTTTGGCGACGGCTTTTTTGCCGGCGGCGCTTCTGGCTTCCCACTTCAGCTTGTGCTTGAGGTGTTTTTCCTCTTCCCAGACGTGCTGCGTGCCGTCGCCCATGAAGACGACGAAAACCTCGCAGCCGTCGGGATATTCATACGGGCCGTGCGGCAAATCCCAACCGAAAACGTAATCGCCCGGCCTTAAATCCTTGCCCGCCACGCACATCCTGCCCCGGGTTACCAAAATGGAATGCCAGCTCTTGTGCGTATGGCGAGGCTCCACATAGCCTTTCGGGAACTTCACCTTCATGTCGATGCGCTTCATCACCGGGTCGTGCGCGAAAATCTTCACCTTCACTCCCGGCGGTAGGGTCAGCAGTTCGTTGCTCACGTCTTCTTGCCACTCGACGTCCTTGTCGTAGGTGGCGCGGAAGCGGTGATCAAAATCTTTTTGGGCGGGCTTCTTTTTGGTCGTCTGTTTCCTGGGGGGCATGTCTTCTCCTCATGAAAATGATCGATAACCCAACGATGGCGGATTTATTCGTTCAGGGCGAAAATTCGAGAGGCGATATCACGGCCCAGCGTATGCCGGCTTCCGTTGACCAACAGCGTTACCGTGCCGGCGAGAGGCGATTGCTCGATGACCTCGATGGGGATTTCGGGGAAAAAACCCAGCTCTCCCAGGTAGCGCAATATGTTCGGGTCGTCCTGTAGCACACGGGTAATCTTCGTGGCTCGCCCGGCCTCCAGCGAGAGGAGACCGATTTCCTTCGTATCGATCATGGTGCCGTCTTTGGCGGGAATCGGGTCCCCGTGGGGATCCAGGGTGGGATAGCCGAGCTCCTTGTCCAAAACGGCTTCCAGCTCTTCGCTCAAGACATGCTCCAGTTCTTCCGCCTCGACATCCACCTTGTCCCACTCGATTCCCATCTTCTGGTTGAGATACAGTTCGAGCAACCGGTGATGCCGAATGATCTCCAGGGCCACTTTCTCGCCCTTTGCGCTCAAGACGACCCCTTTATACGGCGTATATGTGAGCAAGCCCTGCTGGTCGAGTTTCTTGACCATGCTCGTCACCGACGCCGCCGATATTTCCATGCAATCGGCAATCGCGCTCGTGGTGACCGGAGATGCTTCCTGTTGAAGCTTGAAGATGTTCTTCAGATAATCTTCGATTTGCTTGCTCAAACGCGGCGATGATTCGGGCAAGGGGGAATCCTCTGATTAGCGGTGAATCGCTAAAAAATCATCCTAAATTCAGCACCGGCGGGTGTCAACCGAATATATCGCCCCCAAAGGCGGGAGCAACGCTCCCGGCTCACTCATACACGAACGTGGCGGTGATCGCCTTGCGTTCGAGGCCTTCAGGAAACGGCTCGAACGGCGCCGCCTTGGCGACGGCGGCCATCGCCAAATCATCGAGAATCCGAACCCCTGCGGACCTGATTAAACGCACATCTTCCAAAGTGCCGTTTTTCCGCAGCTTAAAGCGCAACAACAGCTTGCCCCTGTTTTTTTGCGCCTCCGCCGGCCATATCCAGGCGTTTTGGATCCTTCTCTTGATGTGAGCGAAATAAGAAGCGTATCGGAAATCACGGGTGTCAAGCGAAATGGTTTCGCCCTCTTCTCTTTCCAGCTCTTTATCCGACAAGCTTTTTTTTGCGATTCTGTCCGCCGCCTCATCCGAGAGATCGAACTTCGGGAGCCTGGGCTTGCCTTTGGGCTGGGGCTTCACTCGAAACAGCGCCAAAGGGTCTTTGGATTGAGGCCGCTTGGGGGCTGGAGGCCGCGGTCGGACAGGTCGAGAAACCGGTTTCAACGCGGCCAGTTCAACCTTCTCCTTCGTCTGTTTCCTCGCCTCGACTTTCTTGTTCTCCTTTCGAGGCTTTTCCTTGACAACCTTCTTTACCGCTTTTTCTTTGACCACCGGCTTTGGCGCAAGCTTCTTTTGGGGAAGCGTTTTGACCTCTCTTTTCTTCTTTTCCGGATTGTCTTCTGTCTTCGGCTTTGCTTTTGGTTTCGGTTTTATCTTTTCTTGAATTTCCGGCGGCGGGGTCTTGGGTGAAGGCTTGGGCGCCGGCGCAAGGCTCGCCGTCTCTGTCGGCTTTGGCGTTTCTGCTATCTCCGAAGTTTCAGGAGCTTTTCTTTCCTGTGGTTTTTCCACCTTCTTCGGTTCAGGCTTCGGCGTTACGACCGCAGGGGGCTTGGGGCTCACCGGCAGGGCGGCGGGAACTTGGGCCTTCGGTTTTGGAGCCGGGGAGGATGCGGCCATTTCCGGCTTTTTGGTATTTTCCCCCTTCGCCTCGATCTTCTGGTCCCCCTTACGAGGTTCTTTCTTGACGACCTGTTTTACCGGTTTCTGCTTGACCACCGGCTTGGGCTTGATATTGGAAATCGTTTGGGATTCTATTTTCTTTTTTCCCGGCGTTTCATCTGCCGTTGGCTTTGGTTTTATCTTTTCTTGAATCGCGGGCGACGGGGTCTTGGGTGAAGGCGCTGGTGGCGGCGCAAGGCTCGCCGTCTCTGTCGGCTGGGGCGTTTCTGTTATCTCCGAAGTTTCAGGAGATTTCCTTTCCTGTGGTTTTTCCACCTTCTTCGGTTCAGGCTTCGGTGTTACGACCGCCGGGGGCTTGGGGCTCACCGGCAGGGCGGCTGGAGGTGGGACCTTCGGTTTTGGGGCTGGCGCCAAAGACGCTATCTCAGGGCTAACGATACCCCTGCGAGAAGGAAGCCGGTCTCTGTCTTCGCGCCTTAAGCGTGGTGTCTTGCCGGGTTTGCCGGCGCCACTTTCTTTCCGGTTGGCATTCGACAGATTTCGACTTTGGCGGTTCGGGGGAAGTTTTTCCTCGGGTTTCTCGACGGACACGACCCGAAACTTGATAGGCTGGCTTGGCTTGACGGGTTTGCTCCAAACGTATTCATGACTCGATGCCGCGAATACGATCAGGTGCAACGATAACGATATCAGGAAAAGGGTGAAAGGAAGTTTGTTCGGTTTATCTTTCGCCATACGTCCCTCTCTGCTCAATCTTCATCATCGCTTGAATACGTGAGAGAAGGCAAACCAGCGGATCAGAATAAACCTCCACAAAAAAAGGGGGCCTCCGTGAGGCCCCCTTTGAACATCGAGACGACAACTTACATCATGCCGCCCATACCGCCCGGAGGCATACCGCCCGGAGGCATACCAGCAGCCGCATTTTCCTCCGGCTTGTCACTGATGATGCACTCCGTCGTGAGCATCAAACCGGCCACGGAAGCAGCGTTTTGAAGCGCGGAGCGCACCACTTTGGTCGGGTCAATGATGCCCGCCTTGACCAAATCTTCATAGCCGCCTGTCGCCGCGTTATAGCCGTTGTTTCCTTTTTGGCCCTTTACGTGCTGAACGACCAGAGAACCTTCCTCGCCCGCATTGTTCGCAATCTCACGCATCGGGGCTTCCAGCGTGCGGGAGAGGATATCGATGCCGACCAGCTGATCGCCCGCCACCTCGACATCGCCCAGAGACTTCTGGGCGCGAACCAGGGCGACGCCGCCGCCGGCCACGACACCCTCTTCCACGGCCGCGCGGGTTGCGTTCAGGGCGTCTTCGACACGCGCTTTCTTCTCTTTCATCTCGGCTTCCGTGGCGGCGCCTACGTTAATCACGGCAACGCCGCCGACCAGCTTCGCCAGACGCTCCTGGAGTTTCTCGCGATCGTAGTCGCTCGTCGTCTCTTCGATCTGGTTGCGAATCTGCTTGACGCGGCCCTCGATATCCTTGGCCTTGCCCTTTCCTTCGACGATGGTGCTGTTGTCCTTGTCGATGGTCACGCGCTTCGCCTCTCCGAGGTCGTCCACGGATACGTTTTCGAGCTTGATTCCCAAATCCTCGCTCAGCATTTTACCGCCGGTGAGAATCGCCATGTCCTCGAGCATGGCCTTGCGGCGGTCCCCGAATCCGGGCGCCTTGACCGCCGAGCAGTTGAGCGTGCCGCGCAGCTTGTTCACCACCAGCGTCGCGAGCGCCTCACCTTCGATGTCCTCGGCGACGATGAGCAGCGGGCGGCCCATTTTCGCGATTTTCTCGAGCAGCGGCAGAAGGTCGCGCATGTTGGAGATCTTCTTCTCATGGAAGAGGATATACGGATCTTCCAAGGCGGCTTCCATGCGGTCCGGATTCGTCACGAAGTAAGGGCTCAGATAACCCCGGTCGAACTGCATGCCCTCGACAATGTCGAGCGAAGTCTCCATGGATTTGGCTTCCTCGACGGTGATCACGCCGTCTTTGCCGACCTTGTCCATCGCCTCGGCGATGAGGTCGCCGATAGTCGGGTCGTTGTTGGCCGAGATGGTGCCGACCTGCGCAATCTCTTTCTTGTCGCGTACGGGTTTGGAGAGTTTCTGCAACTGCCCGACAACCTGGTCGACGCCGGCGTCGATTCCGCGCTTCAGGTCGATGGGGTTGGCGCCGGCCGTAACGTTGCGCAGACCCTCCTTGAACAGGGACTGGGCCAGCACGGTCGCCGTCGTGGTGCCGTCTCCCGCGACGTCCGAGGTCTTGCTCGCCACCTCGTTGACGACCTGGGCGCCCATGTTCTCGAACTGATCTTCGAGTTCGATTTCCTTGGCCACCGTCACGCCGTCTTTCGTGGAGGCGGGAGAGCCGAATTTCTTGTCGATCAAGACGTTGCGTCCACGGGGTCCGAGCGTCACCTTCACGGCATCGGCCAGCTGATCCACGCCACGCTTGATTTTCGAACGGGCTTCTTCATCAAAAATAATGAGTTTCGCCATTTGTGTAATACTCCTTATTTGTTGGACAACCGGCTAGTTGATGACCGCCAGCACATCGTCTTCGCGCATGATCAGATACTCTTCGCCATCGGACTTCACCTCGGTGCCCGCATACTTGGCGAAAAGAATTTTGTCGCCCTCGCCCACTTCGGGCGCCTGCCGTTTCCCGTCATCGGTCACCTTGCCGGGGCCGACGGCGATTACTTCCCCCTCCTGGGGTTTTTCTTTCGCGGAATCGGGGATGATGATCCCGCCGATCTGTTCCTCTTCCTCATCCAGACGCTTCACCAAAATGCGATCCTGAAGAGGCTGTATCCTGGTTTTGGTCTTTGCCATCACTTCCTCCTTATGGATTGTAATTGTTGCCATGCGAACCAAAAACTTGGAACTACGGGGTCGTCTTCGGGGAAAAGCGCTACCCGAACACACAGCCCCATATATCTGAGCGAGTGTATATGGAAAACGAGAATGTTTGTCAAGCGCTACTAGCACTCAAGCCGCTCGGCTGCTAACAGCACGGATCCGCCTTCCAAATCGCTGATTCTTCTTTATTTAGGGATGCGCTATCGATCGGGCGGGGAACCCGGCGCGAGAAAATGTTCTGAGATCCCCGGCGATCATCCCGCCTGCCGCATCGCCGGATGACGAACGCCGCGCCATAGGCTATCTTCTCGCCGAATCAGGGCTTACGTACCTCTCCCCAGGACGGGGAATCTCACATACGCAACGCAAAAGGAGTTCGACCAAATGCCTTACAAGAACCTGTTGATCGAAAAATCGGGCGGAATCGCGCTCATCACCATCAACCGCCCCGAGAAGCGAAACGCGCTCGACCCACAGACCTGGCGCGAGGTGGGGACGATAGTCGAAGAACTCGAAGCGGACGACGGGGTGGGGGTCATCATCTTCACGGGCGCGGGCGATAAATGCTTCGCCGCGGGTTCGGACATCGCCCAGATCAAAGACCGAAGCCTCATCGACGGGCTGGCCGCCCCCTCGCAGCGCGCCCTCATGCGGCTCGAGGCGACCGAGAAGCCCGTCATCGCCGCGGTCAACGGCTTCGCCCTGGGCGGCGGATGTGAGCTTTCAATGGCTTGCGACGTCCGCCTCGCGAGCGAGACCGCCCGGTTCGGCCAACCCGAAGTCAACCTCGGCATCATGCCCGGAGCGGGCGGCACCCAGAGGCTCGCCTCGCTGGTGGGCGTCGGGAAGGCGAAGGAGCTCATCCTCACGGGCGATATCATCGACGCGCGCGAGGCCCACCGCATCGGGCTGGTGAACCAGGTCGTCCCGGCCGGGGAACTGCTCGAAGCCGCGCGAAAGTGTGCGGAAAAGATGATGAGCAAGGGCCCGCTGGCGGTGCGCATCGCCAAGATCGCCATCAACACGGGCCTCAAGTTCGGCCCCGAGGCCGGCATGGTGGCCGAACGGCTCGGCCAGGCCTGCCTGATGACGACCGAGGACAAGGTCGAGGGCGCCTCCGCGTTCCTCGAGAAAAGGGCCGCCGATTTCCAGGGAAGGTAGGCGGTTTCAACCGCTCATGGCGCCACACCCCGGAGCGGCGCGCCCGAAAAAGGATGACATCCTCTATGGACGGGCGCTTGCGCCTGCGCCCCCGGCGCATACCCTGAGCGAGTGCGCAACGGCGGGCAATCGCGCGCGAATGCGGGGGTCAAGGCCGATTGATGAATGAGGCTTTGCCGGCGTGATGCGGTGCGGGAGGAAATGCGGGCGCTTGCGGGCAAATGCGCGGGTTCCAAAAACTTTTTTTTGCGCCATATCTGAGTGCGGAACGCTCAGATTTATATGGTAACTCCTTTTATTACAATCATTTGCATAGTCAGAAATTTTCGGGAATTTATCGAAAAACCCCGTGAATTTATCGTATTATCTAGGAATTTGGAAATGCTAGGCGTTTTCCGTCATGTGCAGGATTCCTTTATCGTATTGATATTATTTCAGTTTACTCATTTTCCGACCTGATCCCGAACCGATTCCGAACCGGCCCCGCAGAGCCTGTAATCAAGCCGCAAGCGGATTCATTATAACCCCTGCGCATCCCTGCGGGCTATCGTCCGTGAGCGCTCGAGCCAATCATTCAGCCAGGCCGTAACAGCAAGTTCCCGAACAGCGGCAGTTCGAGATACCGTTCACCGCCATTCGCAGGGACGACTCGCGAAACAGCCCACTGCGGCGTGAACGAAAGAGGCTTTCGAGCTCTCGCCCGGGAGGCGGCGTCCTTCCTTTTTTTCCGTAGCGTCTCGCTGCGCGTTCTCCGGCGACCCTCGTTTTCCGGGAAACGCCCTTGATTTCAGGCTGAACCGATGAGCGACCCGCGCACGGACGCAGGCGCGGACTCTTCCCGGGTGTACCTTCCGCGCTGGAAACAACGATTGAACGGGCGCTCGTCCTTTCCTTATGTTCGCGCGCCATGACCGCGTTCGACGACGATACCGGCGCCCCGCTGGACGAGCGGCTGCGCCGGAGCATTGCGCTCTGGCGCGCGCGCCGCGGGATGAGCGCGAGGCGCTTCGGGGTGGGCGCGCCGGGGGTTCCCGGCTTCGTGGGACTGCAGGCCCGGGGGCGGCCCCTGCGGGTCGACACGGCGGACCGGGTGCTCGCGTTCATGGGGTACCCGTCCCTGGGACCGCTCCTGCGGGCCGAGGTCGAGGCGTTTCTCGCGGTGAGCGGGACCAAGGTCTCGATCCTGGGCGAGGAGGCCGTGGGGAACCCCTCCTTCGTGGGAAGGCTGCGCCGGGGCGCCTCGCCGTATCTCAGGACCTTCGACCGGGTGCGCGCCTGGATGGCGGCGGGCGCGACCCGAGAGGAGGTCCGCGCCATACGCGAGAGGCTCGCGGACTTGCCCGATCCGTTCGACGGGACGTGGGACGCCGCGGTGGAACCCGGGGCCGCGGGAGGCGTCGATGAGCGCACGGGGGAGAACCGCCTGGACACGCGGGAGGCGGCCGCCTGGCTCGGCCTCTCGCCCAGGACGCTCGAGCGCTACCGCGTGAGCGGCGAGGGGCCGGATTTTCTTCGCACCGGATACCGGGTGCGCTACCTGCTCGAAGACCTCGAGAAGTGGGCCTCCGCCCGGAGGTGGACTTTCGCGCCGGAGGAGAGAGCCGCCCGGAGAAAGAAGAGGCGGTAGGGAGATATTCGGGAGAAGACGGGCGGACCTCACCGCCCGTAGCGCAGCCTCGCCATCGGGCCCTGTTTCGCGAGTTGTCCCTGGGCGTAGCGCCCCGGCATGGCCGGCGATCGCTGGCGGCCTGCGACCTGCATCCCGGCCAGGGAAGCCCCGGCGCTCGCCAGACTCAATGCGCTGCCCACGCGCAGGCTGTGCCCGCTGATGCGCCCCTCCACGCCCGCGTCCCGGGCGCGCTGGATGATGATGCGGCGGATGCTCCTCTCCGTCAGGCGCCCTTCCCGCAGCCGGCCCGACTTGAACAGCGGCCGGAACAGCGGCCCCTTCGTCAGGCCTGCCTCCAGAAGCCAGGCCCGGACGCGCGCCACCGTCGGCTCGCCCAGAAACTGCACCACGCCCCTACCCTCCTGATCCGTCTTGCCGCAGCGGATTCACATCCTGTGCGTCAAAGGCTGCGACTTCGGACATCCGGAACAGAGCGGGGCTGCCCGCCCTGGCCCGAAGCGCAGGGCTCTCAGGGGTTTTCGGGTGCGGCCATGCGGTAGCCGACCCCGCGCTCGGTCAGGATCCAGGTGGGCCGGGCCGCGTCATCGCCGAGCTTCCGGCGGAGCTGCTTCACGAACGTGCGCACCAGCTTTGGGTCGTCCGGGTCGTGTATGCCCCATATCTGGCGCAGCAACGAATCGCAGGTCAATACCCGCCCCGCGCGGAGTGAGAGCAGGCGCAACAGTTCGTATTCGGTCGCCGTCAGTTCCAACCGGCGCCCAGCCATGGTCACCCGGCGCAGATCGTAGTGGATGGCCAGCTCCCCCATGAGGAAGGGTTCGGGCTCGACCCTGTGGCGCAGGGCTGCCCCGACCCTCGCCGTCAGCTCGGTCCCCGAGAAGGGCTTGACGATATAGTCGGCGGCTCCGCTCTTCAGGGCCTTGGCGATGGTCTCGTCCCGTCCGTAGCCCGAGATGAAGATCACAGGCAGGTCGGCGAGTTCCGGGACGCTTTCCATCAGTTCGATCCCGTCGGCCCCCGGCAGCACCAGATCCAGCAGGACCAGCTGGGGATTCTCGGCCCGGATGAGCCGGGAGAGCTCCCGCGCCTCGCCCGTGACGAGCGGGGCGTAACCCGCCTCCGTAAGCGTGTCGCGAACGAAACGCAGCGTCTGCGGGTCGTCGTCCACCACGAGAATGCGCGTCGGCTCACGCGCTTCCCGGGGCGGCCGCTCGTCAGCGCCCTCGCCCGCCTCCCCTGCCGTCGCGATGGTGAAGGTGAAGCAGGTTCCCTGGCCCGGACCGCCGCTCTCCGCCCGGATGCGGCCCCCGTGGGCCTCGACCAGACCCTTGCAGATGGCAAGGCCCAAGCCGCTCCGGCCAAACCCGCCTGCCTCGTCTGCGTTGGCGACGCCGGCGTGCTTCTCGAACAGGCGGGGCAGCAGTTCGGGCGCTACGCCCCGGCCTTCGTCGGAGACCGAGACCGCGACGTACTCTTCCTTGTGTTCCGCGGCGATCCGAATCGGGGAGGATTCCGTAGAATGCCTCGCCGCGTTGGACAAGAGGTTGTTCAGAACCTGGACCATGCGCTGGCGGTCCGCCATCACCCGGGGCAAATCCGGCGGAAGGTCGATGAGGAGGGGGTGTCGGCCGCCGCTGCTCAGGAACGTGTTTCTTGCCTGGTCCACCAGCGCCGCCACCTCCGAGGACTCGGGCGCGACCGACAACGTGCCCGCGTCGATGCGCCCCGCGTCCAGCAGGTTGCTGATCAGGTCCCGCATGTGGTCGGCCTGCTCGTTGATGATGCGGAAGAACTGGAGCATTTCTGCCGAATTCGGGAGCGGCGACGCATCCAACCGCATTTTCTCATGAAAATAACACGACTGAAGCCCAAAACCTCACATTAAATACATATCACACTTGTATAATTCCATGCACGTGCAGGCAGATATATCGGGTGGTTATGGTGTCTGGGGGATGCTTTCCTTCCGACTGAAGGGAGCCGGGTGTCCTCATCGCGAGAAATCACAATACCGGGAAAGAGGGAGGAGCAGGAAAATGAGACAGCGCTCTAGGGAAGCCAACCGGGACTTGCAAGCGGAGTCGGCATCGGCTACAGTCCGTCATCCGTCATCCGTCATCCGTCATCCGTCATCCGTCATCCGTCATCCGTCATCCGTCATCCGTCATCCGTCATCCGTCATCCGAAGAGAACGGCATGAGCCCCGGGCGCCGCAAGCCGGCTTCCCGAACCCCGGCGGAGCCCGTCCCGGGTTTGTCGAGGGGCTCCCTCCCGCCTGAGCCTGCCGCCGCCCTCGCGGGCGCGCACGCAAGCTCCTCTCCCTCTTCCCCCATCCGGCGGCTGCTTCGTCGAGTCCGGGGCGGCAGGGTCCCGGCGCGCCGGTCAGCGTCCCCGTGGCGCCGCCTCGCCCTCCTCCCCGCGCTGGCGCTGCTGCTCGGCGCGCTCGGCCTGTTCGCGGCCGCGCCGGCCCAGGCGCAGAATACCGTCACCCTCTGGTCCGCCATGCTGGACGTGCAGAACTACGACTACACACGGGCTCATTTCGGTCACATTGTCGGTCGCGGTTGCACGGAGCCGAGATTCGTCTCAACAACCTATCGCTGCCGGGGTGCGCTGACGGACGACAGCTTCAGCTATGGCGGCCAGACCTACCGGGTCGCGGTTCTCCAGTCTACTAGCTATCTCTTCTCGGGTACTCGACGAAACCAGATCGACATCGCGTTGGATCGGAACATCCCCGCTGCCTTCGCGCAGCGCGCGACGCTGGTTGTCGGCAGCACGCGCTGGTCGCTGGCGGACGGCGCTGTGGGCGGTTTCTCCGTCTACCGGAATGGCGTCGAAGACGCCTCTCCAAGCGAAAACGGCTACTCTTGGTTGGGCTCGCTGCCCGCGTCGGGCCGGGTTCGCGTGAGTCTGGAGATGCCCGCCCCCAGCGTGCCCTACGTCGACCCGGGCGCGGGGCGGAACACCGTCTGGAGCTCGACGCTGACAGCCGATGAGGACGGCGTGTTTCTTGGCTGCGATAGAACCGCTACGCAAGAAAACTGCTCCGTGGCGCTCACGGACGATGACTTCGTGTACGAGGGCCTGACCTATCGAGTCCAAGCACTATATTACGCCTCTAATACTAAAAGGATATTTCTGAGAACCACCCCGGCAGCACAGTCGAGACTTGCCGGGCTGGAGTTGCATCTCGGTGGAACCCGGCTAACCGTTGGTTCAGCCCCCGCAGGAACTTTCCGATGGGACAATGTCAACGCGCAATGGAGCGACGGCCAGCAGGTCGGGTTGAGGCTGACGGCGCCGGACCCCTCGCCGGCCCTGAGCGCCAGCGGTCCGGCCCTGAGCGCGAGCGGCGCGCCGCGCGAGGGCGCCGCGCCGGTCACGGTGACGGTCACGCTGCCCGAGCCGGCGCTTGACGGCGGCGTGAATGTGACCGTCAACCTCGGCGGCACGGCGACCTGGGGGGAGGACTACCGCACGCCGGTACCGGCCGGCCCGGAATATGACGATTACAGGAGGCCGGTGCGCAACGAGGGCAAAGGCTGGTTCGGAAGGACGTCTTCCGAGACCGTCCAGGCCGCGAACCTGCTGCACATCCCTTCGGGGAGCCGGAGCGCGAGCTTCGAGATTCACGTCGTCGACGACCCGCACGAGGACTCCGGCGAGACGATCGACATCGGCGTCAGGGCGGACCATGCGGGTATTCAGTACACCGGCGGGCAAGTAGAGAACTGCCCGACGTGCAGCAGGCGGACAAGCCTGCTGACCTACATGGGCGCTGCCGAGCTCACCCTGCGGATTACGAACCACGAGGACGCGGAGACGGAGGCGGCGCGGCTCGCGGCGGAGGCGGCCGCGGAGGCGGAGAAGCAGCGGCTGGCGGCGGCGCGCGCGGCGGCTGGCGGTCCGCTGAGCGGTCTTGCGCTCTCGGCCGGCTCGCAGGCGGTGGCGCTGGTCCCGGCCTTCTCGCCGAATGTGCTGTCCTACCGGGCGGAGGTCCCGGCGGGGACGGCGGGCGTGTCGCTGGCGCCGTCGTGGGGCGCGGAGGCCGCGCTGGGCGGCTCGCCGAGCGTGGTCTTGCTTTCGAGCGGGGGGGCGACGATTCTGGCGCAGACGCAGGTCCATGCCTCCGGCACGGCGGCGGCGCTGGCGCTGTCGCCGTCCGGCCCGACCGGGCTGGAGGTGACGGTGATCGAGCCGGACGGTTCGGGGAAGCCGCGGCAGGGGACGACCACGACGTACCGCATCGAGGTGGCCGGGGCGGCGGCGCCGCAGACGGCGGCGGCGGGCGGTCCGCTGAGCGGTCTTGCGCTCACGGCGGGCTCGGAGGCGGTGGCGCTGGTTCCGGCCTTCTCGCCGGGGGTGACGTCGTACCGGGCGGAGGTCCCGGCGGGGACCCGTGAGGTGTCGCTGGAACCGTCGTGGGGCGCGGCGGCCGCGCCGACCGTGTGGGCGCGCTCGCGCCGGCCGGCGCCGCATCTGACGCTTCTGTCGCGGCAGCGGGTCCATGGCTCCGGCACGGCGGCGGCGCTGCCGCTGTCGCCGGACGGCCCGACCAGGCTGGAGGTGACGGTGCTCCAACCGGGGTTGACGACCACGGACTACCGCATCGAGGTGACCGAGGCGCAGGTGCAGGCGCAGGTGCCCGAGGAACAGACCCCGCCGGAAGAAGAGGCCCAGACCGTGACGGTGGCGTTCGGCAAGGTCCCGGCGGAGCATGACGGGCGGACGGCGTTCGCGCTGGACGTGCAGTCGGGCTCGAAGCCGGCCCCGGAGGCGTTCACGGTGACGGCCGGGACGGTCACGGGCGTGGAGCCGCTGGACCCGGTGCTGTGGCGGGTGCGCGTCGCGCCGAGTTCCTGGAAGGACGTGAAGATCGCGCTCGGCGAGGCGTCGGCGAAGGTCCGGGGCCCGGCGCGCATCCGGGTCGCGGACGCGCGGGCGAAGGAGGGCAAGGACGCCTCGCTCGACTTCGCGGTGACGCTGAGCCGCGCGGCGTCGCACGAGGTCTCGGTGGACTACGCGACGAAGGACGGCACGGCGGCGGCGGGGGCGGACTACACGGCCGCGTCCGGCACGCTGACCTTCGCGCCGGGCGAGACGGCGAAGACGGTCTCGGTGGCGCTGCTCGACGACTCGCATGACGAGGGCAAGGAGACGTTCAGTCTCACGCTCTCGAACCCGCAGGGGGCGTATCTGCGCAAGATGCACCGCGAGGCGAAGGGGGTCATCAGGAACGACGACCCGCTGCAGGCGATGTGGCTGTCGCGGTTCGGGCGCACGGCGGCGGAGAACGTGGTGGAAGCGGTGGGCGCGCGCATCGGGGGCGGCGCCGCCGCGGGCGTCGTGCTGGGCGGCCACAGCCTCACGGGCGGCAAGGCGGAGCGCGAGGCCATCGAGTCGCGCCTCGCCGAGGCCCTCTTGAAGGAGAGGGACGCCCGTCTCGGGCGCGGCGAGGAGATGCCGGCGCCTTCGGTGCGCGAGGTCTCGATGAGCGACCTCCTGCTCGCGAGTTCGTTTCACATGGCCTCGGCGGAGAATATGGACGCCGGCTCGCGCTGGTCGCTGTGGGGCCGCGGGGCGCGCTCCTCGTTCGAGGGCGCCGGGGGCGGTCTCTCGCTCGAGGGCGACGTGACGACGGCGACCGTGGGCTTCGACTACGAGCGGTCGCGCTGGCTGGTGGGCGTGGCGCTCTCGCGGAGTTCGGGCGACGGCTCGTACAAAATGGGCGGCGCGTGCGATACGGGCTGCGCGGGCGAGGTGGAGAGCACCCTCACGGGCGTCTGGCCCTACGCGCGCTACCGGGTGAGCGGGTCGTTCTCGCTCTGGGGCGTGGTGGGCCTGGGTTCGGGCGGGATGACGCTCACGCCCGGGGGGGCTGAGTCGATGGACGCCGACCTCGATATGGGGGTGGCGGCGGGAGGGGCGCGCGGCGTCCTCCTGCCCGCGCGGGCGCCGGGCGGGTTCGAGCTCGCGCTCCGCGCGGACGTCCTCGTGACGGACACGCGCTCGGACGCCGCGGCGGGCCTGGCGGAGACCGAAGCGGGGACGAGCCGGGTGCGGCTCGCCCTCGAGGGTTCGCGCTCGTACAAGATGGGCGATGCGGTGCTGACGCCCTCGGTGGAGATAGGGTTCCGGAACGATTCGGGCGACGCGGAGACGGGCGGGGGCGTCGAGGCGGGCGGCGGCCTGCGCTGGTCCTCGGGCGCCCTGACGGCGGAGGTGAGAGCGCGCGGCCTCATCTCCCACAACGAGGGCGGTTATGAGGAATGGGGCGTGAGCGCCTCGGTGGGGTACGCGCCGGGTTCGGACGGACGGGGCCTCACGCTCCGGGCGGGTTCTTCCTGGGGCGCGGCCGCGGGCGGCGCCGAGCGGCTCTGGTCCCGGGCCGGGGGGAGCTTCGCGGGAGGAGCGTTCGACCCCGTGGCGGGCTTCGACGCCGAGGCGGGCTGGGGCCTCGACGCCTGGGGCGGACTCCTGACGCCCTACACCGGCTTCACCCTCACCGGGAGCGGGGAGACGTACCGCGCCGGCGGGCGCTTCCGGCTCGCCGAGTCCCTCACCATGAGCCTCGAGGGCGACCTGCGCGAGAGGGACGGGGGCGCTTCCGTCCACGGCGTGGCGCTCAGGGGCTCGATGCGGTGGTAGGGGCGGACCCGGGGGAAGCGCGGGCCGTTCCTCCCGCCCCGCTTCATCGCGGCCCCCCTCCCGGCGGGAGGGGGCGCGCATCCGGCTCTTCCGCGTGTTTATAGAGGGTGGGGGATTTTCAGCGGGCGCGGCATCCTTGCGCGCAACGCCGCGTTCATCCCGGAGTCGTCCTGCGGCGTATCATCTGTTTATCACGCGCCGGGCGATGAAAATCCCGACGACGAAAACATCCGGGTACCGGTCACGGAGAACGCTTTGCGCCGCCTTGAAATGGGCGCCGCTGGTAAGCACGTCATCGAACAGCGCGACGTCTCGGGGAGGCGGTTCCGCCAGGCTCTCGTCGATGCGGTAGTTGCCGACGAGATCCCCCACGCCGGGCCGGCGCGCGCTCGTGTGGGCCGCCTCCGTGCTTTCGTGCTGCAGGATCAACTCACGAACGTCGAACTCCTCTCCTCTTCCGAGTTGACGGAGCGCGCGCAGCATCCGGTCGTCGTGTTCCGGATCGTCTCTCGCCCTTGACGGCGGGATGGGAACCAGGGTCATGTTCCGGAGAGGGTTCAGGGGAATCGATTTCCGAAACAGCGCCGCCACCTCGCGGATCGCGCGCTCTTTCCATTTCCATTCGGGTTTCCCTTTTTTCGTCACCGGCTTCTTGAAATCCGATACGAGGCCGTTCGTATCGCTGAAGGAAAACCCCTCCCGCGGCGTGTACTCCCCGAGGAAATAACACCGGTCTTCACGCTCGAGGCGCGAGTGGTCCCCGCGCGTCAGGTCATCGATCCTGGAGAGTCTGAGCGTCGTCAAGATGCCGCCCGATGTCGCTGTATTCCCGGACCCGGACGGCGCCTTTCCCGGCGAATTTCGCGGGCCACGCGAGTTTCGGATTCTGGAAGCAGTTGTCGAGAATGAACAGCTTCCGCCCCTGTTGCAGCGCGGCGCGCGCCTGGATCAGCGTCCCCGACGTCTCGCCGGCCTCGACGATGACGGTCGCCTCGGTGAGGGCCGACATCGTGATGTTGCGCTCCGGGAAGAAAAGCCTGTTTCTCTTCGGGCCCTGCCGGGAATGACGCCAGACGGGAACCTGGCTGATCAGCAGATGCCCGGCGGCGATCCGCTCCTGGAGTTCCGCATTCGCTTGCGGGTAGGCCCGGGATATCGGCGTTCCCATCACCCCTATCGTCCTGCCGCCCGAGTCGATCGCCGCGGCGTGCGCGGCCGCATCGACCCCTCCGGCCAGTCCCGAAACAACCGTGAAATCGTCGGCGACGAGCTTCCCGACCAGACGGCGCGTGCGCGCGATCCCTTCCGGTGAGGCTTTCCTCGCGCCGACCACCGCCACGCAGCGCGTATGAACCAGGTCCCACCAGCCCCGGTAATAGAGCAACTCCACGGGGTTCGCGGCATCCCTGAGCTTGAGGGGGTATTCTCCCGCGCCGTGCACGCGTATGCCGAACCCCTCGATTCCGGCCTCGGACAGCATGTCGCGAACGCGGTGGGCGAAGTCGCGGGCGTCCGACCTCGACACGAAATCGGACAGCATGGAACCGGGCCGCCGGCGGCGCCTTTCCGCGAGTTTCCGGAAAGACATCCCCTCCTCGTTCCAGAGCGCCTCGTAGGCGCCCAGCTCCCTGAAGGGGGAAATCGCCGACGATTCCAGATCGGAAGTGTCGAAGGGAAGCTCTCCGGTCATTCGTTCGCCTTGCGGGCGGGTGGTCTGGTATCCCCTGCACGGTTCCGGTCCACAGACTGCTCGTGAACGTGGCCTCCATCATAGACCGGCCCGGTCCCCGAATCAAGCGTACCGTCCAAGCGAAATCACGGCGCGAGACCTTCGGCGAATCCCGCTCTCCCGCGTGGTTAGAGAGGGTGGGGGATTTTCGGCAGGTAGGGAATTCCGCTATTCCGTTGATATTATTGAGAAATATGTGTGGTTCTTGATCTTGATCGGAATTAGCTCTCTGTAAGAAGTAATCAAATCGGAAGCGGATGAATTCAAACTCCTGCGCATCTCGGAGGGTTCCTGTCCGTATCCGATGGGGTGGACGTGCCCTCCTCGCAATATCACACTGTGGTAAGGCGACATAGTTTACCGCCCTGCAGGAAGGGAATTCATGAACAGTTACACATCTTCGGGATCGCTCTGGCGAAACGGGTTTTCAAATCGACGGGGCGCGCCCGGACGGGTCTGTCGCGTTCCGCAAGAAGCTGACGCGGGGGAAGGTATTGGGCTTTCTGGAGTCGCTGCTGCGGTGCCAAGTTTAACGCGCAGAACATGATGCGTCCAAAGGTAGACTTCAATGCCACGAGACTCTCGGAATGCACGATTGATTGCGGTACTATTCATGAATAAAGTAAACTGAATCTCCCGTCGGTTGGCTACCGAGCGGTACATATAGAAGAGATTGGACTCTTCTAATGTGTCTCTCTGAACTGCTCGGCAATCCGTTTACTCACCCACTCGAATGCTTCATGCGCCAACAACGCCGTCGGCATCACTGATTCGGGATCGAAGATCGCCTTTAGCATATAGGCGGCATTTTCCAGCGCGGTGCTTCGATTTTTCAATTCCAACTGATTTACAGCTCCTAAAAATCGTTGTAACGCCAACGGATGGTCATAGCCTCGGCCTATCGTTGCCTCATGCAACAAGAGCCAAGCATGGGCAACTGTGATCGCAAGTGCTCGAAACTCTCGCTGACGGCCAGAACCAGCATTATCTAAAATCCAATTCGTAGCGAATTCATCCGCTCGAAACTCTTGCACAACTTTCATCGAAGCCGGCAGTAACCGCAAATCTCCGTGATAAATATGAGCAATTTCGTGAAGCAGAATCCAACTTAGAGAGCCATAAAAAAGATTGTTGATTCGCCCATCAACAGAGTCAAATTCTGCATCACTTACTGGCGCTCTGAGTCCTTCCGGCCACTGCTCATCAGCGCGGAAAAGGCGGCGGGCATAGTTCAGGTAAGCATCAAGCTTCAGTTCGTTCCACTGATTGCTGATATCGATTTGAGACCCCTGAAAGTCATTGTCACGTGTACTTCGAGAGGCAATATCCATTACACAATATGCAGTGAATGTTAGACACCACAGACTCGCTAACCCAGCGAACGACAGATATACTGCCCGCTCTTCGACTACAGCGTAGAAATTGGCTTTAGTCCGGCTTGGTCGCAGTTCCCATTCATCGTTGCCGAACACCTCCTTTACTAGTTCTTCGGCTTTCTCAGGCGCAATATTCAATGGCACCCGTCCAGCCAGTACAAAAAGGCCCTTGGTAGCTTCCTCGGTTGTCTTCATTCTTCTCTTCGACTGCGAATCATAAAGGGATTAATTAAGCAAAGTTAACAAAATTCACTTATTTTTGAGGTGGCAATTTCTTAATATATTTGAGAATCTGAATAATATTATTATCCATCATATTTATTCGTGATTTAATTTTTCTACGTTAAAAGAGAAGAAAATGAAAACAATACTTGAGTTTCTTTATTGGATTTTTGTAGGTCTTATTGTCATGACAGTTTGGAATTATAAAGATAAGATAATTTCAGGATTCAAATTTATTTTCAAGGAGGGGAGATGGTTTTGGATAATATGTGTACTTTTAAGTGCTCTGGTAATTTACTCGCAGTTACATATTTTTCTTTCATATAAATATGCACCTGTACATCCAGGGGTAATTGTATCTGAATGTTTAAAAGAGACTTGTTCTAAGAGCAAACAAAAAGCCATTGATCGTTGTGTATTAGAAGCTACTAGATTTTATGAATTGGGAAATCAAGATAGAACAATACCTCATTATTCGGATTTTTTTATAACTGATCTTCGTCGATGTCTTAAGGTTGAAAATTTGTCTTTAGCAAATTGTGATCAAGACAAAACGGGTTGTATTGAAGTTCCAGGTAAGATGAGAAGCAAATAAATTATTCTATGTCAAAATGAATCTTTGAGTTACTGTCAAATCTTGTGTATGGCCGTCCTGAATTCAGCGGCCCTCCTGCCCGTTTCTTTTTCGCCCACACCATTGATGAACCTCACGTCGGCGATCACATCGGCCAGATGACGGAAGCCTCGTAGGCGGCGCCATCGCTTCTCGGCGCTCATGGTGAGTAATGCACGAGGCTCAGCGCTGCCTTCTTCAATTCCGCCCATACACAAGATCTGAGGGTAACTCCCGACAGCCTTTGCGACCCCTTATTGGTCGGCAAAATATCCAATTCTGTCATACAGTTGCGATCAGCTAAGGCAACGTGTCGTAACGTGGCGGTATCACGATTGTCGTATGCTTGGAGTTCTTGACAACCTGCTGATTTTCTGGCGGTCCCCAAGGGCGTAAACCGCGTCCGCCTGCCCAAGGTTCAAGGTTCTCTAAGATGTTAGAGTCAGAGCCTTCGTTCCCATAGATTTTTTGGGGATCGAGGCGCCATTCCTCTCCGCTCACTGTTTGCCACATTGCCCAGAGACGATCCACGTTGGAGTGGAGCAGGAAGACGAACGGATCCTCGAAGGCCGTGTGTTCATTGCCGATTGAGCCGCCTATGTACGCGTGAATCGAATCATGGTTTGGAGGACTTTCAATCTTTTGCCGGAATGTCTTCCACTGATCGCCTCGAGCAACTCCGTTCGTCGAATTGATGATTGACGAATCAGTGTCTGTGCCAGTCGGGGCAGGGGCGTTTTTTCCCCCTGCCACCTTTCGAGCAAATGCAGGAAAATCGGTGAAAGGCGACCCGACGCTTCTGAACGCCGCTCCCATGAACTCCGCCGTAAACAGATCTATCGTGCCACCAGCTCCATCGCCCGCCCGTCGTGGATCTTCTGTCCAGTCCCAATAGTGTAGCGATAGCTCCTCATCGCCTTCTCGCAGTAGCTGTTCGAAACGGTTACAGAGCTCTCGGTGCCAAGGCAAGAACGACGGCTTGTGGTGAACATAAGTATCCTGATGGATTTGGTCTTGCTTGACCCACTTCGAAACATTGTCAGGATAATATCTACTGTTGAGCTCAATAATCGCATCTCTGAAGCGTACTCGCTCTACTGTTGAAACATGAGCGATATTTCTTCGTATTCCATCTCCAAGTGCCATGTCTATCCTCCTGTTTAATGTATCGAATTGTAACAGAAAAGCAGTCGACAGACTCCTATTGTATTTTGCCTAAGAGCCACCGATCTATCTTTTATATTGACTTCATCTAGCTAGATTCACCGTGTCGCGTGGTTCAAACGTTAGGGTTGAGCCAATAGCTATGAGGTCTATATAGTTTGTTGAAACTGTTGTGGGTATTTGTTTTTTGCGAGTTTTGTTGGGGGCTTGCTTTCCGCAACTTGTAATCAAATCGAAAGCGGATGAATTATAACTCCAGCGCAGCCCTGCGAGCTACGGTCGTAAGCGATCAAGTATCCGTTCGGTCGCAGGGTTATGAGCATCAAAAATTCGTCGACCCAATCGGATACGCAGTGCCATACTAATAACTGCTTCTGAGTCTTGCGGCATTATCACTCCATGACACTACCGCTACTATTGAGCAGTCGTACTCTATAGTTCAACCTGCAATGGCTCGTTCAGAGTTATGCGTCGGCACACCGCAACTTATACCAAAAGCTCCGATCCGCGCCTAAAGACGACTTCTGAGCGCGACTTGAGTGTAGTCGACCTGTAGTAAAATCATATTCAAAACAGGGCGATGCGGGACGCAAACCCTTCTAGCATGAAGGTACCTCGGCTTATACGATCGGCCTACGCCATTCTGCACAACCCGTGAGGGCAAAGAAATCCGGATCAGGAAAGCGAATTACGCGACGAACATTCGTAGCCGATAACGGTTGCACTATTCGATCTTCGTAGTCAGTTGACTCTGTCATGCGGTGGTCTCGGCTGGCCAGGAATCGACGGACGATATTGAGAGCAAGAGGTTCGTGTCTCGCAAGTGACGAAACCGGCACATCAACCTCGACGATGCAAGGTGTCCCTACATCGCGGATAGCGGGTGACGTAACAGGATCATCCTCGTGAGAATTGTAAAGAGCCTCACCTCCCCAGTGGCGGAAGAACCGTTCGATTCCCCCCTCTCCCGCCTTCCTCGGCGGAAAAAAGCAGAACCAGACCTTTCCAGCACGGTTCTTCTCATCCGATTGATTCTTACTCTTGAGTAGACATGCGAGATCAGGGGCGATTTCATTGGATTCCACAAGAGCATCGATGCGGCGTTCCAGCATGGCGGCATCGGGCATTTGTATGCCGCTACGTAGGATATCGTCTGCTTCTGCAGCTGTGATCCGCGTGCAATGCCAACCCAAGATCACATACGGCTGTAAGATACCCATCAATCCTTGCAGGGCACAATCATACGCGGAAGCGGAGGGCTTATCTTGTTTGGTCTCCCACCCCAGGAACAAATCGTAATACTCACCAAGATATGCACACAATTCTGGTGGCCATGCCTTGGGCCGATCAAGTTCAAGTAACCCTGTCAACATCGTGCTCCTCATTGCCGGTCTTGGAACGCTCCAAGCCCTGCCTCCTCATCGTGAATTGATTTCGAAGGCTATTGTCCTGAAATCCATGGAAGTTGAAGGGGATGAGGATTTTATTGAGCTTTCTTTTGCTCATCTTGATGCCGATTCTCTCGGGTTTCAACTCCTTGGCAACTTACGTCCCCGATTCAGACTAGCCGAACCAACGAAAGACGAAGCGGTCGCTTCTCGTCACTTTGCCCGAGTCACCGCGCGGACCTGTTTCATCACAAGGAACATGCGTGCAGGATTGCTGGAGAAGGAAGTGAAACCAAAGTTTTCGTACCACGCTCTACGACGCGCAAGTGCTTCTTCCCCTCCATCCGAGATGACATCAAGGATGATTGCATGGCAACCGGCCATTTCGGAAATCTTGCATGCTTTTTCGAAGACATGGTACATGAGGATGCCGCCAAGACCTGTATCTTGCGACGGCTTGTCCACTGCGACCTGTCCCAGGAACAGCACCGGGATCTCTCCATGCTTCGGTGTCCCGCGCGGTCGATGCTCGAGCTCGTCCACGTTCATCTTGCCCACGTTGATCGCATGGTAGCCGAGGATGCGCGTGCTCCCCTCTTCGACAACAACATAGACGCGGGTCATGTCGTCTTTCTGTTGCTTCTTTGCGCTCAGCTTGAGGTAGTTGTTCAGGCGATCAACACCGCAATCGAAACCGACGCGGTCATGCCGTGCTGGATCAAAAGATTCGATTCTAAGGGCAGGTGTTTCAGTCGGCATGAACCACGCGCGCGCGATAGTTTCGTGCCGCCTCCCGAGCGCGTGGAGTCAGAGCGGGGGGGGAATCAAGGGCCGCAGCGAACTGCTCGGCGTCCTCCGGTGTCAGAACATGTCGGGATTGCGCTTCAAGCACATGTATTGCCTCGCGCTCAATCACTGCGCGCAGGAAGACCGATTTATGCACAGCTAGCGACAGTGCAGCACGCTCAATCAGGGTCGCTAGTCGATCATCGTGACGCACCTGCGTGGTTCTAGTGTGTTTGGTAGAAGAACTTGATGATATGTCAAAGTCTAACATGGCCGCCCCTTTCACAAGGCTAATGTAGTGCACTTCACACTACAGTGTCAAGTGCCAAATCAGAAGCATTGATTTGCTCGTGTCCCCGACCAGTTCGGACCTGGCACAAGAACCGCCGAGCCGCCTGCGACTACTGGTGCCTTCGGTTGTGTGGCTTCCAGCAAGTCTACCCCGCAACGAGGAAACCGTTGGGTGCTCTTAGGCGCAAGTCCGATCCAGCAACTTATTCACCTTCAGCTTCCGTACCGACACATCTGGGAACTGACCACACCGCTCAATTTACAGATTCATGCCCAGCATCACCCGATCGCAACCTGACTTAGGACTCGGAAAAAAGTTGCCGATGAATCGCACACACTTGAACTATCCACAGATACAGACCATTCCCCGGCTACGTTCCACTTCACTTGACAATGATTATGAGAGCAATAAGTCATTGTCCTGCATAAACTTTATGCAGAGTTACCCTCAGATCTTGTGTGTGGGCTGAATTGAAGAAGACGGCGCATTCCTGCTGAAATAGGGTTGTCAGAAGCCCGATCATTCAGTAAATAAGAGATGCGCCACCATGCACAAAGATATGACGATTCCCTTTATGAATCCAGCCTTTCGCAACGAGTGGTTTGCTGCCACCCCTTGAATTGCTACAATTGAGAAGAGCATACGCGAAAACGTCTAGCTACTGTGGTTTGCGGCCACCCCTCGACTTGCTACAATTAGAGGCATTATAGGCGAATCCACCTATGAACTGTGGTTTGCGGCCACCCCTCGACTTGCTACAATCGCGAAGCTCGGGCTTACGCTGCGGTGCTCACTGTGGTTTGCGGCCACCCCTCGACTTGCTACAATTAAAGGCATTCTATACGAAAACGCCTAGTAACTGTGGTTTGCGGCCACCCCTCGACTTGCTACAATGATCTTGATGTAGATGCCGATACTTTAGATACTGTGGTTTGCGGCCACCCCTCGACTTGCTACAATTTCGTCTGGCCATGACATCGCGCCTCCTTCACTGTGGTTTGTGGCCACCCCTCGACTTGCTACAATAAATCCGGTTGTTGCTCCTGTAAATGAAGCACTGTGGTTTGCGGCCACCCCTCGACTTGCTACAATCGGTGGGCGTAGCGCTCCTCGATGATCAGGACTGTGGTTTGCGGCCACCCCTCGACTTGCTACAATATTTTCGGCAGTGATTCGGTGAAGAAACGACTGTGGTTTGCGGCCACCCCTCGACTTGCTACAATCAGGCCAAGAATAACCAACAGAGGCCCATGACTGTGGTTTGCGGCCACCCCTCGACTTGCTACAATTTGCTTGAGTTCCGTAATCCCCTGACTCTTACTGTGGTTTGCGGCCACCCCTCGACTTGCTACAATATTCCTGTCGTCCACATCCTTCGAGACACACTGTGGTTTGCGGCCACCCCTCGACTTGCTACAATCAAGAAGCAGGTGGATCTGCACGCATTCTAACTGTGGTTTGCGGCCACCCCTCGACTTGCTACAATCGGACGCGTGAGCGTGAAGAACCTGCACCAACTGTGGTTTGCGGCCACCCCTCGACTTGCTACAATCGATGCGAGCATGAGGAAGCACCACGCTGGACTGTGGTTTGCGGCCACCCCTCGACTTGCTACAATACCGGGTGCAGGTGAGCCTCGATGCCGCGTACTGTGGTTTGCGGCCACCCCTCGACTTGCTACAATGGGCTCTTTGCGGTCCACAAGACGAGGAGCACTGTGGTTTGCGGCCACCCCTCGACTTGCTACAATCGGTGACGGCTTGAAGGCGCAACTTCATTCACTGTGGTTTGCGGCCACCCCTCGACTTGCTACAATGGATCGGGTTGTCTACGCTTCCCGTCCTAAACTGTGGTTTGCGGCCACCCCTCGACTTGCTACAATCGAGTTTTCACGATGCTTTTTCACGATCTTACTGTGGTTTGCGGCCACCCCTCGACTTGCTACAATCTTTTGTAGCAAAGCCCGGAGTGATGGTAGACTGTGGTTTGCGGCCACCCCTCGACTTGCTACAATAATGCGCGGAATCAATCGGCAAGCTCGCAGACTGTGGTTTGCGGCCACCCCTCGACTTGCTACAATCGCTTTTTCGTAAGGTACTGAAAAAAGGCCATTTCCGCCTGATCGGCGACAAAAAAATCCAGCCGATCGGGCGGAAGAAACCATTTCCTTACAATCTCGCGGATATCTTATAACTGGTTCAATCTTTGGCTGGACGTATGCGACCGATGGGATCGATAGAAATTTTTTTCGCGCCGCTGTTTATAATAGGATTGGGACTAGGTCGAAATCGAGTCGTTCCAGTAGCGTCGTTGTGGTCAGCCATTACTACCGGGCCAGCCGCCCAAATGCTCTCGACAATTCGCACCTTGGCTTGGTCGTTGTCAGGAAACCGCAATGCGTCGCCTTTTGAAAGCGACATGATGAGGCACGCACCGTCCTCGCGCTTGCGCCGCACAATGTCTTCGCGTCTTGCCAGACGCTGCGCCGCATCGAACAAAGAAACGACCTCGAAATCGATCTCGCCGTCGGGCAGGCGGTAAATCGCCATGTGGTGATTCTCGCCTGGGTCGGCGTAGCCGGTCCCGGCTTTCGCCATCAGTTTCAACTGCTGTTTCTTTCGTAAGCGCACCTTGCGGATTTCAGGACCGTTCCGCCCGCATAGCGGAAAACCGGAGGAAAATGCTTTTTTCGAGTCTCCGCCATTAGTGTTCACCCACTCTTTGACGATTTTACGCACTCTCTTATCCGGCCACATGTCTTCGTTCTTATCCGCCAAATCACTCTTGCTTAGTTCTTCGACCTTCTTGCGCGTAACGAAATAGCGGTGGGTTCCAGATTTGGTAACTGCGTCTTTACGGGTATCGCCGTAAATTGTCCCCAAATGCAGCGGCCCGGATATTTTCTTGCGAACACGATGCGACACGACGATATCAGCGACGGCCTTTTCCGCGTCGGCGCGAATCGTCTCCCAAGGCCGCTCCAGACGCGGCTTTCGGGCGTGTGAGGTTTCTTTGATCCGTAAGTCCCTGACCTGCCAATAGCGAGAGAGCTTCTGCGTCATGCCGAGATGCGTACAGGCGACTGCCAGCGCGTCAATCGCGTGATGGCGATGATCGGATCGCGTCTTCTTGCCGCTCTCGCCAAGAATGTCGTTCAAACCCCAGAGCCAGCGAAGCTGCGCAGTAACGCGGCCGGATACGGCCTGCACCGTCATGGGTGCTTCAGGTCCCGCGTCCGGCCACAATTGCCTGAGGAAAGACACGGCCTCGCGCGCGGCGTATCCGGTGTCGTTGAGTTGGCGCGCGGCGAAGTCCTCCGGTATCTCAGTCGCGAGAAATCGTCTGACCTTGCCCGGCGACATGCCGACCCCGCTCTTGGTCGCCTTCATTCCTTCCAGTCGCTTCACCAACCGATCCCAACTCTCTTCATCGCTACTCAGATATTCAAATGGAATGTGATTGCCTTTCCTGAGATTTTCGTCCTTATGGCACAGAGTCTTGTTTCTGAAACTGTTGTCGAAAGAGCGGGAACGCGGCCAGATGTGTTCGACCTGAAATTCGTTTTCGTGAAACAGGGCCTCGAAACCGATACCCTTTCCGGTGTAAGGACAGAAATGCCCGCACTCTTCCCAGAGCATCCATTTTTCGACGTCATCGCGCGAAGGGTTGGGTATCCCTCTTTCTTCGAGAGCTTCCTTCGCCTTTTTCCGTCGTCCTTCCTGTCGCCTCATACCGATCGACATATCCTCGCGTTGGCGCTTCGACATGCCGACCTCGCGTGCCAACTCCACGCGGATCAGGTCCGGTTTTCCGAACTTGTCGATGAGGTTGTTGACGACCTTGCGCAATTCGTTGCGCGCCCGCGCGACCGTGGGATTGCGCAATTTAGCGACGCGCGCCCTTTCCTCCGGATCCGCCGGACTGGGCAAACGATCCCGAATTTCGCCCGTCGGCTGCTCCATTCGCGGAAAGGTTTTTTCTCGCCAATTTTCCCATTTGGGCTCAGGACTGCTCACCAGCGTACCGAACCGCACGCCCTCTTCGAGATGGGGCAAAAATGCTTTTAACGCCGCGACCGAATAAGGCTCCCATCCCGTGGGTAGCTTGAGGTCTTTGAGCTTTTCGGCCTGAGCTTCGGTGACGCCGAAATCATCCACAAAACCATGCGCCGCCTTTGCGCGCCTCCTCTTGCGTTCTTTCGCTGGGAGAATGACTACGCGCTGTGAGCCGGTTTCCCCGTAATCCGCATGCCAAAGTCTGTCATGCACGGCGTCGCGGATTTCCTGCTTGCGCGAATGCGCTGGCCAATCTTTACCGAAAATGTCCGCGAGTTTCTTTTCGAGCGGGTTGCCAATGAGCTTTTTCTCACTGTCTTCCAAATTGAACTTGAGGCGCTTCTCCTCGCCCGGCATACCGCGCTGTTCATAAAGCGGCTTGAGCGCGCCCCGAACTCTGCTCCAGGTCATGGACGCCTGCGTTTGCAGTTTGTCGAGAATCGCCCGGCGTTCTTCTGCGTCGAGGCAGCGGGCGCTGCCGCCCACCGAGAGGTTGTTGACCTTCTCCAGCATCCGCTTCTGTTGAGAGAGCCATGCGCCCCTCGGACACAAGGGCGCTTCGGGGACGAAACGGCATTCCCCCAACGTATTTTTGCGCCAAAACACGGGGCGTTGAGCGAAAATCGCCTCGCGGATGGAGTCCCTCAATTCCTCGTCCTGAAGCACAGACAAATGCTTCTTCTGCTTTTCCCAAATTTTCTCGAACTCATCCTCGACGATTTTTCGCGTTGCATGCTCGTCTCGCTTGCGTTCATGCGGCCCGCGCTCCGCCAGCCACGCGCCGAGCGTCTTATTCTCGTCTTTCAGTATTGCTATGGTTGATTCGCGCTTGCCCTTGGCTTTCTTTTCATCGGCGTCCGCTTTTTCCTCTTTCCGATCCTCCGTCTGGGTATCATCGGAAATCTCGTCGACGTCCCGCCCCTTGAAGTGACGACGCTGGGCAAGGTGGTAGATCGCCCTCCCGAACTCATGCGGGGAGATAGGCGCGCCATCGAAAGCCCGCCTTCTGAGATCGTAGGGGTCGTACTTCATTGCCTTGTCCCATTCGGGGGATCCGTAAGTGGGGAGTAGACCGGCTTCGGACAACAATTTGCCGAGCGAACGCCTTCTTTCGCGACGGCGGCGCAACTGGCGACGGCGCATACGCGCCGCTCGCCGTTCCTGATTGAGCGGCGCGCCCTTCGGATCGCGCGCTTCGGGAAAAATGCGGACGCCCATACGCTTAATCTCGCCCGTCGCCGCATCCGGATCGTGGTCAATCACGGCGAAGCCTATCGAGGTCGTCCCGATGTCGAATCCAAAAATACGCTCCAAGAGTGGGTCCTCCATTGCGTTTGCAATCGCCAAGTGTTAGCATACGTTTCATAGCAAGTCGAGGAGTGGCCGATTCGCTTATCACAGCAATCGCCCCTTCGCGCGGGCTCGGTAACCCAAGGGCACTACCGGCAGAGGCCCCCGTTTCAGGACGGGGGCTTTTTGTATTCCAACCTGCTGTAACCGATCTGCTCAAGGCTCCCGGGACGGGTCAGAACAGCGTGATCTGCTCGGGAGCCTTTTCCGTCGCCTTGCGGGTTTTTCCATAAAAAATCTTCATCCGCGAGAACTGCTTGTCCGTGAAGAGTAAAAGCCGCACCTCCCCGTCCGGGGGAAGCGCGGCGTTGATGCGCTTCTCGTGCACCTCCGCGTTCTCGGAACTCGGGCAATGCCGGGCGTACACCGAGTATTGGAGCATGGTGAAGCCGTCTTCGAGCAAAAAGCCGCGAAACTCCTGGTAGGCTTTGCGCGCCGCCTTCGTATCCGTCGGCAGATCGAACATCACCATGAGCCACATGCTGCGCCACCTCCCGAAGCTCATGGCCGGGGGATTTCCGTCTCCTTCTCTTCCCCGCAAAGGACGCGGCGAACGCCCGCGGCGTAGTATTGCAGGGCGGTGAGAAGGGGGTAGGTCTTTCCGCCGAACCGGACCTCTTCGGCCAGCACGCCCAGAAGCTCGCGCTTCTCCTCCTTCTCCAGTTCGAGTTCCTCTCCCCAAAACTCCGGCTCATCACGCATCCGGCGCACCCGGCGGTCCACCAGCGGGCGAAGCGGCTCCATCAGGTCGTCCGCCAGACAGAAGCCGTCGTACTGGTTGTGATGGTGCAGGCCGAAAGCGGGGTGCAGGCCCGCCGCGACGATGGCTCGCGCCGTGGCCGCGCGGATGAGCGAATAGCCGTAGTTCAACAGGCGGTTCACCCCCGGAAGCGCGCGGTTTCGCCGGAAATCCGGTCCGAACATTCTCGGCCAGTACGTTCTCGCGGCGCGGGCCTCGGCCTGGGCGGGGTTTTTCCGGGCCGCGCGCCCGGCGACGGCTCGGAGCGGCTCGCCGTATTCGTCGAAGGCGTCGAGCGCGTCGGCCTGGGCGAGAATCTTCTCGCGCACGACCGCCCGCCAGAGGCGGCTCAGCCTGCCGGGAGTGGCGGCGGCCTGTTCCTTCACGATCTTGCTGTGCAGGGTGTGTCCGTCCAGCGGGAGCAGGACGGAGGCGGGCAGGTGCTTCTCGTCGCACATCACGACGGCGACGTTGTTCTTCATGCACTCGGACAACAACCCTTGAGAGGGGCGGATGGCCGGGTGATCCAGAATCAGGACGCCCAGATCCTCCACGGGGAGAGACTCTGCGGCGTATTCCTCCCGTTCCACTTTCAGTTGCTTGCGGCTGAGAGAGAGACGGGCGGGACTTCCGATTTCGACGATTCGTTTAATCATGGGCGGCCTCCAGTTTCCCCAGGGGATCGACGGACACTTTCGTCCCCTGAGCGTGTTGGGGGATATTGATAATGTATAAGAATAGCAAACTATAGCTGATCGATGCCTGGTTGCTTTTCATACAAAGCCGTTTAAATAACTACGTGAAGTTTGTGAGTGAACATGCTCTCGGAGCGCACCAATAGTTGAGGATTTAAGATTGAGCAACAATTTTTTGGGTCAAGTCCGAGAATTGCTGGAAACTTTCTTTTGGCGCATATCGGCTGAGGGCCTGCGATTGAGTTCGTTTTCCTCCTCGTAGTTCTGGTCCAGTTCCCGTCTCAGGGCTTCCATCTGGCGTCGCTCGAAGCCGGTAATCTTGAGCGCGCGCCACCTTTCGGCGGCCCGGATCATGGCGCTGAACATGAGCTTGAGCACCGGCTTCTCACCGAAGGCATTCGGGATGATCTTGAGCCTTCGGCGCTCCTCGACGAACAAACGCTCCAGCTGGTTCGTGGTGCGCACGGCCCGGCGATGGTTGACCGGCGCACGCAGGTGCGCAATGCAGGCTTCGAAGTCATCGCGGAAGCAAGCCACGGCGCTCGGCAGCCTCGACTCGTAGTCCCTGGCGAGTCCATCGGCTAACTCCCGGGCGATGGCGCGCGAGGGGGCCTGGTAGGCCGCCGCTGCCCGCTCCCTGAACTCCGGCCAGAGGTCCTCGGGCGCCTTCGCCGCGAGGTTCCGCATGCGGTGCGCCAGACAGCGCTGCCGCTCCGATCGCGGGAAGCACGTCTCGATCGCCTTGATGATGCCCGGCGCCCCGTCGCTCACCACCACCAGCGGGTCGCCCAGGCCGCGGGTGCGCATGTCCTGGAAGAACGCGCTCACCGTTTCGGCGTCTTCTTTCGAACCCGCCATCAGGTGCAGCAGCACCTTGGCGCCGTTCGCCGTGATTCCCCAGGCCGCCAGCACCGGCTCGCGCTTGCTCCCCGGGCGGATCCGCTCGGCGATCCCGTCGATGAACAGATAGACAACCTCGTACTCGCCCAAATCCCGCAAAGCGAACTCCTGGTATTCTGACCACAACCGTTCGCCGAGCTCCGAGACCGCCGTGCGAGAGAGCAGCAAACGGCCGCTCTCGTCGCTGAAGACGTCCTCGATGTCCCGTACCGAGAGACCGCGCGCCAATAGCTCCACCGCCAACTCCTCGAGCCCCTCGGTGCGCCCCTTGAGGTTGTCTCTAATCGCTGAGCGGAACGCTTCCTCGCGCCCGGCAATCTGAGGCGCCGCGAACTCGACGAACCCTTCCGCCGTCTTGAGACGACCTGCACGATGGCCGTTGCGGTAGCCCTGGCCGGGCTTCGCTCCGTGCTCGTAGTATTCCCGGCCCAGAGCGTCGCGGCTCTCCGCCTCCAGCGCTTCTTCCACGATGAGCCGCGTGGCGAGCTTCACCAGGTCGGCCCGCGCATCGGGACTCGACAGGCGGCCTTCGATCAGGGCGGACAGGGCTTGGCGAGTGTGCGTCGATGCCTGTAATCTCTTCTTCATGGGGTGCCTCCTCGGTTTGGTGCCGGCGCTTACCGGCACGGTTTTGTGATGCCTCTGCCGAGGATGCACCCCTCCAAAGTTTCCAGCAAGTTTAGGACTTAACCATTTTTTGCTTCTTACTAGCGGTAATTCGAGCCAATATCTTACATATTGTCGTCCGTGGAGCTTGAGGGCTTAGACTGAGCTGATCCTTTGTTCGTCGATTTGCCCGGCAATTCCGGTGCGACTTCGGAGATGGTTCGACTGATTTGCTGGATTTCCTCTTCTCGCCCGGTCCTTTCCATTTCGCGGATGATGGCCTGCGCAACGTACATTGCCGATCGCAGGAGATGGATTTCCGCTTCCGTACGGGGCCATTCGCGGCGCTCCAGGGCTTCCATCACGAGCTCTACCACCAGTCGGTTGGGCGACATTTCGCGTTTTTCGGCCTCACTTTCAATTCGTTTCCACTGTTCCGGCGTGACCCTGATGTTCTTCTGTATCGTCTGAACCATCCGTTTCGTCTCTCATTTCGAGAAAATTTTCATCCCTTCCGGTCGCAAAACGACCGCAAAAATTCTCATTTTCTGCACCAAACACACCCGCATCGGGTCCCAAAATGATACCCGTGACGCCGTTTCATGAACTACCAAAATGGTAGCCATCATAGCGCAGCGCACCTCCGGGTGCTACCAATCTGGTATCTTGCATAGAATCTCCGTATTACATCGTATTACAATGAGCCTGCGCCATTTTTAAGTGCACGGATTTCAAGGAGATAGCATGATACCAGAATGGTATTGCTTTTTCCGACACGACAGGGCTACCCGGGGATGCGAATTTTCACAGCATATCGCGGGCAGTCGCACCAACGCGACACCCGCATCAGCGATGCGTCCGGTGTACAACCCGAAACGCCGCAGGGCGTCAGGTGGAGGGATTTTATGGAACACGAGTCGGGGGAACTTTCGCCGGAGAGAATGGCGAGCGGGAGCCGTAGCGGCGATTGAGCGGACAGAGCGAGTGGCAAGAGGGAGTGAGGGCGCCGGAGCTTGCGCCTGGATTCACAAGCGGCGGACGCACGGGGCGCTGCAGCTTGCGCTTTACATCACAAGCAGGCGAACGACACGGGAAGCAACGAGCCGCGCCGCCGGTGGTGCGGGGATGGCGACGCGGCCCGTTGATCGTTCACGTCAGGCGGCGATTTTCTGGACGGGGATGCCGAGCGCTCTGGCCTTGTCGACGAGGTTGTCCGTGATGCCCGAACCCGGGAACGCGATCACGCCCTTGGGAAGGAGGGAGAGCAGCTCGTCGTTGCGCCTGAAGGGAGCGGCCCTGCCGTGGGCGTCCCAGTCGGGCTTGCAGACGATCTGGTGGACGCCGTTACGTTCGGCCCATCCCGCCGCGACCTTCTCGGCGCCGGGGCCGCCGCCGTGGACGAGGACGACGTCGGCGTACTTGGCTTTCAGCTTGTCGAGCTGGCCGATGATCTTGCCCGCGTCGGTGGCTTCCTTGCCTCCCGCGACGGCGACGAGGGTTCCCTGGGGGAGGTGGGCCGTGTTCTCGCGGTCCTTTTTCGCGCGCTGGAAGTCACGCGCCTCGATCACCGCAGAGGTCAGCTTGCCGGTCTGAGAGACGTGCGACCCTCGCCTGGGCCGCCATACCTCGCCGGTCTCGACGCGGTAGGCCTCTGCGGCCGTGTCGCGCAATCCTTCGAAGGCGTCGCGGCGGGCGGTGAGATTCTCGGCCCGGTCGGTGGCGAGTTCGAGTTCGCGCGACCTGATCTCGGAGCCGTCCTGCTCGCGCTGCAGTTCACGGATGCCGGGGATGAGCTTGTCGGCGGCGCGGTCGAGCCGCTGTGTCTGGGCGTCGAGGGTGTTGACGAAGCCCCAGAGGAGACTCGCCCGCTCGTCGGCCAGTTGCGTGCCGTCGGGCGCGGCCTCGGCGAGCAGGTGGAATGCCTTGAGGACGGCGGCGGTGGACTCCGCCTCGCCCCACACGGGGCGGTTGTCGAACTCGTCAGGGCCGGGGGTCGCGCCGAAGAGGGCGGCCTGCTCGCAGACCATGGCGGTGAAGGATTCGTTCTGCGCTTCGATGTTGTCAACCTCGTGCATGATGCTCTCCTTGTGGTCGTGTGTCGCGGTGGCAGTCATCGTTCACTCCTTTCGTTGTCCTCAGGCGAGGGGATGATTGAATTCGGGAAGAGCGTAGCCACGCTCGTTGCGCCCCACTTCTTTCGGCATCCCGTCGAGATACCTGGCGGCCCACTCGGCGGCGCGTGCGAGTACGTCGCCGTGGCACGGGAGGGGATGGCAGTGGCAGCCGAGCTCGCAGCCTTGCAGGTCGGCGAGTTCGTAGAGGTCCTGCTCCTCGCGCCGGATTCTTTCCCAGAGCCATCGCCGGTATTTCTCGATGACCTCGGCGCGCTCGCCGTCCTGGCCGATGCGGAAGGGGTTTCCCCACTTGGTCATGCGGTCGATCCTGACCAGCAATCCGCCGCCGAATTGAGGCGCAACGTAGTCGTTCAGGTTCACCACGGTGGTTTCCATGCCTTTCTCCTTCGTAGAGAGTTAACGGATGCGCTTCTTAGCGCCCCATTTTCAGCACGTAAGGGCATCGGACGGTGTTACCGATGCCCGTAGGCGGGCGAATCAAGGGCTTGTCATTTTCCGGGGGGTTCCCGAAAAACACGCTTCATAGAGCGGCGCTCCTGTTTTTCGTCGCTCGACGTTTTTTGGGGGGCACCGGCAAATGATGGCCGCCTGCGGCCACCCTTTATTCGCTCGGCGTTCGTGCTAAAATGAGGACGCTAAGAGAGAGAGGGTAGTACCGCCACCGGGACACAAGAGCCTTTGGTGTTTCACGATGAAGGCGAAGCTCATCGGGAAACAGTCTCTCATGCTGCGGAAAGGGTCATTTCGGGCCGTTTTTTCCGGCCCGAAATTCCCGCAGCGGGGGGTGGACCGAGCCACTATCTGGAATTATGGGATGATTGGCAGGAGCATGCCGATCTTCCGGGAACACGGTTTATCGTTCACGGAACCGGAGATTTACCGGGTGCTCCCGGTAGATGAGAGAGCAGGCAGGGCGGACTTCCTCTGGATAAGGAGCAGAAAAAAAGGGGCCGACGCCGAAGCGCCGACCCCTGGTGAGCCTAGAACGGGATGTCGTCCCCGGCTACGCCAGCCGCCACCGCCGTCGTCTCGGGGTGCGCGCCGTTACCATTGCCGTTCCCGTTCACCTTGTCGAGGAACTGGACGCGCCCGCCCGGCGCGATGAGGATCTCGGTCGAGAACCGGTCCGAGTCCTCATCGTCCTTCTTCCAGCGGCGGGTCTGGAGCTTGCCCGCGACGTAGACCAGGCGGCCCTTCTTCGCGTGCTTCTCGAACATGTCCACCAGCCCGGGCTGGAAGGTGACGACCCGGTGCCATTCGGTCTTGTCCACCCGCTCGCCGGACTGCTTGTCGACGTAGCCCTCATCCGTGGCGATCGAGAGGTTGGCGACGCGGCCGCCGCTCGCGAGGTGGTTGATGGTGACGTCGGCGCCGAGACGCCCGATCAGTTCCGCGCGGTTAAGTCCGAATGCCATTGTAGTACTCCTTCATGGTGTGGTGTGGATGATGAAGTGGAAGGGGCCGGGGAGCCTCTCTCCCCGATCCCCCGATCTGCCCTATTCCCTCCTGAACTCCTCCTCGCCCCCCGCCTCGTCGCGGATCTTGCGGATCGTGTACGCGTCGAGTCCGAGTTCTGCGAGCAGTTCGTCCGTGGTGGGAACGTCGACGTCGAAGTCGTTCTCGTACATGGCCAAGCCTCCTATCGGGTTGTCGCCGGCGGCGGGAGCTGGAGACCGTCTCCCTCTCGCCTGCCGGGCCTTTGCCCGGCCCCGAGCTTCGCTTCACCTCTCCCAGGGAGGTTCATAGCCGATGGGGACCGCCCGCCGGCCATGCCGGACTTGCGCCCGCCTTGGGATTCGGGTCAGATGGGACATGCTCATCGAAGGGGAGCAGCACAGACGGCGCGGCTTCTGGCCGCTCGCGCTCTTGTGGCTGCCTGTCGGGGCAGTCGTGACCGCCGCCGTGCGCTTCTGGGCGGATCCCGAGGGCTGGACGCCGATGCTGCCCTCCTCGGCGGCAACGCTTGCGCCGTGCGGCCTGCCGCTCGCCCTGGCGTGCCGACGGATGTGGCGGCTGGGATGGCGCGGCGGCGCCTGGGCGATGGGTGCGGTGCTGGGTGGTGTGACGGCGCCGCTGGTGGCGGGACTCTCCGGTCCGCTCGCGATAGCCGCCTGTACGGTCCTTCTCAGCCTGCCGGCCTGGGTGGCCTGGTGGTGGCTCGCGAGGTGGTGCGTCCGGGGCCGGTGACGGCGGTCCGGCGGCTGCGCAGCAGGGCGGCGCTGTCCTTCCCTCCGCCCCGGCCGGACGGCTGCAAGTAACCCGCCGGCGGGCGGACGGCGGCACGTGCCCCGGCGGACGGCAGGCCGGCTGCAAGTGCAGACCCGGCCGTGAGCCGGCGCTCAGTAGCCGGTGAGAGTTGCCATCACCGGGCTGTCCGTAACCACCTCGACCTCATCCCGTGAGAGTTTGCTGAACGCGAGGCACATGGCAACCTCCTCCCAGGAGTCGAGGGGTCCGTGCTCGATGCCCGTGGCGAGTTCGACCACGGTGTAGCTCGGCGGATGGATGGGCATCCCCTTGTGCTCTGCCGAGGAGTGATACGAACGCCGCGCGCAGGGAGTACATCTCACCCCTGCGTCCGCATGGGCGCCGCAGTCGACGCAAAGCCCCCGGGCCCGCCTGTCGCGATAGCGTTTCCTGCTCGCGGCGTTCTTCTTTGGAGCGCGTCCCTCCGCGAGCGCGGCGCACGGACCGCATAGCGCGGCGCCTGCGAACGTCGGCTCCCCGCACCGTCCGCAAAGCCCTTTCGCTCTCCTGGCGGCGTAGAGCTTTCGCTCTTCAGCCCGCCTCGCCTCCCGGCAGGGTTCGCAGACGGCGCCGTCCTCGACGGGCTCGCGTCCGCAGCGCGGGCACAAGCCGGCCTCCACCCGCTCGCGCCTGCGCTTCCTCGCCCTCTCGCGCGCCATGCGCCGGCGGCTCTCGGGGTCGCGGCCGCCATATGGGGCTCCCCCCGCTCGGGCTTCGGCGTATCGGGCGCGTCGGGTCTCCCGGTCCCTCTCGAGGCAGGGCTCGCACAGACTGCGCCCCGGCGCGGGAGGAATCTTTCCGCACCGGGGACACAGACCACGCGCGAGTCGGTCGGCGGTGCGTTTGCGGTGGCGTTCGCGATCGAACTTGCGCCTCATCTCCGGGTCCTTGTAGGGCATCCCGCCTCCCTCCCTGGGGTGGATGGAATCGTGCGGCCGGCGCCGGGCCGGCGAGACGTCTTGCGGGCGGAAGTCCTCCCCGGGGGGATTTCCTCACCGGGTGAGCATCCGGGCCCACACGAGGTGCTCGCCCCACAACTGCAGCCCGCTGCCGGGGACCCGGAGCCCGGTGCAGACGATGAGTTCGTCGCGCGCGGGCCGCATCTCGCGGACCGTACGGCGCGAGGCGGTCACGCGTTTCCTTCTGCGGCCTGCCTTGTCCCGGGCGGGCACGGGCCTGATCTCGCCCCCCTCTGCGGATCTGTAGCGTTCCACGGCGTATCTCTCGTCCGCCAGGCCCAGGGTGAAGAGATGGGTGAGGAAGGTACTCGCTTCGGGTTTGGGTTTCCGCATCGCGCGCCTCCTTGTTGTGGGATGGATGATGGCGGCGAAGGCGAGCCTCGAACGCGAGAAGACTCCCTCCCGGCTCCCCTCCGCCGCCCCCTCCCGGCCGGACTCGGCCTCCCGGTGACGCAGAGCCACCGTCGGCGGGAAAGACGGCGGTCCGGTTGTTCAGGGTGGTCTTCGTTCGGCCTGGGGCCTTCTAGGGGAAGTGTGCGTCCGGGTCCTGGCCGAACAGTTCCTCCTCCTCCAGCTCACGGCGCCAGGCGTAGCGTCCCGTCCGGGCGGACCACTCGAAGTCCTCTTCTTTCCCGTCGGGCAGTTCGTAGCGAGCGAAGGCGGACCAGTCCCCGTGGCGGGACCCCCGCCACAGGACGCAGGAGAGAGCCGTGAGGAGGCTCCAGAGAGCTGCACAGGCCCAGACGGCCCACAGGGGGCGGAGGCCGCTGCCTGCCGCGAGAGAGAGGATTGTGGCGAGGAGCGCCAGGGCGGGTCCCGCGAAGACGAGGGCACGGGTGTATCGGGATGGTTTTCGGTTACTCATGAGTCGCGCCTCCGGGATTGTGAGAAAGGGAATCGCGTGCGCCGCCCGGCCTCTCAGACCCCGGCTCCCGCACCCGCCTCCCGGCCCGGCTCCGCCTCTCGCCGGCGCGGGGCCTGGGTGAGGCGCGATGCGGAAAATTTTTTTGTCATATCCCCGCGCAGCCGGTCGCATGCGTGACCGCGCATGGCGCGCGGGCGTTGGCAATACGCTATCGAAAACTCTTGCAGACGAGTTGTTTTTGCTTTATTTACGCTCTGCATGCGGGCGATGGACGCCCCCGCCCGCATGACGCCGGAGGACCGGGGTGAAAGGTTCGAACACGAAGGAGAGACGCATATGAACGGGAATGTCGGGAACGTTTTGGGTGTACGGGAGCACCGCCGCGTGAGCGATGCGGCCGGACGCGCGGGTCCGCAAGTCAACCGCCCGAGGAGTTGCTGATATGGTCGCGTCGATAGGCGCCGTAGTCTCCCCCGCGCAGTGCGTGTCCTACTTCGAGCGCGACGACTACTATGTGAAAGACGATCCGAACCACCGGGAGGCGAGCGCCTGGCGCGGCAGGGGCGCCGAGGATTTGGGATTGTCGGGCCCGGTCGACCCCGACACCCTCCGCGCGGTGCTCGAAGGCGTGGTGCCGGACGGTTCGGGGCGCAGGCTCGGGAAAAGAGGCAAGGACGGCGTGATCCATCACCGTCCCGGCCGCGACTTGACCCTCTCGGCGCCCAAGTCCGTCTCGTTGCTGGCCTACCTCGGCGGCGACGGGCGCGCGATGTGGGCCCACCAGGTGGCCGTGGCGCGCACCCTGGAATGGGTCGAGCGGAACGTCGCCGAGACCAGGATGAGCGAGCCCGGGACCGGGCGAATGGTGCGGGCAGGCGATCAGAAGAGCGTGGTCGCGACCTTCCGGCACGACACCTCGCGCAACCTCGACCCCCTGCTCCACACGCACGCGGTAATCGCCAACATGGTCCGGGGGACGGACGGCAAGTGGAGGACCATGTCGAATGAGAAGCTCTATGCGAACAAGATGCTGATCGGCGCCCTCTACCGGACCGAACTCGCCCGGGGTCTCGAAGGGTTCGGCTACCGGGTGGAGAAGACCCACGCGGACGGGCGCTTCGAGGTCGAGGGCGTATCGCGCGAGGTGATCGAGGCGTTCTCGACCCGGCGGGCCGAGATCGAGAGGGCCATGGCAGAGCGCGGACTCGGCGCGACGGCGGAGAACCAGCGCGCCGCCCAGCGGGTCACGCTCATGACGCGGGACCCCAAGCGGGAGGCCGACAAGGGGACGCTCATGGCCGCCTGGCAAAAACAGGCCGCTGATCTCGGCTTCGACGCCGTAGCCCTCAAGGACCGGGCGATGGCGAGGAGCGGCTTGTCCCGCGACGCCGGCCGGAGCGCTCCAGCCAAAGAAACGGAACCCGCCCGCGAGGCCGTGGAATGGTCCGTGGCGCACCTCTCGGAGCGGGAGGCCGTCTTCGACCGCGCGGCCCTGCTCGCGGGCGCACTCGCCTGGCGGCCCGGCGCGGTGTCGATGGCGGGAGCGGAGCGCGAGGTGGCGAGACTCGAAAAAACCGGCGCCCTGCACGCGGCGGATCTGCCCGGAGCGAAGGACATGCTCACGACGGAGAAGGCCGCGGCGGCGGAGCGCGAGACCATCGCCCTGGTGGAGGCAGGACGCGGGCGGGGCGCGCCCGCCATGCGGGGCTGGATGGTGAGCGCGCACCTGCGCAAGGGACCGCTGACGCATGGCCAGCGCGAGGCCGTCAAGCTCATCCTCGCGGAGAAGGACCGCGTGGTGGGCGTGCAGGGCTATGCCGGCACCGGCAAGACGAAGATGTTGAAGCGCGCCCGCGCGCTATTCGAGAAGCGCGGCTACGAGGTCCGGGGCCTGGCGCCCTCGGCCTCGGCCGCGCGGACGCTCGAAGCGGAGGCCGGCATCGAGAGCGAGACGCTCCAGCGCTTCCTCGCTCGTAACGCAGGGGTCGCCGAAGGCCGCCTCACGAGAACGACCGAGCAAAAGATGCGCTCCGCCTGGCGCAGGACCGCCCTCGTCGTGGACGAGGGCTCCCTCGCCTCCACGCGCGAGATGCGCGAACTCTTCCGCATCTCGGAGGTCCTGCGCCTGCCCCGGGTCGTGCTCGTGGGCGACGCGAAGCAACTCGACGCCGTCGACGCCGGCAAGCCCTTCGCGCAGCTGCAGGCCGCGGGCATGAAGACGGCGACCATGGACGAGATCATGCGCCAGCGCGACCAGGACCTCAAAGCCGCCGTCGAGGCCACGCTCGCGGGCGACGTGAAGCGCGCCTTCGACAAGCTGGGATCCAACGTAGCCGAAGTGAAACCCGACAACCTCGCGGGCGCCGCCGCCGCGCGCTGGCTGGCGCTTTCCCCTGAAGAACGCGCAAACGCGGGGCTCATGGCGCCGAGCCACAAGATCCGCGAGAAGATCAACGCCATCGTCCGCGATCGCCTGGTCCGGGAGGGCGCCGTCTGCGGCCCGGTCTTCCTCACGAATCGCCTCGTCTCGCGCGGCTACACGAACCCCGAGAAATCGCTCGCCGCGAACTATTCACCCGGCGACGTCGTCGCCTTCCACCGCCGCTACAAGCGCCTCGGCGTCGAGAAGGGAGACGAGCTGCGCGTGAAAGGCGTCGACCACGAAGCCCGCGCGGTCATCCTGCAAGGGGGGCACGGGCGGGAAATCCGCTGGGAGCCCCGCCGCATCGCGGCGCGAAGCGGCGGCGTCGAGGTCTACAAGGTCGAGCGGATGGAACTGCGCATCGGCGACAAGGTCCGCTGGACACGCAACGACAAGGACCTCGGCCTGGTCAACAGCCAGGCCGCCGAGGTGACGAGCGTCAGGAACGGCCGCGTCACCTTCCGGGTCGAGGACGGGCGCACGATCGGCATGACCGCCGGCGTTCCCCAGCTTCGCCACGTCGACCGCGCATGGGCCTCGACCGTCCACGCCTTCCAGGGCCGGACGGTCGACACCGTCATCGCCGCCATGGAGGCCAATCACCCCGAGCTCACCAACCAGAAGACGCTATACGTCGAGATCAGCCGCGCCCGGGACCGGGCGGAACTCGTGACCGACGACGCGAAGGCCCTGTGCGAGCGCCTCGAAGCCGCGACGGGGGAGCGCATCGCGGCTCTGGAGGCGATAGGAGCGGGCAAGGCGGAGAGCATAGGTGTGGAGAAGTCGAACGAGGCGACCCAGGCAATGGAGAGGCAGACACCGGCGATGGAGAAGACACGATCGGATCGGGGGTTGGAGCTATAGGCCGATTCCCCGGGAGTGGCGCCCGGCGCCCTTCCCGACTGGAAAAGCAGTCCCACTGAAAACGGGGCCCAAGGGGGGCAACAGCTCCGATGGGGTGCAATTCTTCGTGAAAGCGGATTTTCCGTGTGATAAGTTTCGACGCGTGGTGATGACTGGAACCGCCTGACCGCCATGATGAATTCCATGCTTCACCGGGCGGACGAGGAGAGGACCCGTGGGGAAAATGCCGAAGTACGGGATGGACGAGGTTCTGACGAAAATCATGAGCCAGTTCCGGCGTCACGGCTATTCGGCGACGACGATTCGGGATCTCGAGGAGGCGACGGGTCTCTTTCGAGGCAGTTTGTACCACGCGTTCGGCGACAAGCGTGGGATGTTCTTCCGGGCGCTCCGCCATTATGGCCGCATTCATCGCGCGGAGCCGATCGCGGAACTCGAAAAGGGCGACTCGCCGCGCGGAGCGGTGCTGGCCGTTTTCGGGGCTGCCGCCTCCGCCGCGCCGGGAGGTGGTTCGCGAGAGGGCTGTCTCGAAGTCAAGGCCGCCCTGGAACTCGGGGCGCACGATGAGGAGGTGGCTTCTCTGGTTGCCGACGCCTTCGCCGGCATGGCGGAGTTCTTTTGCGCTTCCATCGAGCGGGGCCAGGCTTGCGGGGAGATTTCCCCCGAAGTCGATCCGGAGCGGACGGCGAAGTCTCTGCTCGGTCTGCTTCTCGGCCTCAGGGTGCTGGCGTGCGTTTCTCCCGATGAGAGCTTTCCGGAATCCGTCTTGGGGCAGGCCGAGGCCCTGTTGCCTTCGCCTGCCCGGGATTCGGAAAAGCGTTCTTCAACAAACCCGTCAGCGCCGTAACGAAGGATGGGGGCGCGGGTTTCGCCCTCCGGCGGGCCCGGGACAGGCCCCTTCGATACGCGGCTTCGACGCTGCTCGGGCCGAGGCGGAGCGGTCCTCTCCGGGTTCCGCCCGCGAATCCACCGGTCGTCACGAAGGCCGTGTCCTGGCTTTTCCCGCCGTCTTGCGGCGCGGGGCCCTGCGCCGATGCGGACGTTGCCGGCCCGGTCCTTCCCGACCCCGGAACCGGCCAATCAATGGAAATTCACCCCGGCCCCGTTCACCGCATCCTTGAAGTTTTGTCCCGCCTTGAACCTCACGACCCTGCGGGCGCTGATGGGCGCTTCCAGGCCCGTCTTCGGGTTGCGCCCCATCCGGGCGTTCTTCTCCCTCACACTGAAGGAGCCGAAGCGCCTCAACGTGACGGACTCGCCCCTCGCGAGGGATTCCCTGACGGCGTCGATGATGGCATCGACGGCTTCTTCGGCCTTGACCCTGCCGAGGCCCGTGTCGCCGGACACGAGGCTGATGATGTCGATCTTCCGCAAAGGACTCCTCCCGCACCCCGTCCGGGTGAAAAACCTGAGATGAATGATTCGGATAACCTGTTGAATGGAATGAAATTTATGGGAATTATATACAATAGTGCCGAAACTTTATTTCAAGGTTTTTCTATATAATTAAATCAATCGATTTTACTATGGCAATTCCTTCTCTTTTTCTTCCTGTTGTTTTTGTTTCTTTGCGGCTTGTTCCGCTTCCACTTTTGCGCGTGAACGTTCTTCTCTAATCGTTTCGGTAAGTTCGTAACACTCTTTCCTGATAGCGGTTTTTTCTATTGCTTCAACCTCTCCCCGTAACCTCGCCAATTCCGGAGACCTGTCCGTTCCACTAACAAAGAAAAGCGCCGGCCAAAACAGAATCAAGCCGACTGCCATTGCACCAGTACTTTGTTCCGATTCGGCCCTTTGGAATTTTGTTACCTCAATGGCCCTGTAGTTTACTCTTCTATATTCTTCAAGTAGTTGAGAACATTTCAAGGACCGGTATTGCAAGGGAGATACATAAGCAGCCGAAATACCATCGGGGGAAGGAACACAACCGAATGTCAGGAATGCAGAAAGGATCAAGCTCATTACTTTTTTCATTGCAATTCCTTATTTAAACCCCAAAAAGATTTTTGGACACATAGGCGGTTGTGGCCTGGGTAGTCTGTTGCTTGATTTTTTCCAGAAAGGTTTTGCAGGATGAGAATAATATTTATTTTGAAATATTTGTCAAATATTATGGAAACGAAATAGTTTCAGGCACTCCCGAATTTATCACCGGCTCCGGGCGCGGGCAAACACCTGGCCGGCGCGCGCCTGCTGTGACCCTACAGCATGTCTTCGGCGATGCTCTCGGCGACCCGCTCGGCCGCCTCCTGCGCCGAGTCGCGCGCGAGGTGCGCGTAGCGCGCCGTCGTCTCCATCTTGCTGTGGCCCAGGAGCTTCCCGATCACGGGCAGCGCCTCGCCGAGCGCAAGCGCCCGCGAGGCCCAGGAGTGGCGCAGGTCATGGAGGCGCACGCCTTCGAGACCCGCGCGCTCCCTTATCGTTCGCCAGGCCTCGTCGATGTTCCTCAAGGGCGTCCCCGGCTTCCTGCCCGGTATGACCCAGGGGCCGTCGTGGGCGCCGAGGAGACCCGAGAGGAGTTCGACCGCCTGGGGCGGGAGCGGGACCGCCCGCGCGCCCGTCTTGGAATCGGGCAGCCTGAGCTCGGCCGCTTCGAGCGCCACGTCCTCGCGGCGCAGCCCGAGCACCTCGCTCCTGCGGCACCCGGTAAGCGCGAGAAGGCGGATCGCCGCCACAGTGGAAGCGGAGGCGCCGCTCCGGGCCTCCGCCTCCTCGAGCGCTTCTCCCAGGCGGGTGAACTCCGAATCCGTCAGGAACCGCTCGCGCCTGCGCTCGGGGTATTTCACCAGGGCCTTGCAGGGGTTTGATAATCCCTCGGGGACCATTCCCCAGCCCGCGGCCAGGCGGTACATCGAGGAGAGGATGCGGAGCGCCGTGTTCGCCACCGCGGGCGTCTCGTAGAGGCTCTCGTGGAATTCCGCCACCTGCGCGCGCGAGAGCGCAGCGATCGGCAGCTTGCCCAGGGCGGGCAGGACGTGGCGGTCGATCACCGAGCGATAGAGCGCGGCGGTGCCCGGCTTGCATCGCACCGAGACGTATTCGGAGAGGTAGCGCGCGCAAAGTTCGGCCACCGTGGGGCCTCCCGCTGGCTTCATCGGTTCGGGCACCGCCTCCTCGCCCGCCTTGACCCTCGCGATGATGTGGGCGGCGCGCTTCCTGGCCTCATCGGCGTTTATCACCCCGTGGCGGCCCACGGCCACGCGTTTGGGCCCTTCCGGCCCCCGCGCCTGGGCGACGTAGACCTTGCTCCCGGTGGGATAGACCCTCACGCCGAAACCCGTGAGCTCCCGGTCCCAGAAGACGGTGTCCTTCTCCACCGCGAGCTTCCCGACCGCGCGGTTCGACAGCGTTTTGATTTTGGGCTGCGTCATCTTCACTCTACCTCCCTCGGCTCGTGACGTGCGCGCCGATGCTCCCGCCCACCCGCACCGCCGCCTCCCTCTCGGCCTCGCGCATCAGGTGCGCGTAGCGCGCGCTCGTCGCCACGCTCGTGTGCCCGAGTAGTTTCCCGATCGTGTAGAGGCTCTCGCCCAGCGCCAGCGCCCGGCTGGCGTACGAATGTCTGAGGTCATGGATGCGGACATCATGAAGCCCCGCCCGCGCCCGGACGGACCGCCAGTAGTATTGCAGGCCCGTGAGGCGCCTCCCCGGCCTTTGGCCCGCGATCACCCAGGGAACCTCCGGCTGATGGGGAACCCCGTCCAGCACCCTGAGCACGGGCTTCGTCAGGGGCACCATCCGGGGACCCGCCTTGGCGTCCCTGAGTCTCAGGTCCCCTGCCGTGCGGTCCACGTCGTCCCAGCGCAAGTTCAGTATCTCGCCCCTGCGGCACCCGGTAAGTGCGAGCAGCCGGATGGCCGCGATAGCGGGCGGCCATATCCCGCTCTCCGCCTCGGTTTGCCTGAGCGCAAGGCCCAGCCTCCGGTATTCCTCAGGCGCCAGGAACCGCTCGCGCGCCCGCGTCCTGTAGCGGCGCACGGCGAGGCAGGGGTTCCGCCCGGGCGGTACCAGCTCCCACGCTTCGGCAAGTACGAACATGCGCGAGAGCAGGTGGACCGCCTGGTTCGCCAGGACCGGCGTATCGCGAAGGCCGTGATGGAGCGCCGTGACTTCCGCCCCGCCGATCTCGTCCAGCCCCATACCGCCCAGGGCAGGCAGGATGTGTTTGTCGAGCGTGGTGCGGTATGCGGCAACGCTGGCGGGCTTCAGGTGTTTCTCCACGTGGGTGCGCATGAAGCGTTCGGCGAGTCCGGCCACGGTGGTCTCCGCCTCGGGCGCCGCAGCGCTGAAATCCTCGCCGCGCTTGATGCGGTCGATAATGAGGGCGGCCTGTTTCCTGGCCTCGTCGACGGCCAGCTCCCCGTGACGGCCGAGCGTCACGCGCTTCGGCCCCCCGGGTCCCCGGGACTGCACCACCCAGGTCTTCCTGCCCGTGGCGTGGACGCGCACCCCGAAGCCCGCCAGCTCCCGGTCCCAGAAGATCGCGTCCTTCCCGTCGGCCTCGAGCGCGTCGACGGTGCGCTTCGTGAGTTTCAGATCGCTTCGCTTCGGCATCTTCCCTCCTGAATCTGTAATCAAAACGCATACGTGCGACATCAAACTGGAGGCTATCTAAGCATATGTATGGCGAAAATGCAAGGGGTAGCTGGGTACGAAATAACAGAAATATGGTATTATAAACAATCAGTTATCGTAGACATACGTAGTCAATCATACTATCGCGCCGACACCGGGTTCATGACAATTATTAATCGTATTTTACGGGAAATATCATTATTTTTATTTTCATGCCGTCCCTGAACCCATTCCCGTTACGCTTCCCCGCTCCATCACCCCACCCCATGAGAAAGCCTCCTCCGCCTGCGCCTCAATCCGCCGGGGAAAACCCCTTCCCCGCGTCGCGCGCACGATAGCGCAGTCTGCGGTTTTGGGGATGACGGCAAATGCGGGCAAATGCGCCCCGGCTCGAAAACCACCCCCCCTTTGTCACAGGGACTGTTGAAAAAGTCCTCACACCTCCTTCATCCTGAGTAGTGGCGGAGCCGCGTATCGAAGGATGCCCTCTCGCGCGACGGGAGACGCCTCCCATCCTTCGATACGGCGCTTGCGCGCCTACTCAGGATGAGGTTTTGTGGCCGTCTGCGCGGTAGGAGGGAGTACCACCGCGTAACCCCCAATACCGCCCGCTCCCGAGTTAGGCTTTTTCAACGGCCCCTTGTCAGGGGGGTCTTATTCCACCGAGAAGAATTTTATATTCACTCCCCCCTTGAGGGGTCTGTTGAAAAACCCTCCGGTGGGGAAGGAATCCCGATCATCGAATTGTTCACCGTAGGGACAGGCCCCCGTGCCTGTCCGTGGCCCCTGCGGAGCGTAACCACGGGGATGAACATATACGATGCGGGCGGCCCCACGTGGTCAGGGCGGCCACGGGGTCAGACATATATGTCTGACCCCTACGGGAACATTGCGGATCGAGGTGAAAGGACGACCAGACCCTCCCCGGCCGTATTCGTCCGTAGGGACAGGTCGCGACCTGTCCCTACACCCCCCTCACGTCGAACACTCACTCATCGGGCTTTTTCAACAACCCCGACAAGGGGGGAGTGAAATACCTTGGGGGTCATCCCTTCACGCGCGAGATATGCAATCAACTCCCCCCTTGAGGGGGAGTCGATGAAGCCGAGCGTTTTTTGCGAAGGCTGAATCGGTGGGGGGAGGTTTACTCTGTGGCATGTCCCCCCACCAACTCGCCTGCGGGCTTCGCCCTTGTCTCGTTGACTCCCCCCTTGAGGGGGTTGTTGAAAAAGCCCCGAGAGGAAAATTTGTTTGTATGTAGGTCGGACATATATGTCCGACATATATGCGACCCTGATTTTTTTTTGCCCACTACAAGGGCCGCATGTCTGTAGCGCTCCCAAGCAGGGAGCGCTACCTACAAAACCGCCCCTCCTCGGTCGCGCAAAACCCGCGTTCATCAGGGCTTTTTCAACAGCCCCTTCAAGGGGGGCAGGGGGGGCAGGACAGCCCCGAGGAGGGGCTGTCCTTTATCCCCGACAAGGGGGGGAGTGATTCCCGAACGACAAGGCTCCCGTAGGGGTCAGACATATATGTCTGACCCCGTGGCCGCCCGTATCGAAGATGTCTGCGCCCGCGCCGACTCTTTATCTCGCATCCGAACCGACGCTGTCGTGTGGCGTTCTCGCGCCCCGTGGAGTAAAATCATCTCTTTGGGCCGCATTGTCAGAGGAGCGAGAGATGTCGAAGAAATACCGTTTGTCGGGATGGATGATTTGGGCCGGCGCCCTGGTGCTGCTCGTCGCGGGGATGGCGGCGAGCCCCGTCGTGAATCCGGCGGCGAGCGAGACGGGCGCGTATTCCGAACTGAGAGCCTTCAGCGAGGTCCTGAGCCTCGTCGAGGAGAACTACGTCAACAAGGTGGATGCGAAGAAACTCATCCGCGGCGCCATCCGGGGAATGCTCCGCACGCTCGACCCCCATACGACCTATCTGAATCCCGAATTTTTCAAGGAGATGCAGGTGGAGACCACGGGCCGCTTCGGGGGCCTGGGCGTGGAGATCTCGATCCGCGACGGCGTGCTGACCGTGGTGACGCCCATCGAGGATACCCCGGCGCACAAGGCCGGCGTGCAGGCGGGCGATCAAATCATCCTCATCGAGAAAGAACCCACGAAGGACCTCTCGCTCCAGGAGGTCGTCAAGAAGCTTCGGGGCAAGCCCGGCACGAAGGTGGAGATCTCCGTGAGGCGCGAAGGAGAGGAGAAATTGCTCCCCTTCACCATCACGCGCCGGATCATCCGCATCAAGAGCGTGAGAAGCCGGATGCTGCCCGAGGACATCGCCTACATCCGGGTTCGCAGCTTCCAGAACGGCACGGGCCGCGAAGTCAAGGATGCCCTCGCCTCGCTCAAGGATGAGGGCGCGAGAGCCCTGGTGCTCGACTTGAGGAACAATCCGGGTGGACTCCTCTCCCAGGCGGTTTCGGTGTCCGACATATTCCTCGAGGCGGGCAGCCTCATCGTCTACACCAAGGGCCGCATGACCGACCAGGAGCACCGCTTCACTTCCACGCACGAGGTGCCGGGCGGCGAGATTCCCATGGCGGTGCTCGTCAATGCGGGCAGTGCCAGTGCGTCGGAGATCGTGGCGGGCGCGCTTCAGGACCTCGAAAGGGCCAAGCTCATCGGGGTCAAGACGTTCGGCAAGGGCTCGGTGCAGACCGTCGTTCCGCTCTCCGACGGCTCGGGCCTCAGGCTGACCACAGCACTCTATTTCACGCCCAAGGGAAAGCGCATCCAGGGCGAGGGAATCGAACCCGATATCGTGAGCGAGGTGGAAAGAGGCTCGGCCCCGACGCGAGCGGTGCGCGAGAAGGATTTGCCCGGTCACCTGCCCGGCGAGGCGGAAAAGGACGGGGAGAAAAAAGAAGAAGGCGCGAGCGGCCCTCAGGCAGGCCCGGCGAAAAGCCCCGATGCGGAAGAGAAAGACACTCAGCTCGAGCGCGCCGTGAAATACCTCAAGGATTCGTTCCTCGACAAGAAGATGGGCGCCTAGGCCGGGGACGCGCGGCGTCACTGCTCGGGTTTGGCGCCGTAGCCGGACAGGCCCCAGCGCCTGTCCGGGGACCGATGTGTTCGCCCGGTTTTATGACCCCGGCCCCAGCCCCGGTTCTCGGAGGGGCCGTTCGTGAACGGCCCTTGTCTGAGGAGGCGGGCGCTTCGCGAAGCGCCCCTACCCACCCTCCTCTTCATCGACCGCGAAAAACCACCGTCATTCCGGAATCAGACCTGACCAGGGGGGGTGCGGAATTCAGCACCAGGGAGGGTGAAGGTGTCGTGGCTTTTCATTTCCTCTCTGCTCGAATGGGAATAAAGGCGAAAAGCAAAAGAGGAAAAGACAAATTCCCTGGATTCCGGCACACGCCGGAATGACGGGCAAAACGAGCCTCCGCGTTCACGAACTATCGAGCTACATTCGTCCCCTAAAAAGCACTTCTAACTGGTGAAGGAGGAGTTGCCCTGGGTGAGGAATTGCTGTAACAAACGGTATTTCCAAGTTTAAGACTCTTTCAATCTTTTTCTGGGATTGAGATATGGTGGTTGTATCTCCCACTAGTCCATGCAATAATTACATCTCACTTTTTGACAACCCGGATAACGCCCATGAAGCACTATCTCTTTGTATTTGTCCTACTTTGCTTCTTTTCCTCTGTATTCTATGCAAACGCTTCGGAATATCTTCAAGATAATCTTTCCCCCACCAGAGAAGAAATGCGGCTAGCTGACATTGAGCTTGCAGAAAAGATCGTGTCTTTGCGTGACTCATCTTCTACAATGTTACTGAGATTTATGGGTTTTATATTTACGATCGCGGTTTTCGTATTCGCAATAGGAGGACTGATAAACTCCATAAGCATGCGGGGGATAATGGAAGATGCGCGAAAAAACGCGCAAGAGATCAAAGGGCATTTGCAAGAATCAGAAAAAATGCGTGATCAAATTAAAGAAGTAGTTGATCGATTAAGAAGAGATACTGAGTCCGCAAGAGAGCGAGGATATATCATCCGATCCCCAGATTGACAAGGTTGAGGTTTGTATGAGCGACTCAGAAAGAACTAGCGATTTTCAAAAAGCTAAAGCAGCTCTTGACTCCCAAGACTACTTAGAAGCTCTCGGGTATCTTACGAATGTTATCGAGAGAAGTGGAGATGAGTCAGAACAGCAAGTTGCTTACCGAAATAGAGGGGTGGTGTATGGAATTTTAGGGGATTACCAAAGGGCTATTGAGAACTTGGATAAGGCATGGGATTTATCAAAAAACCAAGATCTGGTCGCTCTTAGCAACAGGGCGATGGCCTATAAGGATATGGGGGATTATGAGAAATCTGTTGCGGACTGCATGACAGTGCTAAAGATGGGTGGAACTGATATGCCTCACCCTTATTATTGTATGGCGGAAATATATGCTAAAACAGGCCCATCAGAAAAAGCGATGGAAAACTACATGAAAGCATTTGAAGCGGCCATAAAAACAAAAGATGAATCTCTCGCAAAATTCATTTTGGAGAGAGTGAAAAACATGGGCCTCCTAGCTGCTTTGTCTCCGTTTATAGAAAGTAACCCTGGCATTTTCTCTGCGCAATAAAACATCGCTTGTCCTGCAAACTCACCTTGTATACACTTTCCCTACTCCCAACAGCTTGCGGAGCGACCTTGTGTCCGGGTCGCCCGCTGAATACAAAACGGTCTCTCCCGAGGCCGGAATAGGTGGGAACCCACCATGAATCCGTGAGTTGTTGGGAGACCGGCCCGGCGAGGGGCTTGGCCGGGAATATTTCGACTGCTCGACCAGAGGAATATCATGCTCAAGCGCATCTTATTCGTCGTTTTTTTTCTTCTCGTTCTATTTGTTTCAGGTTCCATCGCAAACGACTTGAAAAAAGGATGGGATGAATATCGAAATGCAAACTACATTGCGGCAGTAGAGATTTTGATGCCCCTCGCTAGGGAAGGGAATGCAAGAGCTCAGTACGCTATAGGTTTCATGTATCAAAAAGGACGTGGTCTTCCGCTCGACAAGGATGAGGCCGAGAAATGGTTTCGTAAAGCGGAACCGGGGTTACGAAAAAAGTCGGAAAATGGAAGTAGGGCGGCGCAACATATATTGAGCGTCATGTATCGGAGAGGATACGGCGTCGAGAAAGACGAGGAGGCGGCAGCGGAGTGGAACAAAAGGGCGGCCCAACAAGGGCACATGATAGCGCAATACAACATGGGATGGGCGTATGCGAACGGACGAGGCGTTCCGTGGGACGAGAAAAAAGCGATTAAGTGGTATGCGAAAGCCGCTCAGAAAGGACATCCACCCGCAGCTTTGAATCTGGGGTTTTTGTACCTCAAAGGAGAATTGATAGAGAAAGATAATACCAAAGCTTATATGTGGTTCAATATCGTGGGTGCAATAGGAAAAGACGCCAGAATCAAAGACAAGGATATGAGAAAAAGGGCAATCAGAGCCAAAGAATGGCTTTATGAAAGAATGATGCTTGGTGAGATAAATGAGGCGAACCGTCTCGCAAAAGAGTGGTTGAAAAAGCATGGACGGTAACGAATGCAGAGCAGGGAATACCGGGCGACCTATGTCTCAACCTACAGCGGCTCCGATCATCCATCCATTTTCCTAGTCGCCTGCTGAATGTGGCGCGGCTTCACCGAAAGTCGCAGTAGCAGGAACCCAATCGATGTCAGCCTGTTCTGCGGCTGGCCAGGTTTGAGTTAGCCCCAAATACATTGTCATAAAGGAGGAAGTGGAGATGTCTAAGAACGTCCTGGCGTTTTTCTTGGCGACGATTCTTGTTTCAGGTTGTGGTGGAGGCGGCGGTTCGAGCGTGCCGCGACGCCCGGCTATTCTTCCTCAAATTCCGCTGCAGACGCCTGCTCATGCGCCGCAGGCGCCGATTACCGATCTTGATGGTTCGCTCCGTATCGGTGCCGACGTTGCAGCGCCCAAAGCCCGGCTCGTGGAGACGGGCGCGCGCAACGAGGTTTCCGTTTCGTCCGGTCGGGTGCGGGATGGCGCGGGAACGCGGGACGTCATTGAGTATCTTCATCCAAGAACGACCGAGGGCAACGCTGTAGGGCTCAGGACGTTTGAGGAGCCGTCGGTCGTCGGCGTTGCCGTGGGAACAAGTGCGAGGTTCACGGATAATGCAGTGCGCGCCGTTCAGATCGTCAATGCGGCGTTGCCGTACGAGAAAAGGCTTTCATTCAGCCTTATTCCCGCGCCCGATCCTGAAACAATCCTTGACGTGCCGGAGGGGAGCATCATCATTGAGTTTATCCCACAGGCGGAGTGGCCTTATGAAGCGAAAGACTCGTATATTGGACTTGCGCGACAAAGGTATTTTGCCCGTACGGATCCGCGAACGGGGAGGAGAGAGGTCGTCAGGGCATCACGCGCTCATGTGCTGATTGACAGCGCACAGCTTGCATCTTATCCGGAAGAGAGAACTATCCGCACCATCGTTCATGAATTGCTCCATGCGGTGGGATTCGCGGGTCATGTTGATCCGCAGCGATTCCCGAACGCCACCCTCAAACCCCATACGCCTCGGAATTTTACTGGATACGCCTTGGGAAAAATCGACGGCGAAGCTCTACTTGCGGCCTATGGTAGATTTTCTCCCGGCGAGCTCCCGGAAGACATATCGGTGGAGAGTCTCGGGTTGTGGAGCGACACGTCGTTTCACATTCGCGGGGATTTGAGGGTTACAGGTGGCGAGGTTTCCTTCGGCGTCGCTTCGAGGAACGACTTGGCGCAGCCTTGGGCGCAAGGTCCCACCCCGTGGACGAACTTGGCGGATAATGAAGAATTGACGGGGACCGCGACATGGATTGGGGTGCTTCTGGGCATTGCGTCATCTGCGCGAGTGGTCGTCGGCGATTCTGAGCTTACAGTCGATCTGGCGGACTTCGACGGACGACTCGATTTCACCAATTTGCAGTTCGACGGCGGCGGAACGTGGGGAGATGGCGACCTCGGCTACTCGATCGGAGTGCGCGGCAACACGTTCGTTCAAACCGGCGGCGATGCGGGTGAAGTTACCGGCGCGTTTTTCGGTCCTGAACATGAAGGTATGGGCGGTGTTCTAGAAAGAAGCGATCTGTCCGCTGCGTTCGGCGGGAAACGGTGACCTGTTAGACAAAACCACTGAAAAGAAAACGTAATTGTAGAGAATTTTCCGTTTCTGTCCTTGCGAGGCGGAAAAGGACGGGGAGAAAAAAGAAGAAGGCGCGAGCGGCCCCCAGGCAGGCCCGGCGAAAAGCCCCGATGCGGAAGAGAAAGACACTCAGCTCGAGCGCGCCGTGAAATACCTCAAGGATTCGTTCCTCGACAAGAAGATGGGCGCCTAGGCCGGGGACGCGCGGCGTCACTGCTCGGGTTTGGCGCCGTAGCCGGACAGGCCCCAGCGCCTGTCCGGGGACCGATGTGTTCGCCCGGTTTTATGACCCCGGCCCCAGCCCCGGTTCTCGTAGGGGCCGTTCGTGAACGGCCCTTGTCTGAGGAGGCGGGCGCTTCGCGAAGCGCCCCTACCCACCCTCCTCTTCATCGACCGCGAAAAACCACCGTCATTCCGGAATCAGACCTGACCGGGGAGGAGCTGTTGAAAAAGCTCTGATTTCGTGATTCTCCATATGGAGCCGACCGGGAAAGGGGTGCTGTAGGGACAGGTCGCGACCTGTCCGAGCTTGCCGGCTTGCCTGTCTTCATCCCGCCCGTTGTTCCGGGTCCGGCCCTGAGCTAACCTGCCGGAGAACCGTCTGCTTCAGGCCCGTCGAAACAAAGGCAGAATGCCGAAAGCAAGACCAAGTGCGCCTCGAAAGGAACGCATCTTGAGCCTGGCGCAATCTGCGTGCGGGGTCGTGCATCTGAAACCGGGAGCAACCGGAGGAACGCAGGATGCGGAGCAGGAGGAACCGGCTTTCACTTCTTGTAGCAGTCGTGTCGTTCCTGATGATGTTGTCCGGTTGTGGAGGCGGCGGTCAGGGCGCCGGGTCCGCGATTCTGGAGCCGATTGAAATCGAAGGCGTTTTGAACGACTTGAGGAGCGATTCGAAACCTCCCGCGCTGGCTCGATTCGGCGCCGATCCGCCTCCTCCCGGCTATGCTACCTGTGCGGCGTTGCTAATCGGATGTGAAGGAGGGCTCGGGCCGGTTCACTACAGGGCGGTCGGCGAGTTTGACTTTTCCGGTTTTCTTTTCATGGAACGCCGTCACGGCGTGTCTTTGGCGGAAAGGACAGGCGTTTCAAGAGGAGGGGGCGATGCTGCCGACTACCGCGCCCTGGCCGGCTGGATCGACCATAGTTTTTTCCTCATCAAGACGCCCGGAATCGAGGTGGCGTCTGAAGAGAACCGGGTTTCCGCAAATTACTATGGCGCCTATTCGATAGGAAACGCGACAGGTTCGAATCCGGATGTTCTGGCCGGCGGCGCCGCGACGTGGTCCGGGATTATGGTTGGTATCCGTATCGCCGAGCCGGATGGTTTCGTCAGGGGCGATGCCGAAATAACGGTTTCCCGTCCAGGAGGAAATCCTGATCTGCTGGTCGATGTCGAGTTCACGAATATGAAAGACGAACGAACGGGTGTCCGTTTCGATGATGTTTCCTGGGAAGGGCTGGCGCTCAAGGACGGATCGTTCGGCGTCGTTCCCCTCAGTGAAGGCGAGGCGGACGCCAGCCGGCATCCTGAGAGGAGAGGCGTTTCCGGCCGGTTCTATGGCCAAAACCATGAGGAAGTGGGCGGCTTGTTCAGTTTCGGGGCGTCTGCTGCTGAAAATGAGGGGGGCGGTGGAGATATTCATGATGTTTCCGGCGCATTCGGAGCCAGGCGCGACTAGCCCGGCCGTTGCGTGAAGATGAAGGCATCTTGTTTTCCGGTGTGAAGGGCAGGTCGCGACCTGTCCCTACGGGTGAGACCCGACTCCCAAACGGCTGTTGAAAAAGACCTTTCTCGCTTGGATTTCACCACTGCCGTCATTCTGGCGCGTGCCGGAATGACGGCTTAGGACCACCATCCCTCATTCACGAACGCGCGGGTTTGACAATATGCATGATATTCCCTATATTTTTTAATCTAATGGATCTCACGCCTCGTCCTGGAGGATGTCCGCATGAGTGAAACGTTGTCCCTGATCGATCTGACGCCCGGCGAAATCGAGCGGCTGCCCGCCAGTCTGCGCAGGAGGATCGGTGGCTCCTCACGCCCGAAGGGTTCCCTGCCCGGCGCCTGGCTCCTCGTGGGCGAACGCACGGAGGGGCGGGCGGAACTGCTCGAACGGGCGCTCGAAGCGCTGCCTGCCCTTGCGGCTGAACGCGGATACCGATTATCCGAGGCGAATATCGAGAAAATACTCGACGTCATTCTCTCGGACGCGCCCCGCCCCCGGGTCGAGAATGAAATCGAAATCGACAACGCCAGACTGCGCTCCCGGTATCTTCAAGAAACGCCCCTTTTGACCGGAGCCGAGGTTCGCGTCGCTTCGGGTCTAAACCCGCGCAACAAGAGCGAACCCGCCTCCCGCTGGAAACGGGAGGGCAAACTGTTCGCGGTGCGCCGCTCGGGGGTTGACCACTATCCGGCCTTTCAGTTCGCCGACGGCGCACCGAAGCCGGTGGTCAAGGCGATTCTCGCCGCTCTTCCGAAGGACATGACCGCTTGGCAAATCGCCATGTGGTTCGCATCCGGCAACGGCTGGCTGGACGGTGCCGAACCGCAGGAGCGCCTCTCCGATCCGGACGCCGTCGTCGATGCCGCCCGGAGGTTGGTCGACCCAGGGGTCGGGTAGGGCGCGTTCGCTGGATGACGATTCGAAAACCCCCGGCTTCGCTCGCAGAACCCAACCTCGTTACGCTCGAAGCCGGTGCGCTCGTGCACCGGGTGCACGACAGGAATTACGGCGCGAACGCCTTCAATCCTTGCAAAGGTTCTCCCACGCGCTTCGCTCCCGTCTACGATGCGGCGGGTGAGTGCGTCCCGTCTCTTTACGCGGCCGACACGCTGGAGGCGGCGATCCATGAAACGATCTTCCACGATGTTCCCGTAACGGCGAAACGTAAGACCGTTCCCAGGACGCTCGTGCAAAGCCGTGCGAACGCCCGGCTGGAAGTCCTGCGGGACTTGCGCCTCGCTTCCTTGCGCAGCCCCGACCTCAGGCGGTGGCGCATCGGCCGGAATTCGCTGCTCGCCACGTCGCCGAAGCTTTATCCCGAGACCGCCCGATGGGCGAGCGCCGTACACCACCGGTTCCCCGGCGTCGAGGGTTTGCTCTGGACCTCGAACCAGTGCGATCCGGACACCGCATACCTGTTCTTCGGAGACCGCGTAAAGCCTGAGGATTTCCGAATCCTGAGCGCGCGCGATGGATTGTTCGACACGACGTTCCTCTCGGACGTGCGTCTGGCGGGACGTAGATGCGGAGTCACCATCACGGTGTAGATTTCTGTAAATTCAACATGCGCCGGAATGACGGGCGAATACTGCACCCGTTGCAGGGGCAGGTCGCGACCTGTCCCTACGGATGAACTTCCAACGGCGAAAGGGAAAAGCCACTCCCCCGTGGTGTCGACGTAGACCCTCAAGAGTGAAATGACATCCCGAATCTCGCCTTCACACCTCGCCAGACGTTGATTCCCTGCGAAAATTCCCGTATCCACTTGAACCAGAGTTTGATGAGGTTTGCGCAAAGCGAGGAGCATGAACGTGTATATCCTGGGCGTGGAGACGAGTTGCGACGAGACGGCGGCGGGCGTTCTGGAATTCGGGGATGGTTCCACCCCGAAAGTCCTCTCGAACGTCGTGGCCTCACAGCACGAGATACATGCGCGCTACGGCGGCGTGGTCCCCGAACTCGCGGCGCGCCGCCACGTGGAGATGATAGCGCCCGTGCTGGAGGCGGCTCTGGAGGAAGCATCCATTTCGGCGAAAGAGGTCGACGCCGTGGCGGTCACGCGCGGCCCCGGCCTGGTGGTGGCCCTGCTCGTGGGCCTCTCCGCCGCCAAGGGACTGGCGTGGAGCCTGGGCGTTCCGCTCATCGGCGTGCATCATTTGGACGGCCACGTTCATTCCTTGTTTCTGCCTACGGGAGAGGGGAGCGAAGCGCTGCCCCCGTTTCCCCATCTGGGTTTCGTGGTCTCGGGCGGGCATACGGATTTCTACCGCGTGGACGGGCATTCGGAGGTCACGCACCTGGGCGGCACGCTGGATGACGCCCTGGGCGAGGCCTACGACAAGGTGGCGGCCATCATGGGGTTGGGCTATCCGGGCGGCCCCATCGTCGATCGCCTGCACGCGAAGTTTCTCGAAGCGAACGGGAGCGGTACTGCTCCGGTTGTATTCCCCCGGCCGTTTCTTGAGGACAGACCTTACGCTTTCAGCTTTAGTGGGTTGAAAACGGCTGTGTTAAACTATCAGAAAGAAAGAGGGCTGTACCTGAGCGACAGGAACCTCCCCCCTTGGGCGCGTCCCCAGGACGTCCCCGAAGAGGTGGCGTGCGCCGTGGCCGCGGGCTTTCAGGAAGCGGCGGTGGAGGTTCTGGTGGAGAAGGTGAGCGGGGTGGCCCGCCGGGAGAATCTGCCTGCCGTCTCCGTGAGCGGGGGCGTGGCCGCGAACTCGTATCTGCGGGTGAAGCTCGCCGAACGAGCGGAGCGGGAGGGCTGGTCGCTCCATTTCCCCGCGCGCAAATACTGCACGGACAACGCGGCGATGATCGCCTGCGCAGGCGGTTTCAGGCTGAAAATACGCGGGCGTGAGCGTTTTATGGATTACGCCGACATGGATGCGGACCCTTCCTGGGAACTGGGAGATGCGTCGAATGGATAGCCGTTTCAAGAGGATAAGCTGATGCGCCCCGAAGAAGCGGGCCCGAGCGTAAGCGAAGCGCCTCTGGAGAAGGTTCCGCCCCCACCGGCGGGTTTCGATGCGCCCCTCTATATCGGCGGCGTGAGGCTCGAGAACCGCCTCATCATGGCGCCCATGGCGGGCTACACGAACCTGCCCTTCCGCACGCTGGTCAAGGCGCACGGCGCAGGCATGGTGGCCACCGAGATGGTGAGCAGCCAGGCCCTCGTGCGACGGCACAAGAAGACCTACGATCTCATGCGGAACGACGCGGCGGAAAAGCCGGTCTCCATCCAGCTTTTCGGCGCGGACCCGGCCCAGATGGGCGAGGCGGCCGCCATGGTGGAGGAAGCGGGGGCGGACATCGTCGACTTGAACTGCGGATGTCCCGTCAAGAAGATAACGAAAAACCAGGCGGGCTCCTCCCTTCTCAGATACCCCGAACGAGCGTATGAAATCGTCTCCGCCATGGTGCGCGCGGTGCGAATCCCCGTGACGGTGAAAATGCGCACCGGCTGGGACACGGTCGAGCGAAGCCAGGCGGAGGTGTTCGCCAGGGCGGTGGAAGAAGCGGGTGCTGCGGCCATCACCGTGCACGGCAGGACGCGACAGGCCATGTTCAGCGGTGCTGTGGATCTGGAAGCCATCGCGCGGGTCAAGTGCGCGGTCAGGGTGCCCGTTCTGGGAAACGGCAGCATCCTGAGTCCACAGGACGCCATCACCATGATTCGCAAGACCGGTGTGGACGCCCTGATGATCGGGCGCGGGGCCATTGGCAATCCGTGGATTTTCTCCAGGCTTCTCCACTGGCTCAAAACGGGGGAGTTGCCCGCACCGCCCGGCCTGATGGAAAAGAAAAAAATGGCGCTTCGCCACCTGCGGCTCTTGAGAGAGGTGCTGGGCGAGCGGCTCGCAACGTTCCACAGCCGCAAGCACCTGCCCGCCTACACGAAGGGTCTTCGGGGAGGCTCGGCGATGCGCGAGAGAGTCAACCGGATGGAGGATATGGACGCCGTCCTCCGCGAGGTGGAGGCTTTCTTCGACAATCTGGCCTTGCGCCCTCGCATGATGAGGGCAGGGGAGAGCGCCCATGCGGCTTGAGGGCAAACGCGCGTTCGTCACCGGCGGCGGACGGGGCATCGGGCGCGCCATCGCGCTCAGATTCGCAAGCGAGGGCGCGGACGTGGCCGTTGTTGCGAGAACGAGTTCGGAAATCGATGCGGTCGCCGATGAGATAAGGGAAAAGGGAAGGCGCTCCTTGGCGATTCTCTGCGACGTGGGCGATTCCAAAGGGGTGGACGAAGCCGTTCAGCGCGCGGGCCGGGAACTTGGCGGCGTGGACATTCTGGTCGCCAACGCGGGCGCGCTCCTCCACGCCAGGCTCGAGGAAACCACCGACGCCCTTTGGGACGAGATGATGCGCGTGAACTTAAACGGCGCCTTCTACGCCTTTCGCGCGGCGGTCGGGGAGATGAGCGAGCGCGGCTGGGGCCGCCTCATCGCGATCAGTTCGGTCTCGGGCAAAATCGGCGGGCCGAACCGCAGCGCCTACCACGCGGCGAAGCACGGGGTGCTGGGCCTCGTGCGCTCGGTGGCGCTTGAAGTGGCGGCGGCGGGCGTCACCGTGAACGCAATTTGCCCCGGCTTCGTGGACACGGGCATGGTCACGGCCTTCAAGGAAGGTCTTGCCCACCATGCCGAGGAGAGGGAGGCGGCGATGAATCGCTACAAGGATGACATCCCGATGGGGCGTTTCCTGGCGCCCGATGAGATCGCCGCCATGGCCTTGTACCTCGCGAGCGAGGAGTCGGCCGGCATCACCGGACAGGCCTACACCATCTCGTGCGGGGCGATACAGATCTGAGGTCAAGCGCGGCTTGAGGAGGTTGCCTGAAAAGCCGGTGCACGTCACCTACGGAGGTTTCCCTCCACCAAAGAGAATCTCATATCAACTCCCCCCTTGAGGGGGCTGTTGAAAAACCCCTGGTTTTGTGATCGTATGGATGTATCCCCCCTCGCCCGAGATGGGAGATTCCCCGATGTTGGACCGCAAGAGGCGCGGGCAGATGGAATTGTTCGTGGCCGGTTCGCTGGAGCAGTTGATTCCCGAAGATTACATATTGTTCCGGGTGAACCGCGTACTGGATTTGAGCTGGCTGCGCGAGGAGGTGGCGGAGTGCTATTGCGCGGACAACGGTCGACCGGGGATCGACCCGGAAGTGGTGGTGCGGTTGATGCTGGCGGGTCTTCTGCTGGGCCACGTTCACGACCGGCATCTGCTTCGCGAGGCGCAGGTGAACCTGGCGATCCGGTGGTTCATCGGTTACGAGCTGCACGAGGAGTTGCCGGATCATTCGAGCCTGACGCGTATCCGTCAGCGGTGGGGGGAGGCGCGGTTCAAGGAGATATTGCGCCGCACGGTTCAGGCGTGCCTGGAGGCGCAGGTGGCGAAGGGGGAAGTGGTTCACATGGACGCGTCTTTGATACGTGCGGACGTGAGTTGGGAGAGTCTGGCGGCGCGCCACGCGGAGAAGGTGGTGCGGGAGAACGACTCGGCGGATGAGGCGGGGAAGAAGGGCGGCGGGGGTTCGGGTCCGGTGAGCCGTACGGACCCCGACGCGCGCCTGGCGCGCAAGAGCGCTCGGGCGGGGTTCGAGCCGAGCTACAAGCACCACGCGGTGGTGGACGACGAGCGGGGCGTTGTCCTCGACGTAGAGGTGACGGCGGGGACGTTGAACGAGCGGGAGATGATGGAGCCGCAGTTGGATGCGGTTTGCGAGCTCACGGGTCGCGCGCCCGCGGTGGTGACGGCGGATTCGGGCTATGCGTACTCGAAGGTGTACGGCGCATTGGAGCGGCGTGGCGTCGCCGCGGTGATTCCGGCGAAGAAGGAGCCTTCCCAGAGCCGTGTTCCGCTGCAGTTGTTCCGCTACGACGAGCGGCGCAAGGTGGTGAAGTGTCCGGGCGGCAAGACGCTGCGTCCCCGGAAGGAGACGGAGCGGGGGCGCTGGTATGTATCGAGGACGCGCGATTGCGCGGGCTGCGCGCTGAGGTCGGATTGTCTGCCCAAGTCGCACACGAGCAGGACGGTGCTGATTCCGCACGAGTATCCGGCGCTGTTGCGCGCGCGCCGGCGGCACACGCGCCGGGGGGAGGAGGAGGGCCGGCTGTGGCGCCGCCACATGTCGCGTTCGGAGGGCTACCACGGCGAAGCGAAGAGTCGGCACGGACTGGCGCGGGCGGTGCGCCGGGGCCTTGCGAACATGAGGATCCAGGCCTACCTGACGGCGACTGCGGTGAACCTCAAGCGGCTCGCCGCCGCTTTTGCGGCGGATATATTCGCTCTGTGGAGGGCCTGCGCCGCCCGGAAACGCCGAATGAGCGCATATCGCGGCCTCACGCGCCGATTGGGCTTCCTCTCCCAGGCCGCGTGAGCCGCCATACATCCCGCTTCAAAACGGGGTTTTTCAACAGCCCCTTGAGGGGGAGTCGAAGAGGCCGAGCCCTTGGGCGAAGGCCGATTCGGTGGGGGGACATGCCACAGAAAAAACTCCCCCCACCGGTTCGGTTTCGGGGAAAATCCTCCTCACCTCACCGGCTGGCTTTCCCCTCGGGAAGCCAGACCCTCAAGGGGGGAGTGGTTGTTGGACGCTCTGCAAGGGGAAAAAGTCTTGGCCCGGCCTGCAAGACTTTTTCAACGGCCCCTCAAGGGCCTGTTGAAAAACCCCTGGTTTTGTGATCGTATGGATGTATTCCCCCTCGCCCGAGATGGGAGTTCCGGAGATGTTGGACCGCAAGAGGCGCGGGCAGATGGACTTGTTCGTGGCCGGCCCGCTGGAGAAGTTGATTCCCGAAGATCACATATTGCGCCAGGTGGACCGCGTACTGGATTTGAGTTGGCTTCGCGAGGAAGTGGCGGCGTGCTATTGCGCGGACAACGGTCGACCGGGGATCGACCCGGAAGTGGTGATCCGGTTGATGCTGGCGGGCCTGCTGCTGGGCTACGCGGAGGACCGCCGCCTGCTGCGCGAGGCGCAGGCGCATCTGGCGGTCCGGTGGTTCATCGGGTACAGGCTGGACGAGGATTTGCCGGATCATTCGAGCCTGACGCGGATTCGCCAGCGCTGGGGGGAGGAGCGGTTCAAGGAGATATTTCGGCGCACGGTTCAGTCTTGCGTGGAGGCGAAGGTGGCGAAGGGAGAAGTGGTTCACATGGACGCGTCTTTGATACGTGCGGACGTGAGCTGGGAGAGTCTGGCGGAGCGCCACGCGGAGAAGGTGGTGCGGGAGAACGACTCGGCGGATGAGACGGGGAAGAAGGGCGGCGGCGGTTCGGGTCCGGTGAGCCGAACGGACCCCGACGCTCGCCTGGCGCGCAAGAGCGCTCGGGCGGGGTTCGAGCCGAGCTACAAGCACCACGCGGTGGTGGACGACGAGCGTGGGGTGGTTCTCGACGTAGAGGTGACGGAGGGGACGTTGAACGAGCGGGAGATGATGGAGCCGCAGCTGGATGCGGTTTGCGAGCTCACGGGTCGCGCGCCCGCGGTGGTGACGGCGGATAGTGGTTATGCGTATTCGAAGGTGTACGGCGCATTGGAGCGTCGGGGGGTGGACGCGGTGATACCGGCGAAGAAGGAGCCTTCCCAGAGCCGTGTTCCGCTGCAACTGTTCCGCTACGACGAGCGTCACAAGGTGGTGAAGTGTCCGGGGGGCAAGACGCTGCGCCCCCGGAAGGAGACGGAGCGGGGGCGCTGGTATGTATCGAGGACCCGCGATTGCGCGGGGTGCGCGCTCAAGGCCGATTGTCTGTCGGCGTCTCGCACGAGCAGGGCGGTTCTGATTCCGCACGAGTATCCGGCGCTGTTGCGCGCGCGCCGTCGCCACGCGCGCCGTGGGGAGGAGGAGGGTCGGCTGTGGCGGCGCCACATGGGTCGCTCGGAGGGCTATCACGGCGAGGCGAAGAGTCGGCACGGACTGGCGCGGGCGGTACGCCGGGGTCTTGCGAACGTGAAGATCCAGGCCTACCTGACGGCGACTGCGGTGAACCTCAAGCGGCTCGCCGCCGCTGTGGCCGCGGGTTTATTCGCTCTGTGGCGGGCTTGGGCCGCCCGGAAACGCCGAATGAGCGCATATCGCGGCCTCACGCGCCGATTGGGCTTCCTCTCCCAGGCCGCGTGAGCCGCCATACATCCCGCTTCAAAACGGGGTTTTTCAACAGCCCCCTTGAGGGGGTGTTGAAAAACTCCCCTTGAGAGGGAAATCTCATAAAGGCACCCCCCCTACCCCCCCTTGTCAGGGGGGCAATAAAAAGCAAAACCCCCTCGGCCCGGCGGGGGCGCATCGCCTTTTGATACCCCCTGACAAGCGGACTTTTGTTTCTTTTTACCCCCCTGACAAGGGCCTGTTGAAAAACCCCTGGTTTTGTGATCGTATGGAGTTATCCCCCCTCGCCCGAGATGGGAGATTCCCCGATGTTGGACCGCAAGAGGCGCGGGCAGATGGAATTGTTCGTGGCCGGTTCGCTGGAGCAGTTGATTCCCGAAGATTACATATTGTTCCGGGTGAACCGCGTACTGGATTTGAGCTGGCTTCGCGAGGAGGTGGCGGAGTGCTATTGCGCGGACAACGGTCGACCGGGGATCGACCCGGAAGTGGTGGTGCGGTTGATGCTGGCGGGCCTGCTGCTGGGCCACGTTCACGACCGGCATCTGCTTCGCGAGGCGCAGGTGAACCTGGCGATCCGGTGGTTCATCGGTTACGAGCTGCACGAGGAGTTGCCGGATCATTCGAGCCTGACGCGGATTCGCCAGCGGTGGGGGGAGGCGCGGTTCAAGGAGATATTGCGCCGCACGGTTCAGGCGTGCCTGGAGGCGCAGGTGGCGAAGGGGGAAGTGGTTCACATGGACGCGTCTTTGATACGTGCGGACGTGAGTTGGGAGAGTCTGGCGGCGCGCCACGCGGAGAAGGTGGTGCGGGAGAACGACTCGGCGGATGAGGCGGGGAAGAAGGGCGGGGGTTCGGGTCCGGTGAGCCGTACGGACCCCGACGCGCGCCTGGCGCGCAAGAGCGCTCGGGCGGGGTTCGAGCCGAGCTACAAGCACCACGCGGTGGTGGACGACGAGCGGGGCGTTGTCCTCGACGTAGAGGTGACGGCGGGGACGTTGAACGAGCGGGAGATGATGGAGCCGCAGTTGGATGCGGTTTGCGAGCTCACGGGTCGCGCGCCCGCGGTGGTGACGGCGGATAGTGGTTATGCGTACTCGAAGGTGTATGCGGGATTGGAGCGGCGGGGTGTTGATGCGCTGATACCGGCGAAGAAGGAGCCTTCCCAGAGCCGTGTTCCGCTGCAGTTGTTCCGCTACGACGAGCGGCACAAGGTGGTGAAGTGTCCGGGCGGCAAGACGCTGCGTCCCCGGAAGGAGACGGAGCGGGGGCGCTACTATGGTTCGAGGACGCGCGATTGCGCGGGCTGCGCGCTGAGGTCGGATTGTCTGCCCAAGTCGCACACGAGCAGGACGGTGCTGATTCCGCATGAATATCCGGCGCTGTTGCGCGCGCGCCGGCGGCACGCGCGCCGGGGGGAGGAGGAGGGCCGGCTGTGGCGCCGCCACATGTCGCGTTCGGAGGGCTACCACGGCGAAGCGAAGAGTCGGCACGGACTGGGGCGGGCGGTGCGCCGGGGCCTTGCGAACATGAGGATCCAGGCCTACCTGACGGCGACTGCGGTGAACCTCAAGCGGCTGGCCGCCGCTTTTGCGGCGGATATATTCGCTCTGTGGAGGGCCTGGGCCGCCCGGAGACGCCGTCTGCGCGCATATCGCGGCCTCACGCGCCGATTGGGCTTCCTATCCCAAGCCGCGTGAGCCGCCATACCCCCTGCTTCAAAACAGGGTTTTTCAACAGCCCCGACAAGGGGGGGTAGGGGGGGTGGTTTTCCAGTCGATGACGAGGGTGGCCACGGGGGGCCGCCCCTACGGCCTTCATTCGAGGGTGTGCGCGGCGGGTTTTCCAACAGGCCCGGATGTTCCGGTTTCATCTTCCCCTCACTGCGTCGCGGGGTTCGGTACCGGGGGGAGCAGCGCGCCCTCGCGCCATGCCGCGCCGGGCAAGGCGCCCTCGAACCTGCGGTGCGGCGTGACCATCTGAAGATGCCGGATTTCTTTCTCCTGCACGGACAGCACGAACAACTGGCGCGCGGCGTCGTTGTCCGCTCCCATGTCCGTGAGGCCCGTGACGCCCTCGAAGCCCCGGAGGGCGGCGAGATACCGCCTCACGTCCTCCCTCGTCTTCGCCCCTCGGGCGAGGGCCGAGAAGATGATTCGCGCCGCGTCGTAGCCCAGGGCCGAGAAAATGTCGGGCGTTCGGCCGAAAATCTTTTGGAACTCGTTCACGAAACGCGCGACCATCGGTTCCGCCGAGCCCGGGAAAAACCCGTCGACGAAGACCGCGCCCTCCACGTAGCGCTCCCCGTGTTCGAGCAGGCGGGGGTCGTTCCATCCGCTGCCGCCCAGGAGCCTGACCGCGCGCATGTTGTAGAAGAGGACCTGCGGCGCGATGAGCACCGCCTCCTCGTGACGGACGGGTGCGAAGAGCGCCTCGAAGTTCAGGTTGATTGGGTCAGGGTCGGTTCTCTTGAGGCCGAGCGAGCGCCTCCGCCTCTTCAGGCGGCGATCGTCCACGCCGCCGAGCGCGAGCATCTGCGCCCTGAAATCGGTGGCGTTCTCCGGGAAGGAAACGATCTTGACGACCTCGCCTCCCAGGTTATCCACCGCCTGTGTGAAGGCGTCGGTCAGCTCTATCCCGTCGCGCTCCGCCGGGTACAGAACGGCGAAGCGCCGCATCCCGAGATACTGGATGGCGTAGGCGGCGACGCCCTGGGCCTGGAGGCGGTTCGTGAGCGAATTGCGGAACACCCAGGGGAAATCGGGGTTCATGCGCATTCTCAGGGCAAACGGCGTGAGCATGGGGGTTTCCAGGCGGTTCGCGACCCGGGCAGCGCCTTCCGCCGCCTCGGTGATGAGCGGGCCGATGAGGGCGATCGCTCCTTCTTTCTCGATCAGATCGGCGACGACTTCCGCCGCGTCGTCCGCGGAATGCGCCGTGCTTTTCGTGTCGCGAATCGCGAGTTGAATCCTGAGGCCCGGATATTTCGCCAGGCTGTGGCGAAGCGCCAACTGGATTCCCTGGTGGACGCGTCCGCCCGCGGCGCCCAGGGCGCCCGAGAGCGGGAGCATGACCCCCACGCGACCGGCGTTCACCTCCGGCGGCAAGGCGGGTTCTTCTATCTTTTTCGGAGGGGGCACTTCGGCGCGCGCGGTCCCGGAGGTTTCCCCCGGCGGGGGAGCGGACCCTGCCGCCGTCTTCGCGGGAGGGGCTTTTTGCGCGGCATCCACGGATTCGGGGCCGCTCTTCTCGGGCGGCGTCTCGCTCTTGCGTTTCGCCTCGGGAGCGGGCGTCGTCTTCCGGACGGGCGCGGCTTCCTTTCGGGACGGGTCCGGGGGGAGGGCCGCCTTGCATCCCGAAATGAACGACGCGGCGACACAGGCGGCGACCATGAGTTTCCAGATGTTTTTGGGCATTTCTTTCTCGCGGGCGGACGGGTCACACGCGAGGGTAGGAATTGCGCGGGGAAGTGTCAAGGTGCGTGAACCGCGCGGGTTGGGTTAGAATCCCGCGATGCGCGATTTCTCCTTTTCATCCGCCGTGGACACTGCAATTGAACGAGCAGGCAGGGAACTTCGGACCGCGCGGTCGTCCTCTCCACGAGGCCCCGCGCAAGGAACAGACGCCCGATGAGCGTGTGGATGGTTTCGGGCCGGATGGGGAGGTATTTCCACACCAGATGCGTATGACAATCCCAGCCGCTGCTCCTTTCGAGAGTGTGACCGATACGAGGGTTCCCTCCTGGCGAACAGTCGGGATACCCGCGTTGATGTTCGTCCTGACGCTGTTCTCCACCTTGATGGCGGGCGCGCTCCAGCGCGGCGTCGCGCCCGACGCCGTCTTCTCACAGCCGGCGGCGCTGCTGGTTGGACTGCCCTATTCGCTGACGCTGCTCCTGATTCTCGGCGCGCACGAGATGGGCCATTACGTCGCGAGCCGAAAATGGGGGGTGGACGCTTCGCTGCCCTATTTCCTGCCGGCCCCCTCTTTGCTGGGGACGTTCGGCGCGGTCATCCGCATACGCGGCGGGATTCTGAACCGAAACGCCCTGATGGACGTGGCCGTGGCGGGGCCGTTGGCCGGTCTGGCCGCGGCGGTTCCGGCCCTCCTCATCGGGTTGACGATGTCCAGACTCGCCCCCGGCGGCGCCTCACCCGGCATCGGGCTGGGGACGCCGCTTTTGTTCGACGGTCTCGCGTGGCTGGTGCACGGCCCTATCCCCAGGGGCCAGACCATCGTTCTCCACCCGGTGGCCTTTGCGGGCTGGTGCGGGTTGCTGGTGACGGCCTTGAACCTCATCCCCGCCGGACAGCTCGACGGCGGCCACGTCGTCTACACGCTTCTCGGGAGGTGGCACGCGAGGATTTCCCTCGCCGTCGGCCTCGTTCTGCTGGCGATGGGATACTGGTGGCCCGGCTGGATATTCTGGAGCGTGATCGTGCTCCTGTTGGGCAGGCGCCATCCGCCGCTCATGGACGAGTGGGAGCCCCTGACGCGCAAGAGGCGTTTTTGGGGATTTGCGTGTATGATAATTCTGATTTGTACGTTCACCCTTGCGCCCGTTCGGCTGTTTTAACTTTCTTCTCTTGGTAGAGAACCATCGTGTCCGACGAGTCCACGCCTTTGGCCATCGACATCGGGAGTTCCGCCGTCAAGCTGGTGAAACTCGAAAAGAAAGACGAGCGCCTCGTCCTCTCGCGTCTGGGCGCGGTTCCCCTGGCTCCGGGCGCCGTGCGGGGCGGCTTCGTGCATGACCCCGAGGAGGTCGAGCGGGCGCTGGGGGAATTGCTCCCCGCCGGAGAGGGGGAAGAGAGGAAGGTGGTCGTGGCGCTTTCGGGCCGGGCGGCCACGGTGCGGACGGTGCTGCTGCCCGCCGAGGAGGATTTTCCCGTCGTCGACGCTCTGGAAGCCGAAGCGACCCAGGTGCTGCCATATCCTTTGGAAGAGGTGCGCCTGTCTCACCTGCGAATCGGCCAAATCGAAAAACGGACCGAGCGGCTGGATGAGTATCTGATGATCGCCGTGAGGCGCGAGCCGCTTGATGCGCTGCTGGCTTTTTTTAGGCGGGTTCGCTGTGAACCCCTGGTCGTCGACGTGAACTTCCTGGCGATGGAGAGCGCCTTCGAACTCTCGGGCATGCGCGAGGAAGGGGAAATCACCGCCCTGGTGGACATCGGCGCATCCGAGACGCTGGTGAACGTGGTGTGCGACGAGCACACGCTGATCACCAGGGCGGTTCCGTTCGGGGGAGAGGAGTTGACGAGATCGTTGTCGGATCGTCTGGCGATCTCCCGCGAGGAGGCGGAGGCCGTCAAGCGAGGGGAGGCGACCGCCGCCGACCCCGATGCGCTGGACGACGTTCTCCGCGAGGAGGCGCAAAAACTGGCATACGAGCTCGATGGAACGTTCCGGTTGATGTGGCCGATAACGCCCGCCGCTGAAGTGGAGCGGGTGGTTCTCTCCGGAGGCGGGGCGCTGCTCGAAGGGTTGCCGGAGCGCCTGGCGGCGGCGCTCGATGCGCCCGTGGAAATCCTGAAACCCTTCCGCCACGTGGAAGCGCCCGAAGAGGCGTTCGATTCAGGTCTGGTGGAATCTCTCGCTCCCGCCGCCGCCATCGGTGCGGGGCTGGCGTATCGCGCGGTGGAGTCTGTATGAAAAACGTCCGCGTTCATCTGGGAGAGCGCTCCTACACGATCAGAATCGGGGCGGACGCGCTCGGGGATATCGGAAAAGTCTGCCTGCGCCATTTCAGGGGCGGGCGGGCGCTCGTCGTGACGGACACGAACGTAGCGCCGCTCTATGCCGAGCGAGCGCTCGATTCGCTCGCGGCGGAGGGTGTCCAGGCGTCTTCCCTCAGGGTTCCGGCGGGCGAGGTGAGCAAGTCGATGCCGCAGTTGTCCCGAATTCTCGACAGGATGGCGTCCATGAGGCTGGACAGGGGCTGCGGCGCCGTGGCCCTGGGCGGCGGCGTCGTGGGCGACATCGCCGGATTCGCGGCGGCCGTATTCTTAAGGGGGGTTCCCTACGTCCAGGCGCCGACGACGCTCCTCGCCCAGGTGGACAGCGCGGTGGGCGGCAAGACGGCGATCGATCACAGATTTGGGAAAAACCTCGTGGGCGCGTTTCATCAGCCGGCGGCGGTGGTGAGTGACACCTCTGCGCTCAAAACGCTGCCCGAGCGGGAATTCCGGGCGGGGCTGGCCGAGGTGGTCAAGCACGCGGCGATTGCGGATGCCCGTCTTTTTTCCTTTTTGGAGAAGAACAAGGCGCAGGTTCTCTCGCGCGAGGCGGGCGTGATGGCGCGCGTCGTCGCGGCGAACTGCCGGATCAAGGCGCGCGTCGTCGAGGAGGACGAGCGCGAGTCGGGCTTGAGGCAGATACTCAACTACGGCCACACGCTCGGACACGCGGTGGAGGCGCTGGCGGGCTATTCGTCCGAACTGCTCCACGGAGAGGCCGTCGCGATCGGCATGTCCGCGGCGAGCCGGATATCGTGCGCGATGGGGCGCTGCGGGTCTGGGGACGTGGAGCGGCTGACCGCCCTGCTCGATCGTTTCGGTCTGCCCACGCGCATGGCGGAGCCTCCGAAACTCGCGGTCCTGAAGCGGCTGGTCGCCAGCGACAAGAAAACGCGCCGGGGGAGTCCCCGGTTCGTCCTGATGCGGAAAATCGGCGAGGTGGAGCCGGGCGTCGAGGTATCTCCCCGCTTGTGGCGAGGCGCGCTCGCGGGCTGATGAGGGGTTCGGCCGCTCTCGTTCGTTGACGCCGCCGCCCGTGTTCTCTACCATTCCTCGCCGGTTTCCATGCGGAAACGATGCGGCGCACCCTTTTTGAGTGAGCGAATGAGAATACTGCTTTTGAACGGCCCGAATCTCAATCTGCTGGGCAAACGCGAACCCGAGGTGTACGGGGAGACCACGCTGGACGAGCTCGAAGCGGCCCTCGCCCGGATGGCGGCGGACGAGGGGGTGGCCCTCGAGTGTTTCCAGTCCAACGTCGAGGGGGAACTCATCGATGCGCTCCAGCGCGCGGGGGGCGCGAAACCGCCACTGGAGAACGCGGCCCCCTCGGGCGAATGCGCCGCCTGCGTCTTCAATCCGGGCGGATACACCCACACCAGCGTCGCGCTCCGGGACGCGATAGGCGGCCTGGAGTTGCCCGTCTATGAGGTGCATATCTCCAACGTCATGAAGCGCGAGGATTTCCGGCATCGCTCGATGATCGGGCCGGTGGCGGCGGGGAGCGTGGTCGGGTTCGGCCTGGCGGGCTACGCCCTGGCCCTGCGCGTGGCGATCGACGCCTGCGTGAAGGGGCTGGCGTTTCCACCGGAAAAAGAATGAACCACCGTCTGCGCGCCCTGAGAAAGGCGATGCGGCGGGAGGGCCTCTCCGCTTTCGCCGTGACGAACCGGAAGAACGTCCGCTATCTCACCGGGTTCACGGGTTCTGCGGGCGCGTGCCTTATCTCCGCGGGAAGCGCCGTCTTCATCACGGATTTCCGCTACCGCTCCCAGGCGGCGAAGCAGGTGCCGCCCGATTTTCGCCGCGCCGAGCACGCCTCCCCGGTTCAGGGGATAGCGAAGGAACTCAAAAGAACGCGGGCGAAGGCGCTCGCTTTCGAAGAGGCGCACCTCACCCACGGGGTTTTCCGGCAGTTGCGCAAGCTCATCAAGGGCGTGCGCTTAAAACCCGTCTCGGGCCTCGTGGAGGGTTTGAGGCTTTGCAAGGACCCGGGTGAAATTCGAATGCTCAAGCGAGGCGCCAGGGTGAACGGGGATGCTTTGGGCGAAGCCGCCGATTCGATTCGCCCCGGACGTGCCGAATCGGACGTCGCGCTCGACCTCGAAACCGCGATGAGGCGGCGGGGCGCCTCCGGCGCCTCGTTCGACACCATCGTCGCCTCGGGGCCGCGCTCGGCGCTGCCGCACGGGATCGCCTCATCGAGAAAGCTCAAAAAAGGAGACCTCATCACCATCGATTTCGGCGCCGTGATGTCGGGCTACCATGCGGATACGACGCGGGTGTTCTCCCTCGGCAGGCCCACGCCCAGGGGCGAGAAGATATACGAGATCGTCTTAGAAGCCCAGATGACGGCGTTAGAAGCCGTGAAGCCGGGCGTCTCCTGCGGCGACGTGGACAGGGCCGCGCGCGACGTCATCTCGGGATACGGCTACAGGGAGGCGTTCGGGCACGGAACGGGCCACGGGGTGGGTCTCGACATCCACGAAGCCCCCAGGCTCGGCCCCGGTGTGAAAGAGGAACTCAGGCCCGGCATGGTCGTGACGGTGGAGCCCGGCATCTATCTGCCCCGCTGGGGCGGCGTGAGAATCGAGGATATGGTGCTCGTCACCGAGCGGGGGAAGGAAGTTCTCACCCGTTCGATAACTAAGGAACTCGTCGTTTTGTAGACTTTTTCATCATCAGGAGGTTTTTGGAACCGATGCCCTCGACAAGTGATTTCCGTAATGGCCTCAAGATCGAGCTCGAAAACGAGCCGTTCATCATCGTGGAGTTCCAGCACGTGAAGCCCGGCAAGGGCGGGGCGTTCGTGCGCACGAAGCTCAAGAATCTCCGGACGGGCCGCGTTCTGGAGAAAACCTTCCGCTCCGGCGAGTCCGTGGGAGACCCCGGAATCGAGCAAAAACAGATGCAGTATCTCTACAGAGACGGCGACGTTCTCTATTTCATGGACACGCAGACCTACGACCAGACCGGGTTGGGGGAGGAGAAATTAGGCGAGAGCGTGAAGCTTTTGCGCGAGGAGACCATCGTCGACATCCTCTTCCACAAGGGCGACGCGATTTCCATCGAGATGCCCACGTTTGTGGAACTGGCGATCAAGAAAACAGAACCGGGAGTTCGGGGCGATACGGCGACGGGCGCGACAAAGCAGGCAGAACTCGAGACGGGTGCGGTGGTCACCGTGCCCTTGTTCCTGAACGAGGGCGACGTGCTCAAAATCGACACGCGGACGGGCGAATACATCGAGCGCGTGAAGACGGCCTAGCAAGAGCGCCCATCAAAAAATCTTGAAAGGCTCTTTTTCTTTATGTATCTTGTGAAGAAGCGAATTTCACGGTGCCGGAAAAGTCATGATTGCCGCGAGGGGCAATTCCCGGAGCAAAGCAAAGTTGCCTTGTAGCGTGCATGGAGCCTTTGGTTCTCAATAAATTCCAGTTGCCTGAAGGAGACCCAACATGCGCAAAAAGCTGTTTTTCATCCTGATCGTTCTCACAGCCGCCGTATTCCTTGGTTCGACTGCGCACGCCACGACCTTGAAGATCGGCGTGGCCGGCCCCCTAACGGGTGCTCAGGCGGCGTTCGGCGAGATGCTGAAAAACGGCGCGACGCTCGCGGTGGAGGAGTGGAACGCCAGGGGCGGCGTGAGCGTCGGCGGCAAGAAGATGAAGGTGGATATTCTGTGGGGCGACGATCGCCACGATCCCAAAGAAGGGGTGTCGATCGCGCACAAGTTCGTAAACGCGGGCGCCGCCGGCATCGTCGGCCATTTCAACAGTTCGGTCTCTATCCCTGCGTCCACCGTCTACGCGGAGGCGGGCGTCGTCCAGATCACGCCGGCGTCCACGAACCCCAAGCTCACCGAGCAGGGTTTCTCGACGGTCTTCCGCGTCTGCGGGCGCGACGATCAGCAAGGAGAAGTGGCGGCGAACTACATCGTGGACAAGCTGAAGCTCAAACGGGTCGCCATCCTCCACGACAAGACCACCTACGGCCAGGGACTCGCCGATGAGACGAAGCGCTTCCTCGAGAAAAGAGGCGTCAAGCCCGTCTTCTACAGCGGCGTCGTACAGGGGGATAAGGACTACACGCCCGTCTTGACGGCCGCCAAACAGGCGAAGCCCGAACTCGTCTATTTCGGCGGCATCCACCCCGAGGCCATTCTTCTGGTCAAGCAGATGCGCGAGCGCCTCGGCATGAAGGCGCTTTTCATGAGCGGCGACGGCATCGTCACGGAAGAGTATTACAAGATCGCCGGCAAATCCGCCGAGGGCACCTTGATAACGTTCACGCCGGATCAGACGAAACTCGCGGCGGCGCAGAGCGTCATCAAGAGACACCGCAAGCGCTTCGGCAAGGAAGTGGGCGCCTACACGATTTACAGCTACGTGGCCATGAATATGATTCTGAACTCGATCCAGGCCACGGGCAGCACCAAAGGAGCCAAGCTGGCCGCCCACCTGCGCAGCAAGGCCTGGAACACGTCGTTGGGCAAACTCCAGTTCAACAAGAAAGGAGACGTCCTGGAGAGTCCCTACGTGCTATGGCAGGTGAAGGGGGCGAAATTCGTCGAGATCAATTAGGGCGCGCGTCGCCATGCCGGATGATGAAAGGGGAGGCGAAAGCCTCCCCTTCTTTTTTATCTCCTGATCATGTAAAGATTTTTCTATGTTTGCGCAACAGTTGGTGAACGGCCTCGTCGTGGGCGCGGTATACGCCCTGATCGCCCTGGGCTACACGCTCGTCTACGGCATTCTGCAGCTCATCAATTTCGCCCACGGCGAAATCTACATGATAGGCGCCTACGTGGGCATCGCCGTCCTGGCGGTGCTGGGAACGATGGGCTTGACACAGACGAGCCTAGCGCTGAGCATCGTCCTCGTCTTCCTGATCCCGATGATCTACTGCGCCGCATACGGCATCACGCTCGAGCGTGTGGCTTACCGTCCCCTGCGGGGCGCGCCGAGGCTCTCCCCGCTCATCAGCGCGATAGGCATGAGTCTGTTCCTGCAGAACTACGTGCAGGTCGTCCAGGGCGCGCGGGATAAGGCGTTTCCCAATCTTCTGGAACTCGGGAGTTTCCAGCTTTTCGGCGCCTACGTGAACGGCCTGCAGATATTCATCCTCATAATTGCCGTTGGCCTTATGTCGGCTTTGCAGCTTTTCATCAAGAAGACGAAACTCGGCAAGGCCATGCGCGCCACCGCACAGGACAGAACGATGGCCTCGCTCGTCGGCGTGAACGTGAACCGGGTGATCGCGATCACGTTCGCCATCGGTTCCGTCCTGGCCGCCGTGGCCGGCGTGATGGTGGGGATGTACTACGGAATCGTGAACCACTACATCGGCTTCGTCGCTGGAATGAAGGCGTTCACCGCCGCCGTGCTGGGCGGCATCGGCAACGTGACGGGGGCGTTCCTGGGCGGCTTTCTGCTGGCGCTCCTGGAGAGTTTCTGGGCGGGATACGTCTCTGCGATCTATAAGGACGTCTTCGCGTTCATGGTGCTGGTCGTCGTCCTCATCTTCCGGCCCCAAGGCATTCTGGGCGGTTCGGGTGAAGAGGCGGACAGAACATGAGCGCCTACGCGAGAGTTCCCTTCATCGGCCTTTGGTTCGCCTTTCTGGCGTTGCCGCTTGCGGGTTGGAAGAACAGCCTCTGGATAGGGTTGGGCTGCGCCGCCGTCGTCTTCGTGGTGAGCGCGACGCGGGCGAGCGTGCAGTCCGGCTCGCTGGCGGGGCCCGCTGATCGGGTGAAGGAGAAGTTCGTATCCGCCTGGGGCTTCATCGAGGAGAAATCCTACGACAAGCGATACGGGAGCCTGTTCCTGCTCCTCATCATCGCGCTGCCCTGGACGCTCGATCGCTACTCCACCGACGTGCTCGTCATCACGGGCATCTACATCATGCTCGCTCTCGGGCTGAACGTGGTGGTCGGCTTCGCCGGTCTGCTGGACCTGGGCTACGTGGCTTTCTACGCCGTGGGGGCGTATTCCTACGCTCTTTTGAACAGTTGGTACGGGCTTTCCTTCTGGCCGGCCCTGGGAGTAGGCGTGGCCTGCTCGGCGCTTTTCGGGATCATCCTGGGCGTCCCCGTCTTGCGGCTCAGGGGCGACTACCTCGCCATCGTCACGCTCGGCTTCGGCGAGATCATCCGCCTGGTTCTCAACAACTGGGACAACGTGACGCAGGGCCCGAACGGCATCCTGGGCATCGGGCGCCCCTATCTGGGGGATATGCGCCTCTACAAGCCCATGCACTTCTACTACCTCGTTCTCGTCTTGTGCATCGTCACGATCTTCATCGTGAACCGGCTCGACAAGAGCCGCCTGGGCCGCGCCTGGGCGGCCATGCGCGAGGACGAGACGGTGGCCGAGTGCGTGGGCGTCAACATCGTCTACACGAAACTCTCCGCCTTCGCCTTCGGCGCCGCCTGGGCCGGGTTCGGGGGCGTCGTCTTCGCCGCGAAGCAGACGTTCATCTCACCGGAGAGTTTCACGTTTTTTGAATCCGTCATCATCTTGTGCATGGTGGTGCTGGGCGGCATGGCGAGCATTCCGGGCGTGATGCTCGGCGCGTTCATCCTCACCGTGCTGCCCGAGGCGCTCAGGGAACTCACGCTGTTCCGGCCCATGCTCCTGGGCGGCGCGATGGTGCTCATGATGGTGCTGAGGCCCCAGGGACTCCTGCAGGCCAGGGGGCAGCGCCACCATCTCGAACGGGACGAACCGCAAGGCGAGGGGGCGGCGGGGCGATGAGCCCGAAGGTGCGTCTTTTGCTCTTGAAGAATCTCACGAGGCGCTTCGGCGGCGTGGTGGCGCTCGATTCTCTGAACATGATCGTGTACGAGGGCGAGGTGTTAGGCCTCATCGGCCCGAACGGCGCAGGGAAAACGACGGCCTTCAACGTGGTGACGGGCCTCTACGCGCCCACCGAAGGGGACGTCGTGTTCGGGGGGAAAAACCTCGTGGGGCTCAAGCCCAGCGCCGTGGCGAGCATGGGCATCGCGCGCACCTTCCAGAACATTCGCCTCTTCCGGGGGATGACGGTGCTCGAAAACGTCTTGGTGGGCCGGCACTGCAAGATGCGCAGCGGCCCGATAGGCGCGATCTTCAGGCTCCCCGGGATGGTGGCCGAGGAGCGCGAGGCGGTGGCCGAAGCCATGGAATTGCTGAAATTCACGGGCATCGACGCCTACGCCTCGGGCATGGCGGAGGCGCTCTCCTACGGGGATCAGAGACGGCTCGAGATCGCGCGCGCCCTGGCGAGCGAGCCCGGCCTCTTGCTGCTCGACGAGCCCGCCGCCGGCATGAATCCGCGCGAGAAGGGCGTTCTGAACGAATTGATCCTGGCGATTCGCGATCGCGGCGTCACCATCTTGCTGATCGAACACGACATGAAGGTGGTCATGGGCATCTCGGACCGCGTGGTCGTCCTCGACCACGGGGAGAAGATTGCGGACGGAACCCCCGCCGAGGTGCGGCGCGACCCCAGGGTGCTCGAAGCCTATCTGGGAACCTCCAATGCTTGAACTGAGGGATATCCATTTCTACTACGGCCACATCCACGCGCTCCAGGGCGTGTCGCTGGAGGTGCGCTCGGGACAGGTCGTCTGCCTCATCGGCAGCAACGGGGCGGGCAAATCCTCCACCCTGATGGCGATCTGCGGCGTCAATGCCGTATCCCGGGGCGAGATACTCTTGGAGGGCGAGGCCATCCACGCCCGGGAGCCGGACGAGATCGTGAGGCGCGGCATCTGCCAGGTGCCCGAGGGCAGGCGCATCTTTCCGCACCTGAGCGTGCTCGAAAACCTGGAGATGGGCGCTTTTTTGAGAAACGACGCCGCAGGCGTGAAAGAAGACCTCGACTACGTCTGCTCCCTGTTTCCCGTTCTGCACGAGCGTCGCGCGCAGAGGGGCGGCACGCTCTCGGGCGGCGAGCAGCAGATGCTGGCCATCGCGCGCGCCCTGATGTCGAAACCCAGGCTCCTCCTGCTCGATGAACCCTCGCTCGGCCTCGCGCCCCGGATCATCGAGACCATCTTCGAGGTCCTGGCGAGAATCCGGGACGAGGGGACGGGCATTTTTCTCGTCGAGCAGAACGCGCACCTGGCGCTCAATTTCTCGGACTGGGCCTACGTGATGGAGACGGGTCGGATCATCATGGGCGATGCGCCGGACGTGCTGCGCGATTCGCCCGCCGTCCGCGAGGCGTATCTCGGCGAATAGGGAGGTTTTGCCGCTCGCTCTTGCGGGGTTGTTGAAAAGCCCATGATGCGTGGTCAAAAATAATTGCGGATGCCCCGGAAAATCTCTCGATTTTCCAGCCGATTTTGCCTGGGGAAAGCCGGTTTTATGCCCGGGAAAAAGGCTGGTTGCCGGGTCATTCGCCATTCGGCTTCTCCGCTCACGGCGAGACCCGGCCGGAAAAATCATTTCATCCTCAGGGCGCGGCTGCCCGGCTTTGGGCGCTTTGCTACAATACGCCTATCGTTTTTGAAGTCGCCCTCGTTCCGGGCGCCGCCGTTCGCCGGCGCGGCCTGCGGCGGGCCTTCTTGAGGAGACATGTCATGCCCGAGTTGTCCGCCAATTTCGCGCCCTTGAGCCCACTCAACTTCATGGAGCGGAACCACTGGGTCTACAAAGACAAGGAAGCCGTCGTCTACGGGAACCGCCGCTACACCTACGCGCAGTTCGCCGATCGCGTCCAGCGCTGCGCGGCCGCCTTGAAGGCGGCGGGGGTCGGGGAGGGTGACCGGGTCGCCTACGTCGTCCCCAACGTGCCGGCCATGCTCGAGGCCCACTTCGCGGTTCCCCTGCTGGGCGCGCTCCTGGTGGCGATCAACATCCGCCTCTCTCCGGAGGAGATCGCCTACATCTGCGAGCACTCGGGCGCCAAGGTGCTCGTCGCCGACTGCGAATGGGCGAAGCCCCTCGCCGATCAGCGGAGCAAGCTCCCGGGGGTCCGGACCTTCGTGAACGTGGTGGACGACGTTGCGGGCTTCGGTCCTGCCGACGCCGTCTTCGACGGACCGGAGTACGAGGCGTTCATCGCCTCGGCGCAGAACGAGAACCTTCCCTGGAAGATCGGCGAGGAGGGCGCGCCCCTCTCGATCAACTACACCAGCGGGACCACGGGCCGCCCCAAGGGGGTGATGTACACCCACCGGGGCGCCTATCTGAACGCCCTGGGCGAGATCGTCGAGGTGGGCGGCTCGGTCTACATGAACTACCTCTGGACCCTCCCGATGTTCCACTGCAACGGCTGGTGCTACACCTGGGGCGTGACGGCGGTTGGCGGACGACACGTCTGCCTGCGCGCCGTCCAGCCGGCCGAGATATTCCGCCTCATCCGCGAGGAGCGGGTCTCCCACTTCTGCGCCGCCCCCACCGTGCTCATCGCCCTCGCGAACGACCCCGCCGCCCGGGAGGGCCCCTTCCCCCAGCCCGTCACCATCATGACCGCAGGCGCGCCGCCATCCCCCACCATCATCGCCACCATGGAGGAGGACCTCGGCGCGCGGGTCGTCCACGCCTACGGACTCACCGAAACCTACGGCCCCCACACCGTCTGCGCCTGGCACCCCGAATGGGACGACCTCCCCGCCGCGGAGCGCGCGCGTCTCAAGGCGCGCCAGGGTGTCCCCTTCGTCATGACGGGGGAATGCGAGGTCCGGGATCCGGAGATGCGCGCGGTTCCCTGGGACGGAAAGACCCAGGGCGAGGTCATGATGCGCGGAAACAACGTCATGGCCGGCTATTACGACAACCCCCCCGCCACCGAGGAGGCCTTCCGGGGCGGCTGGTTCCACAGCGGAGACATCGCCGTCGCGCACGAGGACGGCTACGTCGACCTCCAGGACCGCGCCAAGGACATCATCATCTCGGGCGGGGAGAACATCTCCACCATCGAGGTCGAGAAAGCCATCGCCTCTCACCCGGCGATTCTCGAAGTGGCCGTCGTCGCTGCGCCGGATGAGAAATGGGGCGAGGTGCCCAAGGCCTTCGCCGTCAAGAAGGAGGGGATGGAGGTGAGCGAGGAGGAGATCATCGAACACGTGAAGGGCCGCCTCGCCCGCTTCAAGGCGCCCAAGCGCGTGGAGTTCGGCCCGCTCCTCAAGACCGCCACCGGCAAGATACAGAAGTTCGTCCTCCGCGATAAGGAATGGGCCGGCCGCGAGAAGCGGGTGAACTAGGGGCCGCGGCCGCCTTCATCCTGACGGCGGGCCCGGCTGCATTCAGCCCTCCTCCAGCGCGAGACGGGGGAGCGGCTTCTCGTCGATGGCCAGGTGGAGGATGGCCGTGGACACCCCCAAGAACACGGCGGCCCACCACATCAGGTCGTACGAGCCGGTGCGATCGTAGAGCACCCCGCCCATCCATATGCCGATGAAGCTTCCGATCTGATGGCCCAGGAACACGATGCCGAAGAGGGTCGCCATGTATTTCAACCCGAAGATCTGCGCGACGATGCCGGTGGTCAGCGGGACCGTCGAGAGCCACAGCAGCCCCATCGCCGCCGCGAACAGATAGATCGTCAGGGCGCTCGACGGAGCCATCAGGAGCGCGACGATGACCAGCGCCCGGCCCAGGTAGATGACGGAAAGACTCATCTTCTTGCTGAACCGCTGGCCGACGGCGCCCGACATGAACGCGCCGAAGATGTTGAGCAGCCCGACGATCGAGAGCGAATAGGCGCCTACATGCGGCGCGAGGCCGAGATCGGTGACATAGGCGGGGAAGTGCACGACGATGAACGAGACGTGGAACCCGCACACGAAGAACCCGATGGTGAGGAGCACGTAGCCGCGGTGGCTCATCGCTTCGTCGAGCGCCTCTCTGAGGGTCTGGCCCGATTCCGGCTCGCCGACTGCCTTGCCCGCGCCCCGCAACGTGAACGCGAGCGGAATCATGGCCAGCGTGATGAGAGAGATCAGCAGGAGCGAGTCGTACCAGCCGTATCTCGATATCAGGGCCTGGGTGAGCGGTGAGAAGATCACCTGGCCGAGCGAGCCGGCCGCGGTGCCGAAGCCGAGGGCGAGCGAGCGGCGCTCCGGCCCCACGACCCGCGCGATGGCGGCGAGCACGAGAGAAAACGAGGTGAACGCGACCCCGAGGCCGACGAGGAGGCCGCCGCTCAGATGGAGCGCGAGTCCGCTCTCCGAGGCCGCCATGCCTGCAATGCCCAAGGCGTAGGCGACGGCGCCCGAGGCGAGCACCAGCGCCGGTCCGTACCGGTCCACGATGGCCCCGGCGACCGGGACGCCGACGCCCCACAACAGATTCTGGATCGCCATCGCGAACGCGAAGGTCTGGCGCGACCACCCGTTCGAAACCGTCATCGGCTCGAGATAGAGCCCGAAGCTCCCGCGGACCCCGAATCCGATGAGCGAGATCAGACAACCGGCCACGATCATCGCGAGCACCGCGCCACGACCGGGATGGGTATCGGTGGTGACAACGCGGCTCATGGGGATTCGGTCTCCATCTCGAGCAATGGTCGAAGCACGGCGCGCCCGTCGGACTGTCCGGGCGGCGCGTACACAAAGCGCGCAAGGTAACACGCCTGGAGTCGATTTCAAATCCGGCTCCGGATCATCCGTTTCGCAGAGCGTCTCCGCCCGCAGACGTGAAAGCGCGCCGCCTCTGTGGGCGGACAAAAAATGGCAAACGGTCCGGGAATCGCCGTCGTCGTTGAGTGCGTTCTATTTGACGCCCTTTCCCGGCTGAAGGACAATGACCGGCATCGCATGAAACCATCGTGACACGGATGGAGCCATGAAGACCCTTTTCCTGCTGCGCCACGCCAAGTCGAGCTGGTCGGAACCGGGGTTGGCCGATTTCGATCGCCCTCTGAACGCACGCGGTCGCCGCGCGGCGCCGCTGATCGCCCGGCATCTTGCGCATCGCGGCCTGCTGCCCGACCTCATCCTGTGCTCGGCCGCCCGGCGCACCCGTGAGACCCTGGCCCTGATGTTGCCCGGCCTGGCTCGCGACGCCGTCGTGCGCATCGAGAGCGGCCTCTACGGAGCGGGCGCGGGGACCCTGCTGAGACGCCTCAAACGCATCGAAGCCGCCGTTGATTGCGTCCTGCTCATCGGCCACAACCCGGGGCTCGAAGACCTCGCCGCCGGGATTTGCGGCGGCGGAGCCGAGCCGATGCGCCGGCGTATGGACGAAAAATTCCCGACCGCCGCCCTGGCCGCGTTCGCGCTCGACGCGGCGCGCTGGTCCTCCCTGCGCGAAGGCGCGGCGATTCTCACCGACTTCGTCCTGCCGAGGGATCTCGCCTAGACCCGCCGGAAACCGCGCCCGGCGCGGTACCGCTTCGAGGCCGGGCCCTGCATTACAAGCGCTTCTTTCCCGGGGCTGTTGAAAAAGTCCTTTTCCTGATTCGGCGCATGGAGCCGACCGGCGAGGAGTCTGTAGCGGACAGGCCCCTGTGCCTGTCCCAGGTCGCGGCCTTTCCCTACAAGGCGGTGGGGTTTTGTTCGTCATTCCGGCGAAAGCCGGAATCCATTTTGACTTCGCTTTTTCGTCCTGTCGTTTTCGATCTCGATTCCGACTCGTGGAAGAGAGAGCCACGCCGGAATCCGAAGCAGATGAGGTGAATACGCGGCGGCGTCCTCATCTTCCCCATCCGGGAGCGAGGACATCCGGGTGAAAGGCGATGAGTCAAAGGCGAAAATGGATTCCGTCGAATCCTCCCGCATTGGTCGGTTCCGACACCGGAATGACGATCGAGAGCGAAGGGCGCTCCCGAGCGAGGCGAGACTTTTTCAACAGCCCCGAACAGGGGAGTGTCGCCGCTCGCGCTTTTGCGAGCGATTCGGTGTGAAATAGCTCTCGCCTCCTTGCCCGCCCGCGCGCTTCGGCCTACACTTCGGGGCGTATCCCTTTTCAACAACCATCCTGGAGGAAAGTTGCATGATATACGAAATGCGCACTTATCGGCTCACCGTCGGCGGCGTGGCCGAGTTCGAGGAGAATTTCGCAAAAGTCATCGACAAGAGAAACGAAGTCTCTCCGATCATGGGATTCTTCCATACCGAGGTCGGGGACCTGAACCGCATCAGGCACATCTGGCAGTACGAGAGCATGGATCACCGCGCCGAGGTGCGGGCGAAAACGATGTCGATGGACTGGTGGCCGCCGCCCAACGGGCATCTGATTCTCGAACAGGAGAGCAAGGTGATGACGGCGCCCCCGTTCCGGCCCGAACCGCGTCTCGGGGCGTATGGCAGCGTATATGAGTTCAGGACCTACACCGTGCAGCCCGGCAAGACGGGCGAGGTCCTCAGCCGCTGGACCGAGCACATCGCGGCGCGGGAAGAACTCTCCCCGCTGGCCGCGCTCTTCATGACCGATGTGGGGCCGCTCAACGAGTGGATTCACGTCTGGGCGTATGAGGACATGAACCACCGCGCCGAGATCCGCAAGAAAGCGCATGAGCTTCCGAACTGGCCTCCGGGCTCGCGTCCGTTCCTGGATACGCAGAATTCGGAAATCTGGGTGCCCTCTTCGTTCTCACCCATGCACTAGGCGGTAAGCGCTATCCCGCGGCGAACAGGTAGAGGAGGGCCAGTGCGCCCGCGCCCCAGCAATAGTAGCGAAAGCGCGCCAGATTGCCGCCCCGCACGAGCCGGATGAGCCAGCCCAAAGCGACGGCTCCCACGATTGCTGCTGCGAGCGCGCCGACCGCGTAGGGGAGCAGTTTCTCGCCGAGCGGGCCTTCCAGGTCTTTTATCTTGAGCGCGAATGCGCCCAGAATGGCCGGTACGGAGAGCAGGAAGCTGAAGCGCGCGGCTTGTTCGCGCGCCACGCCGCGCATGAGTGCGGCGGCGATGGTCGCCCCCGAGCGCGAGATGCCCGGAATGATGGCGAACGCTTGGAATACGCCGATGATGAGGGCGTCTTTGGCCGTCATCTGCGCTTCCTCCCGGCCCGCGCCTTCTTTGGGTTCGCTCAGGCATAAGATGCCGCCCGTCACGAGCAGCGCGCAGGCGGCAATCTTGGGCGAGGCGAACATCTGCTCGACCAGCCCACCCAGAAGAACGCCCACGATTCCCGCGGGAACCGAGCCGAGAATCAGAAGCCAGCCCGTTCTGGCCGCGCCCTCATTTGAATCTCTGCCCACGAGGGACGAAACCCATCCCCGCGCGATGCGCCAGAGGTCTTTTCCGTAGAAGACGAGGACGGCGGCGAGGGTGCCGACGTGGAGGAGGATGTCGAAGAACAACTCGGGTTCTTTCAGCCCCAGAATGCGCTGGCCCAGAACGAGGTGCCCTGAACTGCTGACCGGCAGGAACTCGGTGAGGCCTTGGAGGACGCCGAGGAGGAGGGCGTGTTCCCAGAGCATGTTCACGTATCCTGCGATCGGTTCATAGAAATTTCGTGTCCTTGCCTTTGAGGTTTTTGACCATCTCACCGATTTTTTCCGCGTTCTCGACCGAACAGATGAGCAGCGCGTCGGCCGTCTCGACGACGATGAGTTCCTCGACCCCGAGTGCGGCGACGATCTTCTTGTTCGAGCGGACGATGAGGTTCTTCGCTTCGATGGTCTTGGCTTCCCCTCCTTTGGGGAGTATCCAGACGTTGCCGGCCTCATCGCGCGGCAAGGCGTCCCGGAGGGCGGGCCACGTGCCCAGATCGCTCCAGCCGACGTCGGCCGGCAAGACGATGAGGCGGCGCGTTTTCTCCATCATCCCGTGATCGATGCTGATGGATTCGCACTTCGCCCATAATTTCGCGAAAGCGGCGGCGTCGCGCTTATCAAATGCGGACCCCGCCCGGCTTAAAAGTTCGCTCAGCCGGGGCTGGTGGGCTTCCAGTTCATCGATAAGATGAGCGGCCTTTGAGATGAAAATGCCGCTGTTCCAATAGTGTTTCCCGGAGGCCGCATACCGCCTGGCCCGTGCGAGCGGGGGTTTTTCAATAAACTTCTTTGCGCGGAACGCCTCGATTTCTCCTGAAAGCGCGATTCGTTCGCCGCGCTCGACATAGCCGAAGCCGGTATCGGGCGCGTGCGGCGTCAGCCCGAGCGACACGATGGCCCCACCCGCACTCGCCAGATGCGCGCCGGCCTTGATGATTTTTCGGAATTCCCGCGTCTTCCCGATGAACTGGTCTGCGGGCAGGGCGCACATCGCAGCGCCCGGCTCTCTCGATTCGACGAGGCGGGCCGCCAGGCCGAGGCAGGGCGCGGTGTTTTTAGGCTCCGGTTCATAGACGACGTTTCGTTTTGGGACATCGATGTTTTTGAACAATTTCCGGTGCGCCGCCGAAGCCATGACGAGCGTTCGTTCGGGCGGCGCGAGGCCGCGCGCGCGCGCCAGCGTCATTTCGAGCAGCGAGGGGCCTTCGTTTTCCGGCGGAACCCCGCCTCCCGGCGGCAGGAACTGCTTGGGCCTCGCTTTTCTGCTCACCGGCCAGAAGCGCATTCCCACGCCTCCCGCCATGATGACCGCCCACAGGGGGGCCGTTTTCCGTCCGGCCACTAAAAGATTCCTTTGAACAGGAGAAAACCGCCCAAAAGCAATACGATAAAGAGGATGGTCAATAAATTAAAGCGGCGATCGATGAAACTTCTTATCGGCGGGCCGAAGCGGTGGATGAGCGCGGCCTCGATGAAAAAGCGCGCCGAGCGGCTCAAGGCCGATGCGATGAGGAAGACGAGAAAATCGATCTCGAACGCGCCCGCCGAAATGGTGAACACTTTGTAGGGAATCGGCGTAAAGCCCGCGATTCCGACCGCCCAGGCGTCATAGGCGCGGTAGTATTCCTGAACGAGTTGATACTTATCCGCCACGCCGTAGAAGGCGATAATGGGCTCTCCGACGCTTTTCAAGAGATAAAAGCCGATCAAATAGCCCAGCGCGCCGCCCAGCACGGAGGAGGCCGAGCAGACGGCGGCGTATAGATACGCCCTTTGCGGCCTGGCGAGCGCCAAGGCCATCAGGAGCGGGTCCGGCGGTATGGGGAAGAAGATGGATTCCGTCGCCGATACGATGATGAGGGCGGGCAGGGCGTAGCGCGAATCCGCCCAGCGCAGCACCCAGTCGTAGAGCGCGCGGAGGCTACGCATCCGGCAGGGAGACGGCGGGGTATTTTTTTATTTCTTCGTATACTTCGCTCTGGTATGCCTGCAGGGAGGGTTCATCGAGCGCCTCAAAGCGCATGACGAGCACGGGCTGGGTGTTCGAGGCGCGGATGAGGCCCCAGCCTTTTTCGAAATTGATTCGAGCGCCATCAACTTCAATCGTTTCGTATATATTCTTGAAGTGGTTCTTTAGGTTTTCGACGATCTGGAATTTCTCCTCGTCCGGGCACGCGACCCTGATCTCGGGCGTGGAGACCGACGTGGGGATTTTCGAGACCCGCTCGGCGAGCGTATCTTCTGAATCGCACAGAAGATGCAGGAGCCTGGCGGCCGTGTAGATGGCGTCGTCATAGCCCAGGTAGCCGTCCACGAAGAAGATGTGACCGGAGAGTTCACCGCCCAGAGGGGCCTTCTCCTCCACGATCTTGGCGCGCACGAGCGAGTGGCCCGTCGCGCTCATCACCGGACGCCCGCCCATCCGCTTCACGGCGTCGGCCAGGCGCGATGAACACTTCACGTCGAATACGACGGCCTCTCCGGGGCTTCGCGCCAGAATGGGCGCCGCGAGCAGCATGAGCAATTCATCCCCCCAGATGATTCTGCCCGTGGCGTCCACCGCGCCGATGCGGTCGCCGTCGCCGTCCAGACCGATTCCCGCCTCTGCGCCCGTTTTCCGGACTTTCGCTATCAGGGATTCGAGGTTTTCCGGCACCGTGGGGTCGGGGTGGTGGTTGGGATAAGAGGCGTCGGGCTCGGTGAAGAGTTCCACCACTTCCGCGCCGATGTTTCTCAACACCTGGGGCGCCACCGTGCCGCCGACCCCGTTCCCCGCATCGACGACCACCTTGACGGGTCTGGTTAGACTCAGGTCTTTCGATGCGCGCTCGATGTATCGGGGTCTGATGTCGACTTCTGTGAACGCGCCCCGCGCCTCGGCCCGGTGGATCCGGCCCTCTACGATGATTTTTCGTATCTCCTGGATCTCCGCACCGTGAATCGCCTCGCGCCTCCGGGTGATCTTGAAGCCGTTGAACTCCGGCGGGTTATGCGAGCCTGTAATCTGCACGGCGCCCGCCACGTCGAGGTGGTGCGTCGCGAAGGAGACCACCGGGGTGGGCACCATGCCGATCCCGATGACGCGGCAGCCTGCGGCGGTGAGGCCTTTTTGGAGCGCGTCGTAGAAATCGGGGGAGGAGAAGCGGTTGTCGCGCCCGAGGGCGACCGCGGCCCCCTGCGCGCCGCCCAGGTGTGTGCCGAGAGCGCCGCCGATGCTTTCGACGACCCCGGTGGTGAGGTCTTTCTCCACAACGCCGCGAATGTCGTATTCCCTGAAGATCAGCGGGTTGATGCCGGACACGCAAGACTCCCATCGGGCGGATGGCCGTTTTTCTGCAAGGCGCGCGAATTATTGCACCCCCTTCTTCGGCGGGCAACCTCGTTTTTGAACCCGCCTTGTGTCATTCTCCATCGTGAGGGGGTATAATGCCCCCTCGTTCGTCCGCGCGCGGTTGCGCCCTCCGCCTTCTGGATGGTTCGGCCCTTGAAAATCATGAAATTCCATAAACTTTCATCTCTGCATGGCGGGAGATTTTCGAGTTGATCGCGGGTACGGGTCCATTGAGCGAGCGGGTGATGATACGGCTGGGGTGCGGCTTCGTGGGTCTTCTGGTGCGCCTGTTCACCAAAATGAAAATCACCGGGATGGAGAACATCCCGCCGGGGGGGAACATCCTCTTTTTGAGCAATCATATCTCCGCCCTCGATGTCCTGGTGATCCCATGGGCCATCTACCTGAAATACCCGGAAGAACTGCTTCGCCAGGCGGGAAAAGAAGAGCTTTTTGATCTCCCCGTCGTGGGGTGGATACTGCACAAATGGCGGGGTTTCCCCATCAAGCGCGGCGGAGCCGACAGGAAATCCATCCGCATGATCGAGGAATACATCAAAGAGGGGAAAGTCATCCTCTACCCCGAGGGCACGCGGAGCCGCGACGGGCAGCTTCTGCGGGGGAACCGCATGGTGGGCCGGATCGTGAGGAACACCACCCCCACGGTCATCCCCGTCTCCATCAAGGGGACGGACCGGGTGATTCCGGTGGGCAAGACCATCCCCCGCCCCGGAACGAGGGTCGAGTTGCGATTCGGCGCGCCGATGGACTTAGACGATGAGTATGCAATCGTCAACACGAAAGAGGCGAGCCAGGAGATCATCGACCGCGTGATGACGGCCATTGGGGAGCTGCAAAACGGGGGGATCGCCGAAAGCCTCGAGAAAAAGGGCGCTCCGGGTGAGTAAACAACCCTTCTCGAAGCCCAGGAGATTCGAATCTATCCTGAGGGAATTGCGCCGGAAAGAACCCTGGGGCAAGCGGCTGGCCAGGAATTTCGTGTTCCGCATCTGGCCCAGGGCCGTGGGCGAGGGCATCTCCCGGGCGGCGCGGCCCGTATCTTTCAGGAAGGGCTGCCTCCACGTGGAGGTCGCCGACTCGAGCTGGTTGTATGAACTCGAGCTCAGAAAGCAGGATTTGATCGCGAGAATCAACGAGCACATGGAGGATTCCCGTATCGACGAGATCCGCTTCAGGATTTCGAACGAAGGTCTTGCGTTCGACAATGATGATGAGGGTGAACCGGCGGCGTATACCAGGGAAGCGACGCCGATTTCCTCGGGCGATGAAACCGCGATAGGTGACGCCATTGCCGATATGGGGGATGAGCAATTACGCCGGGCGGCGGAAAAACTCATCTTCCATATTCGTGCGCATGGAAAATCCAAATTATGATAATATCCGGCGCGAGTCATTCTTGGAGAGGTTGTATTTCATGGTGAAATTCTACGGCAAGATGATATTGCCCCTCGCCCTGATCCTGGCGGGATGCGCGCCTTTGGAAACCGAGGTGAAGCCCGAAGCGCCTGCGCCCGTAGTCAAGCTGCGTCCGCTTTCAGACAAAATAAAAGGAACGTCCAAGTCCTATTTTCATTTTATCGCCGGCTACCGCGAAGAGCTGGACGGAAACCTCAAAGATGCGGCGGCGTCTTACCTCCAGGCTGTCGAGAACAATCCGGGCTCCTCTTTTTTGTCGACTCGCCTGGCGTCGCTTCTCGTTCGTCAGGGGAAACTGGCCGAGGCCGAAAAATTCGCCCTCAAGGCGACGGCGCAGGATGCAAAGAACCTCGAGGCTCACTTCGTTCTGGGAGGCATATACGCTTCTCTCACGAAGCTGGACGAAGCTGTCGCCACTTATAACGAGTTGCTGAAATTGAGTCCCGATCACCAGGAAACACGCCTGCTCCTGGGCAGCGTCTACCTGGATTTGGGCAAGTATTCCGAAGCCGTCGAGACGCTCGAGACCCTCGTCGAGTCGGGCGTAAGGCCCATACTCGCCAGGTACAATCTCGCGCAAGCCTATGCGGGCTTGAAAAAATTCGCCGAGGCAGAGAAGGAAATTTCCAATATCCTCAAGAGACAGCCCAGGTTCACGCGCGGAATGCTCCTGCTCGCCAGGCTCTATGAGGCGCAGGAAAAGTTCGACGAGGCGGAAGCAACCTACAAAAAAGCGCAAAAAATCGAGCCCGACAACCGCCTCATTCGCTCTCGCCTGGGGCAGCTCTACATCCGCAAGAAAGACATCAAGCAGGCGCTGGAAGAGTTCAAGGCGCTCGGGTCGGAGGAGCCCGACAATGTGCGTGTTCACCGCACCCTCGGTTTTTTGAACTTCGATCAAAAAGAATATCAGGATGCGCTTCGGGAATTTCGATTCGTCCTGGCGAGAAATCCGAAAGACGAGATGGTCCGCAAGTACGTCGCGAGGATTTACGAAGAGTTGGAGCAATATCAGCGCGCCGAGGAGGAGCTTCTCGAATTGTTGTCGTTGTTGCCCAAGTCGCTGGACGGGCACATCCAGCTCGCCTGGTTGTACATCGACCAGGAAAAGTGGAAGAAGGCGAGCGAAGTTCTGGATAGAGCCGTAAAGCACCATCCCGATGAAGACCGGGTGTATTATACGCGCGGTTTACTGCTTTCGAGACAAAAGAAGTTCACCGAAGCGATGCCCCATCTTCAAAGAGCGGTGAAGCTCGAACCCGACCGGGAGGGTTATTTGTATTCTCTCGCCTCCGTGTATTACGAGTTGAAGCGCTGGGACGACGTGGAGGCGACCACGAGAAAAATCATCCAAATCGATCCAAAACACGCCAACGCCCTGAACCTGTTGGGCTATATGTTCTCCGAACTCGACAAGAACCTCGACGAAGCGGAAAAACTCCTGGATCGCGCCTTGGCGATCGAGCCGGAAAACGCCGCTTTTCTCGACAGCATCGGGTGGGTCTACTACCGTCAGGGTCGCTTCAAGGAAGCGCTCGTGAAGGTGCAGCACGCGGCGACGAAGATGCCCAAGGACGCCGTCATCCTGGATCACCTGGGCGATATATACTTGGCCCTGCATGATGTGGAAAAGGCGCTCCTGCACTGGAAGCGCGCCTCCAAAGAGGACCCGAAAAACGAAAAACTGAAGAAAAAGATTCAAAAACATCTTCCAAAAGAGAAAAAGCCCCTCATGTAGGGCAATTCGATCGTTGGCGCATTTGGCGCGCCCGCTGGCTCCCGCCCGGATTATCTCGACTTCTCTCACCAGGGACATTTGATTCTTGCGTACCTTGCGTTTTTGTCTGGCAGTGTCGTTTTGCGCCCTGGCCGGTTGCGCACTCCTCCAATCCGGTCAAGTCGCGGAGGTCCCGCCCCGTGATGCGTCGCGCGCGGAAATATTCGCCAGACTCAAAGCAAGACGATACCCTCGCGCGTATCGTGGCGCCGTATACATGCAGTTGCGCTATCACGGCGAGCGCTCGAAGGCGAGACGCGAGAACCCCCTGGTTCCACAAGGTTCGTTCGCCGGCCACGCGGCCCTGGTTCTGAGGAAACCGGACTCGCTGCGGATAGAGCCTCTGTCTCCGTTCGGCACGCCGCTGGTGGTCGTCGTCGCGCGAGGCGCCTCGTTTCGCGCCTATTCCCCCTCGCGGAACACGGTATACATGGGCAGAACGGACAGGCAGGGGATCGAGGGGATGCTGGGAATCCCGCTGAACAGCGAAATTTTCATCAAGCTCTTGCTGGGGGACTGGGCAGTCGTGCTGGGGGGCGAGGAAAATCTCGCTTTGAAAAAGAGGGGTTCCGTCTATGCGCTCGAGATGAAGAGTGGAGCCGGAGGAGTAGTTTCAGGTCTGGTCGAATTGGAGCCTCGGGATTTCCATGCGGTGAAAATGGAAATTCGCACGCGGCGGGGAGCGATTGCGGTTCGTTACGGCGGGTTTATCAAAACCGGGAAAGTGTGGCGTCCATCGGAGGTGGAGATTCTGGCCCCCGGCGGGAAGAACAGGCTCCGCATCTCCTATCCCGCCGATGAGGGGGCGGTGGATACGGCGCTTCCCGACGATTTGTTTCGGCTCGAGCCGCCGCGAGGCGCCAGAACGCTGTGGCTGGGAGGATAGCCGGTTTCATGAGCCGCAAAGACGTTTCCGCACCCCTGGTTTTGAAGACGCCTGCAAAGCTCAACCTGTGTCTCAAGATTTTGGGTCTGCGCGCCGACGGCTATCACGAAATCGTCACATGGATGCAGCAGGTATCGCTGTATGACGAGGTTCGCGTCGAGCCGGGCGGGGAGAGGATTCTCGTGTATGCGGACCGGGATGACGTTCCGGGCGGGGGAGAGAACATCGTGCATCGCGCAGCGAGGGCCTTGAGAGCGGCATCGGGCCGAAAAACGCTCGGAGCGCGTATTTCTCTGAAAAAGAACATCCCTGCGGGCGCGGGCCTGGGCGGGGGGAGCGGCAACGCGGCGGGCGCGCTCTGGGCGCTGAACCGGGTCTGGAATCTCGGGATGGGCCAGGCGGAGCTTTGCGAGGTAGCCGCGCAGGTCGGTTCGGACGTTCCGTTTTTTCTGGGTGGCCCGGCGGCGGTGTGCCGGGGGCGGGGCGAGCGGGTCGAGGCGAAAGAAGCCCTGAGGAGCGGCTGGTTTCTATTGGTCAAGCCGCCCGTGGCTCTGTCCACGCACGAAGTCTATGGCTGGTCCCGCGAGAGACTGGGCCGGGCGGGGCGAGATTTCGACGAAACAAACGGCCCGGCGCGCCTCGGGAGGTATGAATACGGCAATGATTTGGAGGGAATCGTTTTTCCAAGATTCCCGGAGCTTGAGCGCCTGTGCGCCGTGCTCGTTCGCCAGGGCGCCGTGAGGGCCATGATGAGCGGCAGTGGTTCGGCGGTTTTCGGTTTTTTTCGCCGCAAACGGGAGGCCGAGCGAGCGGCAATCCGCATCCAGGAGAGTGAAAAGGGGAAAAAATGTGAATGTTTTCTCACGACGCCACTCCAGGAGGTGTGTTTTCCTTGAAAAAATCGAAAAGTGAGGCAAAATTTCTGAAAAATGGGGAAATGGAGAGAATTTCGCCTCTCACCACTTGCCTCCGCCCGGAAAATCAAGTATCAAAAATCGCCCTTTGTGATTGCATGAACAATACTATGTGAGCAGGTACGGTGAACGGACACCAATTAAAGGTATTTGGCGGGCGCTCGAATCCGGCACTGAACCAGAGCATTTTCGAAGCTTTGTACATCAAGCCCGGCTCGCTTGAAATCATCGATTTCAGCGATGGCGAAACCTTCGTGCGGATACACGAGAACATCCGGGGCGCGGACGTATTCGTCGTGCAGAGCCTTTGCACCCCCGGGAATGCGAACCTGATGGAAATGCTCATCATGCTTGATGCGTTCAGGCGTTCGTCGGCCGAGCGCATCACGGCGGTGATTCCATATTTCGCATACGCGCGTCAGGATCGTAAGGTGCAGCCGAGGGTGCCGATTACCGCGAAGCTCGTCGCCAACCTCCTGGCCGCCTCGGGCGCGGATCGTGTTATCGCCATGGATTTGCATGCGGGCCAGATACAGGGGTTTTTCGACATTCCCGTGGACCATCTGTATTCGGCGCCTATCATGATAGAGTATTTCAAGAAGAAAGACCTGAAAGATCTCGTGGTTGTCTCGCCCGACGCCGGAGGCGTGGAAAGAGCCCGCGACTACGCGAAGAGGCTGAACGCGAGTCTGGGCATCATCGACAAGCGGCGCGAGCGGGCGAACCACTCGGAAGTCATGCACATCATCGGCGACGTGAAAGGATGCGACGTTCTGGTCGTGGATGATCTTTGCGATACGGCGGGCACCATGAGCCAGGGTGCAGATGCGCTCATGGAAGCAGGTGCGCGCCAGGTATACGCATGTTGCACACATGCGGTTCTCTCGGGTCCGGCGGTAGAGAGAATCGAGAATTCAAGCATCGTCGAGTTTGTCGTGAGCGATTCGATACCGCTTTCGGATGAGGCGAAAGGCTGCACTCGCATCCAGGTGCTGGAGGTGGGGAGGCTTTTGGCCGAGGCGATTCGCCGCATTCACGAGAATGCGTCCGTCAGCAGTTTGTTTGAATGATCGGCTGGAACGTCGGAGGCATATCTGGAGTAAAAAATGGAAAATTTATCTCTCTCGGTGGATAAGAGAACGCAAACAGGAAAGAGCGGCGCCCGTGCAGTGAGAAATGCCGGCAACATACCGGGCGTCGTGTACGGAATTCAGGATTCCACGCCCTTGACCATCAAGCCCAAGGAGCTGGAGGCCTTGCTCGGCACGAGGGCCGGCAGCAACGTCGTTTTCCAGCTCAACGTCGAGGGCGACGCCGCTTCGGAGCGTCCGGTTATCGTAAAGGAGCTTCAGCGCGACCCGATGAGGGGCACGATTTTGCATGCGGATTTTCTGGAAATCCGGATGGACGAGAAAATCGAGATCGCCGTGCCCCTCTCTCTGGCAGGCGAGGCGCCCGGGGAGAAAATGGGCGGCACGCTCTCTCAATTGCTGCGTGAACTGGAGATATCCTGCCTGCCGAACGCCATTCCGGAGCATGTCGAGGTCGACATTTCGGAGGTGGAAATCGGTGATGTGATTCACGTGCGCGATCTTCAGCTTCCCGAAGGCGTGGAACTGGTGGCTGACCCCGATGATCCCGTCTTTACGATTATGGTTCCCGTCGAGGAAGAGGAAGAAGAGGTCGAGGATGAATTGCTTGTCGGCGAAGGCGAAGGAGAAGAAGGGGCGGAGGCCGAAGCTTCTGACGATGAGGGGGACGAAGCGGCCGAGTCTTCCGACTGATGGTTCGTGCGGGAAGCCGGCAGTACTGAGACTGGGGTGTGAATGGCTGCTGCTGTCTTGATCGTCGGTCTCGGCAACCCCGGAATAGAGTACGCGTTGACGAGGCACAATCTGGGTTTCTGGGCGGTGGACAGGATGGCCCGCGCCCATCGCGTTTCGATGAATGATTCGAAATACCATTCCGTCCTGGGCGGTGGGTCGCTCAGGGGATGGAAATTCATACTCGCGAAGCCTCAGACGTTCATGAATTTAAGCGGCAAGGCCGTGAGGGCGCTCCTGCTCGGAGAAGGACTGGAGCCTGAAGATTTACTCGTCATGCACGACGACATGGATATCGAGCTGGGTCGTGTGAAATTCAAGAAATCGGGTGGAGACGCGGGCCACCACGGGGTCGGCAGCATCATCCACTCATTGGGGACGGATATGTTTTCCCGTCTGCGCATCGGGGTGGGCAGACCGCCGAATGGAGCGGACGGCGCGGATTGGTTGTTGGATACTTTTCTCGATCATGAACTCGAAGCAGTGGAACCGGCTGTTGATGAGGCGGTGCGCCGGGCATTTGATTTCGTTGTCGGCCATAGACCTTGAATCCGCCTTTTTCATTGCAAGATGAAAGTCCATCTTAATACCTCTCGCTAAACAGCCCGTGAGGAGGAGGAAAGGGAGATAATGGTTGCTTTCTCAAATATGGCCGCAATCTTCGGGATTGCGGGGTTGGTACTGGCGGGGGCGATTTACGCCTGGATTTCCAAACAATCCGACGGCAACGAGTTGATGCGGAAACTCGCCGGCCAGATTCACGAAGGGGCAATGGTGTTCCTGAAAAGGGAATACAAGATTCTCGCGATTTTCGTCGTGGTCGTGTTCGTTCTTCTGAGCGTCGCCATATCCGCGAAAACGGGTATCGCCTTCATCGTCGGCGCCATCTGCTCGGTTCTCGCCGGGTTTTTCGGCATGAACTCGGCGACGAAGGCGAACGTGAGAACGGCGGCGGCGGCGAATTCAGGAGCCGGCCAGGCGGGCGCTCTCTCCATGGCGTTCTTCGGCGGAACCGTCATGGGTCTTTCCGTCGCGAGCCTGGGTCTTCTGGGCGTAGGCGTGTTGTTCTGGTATTTCGACGTGCTGGGGAACGCGACGAACGTGACCATCATCAGCGGCTTCTCGATGGGGGCGAGTTCCATCGCGCTGTTTGCGCGTGTGGGCGGCGGTATTTTCACGAAAACGGCGGATGTGGGCGCGGACCTCGTTGGCAAGGTGGAGGCGAACATTCCAGAGGACGATCCGAGGAATCCCGCCGTCATCGCCGATAACGTGGGCGACTGCGTAGGAGACGTCGCCGGCATGGGCGCCGACCTGTTCGAATCCTACGTCGGCGCCATTATTTCGACGATATTCATCGGCTCGACCATCGGCGTTTCCCTGGGCGCGAACAGCGCGGCGGCGATGGCGCTGCCCCTGCTGCTCGCCATGATGGGTCTCATCGCTTCCTCGATAGGCATCGCCTCGATGAAGGTGCTGGCCTCGAAAAACCCGGCCGTCGCCCTCAGGAGCGCCACCGGAATCGCGACGGTCATATTCATCATTTTGGCTTTTTTCGTCACCAGCACGCTGGGCCTGAATAACGGCGTGTTCGGCTCGGTTCTCTTCGGCGCCGCCGGCGGCGTCCTCATCGGCTGGCTCACCGAGTATTACACCGGAACGGGCGGAAAGCCCGTCGGCGAAATCGTCGCCGCATCCGAGACCGGAGTGGCGACGAACATCATCGGCGGCTTCGCCGTGGGTCTCGAGAGCGTGTGCGCTCCCCTGCTCGTGTTGGCGGTGATTACCCTGGTCTCGAACGGCTGGGCGGGGCTCTACGGCATCTCTATCGCCGCCGTGGGAATGCTGGCGACGATCGGCATCACGATGTCGGTCGACGCGTATGGCCCGATTGCAGATAACGCGGGCGGAATCACGGAAATGAGCGAGTTGGGGCCGGAGACGCGGAAGATCACCGACGGCCTCGACGCGCTGGGCAACACCACGGCGGCCATCGGCAAGGGATTCGCCATCGGCTCCGCCGCCCTGACGGCGCTGGCGTTTTACGCCGCATACACGAAAGCGGCCGATCTGCAGCAAATCAACCTCACAGAGGCGAAGGTGGTGGCCGGCATGTTCATCGGCGGGGCGATACCGTTCCTCATCGGAGCGCTCACCATGAAATCCGTCGGCAAGGCCGCCTTCATCATGATCCAGGAGATCAGGCGTCAGTTCCGCGAGATTCCCGGCATCATGGAGGGAACGGCGGACCCCGACAGCGCGCGCTGCGTCGACATCAGCACCCAGGCCGCTCTCAAGGAGATGGTCCTCCCCGGCGTTGTGGCCGTGGTCGCGCCCATCGTGGTGGGGTATCTGATGGGCAAAGAGGCGCTTGGCGGCATGCTGGCCGGCGCGCTGCTCTCGGGCGTTCTCGTCGCCTTGCTGATGGCGAACGCGGGCGGCGCCTGGGACAATGCGAAAAAAGAGATAGAAGACGGCAAACTCGGCGGCAAGGGCTCCGAGGCCCACAAGGCGGCGGTCGTGGGCGATACGGTGGGAGACCCGATGAAGGACACCTCGGGCCCCTCGATGAACATCCTGATCAAGTTGATGTCCATCGTCTCCCTCGTGTTGGCGCCGCTTTTCTAGCGAAAACGAGGGTCTGGAACCAAGGCAGCGTTTTCGCGGCTCCTTGTCGGAGCCGCTATGGCCCGCCGGGGGCATGTGTGCTAACCTTCGGCTATATTATTGGCTCCTCGCTCCGGTCGACACAGGCCGGGGCCGCTCAGTCCGGGAGGAGGACGAGATGAGACAGTACGAAACGATGGTTTTGCTGTCCCCCGAACTCACCGATGAAACCGTGGAGGAGAAGATTTCCGGTTTCGAGAAAAAGGTGACCGAGGGGGGCGGAGAAATTCTGAACGTAGACCGGTGGGGCAAGAAGCGCCTCGCCTATCCCATCCAGCGCCAGCGGCACGGCATCTATTTCATCGTCACGTATCATTCAGAACCCGAAGTGGTGGCGGACATCGAGCGCGATATGCGCATCAATGAAGAGACGTGGCGTTATATGACGGTGCGAATGGATGAGGTGCTCCTGAGAAAACTCGAGAAAAACGCAAAAAGCGCGGCCGCCAGGGAACGAGAAAGCGCTTCTGAGGGCGGTGATGGGGATTCTCCACGCCGGCCCGCGCCCGCCTCGTCGGGCGACTCGTAAATGGCAGGGGTATTGTTATGGCTCAAATGAATTCTGTGTACCTTCGCGGCAACATGACCCGCGATCCGGAAAAACGGTTTCTGCCTTCCGGGAATTCCGTGGTTTCTTTCGGGTTCGCGGTCAATCGGCGATACCGCAGCGGGGACGAGTGGAAAGAGGACACCTGCTTCGTGGATGTGGTCGTCTATGGACGCCAGGGCGACTGGGTGATGGAGCAGACGGGAAAGGGCAGCCCGCTCGTGGTGGAAGGGCGTCTGAGCTTCCGCTCCTGGGAAGCGCAGGACGGCTCGAGGCGCAGCAAGCACGAGGTGGTGGCGCAAAACGTCCATTTCCTGACCACCCGGGGCGAGACGACGGGAGGCGGCGGGTCGAGGAGCACGGAATCCTACACGCCGCCGCCGCAGGAATCGCCCATGACGGACGATGACATCCCATTTTGATATCGAAACTTGTCGATTCGTTTTAGGAGATAGATATGGCGCTTGTTCCCCGTGGATTCGGTGATAAGAAGAGGAAGAGAAAAAAGCGTTTTCAGCGAAAGAAGATATGCCGCTTTTCGGCGGATGGCGTGGCGTATATCGACTACAAGGACGTGAAAACGCTTCGAAACATGGTGAGTGAGCGGGGAAAAATCATTCCCCGCCGCGTGACCGGCACTTCCGCCCGCTTCCAGCGGCAGTTGACGACGGCGATTAAGCGCGCCCGCTACATGGCGTTGATGCCCTACACCGTAGACCATTCATAAGTCGGAGATATTGAACGATGCGCTTGATATTGCGTAAAGACATAGAGAGTCTCGGAGAGGTGGGAGACGTCGTCGAAGTAGCCGACGGCTACGGGCTCAACTACCTCATCCCGAAAGGCCTGGCGCTTCACGCCACGGCGAGCACGGTGCGCGCGACGCAGCACGAGCAGCGGCTGCGCGATGCGCAAATCCAGGCGGCGAAACGCAGCGCGCAGGATTATGCGGGAGAATTCTCCGGCGTCGAGCTCGAATTCTCGATGCGCGTGGGCGCGGACGGCAGGCTTTTCGGCTCGGTGACGAACCGGATGATCGAGGACGCCCTGCAGGAGAAGGGCCTCGAAGTGAACCGCAGGAGAATCGTTCTGGACGAGCCGATTAAAAAAGTGGGTACTTATGACGTCGACATTCGCCTGCACCAGGAAGTGAGAGCGTCGGTTCAGGTGAAGGTGATGCCCGATGAAGCGTCCCTGGCGGCCGAGGCCGAAGCGGAAGAAGCTGCTGCCGAGACGGAAGAGGCAGCCGCCGCCGAGGCGGGAGAAGCCACTGAGGCTGCGGATGAAGTAAAGGCCGAAGCAGAAGCGACGGCGGAGGCGGCTGAGGCCGTTTCGGAGGATGAGCCGGAAGAAAACCAGGACGCAGAAGAAGAGGAAGAAAAGACCGAATAGCGTTTCGCATGCCGGTCGTTTTTGGGTGGATAGTGGCAAGACGAATGATATCATAGAGATAGAAGGGGTAGCTGAAGGCCGGCGCCTCTTATTTCCTTTGGCTTCGGCGATTGCGTTTTCAGGTAGTTTGATCTTGGCTCCATCTGATGTAATCTAACGTCCACGCCCGATCTTTCCACTTGGCAGACATTGGAGTTTCAAAGTGGAAATGCCCGCTCGCCCCGAGCGGTCCGCGGAGTCGGGCCATCTCCCCCCACAGAACATAGAAGCCGAACAGCGCGTTCTGGGCGCCTTGCTGCTCGACGGGTCGATGGTGCCGCCCGTCATGGAGGTGTTGCGGCCCGAGCATTTCTACCGCATGAGCCACCGCGTGATTTACGAGGGGATGCTCGCCCTGTTCGAGAAATCCGAACCCATCGACCTGCTCACCTTGGCCGACGCCCTGAAAAAGGCGAAAACGCTCGACACCGCGGGCGGACCCGAATACGTCGCGCGTCTGGCGGACGATGTTTCCAGCGCCAGGCGCGCGGAGACCTACGCGAAACTCGTCAGAAGCACGGCATTGCTGAGAGAACTGATACACACCTCGAACGCCATCGCCCAGAGAGCCTTCACGGGCGAGGAGGACATCGATACGCTCGTGGACGACGCTGAGCGCGCGATGCTGGAGGTTTCGTCCGGCCGTTACCAGCAAAGCGTAGAGGGAATGCGCGACATCATCAAACATACGTTTCCCTACCTGGAAGACCTCTACGACCGCAAGGAACTGGTGACCGGCGTGCCCACGGGATTCACGGACCTGGACAAGCTGACGAGTGGCCTGCAGCCCGGGGAACTGGTCATCATCGCCGGTCGTCCCAGCATGGGGAAGACGGCGTTCGCGCTTTGCATCGCCGAATACGCCGCCTTGGCGTCGAAAACCGCCACGGCGATATTCAGCCTCGAGATGAGCGCGCGCGCATTGGCGATTCGGATGATGTGCGGCCGCGCCATGGTGAATTCCAGACAGCTTCAAAGCGGCTACATGCCCTCCCAGAAATGGCCGGATTTGATTCGGAGCGCGGGCGAACTATCGGAAGCTTCGATTTACGTGGACGACGCGACGGATTTGTCCGTGTTCGACATCCGGGCGAAATGCCGCCGTATCCAGGCGGAGCAGGGTCTCGGCCTCGTGGTGGTCGACTATCTCCAGCTCGTGCACCACAGGGGCCGCTCCATGGAGAACCGCCAGCGCGAGATCAGCGAAATATCCCGTGGACTCAAGAGTTTGGCGAAAGAACTCGATGTTCCCGTCGTGGCCCTGAGCCAGCTTTCGAGGGCGGTGGAATCGAGAGAGGGCAAGCGTCCCAACCTGGCTGATTTGCGTGAGTCGGGTTCCATCGAGCAGGATGCGGACGTCGTGGCCTTGCTGTATCGTGAGGAGTATTATGAGCCCAAGCCCGAGAACAAGGGGCTCGCCACCGTCATTCTCGCCAAGCAGCGCAACGGGCCGACCGGTGAGCTGGAGCTCAAGTTTTTCCCGGATTACGCGCGATTCGTAAGTCTGGATTCGTTCCACGAGGGCACGGCCGTAGGCTCGGAAAATGGAGAGCCGGGCTATCCCGATGAAGCAGATGCGCCGTTCTAGCAAAGAAGCTGCGAAGCCGTCTCCCCGAAGGGGGCTTTCTTTTTGAGCAAACATTTGCTGCCGTCCGGATTTCGCAACGCCCTCTTCATCGATCTGGACATCCTGATTCAAAACTATAAAAATCTGACGAGTCTGCTCCCTTCTCAGGAGCCGTTCGCCGTCGTGAAGGCGGAGGGCTACGGGCACGGGGGCGTAGAGGTCGCTCGCGCCGTATATGAAGCGGGCGCCAGATGGTTCGGCGTGGCGGCGGTGGAGGAGGCGGAATCGCTTCGCGCCGACGGGGCGGGAGACGGATTCGCCGATGCGCGCATATTGGTGATGAGCGATACGTTGGCGTATAACGCGAAAAGGCTGGTCGATGCGGATTGCGACGCCGCCGTCTGGCACGTGGAGCAGATGGAGGGCCTGGCGGGCGCGGCGAGAGGAGCGGGCAAAACAGCGAGAATCCACGTCAAGGTGGATACGGGGATGGGGCGCCTGGGGTTGCGCCCTGCCGAGGCCGTCGATTTCATCGAGCGGGCATCCCGGGAGGAAGGGGTCGAGGTCGCCGGGCTGATGAGCCACTTCGCCCGGGCGGACGAAGAAGATGGAGGGGAGGCGACGGGCGCTCAAATTCACGAGATGGAGGCGCTCATCCATGCGTTTCGGGAGAAAAACCTGCTTCCCCCCCATCTCCACATGGCGAACAGCGCGGGCTTGCTGAATTATCCCCGGGCGCCCGGCAATCTGGTTCGTCTGGGCATCGCGCTGTATGGCTGCTCGCCTCAGTTTTCAAAGAACGCCGCTCTCAAAACCGCCATGACGTGGGCCGCGAGGGTGCTGCAGGTGAAAGAGGTCGAAGCGGGCCGGCCGGTCGGCTATGGCGGAACGTATGAGAGAAACTCTCCCGGTCGAATCGCAATCGTGGCGGCGGGATATGGAGACGGGTATCCGCGCATTCTTTCCAGCCGTGCGGATGCGCTGGCCGGCGGCGTGCGGGTTCCGGTGGCGGGGCGCGTATCGATGGATATGCTTGCGCTCGATGTGACGAATATCGAAACCATCGCGCCGGGAGACGAAGTCGTCCTGCTGGGAGAGGGGGGCGATGGAGCCGTCAGTTGCGAGGAGTTGGCCGACAGGGCCGAAACGATACCCTATGAGATCATGTGCGGTGTGGGCGTCCGCGTGCCGAGAATCTATTTGCGAGAGGGTCGGGTGACTCATGTCCGCAAGTTGTAGCGAGTGGTTGTTCTACAGAGGCGAGAGCGGCAGTGACGAAGATTGAATACAAGGCGGTGGAAAAGAGTTTTGGTGAGAACCACGTGCTGCGCGGCGTGGATTTTCAGGTTCCAAGCGGGCGCATCACCGCCGTCATCGGGCGAAGCGGGGAGGGCAAGAGTGTTTTGCTCAAACATTCCCTCGGTCTTCTGCGCCCCGATAGCGGTGAGATTCTCGTGGACGGCGACGACATTTCGAGATTGCATGGAAAGAGGCTCAACGAGGCGCGCTCCAAGTTCGGTATGCTCTTTCAGGGGGCGGCTTTGTTCGATTCGATGACGGTAGAGGAGAACGTGGCGTTCCCCCTGGTGGAGCACTCCGCCCTGACAAGTTCGGAAATAGCAGAGCGCGTGAGGGAGACGCTGCGCCTCGTGGGTCTCGACGGGGTGGAATCGCGGATGCCCTCCCAGCTATCGGGCGGTATGAAGAAGCGTGTGGGGCTGGCGAGAGCGATTATCCGCGAACCTGAAATCATCTTGTACGATGAGCCGACAACCGGGCTTGACCCGATACTCACGGACTCCATCCATCGCCTGATCATCCAGATGCAGGAGGTCCTGCAGGTCACTTCCCTGATGATCAGCCACGACGTGGAAAAGGTGCTCGATTTCGCGCATTACATCGGTATGCTGCACCGGGGAAAGATGGTGTTCGCCGGCAGCCCGGATGAGGTCCGGGGGTCGGACGACCCGCTCGTTCAGCAGTTCATCGCCGGCAGTTCCGAAGGACCCATCGAAGTCCTGTGAAGACGTCCCTGCAATTTCATGTCACCGCCAAAGATACGAAGAGCAAAGCCCGTACGGGCCGCCTCGCGCTTCCCCACGGCGAGGTGGATACGCCGGCCTTCATGGCCGTCGGCACCCAGGCGACCGTGAAGACCCTGGCGCCCGAGGATTTGTCGGCGGCGGGTTGCCGGATTATTCTCGCCAACGCGTATCATCTGTCGCTGAGGCCGGGTGATGAGGTGATCGCCGGGCTGGGCGGGCTTCACCGGTTCATGGGCTGGGAGGGGCCGATACTCACCGACAGCGGCGGATACCAGCTTTTCAGCCTGGCGCCCCTCGCCAGGATATCCGATGAGGGAATCGACTTTCAGAGCCACCTCGACGGTGCGCGCATGATGCTCACGCCCGAGCGCGCCGTCCGGATTCAGGAGAATCTGGGGCCGGACATCGCGATGGTGCTCGATGAGCCGCTGGGTTTTCCCCATACACGGGATGAAGCCCGCCAGGCCCTGGCGCGAACCACCTTTTGGGCGCAAAGAGCCAAGGAGGCGCACTCCCTTGATGCTCAGGCGCTTTTCGGCATCGTTCAGGGTGGAGGATTCGAGGAACTGAGAGCCCAGAGCGCCAGGGAGTTGATGGCGCTGGATTTTCCCGGCTACGCGGTCGGCGGCCTTTGCCTGGGGGAGGCGAAGGTGGAGACGGAATCTCTTCTCGATGCCGCGACGGATGTTTTGCCGCTCGACAAGCCGCGCTACGTCATGGGAATGGGCACGCCGGCGGATCTAATACGCGGCGTTCGCAGAGGGGCGGACATGTTCGATTGCGTCATGCCGACCCGCCACGCGAGGCGCGGGAATCTTTTTACATGGAACGGCAGGCTCTCCATCAAGAACGCGGCGCACGCCGGCGCACACGGGCCGATTGACCCCGATTGCGGGTGCTATACTTGCCGCAAGGGATACAGCCGGGCGTATCTCCGGCATTTGTTCCAGGCAGGGGAAACGCTGGGCCAACGCCTCATGACGATTCACAATCTTTATTTTTATCAGGATTTGCTCGCGCGGGCGCGAGATGAAATCAGAAAGGGCCGTTTCTCGTCCTGGGCGGAGGAGATGCTCGCAGGTCCCCTGGGCCGGGATCCGGAAGGCCCTCCGGGAGGCGGCCCGGGGTTGCGGCGGGACCGCTCGGGGCGCCTTGTTTCAGGTGTGTCCGCCCAAGATTAAGCGACTGATTCTTAATGCCTTTGTTGACAAGGAGCGGGGGCTTTGCTACGAAGCCTTGGCTATGAGGACAGGCTTAGCGTAATTTCCATGGAGATTCGGGAATGTTGGATTCTTTAGCGGCATGGTTGGCGGATTCTTCTGTTGCGTACGCCATGGCTCCTCCTTCCGGCGGGGGTGGCGGGCAGCCCAGTTTCCTGATTCAGCTGGCGCCGTTCCTGATGATTTTCGCCATCATCTATTTCATCATGATCAGGCCCCAACAGAAGAGGCAGCAGGAAATCAAGAGGATGCAGGAGGCCCTCAAGCCCGGAGATCAGGTGGTCGCGAGTGGAATTCTGGGAGAAGTGGCTAGAATCAAAGACGACATCGTGACGCTGAAAGTGGATGAAAACGTGCGTATTCGCGTGCAGAAGTCTTTTGTGACGGCTGCGGGTTCGAGCGCGAATGCGGAGCAGAACAAGGCTCCCCAGAAAGAAAAACCAGAAAAACAAAAGTGAAGTCATTTCGCCTTCACCCGGTGAAATGGTTTCCGGTACGGGCGGCATGGAGCCGCCCGGCGTAAGGAGAGTTTCATGAGGGGTGCAAGCTGGCGGGCGGGTCTGATAGCCATCGTTATCGCCGTCTCCGCGTTTTATCTGATTCCTCCGGCCGAGCGCATCAACTTAGGCCTTGATCTGCAGGGCGGGATTCATCTCGTTCTCGAGGTGCAATCCGAAAAAGCGGTGGAATCGAAGATGAGCCGCTACTTCACGGAGCTTCGAAACCGCCTTTCCATAGACGACATCCGCACCCGTACCTTCAAGCGCGACGGTCTGAGGCTGACCGTGACCCTGCATCGCCCCGGCGACAGGGGGCGCTTCCTCTCGATGATGCAGAATTACCCCGATCTCACCCTGGAGCGGGAGGAGGGCGCCCCTCCGACGTTCGCTTATTTCCTTTCCTCACAACAGGTGGAGCGCACGAAAGAGCAGGCCATCATTCAGGCGCTCGAGACGATTCGAAACCGCATCGATCAGTTCGGCGTGCGTGAACCCACGCTCCAGCGCCAGGGAGAGCGCCGCATCATCATCCAGCTTCCGGGCGTGGAAGACCCCTCCCGGGCGAAGTCTTTAATCGGCAAAACGGCGCTTCTCGAATTCAAGATGGTGGACAGCCAGGCCAACGTCGCCAGCGCGGTAGAACGCGGCCGCGCGCCCGAGGGGCTGCAGCTTTTGTATCAGGTGACCAGAGACAGTCAGACGGGCGAGGTGATCGAGCGCACGCCCTTGCTGGTGAAAAAAGAAGCCGCCCTGACCGGGGACAACCTGACCGATGCGCGCGTGGAAATCGGCGACCGCTTCAACCAGTCCTACGTGGCCATCGCGTTCGATTCCGTGGGGGGGGATGCGTTCGACCGCCTCACGGCGGCCAACGTGGGCAGGCGCCTCGCCATCGTGCTCGACGGCGTCATTTATAGCGCGCCCGTCATTCAGGAGCGAATCAGCCAGGGCAGGGCGCAGATAACAGGGAGTTTCACGCTCGAAGAGGCGACGGATCTGGCGATCGCGCTGAGAGCGGGTGCGCTTCCCGCCCCGGTGGAAGTTCTGGAGGAGAGAAACGTCGGGCCTTCGCTGGGAGCCGATTCCGTACGACAGGGACTCATCAGCATCATCGTCGGTTTCGCTCTGGTTTTGGTATTCATGGGAATCTACTACAAGTTGAGCGGCGCGGTGGCCATCATGGCGCTTCTGTTCAACCTGCTGATCCTCATGGGCGCGCTCGGGTTTTTCGGCGCCACGCTGACCCTGCCGGGAATCGCGGGCATCGTGCTCACGGTCGGCATGGCGGTCGACGCCAACGTCCTGATTTTCGAGCGCGTCAGGGAAGAGTTGCGCCTGGGGAAAACCATCCGCTCCGCCATCGATTCGGGGTACGGCAAGGCTTTCCTCACCATTCTGGACGCGAACGTAACGACGCTCATCGCCGCACTGGTGCTCCTGCAGTTCGGGACGGGTCCCATCAAGGGATTCGCCGTCACCTTGAGCATCGGCATCGTGGCGAGCATGTTCACCGCGATTTTCGTCACCCGATTCGTCTATGACTTCTTCCTGTACCGAACCGACGTGAGGAGTTTGAGCATCTAATGGAAATTATCCGGCCAGACGCATCGTTCGACATCATCGGCAAGATCAAGCTCTTCGTCGGCGTCTCCACCGCGTTCGTCGTGTTGTCCCTTCTCCTGCTGATGACCAAGGGGATCAACTACGGCATCGATTTCACCGGCGGAACGCTGGTGCAGGTGCAATTCAAGGAAGCCAAGCCGATTGGCGACGTGCGAAGCGCCGTCGCGGGGCTCTCTTTGGGCGATACGGTCATCCAGAATTTCGGCTCCGAGGGGGAGTTCCTGATTCGCGTGGAGAAAAGCTCGGGCGACATCAAGGGCGTCGAATCCGTCGTGAAAACCGCGCTCATCAAGAAATTCGGCAAAGACGCATTCGAGATGCGCAGAACCGAGATGGTGGGGCCCAAAGTGGGTGCAGATTTACGCCAGAAGGCGCTCAGCAGCATGCTGTTCGCTCTCATCGGTATCCTGATCTACATCAGTTTCCGGTTTCAGTTTCGACAGGCGATTGCCTCGGTCGTGGCGCTTTTGCACGACGTCATCATCACGCTCGGCGTCTTCTCCTTGTCCGGCAAGGAGTTCTCACTCCCGATCGTGGCCGCCGTCTTGACGATCATCGGTTATTCGCTGAACGACACCATCGTCGTGTTCGACCGCATCCGCGAGAATACGCGCGCTTCGAGGCGCGCCGAGTTTTCAGGACTCGTCAACAAATCCATCAACCAGACGCTTTCGCGCACGCTGCTCACCTCAGGCACGACGCTCGTCGCCGTGCTGGCGTTCCTCCTCCTGGGTGGCGACATCATCTCCGACGTGGCGTTCGCCCTGGCTGTCGGCATCGTGGCCGGCACGTATTCCTCGATATACGTGGCGAGTCCCATCCTGCTGGCGTGGCCGGAGCCGGCCCGCCGAGGCTCCCGAGGCAAAAGAAGCTCTGCAGCCAAAGCCTAAAATTTCTCAATATAAAGTGGGGTGGTTTGGCCCCCAAAGGCTGATGTTCACGAGGCATGACTTCTGGTCCGACTACTAAAATAACCTAAAATTCAATCATTTGTAGTTTATAGTGCAGGAATTACATTAGGAATCGCGTTGCGCCCGCACCCGCAGCCGCAGGGCGTTTAAGCGAATGAATCCTTCCGCGTCTTTTTGGGAATACACCGTATCTTCCTCGAAGGTGGCGAGGTCGGAACGGTAGAGGGTCAGGTTCTCGGGCGCTTTCCTGCCCACGACGATGCAGGAACCCTTGTAGAGTTTCGCACGGGCTGTGCCGCAGACCGATTCCGCCGCGCCGTCGATGGCGGATTGCAGGAATTCCCGCTCCGGCGCGAACCAGAAGCCGTTATAGACGAGTTGCGCGTATTTGGGGATCAGGGAATCGCGCAGTTGCAGGACTTCCCGGTCCATCGTGAGGGATTCCACGGCCCGGCGCGCCGCGTGCAGCACCGTGCCCGCGGGCGTCTCGTAGACGCCTCTGCTCTTCATCCCCACGAAGCGGTTTTCCACCAGATCCACCCGGCCCACGCCGTGTGCGCCCGCCAGGGCGTTTAACTGTTCCATCATGGCGACCGGCGAGAGGGGTTCTCCATTTAAGGCCACAGGGTCGCCTCTCTCGAACTCGATTTCGACGTATTCGGGCGCGTCGGGTGCGTTTTCGGGCGATACGCTCAAGACATACATATCTTCCGGCGGCTCCGCCCAGGGGTCTTCCAGAACGCCGCCCTCGAAGCTGATATGCAGGAGGTTTCTGTCCATCGAGTAGGGTTTTTCCGCCGTCACGGGTATCGGTATGCCGTGTCTTTCGGCATAGGCGATGAGGTGGGAGCGCCCCCCGAAATCCCAGTCGCGCCAGGGCGCGATGATGGTGACGTCCGGGTCGATGGAGGCGTAGGTCAACTCGAAGCGCACCTGGTCGTTCCCCTTGCCGGTGGCGCCGTGGGCGACGGCGTCGCCCCCCGTTTTCTTGAGGACGTCCATGTGGCCTTTCGCGATGAGGGGCCTGGCGATGGAGGTTCCCAGCAGATAGGCGCCTTCATAGACGGCGCCCGCGCGCAGCATGGGGAAGATGTAGTCGCGCGCGAATTCCTCCCTCAAATCCAGGATGTGGCAGGACTCCGCACCCGTGGCCAGCGCCTTTTCCTCCAGGCCGTCGAGTTCGCCCGCGCCCTGGCCGACATCCGCCGCATAGGCCACGACGGGGCACTCGTATGTCTCCTTTATCCACTTGAGCATGACGGAGGTGTCCAGTCCCCCGGAATAGGCGAGGACCACCCTGCTCGGCTTAGGCGCCATCATTTCCTCCGGCCAGGATTTGAAGGAGTATCTTCTGTGCGTGGAGCCGGTTCCCGGCCTGCGTGAAAACGACGCTTCTGGGGCCGTCGATGACCTCCGCTGTCACCTCCTCCCCCCTGTGCGCGGGAAGGCAGTGCATGAAAACGGCGTTTTTATCTGTATGCCGGAATACCTCTTCATTCACCTGGTATGGGGCCAGTGCTTTCTGGCGGCGCTCGTTCTCGTCCTCCTGTCCCATGGAAGCCCACACGTCCGTATACACGGCGTGGGCGCCCGCACACGCTTCTTCGGCGTCCTCGGTAACCTGGATGTGCGCGTTCGATTCTCGCGCTGAACCCCGGGCCTGCTCCAGAATTTTGGCGTCCGGCCGAAACTCTTTCGGACACGCCGCACTGATGTCGACACCGATCAGAGCGCCCACGATGAGCAGCGAATGCAGCACGTTGTTCCCGTCTCCCAGGTAGGCGAGCTTCAGGCCATCGAGCGTGCCGTAGCGCTCCCGCATCGTGAGGAAATCGGCGAGGGCCTGGCAGGGGTGGTGAAGGTCCGTCAGGCCGTTGATGACGGGAACGCTCGCGTTCGCTGCGATTTCCTCCACGCGTGCATGCGCATACGTCCTGACGACGATGCCGTCCACGTATTCACTCAAAACCCTGGCGCTGTCCGCAGGGGTTTCCCCCCGGGCGATCTGCGTGTCGTTCGGCGCCAGGAAAATGGTGCTGGCCCCCAGTTGGGTGAGGCCCGCCTCGAAGGAGACCCGCGTCCTCGTGGAGTGCTTCTCGAAGATGAGCGCGAAGTTCTTGCCCGCCAGCGCGGGGCGGAGTTTCCCTTCGGCCGTTTCTTGTTTCTGGACGAGCGCCTCCTCGATGAGTTCGAGCGTTTGGGCGGCGCTCAGCTCAAAGCCAGTGAGGTAGTCGAGCTTTTTCATTTCGCCAGATCCGCCAGCGCCCCATCCAGGAAATTCATGAGCTTGTCGATCATCTCTTTTTCCACGACGAGGGGAGGGATGAGCCGGATGACCTTCTGGACGGCCACGTTGAGCAAAAAGCCCGCCTCCAGCCCCTTCGTGACGATGGATGTCGCGTCCACGTCCACCTCGCAGCCGATGATCAGCCCCTTGCCCCTGATCTCCTTGATGATGGCGTGCCGCGTCGCCAGTTCCTCGAGACCCGCGGTGGCGTATGCCCCCATCTCCTGCACGTGTTCCAGGAATCCGGGCGCGGTGACGGCGTCCATCGCGGCGCAACCCGCGGCGGTGGCCAGGGGATTGCCCCCGAACGTCGCCGCGTGGTCGCCGGGCTCGAACGCCATGGCCTTGTCCGAGGCGACCAGCGCGCCGATGGCGGTTCCGCCCGCCAGGGCCTTCGCCAGGCTCATGGCGTCGGGCGCGACGCCTTCGTGTTCATACGCCCAGAGTTTTCCCGTCCTGCCCAGACCGACCTGTACCTCGTCGAACAGCAGCAACAAATCGTTCGCGTCGCAAATCTCCCTCAAGCCCTTGAGATAGCCGTCGGGCGGCACGTTCACGCCGCCTTCGCCCTGGATGGGCTCCACCATGATGGCGCAGGTTTGCTCGCTGACTGAGGCGGCCACCGATTCCAAATCGCCGAAGGGCACGTAGCGGAAACCGGGCAGCAGGGGCTTGAACGCCCCGTGAAATTTCTCCTGGCCCGTAGCGGTGAGCGACGCCATGGTTCTGCCGTGAAAACTCATGTCGAAGCTCAGTATCTCGTGGCGGCCTTCCCCGTATTTTTGGAACGAATACTTTCTGGCGAGCTTGAGCGCCGCTTCGACAGCCTCGGTGCCGCTGTTGCAGAAGAACGCCTTATCCCCGAAAGAGAGCCGGTTGAGCCTTTTCGCCAACTCGATCTGGGGTGCGATGTGATAGAGGTTCGAGACGTGGATCAGCTTTCCCGCCTGTTCCCTGATGGCGGCCACGACCTCGTGGTGGCAATGCCCGAGATTGCACACCGCCAGACCGGATACGAAATCCAGATATTCTTTACCGTCCGCATCCCAGACGCGGCATCCCTCGCCACGGACCAACGCGATGGGGTAGCGCCCGTACGTGGGGGCGACGTTGAGTTCGGCGTCTGTGATCAGTGTGGCGTTGTCCATGCTTTTCCCCAAAAAAGAAGCTATCTGACGATTTGCGTGCCCACGCCTTCGTCCGTGAACACTTCGAGCAAAACCGCGTGCGGAACCCTGCCGTCGACGATGTGGGTTTTCGTGACGTTCGATGAGAGCGCGTCCAGACACGCGTCGACTTTCGGGATCATCCCGCCGGTGATGATTTTCTCCTCTTTGAACCTTTTGGCGTCATCGCGCCTGATGGTGCTGATGAGCTTCTCGTTCTCGTCCAGAATGCCGGGAACGTCCGTCAGGAGGATGAATTTTTCCGCGTGAAGCGCCCCGGCAATGGCGCCCGCCGCCGAATCGGCATTGATGTTGTAGACGTTGCCGTCCTGCCCCACGCCGAGGGGCGCAATGACGGGGATGAAACCGCCGTCTGTGAGATGGTGGATGATGTCGGGCTTGATGGCCAGGACCTCGCCGACGCGCCCCAGGTCATATTCCACGTCCTCACCACCTGGTCCTTTTCTGCTCATGATCAGTTTCTTCGCCGTCGTGAGGCCGGCGTCCGAGCCGGAAAGGCCGACGGCGTTCCCTCCGTGCCGGTTGATGAGCCTCACGATGCTCTTGTTCGTGGCTCCGGAAAGCACCATCTCCACCACGCCGACCGTTTCCTCGTCCGTCACCCGGAGGCCTTCGATGAACTCGCTGGTCTTGCCGATTTTCTTGAGGGTCTCACCGATTTGGGGGCCGCCGCCGTGGACGACGACCACGTTGATCCCCACGTATTTGAGAAGCACGATGTCCTGGGCGAAGGGGGCGTGAAGCTCCGGTTGCACCTGGGCCGCGCCGCCGTATTTGACGACGATGGTCTTGCCCGCAAACTGTTGGATGTAGGGCAGCGCTTCAATCAGCGTCGCCGCCCTGTCTCTTGGTTCCATGCCTGAACCTTCAAAAAGAAACGATGAGCTACTGCTCTCTCGTCATAAGCCGAGGAATATACACTCCCCCGATGCGCAAGGCCAAGGGGGAGGGGCAGAAGGTTTAGAGAATATAACGGCTCAAGTCAAGGTCTTCGACGATGTCGGTGAGGCGCTCACGCACATATGCGGCGTCTATCTCCACGTTTTCGCCTGACATCTCGGGCGCCCGGAAGGAAATTTCCTCGAGAAGCCGCTCCATGATGGTGTGGAGTCTTCTGGCGCCGATGTTTTCGGTCTGCTCGTTGATGCGGAAGGCGAAGTCGGCCACTTCCTTCACGGCGTCTTCCCCGAACGCGATGTTCACGCCCTCGGTCGCCAGAAGGGCGGGGTATTGGCGCACCAGCGCGTTTTCCGGTTCCTGGAGTATGCGTATGAAATCGTCGCGGTCCAGCGAATCGAGTTCCACGCGGATGGGAAAGCGGCCCTGCAGCTCGGGGAGGAGGTCCGAGGGTTTGGCCATGTGGAACGCGCCCGCCGCGATGAAGAGGATGTGGTCCGTCTTCACCGGGCCGTACTTGGTCTGTACGGTGGAGCCTTCCACGATGGGAAGCAGGTCTCTTTGCACGCCCTCGCGCGAGACGTCGGGGCCTCCTCTGCCGTTGTTCTGGGCGGCGACCTTGTCGACCTCATCGAGGAACACGATGCCGGACTGCTCGGTGTGCTCGATGGCCTCGGCGTTCAGGCTGTCCGAGTCGATGAGTTTGTCCGCTTCTTCCTGAGCGAGGTACTCGAAAGCCTCCGGCACCTTCATGCGCCTGCTCTTCGGGCTTTGTGGCATGAAATTCCCCATGATCTCCTTCATGTTGATGCCGATCTGCTCCAGATCGCTCCCGCCCATGAAATGGATTTCGGGGCCTTTGTCCGCCACCTCTATCTCCACTTCCCGGTCGTCGAGCTTTCCCTCGAGTAACAGGGCGCGAAACTTCTCCCGCGTGCGCTGGTAGCTCTCCTCTCCGAGCGGGTCCTTGGTCTGGCCGCGTTCGTCCATCGCGCCGAACCCGGGGGGATGCGGCAGAAGAAGGTCCAGCAGGCGGTCTTCGGCCAGTTCCTGGGCCTTGGTCTTGTTGATTTCGCGCTGCTCGTCCTGAACGATGTTGCGCGCCAGTTCGACGAGGTCGCGAATCATGCTCTCCACGTCGCGGCCCACGTAGCCCACCTCGGTGAATTTGCTGGCTTCGACCTTGATGAACGGGCTTTTCGCGAGCTTGGCCAGGCGTCTGGCGATCTCGGTTTTACCGACGCCGGTGGGGCCGATCATGATAATGTTCTTGGGAGCCACGTCCTCCGCCATCTCGGGCGGGAGTTGTTGCCTGCGCCAGCGGTTTCTGAGCGCAACCGCCACCGCCCGCTTGGCGTCTTTCTGGCCGATGACGTAGCGGTCGAGTTCCTCGACGATTCGTGTGGGGGTGAGATTTTCCATCAAAGGGTTTCCACTGTAATGTTGCTGTTGGTGTAGACGCAGATATCCGCTGCGATTTCCAGAGATTTTTTTACGATTTCCTCTGCGCCGAGGTCGGGCTCCAGACTCAGGATTCCGCGCGCGGCGGCGATGGCCATGGGACCGCCGCTGCCGATTCCGAGAACGCCGTCATCGGGCTCGATGATGTCGCCCGTACCCGAGAGAATGAGCGAGGTTTCCTCATCCGCCACCGCCAGAAGGGCTTCGAGACGGCGCAAGACCCTGTCCGTTCTCCAGTCCTTGCCCATCTCCACGGCGGCGCGGGACAGGTTCCCCCGGTATTCTTCGAGTTTTCCCTCGAATCGCTCGAACAGGGCGATGGCGTCGGAAGCAGAACCCGCGAAACCGGCGAGCACTTTCCCGTCGCCGAGCCTGCGTATTTTCACGGCGCCGTGCTTCACCGCCGCATTTCCCATGGTGACCTGCCCGTCCCCGCCCAGGGCCGTTCGCCCCTTGTAGCGCAGCGCGAGAATGGTGGTGGAGCGAATGGTTTCACCCGGTTTCGTCATCTATCGTCCTCGTTCGCGTTTCTTCTTGCCCTTGGGTGCGCGTCGTCATACACGGCGCGCAGGTGTGAGAAATCCACTTGCGTGTATCTTTGCGTCGTGGAGAGGCTCGCGTGCCCCAATAATTCCTGAATCGATCTCAGGTCGGCCTCCTGGCTTTCCAGCAAATGCGTCGCCGCCGTATGGCGGAGGGCATGAGGGGTGAAATGATAGCCGAAACCGCCTTTTTTTTCATACGCGCGGAAGATGGAGCGCACGAAGGCCGGAGAAATCCGCTTGTTTCGCTTGTTGATGAAAAGCGGTGAATCCTCGAGTGCATCTGTTTCTTTCAGGGCGAGGTGGTTGTCTACGGCTTTGGCCGCTTCCCTGGTGATGGGCACGATTCTCTCTTTTCTTCCTTTTCCGCGAACGCGGATGAGCCTTTCCGCCATGTTCAAATCCGAGTGGTTGAGCCCCGTCAATTCGCTCACCCGCAGCCCCGACCCGTAGAGCAGTTCGAAAATCGCCTTGTCCCGGACGCCTTCGGGAGTCGACGTATCGGGCATCTCCATGAGGCGAACGGCGTCATCCACGGGCAGGAACGTCGGCAAGGGCCTGTTTTCTTTAGGCGAGGGCACTTCCCCCGCCGGATCATCCACGGAGAAGCCTTCTCGCCTTAAGAAACGAAACAGGCTGCGTATGCTTGATAGATGCCGGTTCACGGTCGTTGGAGAGACGCCCTTGCGGTACAGAAATCCGAGATAGCCGCGAACGGCCAGGGAGTCGATTTCGTCGAGCGGTACCGGTTTTTGCGCCCAATCGGTGAGGAACGCATCGAAGTCTTTCAGGTCTGCCGTGTATGCGCGGACCGTGTGCTCCGAACTGTCGCGCTCATCGCGCAGGTGTGCTTCGAACAACCCCCGGGCTTCGCTCAGACTGTTTGTGAGGCGAGCTTGCTTCTCCATTGCTTCAGATCCTCGATGGCGCGACTGGTGATGTGTTTTTTCCTGAATTTCTTGGGAACGCGCTTTTCCAGGGGCGGGAAGAGGCCGTAGTTGATGTTCATGGGCTGGAAATTTCTCGGATTCGCTTCGATGATGTAGCGGTTCAGGGCGCCGAGCGCAGTCGTTGCGGGCGGAGGAACAACGGGTTCTCCATGGATGAGGGCGGCCGCGTTGATTCCGGCGATCAGGCCGATGGCCGCCGATTCGAGGTATCCTTCGACGCCGGTGAGCTGGCCCGCCATGAAAATATGCGGGTGACGCTTGAGTTGCAGGGTTATCCGCATCAGACGGGGCGCATTGATGTAGGTGTTCCTGTGGAGGCTTCCATAGCGCAAAAAGCGCGCGTTCCCGAGAGCGGGGAGCGTCGAGAAGATGCGCTTTTGCTCGGGATAGCGCAGCCGGGTCTGAAAGCCCACCATGGAGAAGTAATCTCCCGTCAAATCCTCGCGCCTGAGTTGAGCGACCGCGCAGTAGGTCTCCCCCGTTTCGGGATGCTCCAGACCCACGGGCTTCATCGGCCCGAACGCCAGGGTGTCTTTTCCGCGCGCGGCCATTTCTTCGAGAGGCAGGCAGCCCTCGAAATAGATGGCGCGCTCGAATTCCCTGAGGGGGATTTTCTCGCCTTCGAGCAAATCCCCGACGAATTGGTAATACTGCGTTTCGTTGAGGCCCAGATTGAGATAGTCGCCCTCGCCGCCTTCTTCGTTGCCCTTTCCGTAGCGCGAACCCATGAACGCCACCGACATGTCGATGCTGTCCGCGTGCAGGATGGGTGAGATGGCGTCGTAGAAATACAGGTATTTGCCTTGCGTCAGGCGGGCGATTTCCGCGGAGAGGGAATCGCTCGTGAGCGGACCGGTGGCGACGATGGTGAGGGTTTTATCCTCCAAATCCCGGATTTCTTCTCTGTGGACGGTGATATGCGGGTCGTTTGCGATTGCTTCGGTGACCGCTTCGCTGAAAGACGCCCTGTCGACGGCCAACGCGAGTCCTGCGGGAACCCGGCAGGAATCCGCGCCCCGCAGGATGAGCGAATCGAGCTTTCGCATTTCTTCTTTGAGTAGGCCCGAGGCGTTTTCGGTGGAATTCGAGCGGAAAGAGTTCGAGCACACGAGTTCGGCCAGCCCGCTGGTTTCATGCGCAGGGGTTTTCTTGTGGGGACGCATCTCGTAGAGGTCGACCTCGACGCCCCGTCTGGCTGCCTGCCAGGCGGCTTCACAGCCCGCAAGGCCGCCGCCGATGATCCGCAGTCTATCGCTCAAGCCGAAGCCTCCTGGGCGGGAATGGTTTTCGAGGCTTCCATCTGTTCGATAAGTTCCGGAGGGCATTCTACCGCATATCCGCACTCTTTTTGGGGGCAAACGAGCTGACTCCCGTTTTTCTTGGTGGTCTTGATGGTGAGGATGGGATTCCCGCAGGAAGGACAAGGCTGCGCGACGGGCCAATCCCACGCGACCGTCTTGCACGCCGGGAAGCGATTACACCCGTAAAATGGTTTTCCGGTGCGACGGGCGCGCCGTTCCACCAGTTCACCGTCGCAACCCTCTCTGGGGCAACTCACCCCGGTCGGCCTCGGCGTGGCGGCGACTTGTCCATTGGCGAGCACTCTCCTTTTCTTGTGCGCATCCGGGAATGCCGTGCAGGCCAGATATATACCAAAACGCCCCCGTTTCGCCTGCATGGGCGCGCCGCACTCCTCGCAGGGCGGGGCGATCTCCTCGATGCGGGCCAACTCTTCCGCCGCTTCCGGCTCGGTATCGCTCTCGGCGGGAATGTTTTCCGAATAACGACAGTCCGGGTATCCCGAACACGAGATGTACCAGCCGTTTCTGCTGAATTTCTTCACCAACTCGCGCTCGCATTCCGGGCAGTTCCGGCCGATGGGTTCTGCTATCTTCTTGAGATCCGTCAACTCTTTTTTGGCTATCTGAATTTTCCTGTCGAAACTCTCGTAAAAATCTCTCATCACGGGCAGCCACGGCGTCGTCCCGTTCTCGATGTCATCGAGGTATTTTTCCATCTTCGCGGTGAAGCCCACGTCGATCTGGTCGGGAAAGCCCTGGATGAGGAGTCGATTCACCTCCCTGCCAAGGGAGGAGGGCGTGAATTGTCTGCGCCTTCTTTCGATGGTGACGTATTTGCGTTTTTCCAGCGTGTCCAGGATGCTCGCGTAGGTGCTCGGTCGGCCCACGCCGTCTTCCTCGAGCTCCTTCACCAAAGAGGCCTCCGTATAGCGTGGCGGAGGCTGGGTGAAGTGCTGCTCGGGCTTGACGCCTGTGGGAGCGGATTCGGATTTTACGAGCGATAGCGGGTCGCCGTCTTCCAGTGGGGGCAGCAATCTGTCCTGCTCGGAATTGGATGGCCCGGCTTTCGGGATGTTCTCGCTGTCTCCAGGCTCGAAACTGGTTTCATATACCTTCAGGAAACCATTGAATTTCAATACGGAACCGCTTGCCCGCAGGAGAAGTTCTTCTTCGTTCGCGCCACCCGCTTCCTGGCGGTCTTGGGTGATATCCACGCTGGTCTGGTCGTAGACGGCCGGCGCCATCTGGCTTGCGAGGAAGCGCCTCCAGATGAGGCTGTAGAGGGAGAATTGTTCAGGTTTCAGGAAAGCTCGCACCTTATCGGGCGTGAGCCCGACGTCGGTGGGCCGAATCGCCTCGTGCGCGTCCTGGGCCGTCTCTCTCGTCTTGAAGACGTTGGGCTTGCGGGGAAGGTGGTCTTTCCCGTATTTCGTCTCGATATAAGCGCGCGCCGCGGCGACGGACTCGGGCGCCAGGCGCACGGAATCCGTCCTCATGTAGGTGATGAGGCCGACGTTGCCCGTTTCGCGTCCCAGGTTCACCCCTTCATACAACGACTGCGCGATGCTCATGGTCTTTTTTGCGCCGTAGCGCAGTTTGCCGGAACTTTCCTGCTGGAGGGTGCTGGTGATGAAAGGAGCGGGCGGTCTGCGCCGACGCTCTTTTTTCTCGACCCGGGAAACCCGCAAAGCGCCGGCGGCTATCTTTTCCGCCAGTTCCATCGCCCTGGCTTCGTTCGGGATTTCCGCCTCTTTCCCGTCGATTCGGTGCAGTTTGGCCTCAAACGGGGGCTCAAGACCCGCTTTTTCCAGATGCGTCGTGATGCTCCAGTATTCCTTCGGCTCGAAGGCCTCGATGGCGTCTTCGCGTTCGCATATCAGTTTCAGCGCGACCGACTGCACCCGGCCCGCGCTGAGACCGAAAGCGACCTTGTTCCAGAGTATTTCACCGGAAAGCTTGAAGCCCACGATTCTGTCCAGCTTTCTGCGGGTTTCCTGCGCGTCCACTTTTTTCTGATCGATTCGACCGGGTTTCGCGAGCGCCTCCTGCACCGCCCGTTTCGTGATCTCGTTGAAAGTCACCCGGTAGAATTCGCTTTCGGCCCCGGAAGCCCCAAGGAGTTCCTGGATGTGCCAGGCAATCGCCTCACCCTCGCGGTCCGGGTCGGGGGCCAGATAGATCTCCTTCGCCGCCGTAGCCGCCTTGCGCAACTGGTCGATGGTCTTTGCTTTTCCCTGAATGACGCCGTAATCGGCCTTGAAATCGTTGCGAACGTCTATTCCCATTTTGCGCTCGCCGGTTTTCATCAAATCCCGCACGTGGCCCCGCGATGCGAGGATGTCGAAATCCGCGCCCAGGAATTTCTGGATGGTGCGCACTTTCGTCGGTGATTCCACGATCAGGAGCTTGGACGCGGATTTTCCGCCTTGCGTGGTTCGCGAAGCGTTTTTCCGGGTATACCTCCTGCCCGGAGAGCGCTTCGAAGCCGCCTTGTTCGATGTTTTTTTGTCGGTCATTTATTTCTCATGCCCACGGATTGTCAATCGGGGCGCCGTCTGCGGATGAAATAACCTGATGGGCGGCAATTGTTCCTCGAATTGCGGTCGCTTGCGCTTCGCTGGCCGATTCGTCAAATCTGAAATTTCCGACGACGGGCGAGTCGACCGTTTGTTCATCAGACCCGTTCGTACATTCCCGAGGTCGTTTGTCTCACGAGGCCTTCCAGCTCCAGGCGCAACAAGGCGGATGAAACTTCCTGCGCCGGCAGGCCCCGCTTCCGGGTCAGGCCCTCTATGGTGCTGTCTCCATTCTCCAGCAAGCGCAAAAGCGCATTTTCATCATCCGTGAGATTCGGGTGCGGCGCGGCCTTCGGAACTTCCTGGACTTCGGGTTCTTCAGGTCCCATTCCCTTGACTCGAATCTGCGCTGGACTGTCTAGCATATTTCGGGCGTACTCTGGAAGCGCGTTGATGATGTCTTCGGCATTTTCCACCAGGTGCGCTCCCTGCTTGAGCAGATGATGGCAGCCGGTGCTCTTCCGGGTATGGACGGGCCCGGGCACGGCCATCACCTCGCGTCCTTGCTCGAGCGCCAGCCGGGCGGTCAGGAGCGCGCCGCTTCGCTGCGCGGCTTCGACGACGACCGTCGCAAGGGACAAGCCGCTGATCAGGCGGTTTCTCCGGGGAAAATTCTCTTTCCTGGGATGCGCGCGGAGGTGAAATTCCGATACGACGGCGCCGTGGGCGGCGACCTCTTCTCTGAGTTCCTTGTGCTCGGCGGGGTAGTTCTGGGTCAGGCCGCACCCGAGGACGGCGATGGTTCTGCCTCCCGCATCGAGCGTGGCCTTGTGCGCTTCGGCGTCGACCCCGTAGGCCAGACCGCTTACGATGGTAATTCCTTTTCTGGCGAGTTCGGCCGCAAGTTCCCTCGCCACCCGCCTCCCGTAGTCCGTCGGGCGCCGCATGCCGACGATGGCGACGGCGAGGCGATCTGCGGCAAGGATTTCACCCTCGATAAAGAATGCGCCCGGTGGGGCGTAAATCTCGCGCAAGTGTTCAGGATACCGGGCGGAATCGCGCGTGATGATTCCTGCGCCCAGTTTCGAAGCTTCCTGGCGGATGTTGGCGGCCAAATCGACCGGTGAATCCTTGTCGAGAACTTCACGCGCCTTTCGGCCGCAAAGGCGCGCGAATACGTCGGGGGGCGCCCCGAAAGCTTCCGCAGGACGCTCAAACGCTTCGGTCAACCGGCTCAGGCGCTCGGGCGTCATGCCCGGGAGGGTTTGCAAGACGAGCCAGACGTCGGCTTCGCTCGGTGAGTCGTGATTCTCGAAGCGCGCCGCGGGGTTTGAGGTTCTCATTTCCGATCTCCGGCGTTCATCATACCTGAACCCATAACATGGAGTCCGTATCTCGTGTCAAGACGCGGGAAAAGGCCGAGGCGGGAGGAGAAGGGTCGATTTATCCATCTCAGGGTTTTTTTCGGGTGGAATGCTTGAGATTTTGGAGTTGGACCCTCGCTTTTTTCGATATCGGGTGTGCGGGGAAACTTTCCACCAGTTTTTCAAATTCAAGCGCTGCATCGAGGGGGAAGTTCCGCCGGAGATAGGTAAGCCCCCGTTTGTAATAGGCATCCGGAACCTTGCGGCTTTTGGGATATCTGGTAATGAGATTGAGAAATGCATCCAGCGCCTCGGGGTATCGCCTGAGCGCGTAGTAGGCCTCTCCGAGCCAAAACTGGGAATGGGGCGCCAACTGATTTTCGGGGAACAGGCGCAGGAAACGCCGGAATCCGCGAATGGCCGCCTCGTTTTTCCCGTCCCGGACGGCGCGATAGGATTTATTGTAGAGCGCCTGGGGGGTGATGGAAGCTCGTCCGGGCTTTTTCGGCGCCGCGTCTCGCATTCCGGGTGAGGATTTTGGTGGTTTCATCCGCGTTCGCGTGGGTGGGGGAGCCGGGAAACTTTTGGCGATGATGTTCTCCCGCCTCAGCCTTTCCGCGGTGGCTTCGAGTGTGTGGTTTTTCTTTTCCAGCTTGCGGATTTCCCTGGCAAGCGCCTCGATTTTCCGGGTGGACTCGGCCAATCGGGCCTCAAGGCGCGAGTTCCGCTCCCTGGCGGAGGATAATTCGTTTTGGGGTGAATTGGTGGCGGAAGCGCTCCGGGCCGGCTCCGGGGGAGCGGGCTCTGGACTGAACAGGGGGAAATTGGCGCACCCTGCCAGGAACACAGGGAGTGCCAATGCGCATACACTCCGCCGCATGTCATCTATCCTCAGGGCGGCAAAATGACCGAGAAACGCAGTGCGTCTCCTTACAGCCGAACGACTTCGAAGCCTTCGCGATGCAGTTCGGCATCGCCTTTGATGACGAGTTGTATGTTGAGAAGGCTTTCGAGCTCTTCTACATTTCTTCTTTCTTCATCGAGGAGGATGTCCACGACCGTGGGGTGGACGTTGATGAGGAATTTTGCGGCGTCCTTGTGCGCCCTTCTCATCCGGCGCACCTCCCGCATGGCTTCATAGCTCACCGAGGTCGCGGATTTCACCTGTCCGCGCCCTTCGCAATAGGGGCATGGGGTGCAGAGTGTTCTCTGGATGCTGTCTCGAACGCGCTTCCGGGTCATCTCGACGAGCCCCAGTTCGCTTATCTTCAGGATGTTGGTGCGCGAGCGGTCTTTTCTGAGCTCCTCCTTGAAGGTGTTGAACACCTTTTCCTTGTTCTCTTCTTTTTCCATGTCGATGAAATCGACGATGATGATTCCGCCCAGGTTCCGCAGGCGCAACTGGGATACGATTTCCCGCACCGCTTCGAGGTTCGTTTCGAGGATCGTCTCCTCCGGGCTCTTCTTGCCCACGTATCGTCCGGTGTTGACGTCGATCGTCGTAAGCGCCTCGGTCTGATCGATCACGATGTATCCGCCGTTGCGCAGCCACACGCGTTGGCCGAGCGCGCGTTCGAGTTCGAGTTCCACGCCGAAATAATCGAATATCGGCTCATCGCCGTCGTAATGCTGGAGCTTGGGAACCAGATGCGGGTAGTAGCTTTGTATGAACTCCCTGGTTTTCAGGTATTGTTCCTTGTCGTCGATGATCATCCTGTCGACGGAAGAATTGAACAAATCCCTGACGGTCCGCTCGATGATGTTCAGGTTCGAATGAATCCGGGACGGCGAAGAAGCCGATTCGTTCTTGAGCAGAACATCTTCCCAGAGCGCGTGCAGGAAATTCACGTTGGCTTCGATATCCTGGGCGGGCATGGTTTCACTCGCCGTGCGGACGATATACCCGGCTCCCGGCTGGCGGTTTCTACGCACCAGCTTCTTGAGCCTTTTGCGCTCTTCTTCGTTCTCGATTCGCCTGCTGATGCCGATTTGCTTGATCGTGGGCATATAGACCACGTACCGGCCGGGCAGGGTGATGTAGCTCGTCAGGCGGGAGCCTTTGGTGCCCAGGGGCTCCTTGCTGACCTGGACGATGACGTCCTGGCCGTCTTTGAGCAGGTCCTCGATGTGGCGCTCTTCCTCCCACCGGCGCGGGCGCCTGCCGATGAGGTTTCGGTGCGAGCCGTTTTGCTGCTCGTCCTTGTCGCCTTCGTGCGCGTCCCCGTTGCTGAAATCGTTGCTTTCAAAATCGAGGTCATCGTCGTCTTCCGATTGTTCGGCCGCGAGTTTCCGGTAATTCTCGATGGACTCGATGGTGTCGACGTCGCTCACGTAAAGAAAGCCCGCCTTTTCGAGCCCGATGTCCACGAACGCCGCCTGCATGCCCGGCAGCACCTTCGTCACCTTTCCCTTGTAGATGTTGCCGACGATGCTCTTGCCGCTTTCGCGTTCGATATAAAGCTCGGCCGCCACCCCGTTTTCGAGCAGGGCGATGCGCGTCTCGAACGGCTCGGCGTTGACGACGATTTCAGACGGCATGTTCTATCGCGCGGGATGCTCCCGCTCTCCATTGGACGGAGATTTTCTGAATCCGCGCCCTCAGGCACGCCTCGGGAGACAAACCGAAGCATCTGGCGAGGATTTCCGTCACCTTCGGTTTCACGCCGTCTCCGTAGCGAAGCGTGAGGTGCAGGCGGACGGCGGCGTCCGTCGATGATTCGAGCGAAAATCGCATGATGGACGGCCGCGCGTCGAATTGTTTTATCTTTCCCTTGTGCTCGCGCGTTATTTCAATGCTTTCCTCATCCATGAACGCTTCGATGATGGTTTTTATCTGTGAATCCGGCGCTTGGGGCGGGTCCAGGTCTTCACGAGACAAGGAGATTTCATAGGTCGCCGCGCTGAGCGCATTGGCGGACGAAAGCGTTTTCCCCTCGATACGCCATCCCGAACGCGGTTTGAGGCCGCGCGGGAGTTCTCGTTTCAGGTTTTTGAATAAATCCCGCAACCGGATTTGTCCACTCCCCTCCAGGAGCGAGAAATCCACCACTTCCGCGCGGCTTTCCACGCCCACGGGAAGCGCATGGGAGAAGACGATTTTCGGGTGCGGATTGAAGGCTCTGGAATGTTCCAGGCGATAGCCCGCGCGCTGAATGGCGCGGATGAAGGTTCTCAAAATCTCCAGGTGGCTCAAAAAGCGCAGGTCTCCGGATTTTTCGTAGATGAATCTGAACTTGCGTACGGGCGCGTCGGGTTGTTCTTCGGCGAGGCCGGGATTGTCGTCGTGTGCGCCCTCGAAACCCACCGGTACGGGACCGGACTCCCGGGCGACGCTCTTGCGCCTCCTCTGCCTGGGACGCTGCGCCTCGGGCCGCGCCTTGGCGATGGCGAGTTCCACCGGCTCGGCGGGAGCAATGTCCTGTCCGGGCGGCAAGTCCGCCGCCTGAACCATGCCGCCCGCCTGAACGGGCATGTTGATGACCGGAAGAGGGGAGCTTTCAAGCGGCATGGGTTTTTCGTAGTGGTATTTGATGCCCTTGTATTTGTCCAGAATGCCGCATTGGCCGCACGCCTCGTAGCGGCAATCGCCGATGGTGACCTCACGCAGGGAGCGCTTCCAGTCGGCGAGTTGGTACTCCTTGGTCACACCGCAGTCGAGGTGGTCCCAGGGCAGCGGGGCGTCTTCGGGTATTTCGCGGTAAGCGTACCATTCCGGGTCGAGTCCATGGGCTTCAAAGGCGGCCGTCCACTTCTCGTAATCGAAAAACTCCATCCAGCCGTCGAATTTGCAGCCTGAGTCGACCGCCGTCTCGATGACGTCCGCCTGGCGTCGGTCGCCTTTCGAGATGACCGCTTCCAGAAAACTGTGCTCGGGGTTCGACCAGTGCAGCTTGATTCTCCGGTCGGGCACGGCGCGCTTGATGAAATCGAGTTTCGCCTTGATTTCCTCTTTGGTGTTCTGGGGAAACCACTGGAACGGCGTATGGGGCTTCGGCACGAAAGTGGAAAGGCTGACGTTGATGAAGCGGAACGGTTCGCCCGTTTTTCGCGAGCGCATCTTCATGCAGGAGGCGAGCATGTCCGCCATCTCCTGCAAATCGTCGAAATTCTCGGTGGGAAGGCCGAGCATGAAGTAGAATTTCACGCCCGGCCAGCCGGTATCGAGGATGTCCTGCAGGTTTCGCTTGAGGTCCGCCTCGGTCAGCACCTTGTTGATGACGTTGCGCAGACGCTCGCTGCCCGCTTCCGGAACCAAGGTGAAGCCCGTGCGGCGCACGCGCGCAATCTGGGCCAGGAGATCCGGGCTCATCGCACCGACGCGCAGCGAAGGCAGGGAGATGGAGGTCTGCATGGGAGCGAGGCGCTCCATCATGCGGGGCACCAGGCCTTTCAGGGGCTGATAATCGGCGATGCAAAGCGATGAGAGGCTGATTTCCTCATAACCCGTGTTCCTGAGGGATTCCTCGGCGAGTTCGAGGACTTTGTGCGGCTCCCGGTCCCGAACGGGGCGGTAGACCATGCCTGCGTGACAAAACCGGCATCCCCTCGTGCAACCGCGCTGCACCTCGAGCGTCACCCGGTCGTGCACCACCTGGGTGTAGGGGATGACCGGCTGCGTGGGGTGGGGCGAATCGTTCAAATCCTCCAGAACGCGCGCCAATACGGGTTCCTGGTGTCCGCTGACGTGATGGAAGCGCTTCACCTCGCCGTCGGGCTCGTGTTCGACAACGTAGCGGCTCGGGACGTAAATCCCGTCAATCTCCTCCAGCATCTCCAGAAGCGCTTCTCTCGGCGCGTTCGTCTCCCGCCACCTTTCGTGGGCCTTGATGACGTCGGGGAAAAGTTCCTCTCCGTCCCCTAAGGCGACGGCGTCGAAGAAAGGCGCCATCGGCTCCACGTTGAACGTCACGGGGCCGCCCGCGATGACGAGCGGGTCATCTCTGCGCCTTTGGGCGGATCGCCTGGGGATGCCGGCCAGATCGAGCAGCAAGACGATGTTGCTGGCGGCCAGTTCGTAGAGAAGCGATACCCCCAGAATATGGAATTCCCGGACGGGCGTTCTGCTCTCCAGCGTGGTCAGGAGCGCGTTCTTGCTTCTCAGGATGGTTTCAAAATCATCCCAGGGGAGAAAAACCCGCTCGGCGGCTACGTCTTCGTCTTCGTTCAGGAGGTGATAGAGTATGCGGATGCCGTTATGCGACATGCCGACTTCATAGGTATCCGGGAATGCAAGGGCGACGCGATTCTTCACCCCGGTGAGGTCTTTGTGGATCGAATTGACCTCGTTCCCCAGATAACGCGAAGGTTTCTGGACGAAAGGGAATACGTCCCGTGCGTAGTCTAAATTCATTGTAATCAACCTGTTAAAGCCTCTCGCCATATGCGGTGAGGCATATATACATCTTTCAGGTCCCCGACCTTCGCCTATTGGGGGTCTGGGCGAACCAATCTCTTATAATGACGGAAACCGAAGGAATTGGCAACCGGGGTAAATCCGCATACCTGAGCCGTCTCGTTTGAAGACGCATGGCCGCGCGTGTCGATGGCCAAAATGAGTGAGAGGGCTTCGCCGTAATTCGGGAGAGGGGGTATTTTCCAATTCGGTGTATTTGGGGATATGATTTTGCGAATTCTTAATCATTTCTAATCCATTCAGGGAGTCTCATAGATGGAACCGATGAATTTCTTGCTCTTGATGGACGATGAGCACACCCGGAAGATCATGGGGTGCTATGGGCATCCAATCGTCAAGACGCCGAACATCGATGCGCTCGCTGCTTCGGGCACGCGCTTCGAGAGCGCATATACGAACTGCCCCATCTGCGTGCCGGCCCGCGCGAGTTTCGCCACGGGGAAGTACGTGCATGAAATAAGCGCCTGGGACAATGCCCACCCCTACGAGGGAGAGCCCCCGAGTTGGGGCCACCGGCTTCAGGACGCCGGGGTGAGAACCACCTCGGTCGGCAAGCTCCATTACCGGAACGCCGAGGTTCCCGTCGGCTTCGACGAGCAGCTCATCCCCCTGCATCTGCCCAAAGGGGGAGTGGGCGATATCCACAGCGCGGTACGGGACGAGAAGGGCCTGCCGCCAAGGAACAATCCGGAGTGGATGGCCGAGCGCATCGGGCCGGGAGACTCCAAATATATCGCCTATGACGGACAAGTCACCGATTTGGCCTGTGAATGGATAGCCGGGCAAGCGGCTGGAGATGGTGAGCCGCCATGGGCGTTGTTCGTCTCCCTCACATGCCCGCATTTTCCCTTCATCGGGCCGCCCGAGTTTTACGACCTCTACCCGCTCGAAGACATCCCGCTGCCCAGGCCGCACCCTTCGGGCGGTTACGACTGGCATCCCTGGATTGGGGCGCTTCACGAATGTGCTCCGTACGACGATTATTTTGACGACCACAGGCGGCGGGTCGCTCTCGCGTCATATTTCGCCATGGTCAGCTTTGTGGATTCGAACGTCGGAAAAATCGTGAAAACCCTGGAGGAATCGGGTTTCAGGGACAATACGAGGGTGCTCTTCGCCAGCGATCATGGAGACAACCTGGGCGAGCGCGGCCTTTGGGGAAAATCCACGATGTATGAGGAGTCCGTCGCCGTGCCTCTCATCGTCTCCGGCCCCGACCTTCCGGGGGGCAAGGTATCGCGGACGCCGGTCTCACTCATCGACCTGTATCCCACGGCGCTCGATTGCGCGGGTTTGCTTGAAAGCGATGAGGAAGCGCGGCTGCATGGCGACTCCCTGTTCCGCATCGCGAACGAACCCGATGAGCCCGAGCGTGAGATTTTCAGTGAATTCCACGCGCTCGGCGCCAAGACGGGATTGTTCATGATTCGTCGTGGACGCTACAAGTATATCCACTACGCGGGACACGAGCCCGAACTCTTCGATCTGGAGAACGACCCCGAAGAACGCCGCGACCTCTCCCGAAGCCCTGCCCATCAGGCTGTTCTCACAGACCTGAAAGCGCGGCTTTTCGACATCCTCGACCCCGATGAGGTGGACAGGCGCGCAAAAGCGGAGCAGGCGGCGCTGGTCGAGCGGCACGGCGGGCGCGACGCCGTCATCGCAATCGGGAACAGTTTTGCGTCTCCGCCCCCGGGAGAGAGGGAATACGGGGAATAGGGGAGGTTAGCTGAACATGGAAGAGAGGCTTTTCCTCCTCACGCCGACGTTCAAGACCAGGCCGATTGCGATGAAAGAAGAAATAGAGGCGCTCCCCCCGTAGCTGACCAGGGGAAGCGGGATTCCGACGATGGGCATCAAACCGAGCGTCATCCCGATATTGAAGATGACGTAGAGGAAAAACGCCGTGGTAATGCCTATGGCGAGCAGGGCGCCCTCCTTGTCAGCGGCGTTCAGCGCCGTGATCAGACACCGCAGAATGAAAATGAAGAACAACGCCAACACCGTGATGCTGCCGATAAAACCCAGTTCTTCACTCAGGACGGAGAAAATGAAATCGGTGTGTTTCTCCGGCAGGAAATGGAGCCTGCTCTGGGTTCCCTGGAGAAGTCCTTTGCCCCATATTTCTCCGCTGCCGACGGCGATGATGCTTTGCATGCTCTGGTAGCCGGCGCCGAGGGGGTCGGCGTCGGGGTTGAAAAGCGTCAAAATTCGGCGGCGTTGATATTCCTTGAGAAACAACCAGCCCAGGGGGGCGCACGCGACCGCCGCGGTTCCGATGGTGATGAGGACTCTTCGCTTGACGCCAACGGCGAGAGCCATGACTCCCGCTATCAGGAAAACCGTGAGACCGGTGCCCAAATCGGGTTGTCGGACAATCAGCAGCACGGGCGCGAGCACCAGCAAAAGCGCCGGAATGAGTTCCTTGAAGCCCATGGGCTCTTCTTCTTCGCGGGAGCCGAAATATCTGGCCAGCACGAGGATGACCGCCAGACGCGCAAGCTCGGAGGGTTGCAGTCGCAAGGGGCCGAAAACCAGCCAGCGTTTCGAGCCGCCGACCACTTGTCCTGTGAAGAGGACGGCGATGAGCAGAACGATGACGAGGGCGTAAAACAAATAGGCCCATCGCGTAAAGAAGTGGTAATCGAAAAAGAGGATGAAGAGCAGCACGCATAATCCAATGGATGACCACAGCGCTTGTCTGAGGTGCAGGGAATTTTTCAGGAAAACGGGGTTGGAATGAATGGCGCTGTAGATCATGTAGATGCCCGTCAAGCTGAGCAATACCGTGGCCAGAACGAGCAGCCAATCCATCTGCGAGACGGCTCGCCGGAAGGGGGAAGATCGAGAAGCAGCGATGCCCGTCATCTGCGATTTCCCGGAGCCCGGTTGTTCGCGGAGAGCCGTTTATCTTCAGGGGTTTCGCTCGAAGCCAGAATTTGCCGCTCGTTTTTCTCGAGATAAAATGAAATCAACTCTCTCGCGTATGGAGCGAAGAAAGACCCCGGCCTACCGACATTTTCTCCCAAAATGGCGATGGCGATGGAGGGGTTTTCGTAGGGGGCGAATGCGACGAACCAGCTATGGTCCCTGAATTTTCGAGGCAAATCTTCGGGTTTTTTCTTGCGGCCCGTATATTTCAGGTCGACTGTCTGGGCGGTGCCCGTCTTTCCCGCCACAACGATACCCGGCACCCGGGCTTTTTTCCCTGTGCCCTTTTTGCCATGAACGACTTCTTTGAGCCCTTCTCGAACTTTCAGGAAAATTTTTGGGGATATGGGAATTTTGCGAATGAGTTGGGGGCTGGACTCGAAGAGTGTCTTCCCGCGGGGACTCAGCACTTTTTTCACGACGTAGGGTTTCCTCAGATGTCCGCCGTTCGCCACGGTGGCGATGAGGTTGGCGGCCTGCATGGGAGTGATGAGATTAAAGCCCTGGCCGATGGATACGCTGATCGTCTCGCCTTCATACCATCTTTCCTTGAATCTGCGGCGCTTCCAGGCATCTGAGGGCACGATCCCCCCTTTTTCGGCGGCTCCGAACCCGGTGGGTGAACCCAGGCCGAACATGCGCGCGTAATGCGCGATTCTCTTGATGCCCAGCTTGTGGCCGTTCGTGTAGTAGTAGACGTCGCAACTTTGGGCCATGGATTGGATGAAGGCTATCGGCCCGTGCCCTCCTTTTTTCCAGTCGCGAAATATTTTTTTCCCGAATGGAAACGAGCCGTGGCAGCGTATTTTTTCATCCGAACGCGCGATTTTCTCGTTCAGAATCGCAAAGCCCATTACGATTTTGAAAATCGAACCGGGGGGGTATTGCCCTCGAATCGCCCGGTTCTCGAGTGGTTTCAACGGATCTTTCATGAGGTCTTTCCAGCTTTTGGCGTCGATGCCGCTGGCGAAGATGTTCGGATTGAAAGACGGCTTGCTCACCATGGCCAGAATCGCACCGTCCGAGGGGTCGAGAATGACGATGCTGCCCTCATGCGCTTCGAACAACTCCTCCGCTTTTTTCTGAAGTTCCATATCAATCGTCAGATAGACGTTGTTCCCGGGTTTTTCCACAAACGGGCGGACGACGCGCAGTTCTCTTCCGTAGGCGTCTACCTCCACTTGCTTGAAGCCGCTTTGCCCACGCAGAAATTTTTCCTGGGTTCTCTCTACTCCGTATTGACCGAGCATATCCCCCTGCCGGTAGTTTCGTTTCTTCAGCCGTTGCAACTGACGGTTGCTGATCTCTCCCATATAACCCAGAAGGTGGCTTGCCTCCTCACTTGAGGGGTATTGCCTGAGCGGCGTCACTTGAACGAATACGCCCGGATAATCGGGCTTGTGTTCTTCGAGAAAGGCCATGGTTTTACGGCTGATGTCCGCCTTGATCAGAAACGGCCGGAAGGGATTCGCATCCCGTGTTCTTCTGTAGAGTTCCTCAAAAGGTTGTTCCGTGATTTCAGCCAGCAGCCGAATGGTCTGTTGCAGTTTTTTCACATTTTCGCGGATCAGATAAATGTTGAACGAGGCGCGGTTGTCCGCAAGCAGTTCTCCTTGCGAGTCGAACACCATGCCCCTTGGGCTTTGCACGAGTCGGTAAGCGATCCGGTTGTCTTCCGAGAGGGCCCGAAATTTTGCGCCCTGGATTACTTGAAGGTTCCAGAGTCTCACGAACAAGACGAACAGGACCAGGCCGAAAAAGATCCCGAAAAAGACGACACGCCGCTTGAGCGCATCGCTCGTCGTGCGGTTGGAATTGAGTTGCAAATCTTTCATCTCAGGATCGCTCCGGGTATGGCGTGTCCGCTTCGGATGGTAGCACCTTTTCCTCTATCTTTCCCAGAAGGCTGATGACGAACGGCGCCAAAGCGACGTTAAGACCTGCCGTCTTGATGGCGTCTATCCAATAACCGACTGTCAAAAATTGAGAGGGCAGAAAGATTTTTACCAGAAGAAAAGAGAACAGAATGTTGAATAGCGAAGCGAAAAGCACAACAGTGCAGTGAAACGCGATGAAACGCGACGTCATGCTGGGTTTCAGGCCGCCGGTATAATGACCAATTAGTCCTTTGAGGAGCGCGTTGAAACCCAGCAAGCCTCCGGAGAGGACGTCTTCAACAATTCCAAGGCTGAATCCTCCGATGAGTCCCGTCTCCCTGTCACGATGCAAACCCAGGAAAACGGTCGTCAGCAGAATGGCGTCTGGCCTGGCGTGAACCCAGATTGAGAAATAATCCGCCACCGACGTATGCAGGACGATTGTCAGGATGATGAGAATAATATAAAATAAAACAATCATTTCCAGGGATTTTCCTTAGGCTTGGTCATCAGGATCATGACCTCTTCCAGATTTGAAAAATCCACAATCGCCTTGGCCTTTATTTTCGGGAACAATCCCCTGACGTCCGTAATTTCCGTTATATGGGCGACGGGGAGTCCTTTCGGGAAGATTCCCCCCAACCCGGAGGAAATGAGGTGGTCTCCGGGCTTCATTTCCACGTGGAGCGGCATATAGCGCACCTCGCTTTCTCCTGCCGAGGAAATGGCGAAGACCCCTTGCGCGCGCGTGCGCTGGGCGATGACGTTGACGGCGCTTCTCGAATCGAGCAGAGCCAAAACCTGGCTCACGTTGTTCCCCACGCGAGAAATTCTTCCCACGAGTCCCGCCTGGTGCATGACCGGCATGTTCTTGTGGACGCCGTCTCGTGACCCGAGGTCCAGCAGGAAGGATTCCCCGTAAATGCTCTTGTTGCGAGCCACAATCCGGGCGAGCCGAACGGGCGCCTCCAGATTCTGTGATGCACCGAGTAGTTTCTCGAGGCGCGCGATTTCCAGTTTCAATTCCTGTATCTGCGCATGATTCGCAGTGAGCGTTTGCAGTTTTCGCTTCAACGCGATGTTTTCTTCATGTGCATTTCTGATGAGTTGGTATTGTTTCCAGAGATCGGTCGACCATTTTCTGGGTATCTCGGCGACCCGGATGGCCGAACCGACGAGAGAGAGAAGCGCTCTTTCCATCAAGGTGGATTGACCTCGAAAGCGTACACTGAGCGTCATAAGCGAGAAGCAGATGACAAACAACCCGATGAGGAGTGCTAAACTTCTGCGTTCGACGAGAAACTGAAACATAGTATTCTAGGGTTTGCTTCCAGAAATGCGCGCGACAGCGCTATTGTGGGCAGTGTCCGTGACTGTGGTGAAGTATATCGGCTATACGGCCAGCTTTCCAAGCAAGTCGAGTTCATCGAGCACTTTGCCGGTTCCCATCACAACGGCGGAGAGCGGGTCTTCCGCTACGGTGACGGGCAGACCGGTTTCTTCTTTGAGTAAAACGTCAATTCCCCGCAAGAGGCCCCCACCGCCGGCGAGAACGATTCCTCTGTCCACGATGTCGGCGGCCAATTCCGGGGGTGTTCTCTCGAGCGCACCCCGGACGGTTTCGACAATGGCGCTGACGGGTTCGGACAGGGAATCGCGAACCTCCTCGTCCGTTATGAGGACGGTTTTGGGAATGGCGGCGACCAAATCGCGGCCTTTTATCTCCAGCGTTTTCCTTTCTCCTATTTCATAGGCGGAGCCCACCTGGATCTTTATCTCCTCGGCCGTCCGCTCCCCGATCAACAGATTGTAGTTGCGCTTGATATAGCTGATGATGGCCTCGTCCATCTCGTCTCCGCCGACGCGCACGGATTGGGCGTAGACGATGCCTGCGAGCGAGATGACGGCGACTTCCGTGGTGCCGCCGCCGATGTCCACCACCATGCTGCCGCCGGGCTCTTCTACGGGCAAGCCCACGCCGATGGCCGCCGCCATCGGCTCCTCGATGAGATACACCTCCCTGGCGCCTGCATTCTCGGCGCTGTCGCGGACTGCGCGCCTCTCCACCTGGGTGATGCCCGAAGGTACGCAAATCACCATTCGGGGTCGTACGAAGGTTTTTCTGTTGTGCACTTTCTGGATGAAATAACGGAGCATGGCTTCCGTGATTTCAAAATTCGCGATCACGCCGTCCTTCATGGGACGGATGGCCATGATGTTTTCAGGCGTCCTGCCCACCATGGCCTTGGCTTCCGAGCCTACGGCGAGCACGTGTTTGGACTCTTTCTGGACCGTCACCACAGAAGGTTCGCGCAGGGCGATTCCCTTGCCTTTCACGTAGACGAGCGTGTTGGCCGTTCCAAGGTCAATGGCCAGATCGTTGGAGAACAGGCCGAGAATCGATGTTAACACCATGATGGAGGGAATTCCTTTTGGTGAAGGATGTCGTATTCATACCCTGGGCGGTATTCCGCATTATGATTACACTCCAGGTGAGAAAAATCAAGGAAAGCCCCAATTTCAAAGGTGGAAGCGCCTCTATTCGAGGAAAATTCCGTTGGGTTGCAGGCGGAGGCCGCAAAAATCGCCTCATCCGGTTTGCGATGACACGAGAGGTGGGCTATTTTCTCATTTGTTTGCCGCTGCAATCGCGGGCGACCCCATGGTCGGCCGATTTGGAAGGAGAGCCACATTGATGCTTCGCTTTTTGAGGGAAAAGGGAAAAAGCTGGGTCCTCAAGGCGCTGCTCGGCTTCGTAGCGCTCACGTTCGTGTCTTTCGGCGGATTTGCGCTCACGGACAGGCCGGCCGATTCCGGGGGCGGCCGGATTGCGGCCTGGGTGGGCGATACGCCCATTTCGATACATGAGTTCGAGCAACGCTACTATCAGCAGGCGGAAAGGCTCAGGCGGCAACTGGGCGCCGCCTATAACGAAGAACTCGCACGCCAGCTCGGTCTGAGGCGCCAGACGCTCGATTCTCTCATACTGGAGAAACTTCAGCTGCGCGAAGCCCGGCGGCTCGGCATCCTGGTCACCGACGCGCAAGTCGCCCTCCAGATACAGACGCTCGCGCCGTTTCAGAGAGACGGGAGATTCGACGCCGGGCGATATCGCAGCATCCTGGAGTCGAACGGCATCACCCCCCGCCAGTTCGAGGAGGATCAGCGGCGGGTCGTTCTGCTCGGCCAGCTTCGCGACTACGTGAGCCTGGGCGTGCTGGTGAGCGAGCAGGAAACGCGGGGCGCTTATGAGTGGAGAAACGATGAAATCAAATTGGCCGCCGTTCACCTGAAGCCGGAGGCCTTCTCCGCGGATGTGCCAAAACTCGAAACCGATCTCAAAGCCCATTACGATAAGAATAAAGAACAATTCAAGACCGGCCCCCAGCGGCAGGTATCCTGGTGGCATCTCCCGTTTTCCGCAGTGGCGAAAGAGGTCGAACTCAGCGATGCAGACTTGAGGTCGCACTACACGCGCACCCGCGCGAAACATGAGCGCAAGGAGAGCGTGTCGGTCAATCAGATTCTGGTGAAACTTTCTCCCAACGCGAAAAAAGAGCAGGTGGATGCGGCCCGGAAGCGTCTCGATGCGCTGCGCGAGCGCGTCTTGAAGGGCGAGAAATTCACCGAACTGGCCAAGGCGCACTCGGAAGGTCCGGGGGCGGAGCGCGGGGGCGACCTCGGTGTTTTCGGCAGGGGCCAGATGCTGCCCGAGCTGGAGCAGGTGGCGTATCGCCTGAAGAAAGGCGAGGTGAGCGAGCCGGTGAAGACTTCATTCGGGATGCACCTGCTGTGGGTGCGGGATAAGGTCTTGCCCGGCGCGAAGCCGTTCGAAGAAGTCCGGGAAGAAGTGGAAAAGGATTTGCGGGCCCTGCGCGCCAGAGAGCGGGCGAAGAATGAATTGAGAAAAATCCGCTACGCGGTGGAGGACAAGAAAGCAGAGCCTGCCCTCGCCGGACTGCAAAAGGGGAAAACCGGGTTCTTTGAGAGAGGCCGCCTTTCGCAAACGGTGCCTGCATCCGGCGTCGTGAGCGAGCTTGCCTTCGGTCTGAGCGGCGAGGAGAAGATATCCAGGGAGCGGGAAGGGGACGGGGGCGTCAATTTCGTCCGCCTCGAAGCGAAAAGGGAGCCTTTCGTTCCCGAGTTCCCGGCGGTGCGCAAACAGGTGGAGGCATCGTTCCTGCGCTTGAAGGGTGCGGAGGTTGCGAAACGAAAAGCGGCGCTCTGGCTTCAGGAGCTCAAGGATAAAAAGCGCGGCCTTGCGTCTATCGCCGGGGAACTCAGCCTCGAAGTCCTCAAGCCCGAAGCCTTCAAGCGTGCGGACGTTCCCGACGAGCTCGGTCGCTCCCCGGAGTTGTCGAACCTCGCGTTTGACCTCAAACAGGGCGAGTTCGGAATGGCCCAATCCGGGAGTGACGTGGTATTGTTCGAGGTGTTGGAAAAGCCGCAGACCGACATGGAGAAGTTCGAGTCGGAAAAAGCCGATTTCCGCCAGGGCCTGCTTCGCCTGAAAAGGGCGATGGTCTTCAATCAGTATCTGGAAAAACTCAGGCAGGCGGCCAACATCCGCTTCGAGGAAGGGTTCAATTTGTAGAGGGTTCCGCAGCGGTGTTGCTTTACCTGCCTTTCGCCGCTATCGCCAGAAATCCTCCCGGTCTTCGGGTCTGATTTCGTGTTTTTCCTGCATCCCCTTCTCGAACAGGTCGGCCGCCTCTTTTCTTCTGGCCGCCTGTTGACTCATCAAATCCTGGATGTCGGGCGTCTTCTTCTGGGCCGCTTCGGCGAACGGGTCTTTGATGTGGTGCCGCAGAATCCGCACGGCATCATCCCCGATCTCGAAGCGGATCTGATTCCCGGGCCCGGCGCCCAGGGATTTCATGACATCCTTGGGGAGGCGGACTCTTCCCCCCTGGCCGATTTCGACGATGAATGATTTTTTGTCGTCCATGAAGTATTTTCCTCCGAGCCTGCGGATCTTCCTGCATCACGAACAGTCTATCAGGAGCGGGGAAAAACCTGAAATACGCTTTTGGGCGCGCCGGGGCTAGCCCCAGGTCAACAGGTGCAGGCTGAGCGGATGGATGAGATGCCGGTGGTGGGGCAGCGCGCGCACCGACACGCCGTGCATGCCCGGTTTGCGGCATTCTATCTCGCCGTGAAAACGGTAAGCGCCGCCGCCGAGGTCTTCCGCGTAGTGCATGGGAGAGACGATCTCGCCGGCCAGCAGGCTTTCCTCTTTCAGGGGGCCTTCGTAAATCTCGAGCCGGACTTCTTCGGGGGAGAGATTCCCGAGCGCCACCTCCGCCTCGACCCGCATCCTGGCGCCGAGCGGAACGACGCCGTTTTGCGCCATCGATATCCGGGTGATCTCCACCCCGGGCCAGGCGCGGCGCACGCGCTCTTTCCATTCGGAGAGCGATTTGGCGGGCGCCCTTTCTTCCGCCATGAGGCGGGCATGGTGCGTTCCCAGGGGCAGGTAGAATTTTTCGGCGTACTCGCGCACCATTCGATTCGTGTTGAAGTAGGGGCAGAGGGATTGCAGTGAATTCTTCATCATCTCCACCCAGCCGTATGGAATGCCCGCATCGCCCCGTTCATAGAAAAGGGGAACCACGACCTGCTCCAGGGTGTTGAACAGGCTCTCGCACTCCATCTCGTCCTGGTAGCCGGGGTCGTTGTAGGTCTCGAGGCCGCCGATGGCCCACCCCAGATGGCTCGCATACCCTTCCGCCCACCAGCCGTCCATGATGCTCAGGTTCAGGGCGCCGTTGGCGGCGGCCTTCATGCCGCTGGTGCCGCTCGCTTCCTGCGGCCGGCGGGGATTGTTGAGCCACAAATCCACCCCCTGCACGAGTTGCCGCCCGACGTGGATGTCGTAATCCTCCACGAATACGAGCTTGTCCCGCACGTTCTCCCTCCGGGCGAAATGGAGGAGCTCGCGAATGAAACTCTTGCCCTCCATGTCCCTCGGGTGGGCTTTGCCGGCGAATATGATTTGAACGGGGTTCTGCTCGTTCGTGAGGAGCGCGACCAGGCGCTCGGGCCTCTTGAGCAAAAGAGTGGCGCGCTTGTAGGTGGCGAAGCGTCTCGCAAAGCCGATCGTCAGCGCCCCGGGGTCGGGGAGGATGGTGACGTTGGGGCGCGTGACGCTTCCCAGCGGCCGCTTCAGCGCGTGCGCGCGGCAAAATTCGATGAGCCGCTCTCGGCTGTTCTCCCGGACGCCCCAGAGTTCACTCTCCGGGATGGAAGTGACTCTCTCCCATATCTCCGGTTTGTCCGTCTCGTCCACCCAGGCGCCGCCCAGATGCCTGTCGAACAGCTCCTTCATCCCGGGCGATACCCAGGTGGGAAAGTGGACGCCGTTCGTGATGGAGTCGATGGGAATGTCCTGCTCGGGGACTTCCGGCCACATGGACTGCCACATCTTTCGCGAAACCTCGCCGTGCAGCTTGCTGACGCCGTTCGCCGCCGAGGAGAGGCGCAGCGCGAGGACGGCCATGTTGAAAGGCTCGTCTCCCTGTTCGGGGTTCACCCGGCCAAGACCCAGAAAGTCGTCCCATTCCATGGAGAGGGATTCCGCATAGTCGCGGAAGTATTTCTCCATCATGTCGGGCGGAAAGATGTCGATGCCCGCCGGGACGGGCGTGTGCGTCGTGAAAATGTTTCCCGCTGAGGTCAACTCCCGGGCCGCGCCTGGGTCGATGCCGAATTTCCCCATCGAATAACGGATTCTCTCGAGCGCCAGGAAGGCGGAATGCCCCTCGTTCATGTGGCAGACGACCGGCGGGAGGTTGAGCTCGTGGAGCAGCCTCACGCCGCCGATGCCGAGCAGTATCTCCTGGCGAATCCGCGTCTCCATGTCCCCGCCGTAGAGGGCCAGGGTGATTTCGCGCAGCGAGGGCGCGTTTCCGGGAACATTGGCGTCCAGGAGGTAGATGGGGTTTCGGCCCACCTGGACGTGCCAGACCTGGGCGGTGAGGAGGCCGTCGGGGTAATCGACTTCCACCGTGACGGGTTCTCCGTTCTCATCGTGTTCGAGATGGAAGGGTGTGTGATGAAAATCGTTGTCCGGGTAGCGCTCCTGCTGCCAGCCGTCGGCCCCCAGATGCTGGCGAAAATAGCCCTGGCCGTAGGCGAGGCCCACGCCGATGAGAGGGAGCCCCAAGTCGCTCGCGGATTTCATGTGATCGCCTGCCAGGACGCCCAGGCCGCCCGAGTAGTTGGGCACGGATTCCGTCAGCCCGAACTCCATGCTGAAATAAGCGATGCGCTGGTTCTCGTTCTTTTCGCTCTCGGGCAGGTTCTGGTACCAGGACGGTTTGTGGAGATATGCGTGAAGCTCTTTGAGCACGCTCTCCATATCGCGGAGAAAATGCGCGTCGCGCGCCGCCGCATCGAGCCGCTCCTGAGAGACGGAGCGCAGCATCTGCGCGGGGTTGTAGTGGCAATCCTGCCACAGGGCGTCGTCCAGCCTGCTGAAAAGCGCGCGCGCGCGATGGTCCCAGTCGAAGGCGATGTTGTCTGCGATTTCCTCGAGCCCCTTCAATTCCGGAGGAATGCTGGGCACTACCTGAAACGAAAGCACGGTTGTCATTTTCTGTTCCCGATAAGGATTTTAAGTCAGTCCATTATACCGATTTCATGAAGACGGTTTCACGCGTCGGACCCGAATCATTCGGCGAGTCCATAGCCGCCTTTTTCCCGGAGCGCGACGTTGGGTCCCGGAGGCGAGTATAAAACCATATATTTGAACAGCGCGTCACCCGTGCTCGTGATTTGGTGCATCTTGCCCGGAGGCACGAAAACCGCATCGCCCGCCTCGACGGGAATCTTCTCCCCTTCGATGTCGATCACCCCCGTTCCGCTGATGATGTAGAAGGCGTGCTCCTCCTTGTCGTGCTTGTGAGCGGTGGAGGTAAGGCCCGGGTCGAATTCGTTGATGAGCAGGGCGAACTGCCTGGCGCCCACGGTCTCCTCGTCCAGCAGAATGCGGAACATGCTCCTGCCCCCGGGCACGGGCAATTCCCCGCTCAGGGCTTCGCTCTCCCGCACGCGCAATGGTTTACTATCGCTCATAACGGCTCCTTCGGTTTGTAGAATCGCAGCTTGTGAAATCGTGGCCGGTCATATGAAAAATCCGTTTGCGCGAGAATACGCGGCTCATGGCTATTTTTCCTCGCGTTGGCGGTACATGTGGTTGAGCGGGCCCCTGCCGTTTCCGATGGCGAGCGCGTTCTCGATGGCGCCTTGTATGAAATCTTTCGCCCGCCTCACCGCCGAGGTGGTCGATTCCCCCAGCGCAAGCCCCGCCGCGATGGCCGAGGAAAGCGTGCACCCCGTACCGTGGGTATGGGGGGTGTCGATGCGCCTGCCCTCGAGCGCGACCTCATTTTCGCCGTCGAAAAAAACGTCTATCGCCCCGTCGGTGATGTGGCCTCCTTTGAGCAAAACGCATTTCGCCCCCCGGTCATAAAGAGCCCGGGCGGCGTCTCTCATCTGCGCGAGGTTTTCGATTTCTCTGGTCTCCAGGATATCGCGCGCCTCTTCCGTATTGGGGGTGACGACCTCGGCCAGCGGAAAAAGTTTTTCGACGAGCGCCTCTCTCGCGTCGGGCGCGAGCAGGCGGTCTCCGCTTTTGGCGACCATCACCGGGTCGAGCACGACGCGCGCGAGCGCGTGCTCTTTGAGCTTCGCAGCCACGACTTCGATGACGTCGACCGTGGCGAGCATACCGATTTTCGCGCTCGCCACGTCCAAATCCGTACACACCGAGTCGAATTGCGCTGCGATGAAATCGGGCGGCGCGCCGTGCACCCCCTGTACGCCCACGGTGTTCTGCGCCGTCAGCGCGGTAATGACCGAGGCGCCGTAGACGCCGAAAGCGCTGAAAGTCTTGAGGTCGGCCTGAATCCCGGCTCCGCCGCCCGAATCCGAGCCCGCTATCGTGAGGGCAATGGGGGGCAGGCTCTCGGGTTTCGCCATGTCTTTCTCCTTTTGCGTCACATCATAAGGCGATGCGGCATGAAAATGTAGCACACCGAGAATATATTGGGAGTATGTCGGGAATATGTCGAAGAGGAGAAAAAACGGGAAATCTCTTTAAGATGGAATTCTTGACAAATTTGTTTGGGAATTATAGGCTCACGCTCGTCTGGGTCCGTGTAAAAAGAACTGGAAGGACACTTTCATGGCATTGGGAACACGGGGTCGCCCGCCCCAGATTCTGAGGGCGCTTCCCTCGCTCATCGATCGCATCGGGGGCACGAGCCTCGTTCAGCTGCAACGCCTGCCCGATGCGTCCGGCGCGCGCGTATTCGCGAAACTCGAGCAATACAACCCCGGTGGAAGCGTGAAGGATCGCATCGCGCTCAGCATGGTGCTCGACGGCGAGCGGCGCGGTCTCCTGAAGCCCGGCGGGACGATCATCGAACCCACGAGCGGCAACACGGGGATAGGCCTGGCGCTCATCGGCGCGATTCGCGGCTACAGGACGATCATCGTGCTCAGCAAGAGCATGAGCCACGAGCGCAACTCCCTGCTCACGGGCTACGGGGCCGAGGTGGTTTTCAGCTCCAGCGAAGGCGGCATGTACGGCTCGCTCGTGCTGGCCGAAGCCATCCTGGAGGAGAACCCGGACTACTTCATGCCCCAGCAGTTCAACAACCCGGCCAACCCGGAGATCCACCGAAGAACCACGGCGCGCGAAATTCTGCGCGACATGGGCGCGGAATCCATAGACGCCTTCGTGGCGGGCGTGGGGACGGGAGGCACCATCACGGGAGTGGGGGAGGTCCTGAAGGAGAGGAGGCCCGAAACGCTCGTCATCGGCGTGGAGCCCGCCGCATCCCCCGTTCTTTCCGGCGGGGAACCCGGCCCGCACCAGATTCAGGGAATCGGCGCGGGCTTCGTGCCTGCGGTGTTGAACCGGGCGATCATCGACGAGGTGATGCCGGTGAGCGACTTGGACGCCTACGAGATGAGCAAGGCCCTGAGCCGCGAGGAGGGCATGGCCGCAGGCATTTCGGCGGGAGCGGCGGTAAATGCGGCTCTTGAGGTGGCGCGGCGGATGAGTCCCGAGGAAAACGTGGTGGTCGTCATTCCCGACGGCTGGGAGAGATATTATAGTCTGGAACAGCATTTTCGTTAGGAATCTTACTTCAACATCCCCGGAGGGCGGGGTTTTCAGATCAGGAGAGAGAAATGGCGGTAACGGTTCGTATTCCGACACCTTTGCAGGAGTTCACACAGCAGCAGGACGCCGTGGAGATCGCGGGCGCGGACGTGAAGGAAGTGCTCGCGAACCTCGAGGGCCAGTTCGCGGGCATCGGCCAGCGCCTCTATGACGAGGAGGGCAAGCTGCGGCGTTTCGTGAACATTTATGTGAACCAGGAGGACATCCGCTTTCTGCAGGGAGAGGGAACGGCGGTGAGCGATGGGGATGAGGTCTCCATCGTGCCGGCCATCGCGGGCGGCCTGTAATCGTCCGCACCCCCGAGAGGAGATTCGCCCCTTGGGCTTGAGCGAAGAGCAGATTCAGCGCTACAGCCGCCACATTCTTCTCCCCGAAGTGGGGGGAGCCGGCCAGGAGCGCCTGCTGGCGTCTTCCGTCCTCATCGCATATTCGGAGGATGAGGAGAGCGCGGCGCTCACCGCCCTGGTCTATCTGGCGGCGGCGGGCGTGGGACGCATCGGCTGGTGTCCGCTCGATGAGAGCGACGGGATCAAGCCGAAATCGCCGCTCTCCGCCTTCTTCGGCGGCAGCCTGGGGAGTGGCCTCAAGAGGCTCAACCCCGATTCGAGGCTGGTCTCCGTTCGCCCGGGCGAGGGAGCGGGGGAGGTTTTCGACGTCCTCATCCGGCTGGGCGGTGAAGGAGCCCCGGTTGATGAGAGATTCGAGGCTTCGGCGAAAGTCACGCTGCGAGGCGTCTCACGTGGTGAGTCAGGAGAAATTCTCGAGGGACCCGGCGGTTTCGGGAAGCCGGACGTGACGCCATCTCCAGGGGGCGCATCGACAGTGGCGGCCCAGGGCGCCTTGGGCGCATGGCTGGCCGCGAGAGCCTTGCGGCATCTGGTGGATGAAATGGATACAGTGGGGTCGACTGCGCAGGCCCGATTCGATTTTTCGCACGGCCTGATGGAGGCGCGTGCGAATTTTTCCTGAGATTTTCAGGAGCTAAGTGCGAGGGCCATATCAATGGTCGAATCGACGGTGGAGAATCCCGCGAGCGCGTTCAGAAATTTAGGGGATTCCCCAATCATCAAGTGTATCGGCAACACCCCCCTGCTCAAGATTAAGATGTTCGAGAGCGAATTCCCGGACGTGGAGGTCTACGCCAAGGCGGAATGGTTCAACCCGGGCGGCTCGGTGAAGGACAGGCCGGCGCTCTTCATGGTGAAGGACGGCCTGGAAACGGGAGAGTTGCGCCCCGGCAGGATTCTGCTCGATTCCACGAGCGGCAACACCGGCATCGCCTACGCCATGATCGGCGCGGCACTCGGGATTCCGGTCCGCCTCGTCCTGCCTGCGAACGCGAGCGACGAGCGCAAGGCGACCTTGAAAGGCTACGGGGCCGACATTGTTTTATCGGATCCCCTGGAGGGTTCGGACGGCGCGCAGCGCCTCGCGGCGAAGATGTATCAGGACGAGCCGGAGAAGTATTTCCTGCCGTGTCAGTATGACAACCCGGCGAACCCGCTCGCCCACGTCGAGACCACGGCGTCCGAGATTCTGGAGCAGACAGGCGGGCGCGTGGGGCATTTCATTGCGGGTCTCGGCACCACGGGCACCCTGGTGGGCACGGGACGCGGCCTGAAAGAGAGAAAACCGGACGTCGTGGTGCATGCGGTCATGCCGTCAGAATCGTTTCACGGGCTGGAGGGCATGAAGCACATCCCCACGGCCATTCGCCCGAAGATTTACGATGAGAGCGTGCACGACAATCTGATTCTGGCGAGCACCGAGGAAAGCTACGATCTCGCCGAGCGCATCGCCAAGGAAGAGGGCCTGTTCATCGGGCATTCGGCGGGCGCCGCGCTCGTGGGCGTGCGCGAGGTGGCGAAGCAGATAGGCAAGGGCGTTATCGTCACCCTGTTTCCCGACGGTGGGGACAGGTACCTGAGCGAAGCGCGCTAAGGAGGGGGTGTTGAAAAAGTCTCTCTCCTCAGGGGACAAAGGCAACCCCCCCTACCCCCCCTTGTCAGGGGGGCAAGAAAAAGCAAAACCCTCTCAGCCCGGCGGGGGGCGCATCGCCTTTTTATACCCCCCTGACAAAAGGGGAGGTGAAAAAGTCCCGTGGAGCGATTTTGGTTGAGCGCACGCTTTTGAAGTTCACTCCCCCCTTGAGGGGGAGTCGCAGAAGCCGAGCGTTTTTTGCGAAGGCTGATGCGGTGGGGGGTAAAATGCGTTTTATCGCCAATCCGAGTTATACCCCCCACCGAATCGCTTTCGGGCTTACGCCCTCAGCTCTTCGACTCCCCCTCAAGGGGGGAGTGATTTTTCTCTCTCGTCGGTCGGTTACATACGACAAATCCAGGGTTTCGGATTTTTTCAACAACCCCAAGGGGACTTGACTTGCGTCTGAATCGTGAACAGGTGGAGACGATGCACCGCCACGCGCGCGAGGCGTATCCCGACGAGTGTTGTGGCTTGATAATCGGGCCTCCGCGCGGGAGGGATGGTGCGGAAGAAACTCTCGCCCTCCTGCCTTGCAAGAACGTGCAGAACGAGATGCACGAGAAGGACCCCGAATTTTATCCGCGGACGGCGCGGCGCGCATTCTTGATCGATCCCTTCGAGTTCGAGCGCATCGTGAGAGAAGCGGAGAAGGCGGGCGAGGTGGTTCGCGGCATATTCCACAGCCACCCGGACGAGGATGCCTATTTCTCGCAGGAAGACGTGGATGCGGCGGTTCCTTTCGGGGATATCCCGGCGTTTCCCGATGCCGAGCACGTCGTCATGAGCGTGCGCGAAGGCATGGTGCTCGGGCAGAAGGTGTATTCCTGGGATGCGGAGCAGAAGACCTTTATCGAGAGCGATCTGGAAATTCTCGAGGAGACAAGCGCGTGAGCCTTCATAATCCTCGCGCGGGGTTGCCCGGTGAAGCGCCGCCGGCGTCCGTGAGCGCATCCACGGCGCGCATGAGCGAAAAAAGCGCTCTGGCGCGCTCATCCGCACTCATCGTGGGGGTGGGCGGCCTGGGCTGTCCCGCTGCGTTGGCGCTGGCGGCGGCGGGCGTGGGCCGCATCGGCCTTGCGGATCACGATGTGGTGACGCTCGACAACCTGGCCCGCCAGATTCTCCACCGGACCGAGGACATCGGCCGCCTGAAGGTGGACTCGGGCGCCGATTCCATATTCAGGCTCTCCGCCGAGGTAGCGGTGGACATGATTCCCCAGAAACTCACGCGCCGGAACGCCGCCAGAATCATCGCGCCCTATGACGTAGTAATCGATGGAAGCGACAACCTGGCCGCCAAACTCGCGCTGAACGACGCCTGCGTTGCAGCCGGCAAGCCGTGGGTGATGGGCGGGATTTTACGCTTTTTCGGCCAGATGATGACGATTCTGCCGGGGCGGAGCGCGTGCCTGCGGTGTCTGGTGGGCGAGGAGGGCGAGGACGCCCGCGGCCTCGACTGCGGGGATGCGGGGGTTTTCGGCGCGGTGGCCGGTTTCGTGGGCATGGCGCAGGCCGCAGACGCGCTGCGTGTTCTCAGGGGGCTTGCGCCGGCCTGGTCGAACAGGCTGATGACGGCCGATTTACGGAAAAACGCCGTCGGGAGCGTGCGCGTGGCACAGGATCCGGATTGTCCTGCCTGCGCGATCGCCGGGAGTGGACAGACGAAGATTCCCTCAGGGCGTGGTGCGCTCGTTTAGCGTTCGGGGCAGGGAGAGACGATGAGAGGATGCCGCCGATGAAGATATCGACCAAGGGGCGATACGCCGTTCTCGCCATGATTGAGCTGGCCCGGCATTCGCAGACGCATCCCGTGCCCCTGCCGCAGATTGCCGGCAAGCTCGGAATCAGCCAGCACTATCTCGAACAATTGTTCGTGAAGATGCGCAGGGCCTCTCTGGTGAGCAGCACGAGGGGGCCGGGAGGCGGCTACATCCTCGCGCTGCCGCCCTCCGGGATCAACATGCGCGACGTTCTCTGCGCGGTGGGCGAGACGATTCAGCCCGTCGATTGCGGCGATGAGCCTCCCTCGGCGCCGTGTCCGAACATTCCGGTGTGCGGAAGCCGCGCGCTTTGGAAAAAACTCGAAGACGCCATCGACAAGACGCTGCGCGAAACCACGCTCGAGGAGTTGAGCGCGGCCCCGGCCGATGCGGGAGGAGGCGTGCGCCTGCCCAATTTCCAGGTGAGTATTTAGCGTTGACCGAGATGAAGCCAACCCCTCATTGAGGGGGTTGTTGAAAAACCCCTGCAATGACGGCAATAGGATTCTTCCTTGCCGAAGGGAGTGTAGGGGCCGCATACATGCGGCCCTCGTAGTGGGTGAAAAAACGGGTCGCATATATGCGACCCCTACACACATAACTTTTCCCTCTCCGGGTTTAACAACCCTTCAAGGAGCTGTTGATAAACCTCCTCGGTAGGAATTGACGATGCATTTCGTGTGCGCCCGGATTCGGGCGTCGTTACGGAGACGGCTGATGCGGTCCACCACGAAGCCGTCATTCCGGCGAAAGCCGGAATCCATTTTGACTTTTCACCGGGCAGGGCGGCCACGACCTTGTTGTTGCGCGGCGTCGGGATGCGGAATTCAGAGAATTCGCCTTTCGTTTTTGTGTTCGATTCCGATCCTCCCCGCCCGGAAGTAAAGACATCCGAACGAGGGAACGAAAAGGCAAAGGCGAAAATGGATTCCGGCTTTCGCCGGAATGACGGCCAAAACCGAAACCGGGCGGCGGCGCAGGATGAGGAGGGGGATTGCGCCGCATTCGCCGCCTGCAATGGCAGGGGTCGTGCGCAGGGTTTTTCAACGACGCCTTGTCAGGGAGGCTTCGCCGTCGAGGAGTGCATTTTTCATTTTACCCCCCTGTCAGGGGGCAAGGGGGTCCAAGGCCGAAAAAGCCTCTAACGACAAGGGCATAATCAAGTATGTAATTCCCTTTTATAACTGCTCAAGGAGAAACAACATGTCGTTCGAACCCGTGCGCGTCGCCTCGATGGGGCTGGGCCGCTGGGCAGGCGTGCTCGCCGACGCAGCACTTCGCGGAGGTAAAATCAGGATCGTCTCGTGCTTCAGCCGCACGGCGGAAAAACGCCGCGCCTTCATGGAGCGCTACGGCGCGCGCGAGGCGGATAGCCTGGAAGCGCTCCTGAATGACGATGAGGTCGAGGCCGTCATCCTCACGACGCCCAACCACAACCACAAGGAGCACATAGAAGCCTTGGCCGCGGCGGGCAAACACGTCTATTGCGAAAAGCCCATCGCGCACAGCCTGGAGCACTCAAGGGCCATCGTGGACGCGGTCGAGGGCGCGGGCGTCAAGCTGGCGGTGGGTCACAGTGCGCGCCGACTGGCCGTGTCGCGCCGCATGAAGGAGCTGATAGACGCGGGCGAAATCGGAAAAATCTCGATGAGCGAGAGCAACTTCTGCACCGAGCGCGGGCTGGAACTCACGCCCGAGAAGTGGCGCTCGAGCCGCGAACTCAACCCCACCGGCGTCGTCATCCAGCTCTCCATCCACCACATCGACACGTTCCGCTACCTGCACGGGCCAATCAGGAGCGTCACCGCGAAGTTAAAGCGCGCCTACGCGACCGAGGACGTGGACGACACCTCGATGATGATCCTGGAGCACGATAGCGGCGCGCTCTCCTACGTCGGCGGCGGCTGGGCGTGCCCCTGGGCGTTTCACATGAACGTGCACGGCACGAAGGGCGTCGCGCACTTCCGCATCACGGGCCAGCAGTGGCGCGACCCATCGAAGGCGCCCGAACCCATCCGCCTGCGCGTCGACCGGGACCCGCTGGGCGAGGACGCCGTATACGACATGCCCGAGGGCGACATGTTCCGCGACGCGCTGGAAGACTTCGCCGACTGCGTGCGCGGGGACAGAACGCCCGAAGTCGACGGCCGCGTCGCGCACGAGAACCTGGCCGTCGTCTACGCGGCGGACGCGAGCTCGCGGCTGGGCAAAACGGTGGAGGTGGGGGATTATTTGGGGAATTATAAACTTGACGATGACAAAGAAAAAACCAATTCTTGAAGTAACAAAAACACCTGACGGAGTCCTGCATTCTTAACTTTGAGGAATTATATGGGGCTTATATACGATGCCAGACAAAGGATTACGCGGGCTGTTCGCCCGCGTAATCCTTCGGCTTCCGGTCATTGCATCAGATAACCGCCCTTACAGCTCACCTTCTCGACCTGCGCGATGGAACCGTAGAACTCGGTCGAGAACCACTTTCTCCTCGGGTCGTCGTAGTAAGCGATGTTGGTCGTGCCGGGCAACCAAGCCCGTCCGGCCGGACTGGAGGTCGGCCAGGAAGTCTCCGGACACTTTGCCACGATGATGCAACGGATCTGGTCGTAGTTGACCCATTTGCTCCGGTCGTATTCCCAGTCATTCGGGTTGTTGTCTTTCTCATACACGACGCGTCTCACCTTCCATGAGGCATAGTTCACGTCGGTTATCTTTGTGTTACTCCGCGCGATCTTCACGGCATTCTCGCAACGACTCTTCGCGTACGCATCGTTGTAGAAGGCCGACGCCTCAGGCGTGGTCAGGGCCAGCAGTGCGGCGGCACAGGCCGTCGCGGCGATTGCAGTCAACAGTTTCATCGCTTCTCCTCCTCTGGCGGCTCCCTTTAGATTGAATCTCGAAATGGGTGCTTCAACCTCTCACGATCCCAAGATCGGGTCGGTTGCCAGACAACGCACAGATTGCTCGGTGGGTTCCCGCGTATTCCCGCAAGGATGCGGTCTTGTATTTCGCAGGCGACCCGAAAGCAGGTCGATCTGCACGTTATCTGGCGAGGAGCATTTTGGTTGTGATATTGAAATGTGTCAAGAGGAAATAATCGGGAGATTCGAAATGACAATAGATTAAACTAGAAATTTTTGTTTTTCTTTTCCAACTTCCATTTCTTTTTAAGTTCTTCACGAATCGGCATACGTTTTTCAAGCAATCCTTTCTTTTCAGGACTAGACAATAACATCTGCTTAACGGCATCTTCAAAATTGTTCCCAATTCTTTGCATAGTCAAGTTTATAATTCCCATTATCTGTGAGCGGGCTGACGGGACAGGGAGGGCTGATCGCGCATTTCCCCGCATTTGCCGGACCTTCTCCCCGCCGCTTCCGCGTTATGCTCGAACCGCCCGTTCATGCGGGCAGACCCGGTGGCGTCATCGGGTCTTCACGGCCGATGCGAGACGGAAGAGGGTGTTCAAGCGATGAAATTCCCTGGAACCAGGACGGGAACCCTGAATTTCGAATTGATGAACAATTCGGTAAATATCGATAAATTCCTGAAAAGGTTCATGGGTCGAACTAACGTCATATTCAGCATTTATTCAATTGGTTACACGGGTAATATAAAGTGGACAGTCAATAATTTCTCGAAATTTATCGAATTAAAAAAAGTTTTCCGGACCGCGCATTTGCCCGCATTTCCTCTCGGAAGCACCCCTAGTTATCCGGGTTGGGTTCGGGGAACTCCTCGGGCCAGTTGTCGATGAGCGATTGGAGATAGGCCTTCATCTTCTCGGGATTCCCGCGCACGGATTTTTTGATCTTGTTCACCTCGCCCTCGTTCTCTATCGGGATGGCGAACGAGTCCATGAAGCGGTTCATCATGCCCTGCTTGCCGCTCATGAGGGACATCTCGACGATCTCCCCGTCGGTGAAATGCCGCTTGACCTCTTCGAGCACTTCGGGGTTCTCGCGCGCGGTGTTTCTCGTGAAATGCTCCGCCCACAGGCAGGCGGCGCGCTCGCGGGGACTCAAAAGCGGTGAGGTCATGTAGTCGTCCGAGGCGATGGCCTCAATCTGCTCATCCGTGATTCCCGTCGCTTGACCAAGCGCCGTATTGTGCGCGATTCAGTAGGCGCAAGCGTTGACGAAGCTCGTCTTCAAGACCACGATCTCCTTGATCTTGCACGTCAGCAGCCCGCCCATGCCCTCGCGCTGGAGCGTGGCGTTGAAGGGGAGGTAGAAGCGCGCGATGTAGGGGGTGTTCGCCAGCGCGAGCGCGGAATTGGGGATGCGGCCCAGGAACTCGCGCGTCGCCTCGAAAAAACGCGCCGTATCGCCCGCCGCCTCATCGGGGTTCAGCAGCCGGATTTTGCTCGTCTCGCTTGCCTGGTTCGTCATGGTTTTCCTCGTTTTGATGATGGGAGTTTGGGGCGATTATAGGCAAACCATTCACCCTTGGGAACCTGGGAGCACGACGCGTTACGAGCGGGAAGCCGTTCTGATAACATGGCGCACATCTCGCGTGAAATGTACTTGTACACGAAACTGAAAGGAGGGCCGCATGGCCGATTTTGATCTGGAAATGACCGACAAACTCCTCTCCACGACGCGCTCGGTGCGCAAGCGGCTCGATTTCGACCGTGAGGTGCCGCGTGAGGTCGTGATGGATTGTCTGGAACTCGGCCTGCAGGCTCCGACGGGCTCGAACCGCCAGGGCTGGCGCTGGCTCGTGGTGACGGATGAGGGTTTGAGGCGCGAACTCGGGCGGCTCTACCGCAAGGGAGGGGATGAATACCTCGCGGATGGTCTGGCGCAGGCAAGGGAGAGCGGCGCCGCGCAGGACGAGCGGGTGTTCGATTCCGCTATCTATCTGGCGGAAAACATCGAGCGCGCCCCGGTGCACGTGATTCCGTGCATCCAGAATTTCCTGCCCGAAAACCCGCCGCGGTTCATGTGGGCGGGCCTCATGGGCTCCGTCATCCCGGCGGTCTGGAGTTTTCAGTTGGCGCTTCGCTCGCGCGGGCTGGGTTCGGTGTTCACCACCCTGCACCTGCGCTGTGAGGCGGAAGCCGCGGAGCTTCTCGGCGTGCCGGATGATTTCATGCAGGCGGCGCTCGTTCCGGTGGCCTGGACGCTGGGGACGAATTTCCGGCCCGCCGTGCGGCGCCCGCTCGAAGAGATCGTGCACGTGAACACTTGGGGTTGAGCGACAGTTGACCTACTTTCTGGCGGGTTTCGTCTGTCTGGTGACCCCTAGGGGACTCGAACCCCTGTTACCGGCGTGAGAGGCCGGTGTCCTGACCGCTAGACGAAGGGGCCATGAAGCGGCGTCGCTCGTATCGCGCCAACAGGTGCGGTGGCGAGAGACGGGAAGGGTAGTCCCATCGCATTTCCCCGTCAAGCGGGGGCGCACAATCCATACGCTTGTTTCGGCAGCCTCATCAGCGAAAAGAACACGGCGGCAAGTTGCTCATCGAGGGGTGGACGCGCCGTTTGCCCCTGTGCCGGAGGTCGAGGCTCATCTGCGTGGCGAGAACGGGTTCGGGCCCCAGGCGTTTTCCGCGCAGCGCGAGCCAGCCCGCCGCCGATTTGCGGATGCGGCCGAGGCGCGTCAAATCCCTGAAATCGCGTATGTGCGCCTTTCTGCGCACTTCCACCAGGCGCTTCGCCCATGTGGGGCCGATGCCCGGCACGCGCATCAGCGTCCTGGGGTCGGCGGTCATGATCTCCACCGGGAACTGCGAGAGGTTTCTTCTCGCCCACGTCGTTTTCGGGTCCTCATCCAGCACGAGGTTGCCGTCTGCGGCGGGGATCTCATCCAGCCCGAACTCATATTCGCGCAGGAGGTGCTCCGCCTGATAAAGCCTGTGCTCGCGCGTCTTGGAGACCGATGGCACCCCGTCCATCGGCGTATCCTCCACGGGCTTGAAGGCGCTGAAATGGGTGTGGCGTAAAAGACCCTTCTTCTGGAGCGCGTGGGAGGCAGCGAGGACGTCCATGTCGCTCTCTCCGCTTGCGCCGACGATGAACTGGGTCGTCACGCCGTCGGCGATGAGGCCCGTTCTCTCGAAATACGACTCGCGCGCCATCTCCCCCGCGTATTCGAGGGCGGGTTTCAGGTCTGTTTCCAGGCTTTTCTCGGGCGCCATGGCGTGAAGGCCCCGCTGGGTGGCGGCTTCGAGGTTCACAGAAAGCCTCGTGGCTATCTGCGCGGCGCGGCTGAGTTGGGAATCCTCCACCCCCGGCAGCATTTTGAGGTGAATATAGCCGCCAAAATGATGCTTGAAGCGCAGGATTTCGGCCGCCGCTATCATCCTGTCCACGCCGGTTACGCCGCTGCCCGGAACCCCGCTGGTGAGGAAAAGCCCCTCGGCGCGGTTTCTTTTCTTTAACGCCATGAAAGTGTCGGCCAATTCCTCGGGGCCGAAGGCGTAGCGTGGCATGTCGCGCGAGGCCCGCATGGGGCAATAGTGGCAGTCGTAGCTGCATGCGTTGGTCATCATGGTGGAGAGAAGCGGCATGATGCGCCCGCCCTTGAAGGGGACGGGGAATATCGCCGGCGTGTCCGAGGCCAGGAACTTGCGGCGGTATTTGGGCTTCTTCCGCACCCCGGGCGGGCCCTCCCTGTCGTCGAAGGATTGTCCGCCGAGAATGGCCAGCTTGTGGAGGGTTTTTTCCGTCACCATGGTCGTTCTCCCTGTATGGATTGGCGTGAGGGAGAAAATGTATACGAAAATAATACGAAAATCAAGAAGTTTTTTGAAAACCATGTAATGGTTTTATCTATAGACGGTTACAGGGATTATACTGAAGTAATAGATCATGAAAAAGCGAGAAAAAGAGTATTGATTTTCGTTTTTATCTGTGTGAAGAATGCTGTTGTGAGATGAAAGCGCGCCAGGGAGTGGCGTGCTGGATTCCCGGGAGTTGCGTGAATACATTCAGATGCTTCAGACGCCGTCCACCCGCCAGGTGGCGCGCGCCCGCTTGAAGGCGTCGATGTCCGGCGGAATGCGCCCCGGCCTGCCGAGGGCTTCGCCCGCCACCTCCGCCGCGTTCTTGCCCGTGCCCGTGCCGATGCAGACGATTACCTCGTCGGTTTCCGGCCTTCCGGGCCGCTCGGCGCCCTCCATCAGGCTCGCGGCGGACGCCGCGGATGCGGGCTGCAGGAAAAGCCCCTCGCGTCCGGCGATGAGAAACTCGGCTTCCAGGTTCATCGCGTCGTTCACGAGCACGCCATGGCCTTCCGAGCGACGCACGACTTCGGCCACGCGCTCGCCCGCGCCGGGCGAGGGACTCGTGAGGCCGGCCGATTTCGTGCGCACTTCGCCCCAGGGTTCGACTTTTCCGCCTGAGTGAAGGGCTTTGACGATGGGCGCGCAGCCGTCTACCTGAACGACGTCGATGGCCGGCATCTTGTCTATCCAGCCGAGAGCCAGCAACTCGCGGAAGCCCTGGTCCATCGCGAGCGCCATCGTGCCGCCCGCCGTGGGGCAGACGACGCGGTCGGGCGCGCGCCAGCCGAGTTTTTCGGCGATCTCGTAGGCGGCCGTCTTTTTCCCCTCGATCCTGTAGAGATTCCGGGGCAGGGTGGCGTGCAGGCAGCCCAGTTCTTTCGACACTTCTTCCGCGAAGCGCCCGCCCGTGCCCTGATCGCCCTCGATGATGAGCGTAAACGCCCCGTAAGCGCCAACCTGGAGACAGTGTACGGCGGAGCTGTCGTCGCGCACGAAGCCGATGAACTCGATGCCGCCCCGCGCGCAATAGGCGCTGAAACAGGCCGCCGCATTGCCCGATGAGGGCAGCACGATGCGGTCCACGCCCACTTCCCTGCACTTGCTGATGGTGACCGACCCGCCCCTGTCCTTGAACGAGCCGGTGGGGTTTCTGGATTCATCCAGGATGTAGAGGTTCTCGTAGCCGAGCGACGCCCCGAGCCTCGCGGCGTGGATGAGGGGGGTATCGCCTTCCACGAGTGAGACCACGTTCTTTTCGTCCCGCACGGGCAAAAGCTCGCGCCAGCGCCAGATGCCCCGGGATCTGCGGGCGATCTCGTCCCTGTCCACGTTCGCCTTTATCCACTCGATGTCGTAGCTGCCCTGCAGGTTCCCGCCCGTGTCGGGGCAGGTGAAGGGGTGTTCCATGTCGTCCACGATGCGTCCGGATTCGAGGCTCAACAGGCCTTTCAGCGCGCTGTGCAAGTGCGGCTCTCCTTCATGATATCTGGCGGAGTTTCCTGGAAAACGTCAGGCGACCCCTTCTTCCTTCATGGTCTGCACGCCCGCCTTGAAGGCGGCGCGCGTTTCCTCGATCACATCGTCCGTATGGCAGGTTCCCACGAGGGCGCGTGCGCCGTTGAAATCCACCCCGTGCAAGATGAGCGCTTGTCTCAGCGCGCGGCTTTTCTGGGCGTTCTTGGAATCGAGGCGCCGCCAGTCGATCCCGCTCACGTCCTGATCCGCCCCGTCACGTGGCGGGGCGTCGGCATCGAAGAGAATCTTCCAGTCGCTGTATTCGCCATACACACGCCAGGCCACCGCCTCCTGTGCGAGAATCTCGTTCATACCGTATCTGAGCTTTTGTGCCTGCGCGTTCACCTGCTCGGTCGCCCGGCCATCGGCCAGTGAGGAGAGCATGGCGACGCCTGCGGATGCCGAGATGGGGTTCGCGTTGAAGGTGCCGTGGTGGGCGATTTTCATGTGCCTGTTCATCTCGGGGTCCGGCTTGGTGGCGAGATATTCGAGCACGTCCGCCCGGCCTGCGACGGCTCCCCCCGGCAGGCCGCCCGCGAGTATCTTGGCGAGGCTGGTGAGATCGGGCGTTACGCCGAAGTGCGCCTGCGCCCCGCCCGGCGATACGCGAAAGCCCGTCACCACCTCGTCGAAGATGAGGAGCGCGCCCGCCTTGCGGGTCTCTTCCCTGAGCGCGGCCACGAAATCCTTTTTCATCGGGATGGTACCGAAGTGCCCGCCCGTCGGTTCCAGAATGAGTGCCGCGACATCGCCCGATGCCAGTACGCTGCGGACGGCTTCCAGATCACCCGGCGGACATACGGCCACGAGGTCGGTTACTACTTCCAGTTGGCCCGCTTCGGGTTCGTTCGTGTAGGGGGCGCGCACGCCGATCTCAAGCCCCTCGTGCCAGCCGTGGAAATGGCCCGCGAACTTGACGACGCGCTTTCTGCCGGTAAAGGCGCGCGCGAGACGGAGCGCCATGTGCGTGGCCTCGGTGCCCGAAGCCGTGAATCGCACCCGCTCGGCGCACGGCACGAGTCGCTGCACCCATTCACCCCATTCCACCTCCGGCCTGTGGCTTGCGCCGTAGTGCGAGCCTTTGAGAACGGCCTCGCTCACGGCGTCCCGGATGTGGGGCGGGTTGTGCCCGAAAAGGAGAGCGCCGTGGCCCATCCAGTAGTCGATGTAGCGGTTGCCGTCCACGTCCCACTTATATGCGCCCTCGGCGCGTTCCACGTAAATGGGAAACGGCTGCATCCTGCGGTTGTCGTGCGTCACCCCGTCGGGGAAAACCTCTTGCGCCCGATCGTATAGCGCGCGCGAGGCGGGCAGGGATTCGGCGTAGGCGTCCGCCAGTTTCGGGGTGTCCGTGGGCTGCTGCATGAAAATCTCCAAGAGGGGAGGTTTGAAATCTGTCCGGGACAACGCTACGCCCAAGCGCGCCCGAGCGTCAAGGCGGGGACGCCCCTTGTCAAGCAAGGCTAAAATTGTTCATCATGCCGTGTTTCCCACATTGGTAGCCATTTTTACTTCCACATGGGAGGTTCCTGTGCCCAGCTACGATCATGCCAAGGTATGGCTCAACGGAGAGGTAGTTCCGCCCGAAGACGCCAAGATAAGCGTTTTCAGCCAGGCGGTCCTCAGGGGTTCGAGCGTGTACGAGGGGATTCGCGCCTACTGGAGCGAGGAGCGAAACAACCTTTTCCTCTGGAAGATGGACCCGCACATCAGGCGGCTGTTCGATTCGATGCGGGTGATGCGGATGACGCCGCCCTATACGGCGGAAGAATTCAAGGACGCCGTGATCGAATGGATACGGGCGAACGAGTTCAGAGAAGACCTCCACTTTCGCCTCAACGTGTATTTCGACGATTCGGGGCCCCTGGACATGAAGGGCTATGCGGCGGACGAGGTGGACACCTGCGTCTTCATCAGCGGAGGGCCGAACAGCAACCGCAAGCGTCAGGAGGGGGGCGTGAACCTGTGCGTGAGCAGTTGGCGGCGCATCTCGGACGATACCGTACCGCCGCGCGTCAAGGCATCGGCGAATTACCAGAACGGCAGGCTCGCGGGCGTCGAGGCGCGTATCAACGGGTATGACGACGCGCTTCTGCTCAACCAGAACGGCACGGTGGCCGAGGGCACGGGCACCTGCATCATGATCGTCCGCGAGGGAAAGCTCATCACGCCGCCGGTGACGGCTTCGATTCTCGAGAGCATCACGCGCGACAGCGTGATCGAGATGTTCGGCAGGCACATCGGTCCCGAACCCGTAGAGCGGCCCATGGATCGCACGGAGATCTACGTGGCGGACGAGGCGATGATATGCGGCTCCGCCGCGGAAGTCGCGCCCGTGCTCTCGCTCGACCGCATCGAGGTGGGAGACGGGAAGCCGGGCGAAATCACGCGCAGGCTGCAGGAGATCTTCTACGCCGCCGCCCGGGGCGTGGACGAGACCTACGAGAAGGACATCCTGCCCGTCTATTGAAGCGGCCGTCCGTTCGGAGAGGGGCTGTCGAAAAAGCCCTGATTCCGAGATTCGACGTATGTAGCCGGTCAGGGCCATCTTCATCGGAGTGCTACCGACCGTAGGGGGGGTCGCGAACCGCCCATACAACGGGCGCGGTATTCGCTCGTCATTCCGGCGCATTTCGGGATCGTCCCATATCGGGCGCGAAATCATCCTCCCGCATCATTCGAGATCGCACCACCCCGCCGTCATTCCGGCGAATGCCGGAATCCAGGCGGACGGGAATGGAAGAAAAACTGGAATGCGGCGAACCGATACGGGTGGCGGGATTCCCTGAACCGCGGTTTCTCTCATCGGCTCTGGATTCCGGGCAATCCCTCCCTCCCCGGTCGGCATTGATTGCCGGAATGACGAACCTTTCCCCTTTTCTTTCACTGACAGAACGGGCCGCATGTATGCGGCCCCTACAGGGGTTTTTCAACAGCCCCGCATTGGTCGGCTCCGACACCGGAATGACGAAGGATAACCACGCACGTCCGTAGGGACAGGTCGCGACCTGTCCCTGCAAAACCTGCAACCCTCCTTCATTAGACTTTTTCAACAGTCCCCCAAAGGACGGCTTTCAGGCGTGGAACCGGCAAGTCTCAGCCTAAGTGGCGGAACACCTCGCGCACAATCTTCATGCCCTTTTCGATGACTTCCTCATCCACCGAATAGGTGAAGCGCAGGTGGTTCTCGCCCGAAGCGCCGAATTCCGACCCGCTGCGAATGGCCGCCCCGGCCTCCCAGACGCGCTTTCGCACCTCGCTCGAAGGAATGGGGTATTCATACCGGCAGTATTGGTAGAAGCCGCCTTGGGGCTCGATGGGAGCGAGACCTGGAATGTCGCGCGTCAACTCGTTCATGAGGCGGCCCCGCTTGTGGTATTCGCGCCCGAACTCCTCCACGCACTCCTGCGAGCTTCTGAGCGCCACTGCGCCCGCGCGCTGGACGAAGGTGTTGATCGGCCCGTTGATGGAGCGGTGAACGCTGAACATCGGCTGGGGCAGGTCCTCGGGCACGACCATGAAGCCCAGCCGCCAGCCGGTCATCGAATAGGTCTTGGAAAAGGTGTCGAGCAGGATGAGGTGGTCGCGGTGCTCGGTGAACGAGAGCAGGGGAACGTGCTCGAAGCCGGGTTGCAGGATTTTCGCATAGGCCTCATCCGATACGAGCATGAGGTCGTGCTCCGTTGCGAGTTCGGCGAGAGCCGCCAGATCCTCGCGGCGGTAGACCACGCCCGTGGGGTTGTTCGGGTTGTTGACGAGGATGAGGCGCGTTCGAGGCGTGACGGCGCGGCGCACGGCTTCTACGTCGATTTGATAATCCGCGTCGTGCGGCACGGAGACGGGGACGGCCCCCAGTTGCAGCGCGACGTGGGCGTAGAGCGAAAACGTCGGGTCCATGAGGATGGCCTCATCGCCGGGGTCCAAAAACGCCGTCATGACGGCGTAGATGCCCGAACTCGCCCCGTTCGTCGCGATGACGGAATGAGGCGTGTATTTCGCGCCCGCCTCGCGCTCGACGTGCTCGCAGACGGCATCCAAAAACTCAGGGTCTCCCTGTCCGGGGGCGTAGCCCGTGAGGCCTTGGTCGAGCGCTTCTTTGGCGGCGTTCGTGATGTGCTCCGGCGTGGGGAAGTTGGGCGTTCCCGAATCGAGCGGCACCAGGCCCGGCGGTTTCTTGGCCGTCATGTGATTGGCGCGCTCTCCGCCTGCGGTCGCGGCGACGGTTTTGGCGAGGCGTCTTTTCATGCTTTATGGATTCCCCAAATGTGAGGGCTTTGCGCGAACAAGCAGCATGCGGCGCAAATGCCTCGTCCCTAATCTCTCGTTATCACCACTTTTCCGAATTGCCGGCCCCCCGCCACGCGCTCGATGGCTTCTCTGAAGCGCGAAAGCGGATAGGTGGAGTCGATGTGGGCCTTCACTTTGCCCTCTGCGGCGAGGGCCATCGCCGCATGGAATTCCTCGGGTGTCGCCATGGTGGAGGTGTGGATGTCGACCTGCTTGAAGTAGAGATCGCGCAGGTTCACCTCGGGTATCACGTGGTGCGCCGCCCCGCCCACGATGGTGATGCGGCCGTTGAGCGCGACGCACTTGGCACTCAACGCGAATGTGGGTGCGCCCACGTTGTCGACCACCACGTCGGCCCCACGGCCAGCGGTGGCGTCCATCACGGCACTGGCGACGTCTTGCGTCTTGTAGTTGATGCAGACGTTAGCGCCGAAGCTCTTGGCGGTTTCCAGTTTCTCGTCGCTCGATGAGGTGACGATGCTGAAAGCGCCCGCATGGGCGGCGAGTTGCAGGCAATAGAGCATGACGCCCCCGCCCACACCGTGGATGAGGACGCTCTCTCCCGCTGTTAGTCGTGCGCGGCTGATGAGCTGTCGGTAGGCCGTGGTGAGAGCGAGGGGAAGCGCCGCCGCCTCCTCGAACGTCAAGTTTTCGGGCTTGGGAAAGAAATTCTTCTCCGGCAGGACGATGAATTCCGCGTGCGTGCCCGCACTTTGCGCGCCCACGAGGCCATAGTCCGGCTGAGTGGGGTCGCCCAGATTGGGGTCGACGACCACCTCAACACCCGGCTTCAAGGCCGCACCCGGCCCCGCCTTATCCACGACGCCTGCTCCGTCCGCGCCCATGGTGTGGGGTTTTTCATGCCTCACCATGGCGGGGGTACACTGGTAGACGTCGATGTGGTTGATCCCTGAGGCCAGGAGTTTCACCCGCACTTCGCCTTCTCCCGGCTCCGGCGTGGGAACCTCGCCGTACACCAGTCCCTCGATTCCGGCGTCTCCCTGAACGGTAATCGCTTTCATCGTTCATCCCTCATGAGAATGAATCCACGTAGGATCAATGGAGTTGCTATTACTTGGGCGGAAGCGAGCCTGCGAACTTCGCCGCCCGCCGCACCCACGCTTTCAGGTCGTCTTCGGTCGAAATCCCGGCCGGTTCGACCAGCGCCCAGCCCTTCATCACCCGGCCCGCCATATCGGCCGGCTTGGTATACGGTTCTGCAAGCGTCGCCTCGTGGTTTTCCCTGGCGAGACGCACGATGAGCGCGCCTTTCCACGTTCCGGCGCACATATTGCCGTTGATCATGAAACACACGCCGCCGAACATCCGCTTTTCCGAATACCCCTTGCGGCGCCTGAGAATCGGGCGGATGCGTTCGATTAAAATTTCGTCTTCCGTCATCGGTGCTCTCCTGTCTCATTCCGGCGGGATGAGTGAAGATGCCACACCGAAACGGCGAACGCCACCGCAAAGGGATGCGCTGTTTCATTTCTCTCCGGGCGCCCAGGAGGGGGAGCGCTTCTCGTGCGCCGCGGCCATGCCTTCCTGGGGTTCGCCGGTTCGGAAGGAAGCCTCAAAGGCGTCGATGGAGGGCGGAACCGCGGCTTCGAGATAGGCCTGCATCCATCGCCTCAATAGCGTCTTCTGGGCGCTGAGCGTGCCGGGAGCGGCCTGTAGAATCTCCATTACGGCTTCTTGCGTCGTTTCTTCCAGGTCGGATGACGGGCATATCCTCTGGAGGATCCCCAGACGATGCGCCTCCCGGGCGTCGAACGTTCTGCCCGTCAAGAGCAAGTCCTGTGCTGCGCCCAGGCCGCAGAATGGCACGAACAGCGCCGCCTCGATGACGGAGGGCACGCCGACCCGCACCTCGGGCATGCCGAACCTCGTATCGTCCGCCGCGACCCGGAGATCGCAGCCGAGCATCAACTCCAGCGCGCCGCCCAGAACGTAACCCCGGCACTTGCAGACCACGGGGTGCGGAAACTCGCGCACGCTGTGGATGAGGGAGTGCAGGTTCGAGATGAAATCGCGCGCATTGTCTTCCGTGAGCGCGCCCATCTCTACCACGTCGGCCCCGGCGGAGAACACGCTGCCCGCGCCCTCGATGATCAGGACGCGAAGGTCATCCGCTCCCGCAAGCCTCGCAATCGCCGATTTCGCCTCGCGGGTCATCCCCGTGTTCATGGCGTTTCGCTTCTCGGGGCGGTTGAGCGTGAGCGTGGCGAGCGGGCCGTCGCGCTCGACGAGCACCAAAGGTTTCGTTGTCGACATGGAACGTCCTCCCTGAAAAACAAAGCCGACAGACTATGCGAGCTTGCGGCGCAGCGCAAAGGCGAACCCCTGTTATCGCGTGTTATGATGGCGTTTTCGTCGAGAGAATTATCTGACGCTGATACTTGGAGAAAACTCGGATGCCGATAGAGTTCAAGGACGTTTGGGATTTTCACACCGATTTGCGCTTTCTGGCGGATTTATCCGATGAGGATGCCAACCTTCTCGAGCAGATTGACATCCCTACGGCGGCGAAGCTGGGCGGGGTGTTCTCGGCCCTGGGCAGGTTGGCGGACGCGCCGCAAGAAGCGCAAAAAGAAGAGCTTGAGCGTGATTTGGGGCTGATTCGTGGATCGGAAGGACTCGACGTCGTCCTCACCCGGGGGGACCTGGAAGGCGTGGGTAGGCAGCTAATCCACGCGGAAGGCATCTATTTCATCGGGAAGGAAAGCGACCTCAAAGGCCTCGAATGGCTGTGGGAGGAGGGCGTGCGGAGCGTCGCGCCGCTTTACAACGAGGACAACGCGCTGGGTGGCGGTGCCAAGGGAGACGCCGGGCGCGGCCTCACCGCCTTGGGCCGCGCTTTCTTGATGGGGGCCTGGCGGATGGGATTCATGGTGGATTGCGCGCACGCGAACCACCAGACGAAATCGGACATGATCGATCTGGCCCTCGTCACAGGCCAGGAGATGCACTACTCCCACGGGTATCTGGACGATCCGGTTTCATCCGTCTACGGCGAGCGGGGGCTCCCGCGCGAGATGGCGAGGCGGCTCCTGGAAACGGGTGGGCTCATCGGTCTTACGCCGTTCCCCGGGTTCGTGGGAGAGTTCGAGCGTCACCTGGAGGAAATCGAGTTCCTGGCCGAAATCGCCGCTCACCAGGTCGTGCTGGGCAGCGACTTCGCGGGCATCAGCAGCCTGTTCGATGAATTCAGGGGCATCTGGGGGATAGGGGACTTCGCCGAGCGGCTCGCCTCCGCGCACGGGGAGGATTTCGCCCGCTCCTACTGCGGCGGCGCGCTCAAGGCGTGTCTCGCGCGTTCTTTACCAGCTTAATCCGACTATAAAAAACACGATCTCTTAGATGGGTTTTAGAAATTCAGGTATTACGAAGACACCGCAGGGCTTTGTGAGGCTGCGCCTTCGTCCTTCGCGCTCATGAACTGGATGGCGATCATGACGGCCATGATGACCGTTCCCGTTATCTTCATCCACGGCACGTAGAAGAACAGCAGTCCGCCCGCCACGGCGAAGACGACGCGCTCCCAGATTTCGAGCTTTCTGCGCATGTAGCCCTCGAGCGACGCCGAGGTGCAGAAAAAGCCCATGAAGCCGCTCACCCAGACGACGATGATGTCGAACCACGCAGCACCCTGCGTGATGTTGATCGGGGTGTAGGCCATCAGGAAGGGGACGATGTAGAGCGCCTTGCCGAGTTTGAGCGAGGCGAAGCCGGTGCGCATCGGGTCGGCTCTCGCCACGCCCGCCGCGATGAACGCGCCCAGCGCGAATGGCGGCGTGAGCGAGGCGTCCTGGCTCAGCCACAGGATCATCAGGTGCGCGCTGAGGAGCGGAACGCCCAACTCCACGAGCGCGGGCACGGCGAGGATCGATAGCAGCACGTAGCTCGCCGTGATCGTCATGCCCATCCCCATGATGTAGCTGGCGATGGCGCAGAGGAGTATCGCCACCGGCAGCGTCGTTCCCGTGATGCCGAAGGCGTTGTCGATGATGGCGGCGTAGCCCAGGATGATCGAGGAGAATTTGATGCCGAGGCCGGGCATCGACACGCCTGCGAGCACGATGCCCATCACGCCCGCCGTCACGCCGATGATGAGTGAGTTGACGGCGCCTCGCTCCAGCCCGTCCAAAACGCGCGGGGAGGAGAGCACAATCGCCGCGAGCGCCGACCAGAAGATCGCCTCAGGGAACGTATGCCCCGCCACCGGGAGCACGATAAGCAGGCCCAGTCCGGCGAGCAGGGGCCAGTTCTCCATGAGCGGGTTCTCGGGCGGTTCGGTCTTGGCCGCTTCGAGATAAACTTCCGCCTCGGCATCCGCATCTTCCAGGCTTTTTCCAGATTCCATGAGTTTCTTGTGGTGCGCCGCGGCCTGGTATTCGAGCCTGTCGTTGCGTGTGCTCCATCCGGGTTTGCCAACCAGGCGCGCAAGAACCGGCGGCAGCGCCAGCAGGCGGGTGTCCTCACGGAAAAATCCCAGAACCATCGCCAGGACGATGGACCAGAGCGCCGCGTCGAAGGGTGAGCGCCCGATGATGAGGCGGAAGATGAGCAGCACCACCGGCAGGAGCAGATAGCCCTCTTTTTTGAGCAGGGGCAGCAGTTCGGGCAGTTCCTCTTTCGAGAGGCCGTGGATGCCGTCCAGCCCCGAGCGGAAGTGCACCGACATGTAGACCGAGAAGTAGTACATCAGCGCGGGCACGAGCGATATGAGCGCTATCCACCCGTAATCCGTCTCGGTGAACGCGGCCACGAGGAAGGCCGCCGAACCCATGATGGGCGGCAGCAGGTGGCCGCCGATCGAGGAGACCGCCTCGACGGCTCCCGCGTAGTGGGCCTTGTAGCCCGCGCGCTTCATGAGCGGGATCGTGAAGGTGCCCGTGATGACGATGTTCGCCGCCCCGCTTCCGACCACCGAACCCACCATGCCGCTCGAGACGACCGAGGCCTTGGCCGCTCCTCCGCGCAGGCGGCCCACCAGGGCGTAGGAGAGATCGATGAACACGTCGCCGACCTTCGTTTTTTCCAGAAAGACGCCGAAGAGGATGAACAGGAACACGTAGCTTGCGTAGACGTTCGCGATGACGCCGAAGATGCCCGAAGTGCCGTAGATGAAGTTCACGACCTCGTTGTAGGAGAACCCCTTGTGCAGGAGCCGTCCGGGGAAATAGTTGCCGTACATGGCGTAGTAGAAGAAAAACAGACCCAGCAGCGGTAGCACCCAGCCCAGCACCCGGCGGCACATTTCGATTGAAACGATGACGGCGATGGTGCCCATGGCGACGTCCGTCCAGAGGACGAGGCCCGCGCGGTCTCCGCGGTCGGCGAAGTTCATGATGTATTCCACCGTGAACACGACCACGCCCGCGCAGAGCAGGAGGTCCACGGCGGAGGGCCGTCTCATCGGAGCGCCCGCGCGCGCCGGGTAGAAGACGAACGTCAGGATGGCGGTGAAGATCACGTACAAGGGCAGATAGAAATGAAACGCATAGATGGCCAGCCCCGGGAAGTAGAGCGTCTCCCAAATCGCCGAGAGGGATTTCTCCATCCCCTCCGTGAGGAGCGGGGAGAGGGCGTAGACGATGACCTCGCCGAAGCCGAGGCCTAAATCCACGGGTGCCTTGTTCGCCGCGCCGTAGAGAAAATAGGCGGCGAACGCGAACGATGAAAGCAGAATCGCCGCCCTCGGGAAGATGCACAGGCCCGAGACGTAGAGCCAGATGAGGGCGTAGAGCCAGGCATCGAGAGCCGGGAATTCCACCTCCTGCCAGTCCCAGGCGATCTCGTAGGGGAGGTAGAGGTTGTACGTTCTTCCGGCGAAGAAAACGATGTAGACGAGAAGGAGAACGGTAAGGAACACGAAGACGGGCAGGTTTTGTTTCTGAAAGCCGGGTTCGATATCCCTGCGGGTGGCCGACTCCGGGGCGAAGATGAACCGCATCCACTCCCAGAGAGAATCGAAAACCTTCCTCATCGCCGCCCTTTCTCACCCGAGGCCGATGACAGGCGCTTCACCGGCCCCCGGAAGGCGCCACCGCCCTCCGGGGGAGCCGGGAATCGTCTAGTTGGTGTTGTAACCCTTCGCCTTCCAGTAGCGCGCGGCGCCGGGGTGGAGCTTCATGTTGAAGTTGCCCATCTGCTTGATGAACTCATCCGACTTGGCGGCGAAGTCCAGCCCGATCTTCCAGCCCTTGAATACGTTGATCAGGAAGTCGCGGTTCGCCTTGTCGTACACCCGCCGCGTCACCTCGTGGATGACGTCGTTGGGCACCTTCTCGTTCGCCACGGCGAAGATGGTGTAGGCGACCGTCTTGAATTTCTTGCCCTTCATCCCCTGGTAGGGGCTGGCGTCCTTGTTGTCCTTGTAGTAGCCCGAGCTCAGGGCGACGAACTTGTCACGCACCTCGTCGGGAATGCTCAGGATGCGGAGCGGCCCACTGCGCGAGGCGCGCAGAATCGAGGGCGAGGGCACCGGGTTCGGGATGCCGAAAGCGTCGAGCTTGCCGTCGATCATGTTGGTGGCGGCTTGCGCCCAGCCCATGTAGTCCTTGCGGATCTTGTCGGTGATGCCCAGGTTGTCGGTGATGAACTTCATCATGAACAGGGTGGAGCTTCCTCTCGGACCCATGTTCACCCGCTTGCCGGCGAGATCGTGGTAGGACTTGATGCCGGTCTTGTGGAACGTCGTCACCTGGAACCAGGAGGTCGATACCGGGCCGATGCCCCGGATGGTCATCATCGCCTTGCCCTTGTGGAAGGGTTTCTGCTTGCGCTGGATGAAGTCGACGAAGATACCGTTCGTCATCCCGATCTCCGAGCGGCCGCTGGCGACGAGGCGCGTGTTGGCGACGAAGCCCTTGGACTCGCGGTTGGTGACGTTGACGGTCTTGCTCGTCTTGTTCACCGCCTCGGCGAGGCCCGCCGCCATGCGGAACGCGCCCGCGCCCTTGCCCGCGCCGACGATGGTGATGTTGGTGGTGGCGGCGCTCGCAACAGATACGGCGAAAGCCGCCGCTGCAAAGACGCCAATTGCTGTGATGAATCTCTTTTGGGTACGCATAGAATTCCCTCCGTTGAAATGACAGAGAAACAAGTTTTTGCTTATGGGTTGATTCTATCTCATCAACATACTTTCGCAAGCGGCGCATGGGCGAATACGCGCATTTTCCCCGTAAATCTTGACGCCCGAAGGCCCAAGTGCTAGCTAGTGCGCATCTTTCAGTTTTTCTCGCGATAACGCGCCGAACGTATTGTGAGTGGAGACCCTCTTGTCCCGTCTTCTGGAAAACGACTCCCTGACGCTTCTGGGCGAAGGCGGCCTCCCCGTTCCCCGTTTCGAGGTCTGCGAAGATGCCGACGAAGCCGCCCGCGCCACCGAACGCCTGGGCGGGCGCGTTGTCATCAAGGCGCTCGTGCCGGTCGGAAAGCGCGGAAGAGCGGGCGCGGTCAAGTTCGCCGCGAATGCGTCAGAGGCCTGCGCGGGCGCAGAGGCCATTCTCGGCATGGAAGTGCGGCGCTTTCCCGTCGAGAAACTCATCGTGATGGAAGCGCTTGAGATAGAGCGCGAGATTTTCTGTTCCATCTCCTTCGATGCGCCGAGAAAATGCCCGCTCATCCTCTTCAGCGCAGAGGGCGGCGTGGACGTGGAGGAACTGGCCGAGAACCATCCCGACAAGCTTATTGAGTGGCCTGTCAATATCCTCGAAGGGCTTCAGGCGGAAGACGCGCTTGCACTGGTGGAGCGTGCGGGTCTCACAGGCGATCTGGCGGAGCAGGTCGCAAGTGCCGTGTGCGCGATGTACGGGGTCTTCTGCGCCCATGACTGCGAGATGATAGAGGTGAACCCCCTGGCGGAGTTGGCCGACGGCCGGGTGGTGGCGGCGGCGGGCGTGGTGCAGCTCGACGCGCAGGCCCTCTTCCGCCAGCCGGACCTTGAAGCCAAGCTGGGCGTGGAGGGCGGAAACGGCTGGCGGCCCTTCACGGAGCTTGAGATGCGCATGCGAGAGATCGACGCGGTCGACCCCCACGTGGGCGCGATCCGCTTCAGCGAAATGGACGGCGACATCGGCTTCATGGTCACCGGCGGGGGGTATGGTCTTTCGAGCCTCGAAGCGCTTCTGGACGAGGATGGAAAACCCGCCACCACGTTCGACATCACGCCCGGACGCTACGAGGAAAAGATGCGCCGCGCGGTGAAGGCGGTGCTCTCGAAACCGGGCATCAAGGGGCTGCTCCTGGCGGGGAACGTGAGCAATTTCACGCGGGTGGATATTAAAGTCGCGGGCGTGGTTCGCGCGCTCAAGGAAGCGGCGCTTGATTTCGAAAAGTTCCCCGTCATCATCCGCTACGCCGGTCCGGGGGTGGAAGAAGCCAGGAAACTCATCGCCGAGGTGCCGGGCGTGGAATGGCATGAGGATGAGGCGTCGATAGAAGACCTGGCCAAACGAATCGTGGCGCGCGCTTACGGGCGGGATGAGAGATGAGCATTCTGCTGGATTCGGATACCCGCGTACTCGTGCAGGGCGCCACGGGGGCCGAGGCGAGGCGGCTTTTGCCCACCATGACGGACTACGGCACCCGCGTGGTGGCGGGCGTATCTCCCGGTAAAGGGGGCGAGTCCGTGGGCGGCGTGCCCGTATACGGCACCGTGGCCGACGCTTTGAAGGAGCACGAGGTCGATCTTTCCGTGCTCTTCGTGCCCGCGCGCTTCGTGCGCGAGGCGGCTTTAGAGGCCGTCGAGGCGGGGATTCCCACCGTGCACATTCTCGCGGAGGGCGTGCCGCACCACGACGCCTGCGCGCTGCTCACGCGCGCGGCCCAGAAGGGCACCTTCGTCATTGGCCCCAACAGCCAGGGGATGGTGAGCCCCGGAAGAGCGAAGCTCGGCGGCACAGGGGGCGAGGTGCCCGACCTCATGTTCCGCCCCGGCCCCGTGGGCGTGGTGAGCAGAAGCGGCGGCATGGGGGCGGAGATATGCCTGTTTCTGACGCGGGCGGGCATCGGCCAGAGCACCTACGTGGCCCTGGGCGGCGATTTGCTCATCGGTTCCGCCTTCGTCGAGATGCTCGCCCTGTTCGAGCAAGACCCCGAAACCCGCGTCGTCGTGATGTTCGGTGAACCGGGCACGGACAGGGAAGAGGAGGCGGCGCGCTTCATCGCCTCGGGCGGATTCACGAAGCCCGTCGTGGCGATGATACCCGGCGAATTCTGGGAAACCTCGCCCACGCCCGCGAGCGTGAGCCACACCGGCGCGCTCATCGAGCGGGGCCGCGGCGCGCCATCGGGAAAGAAGAAACTATTGAAAGAAGCCGGCGTCTTCGTGGCAGAGCGATTCTCCCAAGTCGTGCCCCTCGTGAAACAAGCCCTCGGACAGACATAGAAAAACGACTGACAAGAACTACTTAGAGCGGTCGGGGCGTTCTCCCCCGAAATTGGCAGTCGTGGAAAAAGGGCGTGATTGAGCTTTACGTTATTTCGCTGTATATTTGCTCGCAAGAGGGAAGCATAAGTAGGTAACGACGATACAGATAGAGTAGAGGACTCAATATGGAAAAGGAAAAAACAGGGGCAATATCGAAAACGCTTCATTGGTGGTTGCATTGGATTGGGACCCCTGCGGCGATATTCGCCATATTGGGCGGGGGATTGCTCTATATCGCCCAGGCCGAAGTAAAGCCGGTGATTGCGAAAGTGGATGGGGAAGTCAAAAGGCTCGACGGAGTGGATGGGCAACTCCAGAAGCAAATCACCGAAGTCAAAATGAGTCTGGACGAGAGACTGAAGCAACTGCATGCGGACCTGAACGTCTTCAAGGCCCAGATGCATGAAGACCTGAAAAGCTTGGCCACCAGGGAAGACTTGAATCGTCTGAGAGATGACCTGGACAATCTGAAGGTAAAACTCGTCACGCCGCAACAGATTCGGACCATTATGAGAGAAGTGCTGGAGGAGTATCGCGCCAGATAAGTCTGAATGCGTTTTCGTGAATCCTGGCCACCCAATCGCCCCTGGTTATAACCGGGGGCGATTTTTTGGGAAGCCGGAGTATCCGCCAGTTCGAACCAAAGCCCGCATGAGCAACGAGAGCGCAGGCGTTATCAAACCATCGTCGCGCCGCCGTTCACGTCGAGCGTGACGCCGGTGATGTAGCCGGCCTCCCTGCTGCAGAGGAAAACGACGGCTTCCGCTATCTCGTGGGATTCCGAGAGTCTGCCCACGGGCGATGACTTCTCGATGTGGGCGATGCGCTCGGGCGTCCTGATTTTGAGCCCTCTCGGTGTTTGCACGTTGGCCGGGGCCACGGCATTCACGGTGATGCCGTACGGCCCGAGTTCGCGCGCCGCCTGGCGGGTAAGGCCGAGCACGCCCGCCTTGGCAGCCGTGTAATGGGGCGGATTCGGGTTCACGCCGCTGCGCGCCGCCATGCTCGAGAGCGTCACGAAGCGTCCGTAGTTCGCCGCCACCATGAGGGGGGCGGCGGCTTTCAGGAGATAGAACATGGATTTCAGGTTCGAGTTCACCACGCCGTCCCAGGCGTCCACGGGGCAATCGAGCAGGCTCACGTATTGCGGAAAACCACCCGCGCTGTGCACGAGAACGTCAATACGGCCCGCCCGGTGGTGCGCCTCATTGATTGAAGTTTCGGTCGCCTCCCAGTCGGTGAGGTCGACGACGGCGCAGTGAGCAGCACCTCCGTTTTCGTTGATGGATTTCGTGACGGCTTCGGCGCCTTCCGCGTCGAAATCCATGACGGTGACTTCCGCCCCCCTTTGGGCCAGGATTCTCGCCGTGGATTCACCGATTCCCGTCGCCGCGCCCGTGACGACGGCGCTTTGCCCCTCGAAACCGCTCATTGCCTTGTCCTTTTCTCGAAAAAACGGCGCGCGGCGACCCGGAAGCCGCCGCGCGCCCTATGGTTGACTAGCCTTCCTGCATCTTCAGGATGCGGTTGATCAACTCGATGCCGCCCACCTTGTCGGCGAACATCTTGTGCACGGGTCGTACGGCCTCGCGGAAGGGCTTGAGATCGGGCGTGGCGATCGTGAGCCCCTTCGCCGAAAACCCTTTCATGATGTCTTTTTCGTTCTCTTCCGCGTAGGCGTTCGCCCAGGCGATGGTGTCGCGCGCCGCCATCAGAACGGCCTTCTGCATGTCCTTGGGCAGCTTGTTGTAATACTTGTCGTTCATGATGAGCGCGCCCGCCACGAGCTGGTGCCGGGTGATGGAGAGGAATTTCTGCACTTCATAAAGCTTCATGGCCCAAGCCCAGCTCGAGCCGCCGTCGTGGCCGTCCACCGTCTTGGTGCTGAGCGCGCTGAACAGCTCCGTCGGCGCCATGCCGATGGTGCTGCCGCCGAGCGCCTTGTAGGTCTGCACCATGATGGGGTTTTTCGCGATCCGCATGCGAAGGTCGCCCAGGTCGGCAGGCTTCATGATGGGGTGTTTGCTGTTCATCATGTTCCGGAAGCCCGTGGCGATGAAGCCCAGCACGCGGATGCCCGATTTCTTGCGGAAATTCTCCCCGATGGTCTGACCGATGTCGCTGTTGAACACTTTCGCCGCGCCCTTGAAGCTGCCGAACATGAAGGGCAGGGTGAAGATGTCGAGCCGCCTGTCGAAGGCCGTGATGTTGTTGGACGCCACGATCTGCATCTGCACCGAGCCGAGCTGCACCTTTTTCGCAGCGACGCGGTCCTTGCCGAGCTGGGAGGAGGGGAAAATCTGGATGTCGATGTTCCCCTTGGAGTAGACCTGCAGGTTCTTCTGCATGGTCAGGGCCGCGGCCTGATAGAGAAGCTGCGGCTTGGGCGGGTTGTTGTGGGCGAACTTCATCACGTACTTGGCGGCCTCGGCCTTAGAAGTGGCGAAGCCGACGAGTCCCGCGATGAGGATGACGCCCACCATCACCGTAAAACCTTTTTTCAGATGTCGCATGTCTTGCCTCCTTTGGGTTAGCTCCTCATCTGCCGAGCATGAGGTTCGGGAGGATGAGGGAGATGCTGGGGAAAAGCGAGAGAATGATGACGCACAGGAACATCGTCGCGATAAACGGCAACACCGCCTTGGCGATGGCGCCGAGCGTGGTGTCCGCGATTCCCATCGCCACGAAGAGGCTCGTGCCCAGGGGCGGCGTGAGGTAACCGATCTCGCAGTTCACCACGAACACGATGCCGAAGTGGATGGGGTCGATGCCCACCGCCAGGATGACGGGCAGGAACATCGGCGTGAGGATGATGACCTGCGCCATGGTGTTCAGCCACATCCCCACGAAGGTGAGGAAGAGGCTGATGAGCATGAGGATCATGAACGGCGAAGTCGTCACGCGCTGAATGAAGGCCGTCACCAACTGGGGAATCTGGTGGATCGTTATGAGTTCGCCGAACGCGAGCGACGCCCCCCAGATAATGGCGATGGTTCCGGTGACGAGGGCCGCGATTTCGAGACACTCGCGCGTCCTTTTCCAGCTAAGTTCCCGGTAGACGAACATGCCGATCACCCAACCGTAGAGCACGGCAATGACGGCGCTCTCCGTCGGCGTCACGAAGCCCCCGTAGATACCGCCGATGATGACGACCGGCGCCAGGAGCGCCCAGCGCGATTCCCAGATGGTGCGCAGCGTGCGCGCGACGGAGAAGGGCTCGGAATCCGATTCCACCGTCATGAAGCGCGACAAGATGGTGGCGCAGCACATGAGCATGCAGCCGAGTAGAATGCCGGGCAGAAAGCCCGCGATGAACAGCCGTGTGACGGACTGATCGGCGCTGACGCCGTAGACGATAAGCGTGATGCTCGGCGGGATGAGGATGCCGAGCGTCCCCCCACAGGCTGATACCGCGCCCGAGTAGTTCTTGTCGTACTGGCGCCTGAGCATGGTGGGGATCATGAGTCCGCCGACGGCGGCCGTCGTGGCGGGGCCCGAGCCCGAAATCGCCGAGAAAAGCATACACGCGAGTATGGTGACGTGGGCGAGGCCGCCTCGCACGTTGCCTACGAAGCAATCCGCCACCGAGATGAGGCGCTTGCTGATGCCGCCTTTTTCCATGAGTGCGCCCGCGAGCAGGAACATGGGCACGGCGATGAAGGGGAACTTGTCCAGCCCGTCGTAGTAGGAGAGGGCCAGACTCTCGAAGTGCTCTCCGGTGGCGTAGTAGACGAGGATGGAGGCCAGCCCAAGGGAGACGCCCACCGGCACGCGGATGAAGAGGAACACGGCCAGGGAGCCGAGCAGCAGGAGGGGCATATTCATCGCTCTTCCTCCTGCTTTTCGACCTCATAGACCACTTCGGGTCCGCCTATCACGTAGACGCGGTACATATACTGGGCGAGGCGTATGGTCATCAGCCCGAACCCGATGGGGATGATCGCGTGAACGGCGGCTTCGGGTATCTGGAGAATGTCGGTCTCCGACCAAACGTCGATTTCGCTTTTCACGAAAAGATAGCCGTAATACGTCATCAGGACGTTGAAGAGCATCCACAGGCAGTCGGAGAAAAAGACTATCGGACGCGCCCAGGAGGCGGGCGTTATCATCGCGATCGCGTTCACGCGGATGTGTCGTCCCTGCAGGATGATCCAGCTGATCGTCAGGTAGATGAACCAGATGAAGACGATGCGCGAGAACTCCTCGATCCAGCTGATCGAGGTGAAGAAGATGTAGCGCGCGATGACCTGGGCGGTGAGCATCAAGGTGAGCGAAAGGAGAAGAATCCAGGAGAGATTTCGTTCGATGTTTCGCACGATTGGCTTCCCGTCTTGCGCGGAGAACCGGGCCACAGGCCCGCCATGTCTGGTGGATGGAGTCAGTCTAGTTTGTTTTGACTTAAGCGGTCAATGCGAAACGGGGTCTGTCGAATAAGCCTCATCAATCGGGAGCGACACGTAGGGGCGGACCCAAGTGTCCGCCCAATCGATCGGACGAGAACTCGGAAAAACGGGAGAACACATAGTCAGACATATATGTCTGACCCCTACGCCGAATCACAGAACTTTTGCCTGGGTTCGTCATTCCGGCATGCGCTGGAATGACGGGTGGGGAATCCGCCATGCGGGCTGTTCTTTTCGAGCGCGACGCTACCCCCCCATCTGCGCGACGCGACGCGCCATCCATTCGACGTAGGCCGTGCGCGTCATCCCGCGCCTGGCGGCTTCGCCGTCGATAAAAGCGGCGACACCCTCATCGAGCGACAGGTTGGCGCGGACGCTGCGTCCCGAGAGGCGAATCATCGGAATGGAGACGAGCGCGCACCCGGTTGGGGTGTCTACGTTTTCGATGGCGGTCGGAGCGACAACCTCCTCGTCGTGCTTTTCCGCCTCAATCACGTAGTCGCGCAACGCTTCCTCGGCGTTGACGAGCGCCTCATCCAGGGTCTTGCCCATGGCGGCAATGCCGGGAAGATCAGGGAAGATGACGCCGTATGCGCCTTCCTCACCATCGATCAATGCGGGGTATCGGGACATGGCCGTGCCCTCCTAGTCTATCCATCCGGCTCGTGCGGCAATCGTACGGGCGGCACCTGGCGTCAGCGTCCGGTGGCGCGGCAGCGTAATCGTGCCGCTTTTGCTCGGGTGCCTATAGATATCGTGGTTGGAGCCGTGGCGTGAGAGATACCAGCCGTCCCTTTCCAACCTGCGCTTGATTTTGTTTCTGTTGGTTTCTATTGGTATTGCATTACCCTTTGTGCGTGCATATATTTACACGAATTTGGTCGTGTGTCAAGTCATCCGTGTCAATACATGCACTTTTGTGGGACGGAATCCATGACGGACTTGCGCCGCGCCAGGCGCGGTCTTCTCAACCGAAGGTTTCACCGAAGGATTCCCACAGCCCCTCCTTGGTTTCGGCGAGCACCAGGTCCACCACGCGGCGGAGTGCTTCCTCGTCCGTGTCGCCTTCCAGGCGGCGCAGGCGGTAGAGGTCGACCTGGCGGTCCGCGCCGCTGCCCTCGCGGATGATGGCGAGCGCGTGGCGGGTTTCGGCCTCGCAACCCAACGCGCGGGCGTCGGGCGCGAGCGTCTCGACGAGTTCGTGCATGAAGTCGTCGATGTCCACCCGCGCGTTCTCACGCGTCGTATCGCCGAAGAAGGCGAGCGTTCCGTATCGTTGGGCGACCCAGCGGTTCTCCGCGATGATCTCGGTGAGCGGCTCGGGTGGCAGCGCGCCCTCTTCGTCCAGGCGCATGAGCCGCCTGAGGAGAGAGGCGTAGAGCGCCGCGATGCAGACGGCGTCCTCGATCCTGGGGCAGATGTCGCAGATGCGAAGCTCCACCGTCGGGAAGGCGTGGGCGGGGCGGATGTCCCACCAGAGTTCGCTGCCGTTCTCGATGAAGTTCATTCGCCGATACTCCGCGATGATCTCCTCATACTCCACCCGGGAGCGCAGCGGGCCGGGCAGGCTGGTGCGCGGGAGTCCGCCGATGAGGTTCAGACGGTAGGATTTGTAGCCCGTGTCGTGCCCGCCGTTGAAGGGCGAGGAGGTGGAGAGCGCGTGGAGCGCGGGCAGATAGCGGCGCATGGCCGTCATGACCCGGATGCGCGATTCGGGGTCGCCGAAGCCCGCGTGGACGTGCATTCCGCCGATGACCAGGCGGCGCAGGGTCTCCTGGAAAGTCACCTCGAAGCGCCTGTATCGCTCCTTGGGCGTGACCGCCAGCTCCCGCCACTGCGCGAAGGGATGTGTGGAGGCGGCCAGCACCGCCGCCCCGTGCGCCTCCGCCGCCTCGATGACGACCCGCCGGGTCTCGCGCAGCGCCTCGCGCGCCTCGGCCACCGACGCGCACACCCGCGTGTTCGTCTCAATCTGGGGGCGAAGCGCCTCCCGCGTGACCTTGTGGGGGCCGATCCGGGCTTCGCAGGCTTCGAATATCTCCGGCGCGGGGTCGGCGATGAGGTCGCGCGATTCGGGGTCGACGAGAAAGAATTCCTCCTCGACCCCGAGGGTGATGCCCAAATCGTCTCGATTGTCGGCGTCGTTCACGTCGCGCTCCTGACGGGCGGCGCAGGCCGCCGCGCGAAAATCCGTCGGTTATTTAGTATCTTTCTCATACAACCGAACTTAAACCATTGAACGCGTCCCGGACAATCCGACCCTCGGCCGTCAAGCGTTCGGAATAAGGGTTGCACTTTTGCTTGACTTCTTCTCCATTCTTGAACGGTAACTTGAAATCCTCTGGAAAGGCGAGCGCGTCCAGAGACATTGTCAATCCATCGATCCTGGAGCCGACGTCGAATTTGTCCAAAAATTCACATATCCTCGTGAGCGTATCTTCAAGGTCATGGGAATTTTGATAAAAACAGGCGGGCGCGGCGACTTCAAGTGAGACGTGTTTTGCCTTCATCAAGGGTCGATCCTGCAGGTGCAGTTTATCTTTGTAGATTCGGCAAAAGACGTATGCTGTGCCGTAACGGAGAATTTCTCTTAGCGCATAGAGCGGGTCATTGCTCGTGGTTTTCAACTCGACCAGACGGACACGTTCGTTTACTGTGTCCCAGTGAACGAGGTCGACGCTGCTTTTTCTGTTTCGAGACGAATCGCCAATCCCCGAAGCGGTCGGACACTGGTTGAACCATCCGCGCATATAGCCGTTGTGAGCCAGCATGGCTACGGCTTTCTCTAACATTGTCTCCTGGTTTTCACTATGAGAAGAAATGTCACAGGCGCATCGAAGCTCCCAGAGTTTCTGGGAGTTGGAGAAGGGAGCAGGGCAGTTGGCCTTTATCCTGGCGTATATTTCCCCGATGTCCTCCATGCTTTCAGCGCCGTCGAACAAACCGGGCATGTCCGTGTTTTTCTCCAGAGGGAATTTCTAATCCGTGGTGTTTCCTTGGACTCTATCATTTCATTCCGGGTGGATCCAAGCATTTGAGCGGTTCGGTTCGTCCGGGGAAGATGGAGCCTAGGGCTGGTGAACCGCCCGTTCTCGCGTGCCGCCGAGGCTCGTGAGGGCGAAGGGCGCGGCGATCAGCAGCGCGACGACGCTCATCCCCACGAGGCCGAAGGCGTCCACGCAGAGGCCGATGAGGGGGGCGAGGCCCATCGCGAGGACGGATTTGCCCTGCGATTCCACCGAAAGTATCGTCGCGCCCGCCTCGGGCGTGCTGTGGGCGTCGATGCGGCTGATGAGCACGGGCCGCCAGAAGTTCTGCAGCACGGCCAGAACGACGAAGCCCGCGATGACGATGAACTCCCAGCCCGTCCAGAGCCCCCAGGCGAGCGTGGCGTAGACGAGGGCGGTGGCGCCCCAGAGCGATTTCGCGGCGGCTTCCTCGGACCCCGCCGAGGCGACGAGGCGGTGTCCCCCGCGTGAGGCGAAGCTCGAGAGAAGGTGCAGGACGAAGTAGGCCGCCCCCACCAGAACCGCCACGCGCTGGTGCTGCTGCCAGGCGGCGAGGAGGGCGAGACCCAGGGCGGCCTGCTTGATGACTGGCTGGATGTAGTCCTTGGCGACCTTGTAGGTGCCCTCGTAGCTCATCGCTTCCACCAGGATGCCGCGCAGCGGCTTGTCGCTGAACGCCGTGTGCATGGAGTTCTTGAGGTGTTCCCAGACGCCCGGGATTTTCGCGTCCGGGGAGCGTGCGCCTTCGAGTTCGGTGGGGTAGCCCATGAAGTTCACGACGTTCAGCGCATAGGGGATGACGGCGAGCAGGAAGATGTCGCTGTAGCGCGCCCCTGTGAAGATGAACGCGCTCGCGACCACGACCGAGACGGCCGAGCCTATCTTCGACCACGAGCGCGTGAACCCGTAGACGCGGGTGCGTTCTTTCTCGCGGCCCTGGATTCTCAGCCACTCGAAGATCATCGCCTTGTGCGTGCCCGTGCGGAACGAATCGCCCAGGGCGAAGGCGAACATGGCGAGGAACAGGGCGGCGAAGGAGGTCGACCAGGCGAAGACGAGGAACGAGGCGATGTAGGCCAGGAACGAGAAGATCATCGAGCGCCTTCTGCCGTAAATGTCGGCCACCGCGCCGCTGGGGATCTCGAAGATGTTGATGCACACCTCGCGGAAGCCGATGAGAATCCCGATCTGGAAGAAGGAGAGGTCTTTTTCCAGGAAGGCGAGGATGAGGAAGGGCTCGAAATAGGTCTGGTTCTTGAGGAAGCCGTATAGCGAGAATCGAAACATCATCATCGGCCGACCCTCCTTCCCTTCAATTTCGGCCCCGCCGGTTTTTCGCGCAAGACAGGGGGGACAAGAGGCGGCCTGTGTGCGCGCACACTTTCTCCCCCACGGCGCGCATGAACCATTCTAGCGGAAATTTTATCGTTGCGGGATGTTTTTTCGCGCCTGACGCGGGGAGAAATAAAGGCCGATACGCGGGTTCTCCTCCGCAAACCCATCCGCTTTCCGCAGGGACAGGTCGCGGACCCGTCCCTGCAGTTTCATTTCAATACACGAGATGCGCGTAGGGGCGACCCCCTGTGGTCGCCCTGCCCCCCGTGCCTGTCCTTACGATCCGGATACGGCAGATTGCCGTCATTCCGGCGCATGCCGGAATCCAGGACAGATGAGGATTTCAAATCGCAGGACAACCATGAAAAATAATAGAGCGAAAACACAAATTCAAAAACATAATCCCTGGATTCCGGCATGCGCCGGAATGACAATCAAAAGCGAACACCGGACAGGCACGGAGACCTGTCCCTACGCTTCTCCGATATCTTGTTTCTCAGCGTATGCGCCAGCCGATGAGGGCAGCACCTATCACCATGCAGGCCGTGCCAACGAGGATGGCGGGCGTGATGCGCTCCACGCTCCTGAGCAGGAAGTAGCTCATGATGAGGCTGAAGACGGGCGCCGTGGAGGTGAGTGGGGAGACGACCGAGAGATCGCCGATGTTCAAGGCGGTGAAATGCAGGAAAAAACCGAGCGCGTTCAGCAGTCCGCACAGTCCGAAGATATACCAGGCCTTGGGGCGGTCGAACTGGTTCGGTTTCTGGTCTTTTGGAAACAGGGGGATGAAGGTGATGAGGAAGAGAAACCCCGCCAGCGTGGTGAGGGTCGCGCCCATGACGGGGGCCTCGACGTGGGCGAAGGCGAGTTTTCGGAACAGAAACGAGAACGCGGCGGCGACGGCGCTGAAGAACGCCAGCCAGAGGTGTTTTCGCTGCCATGAGGTGTCGTCTGTCTTCTTGTAGCTGAGCGCAACGCTGCCCAGGACGATGAAGAGCGTGCCCGCCAGGATGAGCGCGCCCGGCCGCTCGCCGAGGAAGGCGATGGCGAGCGAGGTGGAGAAAAGGGGCGTCAGCGAGACGAACGGCATCGCCCGCGCGACGCCCAGATAGGAGATGCTCAAGTAGAGAAACACGCGCGACATCGCCGGCCCCGTGAGGCCCGCCAGCGAGAAGAAGAAAAACGCCGGGAGGTTCCACCACTCGGGCTCCCAGTAGTACCAGGTGACGGCGAGCATGACGGGCAGCGAGGTGAATAGGCCGATGAAGACGCCCGTGAGCGCGTTGGCGTGCTCGCCTCCCTTCCTGATGCACACGCTGAAGATAGCGAACACCACGGCGGTGGACATGGCGTAGGATGCGGCGATGAGCTGGGGGTTCATCCGGTTCCCGGGGTTTGAGGCGTTCTCATGGCGTTGTGCGCGACAATTTTCGGCGAGACCCAATCTACAGCCTGCGCGCCCGCTTGGGAAGGCGTGGAGGGGGAGTGTGGTTCAGGTTCGTCATTCCGGCGGCTTGGAGGACCTCGACACATGCGGGAGGAGCGCTCCTATCCTCTGCGGCAGGCCACCCCCTTGTTCCTCACGCCGGTTTGACTTCCGGGGCCTGCGTTCTATATTTTCATGGTCAAGACCCCGTATCATCCCGCCCTGAATATCTAAACTTTGGAGACAGGTTATGAAGCGCAAGACATTGATTATATTTGTTTTTGTCGCCACCTTGGGAGTGGCGACGTTCGCCTCCCTCCCTGGAAGGGCCGAAGCCGCCTGCAGGGTCCGCATCGGCGACCTCAACTGGGACAGCGCCAACTTTCACGGCCAGGTGGCCGCCTTCATCCTGAAGCACGGCTACGGATGCCGGGTGCGGCTCATCTACGGCGGCACGCTGCCGACCATGGCGGCCCACTACGAGGGCAAGAACGACCTGATCATGGAGCTCTGGTACGACAGCACGAAGGATCAGTACGACCTCGCGGAGAAGGAGGGCAAGGTCAAGAAGCTGAGCGTGAACACGCCAGACAGCATACAGGGCTGGTTCATCCCGCGCTTCGTCCAGAAGGCGAACCCCGGCTTGAAGACGGTCTACGACCTGGCGAAGTACAAGCACCTCTTCAAAGACCCGGAAGAACCCTCCAAGGGCCGCTTCGTGAACTGCATTCCCGGCTGGGCGTGCGAGGTCATCAACACGGTGAAGCTGCGCGCCTACGGGCTGGAAAAACATTTTACGAATTTCCGGCCCGGCTCGGGCGGCGCGCTCGCGGCGGCCATCAAGGGCGCGTATCTCAAGAAAAAACCCGTGCTCGCCTATTACTGGGCGCCGACGCCGCTGCTCGGCCAGCTCGACCTCGTCCAGCTCGAAGAACCCAAGTGGAACGAGGCCGACTGGGACGCGATGATGAAGCACGTGAACGCGCTCAAGAAGGGCGGGGTGGAGGCCATGGGGAATCCCGAGAAGGCTGTCGCCTACCGGACGATGGAGCTGCCCAAAACGGTCACGGCGAAGTTCGCGGCCAGGCATCCGGAGATCGTCGCCTTCCTCGAAAAATACTCGCTCCCCTCGAAAGTCGTCTCGGGGGTGCTCTCCTATCTCGAGAAAGAAGCCGGCGGCGACGCGAAGGTCACCGCGATCCATTTCCTGAAGACCAACAAGGTCTGGAAGGGCTGGGTTCCGGCCGAGGTGGCGAAAAAAGTCGAGGCGGCGCTCGAATCGACTTGAGCAATTCTGGCGCGGCTGGCGCCCCGGGGCTGCGGGGAACCCGTAGGGACAGGCCCCTTTGCCTGTCCGTGAGAGGACAACCACGGGGGGTTGTCCCTACAACCCACCATTCTTCAATCGGCATTCCGCCATCGCTCCTTCATCAGTTGCGATTGGCTTTCATGGGGATAGTGAGTCTCGCTTATGTTCTTCTTGCCGCCTCCCGTTTTTCATGAATTTTCCACGATTTTGTAACGTGCGCGCGACGGCGGGCCGTTATAATCCGCCCCGATGACGAAATCGCATGATGCGGGCGCGTCATTCGCGCGCCCATGCGTTATTCTGGAATCTCACACAGTGGGGGATGAGAGATGCACGAGGATGTAACGCGCGAAGCGCAGCTCGCCGCGCACGAAGAGTATTCACCGGATGAGTTCGACGAGATCCATTATCCGCGTCACGAGGAGACGGATTTCGAAAAGCTGGTGGAGAAGATGATGTCCCGGCGCGGCTTCCTGGGCCGCGGCGCGCTTGCTGCTGCGGCGTTCGTCATGAGCGCGGGCGGGCTCGACCCGCTCTCGGCTTTCGCGAACGCGAACCGTTTCGGCTTCGAGGCCGTGCCCGCAGGCACGCGCGACACGGTCACCGTGCCCAGGGGCTACAGCTGGCACGTCGTCGCCAGGTGGGGCGACCCCATGTGGACACGCGGGCCCGAGTTCGACCACGCGACGCGCGGCACGGGCGCGAGCCAGGAACTCGCCTTCGGCGACAACAACGACGGCATGTCGCTCTTTCGCGCCGGCGGCAGGAACGTCCTCGCCGTCAACAACGAGTATACGAACATCGGCATCATCCACGGCGGGAAGGGCGGCGGAAAGCCCGCGACGGCCGATGACGTGCGAAAGAACAAGGCGGCGCACGGGGTGTCGATCATGGAGATTGCGCAGAAGGGCGGGGAGTGGTCGATCGTCAAGGATTCCTCCTACAACCGGAAGATCACGCCCGACACGCCGATGGAGGTCACCGGCCCCGCCCGGGGCCACGCCCTGATGAAGACGGCGGCCGACCCGGAAGGCGCCCGCTGCCTCGGCACCTGGAACAACTGCGGAAACGGCGCGACGCCGTGGGGCACGTATCTATCGTGCGAGGAGAATTTTCACGGCTATTTCTCATCGAGCGACCCCGAGGTGAAGGTTTCGCCCGAGTTCAAGCGCTAAGGCGTGGGCCCCAAGAATTGGGGGTATCGCTGGGAGATGACGGATGAGCGCTTCGATATCTCGAAACACCCGAATGAGCCTCATCGCGCTGGCTACATCGTCGAGATCGACCCGCTCGACCCCGAATCCACCCCCAAAAAGCGCACCGCACTCGGGCGCTTCAAGCACGAGAACGCGGAAGTCGTGCTCGCCGCGAACGGCCAGGTGGTGGTCTACATGGGGGATGATGAGCGCGGCGAGTTCATCTACAGGTTCGTGAGCGAGGGCCGCTACGCCGAGGGTGGCGACAACTCGAATCTCCTGGAGAACGGCAAACTCTACGCGGCGAAATTCGCGGAAAACGGCCAGGGTGAGTGGGTGGAACTCACGCCGAAATCCACAGGCCTGGCCTCTCAGGCGGAAGTCTGCGTCCACACGCGCGTCGCGGCCTCGGCCGTCAAGGCGACCACGATGGACCGCGCCGAGTGGGTGGCGGCGAACCCCAGGAAGGCGGAGGTCTACTGCTGCCTCACCAATAATAAAAATCGCGGCGTCAAGCCCAACAAGGGCGGCGACCCCACCCCCGTCGGCGGCCCCAATCCGCGCGCGAAGAACCGCTACGGGCAGATCGTCCGCTGGGCGCCGGATGGGGGCGACCACCTCTCGAACGCCTTTTCGTGGGATTTATACGTCGTCGCGGGCAACCCCGCCGTCCACAAGGGTCCGAACGCGGGCTCAAAGAACGTGACGCCCGATAACATGTTCAATTCGCCCGACGGCCTCGCGTTCGACAGGAACGGCATGCTGTGGATTCAGACCGACGGCAACTACAAGAACGCAAAAGGCTTCGCGGGCCAGGGCAACAACCAGATGCTCGTGGGCGACCCGGTCACGGGCGAGATACGCCGCTTCATGGTGGGACCCAGGCAGTGCGAGGTCACCGGCATCGAGTGGAGCGCGGACGGGAAGACCATGTTTGTGGGCATACAGCACCCCGGCGAGCGGGGAGGCGACAGCCATTTCCCGGACGGCGGCGACACCACGCCACGCTCGGCCGTGGTCGCCATCACCCGCGACGACGGCGGCATCATCGGCTGATCCCGCATCCTGTCGGAGTTGTTGAAAAAGCCCCGTATGCGTCCCCTGGCAACCGCCAACCCCTCTTTCCTCACCCTGAGTAGCCGCCGAAGGCGGCGTATCGAAGGGCGAGGGCTTGCGTCGGGACGAAAACAAACGCTCATTCATCAATCGCGTTTGACCTTCGATACGCGGCTTCGCCGCTACTCAGGATGAGGCGGATGGGAACACTGCCGCGCAGAATGAGGCGGTGTGGGTTTGTTCGTCATTCCGGCGAAAGCCGGAATCCATTTTGACTTTTCACCGGGCGGAGCGGCCACGACCTTGTTGTTGCGAGGCGTCCGGACGCGGAATCCAGAGAATTCGCCTTTCGTTTTTGTGTTTGATTCTGATTCTCCCTGCCCGGGAGTAAAGACGTCTGAGTGAGGAAGCGAAAAGGCAAAGGCGAAAATGGATTCCGGCTTTCGCCGGAATGACGGCGGTGCCAATTCTGCACGAGGAGAGGTTTTTCAACAGCCGCCTCAAGGGGGGAGTGAACTTCAAAAGCGTGCGCTCAACCAAAATCGCTCCACAGGATTTTTTCAACAACCCCCTTGCGGGCGGGGCGTTTTTTTTCGCAAACTTGTCCGCCGGAAGAAGAACCGCTCCGTTTCGAAATGATGTGACAGGAAATAAAGGACACACACGCAATGGATAACGGCCAGCAACCCATCGAATACGCCTGGTATCTGCCATCGAACAGACGGGGCGACGCCACCAGGCTCGGCACGGGCGAGGTGGAGATACCGCCCGAGATCGACTATCTCGTCCACGTGGCGCAGACGGCGGAGGCGAGCGGCCTGACGAACATGCTCATCCCGTGCAACACCTCGTGTTCGGACGGCTGGCTCCTGGCCTCTGCGATCGCCCGCGAAACGCGGAGTATAAAATTCTGCGTCGCCATACGGCCCGGCCTCACCACGCCGACCTTCGCCGTGCAGCAGGCGAACACGCTCGACTTCATCTCGGATGGACGGTTGACGGTGAACGTCGTGCCCGGCGGCTCCTCGGTGGACGCAAGGCGTTACGGGGACTGGGCGGATCATGACGGTCGCTACGAGCGGGCGGATGAGTTTCTGGATATCGTGCGCGCCTTCTGGGCGGACGGCGAGGGGAGGGTGAACTACGAGGGGGCGCATTACCAGGTGGAGGACGGCTTCGTCTTCCCAGGGCCCGCGCGTCCAGGCGGCCCCCCGCTTTATTTCGGGGGAAGCTCACCGGCGGCCAAGAAGGTCATCTCCAAGCACGCCGACGTTTTCCTCAAATGGGGCGAACCCCCCTGGCAGATCGCCGAGGAATACGAAGAGGTCAAGAAAATGGCGCGCGAGGAGCATGGCCGCGATTTGAGGCTCGGCGTGCGCTTCCACATCCTGGTGCGCGAGGACGACGCGCAGGCCAAGGAAGAGGCCGAGGCCATCATCGCGGGCACGGCCTCCTACGGGGAGAGTTCCTCCGTCACCGGCGAAGTGGCGGGGCAGGTGGAATCCGTCTCCCAGCAGAGGATGAACGCCATGACGGCGGAGGGGAAGCTCTGGCACGGGCCCGCGCTTTTCTCAGGCATCAACCTCGTGCGCCAGGGGGCGGGCACCATGCTCGTGGGAAGCCCCGAGGTGGTGGCCGAAGCCATGCGCGAATACATTGACTTGGGCGCGACCACGTTCATCCTCTCCGGCTGGCCGCATGACGAAGAGGCGCGCAATTTCGCTAAATATCTTTTGCCGTTGCTGCCTGATGCGGTGTGATGGGGCCGAACGCGATGGCGTAGGGGCGGTTCGCGAACCGCCCCTACGAGGTGCCCATTATTGTTGTAGGGACAGGTCGCGACCTTGTCCCTACGGGTGATAATGACCGACACACGAGGACAGGCACAGGGGCCTGTCCCTACGGGTTCGTATTCCCCATACGCCAGAATTGGAAATTGCCGTCATTCCGGCGAATGCCGGAATCCAGGGAATTTGTTTTTCACTTGGCGATCCATGAAACCCTATCTTCCCCGTATGTAGGGGCCGCATATATGCGGCCCGTCGTTGGAAGGCAAAAACAGGGTCGCATATATGCGACCCTACAAAATAACGACCATCACTTCGATATTGTCGCTGTGGTGTTGGTAGGGACAACCCCCCGTGGTTGTCCATTTTGTTCGTCGATAAATCAGGACAGGCACGGGGGCCTGTCCCCACGGGTTCCGAATCTTTCTTGCTTCACCTCTCAATCAGGATATCCCCCGAAATCGAAGCCAAATCCTTACAGCCCGCCAGCACCATGGATTTTTCGAGTTCCGCCTGCATGAGTTCGAGCATCTCCGCCACGCCGGCGGGGCCGTTCGCGAACAGGCCGAGCACGAGCGCACGTCCCGAGGTGACGCCCTTCGCGCCCCGCGCGAGCAGCTTCAAAACGTCGTCGCCTCTACGGACGCCGCTTTCGGCCAGGATCAGCATGTCGTCCCCCACGGCGTCCACGACTTCGGGCAGGATTTCCATGGGATGCGCCCAGGAGGACCCGTGTGCGCCCCCGTGCGTGGTGACGATGATGGCCGCGGTCCCGGCATCGCGCGCAATGCGAGCCGTCTCGGCCGAGCCCACCGCCTTGAATACGAAGGGAAGCCCGGTGGCGTTTATATAGCCCTCGAGCGCGTCCGCTCTCTGGGGTTCGCATTCGGGGTTGTAAAAGCCGGACTCGAAATCCATGCCCACGGCGAAGGCGCCGGTGTCTTCGGCGAGTTTGAGCGAGGTGAGCGTGCGCTGCCTGTCGCGCCAGGGCTTCACGATGCGGATCGCGGAAGGATGTGCGGCGGCCGTTTCGCGCCAAGCGTCATCCGAACAGTCGCCTATCCAGTACTGGGTCCCGAAGCGCGCGGCGCCCCTGGCGACCTGCAGAAACCCGTCCGCCCAGTGGGCGGCCAGCGTGTTCGCGCTCATCGAACCCGTCATGATGGGGCTTTTGAGCTTCTTGCCCAGAAAATCGAATTCGGTGTCGGCGGAATCGGTGAGCATCAGGCGCATCTTCAGGCCAAAGCGCGTGAATCCCGCGAGCGCCGTCTGCGTGCCGGGCAGATCCGGCCCCAGAATGTCGTAGGGGTTTCCCCCGCCCGATTTTTCGAGGTTCACCCGCGCCCTCTCGTACATCTCCCGATACGCCGCCTCGCTCATTGCTTCATACTCCTTTTCGCTTGAGGTTTCCCCGCTTTCCGGGATTTTCGGCTCCCGCGCGCTCGCTCCGCCTGCGTTTGGCGGAATCGCCCCTCTGGGCTATCATTTCACGCAAAATAAACGCAAGAGATAACCCGTTTCGGTTTTCAGACATCCTGAGGAGGACGCCACCATGATGATGGTCATTCTACACTATCCCGCTGTCGCGCCCACGCTCGCCGAGGTCCGCGCGGACAAGGAGCAGGCCGCCGCCTTTTTCGAGAACGAGGTGCCCGGCCTCATCGACAAGACCTGGGGCATGAACGAGGAGACGGGCCGCATGGCGTCCGTCTACCACTTCGAGGACAAGGCCACCGCCGACGCCTGGTTCAACTCCGAAAAGCAGCGCAGCTTCCGCCGGGCGAACAACGCGAGCCTCGAATACTTCGACGTGGCGGCCATCGCGTATACGAAGCCACTGCGGGAGGAGGCGACGGCGTAGGGTTTCGTAGGGGCAGGGAAGACGGCGTAGCGAGTTTTGCGTAGCCGTGATGGGTAGGGACAGGTCGCGACCTGTCCCTACGAGAGAATCGGACCATGCTAAACGCCACACCCAAGAAATCTAAGACGGAACAATTTGATGATTACACTGATTGAAGCCTTGAATTATCGATGCTTGCGGTACGTGTCGAGACCTCTTGAGCCGTTTCACGTTCTGGTCGGACCGAACGCCAGCGGCAAGACGACCTTTCTCGACGTCGTCGGCTTTCTTCGGGATTTAGTGTCCGGGGGATTGGATGAGGCGTTATCCAGCCGAACCACGAATCCGGAAGAACTCCTCTTTCGGCGTCAGGGAGAGAAGCTGGAACTGGCCGTCGAGGCCCGTATACCCGATGAGTTGCGCGAGCGAACGGCGAAACCGGAGATGGGAACCGCGCGGTATGAAGTGGCTATCGGTTTCGATGAAACAAAGCGCCAGTTCGAGTTCAAGGCGGAGAAGTTCTTGTTCAAGAAAACCCGGGAGTTCAAGCCATCCCAGCGTTCGCTATTCCCCATGTCTCCTGACGCGCCGGCGTCGCTCCTGACAAAAACCGGACCTAACTACAAGACCGTGGTCAATAAAGTGCCGGGAGGGAATGACAATTTTTACAATGAGACCTACCCAAAGGGAGGAAAGGGCTGGGCCCCATCGTTCAAGCTGGGGCCGCAAAAGTCGGCGCTCGGCAACCTTCCGGCGGACGAGAAGTCACTTCCGGTGGCCACGTGGTTTCGAGAATATCTGGAAACCGGAGTCCAGCAGTTCGTTCTTAACAGTCATGCGATCAAACAACCCAGTCCGCCGACCCGAGTTACGGGTTTCTTGCCCGACGGCTCGAATTTGCCCTGGGTTGTTGACCGCTTGCTGCAAGAAGACGAGCAAAGGTATGGCGAATGGATTGCGCATCTTCGGACGGCGCTGGATGATCTCGCAGACATCACGACCATTGAGCGGCCGGAGGACAAACATCGCTACATGGTCTATGAGTATAGAGGCGGGCTGAAAGTCCCTTCCTGGATGGTGTCCGATGGCACGCTCCGGCTTACGGCGCTGACCTTGCCGGCGTATCTTGATGATCTGAAGGGGATATATCTGATCGAAGAGCCGGAAAACGGCATCCATCCACGCGCCGTGGCGACGGTTTATGATTCACTCTCCTCGGTGTATGCGGCCCAAGTCCTGCTGGCGACTCATTCGCCGGTAGTCTTAAACGCGGCGGAGATGAATGACGTGTTGTGCTTCGCCAAGGATGATGCGGGAGCGACGGATATCGTTCTCGGTTCCAACCATCCCAAACTGCAGCAGTGGCATGGAGAGGCCGATCTGGGGACGTTGCTCGCTTCGGGAGTTTTGGGTTGAAAGACCTGGTCATTCTCGTCGCCGACAAAGACCTAGAATACGCGCTGAGGGGATTGCTCGCAAGACCGGAGGCGCTGGGCATTCGAACCGTCGAAGCGGAAATCTTTGTAGAGCCGCAACACGATTCTGCATGCGCGGTACGGGGCGTTGATCTCATTTCTATTTTTTCGAAACAGTATCGCTACGGTTTGCTCATCTTTGATCATAAAGGGAGTGGAAAGGAGGATATGACGCCCTTGGAGTTGCAAGAGAGCCTCAACGAGGAATTCGCCAGATCGGCTTGGGGCGAACGGGCCAAGGCTCTCGTGCTTGCTCCTGAACTGGAGGTATGGATTTGGGGCGACTCTCCTCACGTCGACGCGGTGACGGGATGGCGAGGCCGGGAGCCCGGCCTTCGCCGCTGGTTGGCGGGACAAGGATATTTACAAGAAGGTGAGGCCAAGCCCAGGCGGCCCAAAGAGGCTTTCAAAGCAGCCTTGCGGGAAGCGCAAAAACCTCGCAGCGCATCTCTATATCTACAGATTGCAGAAAGGGTTTCCCTTCGTCGATGCCAAGACACGGCTTTTCTGGAACTCAAAAGTATTCTCGGTAATTGGTTTCCGCCCCAGGGAAAAATCTGAAAAGAGATCGATACTACGACAAAATCTTGCCTGGAGGTCTGATGTGGCGCCGCGCGAGCGCGCATGAAATCTTTCTTAAATCTTAAAGCATAAAATGCCTACTCGGAGGATCAGGAGGCGTGCGGCGGTCTCGATCTGGCTTCTCGCTTTGCTGCTCCTCGCGCTTTCCGTCGCGTCTGGTGAACGGCGGTGCGACAGATTGCGATCCCCCGGTCGGAAATGTTGCCGCAATTATAATCAAAGCCGAAAATCTCAACGACGCTCCGTTCACGTCCGCTTCGAGACCCTCGTGGCGTGTTCTCGGAGCACGCGGTTCATCTCGGTCTGGTATCCCCGTCCGTTCGGGGCGTTCGCCCGGAACCACGCCACCACGTCGGCGTCGAGCCTGAGCGTGATCTGCTTCTTCACGGGCCGGTAGAGCAGGCCGCGCCTGGCGTCCGTCCAGTCCAGAATTTCAGGGATGTCGCTCGTGTCTATCTCTTCTTCGGGAAGGGCGGCGAGCGCCTCGATTTCCGCCTTCTGCTCCCCGGTGAGTTCTTTAGAAGCTCCCTTGCTCATAGGCTCTCCTCTCGCGCGCCGTGGCTTTTCTGGCGCTGATGATGCGGCCCGTCTCGACGCCGGTTTCGTCCTCTGGTTCAGGCCATGTATGCGCCACGATGACGACCACGCCCCCGATCATCCCGATGGTGTGCCACCGCTCCTCGTTCGGGTTCGGGTCCGGGCGGTGGGCCATCAGCGGGTCGTCGAACACGAGCCTCGCCGTCTCGAAGCCGAGGCCATGCTTGCGCCTGTTCGCGCGATTCTTGTCATCATCCCATTCCCAGCGCAACGACCCAGCTCCTTTGTAGCTTCTATAATGTAGCTACATAAATGTATTGTGTCAAGCAAGCGAATTTCAGCATGAATCTGTAGGGACAGGTCGCGACCTCCGACAGGCGCATAGGCCTGTCGCTACTGGCACCCAACCTTTCTTCCGCGTTAAAATCGCCTCCAGGCCGCCGGGAGGGAGATCATGAAAACATTATGGATGAATGCAATGCTTGCCCTTGGGTCAAAGAGGCGTCCGGCGGCATTGTCCTGCCTCATCGCTTTGCTGCTCATCGCACTCTCCGCCGCGCCGGGATGGGCGGCGGTGCGCCAGACGGCGGCGGGCCCGGTTTCTGTCGAGAAGATGGCGGGAAATCTCGACACCCCCTGGGGGATTACATTCCTGCCGGGCGGGGCGTTTCTTGTCACCGAGCGCGGCGGCTCACTTTTTCATTTTGACTCCGCGCGTCGCGGAATGAAAGTTTCGGGCGTCCCGCAAGTCTATGCGTGGGGGCAGGGCGGACTGATGGACGTCGCCGCAGCACAAGATTTCCCCGAAACCCGCGAGATTTTCCTCACCTACTCGAAACCTTACCCTGGCGGGGCGGGCACGGCGCTCGCCGTCGCCGCGCTTTCACGCGACAACCGAAAGCTCGAGAACCTGCGCGTCATCTTCGAGATGGCGGCGCCCGCCTCGGGCTGGCGGCATTTCGGTTCCAGGGTCGTGGAGGCGCCGGACGGGACGCTCTTTCTCACTTTGGGCGAGCGGGGCGACCCCGACAAGTCGCAGGACCTCTCGCTCCACCACGGCAAGATCGTCCGCATCCGGCGCGACGGGAGCGTTCCCAAGGACAATCCATTTGTCGGACAAGCGGGAGCGCGGCCCGAGATATGGTCGTGGGGCCACAGGAACCCCCAGGGCGCCGCGCTCGATGCGGCGGGCGCGCTCTGGGCCGTCGAGCACGGCGCGCGGGGCGGAGACGAGATAAACCGGGTCAGGAAGGGTGCGAACTACGGATGGCCCGTCATCGCCTACGGGCGGCACTACTGGGGCGGGAAGATCGGCGTTGGCGTGGCGAAAGAGGGCATGGAACAGCCCGATTTCTACTGGGACCCCTCCATCGCCCCCTGCGGGATGGCGATCTATTCAGGCAAGCTGTGGCCGGTTTGGCGCGGGCATTTCTTCGTCTCCTCCCTCAAGTTCGATTATATCTCCCGCCTGGACCCGAAAGGCGGCTTGAGAGAGGTCGAACGGCTCGCGTTCCCCGAGACGGGCCGCGTGCGCGACGTCCAGGAAGCGCCCGACGGGACGCTGTGGTTTCTCTCGGAAGAGAGGGAAGCGGTCTACAGGATGACGCCTGTAAGGTAGGGGTGGCGTTGCCCTGAAGCAAGTTCGGATTCACCCGTAGGGGAGGCCGCAGCCTGTCCCTGCAGAGAGGTATACATTTCCTGCCAAGGTGAGAACAACCTGGATGTTCGTCATTCCGGCGAAAGCCGGAATCCATTTTCGCTTTTGCCTTTTCGCCTCCTCGTTCGGACGGCTTTACGCCCGGGCGGAGGGGATCGGAGTCGAACACGAAAACGAAAGGCGAACTTTCTGAATTCCACATCCGGACGCCGCGCAACAACAAGGTCGTGGCCGCCCCGCCCGGTGAAAAGTCAAAATGGATTCCGTCCAATCCTCCCGCATTGGTCGGCTCCGACACCGGAATGACGGCTTCGTGGTGAACCGCATCAGCCGTCTCCGTAACGACGCCCGAATCCAGGCGGACGAGAGGACATCCTTCGATACGCGGCTCCGCCGCTACTCAGGATGAGGCGGAGAAGGGCTTGTTCAACAGCCCCGCCTCAGTCGAGTTTGTACGCATTTCCCCGCAATTGGCGTTAGGGCGCGCGGCGGGGGTTTCGCTAGATTGGCGAAGCGGCCCGCTCTCTCCACGGGGGAGAGGCGGCTGATCGGCCCGGACGGTCGAACCCGCGCGGTCTTCATGAGGAAGTGGCGATGACGAAGGCAATCACAGGCGATGCTTTCATCCCGGCGAACCGGGAGAATCCCTCGCTGCGGCCGGACGCGGCGACGCGCTCGAAGCGGTTGAACCCTTCGTGCTACATGCACGTCCGCCATCACGGCGGAGCGGTGAAATCCTCGCACGGCGCGAGCGCGCACACGGATTTGGAATACCTGAAAAATGCGGTAAATATGGGAATTATAAAGGAAAGTTGACAGACCTTCTCTAATCCTCTTCTTCTACTTCTTCAAATTTAGGATTACCATCCAGCCCAAAATCAATTCTGAATTTTCTTTCAAAGTCTTCTTTCGTAGGGGCAGGTGGTTCCTTGTCTAGCTTCCCTCGGCTAAACATCAAGCCAAATAATTTATCCAATTTTTCTTTTGTATTTAGCGCTTTCATTTCACTCTACCTATTCGTTTTTCTTCGATTACATTCCTTGCACAATATCTGGCAGTTCTCTTCAATCGTTTTACCGCCCTCACTCCAAGGGGTTATATGATCTGCCTCCATCTTTTCAATATCAAATGTTTCAAAGCACATCTTACATTGGCCCCCTTGCCGCTCATAAACTTTCTGCTTTATTGCATCACTAAATTTACGAATACTCAAATACTTCTCTTCACGGGTGAGGATATAAGGATATATGCCTGATTGACTTGTAACATCTTCGTCTTGAATTAACCTTGCGGTTTCAGCTTCAATTTCGTTTGGGTCGAGTTGTTCGTCTTTATATTCGTTGTAGAGACTTCCCCAATCCACACCTTTCATTGGTTTTCGTTTCTTTGTAAAGACCTTTTCAATCCAATCAATTACTGAACGAAAATAATCCCATAGAGACTCAGCATTTTCATCATGTTGATGCTGCCCCATATAATCTTCAATGTTGCCTCTACTTATCCATTTAATTGCTGTCTCAAGATATTCTTGCCTTATTTCCCTCCCATTCAGATAATCATGCCCAACGCCATAGGCAGAACCCCCTCTCCTACTAAAATATCTTTTGGCGTCTGAAACCCAGGAGCCAGCGTAAACCGCGTTACGCAATTCCTGATCGGTCAGTTTCTCCCCCGCAATATTGATTGTCTTGAACCATTCCAGCTTTTCACTATCAGTTCCGCTACAAAGATAAATCATAAGAGGATAGTTCAGTATTCTATTTTCCTCATCGTCTTGAAGGTTATGAAAATATCGGCCTTCGAATGAAAAATCTCCTATCACGTATTGAGCAATAGAAATTGTGCGTTGTTGGCCGTCAATAATTTCAAAAGTTCCATTATTTCGAACTGCCCAATACATTACATTCAGGGGAAACCCTTTATTGATCGTATCGATTACGGCGTCTCGCTGTTTGTCTTTATAAACGAACTCGCGCTGATATGGTGGCCGTATATCCAGTCTGCCACCATAGCCTCTAACGCCACCTTCGCCGTCATCGCTATAACCCTCGACAAATTCTCTAACCAGAATTTCTCTCAATTCAATTTTCATGTTTGGAGTCTCTTGTTTCTGATGACGATTCTTGCAAAAATTTCTTTTTTATTGATCAAGAATCTACTTTGTTTGCCTATCAATTCTTTTACAAGAGGCCTATCCATACCAATTATATCGAATTGATTTGGATTATATTTATTCAAAAAGGTGATAGGCACGCCCATAGCTCCATCGTAATCCATAGGAATTTCTTTGTATTTGTCTACATTAATGGCGTCGTAATTATCGTATTTGGGATATTCTTCCGGCGTATATCGCTTATAAAGAATCAAATCTTCATGACGTTGCTTAAAGTCAAGATTGGTGAACCACATAATGCTGCCTTTACTGAAGTATTTCTTGTCGTTTTCAAACTTTTCTCTGCTTTTTGTTTTGATTTCATAATCAGGGTTTACCTCAAACCATTTTGTTCCACCGTTATCGACACCCAACCAGATTCTTTTTTCTTTAATAAACGGGAATATCTCTTTATAAGTAATCGCATTCTGGTCCCCGATAATGAGAAACTTCTTCTCATATTCTATTAGCTGAACAACATATTCGCGGAATAATGAAAAAGGAGGGTTTGTTACAACAATATCTGATTGTTTTAATAACTCAATACATTCCTGACTTCTAAAATCTCCATCGCCCTGCAATCGAAATACGTTTATGTCCGGTAAACAATCTTCTCTCTTGCAAGCATTATACCAAGAGATTTCTCTTGATCATGGCGACTGAAAAGTTCATGGTTCTGACTTTTGTAACAAGTTGTTATCAACTTCTTTAATCCAAGGACATTGAAATTCAACCAGAAATATTGAAAGAAGTTACTCATAGTCGGATCGTCGCAGTTACAGTAAACAACCTTGTTTCGAAAATGGTCTTTATAGTGCTTGAGTTCTTTTTCAATATCCGTCAACTGAGTATAGAATTCGTCATTCTTTTGTTTCTGTGCCTTATGCAAGTTTTGATTTAGACTCATACCATCCCACCAAATCTTTTTCTAAAATAACCTAATCCGCCGTTAACTCATCGTAAGTAATTTTCTTTCCGACCATTGCTCTGAACAAAGAATCCAGCCGATCCTTGGTGTCAATCTCACAATTACCTTCGTTCAACCTGAAAGTAAATTCGTTCACATAGGCTCGGCAATGCTTTTTACTCCAGTTATGATAAACACCATTGAATCCACGTTTGAGAACAGCCCACACGCTTTCAATTCCATTCGTGTGCGCCATGCCGTTTACAAATTCCTTAGCTGAATGCTTCACTCGCTCATGCTTATATTCGCCGCCATAATTTTCGCCAAGGTAGGTGTATCCCCGATTTTCATCCGTATAGAGGGTAGACCCTGGGATGATATTCTCTCGAACAAAATTCTGTAGAGTTTCGCCCTTAGTATTTGGAACCATTTGAGCCTTTACCCGGCCAGTCCCTCTTTCTCTTACCCCAACGATGGAAACCTTATCTTTTTTGGAGCCGCTTCCGGGGTTAATCTTCTTGCTGTGCTTTCTATTCCTATCTACGCCTCCAAGATACGTCTCATCGGCCTCGACTTCGCCTCTCAAAGCCTCCATGCTTCCTTCACACGCCAGCCGCAACCTATGAAGAATATACCATGCTGTAGGCTGAGAAACTGAAAGCTCTTTGCTCAACTGGAGACTAGAAACGCCTTTCCGCGCCGTCATAAGAATATAAGCCGCCATAATCCATTTCCTCGGTTTCACCTTTGCGTATTCAAGCGGAGTATCGGTAAGTGCTGTAAAATAGCTTCTGCAATCCCCGCACCAGTAACGGCCAGGGTACTTCTTCTGTTTCGTAATCTTCTGGAAACCTCCACATTTAATACAAACTGGAGTGTCTCCCCACCGAAGATGCTCAAAATACTTCCTCGCCTTCGTATCCGTCGAATACTCTTCCATTAAATCAAATAAACCAACTGTTTCTGCAACTCTTTTCATTATTTATCCTCCATATAAACTACTGATATTATACAGAGTTATAATGATTTTGTCAACTCTTCTTTTAAGCATTTTTGCCTATATTTCTCCTTTTGTTGATAATTTTCTCTTCTTCGTTTATGCTTTTTTTCCGCCCCCTGAAAACCACTGAAAAAGGGTATTGACAGCAGTCATCATGGAGTGCTAACAATGTCAAACGGGTCGCCCGCCTAAAATAGGAGAAACTGAAATGGACTGGACCTTAATGGTGAAGTTTTTGTGGGTATGGTTCTTCTTGGCACTCATTCTTGAAGAAGCCGCAGGGTTTGTTTTCAACTCTAGATGGTTCAAGAAATATTTGACCGGGCTAGGGTTCAAATCTCTACTTATTTTAGCTGGCGGCTTAGCGATTACCCTCGGTCTGAAAATAGATTTATTGTTTATGGGTCTAAATGCAGTGAGCATGAAAAGCCAAGTTCCCACTGAAGTAGGATATGTAATTACGGCTTTTTTATTAGCTGGAGGAAGCGGGTCAGTTTTCCGCGCTCTGAACAAAATGCGGGAGTTCAAAAAAGAAATAGACAAGACAACCACCTAAGTTTTGAAGTGCCACAAAACAAATAAGACCAAGGCCAGTTGAAGAATAGGGGAAATCATATCAATCAAAATTTCTCTTAGCTTGGTTTGCATAGTTATATGCTCCTTTTTCAAATAGGAAAATCTACAATCAACGCCCGGAAAGGAGATTGCGTATGTAAGTTATCGCCCGCACAAGAATTTTTGTGGTGGGCGCAGTAGTAGGTGTCACGGGAATTACGGCCATGATTTCGCCATCTACTTTCCCAAAATGGAGAGCAGACAAACGGGCTTCAGCATCTTCGAAGCTCTCTGCCATGATTTCCGTGGCACATTCTTTTCCCTTGTAACGATAGCTACAAGCAAATGGTTTGAATTTAGGAGAATTCATGATGAGATATGAAATGTATAAAGATGCAAGGAACGAATGGCGCTGGCGACTGAGGTCTGGAAACAATGTTGATATAATCGCAAGCAGTGGCGAGGGTTACAAAAACAAGGCCGATTGTGAACATGGGATCGGCCTTGTGAAATCTTCCGCTGACGCACCCGTAGTAGAGGTTTAGAATTAGCGCAACAAACCCCCTCCCGTCTAAATCGTGGCGGGAGGGCGGCTCTGTCAACTTTCCTTGATAATTCCCGTAAATATCGATAAATTTCTGAAATTGTTTTGGAGTCGAACTAACGATATATATGATTTTAGTATAGCAAGTTACCGGCATATATTAAAGTGACACATTAGGATTTTATGGAAATTTATCGAATTAAAAAAGTTTTTTTGAAGCCCGCATTTCCCCGCATTTGCTACGCGAAGCGCATCGGGTCATAGGGCGCCGGATCGAGCGGCGGGGCGTCTCCCAGATAGAGCGCCGTCGCCAGCCTCACGCTCGCAGGCGCAGGCCCGATCCCCGAAGGCCCGTGTCCGGTGCAGAAGTAGAGGCCCTCGAGCGCTCCCTTTCCGATGAGGGGCAGGTAGTCCGAGGAGGTGGGCCGGAAGCCGCTCCAGGTCTCCTCGATGGCGCAGGAGGCGATTCCGGGCGCGACACGGATGCCCTCGCTCAGCAGCCAGGCCACCCCGCCCACGGTAAGCCTCGGGTCCTCGCCGGCGAACTCCCTCGTCGCGCCCAGCAGAACGCGGCCGTCGGCGCGGGGCACGAGGTAGGGGTCGTTCACGGTCAGCACCACGCGCTCAAGCCCGAGCGCTCTGGCGTCCATGGCGAGCATCTGCCCGCGCTGGGGGGTGATGGGCGCCCGGGGAGCGGCGCCCGGCACGCTGCGGCTGCCTATCCCCGCGCAGATGAAGACGGCGGGCGCCTCTTGAACGCCGCCATCCGTGCGGACGCCGGTGACTTTATCGCCGTCGCTCAGGATTTCCTCGGCCGCGCATCCGGTGATGATCTCCACCCCCGCCCGCCTGCAGGCGAGCTCGAGCGCGGGCCCGAGCTTTCTGACTTCAAGGTTTCCGCCCGTTACAAGGAGCGCGCCCGACAATTCATCTGAAAGGCAGGGCTCTTCGGCCTGCAAAACGCCGGGCGGCATCCACTCCGCCTCGCCCCACTCGCGCGCACGGGCTTTTTCCTGTATGGATTGCGCTTCCGCCTCGTCCAGGGCGATCAGCAATACGCCGGTGAGGCGGTATTCGATGTCCGTTCCGCTTTCCTCGGCGATGGCTTCCGCGAGGAGGGGCCATTCTTCATAGGAGACAGTCCGGAGCTTGAGACCCGGGGGGCCGGCGATATCGGCGGAGCCGCTCGTCCCGTGTGCGGAAATGATGCCGGCGGAAGCCCAGGTGGCGCCCGCTCCGGGCCGGCCCTTTTCGATGATGGTGACGCTCCTGCCCGTTTTGCGGAGTTCTCTCGCCGTGAGGAGACCCATGATGCCGCCACCGATGATAATGACGTCGCGCATGAAATGCCTTTCTTGCTATGTTGTCGATCGCCTGGATGTCCTGCCGATGGGGTTATATCATGGAGGCTCAACCTTCCCGCAAGCGGGGGAGAGTCATATCGGCGGACAAAAAAACGACGGCCCGGGTGAGCCGTCGTTTCGGGTTTTCTCTATACGAGGGTTATTCTTCGGAGTCACCCCCCTTTGTGACGTTGGCCGCCTGAAGCCCTTTCGGGCCCTGGACAATTTCGAAGTTCACGTTTTGTCCTTCCTCCAGGGTTTTGAAGCCCTCTCCCTGGATGGCGGAGAAGTGGACGAAAACATCGTCACCATCCGTCTGCGAAATGAATCCATAGCCCTTCGCGTCATTGAACCACTTCACTGTTCCTTCTGGCACTTGCTGATCTCCTGCATATTTTGGAAATGGGTAGAGGTGAAACAGGTGGGGGCCCTTCACTCCAAGTACATTTCCAGAAATTCAAGTTGGCCGCGCCGGCCGCAGCCTTGTTAACTGCTTATCAGACTAAGCATCGCCTTGCAACCTGTGAAATTCTTATGTAGCAGGTGGAGGGTGAATGTTCGCGCACGTTTTCAGTCTATAGGAGAACTCATACCGATGGCACGTTTGACCGAGACACCAATGGAACAGATGACGGAGGTGCAGAGAAACCTCTATGAGAAAATCGACTCCGGCCCCAGAGGAGGCGTACGCGGCCCGTTTCTGGCGTGGCTGAAAAGCCCGGCTTATCTTGAAAAGCTGGAAGAAACGGGGCGTTACCTACGCTATGACACCCTCTTCGAGCCCAGGCTGAGCGAGTTTGCGATTTTGATCACCGCCCGGTTCTGGGGTTCGCAATACGAATGGTACGCCCATGAGCCTTTGGCCAGGAAGGGAGGTTTATCCCCCGAGATTATCGAGGCGGTTCAGGAGAACAGGCGACCCGAGACAATGGCCGCCGATGAAGAAGCGGTCTATGATTTTTGTATCGCATTGCACAAAAATCACTTCGTGAGCGATGAGATTTACCAGAATGCATTCGAGCATTTCGGAGAGCGTGGGCTGGTGGAGTTAATCGGTCTTATCGGGCATTACACGACCGTCTCGATGACGCTCAACGCATTTGAACTACAAGTGCCGGAAGGAACAGAGCCTCCGTTAAAGTAAAGGAACTATTCGATATGCGATTGCGACTGCAAGGAAAGACGGCCTTGATCACCGGAGCCTCGGTGGGAATCGGCTCCGCCATCTCAAGGCGTTTCGCCGAAGAGGGTTGTTCACTATATTTGGCGGGTGGCAGAAACCAGAGAGCTTTGGGGTCGACCCTCGCTTATTGCAAGGCCCAAGGAATATCGGCGGCCGGCGAGAGGGTGGATTTGTCGAACCTGGCGAATGCGGCTCCTTTGATGAGTCGCGCCCTGATGCATCTGGGTAATCTCGATATTTTGGTGAACTGCGCCGGGGTGCGCTGTAACAAGCCCGTAGAGGAAATTACGCATGACGAAGTAGTCGCGCTTTTTCAGGTCAATGCGATGGCCTCGTTCCTTCTGAGTGGATTGGCAGCCAAGCACATGATTCCCAGGGCAGATGGTCAGATCATCAACATCGGCTCGACATCCGGCGAGGCAGGAGTACCCGATAATTCGCTCTATTGTGCTACGAAAGGGGCCATGCACCTGATGACGAAGGCTCATGCAGCAGAACTCGGGCCCAAAGGGATTCGGGTGAATGCGATAGCTCCGGGAACGACTCTGAGTGAGGGGACGAAGCACCGCGTGGAAACGCAAGCAGATAGACGAGAGAGACTAATGAGTAATATACCGTTGGGGCGATTTGCTGCTCCGGAAGAAATCGCCGATTGCGCTGTATTCATGGCTTCTGATGAAGCATCATATATGAACGGGGCAGTCATATTGATGGATGGGGGTCGATTATGCCAATGAGTATGCCCAAGGACATGGTTTACGGAAGGGTTTGATATGACGCATCGCCTCGGGTTTTGGCTTCTCACGTTTGCGGACATTTCCTTGAAGGGATTAGGAGAGGTTTCCAGGCTTGGGGAGGAATTAGGATATGATCGTGTTTATACGACAGAATCTTTGACGGACACCTTGGCCATCAATCAGTTGATGGCGACATACACGTCCAGGATCGAGATCGGGAGTTCGGTTGCCATCATTTATTTGCGCCATGCCTCCATGGCGGCCCAAGGCGCGGCGGCGATCAGCGAAATCTCCGGCGGCCGCTATATCTTAGGTCTCGGGCTTGGGCACCCGCCTCGGGTCAAAGCGATGGGGATAGAGCCCGGAAATCCTCTCGAAGATATGCGGAAATATGTGAATGAGGTGAAAGGTGTACTGGAGGGTGAGCCTGTGTATCCTCTTCCTGTCCAGACTTACCAGGGAGAGGAGTTGAAATTCAGGCGCTCAAACTATCCGGTCCGAATTTACATAGCAGCCGTCGGCCCAAAGATGACAGAGCTTGGCGGAGAAATAGCCGATGGATTGTTGCCGTATATGGTTCCGCTATCAAGAATGGGCGCATATTTGGAAGCGAGAGGCGCAGGCGTGAAACTAGCAGATAGAAATCCCCGTGATGTAGAGATTGATCTTGGGATACATACCTTCTTATGTGACGACCTCAACTTCGCGAGAGAAGCTGCCCGCCAAACATTGACATATTGGTTGGGACTTCCCGCATACAACAATTCGATTCGGAAAAGCGGTTATGAACAAGAGGCGGAATCCATAAAACGAGCCTTCGAACGTGGTGATCAAAAAGCTTTGAGAGATGGGATAACTGACGCTATCATCGATGAATTTTGTCTTGTCGGCCCGCCAGAGAGGTGCCGGGAACGCTTGGCGGCTTTCTGTGATGCCGGAGTGGACATGCCAGCCTTGATGATAGACCCCGTGTTGGCGGGTGAGAGTTATCAAGAAGCAGTCGAACGTACGCTAATAGCCCTGGCCCCAAGGTAGATATGAATAACAACCCCAAGAATTCAGAAAAGCCATCCTTGCGCACTTTACCTTGGGCCGGAACAGGCTTCATTTTCTTTGCGCATTTCGTGGTGGATAGCCAGGCCAATTTCTTCGCACCCCTTGCCCCATTATTAAAAGAAAAATTAGGACTCAGTATCACGACAATCGGTTTTTTGATTTCTTGTCAGACAGTGAGTGGCTCTATCACGCAACCCATCACCGGTATCGTCATTGACAGGTGGCCTTGGTTACCCTGGCTAACCGTAGGCCTAATCGGAAGTTCCATAGCTTTTACAGCGATTGGTTGGGTGACGAGCGTATATGGTTTGGCCGCTGCAGTAATCATGGGAGGAATTCTTTTTGGGCTATGCCACCCGGATATGGCCGCGCGTGCGGGCAGGCTGAGTTCCGAACATGCTGGATTTATTGTCAGCTTGTTCGTTACGGCGGGAAGGCTGGGTTTCGCAATTGGTCCGTTGATCGCCATTTTTATCGCAGAAATGATAGGGATGGAGCATTTGTGGGTGTTCATTCTTGTGGCGGTGCTCGCCATGGCGGGTGTGAAATTAGGGATGCCGGCTCCGCCCCAGAGAAAGAAAAAAAATTACGCAGGAGGCGGGCAAACGGGTTTGATAATAGCGCTTAAAAATGTACGAGGTCCTGTACTGCTCCTGTTCGGTATTGCGGTTGTGCGGGGGATGACCTTGATGAATTTATCGGGCTTTTTGCCTACGATATTTGTTGAAAGGGGTTTTGGGCTTTGGCGAGGTGGCATGGCTAACTCGATCATTTTTATCTCAGGAGCTATAGGCGTCATGCTCGGTGGTATTTTAGGTGACAGGTACGGGAAGCCTAAAGTGATTACAATCGGCGTTGGATGCGCCTTGGCCGGTATGTTGGTTTTTCAATTATCTTCCTTGGAATGGTCTTATATATCTCTGGCAATCATTGGTGCAGGCGCTTTTGTGCCAATGGGCGTATCTGTTGCCTTATCCCAAGAGTACTTGCCAGAGCATCGGGGCTTCGCAAGCTCATTGATACTGGGTGGTGGTACATTATTGGCCGGATTAACAGCGCTCCCTCTTTCTATTCTTGGGGAAAGAATCGGAATGTTGAATGCTTTTTGGACGCTTCCAATCGTTTTGCTTGTGGGTTTTGTTTTGGCTTTGTCCTTGCAAAGACGAAGTCCTGAACCGGAATCCACTGCCTGATCAAAACAAGTCGAAACAGGTCGGAGATTTTTTCGGGATGGAAAATGAGAGATTAATTCCGGGGGCAAAGCAGGATGCAATTATGTCACAAGGTATGATACGTTTCTCTCATATTGATTTGATGGGATTTTCGACATTGAAATTTGCTTCCCGGTAACGGGTTGCTCTTCTTGCTGTTTCACCCATGGATGCCTTCGGGCCAATGAATCTCAAGGAGGATTTTGTAATGAATCGCAGAGGTATTTTTCTAGTTGTCGCCCTGGCCATGGCGGGAGTTTTGTTGACGGTATTTTCCGCTCACGCAGCGCCATTCCGCATCGGCCACCATCGCTCTGTTATGGGAGCGGTCACCATCGTTGCTCATAAGATGGGCTATTATAATCAAACCATCGGCAAGGGAAAATACACCATTAAACAATTCCCACAGGGCAAATTAATGCGTCAGGCGATTTTGGCGAACTCTCTTGATATTGGTGGCGCTGCCGACCGTGCTTTTTACTCAGCCATATCGAAAAGAGCGAATGCCCCTGGAATCGGAAATGCAAATTATTGGTGCAAAGCAAATAAAATTCTCACATCTCCAAAATCACCTGTGAAAACCTTGCATGACTTGAAGGGCAAAAGACTTGGAGTAGGTAAAGCTACGGGTACTTATTTCACGCTGACAACCTTCATCTTGCCGGAATATGGTTTAACCGTGAAAGATTTCACGACCGTGAACATGAACAATGATACCCGCATGGCGGCGCTTAAATCCCGGACAGTGGATATGATAGCTTTGAATAACCCGCAAGCTGCCATTGCCATCGACAGGGGATATGCCCGCACAGTGGAAACTTTTTGCAAATATGCAAACAACCTGTGGATTTTAATGGCCAACGGAAAAACCCTCAAGAAAGATAGAGATGTGTATACGAAGTTTTTGAGAGGATTCATTCGTGGCATGAAATTGCACAGAGACAACCGCGATAAGTTTGCACGTGTATACCTGAACCATCTACAATCGAAAGGTTCGAAGATCAAGCTCAAAATAGTGAAAGCTTCTGTGAACGATCTGACTTTCGGCCTTCTCCCATCTGAGGCGGATTACAAATGGTTTGATCACATGGGCAAGGTTCTTCTGAAAAAGCGAAAAGCGAAACGTACAGTGGATCTTCGTAAGGAAGGCATGGATCTGAGCATGGTGAAAGAGGCCATGGCTGCAGAGGGTTGGAAAAACTAAGCTTTTTCATAGGAAAGCATAAAGAGCCGCGGCTTGTATCAGCCGCGGCTCTTTTTTTATCTGAAACGAGGTATTAGCCCTGTACCTGCTTGGTCGCATCAATCGGTGATTGCAATGCCCCTACCTATGGTTGTTTTACAACCCGAATGTAGGGAAGCGGCGATTCCCACCCCTCCGGGTATTTCTTCTTCGCATCCTCATCCGAAACGGCCGGCAAAATAATCACGTCTTCGCCCTGTTGCCAGTTCGCCGGGGTCGCCACCTGTTCACTGGCCGTCAACTGGCAGGAATCGAGCAGTCTCAGGATTTCGCTAAAATTCCGGCCTGTGCTCATTGGATAGGTGAGCGTCGCCTTGATTCTCTTGTCCGGCCCGATAATGAAAACCGAGCGTGCCGTCGCATTATCTGCGGCCGTCCGGCCATCTGAGGTGTCGCCTGCGTCGGCAGGCAGCATGTCAAAGGCTTTAACGATTTTAAGTTCGGGATCGCCAATCAGGGGATAATTCACAGCATGCCCTTGAGAGCTTTCGATATCTTTCGACCATTTCTCATGATCGGAAACTCCGTCGACGCTGATGCCAATCACTTTGCAGTTTCTTTTATCGAATTCCGGCTTGAGTCCGGCCATAGTCCCGAGTTCCGTGGTGCATACGGGTGTAAAGTCCTTTGGATGCGAAAATATGATGGCCCAACCATTACCGATCCATTCATGAAAATTGATAGAGCCTTGGGTCGTATCGGCGGAAAAATCTGGTACTTCATCATTGATTCTTAGAGTCATTGTCATCTCCTTGGATAAAGGATGAAAGAATACTACGAAATTCCGTGCGCCGAATATAACTCGTAAGAATTGAGTGGCTGGGGGAGGAGGATTCGAACCTCCGTACCCAGATCCAGAGTCTGGTGTCCTGCCGCTAGACGATCCCCCAAAAACCTAGATGTTTATATGTATGAGTTCTTTATTCGTCAAGGACGATGGTGAAGTCAATTATTGATTGATTCTGGCCAAAGCCGCGTCGAGGCGGTGGAGACTCTTCTCTTTTCCAAGAAGGCTGAGTGTTTCAAAGATACCGGGACTGATGGTTCCGCCCGTAATGGCGACGCGTACGGGTTGAGCCAGTTTGCCGAGCTTTACGGCTTCTTCTTCCATTACGTGATGAAAAGCCGATTTGACGTTTTCAGTTGAAAATGTATCGATATTGGTGAGTTCATCCCGCAATTTCATGATTAGGCTTGAACTTTCGGAATTCAGGAATTTCGATGCAGCTTTCTCGTCCAACTCGACTTCATTTTCAAAGAAAAAACGAGCGCCATCTATCATATCCGTTAAAGTTCTCGAACGGGTTCTGAGCTCATCCACAATGCCCTTGCGTGTTCCATGTGTGAGCAGCTCTGGTGATAAGCCCAGTTCCCTAAGACCTGTATCGAGCGATTTGACGAGGAAATCACCATCAGTCGATTTAATGTATTCCTGATTCAGCCACAATAATTTTTCCGGATTGAAGATCGCGGCAGACCTGTTCAAATTTTCTAAGGAAAATTTTGCGATAATTTCTTCTTTGGAGAAAATTTCTTGATCCCCGTGACTCCACCCGAGACGAACGAGATAGTTGATCAACGCATTGGGGAGAAAGCCGCGCTCTTTGTATTCCAATACCGAATCTGCGCCATGACGCTTTGAAAGTCTTTTTTTGTCGGGTCCCAATATCATCGATATATGTGCGAATGTTGGTGTGGGTTCATTCAAGGCCCGATAGACGAGAGCTTGTCTGGGGGTATTGGATAGATGGTCGTTGCCGCGTATCACATGGCTAATCTTCATATCGATGTCATCGATAGCCACGCAAAAATTGTATGTGGGGGTCCCATCAGTTCGGACGATGACCATATCGTCGAGTTGTGAATTCTCGAACAATACTTCTCCGGCAAGGATGTCATTGACAATGGTTTCTCCGGTATCAGGCACCCGGAGGCGAAGGCAAAATGGAATATCCGGGTCCTTGTCATATCGATCCCGACAGGTGCCGTCGTATTTCGGTGTTTTCCCCTCGGCGCGAGCTCGTTCACGCATTGCGTTCACTTCATCTGGTGTGCACGTACACCGATAGGCATTGCCGGAAGATAGGAGTTTATTGGCTGCTTCTTGGTATAAATCCATCCGCTGAGATTGACGGTATGGGCCTTCATCCCATTCGAGACCCAGCCAATTGAATGCTTCCAGGATTGCGTCGTAGTATTCTTCCGTAGAGCGTTGCCGGTCGGTATCTTCGACTCTTAAAATGGCTGTGCCTTCGTGATGTTTCGCAAAAAACCAGTTAAACAGTGCTGTCCTCGCGCCACCGATATGGAGGTGGCCCGTGTTGGATGGAGCAAAGCGAACTCGGATGTCGGTATTCACCAAGAATTTATCCTCTAGTAAACTGCGGAGGTTCGACGAAACAGGAGAGGATTCTAGGGATGATGGGTGTGTGATTGCAAGGCGGGTTTTGTGATGATTTTGCGATTGTGGCTCCAAAAGTCAACAATCGGAAAATCTATTCGAAACGTAAACCAAAAGGAGTAGGCTGATGCAATATTTCTATGATCTGACGGAAATTGAACCCCAAAAGATGCCGGGCAGGGAGCGCAGGATCGTCGTCGGTGAGCAGGTCATGATGTTGTATATCGAAAGAGAGGGAGGAACGGAACAGGACCATACTCATGATGTGGAGCAACTCGTATATCTCATGAAGGGCGAAGCTACGTTTACAGTCGCCGGTGAAACGCGCAATGTCAAAGCGGGCCAGGTGGTTCACATACCCAAAGGAGTGCCGCATCGACTGGATGCCCCCACACCCATCACATATATCGGTATTTATTCTCCATTACGTGAAGAGGCAATTCGAGCAGAAGCGTGAGCCTCCAAGGATGTGCTTAAGAGAAATAGCTAATTTAGTCGGGATATGTCCAACCCTCGGCTTTGAGTTCATCCATTGCTTCGAGCATACAGGTGACGCCATACGTGAGGACCTTGGAGCCCGCCGGGTTTACGCAGACCATAAGTGCTTCAGCTATTTCTTCCGGGTGTAAGCCTAATTTGAGACCTTTCTTCAGATGCTGTTTGAGGTGTGGCTGATTATGCGGATTCGAACCCTCAACGGCGAGTGCTATGATATGAAAGAGTTCATGCATTGCTTCATTGAATCTTCTTTCTTTCGCGCGGATGATCTCATCGAGATGTAAAAGCGCTTCCATGTAGTCGGGAAATTTCTCGGCGATGAATTCATGAGCCGGGTATCTGCGACCCCTGCGTTTTGCGATTTCTTCCGCTAAATTTTTTTCTGGCATCGAGAACCTCTATCTTGAGAATCATTCGGTTTCGTCAAAAAAATCGAGATCGTCCAATGGTTTTTTCTGGCCTTGCAGTGTTTCGAGCAGGACTTTCCTGAGTGCGCGGACAGCACGGTTTCTGGCTTGGCGGTCAATCATTTCATATACGATTTCCGTGGCTTCATCACTTTTGGAATCCAGAATCCTACGAGAAGACTGCTCCGCCCACTCACCGGCGTAACGCTGGAGAATTTGGCGTAAACTCGCCTCGTATATTCTGTCTTGCGTAACGCGGTCAAGAATATGGACAATGTCGGACGTGAAGGCATCGACAGTTTCCTTAGAAACTTCGACTTCTCCAAGATGAAACATCAGCCTTTGGTAAATCTGTTCACGAAACTCCAAGTCAACTCCGGGAGATGGCTGCAGGAGACAAAACGCTCAACATGTCGCGCTTTCGGAGAGAGAGTAAACGCATCATAGCTCCTGGTTCGCCAGAGCCGATTTCTTGGTTTCCGGCGTTAGCCACAGCAAGGCGCCTCCCACCAGGAAAAAGACGAGCACGGATAATATTGCTGTTCTTTGCTCTCCAGTAAGTGCGGAAACGCCTCCGAAAACAAGTGGGCCGAGAACCGAACTCATTTTGCCGCAAATACCGTAAAACGAAAATGATTGCGCGGATCTTTTTTCAGGAATATAGCTGGCCATGAGTGAGCGGCTTGCAGATTGGCTAGAACCGAGGGATAGTCCCGCCAGTAGCGAGATACCCAGAAAGACGTATTTCGTTTCAGTGAAATAGGCCACGATGACGACTACACACCAATTCACCAGGGTCAGCAGGATCGTCTTCCGCGCCCCCCAGGCGTCCACCAGATACCCGAGCGCAAACGCGCCTACGCCGGCCGAGACTTGAACCATTATAAAGAGACCCAATACTTCGCCCATGCTGAATTTCAACGTAGAAACCGCATAGATCGAACTGAAAGAAATGACGGTGACAATTCCGTCGTTATAGAGGAAAAAGGCGATAAGAAACCTGATTGCGCCCGGAGTTTTTCTCGTGTCCTGGAGCGTATTCCATAGTTCGGCGAAAGCGCCTTTTTCGTTTGGTTTTATGGTATTGCCTTTGGTCTCGCGTAACCAAAAAATTAACGGGATCGTGAACAGGCCATAAAACCCGGCGACCGCAACGAAGCTCATACGGAACAAGGGAAGATTTTCCTGTGAAAACCCTCCCGCCAACAAAGGTTTGACCAAAAAAAGACAAAGCAGACCGCCCAGATATCCAAGTCCCCAGCCCCAGCCACTAACCTTCCCGATGGTTCTCGGCGTGGAGACGTCGGGCAAAAAAGAGTTGTAGAAGATGAGAGAGCTTTCGAATGCACCGGTGGCGATGATGAAAAGCGCCATCCCGGTAAAGATCATACCGGCGGTTACATTTGCCAAAAGGGCGGTGGCCAATACGCAAATATAGGCGAAAAGCACCAAAAAGCGTTTTCGGGTGCTTCGCTTGTCGGCGACCGCGCTCAATGGCGGGGTGATGGACACGCTTAAAATCATGGCCATTGAGAGCGCAATCCCCCATAGGAAATCTCCTCTCCCACCGCCCCCCACTACGATTGTCTTGAAATAGACGCTGTAAGCAACTGTTACGATAAGTGTTGGAAAAGCGGAGTTCGCAAAATCGTACATGCACCAGGAAAAGACTTCTCGACCTCGATTCGATTTTGGGCGTTGAGTATCTGTGTTCGTGTCAACGGGATTCTTATTCATATAAGCGATTCATTACAAAAAAGAGGAATTCAGTTTCAAACATTAAGAAGACACAAAAAATTGTATTTTGCTAATATATAACATGAGGTAGTGGTATGAAACCTAAATTATCTTATGCTTTATGAGTCGCCTTTTTGTTTTCCGCAATGGGTCCACTATGTATCGATTCTTGAAATGGTTGGTTTGGATTGCCGGCATAAGTTTCGTTTTGACAATCGTTGTGATCGTCGCCGTGCAAATTTTTCTTTCCTCAGATGAGGTAATCAGAATCGCGGAGAGAGAAGGGCAAAAAATTCTCGGTCGTAAAGTATCCATCGACCGGCTGGAACTGGGATTGTTCAAGATCGAAGCGAGTGGAGTCGTCATCAACGGGCAAACAGAAAAAGGCGGGGCAAAGAGCAAGACACCTTTTGTTCGATTCGATAATGTTGAAATACTGCTGAATCCATCGGCCCTGATTTACAAGCGTATCAGCATTCTCCAGCTCACTATAAATGGCGCCTCCGCCCGTGTGCATCGGGATGGAGACGGCCGGTTCAATTTTCAGGACATCATTGATGGGCTAAATCAGGGAATGAACAAAGCGGCATCGACGCGTACGGAAAATACGTTTTCATTCATCAAATCCGCTGAAGCGGCGGAGGGTATCCCGCAAGGTTCTGAATCAGAATTCAATTTTGTCATTCACGAACTCGATCTTTATGACGTGAAAACCGAATTACGACTTGAAGCCAGTGATACCACACCAGCTTTCGACGGGTCATGTTCTTTTGCCCACGTCGAAGTCGACAGAATAAAACCGGGCGAACCATTGGATGGTTTTTTAGACGGAAAATGTCGGGTACCTGACGGCCAACAATTCATACAGTTAAAAGGCGATGTGAACATTGATATGAAGGGGCCAAGTTATCGCGCGTCGCTCGAAATGCCCCTGTTCGATGCAACTATCTTGGATGTTTTGGCGCCGACAATCCCGGGGTATCGTTTCAGGAAAGGAATTTTTTCAGGGAATTTGAAGTTCGACCTTATCGTTGGAAAACCTCTTACCTGGGATGTTGATTTGCAAGGACGGACCATACACGCCGATATTAAACTGAATCCCCAAGCAAAATGGCGAACTCTGACATTGCCTGGATTGAAACTGAAGACGAAGGGCCGATTCAATCTGTTCGATGGTTCTGCTCGCATCGAGACTTTCTTCGTTGATACTTATTTTCTGGAAGTCAATTTAACGAAACCTGCGTTCTGGAACGTTTCGGCAAAAGATGAAGTACATGCGGAAGCGAACATCCGTGATATGCGTGTAGTGGGTGAGTGGATTTCACGTATCTCTAACATTTCGCCTCAAGGGCTGAGGGAGAGCGCGACGGCCCGAATTCTCGTGTCAGCGGAATGGAACCGCAAAATGCCGGACAACTTCATCCGTTTTGAGATTAAATCTCGTTTTGATCCGGTGGATCTGGCGCTATTTAATAAATTCATTCCCCCCGTCGCCAATGTCTCGAAGCTAAATGGAAACGCAGGCGGAAAGGCGAACGTGGTATTTATCTCCGGTGAGCGGGTGAAATGGGAAATAGCTTTGGAAGCCCAGGACTTCGGTGCAAGCGTGAGAACAAACAAGAGAGAACGATGGGAAACTCTCGAATTGGGGAGAACAGTTCTTCATTCGAGAGGAAACTTCGATATGCAGAATGAATCCGCGCAATTGGAGATATTGGAAATCGAATTGCCATTCGCCACAGCGAAACTCGAAAAGCCCGCGAAATGGAATGTAGATGGCAATGATGAAGCCGCGTTTTCCGTAGACGTGAGTGACTTCTCATCTGCGGGTGATTTCATGCAGAGATTCTGGTTAATGCCGCTTGGAGACGTACCACGAGATGCAAAGCTCCGTTTTCATGTCGCCTTGTCGCGAAACCGGAAAATCCGCTCGGTCTTGAGGGTAGATGCGAACGCGCGTTTTGACTCTTTGCCGATTGCGCCACTTGTGGAATTGGTTCCTTTTCCCGGTAATGTACAGAAAGCTACTGGAAAGGTGAGCGGTGTATTGCAGATATCCTCGACTCCGGATGGTGCCCTCAGGTGGAAGGCAGATATTGTCGGGAAAAAACTCGGTGCGAGGGCCAAAATCATTTCAAAGGAAAAGTGGCGCGAAGTTTTCCTGGAATCTTTAGAGCTTCGATCGAGCGGTTCCTATCTTGCCTCGAATGGTTCCGCTGAAATCCAGATTTTGGATTTGAGGCTTCCCTTTGCGAGGGCGTATCTGAATCGTGAGGCTTTGTGGAACCAAAGAGGCAGGGATGAATTTTCGTTAACACTTGATGTCATGGATTTGAGCGCCGCCGAAATTTGGCTGGGCCAATTGGTGGCGGGTCCCATAAAACTAGGACCCAAGAACAAGAAGAAAAAACTGAAAATTTTGCTTGCCGGGACGAGAAACAGAAAAGGTGGGCTTGGGTTCTCCTATAAAGGTTCTGCCTCATTCGAGTTGGTTCGTATATCCCCTTGGGTGAAATTCGTAAGTCTTCCTGCTGCTATTCGTAATCCGGCCGGAGAGATTGGCGGGAATATAGATTTTTCGTACGTTCCCGGGAAAAAGATAAACTACAGCCTCGACCTAACGAGCGAAGAACTGAGCGGAGAATTCCTTGCGCTGATAAGCCGCGACTGGAGGCCGCTTCGCACGGGTAAGTTCCGCATTAAAACAGCGGGCTCCTATGATCTCCAAAATCAATCCGGAAGGCTGCAAAGCCTGAACCTTAACTTGTTGTTCGGAAATTTTCGCACATCGAAGTCCACCGATTGGAGCATGAATGGCATCGGTTCAGGCGAACTCCACTGGTCGGTGTCGAGCCTTGAGGGCGCGGCCCGGTTTGCCGAGAGTATTTTGGGACCGCCGGTATCTAAATTTTCAGTAGTCGGCACCGCTAAAGGCTCGATGGAAATTTCGAGAAACAGAAAGAAAGCGCGGTCGATTTCTGCTAAATGGTCGGTTGTCGCGAATCTTCAATCATTTTCGCACGTCACCTACCCAAATTTGAAGTTGGCGGGAAGTATTTCGGGGCAAGGGGATGACGATGCGATAAACATTCGGATTCCGACACTGAAGACAATCGATTTGAGCAAGCCGAATATGACACCCGACGTGGTTCTTCGGGATTTGAGCGCATCCTTGGATCGCCCGTCAGTCTTGCGGGGCCAGATACGATCGCCAAGCGTACGGATCGAGAAGCTAAACGCTCGATATGTTCGTGGGGAAAAGGGAAAAACTAATTTTGACTCTTTGTTCAAAATGGCGAAGATAGGTGAGAAACGAACCCAGCGGGCGAGAAGCCGAGACCAAACGGTGCCGGCAGATACAAAGACCGTACCCAGGAAACGCGGAAAGACCGAAGAAAAGAAAAGTGGGCCACTTTTCCCGATGATTAGAATCGCGAAACTCGAAGTTGTCAGTATGGGGTTTCACTTTCAGGATTTCATCGCTGCAGATAAACCGCCGGTTGTTTTAAGCGTTCCGAACACAAGGCTTTCGGTAACGAATTTGAATACACTGATGGCTTCAGACCTGCGAAAAACATACTTGGAATTGAGAACGCCGGGGAAATCTCCCTCAATCTTGGTGAAGGCGAACTTGAACCCCAGCTTGGTGCCTCCTGATGTAGATGGAATTTTCAACCTCTCGCGTTTCGACCTACGCAAAATATCTCCTTATATCCGTGACAGCAAGGGAGAGAATGCCAGCGCCTTGTTGATGCGAGGGACCGAGATCACAAGGGGCACGCTGGATTTTAAATCCACTTATTCGTTGAGAAAGAGCCGTTTGAATTTGAGTGGGACCGCGCAGATTACCGGATTGCGTTTGAAACCCGACGAGAAGTTTCCCCTGGTAGACCTCGTGGTGAAATTGCTCCGTGAGTCTGTATTCCGCCTATTCGAGAGACCGGGCGATACCATTAAACTGAATGTTCGGGTAACAGGGCGTTTGGATGATCCGGAGTTTCATTTTCTGGACGCGATTGTGGAGCCGATGTTTTTGGGTCTGTTTGAGAAGGCGCAGAACTTGGGAGGCAATGTGAAGGATATCGTAACTGGAATTCTCGGCACTGCTATAGAAGGGGTGCAAAAAATAGTGCCGACGCCGAAGGATAATCGAACAACGCCTGATAAAGATTCCACGAAAGAATTGGATAGAGGGGAAAGCCAACTTGAGCAATTGGGGAAAAAACTCGAAAAAACTTTGCAAAAAGGACTCCGTGGCTTATTCGGCACCAAGTAGCCTCTTGGATATCCCCTCCTTATGAAGGGAGTGAACGGACTTACTCATAACAATGCGAGTGACAATGAACTCGGTTATTGGTTGTTGCGACAGAATTCATTAACCTCAAACTTTTCTTGCATTTCCCGTTTAAATTTGATAACATTTCTAGGTTTTCCTCTGCCCGAGGACGTATATCCCATCATATGTTTAGGTGGGATCATAGGAATCAATTTATGCCTACTCGTCGCTCGGGTATCCAGAACGGACCATCTCCGGTTTCCCAAAGAACTAATGAGATCGTAGGTTTATTCTTGGTTGGTTTCGCTGTTTTTCTGGCGATATCGCTTTGGACTTTCAATTCTGGCGACCCGACTTGGGGTTCATATGTCAGCCCAAAATGGCGGATTCGAAATTACGGGGGAGCCGTAGGCGCATATGCCGCAGGTGCACTGGTCCAAGCGGTGGGCGCATTCTCGGTATTGCTGCCCATCGGATTTCTTGTTTGGGGTGTAACCGCGTTTGCAGGTTTGCGCTCATGGCAGCCGGGATGGCGCGAAGTGGTTGGCTTGCTCTTTCTTTTGAGCGCCTCGGGATTATTTTTCAAGGCATATGAAACCGATCCTCTTTTTGGGGCTACGGCATTGGCCGGTGGAATCATCGGCTATAGTGTCGTGATGTTGTTGAACGCTTATCTGGGTAGTGCGGGCAGTTGGGTTTTGCTTGGTTCCGTGTTACTGGCCTCGTTTGTCGGCATAACCGGTTTTTCATTCAAAAAGATGATTTTAGGACTAGCGATTGCGCATTGGTGGTTTTTTTCCCGCATCTTCACGGTTTTCAAAAGGGTAGTACTCGGGGTGGCGAGAGGTGCTGTATTCGCGACCCGAAAATTGTTTTCCACGGTCGCAGGTTTTCCATCATCTATAGATGAGAAAGAGTCGCATATCGGGTATGCCGATACGATAACTGGTGGTGAAGATGCAGGGGCGGGACATTTCGCGCAAGACGGTTTGGGCGACGGGGAACCACGGCTGGACCTCTTAGAAAAAGATGCCGACGAATTGATTTTGGAGCCGAATAGATCTTACCTGGCCAATCGAAAAAATGGCAGGCGTGTTTTTCGACCATCGGAGCAAAATGGCCCTTCGCTGTTTGGAGGAGAGAAATTTCCGGAGCCGGAGTTGTCTGCGCTTCGTGGTCCGGCGGCCGGTGAGGAAGAATTCGAACTCGCTGAAAATCCTAAAAGTCTTTTCGATGAAACAATGTCTGGTTCGGTGTCGGAAAAATTTCTCCAGAATAATGGCGATCAACCCCCAACCGGCGCTGGAGCGCATAATAGCTTGCCTTCGAATATGGCAGAAGAGCATACGCCAGGGACGGGTGTAGGTATCGATGGTGAAGCAAGACATGCCGGAGCCGCAAGAAAATCGGTAACTGGTGGTCTGCGGATCAAGCTGAAAAAAAATCTTGATGATAATAGCCACCCGTTGCCCCTGCCGTTGGAAGAGGTTTTCGTACACGGGAAATCATCTGACACGCTTCCCGATTCACTTTCGACTCGTGTTGAAGATTCAACAAAAAATGGAGAGTCAAAAGAGGATATAAAAGTTCGACATGCGGGAACTGTTGGCGAGCCGGATGCTGTACGAATTCAAGACCATTCTCTAGTCCGATCCAATACGCAGACGGAAAATCGGCGCAAGGAGCAACGAACCTCTGAGCCGAATACAGAATACGTTCTTCCATCATTAGATATTTTTGCGGATCCGCCTTCCGGCGGACTGATCGTGGACGAAGCTAGCATACGCGAGAAGTCCTTGCTTCTTGAACAAACACTGCAAGAATTCGGTGTCGTCGGAAAAGTCAGGGAAGTAAAGACAGGCCCGGTCATTACCAGTTTCGAGTATGATCCGGCCCCGGGAATCAAGGTTTCCAAGATTACCGGCCTCGCGGATGATCTCGCCCGGGCCTTGTCCGCATTAAGTGTTCGCATCGTTGCCCCGATACCTGGGAAATCGGTTGTTGGCATCGAAGTTCCGAACATCGAGCGTGATGCCGTATTTGCAAAGGAAGTGCTCGCCTCAAGGGAATTTCGGCAGGTAGAAGACAAGCTCACGATGGGCTTGGGTAAGGATATTTTAGGGAGAACGGCGTTTACTGATTTGACCAAGATTCCACATCTTTTGATTGCGGGTACGACCGGGGCAGGAAAAAGTGTTGCCCTGAACATGATGATTTGCAGTCTCTTGGCCAGATGTACGCCAAGAGAGGTTCGCTTTTTGATGATCGATCCCAAAATGTTGGAACTGTCGATATATGAAGGCATCCCTCATCAACTCGTGCCTGTCGTGACTGAACCCAAGAAAGCATCGGCAGGGCTCAGGGGTGTCCTGGTGGAGATGGAACGACGCTACAAGATAATGAGTGAAGCGGGAGTGAGAAACATCCAAAGCTATAATGCCTCCGTGGCGCAGCAATTGGGTGAGCGAGAGGCGAATAGAAGATGGAAGCAACCACTGGCCGAAGAAGATTCTTCCCTAGATTTCCTCCCTTATATTGTGGTGGTGATTGACGAATTGGCGGATCTCATGATGGTTGCACCACGTGAGGTGGAAGAATCGATGACGCGCCTGGCCCAAATGGCCCGTGCTTCCGGAATTCATTTGCTGGTGGCTACCCAGCGTCCTTCTGTGGATGTTCTCACGGGTCTGATCAAAGCGAATTTCCCGTCTAGAATGGCACTCCGCGTCGCTACTCGGACGGACTCGAGAACTATTCTGGATTCGAATGGGGCGGAGCGCCTGTTGGGCAAAGGGGACATGCTTTTTGTGCCCCCCGGGTCCAGTACTCCTGTTCGCATTCATGGGGCATATGTTTCAGATAGTGAGATTTCTCAACTCGTTGCGCACTGGAAATCCCAAGGGGAAGCGGTATTCAGGGAGGATTGGTTTGTAGAAGAGGAGAACGCCTCTCAGAATGAACTAAATAGCGATGACGAATATGATGAGAGATATGATGATGCGATTGCGCTCGTCTCCAGGACGCGCGAGGCGTCCATCTCTCTCATCCAGAGACATTTGAGGATTGGGTATAATAGGGCGGCGCGCATGATTGAGCGTATGGAGCAAGAAGGAATCATCGGTCCGGCGGATGGCGTGAAGAGAAGACAAGTCTTGGTAAGTGATATCCCAGGTGAAGAACCAGTAGAAACGCCTTGAAATTCATTGATATGCCTCCTTTTGTTCATTGCCTTATCGAAAATCCGGATATGAAGTTGGGGCAGTGGAGTTGACGCCTTTCAACCAATAAGGAATGATACTCTACGTTTCGTTGGTCGAAACGACGTCATGTCCATTTGTAGTTGCGACTTTTGGAATGGATGTAGATATCTATCGATTTTCCCAGCCTGATGGATTCTACTCCCGGAGGAAATGAAATGGCGGAAGGGGTTTTCGAGTTTACGGATCAGAACTTCGAGACGGATGTAATTGACTCAGATACGCCCACATTAGTTGATTTTTGGGCAGAATGGTGTGCTCCTTGTAAAATGATTGCGCCTACGGTTGAAGCACTTGCCCAAGAGTACGCTGGGAAAGTACGCATCGGAAAGTTGAATATCGATGAGAATCCATCTGTTCCGACGAAATTCGGAATTCGTGGCATCCCGACATTGATGTTGTTTAAGGGGGGCGAGGTGGTGGAGCAGGTCGTGGGAGTGAAATCCAAGGCCGATTTGAAGGCCGCTATTGATCGTGCCCTTTAAGTCTCTAATCGTTAGCTCGCCGACAGTTTAGGAAATCTTCTATTTGTCTTGGTTACGTCCAGGTGCACTGAGTTTATCTGGCCACAGGATCGCTTATTGCGAGGCAGGTCCCCAGGTTTCACGTAGCATCGTTGTGTGCATTCATGGAGCGGGAGGGAATCGTGATAGCTGGATTCCCTTAATGCGCAATTTGGCGGGAAAAGGCGTGGGCAGTTTGGCTCTGGAACTGCCCGGTCATGGTGAGTCTGGTGTAGCTCAAATCTCGGATATTAAAGAATACAGTCGATTGGTTCTTCAATTCTTAGAAGCTAAGAAATTGAAATCCGTTTATCTAACCGGTCATTCGATGGGGGGTGCCATAGTTCTTGAAAGTGTTATGACACATTCCGAGTTGCTGAGAGGTGTCATTCTTATTGGCACGGGCGCAAAACTTAGAGTGAGAGATTCTATCCTAAACGGTGTGAAAAGCGACTTAGTAAAAACTGTGGATGAAATTATAAGTTATGCTTTTTCCCCGGCAGCGGACCCATCTCTAATCCGGGAAAGCACTAGGAGTTTGCTGAGATGTAATATGGGTACCCTGTACCATGATTTTGTAGCGTGCGATCGGTTCGATGTCCTTTCTGAATTGGAATCTATCTCTGCCCCCGCGTTAATTTTATGTGGAGAAGACGATCTTTTGACGCCCCCCAAATATTCGCAATTTATGTCTGAGAAGATTCCAAATGCGAAATTAACCATTGTCCCAGAATCTGGTCACATGGTGATGCTGGAGCAACCGGGTGTGGTCGGGGATTTAATCTCGCAGTTTATAAATGGTTTGTAGGAATCTTCCAAGTCCTAAGTTTGACTTCATCTGTATCTGGTTTTTTCAAGTATGAAAATTCCCTTGTATTTTTATTTGTTCGTTGGGGTCATTGCCCTTGGTTGTTCCGCCATACTCATACGATTGGCGGACGCTGAACCTCTGGCGATAGCGGCATACCGTATGGGCGGAGGCGCTTTGTTGCTGCTGCCGTTCACAGCGAAGAACGCCATGTATATATGGGGTGCTTTGTCGCTCAAGGAGAAGATAATTTGGGCGGGTTCCGGTATATTTTTGGCGTTTCATTTTGCGTTTTGGATAGAGTCGTTGTCGCATACGTCTGTCGCGAGTTCCGTAGTGCTTGCGACGACCAACCCCATATTCGCAGGCATAGGCGCCGTCGTTCTGTTGGGAGAGAGGGAAGGGCGGAATTTTTGGCTGGGTGTGGTGTTGGCTATAGGTGGCAGTGCAGTTTTAGCGTATTCCGACTTTGTGGGCCGGGATGATAGCTTCTGGGGAAATCTCCTCGCATTGTCTGCGGCTGTAATGGCTTCTGCCTACATGTTGTGTGGCCGTAAGCTGAGAATAAAAATTCCTGTAGCAACATACGTGACGGGGTGCTATGGATTCAGCGGGATCTTACTGATTGGGGCCGCTATCATTTTGGAACAACCTCTCAGTGGATATTCCAACGATACCTGGCTTCTGTTATTCGCCATGATACTTGTCCCGACATTGGTCGGTCATACCTCTGTCAACTATGCGTTGGGCCATTTGCACCCGGGAAAAGTGGCGCTTGCTGTTGTGGGAGAACCGTTGGTGGCTACCGGATTGGCATGGTGGCTGCTTCAGGAAGTTCCTACATCCAGCCGCTTCTTCGCATGTTCCATCATATTAATGGGCATCGTGTTGGGCAGCAGGTCAAAAAGTTAGTATTTACCTATAATTTAGCGCGTATGGATTGTCTTCTCGGATGGCGGAAACAATGAGATCTACCGGAACATGGGCATTATGGGGCAAAACGCAAGTTACGATTGCCCGACTTGAGAGGGATGCCCTCGATTTCCTCTTGAGGGAGCGAGCGCGCCAGTCTGCGATTCGCACTGAATCCCCGCGAGACAACGGAAAATGACTTTGAGCGTCAGATTATGCGTGTTGTCCGATACGCATGGGCGCCTTGCGCAAGATGTGGTCGAGTTTTGCCAGGACGCGGATCATATCTTTCATGCTGGCGATGTGGGTTCTGATTCGATCTTGCCGGAACTTGAGAGCATTGCCCCTGTCTCCTGTGTTTCGGGAAACGTGGATGCGTCCACTTTGGCGCCGGTGCGGTTGACAACCGTTGTGGCAGGCTGGCGCATCATGATTCAGCATATAGTCTGGCACCGTGGAGGGCCGTCTCAGGAATTCAAGATGCTTGTTGAACAGGAAGCAATGGATTTGGTGATTTTCGGGCACAGCCATCAACCGCTTTGCCGAATGATTGACAAAACCGTGTTTTTCAATCCCGGCAGTTGCGGCCCGAGGAGATTCGATCTTCCCAGAACGGTCGGCGAGGTGGTTCTGGATGCTTCCGGGGGATGGTTCCGAATCTCGGATCTGGTTCACCTAAAACATGCCCCGCCTATCATCGAAATTCGCTTTGAGCGGCTTCGCTGTTCGCATGAAGGTTAAATTGTATTTTTATTGCATATGAATCGAGAGTGGCGTTATAGTGTGCATGGGATTGTCTTGGGAGTATGAACGTATCTTACGTTGCAAGTTTCAGGAGGGATACGATTGAGAGTCAAGCTGGCTAAGACGGCTGGTTTCTGCTGGGGAGTGGAAAGAGCGCTCGATATCGCCTTGGACACGGCCAATGATGCATCCAGCGAAGTTCTCACACATGGGCCGTTGATTCACAATCCGCAAACGGTGGAATTGCTGGAGCAGAAAAGCGTTCTTGTTTCCGATCCCCAGGAGACGCCGAGCAGTACGAGTCTGGTCGTCATCCGGGCGCATGGCATCTCGCCGCAGGTTCGCGATCGTTTAAGAAATTCGGGCGCAGGCATTCGAGATGCTACCTGTCCCCTCGTTGCCAAAGTGCATGGGGTCATCAGAAAGCATTCTCGCATGGGTGCATTCACAGTAATTATTGGAGAAGAAGGTCACCCGGAGGTGGATGGCCACAAGGGCTACGCGGAGGCCGGCAGCCATCTGATAACGTGCATGGAAGATGTGTCCGGGCTCCCGGACATCGGCGATCGACCTGTCGTAGTGGTTGCGCAAACGACCATCAACATGCGCGAGTGGCAAGGTGTGGAAGAAGCGATTTTGCGGAAATATCCCCAGGCCCAAATGTTCAATACGATTTGCGATGCAACAGAGGTTCGTCAGGAAGAGGTAAAGAAATTGGCACCCGATGTCGATCTGATGGTCGTCGTCGGAGGTCGCAACAGTGGCAACACGAACCGCTTGGTGGAGGTGGCGCAGGAGGGAGGCGCGGATTCGATTCTCATTGAAACCGAAGATGAGATTGACGAAAAATTCCTGCAGCAATACAAGAACATCGCCGTAACGGCGGGCGCCTCTACGCCGGATTGGATGATCAGGCGCGTCGTCAACCGTATCGAGGCGATTCCCGATCCGAATCCAAATATCACAGATAAGCTTGTTGATATTCTCAAGGTGTTGTCGAGAGCGAATGTTCTTCTTTTCTTATCAGCGTTGCTGGGTAGCATCGCCATCGCGAAATTGGGTGGTTTTCCCTTCTCGATGAGACTCGCTGTGACGGCAGGCCTTTATCTCTTCGCGGCTCATACGATAAATCGTTGTGTCAGCTATGAGGCGGATAGATACAATGAACCCAATCGAGCTCTTTTTTATGAAAAACACAAACTCATTCTATTGACCCTGTCATGGGTGGCCGCCTTGGTATCCATCGCGTTCGGGATGAGTATCTCCTACCTGACCGGGGGTATTCTGATAGCTGGTCTGATGTGGGCCATCTTTTGCAGCCTGAAGCTCGAGCCTCGCGCACTCGTGGGGCGGGTGATGAATCTCCCGGCTTTGAAAATTCTCGTTCTTGCATTGGGCTGGACCTTCAGCATGGCGGTTTTGCCCGCGCTGGCGAATTCTCAAGCGATTTCCACGGGCTGGGTGGTGTCGATTTTCTTCGCTTTCGGTTTAGTTTTCTTCCGAACCGGCTTGATGGAGTTGAGAGACATTCAAGGCGATAGAATCGTGGGCAAGAAGACATTGCCGATCGTTTTCGGAAAGGCGCAGACCGAAGCGCTTATGGGGACCATCTGCGCCGCATTGGCCGTCGCTCTCGTGAGCGCCTGCATAAACGGGTGGGTAGCTCCGTTGTTCGGCTATGCGATGCTCGTTCCGGTCATGTATGCGGGCGCATGCCTATACTGGTATTCCCAAAAGATACTGGGTCATAGCGGACTCATGGAAGTGGCCGCTGATCAGATATTCATTATTGCGGGTGTTTTGGCCCTTCTGTCGGCTTAGAAATCATTCGCCAACAAAGCCGCGTTCTGAAGAGCGCGGCTTTGTTGTGACGTAGAGAGTTCCTTAATCAATATGTTTGACTTTTAGTTTCCTCGTGCGGCTCGCTTCGAGGCTTTCAGAGGGTTGAGTTTTTTCTCCAGAGGGGCCTCAAAGTCTACTTTGATATGCGTCGCGAGAGGGCATCTGCCGCGTTCCCAACGATTTTCCGGATTGGGGAATTTAGAGCAGAACTTTCCTTTTGGAAGCTCCAAGATGTGTTCACACGCTTTCTCGTCATCACCCGAAAGGCATTCCTCGACGACGGGGAAACAGGAACTCCCGTTGTATGAGCATTGGTTTTGGCCATTATAGCCTTTCGATGCGAAATGGCATTCTACTGGCGCTTCTAAAAGCGTGCATTCCATTGCTGAATTTCTCCTACGGAAATGAATAAAACGCCTTGAAGTCAGGGAGAATACGAAAGAACCAGCCGCAAAGTGTATGGAAAAGTGCCGTCTCGCGCAACCTTCTGGTGGTGCGATTTGAGGAAATTTCCAGGATTTCGCGAAAATCTGAAATTGTTCATCATTCCCATGTAACACCATGGAAACATATTTCGTGTAAATAATCCGTTTGAATGGATGCAGAGAGCTGCTGTTCATGGGGTTTATTGATTGACGATCAACCATTGCATGTTATAGTCGATGGAAACCATCCCATTGGAACTTTCACTTGAACTTGGGGGATACAGGACATGCGATTGGTTGTTGCGATAATCAAACCTTTCAAGATGGACGAGGTAAAAGAAGCGCTTGGAGCCATCGGTGTGGCGGGCATGACGGTGACCGAGGTGAAGGGTTTCGGAAGGCAGAAGGGACATACGGAATTATATCGGGGAAGTGAGTATGTCGTCGATTTTTTGCCGAAAATCAAACTGGAGATCATATGTGAAGATTCCAGCGTGGAGACTATTATCGACGCAATTATGGGCTCTGCGAGAACGGAAAAAATCGGGGATGGCAAGATATATGTGCAGCCCGTCGAGGAAACCGTCCGAATTCGTACTGGAGAACGAGGTGTGGAGGCGATTTAACGATATCTTCCGATGACGCCATCTCTCAATCATTTATTAAAACTTCAAAACGATATCCGGGAAACTACTCTTGCCGCTAGCGGGTGGGAACGAAGCGGTTTTCTCCGCTATATCAAGGAGGCGTACGCGCAGGCAGGCGAACATATATGCAATGCGCAGCATGAAGGCGCGGGCGGATATGAGTTGTGTCAAGCCCATGCGAATTTCATGGATGCGTATATTGCTCAAGTCTATGCGTATGCCTTGGAGGGAGAAAGGGGAAAATCTGGCAAAGACGAGCAGGCGTTTTCATGCGCTTTGGTAGCGATTGGCGGGTATGGGCGGGAGGAATTGTCTCCCGGCTCGGATATCGATCTGTTGTTTCTATTTTCGGGACATGAGGGGCAAATCAGTGAATTGATACGATCTGTTTTGTATCTAATGTGGGATGCAGGTCTTACGATCGGTCATAGTGCCAGAACCATTTCCAATTGTCTGAAAATAGCCAAAGAAGATTACCAAAGCGAAACCGCTATGCTGGAGAATCGATTATTGGCGGGTAGCAAAGAAGTTTTTCGGGAATTCAACAAGAAATTTGATAGTTACCTGCAGCGTGTCGCGAAAAGTTCGCATCTTCGAAATCGCCTTGAAGAGCGAATGAGACGATACCGCTCATGGGATCCTTCGGTTTATGTCCTAGAGCCGAACGTGAAGGAAAGCGCGGGGGGCTTGCGGGATTTCCATGCTGTCTGCTGGTTGGCCAAGGCTTTTGGCCTGAAGGAAATGGACGAAATATGGCGCAAGGGCTGGGTGCCGCAAGCGGAGTATGAAAAGGCGATGAAGGCTTATGATTTTCTTCTTCGTATCCGAGCCCAACTCCACATACGCGCAAAAGCCAAAAACGATATGCTGAATTTTCCGGCGCAGGCCGAAATCGCTCCCGCGTTGGGTTATGGAGATGAAGAAAGCGCTTTGGCCAGTGAGTGCTTGATGCGCGATTACTTCTTGCATGCCAGAGACTTGCACATTTTTTGCCGGGATTTTTTTGAAATCCTAGAAGACCATCTGAAGAGTAGAAGATGGGTCAACAGAAAGCCCCGCCTCCAACCCCTCGAAGATGGATTGGCTTTGCAGGACTACCATTCGCTCGTTCTGGATGAATCCAATCCTGAAGCAATCCTTGAAAATCCTACAGGCCTGATGAAGATATTCGAGTGTCAATATCGCTTCGGGTGCCGTTTATCCCCGAACGTAAGAAACTTTGTTCGAGCCCACTTGGATACCGTCGACGATAATTTTCGCTCTTCGCCGGATGTGAGGGACAGCTTCTTGCGGATATTGAGTGGCAAGGCCGGTGTGGCGACTACGATGCACGAAATGCACGGTCTCGGTCTGTTGGGTCGTTATCTCCCCGAGTTTGAACCTCTGACATGTTTCGTCCAGTACGACCACTACCATCGGTATACGGCGGATGAACATACTTTGTTGACCCTGGCGGCATTGGATGAACTCACATACACGAAAGACGTGTCCTTGCAACAAGTGGCCCATATCCATAGAGAGATGGAGCGCACCAACATTTTGAGGCTTGCGCTTTTGTTTCACGATATAGGAAAGGCTAGAGGGCCGAGGCATGTGCACAAGAGTTCATCCGCACTTCCCGACATCATTATGCGTATGGGCCTGCCGGCGGACCAGGGAAGCATCATCGAATTTTTGGTGGCTTGCCACATTGAAATGAGCATCACGGCTGAAAGGCGTGATATCGACGATCCTGTCTTGATCAGCAATTTCGCCGATAAAATGGAGACGGTGGAAAGACTCCAAATGCTTTATCTCTTGACCTATGCGGATATATCCGCCGTCGCTCCGGGTATATGGAATGAGTGGAGAAGTGCTTTAATCTACGAACTGTACAAACGAGTGCTCAGGGTGATGGAAACGGGAGAGGATTTGTACAGAAGAAAGCGCACGGAAGACATCGTAGAGCAGGTGAGTTTGGAGGCGAGGGCTGGAGGAAGCCGGATAGGGCGCGAAGAAATTGCCGGGCACATGAAGTCCATGCCTGATAGATACCGTACAGGAACTCCACCACAAGACATCCTGCGCCATATTGAGCTTGGAACCCGTATTTCGGATGAAACGATATGCGAGGTCGACATCACGCACCGCAGAAGACGGGGACATACGCTCTTGACGCTTTTGTGCAAGGATCAACTCGGCTTGTTCGCGCTCGTCGCTGGCGCGTTTGCAGTGTATGAGCTCAACATTCTGGATGCGAAAGTATATACACGCGAGGACGGTCTGGTGATCGATACGTTCGAGGTAGTGGATGCTGAGGGAAAGGCTGTCGTCGATGAAGGTCTTTGGAAAAAATTTCGAGAATCGCTGGAGGAATTACTGTCGGGCCAACTGGGATTGTCTGAATTTTTGGGACGGAGCAAAAAGTATTTGCGCTTGAAGAAACGGATGTCATTCGATTTGCCGATACTGGTCGAATTCGACCAGACGGCGAGTGAAGATGCGACAGTTCTGGAAGTAGTTGCGCCGGACAGACATGGCCTTCTTGCGCAGATTGCTCAATTCTTCGCGCAAGAGGGCATATCCATCTCGCGGGCCAAAATTACCACGGAGGGCCAATGTGCGGTGGATGCCTTCTACATCACGGACGACAGCGGTCAAAAAATAGAAGATACGACCAGACTGAAGGAGTTGTGTGGAAATCTTAGCGAAATTCTCGAGGAAGGGCGTCCAGTAGGCGCCATCGTGTCATAACGAAGCCTGAAGGGCTGAACAAATCCTGGTTTTGTGTCGCTAATTTCTCGCAAAACCGCATTCCGTATGGAGGTGTAACAGATGGTTGAAGATGTCTTGAAGTTGGCTAAGGAAAGCGGTGCCCAAATGGTTGACTATCGTTTCATAGACATGCCCGGTATGTGGCAGCACTTCTCGGCGCACATCGATACTCTTGAAGAAGATACCTTCGAAGAAGGTGTCGGGTTTGACGGCTCGAGCATCCGGGGGTTTCAAAGCATCGATCAGAGCGACATGCTTCTTATTCCGGATCCGACGACCGCGTTCATGGATCCATTCCTGAAAATTCCGACCCTGGTTCTTATCTGTGACATCAAGGACCCTGTTACGCTCGAGCTTTACGATCGGGACCCCCGCCACATTGCCATCAAGGCGGAACAGTATATGAAGTCTACAGGTATCGGGGATGTCGCTTATTTCGGCCCCGAAGCTGAATTTTTCGTGTTTGACGACGTGCGCTACTCTGGTTCGGAAAATCATGCTTTCTACGAGGTTGATTCATGTGAGGCCGCCTGGAACACGGGCGCCAACGAAGATCCGAACCTCGGTCACAAAAACCGCTACAAAGAAGGTTATTTCCCCGTGCCGCCCAACGACACGCTACAGGACGTTCGCTCGGAGATGATGTTGGCGATGCTCGAATGTGGCGTCGAGTGTGAAGTGCACCACCATGAAGTGGCCTCGGCCGGACAATGTGAAATCGATATTCGATTCGACACTCTGGTGACCACGGCGGATAAGCTGATGAAGTACAAATACATCGTCAAGAACGTGGCGAGAAAGCATGGAAAGACGGCGACCTTTATGCCGAAACCCGTTTTTCTCGACAACGGCACCGGAATGCACTGCCACCAGAGCATTTGGAAAGACGACAATAATATCATGTATCGTGCGGGGACTTATGGCGACTTGAGTCCTGACGCGCTTTACTACATTGGTGGTTTGTTGAAGCATGCGCCCGCATTGTTGGCTTTTACGAACCCGACGACGAACAGCTACCGCCGCTTGGTGCCGGGTTATGAGGCGCCTATCAACTTGATCTATAGCTGCCGCAACAGAAGTGCATGCGTGCGCATTCCGATGTATTCTTCAAGCGAGAAGGCCAAGAGGGTCGAATTCCGTTGCCCTGATCCTTCATGCAACCCCTATATGGCCTTCGCCGCGATGCTGATGGCAGGTCTGGACGGCATTCAGAATAAAATTATGCCGCCTGAGCCTATCGACAAGAATCTCTACGATCTCGACCCTGAGGAAAAGGGCAACGTTCAGCAGACGCCTGGAAGTCTCCCCGAGGCTCTGGATGCGCTCGAGGCGGACTATGAATTCTTGCTGAAAGGCGACGTGTTTACTAAGGATGTCATTGACAACTGGATCGAATACAAGCGTGTAGAGGAAGTGGATGCGGTTCGACTGCGTCCGCATCCCCACGAATTCCATCTCTACTATGACATTTAGGTTTTAGCGTCACCGATTCTGAAAAACGGAGAACAATAATAGACCCCTCGGGTAGACCATTTACTCGAGGGGTTTATTCATAGAGTCGTGCGAAATACTTCATTTTAGCTTCGGGGAGGTGACTAATCACGAGTCTCCCGCGGTGAGCACGTCAGGAACGATAATCGCAAAAACATCACGTGGACCATGTACACCTTTGATGAGTGTCAGGGCGATGTCGGCCGAGCGGCTGGGTCCCGTGATGATATTCACGCAGCTGGGCGAGGTTCCTTCTCCTTGCTTGAGGGTTCTTTCGAGTTCAGGTCCCAGCGAGGATATATGGGGCAGGATGTTCTTTTCAGGAATGAGGGCCAAGTGAGTTTCCGGTAGCAGGGAGTGAAGGCGCGGATGGCCGGGCCCGCTCCGGAGGACAATACTGCCTGTTTCCGCAATCGCCCAGTCGCAGCCCGTAATCCCGATGCCGCAACGGGCGATAGCGTCTCGGTTATCTCCCTCGCTCGATGGGGGAACCACGTCAAACCCTTCATCCATAAGCCAAGAGGTTACTTCGACCGGCAGGCCGTCGCTGATGGCGACGGGGTATTCTTTCCATTTGGCTGCCAGATCGAGCACATACTCCCGAACGTCATCCACGGAAAGCGGGCGATGAACAGGATTCGCTACCGCTTCGAACTCTGCCGCGAAGCGGGCAGCGGCGTCTGGGACGCTGATTTCCGGCAGAGGGCCTGCGATGCTTTCAAAGTGGCCGTGCGACAAGCCGTGCGCCAACTCCAGGGCTTGGTGGGTCTTTTCGATTACCGCGTCCTGATCGCTGGCTCGTGGTGTGTCATGAGGTGCTGTAGACGAATCGACGCCCCTTCGTTTTTTCTCCCGCCAGCGTGCGCGGAAACTTTTTTTCGCAATTTTCGGAAGCTCGCGTCCCTGCGCCCACGCACCGAGAGGGCCCGGCAGCCATGTTGCCGCTTTGGCGTTCAGGAATCTGGAAAAAATAGATGCCGCCTTGAAACCCGTCTCCCAAGCGAAGGGTTTGCGCATCGCCATGCTTAGCAAGCGAAACGAAAATCTCTCGAAGAGCGCGTTGTTTTTCCTGACCCTTCTCGCTTCTCTCATTTCCAGCAACATGCGGGGAATATCGACGAATACGGGACAGGCGTCCATGCAGGCGCCGCATAGACTTGATGCCGCAGGCAGTTCTCCTGAAACGTCAAGGCCGCGGAGCATGGGACTTAAGATCGAACCGATTGGGCCCCCGTACACGGAGTCGTACGTGTGGCCGCCGACTGTCTGGAAAACCGGGCAGGCGTTTTGGCAAGCTCCGCAGCGGATGCAATGAAACGCCTCCTGAAACGGCGTCCCGAGATGCCTGGAACGCCCCCCGTCGAGGAGCACGAGATGAACCTCATCGGGTCCGTCGGCCTCATCTTTTCTCCTCGGCCCGGTGAGCATGGTGAAATAGCTCGTGAGTTTCTGGCCCGTCGCGCTGCGAGGGAGCACGGAGAGAAGCGTAAGCGCCTCTTGCAGTGTAGGGACTACTTTTTCGAACCCCATAATGGCGACATGGACTTTGGGTAAAGTAGTAACGAGCCGTCCGTTCCCCTCGTTCGTGACGAGGCAAAGTGTTCCGGTTTCCGCCACAGCGAAATTCACACCACTGATTCCCATCCCCGCCCGCATAAATTCCGTTCTCAATTTCTCCCGCGCGATTGATGTGAGTTCCTGGGGGTCCGAGCCGGCGTTTGGGTCTACTTTCTCGCGGAAAAGGTCTTGTACCTGTTGCAACGTCTTATGAATGGCGGGAGCAACGAGGTGACTCGGCGTCTCATTGGCCAGTTGTAGTATCCATTCGCCCAGGTCGGTTTCATAGGGGGTGATCCCCGCCGCCTCCAATGCTTGATTCAGATGGATCTCCTCGGACGCCATGGATTTGCTCTTGACGACCGTTTCGACCCCGTGTTTGTGGGCGATTTCGAGGATGATTCGTTTTGCGGAATCCGCATCGGGCGCAGAATGTAGGTGCACGCCGAGATTCTGGAGGCTCCCGAACAAGGTTTCGAGGTGCTTGTCGATCTCGTCGAATGTTTTTCTGCGAATTTCCCTGGCTTTCGCCCGTAGGGCAAGCGGCGCCGCGGTTGATTCGAAAGCCTGAGCGCGCTGGTTGGCGAATTTGCCCGTAGCCGCGTGGAGGGCTTCCTGCAGAGGGATGTTGATCAGTGCGGAAGTCGCGCGCTCGTTGAAAGGCGTATTCAAGTCTGGTCTTCCTCGGGCCAACCCGGGTTATTTGGTCCGGAGAGGGCCTGCGCAAGATGGAGAAGTTTGATTTTCGAATTTCGTTTCGATAATCCACCCGAGATGTGCAGCATGCAGCCTGCGTCTGCCGCCACGAGCCAGGTCGCGTCGACTTTCTCGGCGGATTTGATCTTCTCGTCAAGCATGGCGCATGAGACTTCCGGAAATTTAACGGCGAACGAGCCGCCGAACCCGCAGCAGCGGTCGCAATCGGGCAATTCCTCCCGGTTCTCGGCCACCATGTCGAGGCACTGGCGGGGCGTTTGGTTTTCTCCCATGCCGCGCAGAAGGTGGCACGAATCGTGATAGACGGTTTTCCCGGGGAGCTTGGCGCCGAAATCGTCCACTTTTATCTTGCACAGGAATTGGGACAATTCGATGACGCGCCCGGAGATTTGCGCGGCTTTTTCCCGCTCCCACGGGTCGTCCGGGAACAAGGTGGGTAAAACGCTTTTGAGCATCCAGCCGCAAGACCCCGAGGGCACGATGATCGGAATGTCTCCCTCCAGCAGGCGCAGTTGGGGTTCGAGAATTTTCCTCGCCTCCGCCCTGAAACCGTTGTTGAAGTGGGGGAGTCCGCAACAGGTGAGCCCTTCCGGGTAAATCACCTCGATATCCGCGCTCTCGATCAAATGGACGGTCGCCTCGCCGACTTCGGGGAAAAACTGGTCCACCAGGCACGTGGCGAAGAGGAAGACACGTTTGGGTCGGTTCTCATGCGTTTCAGAAGACATTATCCGCTATCCCCACAGAATGCGCAGCCCGATATCAATATATTATGCCGTTTTGCACCTTCAATTCAAACAAAGGAAAAGAAGATTCCCGTTGAACGGAGGTTTCATAAATGTTAGCTTCCATACGGTTCTGAAAGGAAGTGAAGAGCACTTTTCGTGCAGTCATGGGAAATACTGGATATCCGTCTCATCATCAGCCCCCGAGGTGGAAGAAATGTTCAGGGAAAAGCGCTACGTTTTGGTGTGCACGAACGAACGTGCGGCGGACCATCCCAAGGGAAGTTGCACCCACTGCGGTTCTCTGGAGGTCCGCGAGCGGATGAGATCCCTTCTGGAAGAGAAAAACCTCAAGGGCCGGGCGCGCATACTGGCGACGAGTTGCATGGATGTCTGCGAGAACGGCGCAGTTGTTTGCGTGATGCCCGACAATGTCTGGTATGGCGGCGTGAGGCCGGAGGATGCCGAAGAAATCGTGGAAAAACATTTGGAAAACGGCGAGACCGTCGAGCGGCTCTTGATCCCCGAAGAGATGGGCGGGCTCTCGTTGTTCGGTTGAAAACGCAAAGCTGTTGTCGCGCGTAATTCCGGGAGCGAAGAAATGGATGTCCAGTTGAGCGAGTTTCAGACCGCGCTGCAAAGCAGCGTTCGGCAATTCGTGAATCAAGAGGTGATTCCGGTCGCCAGCGAGTATGAGCATAAGGACGAGTACCCCCATCCGCTGGTCGACCGGATGAAGGAACTGGGATATTTCGGCGCGCTCGTGCCGGAGTGTTATGGCGGCAGCGAGATGGACGCGATGAGTTTTACGGTTCTGACCGAGGAGTTGGCGCGGGGCTGGATGAGCTTGACCGGCGTGCTCGGCAGCCATTCGATGGTGGGATGGATGATCAACGAATTCGGCAACGACGAGCAGCGCCGGGAATGGCTCCCGGAGGTGTCCGAGGGGAAAATGCGCTTCGGCATCGGCATCACCGAGGCGGATGGCGGCTCCGACGTCGCGGCTTTGAGAACGTCCGCCCGCAGGGAAGGGCAGGACTACGTCGTGAACGGCTCGAAAATGTTCATCACCAACAGCGAGAACGCCACGCATTTCGCGATCATGGCCCGTACGAACCCCAAGGCGGAAAAACCCACCCGGGGGATAAGCTGCATCCTCATGGAGAGGAACCTGCCCGGTTTCAGCGTCAGCCGCCACCTGAACAAGATGGGCTACAAGGGCCTTCGGACGGGTGAACTGGTTTTTGAGGATTGCCCGGTACCGGCATCGTACCTGATCGGCGAGGAGAACAGGGGATTTCATCAGCTCATGGCGGCCCTGGAACTGGGGCGTATCCAGGTGGCCGCCCGGGCGGTGGGGCTTCATGCCGCCTGTTTTGAGGATTCCATCAAGTACGCCCAGCAGAGAAAGAGCATGGGCAAGCCCATCGCCGGGCATCAGGCCATCCAGATGAAACTCGCCGACATGGCGACTTCCCTCGAAGCGGCCCGCCAGCTCACCTACCGCGCGGCGCGCATGAAGGACCAGGGCGTGCGCTGCGACCTGGAAGCCGGCATGGCGAAGCTCTTCGCGTCTGACGCCTGCCAGAGAGCCTCGGAAGCCGCCGTGCACATCCACGGGGGCTACGGCTACATCAAGGAGCTGCCGGTCGAGCGCTATTACCGCGACTCCATCCTCTTGCAAGTAGGCGAGGGCACGAACGACATCCAGCGGATCGTGATTGCGAAGCGCCTGGTGGAGAAATACCCCGCCTGAATTTTACATAACTCCTGAAATTTTTTTGTGTCGAAATTCGCCGGAAAACGGCCCCTGAAACCCATAACCCCTTGAAGATCAATGAAATAGTTTTTCACTTTTTTATCGAAAAACCCCGTGAATTTATCGGTATTTACGGTATTTTTCAGGAATTCCCTCACGGGGCGTGGCGTGAGAGCGCGACCGCCGTCTCCGGGCCGCCGAAGCGCGCGTGCGCCGCAACTGCGGGGAAATGCGCCCGTCCTGGATCCGGAATCCGCGGGCGCGCTCCCGTTGCGGGAGGGCTCCGTCGCGCGGGCGGCGGCGCCGGCTGCGGGCGTATGCGCCCGCGCTGCACTCCGAACGCGGAGCGCGGGTCGGATCCGAATCGCTCGTTCCATTTTCTTCCTCCCCGCGTCTATGAGAACACTCGCTTTCCGCGCGGGGATTCTCGCGCATTTCGCCCGAAACGCAATAACGGCAAATGCGGGCAAATGCGTCGCTCCCGATTGAGGGCCGCTCTCGACTGATGAAGGAGAGAGCGAGATCAGCCTCCGGGCAGAATGGGATTCTCCTTGGTGAGAGGGAGGCAGGATGAATTCCGCACGGCTTGGTTGTTTCCCGACCGGGAAGGGAGAGTTTTCGAGTTTGAACGACTCGCTTTCCGCAGGGGCGGAGCGACGTGTCCGCCCGTTGTGGGGTTGTTGAAAAAGTCCCTCTCCTCAGGGGATAAAGGCAACCCCCCCTACCCCCCCTTGTCAGGGGGGCAAGAAAAAGCAAAAGCCCCTCTATCTGCGGTGGGCGTCGCCTTTTTATACCCCCCTGACAAGGGGGGGTAGGGGGGGTTGGTTTTGCAGCCGCTGACAAGGGCGCCACGGGGTCAGACATATATGTCTGACCCCTACGGCCTCCATTCGAGGGGGGTGCGCAGGGGGCTTTTTCAACAACCCCGTATTTCTCTGGATTCCGGCATGCACCGGAATGACAGGTTGAATTCTACCCGTAGGGACAGGCCCCCGTGCCTGTCCTCACATGGGACAACCACGGGGGCAGGACAACCCCGAGGAGGGGTTGTCCCTACAAGCCCCGTTTCAACTCGCGCTGTCGCTTCCGTTCAATGAGGGGGAGAGTCTGCCCGTTTTGTTCTGGGTAATACGGCACGTACCGGAGTGATGAGCCATTTTTTGTCCGTAGTGACAGCCCCTCCTCGGGGCTGTCCCGCAGGTCTCGACCTGTCCCTACGGACTCCCGCCTGACCTAACCCGCGCCGTTTCCCCCGCCGTTGCCCGAGCCGGCCAGCGCCTCGGCCACGTCGTCGAGCTTGAGCCTCCCGAGCGTCGCCGCCGCCGGGACCCCGTTCTCATCCCAACCCCGGATGCCGTAGAACTCGTTCTTCATGCCCTCCAGCTCATCGGGCGGGCAGTGCATCCCCTTGTGCGGGCCGTCGGGAATCGGCTCGTGCATCACTTTATAGGGGAGCATGTCGTCCGCGCGGCTCACCCCTTCGCGCACGTGCAGGGCGCGCTCGAGGTTGCAGATGCGCTCGCCGGTTTCTTCCAGCTCATCCGCCGTCGTGTCCCACCCGGTCACGAGGTTCAGCATCTCTGCGTATTTCTCGTTGATCATCGCCCCGTAGCCGCGCTCGGCCGTGAAGCGGCACTGGGTGATGGAATCGCCGAGCGCGGTGAAGTTCTGCGTGCGCACGGCGAACGCGGGCTTGCCCTCGGTCGAGGTGTTGTCGTGGTCCGAGGCGTACTGCAGGGTGGGGCGGGTGTCGTGGTGGCTGCCGCCCCGCGTGCCCGTGGCGTAGCCGATGGACATGCCCTTGAGCGCGCGCGCGCTGTGCGCCGGAAGCTCGAGCCCGCGCGAGGCATAGAGCAGATTGGGCGCGTCGCCGCCGATTTCCGCGGCCAGACGCTTGCCGCCCTCCGCGAGCCTGTCGCCGAACCCTTTCCGGTGGGTCATGTCCTCCAGGAGCCTCAGCATGGTGGCCGAATCGCCCCACTTGAGCGGCTCGCCGACTTCCGCCTCGCTCAGGAGCCCCTTTTCCATGCTCTCGAAGGCGAGCGAGAGCGTGACGCCCGCCGAAATCGTGTCGAGGCCCAGTTCGTCGCAGAGCATGTTGGCCTGGAGCATGACGCCCGGGTCGCCGATGCCCAGCATGGTCCCGAGCGCGAAGATGGTCTCGTATTCGGGCAGTTTCCACACGAGGCCGTCGAATTCGCCGCCCTTCATCAGGTAATTCTTGCCGCACGCCACCGGGCATTTGAGGCAGGTGGTGTGCTTGTCGAGGAAGTTGTCGTGCATGTATTCGCCGCTGATGGGCTCGCAGTTCTCAAATATCTCGCTCATGAGGTTGCGCGTGCCGAGCGCGCCCATCTTGTTGATCATGTTGACGAGTATCGGCGTCCCGTACTTGTGGAGCGCCGCCGTGCCCGTGCGCACGTCCTCGGCCGTCTCGTTCACGTAGGTCCTGAGCGCCTTGGCGTCCGCCCAGGCGGTCTTCGCCTTGCCGCGGGCGGCGATGGCCTTGACGTTCTTGCTGCCCAGAACGGCCGCCATGCCGCCTCTACCGCTGATGCCGTCGCGGCTCTTGCGCCAGGTGTGCGCCATGGCCGCGAAGCGCACCTGGTTCTCGCCGGCGGGGCCGATGGCGAGCACGTCGGTGCCGCCCTCGGTCTCCGTAATCGTGTCGCACGTCTCGCGGATCCATTTCCCCTTCAGATGGCTCGCGTCCCTGAACGCCACGCCCTCTTCGGTGAGCATGAGGTAGACGAGGGAATCGGCCTTGCCGTGCAGGACGACGGCGTCGAGCCCGGTGCGTTTTAACGTGATGGGCCACGCACCGCCGAAAGTGGAATCGAAGAAAAGCCCGGTGAGCGGGCTGATGGCGGCGGCGCACGCGCGGCTGGCGCTGGGGACTGCGGAATCCGTGTAGGGCCCCACGGCGAAGACGATGACGTTCTCGGGCGAGAGCGCGTCGGTGCCGGGTTTTAGCTGATCCCAGAGTATCTTGGCGCAGAAGCCGTTTCCGCCGATGAACGTGCGGCCCATCTCCTCGCCGAATTCCTCGATGCGCGACGTGCGGTTGCTGAGGTCGATGTGCAGTATTTTTCCCTGGTATCCGAGCATAGATTTCCCCACGCGAACGAAAGAAGTTTGTTGGAAGCCCTAGTGTAAACGTTTGGCCGTTTTGTGCAAGTTCAAGTGAGAAGCGAGGGTGAGGTCGTTTTCGTAGGGGCTTAGGACTTCTCGGAGGAGGGGTTGTTGAAAAAACCTTTGTCAAAGGAGCAACGCCCCAATCCTCCTCCTCAGGGGATAAAGGACAGCCCCTCCTCGGGGCTGTCCTGCCCCCCCTACCCCCCCTTGACAGGGGGGCAAGAAAAACCAAAACCCCCTCTACCGATCGGCGACGGGCGTCGCCTTTTCATCTCCCCCCTTGTCGGGAGGAAGAAAAAAGCAACCCCCCCTCAGTCAGGCGGGGGCGCATCGCCTTTTTTTACCCCCCTGACAAGGGGGGGTAGGGGGGGTACTCCTTCCATCGAGAAGAATCCTAAATCCACTCCCCCTTTCAGACTTGTTTGCTATCCAGCAGAGAGGATTCACTCCCCCCTTGAGGGGGCTGTCACCTCCTGTCGAAGTGAAAGAATCAACTCCCCCCTTGAGGGGGAGTCGCAGAAGCCGAGCGTTTTTTGCGAAGGCTGATGCGGTGGGGGGACATGCCACAGATAAAAGCTCCCCCCACTAGTTCGCTTGCGGGCTTGCGCCCTTAGCTCACCGTCTGGCTTTCCCCTCGGGAAGCCAGACCCTCAAGGGGGGAGTTGATCCTTTTTTGCGGGGTGTTGCTTTTTTATACCCCCCTGTCAAGGGGGGGTAGGGGGGGTTGGTTTTGGGGCGAGGTATCCGTAGGGACAGGTCGCGACCTCGGACAGGCACAGGGGCCTGTCCCTACAGAAACCACGTAAATCGCAACGACCCGCAGGGGCGGCTTTCCATCGTCATTCCGGGGTTCGGCGGTACATAGAAGGGCCGTCATCCGCATATATAACCGCGCAGGGATGACGTCGGCGGTCGATTCCGACCGAAACGGCTTTTCTGGAGTCCGATAATTGCTGTTATCAGAAAATATAACACCTCTCATGGCCATGTCAAGCGCAATTCCGGGGTCCCCGGAGGGGTTTCGGAGGCCGTTTTGCGTCTTTTTTCGCTCATCTTTCGCTCATTTGCGGCCCGAATGCGCCCCGAATCGGGTTTTTCGGCGGAAAACGGGGTTTCTGGGGGCTGATAACAG